>CALNYB010000010.1:0-266742 GCA_942490675.1 Cyanobacteriota bacterium | reverse complement strand
TCTGTTCGTAGCTATCAGCTTTTAGCTTTTCAGTTTATCCAATTAATAGTTATAGAGTTAATATTTGTCTTTGAGTTATTTTTTTATATGAAAAGCTTCGGTAATTCTCAGCTAAAAAGGCTACTAGCGATCGCTATTTTGACTAATTTAGTCATTTTCATAACCCAAAAGCAGTTTTTAGCCAACTCTATTCCTTTGCCATCTAGTCAGCCAAGTTGGAATTCCTCCATTCCAAGTCTAATGATCGATAATTCGGATAATTTGGATGATTCTATCTTATTTTCTGAACCCTCTTCAGTAGAGGATGAGCCAGATGATGACTTAATTGCCCGCGGACTCGAAAGGCTTGACTATATAGGACTTTTTCTGCTGATTAATGCTCTTATTCTGGTGATTGGGATGCTAAGTAAACAAATTGCCCGTGCTTTGATAGGTGCATCATTGCTAACGATAATTTTCTTCGTTTTATTCTTTGTAATTATCTAATTATTAGGTAATAGGTAATTATCAATTTATTTTATTCTATGTTAATTGTAAGATAAAGAAAATCAAAGGTAATCTCAAAATGTCAGACAAAAAAGTCAATATCAAGTGGCGGGACAAACCAGAAGAGCACGATTATCCAGCAGCTTTGTCCTATTTGTCCTTGATTTACGATGAACAACAAGCCACCACCTATGTGAATAAATTGAGAGACGCACCGATATCGGGGTTCAAAGCAAAAGATATTTTCAGAGCGTCAGGTTTATCATTACTGGGAGTCAGCAATGGTCATGTCGCAAAAGATCAACAGAAAATACAATCGGGGACGGAGTTATCGCCTCTCCTGTTGATCAGAGATTCAGTCAATGGAAAAGTTATCATTGCAGACGGATATCATCGATTATGCGCGATTTACTCTTTCAATGAAGACGCTCTGATTTCATGTCAGATCGTGTAACAATAAACCTGTCTTGAAAATGGATACTTATTATTGCGCAAACAACTTGTTAGTTCGTCAGAGAATTGTAGGAGATAGAATTATAATCAACCAATCAACTGGGAAATATATGGTATGCTTGTAGTTATACTTAAGTAATTTTACGAGTTACCTTAAGAAAAAACTGTTTTTGCTTTTAGCAAATCGCTTTTTTAGCAATGCCAACTTCCCCAACCAACTCTTCATCTGCACAAGAGATTCAAGATACAAAGAAAAGTACTGGTGGAGATAGCAGAAATACTTCAATAGCTGATATTAAGACTTCTCCTCCGTCAAAAACAAAGTTGATTTTCCGACTCTTACCGACCATCTCTTTAACAGTTCTTACTGGATTGTGGAGTGTGACGGGACGCATCCCGATTCGGGTCGTTGGTCAATCAATTTTGATTCAACCGCGATCGATTATCTCCTTTCAACCGAGGGGTTCTGGGGGACAGGTACTTGAGATGCGGGTTAAACCAGGCGATCGCGTCAGTGTAGGAGAAATTATAGCTGTCCTCGATTTACCCGACCTGCAAGAGGAACTTGCGAACCAGCAGCAGAAGCTGGCTGAATATGAGTTAGAAAATCTGGCGATCTCCAATGCCCAAAATCTTCGCAGCGAGCTACAAGAACAAACCTTGGAATTAGAAAGTATTTCGGTTCCCCAGCAAATTGATGCCAATCTTAAGGAGATCGAAGCTAACGAAAAGGCAATAATTGCCGTCAAAAAACAGCGCGCAGCATATGAAGAACGGATCGCTCAACTCAAGGAGTTTATTGCTTTGTCCAAGGGGCGCTTTGAGGCAGGGCAGGTATTGATTCAAGATGGAGTAATTGCTGAATTTAACTCAGATTTTGTCAGTGCCGAAAACTTATATCAGCAAAACGAGAATGAGCGCACCACACTCTTTGCCTCACTAGAAGCTTTGAGTGCTAAAGAAGAAGAATTAATCTCGTCTACAATCTCGTTGAAGGCGCAAAACCAAAATCTGCGGTCTCAACTGGAAAACCTGCGGACACAGTCGGCCAACCTGAAGTTAGATGACTTACAGGCTAACACCCAGCGCCAGAACCAGATCGATGACCTCAAGCGCGATATTCTCAACCTAGAATCCCAGATCGCGACGGAGAGTCTGGTTATTTCAACTTATGAGGGTACGGTGATGACGCTCAGTGCCAACCCTGGTGAGTACGTACAGGTTGGTAGCCCATTGGGAACCTTGCGAGTCGATGATAACCAGAACTTAGAAGTTAAGACCTTTGCCTTTTTTACCCCAGAAGATGCCAACCGTATCAGTAAAGGAATGACTGCCGAAGTAAGCCCTCACCTACTAACCAATCGGCGGTTTGGTGGTACCCGTGAGCAATACGGCGCAATTCCCTCTAACGTGACTTGGGTGTCTTCAAAAACGGTAACAGCTCAGGAGGTTGCCAGCATTGTAGGCGACTCTGAACTGGCGGATGCCTTGATTCAAAACCCAGTACCCTATGCAATTCCCGATAATGGTCGAGCCCAAAACTTGCCAGTGGTACAAGTTGCTTTAGAATTGGAAACCGATCCGAATGCACCGTCAGGTTATAAATGGACGCAAGGAAATGGACCCGATACAAAAATTCCCGAAGGCGCCCTCGGTGAAGCGCGAGTCACAGTGGCGGAGCGATCGCTAATCAGTTATGCCATTGCTAGCCTCCGCTGGTTGACTGGGATTTATCGAAATTAATTGGGTGATCACAGACTGCTTTGACCCACTCCACCGATTAAAAATCAGGTGGATTCGGGGTTCAGACAGCAATTGCATCCTGTGGATGGCTGACATTACCTAACCCCAGAGTTGAAGCCCCAACTCTTAAAATTACTCGGCTTGCATTTGAATCCCTTCCGTGTCTGGCAGAACAATTCGGACAGACCCAATAGCGAACATCTAAAGGAAGTTCATCTAAGACATGATGGCATTCGTTACATTCTTTTGAACTCGGATACCACTGGTCTATATAGCTAACTACCTTACCTTTTTTGCTAGCAACAAAATCGATTATTTTTAGGAACTCAGCAAAAGCCAAGTCGCTAATTTTTCTACCCCAAAGACGTTTCATACCTTTGAGATTCAAAGTCTCAAAAAACAAATAATCAAACTTGGCTGTAAGCTCATGGGCGAGTTTCCAAAACCAATCTCGACGACGATTGGCTATTTTTTCATGCACCCTAACCAGATCTTTTCTGGCTTTCTCTCTGCTATTAGAACGCTTTTTCTTCCTAGAATGGTTGCGGCTAGCGAGTTTTATCTGCTTGATTGATTGCTTGAAAAACAAAGGGGATTTGATTGTCATACCCTCAGAACAAGTTAGAAAAACCTGGCATCCAAAATCGAACCCTGCGCTGCTACCTGTCATTGGTGCGATTTGGTTGTCTTGATAATCTGTCACCACAAAAATAAACAATTCCCCTAAAGGATTGCGTTTGATAGTGATAGTTTTAATCGAACCTTCTATATCTCTACTTTTCCAAAACTTAAATACTCGCTTTCCTATTCTCAGTCGATTAGCATCTAAAAACTTATACCCTGCTTGCTTGAGTGTTATTGACTTGTACTTAATTCTTTTCCTGAAGTTTGGTGGTCTTACTCCTTTTTTATGGTGTTTGAAGAACAGTTGATAGGCTCGATCAATACGCTGAATGATATCCTGCGTCGCTTGTGAGCCTACAAGTTGCCAATATTCATTTTTATTTCTCAGCTTGGCGATATGTTTCATGAGCTTATTCTTATTCAGATGCTTACCAAATAAACGATAGTAGCGTTTATGCAGCGCAATACAGTGGTTGTAGATATTACTTGCTGCGTTAATGCTGAAATGCAAATGCTTATTTCGCTTATGTTGGTATAGTTTGAAAGAATAAGTTTTCATACTTGAAATGGTAGTATGAATTGTAGACAGAAATCAAGTATCTACAATAAATAGTTAAATGAAAACAGTTAAAAAAACTTATCGGCATTATAATCATGCAGTGGGACTGGCTACCGTACATTTGGTTTGGATACCATGTAGAAGAAAAAAGCTCTTTACGATTAAAAATGAAGACATGAAGCTGCGTTGTATTGATATATTTAACAGCGTAGCTAGTGAAAAGAAATGGATTATCAAGGCTTTAGAGGTTGCTCCAGATCATATTCATCTTTTGGTTGAGTACGATCCTTTTCACTCTATTTCTCAGGTTATTAAAGCTTTTAAAGGTAGGTCATCTAGATATCTTAGACAAGAGTTTCCTGTATTAATGAAACTACCTAGTCTTTGGACTAATTCCTATATGTTTGATACTACAGGCAAAATTAGTACTTCAGTGGTGCTAGCTTATATTAATGACCCACATCATGGATAATATCTCACTGCCAGATAAATCTGGCTCGATAGATGTCTCCATCTATCGGTTCCTTATATCCGTCCAATAAATTGAGACGGCTTTACGCTCCACGAAGGTAAGTAGAAACCTATGGACAAGACCTATCGACGCAAGTTACTCAAAATGGCGATCGCTGCCCCCCTGGCTTTTAGCGTGGCGCTGGTGCTAGATATCGACCCTGGTTTGAGTTTTCTCGGCCCCTTAATGGTATTCATGGTCATCTTGCTCTTTCCCGACCCCATCGGTCTCAAACGAGTTAGCGCACTGAAATTGCTATCGCTGCTACTGCCGCTGCTTTTCGCTACGGCTTTCGTTGCCGGGTTGTGGGGGATCAATAGTATCGTGCTATTTTTCTATTTCCTGCTGGCAGGGTGGGGAATCCAGACCTGGATGCCCTCAAACATTGGATTATTGTCAGCAGGTTTATTTCTGGCATCGAGTGTGCTGAACTCTTCAGCCCCATACACGACTACGGTATATATGTTAATCCTATTAGCAATTTCATTGGGGTTGGGATTGTTGGTCGATCGCCTGTTTTGGCCTATCCTCGACCAGCAGGGGATCGAGGGACAGGTGAGCGCAACGTTTCGCATCTTTCAGGAGTTCAGCGATCGCGCTTTCCTCCGCACCGACCTTAGTTCCGATCGGTATGACAGCTCCTTGTCAGACTTGACAGCTCTGGCGGATGGATCGATGCGGGCAGCCAACAAAGCCCTGAAGACAGCAGCAATGACCGGCAGTCTGAGCCAGTCAGAGCGGGATCACTGGGAACAGGCGATCGCCCTGCAAGTGAGAATCTTGAGCCACTTGCTAGCCCTTAGCCGGTTACTCCAAGATAATCGGGAAAATCCCCTGCTGCAAGAACTCGCGACCGAACTCTCAGCTCTGGGTGATAGCCTGAGTGAAACCTTTGCTGGATTATCTGTGGCAATTATTGACAAAGATCCTGAAAGACAACTACCGAGTCCTTATCTTGACTTTCAACGGTGGGAAGACCAGTTAAACAGCATGAGAGCGGCAGGAACAACCCAATCTTATGACCTAATAAGTCGCCTGATGATAGGACTGATCGAACGTCGTTTAGAGGGATTGCTCTCAGACCTCTCGAAGATTTTGTCCTGGTTGGAGACGCGCAGTTCTGCTGTGTCCAGCGATTTATCGATCACCCTCGAACCCGCCCGGTAATCACTGCAAAAGGCGATCTCCATTGACAATATTTTCAGAATTGACAATATTTTCAGACAAAATATCCATCACCCGACCCAATCTCTTAATGTCAACGAACGTCAACCGCTACATCCTCAAACTCGCCCTCGCTGCTGCCCTCGCCTATGCCGTTGGGAATGCTTTTCACTCAAGGCGTATGACATACGTGCTGTATGGCTCTATTCTCTGTATGCATCCGATTGTGGGAGATACCGTCGGGTACGTACTCGATAAACTTAAATCGGCAGCCCTCGGAGCCACTTTGGGCATCATGCTGGATACTGCATTTGAAGGGAATGTGTATGCCACTCTGGGGATCGGCCTGCCTGTGCTGCTCACGGGAGGATATTGGTTTGGTGTCCCCAAGCGAGTACTGATATTTAGCGGGATTGTGCTAATCATGGCAACAAGCGATCCAACCTATCTCAATCAATCCACTAACTACATCGGTTTGAGGTTTTGGAACATCTTTCTCGGCTCCGCAGTTGGCATGGCGGTCAATATTGCCCTCTGGCCCAATTCGGATAAAGACAAACTCGATCCAGCGTTTGCTCGGGCGATCGCCAGCATCCATGAACTCTACGATCAGGTTATCGACGATTACCAGCAAGATCATTTGGCTGCAAACGCTCCATCCCGCAAGCAAATGAGACTCGATATTGTGCAGCAGCTTAACGCCATCGACTCCTTGCTGGGAAATGCCAAAAATGAACTGTGGTCTCCATTCACCAATACGGCACCGTACGAACATTGGATGGCGTTGCAAACGCGCGTCAAATCGCTATTTTGGTTAGTTGCCGATATCGGTCTTGCTCTGGAGGGAGGAGATGGCGATCGCCTGTATCTGATTATGCAAGCTGAACTCGACCCCTTAATGCAGGAAACTGGCGCCACCTTTGAATACTTTAGCCAGCCTGCTGCGTTGCGGACATCTCAAGCACCCGTCAATTTTCTTGCCAATCTCCCTGGGCTAAAAACCGCTATCCGAGCTCGCCTGTTACAAATTGAAACCGACCCTCACCGGCCCGCCGATCTCGACCCCAGTGAAATTAAGCGTTTGTCCGCCGCGATCTACGGCTTGAGCGGGATCGCCTCGGAGTTGAAGGACTTAGCCGACGAGGCATCATCTTAAAACTACATCTAAAAACTTATGGATAAGATCTATCGACGCAAGTTACTCAAAATGGCGATCGCTTCTCCCCTGGCTATTAGCCTGGCACTGGTGCTGAATCTCGACCTCTATCTGAGTTTCTTTTGCTCCTTAATGGTATTCATGGTCATCTGGCTATTCCCCGACCCCATCGGGCTCAAACAACTTGTATTGCTCAAACTAATAAGGTGATTTCTAGAAATAAATATACCAGTAAATCGACAGAGCAGCTAGTGATGTGACAGCAATACTTGGTACTTTCTTTGATGGAAATCACCTAAAGCTGACTCAAATAACTAAGTAAATCTGCCATTTCCTGATGGCTGGGCTGAAATTTAGGCATGGGAGGGGTTCTGCCACTAATTACCTGGGAAATAATATCTCGCTGAGATCTGCGCTTAGAAATATTCTCTAACCTTGGACCAACATTTCGATCAGCTTGCAAGTTATGACATCCTGCACAGTTAATCTGGAAAATAGCCAATCCGTTCTGGAGATCTCCTTCCAGAGACAAAACTTCGTGGGCATAAGGATCGGAAACTTTTTGCCAATAAATACCCAGAATGCCAAAGCCGACCACAAGCATGACTGCCATGATGATTAATGCGAGGCGGTTTAGCCAAACGTGAGATTGGACTATCTGGTTATCCACTGTTGATTTAAAAAAATTTATGAATGTTTACTTATATTTATTATGATTTATAAATTATGATTTTTCTCACAAATATCGGACAAAAGATTTTAACTACTACAGCAATAGTAGCTATGACTTTCCCTCTTACTCTATTAAAAGCCCAAGCTGAATCTTTCCCCTTTACCCTCATAAAACAGATAAATTACATACTAGGTGCAAGATCTCAGTTTAAGCATCAATAACTATCGAACTAACTGGTTTGGCGCAACAGGTTAAAACTTCTCCTGGTTCTAAACTGCCTAAAGCATCATAATCTTCTTCGTAGGTTACTTCTCCTTTCAAGACTTTTGCTGTGCAGGTGCCACAAGTACCAGCACGACAGCTACTTTCGATCTCGATCTCTGATTTATCTGCTGCATCCAAAATATATTCATTTTCAGTGCAGGCTGATTCTTTCCAGGAATTGGCAAAAAATACTTTGGTAGTAGAATTAGTAGAACTAGTAGAACTCACTGATGATGCTTCACTATCAGCATTTGGAGCTTCTACTGTCCCTTGAGGCTCTTCGATAGTTACGCCATCTTTTAATGTGGCGTTAAACTTTTCGATTAATAAACTACGCAATGTAGTTTTTATGTCGTCCACGGCGACACCTTTATTGATTAGATTTCCCAATTCCGCGCCTTTGCCAACTTTCCCACCTGCAAAAATCTTTGCCCCTTCTACTGCTTTACCATCCTGACGTACTTTAGTACCCATAAGACCTATATCCCCTGCCTGAGGTTGCCCACAGGAATTAGGGCATCCTGTCCAATGAAGACGAACACGGTTAGGAATATCTAATTCTTGGTCCAGTTCTTGAGCTAATTTCAAAGCTCTTTCCTTCGTCTCAATTAGA
Source organism: Cyanobacteriota bacterium (assembly GCA_942490675.1). GTDB lineage: Bacteria > Cyanobacteriota > Cyanobacteriia > Cyanobacteriales > Xenococcaceae > Waterburya. Next base: position 258,496 of record CALNYB010000010.1, on the reverse strand, counting down.
GCAAAATTACAGTAACGCGCTCCTGTACAAGAAATAACCGAACGAGTTAGGGTATTGGGATTAATCGTGAACTGTTCCAGTAAAGGTTCACTGAGAAAGGTGGCTATATTTTCGTTAGCAATACTGGGAATGATCGCGTTTTGCTCTACCGTTAGGCGAATTTCACCATTTCCATATACCTCTGCCAGCCTAGCTAATTCAAACATAGGTTCTGCTGCTAAACGACCCATTGGCACGTGCAAACCCACATAACTGTATCCTGGCTGCTTTTGAGGGTGGACTCCCAAATGATCTTTCTTATCTTGGGTAATTTCATCTTTCGGTGCAGCATCAGGGAGGGGCTTGCCTAATTCTTTTTCTATTTCTGCTCGGAATTTTTCTACTCCCCATGTTTCCACCAGCCACATCAGACGCGCCTTGGGGCGACTCGCTCTTAAACCTTCTTTAGCACCATTGTCGGTATATACAGTTAGAATAGCGCGAGACATTTCTACTACTTCTTCATCTTTAGCGGGAATCCAAACTCCCAAGGGAATTGATTCGGCACATCGTTGAGCGGATAAATATCCTCCCACTAAGACGTTAAAACCTAAAACACCATCTTTATAGGCTGGTATAAAAGCGAGATCGTTTAACTCAGCGTGAATTGAATTATCTCTCGCTCCCTCGATCGCAATATTAAATTTGCGCGGTAGATTACTAAAGGAGTAGTTCCCTTCACCTTTATTGGTAATCATGTCTTGAACTTTTTGGTTCATTTCACGGGTGTCGATCAACTCATCGGGGTCGATCCCTGCCACAGGAGAACCTGTTAGGTTTCGTACATTATCCATCCCAGATTGGATACTGGTTAAGCCGACTTCTCTGAATCTGCCAAAAATCTCAGGAATGTCTTCTAGGCGAATACCCCGCAATTGAATATTTTGGCGAGTGGTAATATCTGCCGTACCTTCCTCTCCATAACGTTCGATCGCGCTGGCTAATACCCGCATTTGTTCATTGTTAATTATTCCATTAGGAATGCGCATTCTGAGCATAAATTGTCCAGGAGTCACTGGGCGATAAAAGATCCCTACCCACTTGAGACGAGTTTCTAAATCTGCCTTATCAACTGCTTCCCAGCCTATCTGAGCAAAATGTTCTAGCTCATTTTTGACATCCAGACCATCTTTGGCTGCTTTGACTTTTTCTACTTTATTAAGTTTGATTTTGGTATCGGATTCAGTAGTCATAAGTATAAATCTTGGTAATGGATTTAATTAAAAATTGAGCTGAAAACTGTAAATACTTTTTATGCAAGGAAGCAGAAGCTGAAATTATTAATAGTGTTTGACCTTGTTACCATCAAGATTATGTAGATTTGTTTGATAAATTTGTATAGTTAGTTACGAAAAGCGAATAAATATTCGATTTACGCATAACTTTTATCCGTTTAAGGCATTCGATTTTGTGGTTGAAACATTGAAAGAAAAATAATCTTCAAGTGCTTATTTTTCTAGATCATCTCAAGTTTGTTTACGACTAAACCGTTTAGTTTAGCCTATAATAAAGATCAGCGAAACTGGCATAAATAAAGCAAAATGCACTAGTTTGGAAACTATGCTGCTGCAATAAAAAATATGAATAAAACCAAAATAAACAGTTCAGAGCGTTCCAAGTCAGAAGTCAAAACCGAAGCTATTTTAAAAGGTGCAATGGAGGAATTTCTGGCGAATGGTTATGCAGCTACCAGTATGGATAAAGTAGCCAAAACAGCGGGAGTGTCTAAGGCTACTGTTTACAGTCATTTTGGCGACAAAGAAGGCTTATTTAGTGCGGTGATTCAGGATCTAGCAGAAGACAAATTTCAGACAGTGATGAGGTTAGAGAAACCAGAATCCTTGAATGGAGATCCACAAGAAATCTTGTCCGCAATGGCGACTAGAATGCTGAAAAACGCTAAAGGCGATCGCGCATTTCATAACTTTATTCGTATTATCATTGGTGAGTCGGGACGTTTTCCCGAATTAGCGAAAGTCTACGTTAATAATCTGGCAAAGCCAGCAATTGAGACTTTAACTAGATACTTCAAATCTCATCCCGAACTAAAATTAGCTGATCCAGAAGCCACAGTCAGAGTCATGATGGGGACACTGATCTATTTTATAATGCTGCAAGAAATGCTCCATGGTAGTGAAATTTTACCATTAGAAAGCGATCGCCTGGTTAAGACTTTGACCGAGATGATCACCAATCCGAACTTATCTTAACCAAGGTGTATGTCGCTAATACGAGAATTGCTATATTGCGCCAGCATTCGCTAGACCGAGAATTACCCCTGCCCCCAAAAGATGACCAAGACTGGTAGTACCTAGTAAAGCAGGAAGACCCATGCCACCAAATAATGCGGGGGAAGGTAAACCAGGACCCGCAGTCTGGTTTTGAATGGTAAATTTGCCAAAAGCGATCGCTACAATATTACAAGCAATCATGACAATCGCTACTTTAGGACTCCAAGATACAGTGCTGGGTACAGTAGCAGCTAATAAAGTTAAGTAAGTCAAAATTGATTTCTCCTGAATTTTTAAATATTTGCCTGGTATCGATAATAAATTTATTTCTTTACATAACAGAAGTATGAATCGATGTTGCAATATTTATTAATCAAGTAAAGTTTTATATACAAAAATATCTGGAGTTACTTTGACTTTATGTTGTTGGTTTATCTTTAGGATGATCGGCATTGAGATAAACAAGGGGCTGTGGCTCAGTAGGATAGAGCAAGCGCCTCCTGAAACATCGGGCATCATGAGGGAAACTTCATGGATGAATGTGGTCAAATTCAAGGAAGCCTAACATTGCTAAGAGCAATCAAGGTAATCTTGAGCCAAGCTCTATAGTTCCTGGTAGAGAAGGTGCAGAGACTGGTTGCAGGTATAAAATCGGGAAATAGTTTACTCAGGTCTAATCAACCACTAAACTGTCTGCAACATAACGGCCACCACCTAAAGGTATCTTGCCCAGGGTGAAGGGATAGTCCAGAGAGTGGGGAAACTCACACCAATCTGAAGCGCTAGGTCGCCAGTTCAAATCTGGCCAGTCCCGTTATCTCATTTTTTTTATTTAGTTATTGGCAACGAGTCCTTAAAATTTTATTGCGTGTTTGTGATGTGTGGTGCGAGAAAATATACACTCACATACATAAGGGATAAATTTTTGAGCAAAATATTTTTTTATGGCTTACTACTGGTATAAAGCATTTCACCTCATTGGTATCGTGGTCTGGTTTGCAGGCTTGTTTTATTTGGTACGGTTGTTTGTTTATCATGCAGAGGCAGAACAAGAGCCTGAACCTGCACGGAGCATCCTGAAAAAGCAGTATGAAATCATGGAAAAACGTCTCTACAGCATCATTACCACTCCAGGAATGATTTTGACCGTAGCAATGGCGATTGGCTTGATTTCTACTGAACCAGAAATTTTGAAATCTACCTGGCTACATATCAAATTAGCTTTTGTCATTTTGCTTATTGGCTACCATCATTTTTGCAAAAGCATTATGAAGAAATTGGCAGCAGGGGAATGCCAGTTGACTGGACAACAGTTTAGAGCGTTGAATGAAGCACCGACAATTTTATTGGTATTAATCGTGTTGTTGGCAGTGTTTAAAAATAGTTTGCCTTTGGATACAACTACCTGGCTAGTGGCGGGTTTAGTGATCACAATGGTGGCAACTATCCAGCTTTACGCTAAAAAACGTCGTAAGGACAAAGAAAAGTTAGCCCAACAAGAACAACCACCAGAATTTGCCTCTAGTTCTGTTGGAGAGTAGTTTTAAAGGGATAAGGGATGAATGATAAAGGATGGGGAAAGATTAAGTCTGTTATTCTCTAAGTTATTCATTGGTAACTGATAACTGATAATCTGTTTCTCATCTTCGTCTACAAATGTATTTGAAAAGCTTGCGTTTGCGTTCGTTTCGGAATTATGTCGATCGCCAGATAGAATTTACGGCAAAGAAGACGATTTTGGTTGGTAATAATGCTCAAGGAAAATCCAATCTATTAGAAGCAGTAGAGCTGCTCGCTAGTCTTAAGAGTCACCGTGCTACACGCGATCGCGAATTGGTCTTAGATTCTGCTAAAGCGGGGCAGGTGGAAGCCACCGTAGAACGTGCATATGGCACCAGCGAACTAAGTATGGTGTTTCGTAAGCAAGGAGGGCGTACGGTAGCTGTAAACAGGGAAACTTTACGCCGTCAGCTAGATTTTTTGGGGGTACTTAATGCAGTACAGTTTTCTAGTCTAGATTTAAATTTAGTTAGAGGTGCGCCAGATTCTCGACGTAGCTGGATTGATGGTTTATTAATTCAGCTAGAGCCTGTATACTCCAGTATTTTGCAACAGTATAATCAGGTGTTAAAACAGCGTAATGCTTTGCTCAAGAAGATTCGTGCTGCTAGACAAGAGAATGACCCAAAATTCACAGGAAACTATGAACCGCAACTCAGATTATGGGATGAACAGCTAGCAGCAGCAGGCTCTAGAGTAACCCGCCGACGCGCCAGAGTAATTAATCGACTTGCTCCCCTTGCTGAATCTTGGCACAAGCGCATCAGTGGAGATGAGCAACTTCAGATTAACTATCTTCCCAATGTGGCATGGACAGAAGATGATCCTGTTAAGGTGCAGCAAGCTTTTCTAGAGAAGATTAAAGAACGCCGTATGGTGGAACAGTACCAGGGAAAAACCGTTGTCGGAACTCACAGAGATGAGATTGAATTTACGATTAATCAAACCCCTGCTCGTTATTATGGCTCTCAGGGACAACAGCGCACTTTGGTATTAGCTTTAAAGTTAGCAGAATTGAAGTTAATCGAAGAAGTAGTGGGGGAGCCACCTTTATTGCTACTAGACGACGTATTAGCCGAACTAGATCCCAATCGACAGAAACAGCTTTTAGAAGTAATTGGCGATCGCTTTCAGACGCTCATTACCACTACCCACATCGACACTTTCAATCGCGACTGGATCAAAGATTCCCAAATCCTGGCGGTAGAAGCAGGAAAAATTAGCGAGGTTTTATGGAATTAGAACATAGAAAAATAGAAAAGTTGTCAACCCGAGACTATTTTTTTACTTGCAGTTTATTCTCTAATTCTCCTGCATCAGCTTGCTAAAATATTACAAATTAAAGCATGGGTACTCAAGTATCAATACTCAAAAAATCTCGATCAAAAGCGATCGCCCTCTGACTGTATGTTACAAAAATTTATCCTTTTTACGATCGCCTAATTGGGTTCAAAATGTAATTATCGTATATTACATTTAGACGTGCGCAAAGTAAATTAGATGATCTTTATGATCGTGTTGAGTTAGTTTAAAAATTAAATTAAGTATCCTCTTCTCCTAAAATATCTGTTAAAGCGTAGGGGCAATTTTCAGGAAAGCGTTGCTTTAGAGCTGTTTTGAGGATTGCAGTTTTCTTTGCTCTGGCATATAGTTTTGGCAATCTTTGATTAAGATGATTGATCAAATTAGTAGTTATCTTATTACTCAGTTGGAATTGAAAACTACTGACTTCAGCTTTCCAGTGATTACGATTTCGTTCACTTTCTTCTTTCCAGTAATCGACTAATAATAGGTGCAGTATAATCTGATAAGTAAAGCTTTCGACTGAACTTTTTTCTCCTCTTACCAAAGCTTCTAATTCCTCTATTAAATTATTCAAATCTAGTTCATCAAAAGAGTGCGATCGCAATAAGTTGGCTTGTTCTTGTAGCCACAAGTCATAATCTTGATCAATGTCGTAAGTCATGGCTGTAAATCTTTTATTAAATTATTCAAATCTAGTTCATCAAAAAAATCACAAAGTTCTCAGATATGCAAAAGTAGAATGCAATTGATGCTTAAGCAGCATGAAGTTAATCTTTAGAATTATTTTATAAAATAATAAATAAATATAAATTGCGTAACTTCTATTGTTTAAACTCTAAAAGTCACGCATATATTACTAATATTGTTGACAGGCTTTAATTTATTTTTTGTCCCCCACAACTAAAAACCATCCCCAATAGTTGATGAGTCACTGGCAAAGTATCAACGATCATAGCGACACATAACAGCATCATATAGAAGATGGAATACTTAAACATGCCACGGGCTAATTGATTATTAGTTGGATCTTGTTTCAACTCCCAGGCTTTATAGAGAAACTTGTATCCAAGATAAAGAGCGATCGCACCGTACACTATTCCCAGATTACCTAAAGGATACATTAACAAAAGGCTACAGGGAACTACCAGCCAGCTATAAATCCAAATCTGCTTAACAGTTTCCACTTCACCTTTGACTACAGGTAACATTGGTACTCCTACTTCAGCGTAGTCTTCTTTGATCATTAATGCTAAAGCCCAGAAATGAGGGGGAGTCCAGAGGAAGATAATAGCAAATAGCAGCCAGGGAACCAAACCTAAATTTCCCGTTACCGCAGCCCAACCTACTAAGGGAGGAATTGAACCTGCTGCACCACCGATAACTATATTTTGAGTAGTGTGTCGCTTCAGCCAATGGGTGTAGATCAGCAGATAGAAGACAATGCCAGACATCGCCAATAACGCTGCTAGCAAATTAGCGAACACAGTTAACAAAGAAAAGGATAATACCCCTAAGACAGTGGCAAAAATCAATGCGTGGCGGGGTTGAACTTTCCCAGAAGGAATCGGGCGTTTGCGCGTCCTCGTCATAGTGTAATCAATATCTTGATCGTAAATACAGTTTAGTACCTGTGCTGAGGCTGCTGCTAAGGTTCCTCCCAGTAAAGTAATTAAGAGTAAGAAGGGATCAACTCTGCCATCTGAGGCAATCCACATCGATGCTGCGGTAGTAATCAAAAGTAGCGGAATGATACGCGGTTTGGTTAGCTGATAATAGCTTTTGATTATCTCAGCTATGTTTTGATTACGGCTAGCTATACTGGTCCCTGTCATGATGCTTGTTCCTAAAAATTTGTTCTTAGATTATTGTGTGGTGGTAGTTGAGAGAACTAATAATTAAATCATTGATTCTTGGTTGCTGTGATCTCTGATTGTCAGTACTGTAAAGGCAATTAATACTCCTAATAAACTTGCTCCCACTGCTTGATGTGTAACGGTTAAGGGTTCAACCTGAAGGTGTAGCTTGAAAGTGGCGATTCCCAGCAAAATCTGTAAACTTACTAAGACTGCCGCTGAGTTCGCTAAAATTCGTAGATTCTGGTGCAAACCAGGAGTTTTTCCAGCAAACCAAACAACCGCTATGGTAGCTAGAGTTGGTGGAACCACTCCTAGTATGTGAGCATTCATCACATTGCATAGCTGTGAACCCCCAAAGCACTGATGTAATGCCCAACGAGAACCAACTAACCCGCCTAAAATGCTTTGCAGATAAACTAAGATAGTTGCACTTAGACCTATCCAACGCAGTTTTCCTGCCGCTTGGGTTCTCTTATAGGGTGTTAAAGCCGTGCCGATGATCACTAAAGTACTAAAAAATAACAGTGCTGTACCTAAATGCGCGGTAACAATATCAAAGCGTAGTAGTTGAGTTACGGTAAGTCCCCCTAAGATTCCTTGAAAAACAATGAGGAATAAGGCAAAAGTTGCCGACCAAGGTAGCCATCGGGGTAATTCTTGACGAAACCACCAAGATAAGCCAGATAAAGCGATCGCACTAACTCCAATTAAAGCAGCGTCCAAACGATGAAACCATTCGAGAAATACCTGGAGGTTCATCTGTCGGGTGGGGACAAGTTGACCATAGCACAAAGGCCAATCAGGACAGGCTAAACCTGCATTCATGACTCTGGTGGCACTTCCCACCGCCATTAAAAGTAAAGTTGCGATCGCAATTTTCCAGACTAGACGACGAATCCAAAGCTGAGGCTGGGATGTTTCTCTAATACTGTTGCTTTGCGCTTGAAATACTGATTCGGTCATGGCAAACTTGGCTGAGATAAATTGATTAAAAAAAAGCGATCGCTTTGAGTTCAAACTATTCTTGCTATAGTTTGATTTTTCTTCTATCACTGTAACGACCTTTTTCTAATAGTTTGATCTTTTTAGATATTCTTCAGATTGAGTCAGCAAAACTCCCAACAAATTTAAACTTTCTAAAGAAAAAATTAAATTTATCGATCAATTTGAAACTTATCGGCTATGAATTAGCTCTAAAACTTAAGAGTTGTAGATCCCAAAAAAAAGCTAAAGAATTAACCTAGATTGGAATGACTTTAGTTCGATACCTGTTTATCTATTGGTAATTTGTTCTAACCTAAAGTAATGTAGTCAAAAAAATATTTTGTAACTGAAATTTTAGGATTAATTCCATCAACAATTCCTGTTTGTAAGTAATAAATTGTAAACAGTCAGGCATAAAAAACTATTAGCTAGTACTGATTCAGAAAACATTACCCCAAATCTCTAACGTGAATATTCCCAGCAACATAATTACTCTCATAGCAGGAGTAGCAATGACCCTGATCAGTCTGTGGTATGGTCAAAACCATGGACTCTTGCCTATAGCGGCATCTAATGATGCGATGGAAGTAGACGAACTGTTTAACTTTATGATGACTATCGCTACTGGTCTATTTCTCCTGGTGGAAGGGGTGCTTGTCTACTCTCTAATTAAGTTCCGCCGTCGTAAAGGTGATACTACCGATGGTCCTCCCATAGAGGGCAACGTTCCATTAGAAATTGTCTGGACTGCTATCCCGACTGTAATTGTCTTTATCTTAGCCATCTATAGTTTTGAAATTTACAACAGTATGGGAGGGCTTGATCCAATGACATCAGGAGATCCTGGTCCTAACCTTGCCCATGGTCATCACCATTCAGAATTAGTAGCATTAGATCCTAATCAAGACAACATAGCCTTGGGACTTGGTGTTTCGCCAGGGTCTCAACAGGGGATCGATCCTTTGCAAGTGAAAGTTAATGGCATTCAATATGCCTGGGTGTTTACTTATCCTGATAGTGGCGTGATTTCAGGAGAAATACACGTTCCGATTAATCGTCCTGTGAAGTTAGCCATGACAGCAGGAGATGTAATCCACGCTTTCTGGTTGCCTGAATTTCGGATCAAGCAAGATGTCATCCCTGGTAGAGAAACTAGTTTAGTTTTTACTCCTACCAAAATCGGTCAGTATCCTGTCATTTGTGCTGAATTATGTGGAGCATATCATGGAGGCATGAAAACTCAGCTTTACGTGGAAAGCGAAGAAGATTATCAAAAATGGATTCAAGATAATACCTTTGCCATGAATGAAGACAGTAGTGAATCTGTAGCGATGACCCCTGCATCTAGTTCTGATGCTGAATTCTTAGCTGCTTATGCCAACGACATAGGAGTAGATACCGATACTTTGGCACAGCTAAAACCCATAAACCCAATAAACCAATAAAAGCTTAGAGCTTAGAGCTTAGAGCTACCTAAATAGATTAATCAGATTTCTAGATTAAACCAAGAATGAGTACAACAGTCGAAAGAAATGCTCCGATAACATCACCAGAGCATAACGAACATCCTCAAAGAAAGTGGCAAGATTACTTTGGCTTTAGTACCGATCATAAGGTGATCGGTATTCAATATTTAACTACTGCTTTCTTTTTCTACTTTGTCGGTGGCGCATTAGCTGAAGTTTTACGTACTGAACTTGCTACCCCCGATCCTGATTTTATTCAGCCCGAATTTTATAATCAGGCGATGACCATGCACGGTTCGATTATGCTGTTTCTCTGGATTCTTCCTGCGGGGGCAGCATTTGCCAACTATCTAATTCCCCTGATGATTGGGGCAGAGGACATGGCATTTCCTCGTCTTAATACCGTGGCATTTTGGATGATTCCTCCTGGCGGAATCTTCTTCCTCAGTAGCTTTTTTGTCGGTCCCGCCCAAGCTGGTTGGACATCCTACCCTCCCCTAAGTTTGATGACTGGTAAATGGGGAGAAGAGATTTGGATTCTCAGCGTGTTGCTGTTGGGTACATCTTCTATTTTAGGAGCAATTAACTTTGTCACTACTATCCTGCTGATGCGGATGCCCGATATGGACATTCATAGTATGCCCCTGTTTTGCTGGTCAATGCTAGCAACTTCAGGTTTAATTCTACTTGGTACTCCTGTATTAGCAGCCGCCCTAATTCTACTTTCCTTTGACTTAATTGCAGGGACGGCATTTTTCAATCCTGCGGGGGGTGGAGATCCGATAGTTTACCAGCATATGTTCTGGTTCTATTCTCATCCTGCAGTATATATTATGATTTTGCCCTTTTTTGGCGCAATTTCAGAAATTTTACCAGTTCATGCCCGTAAACCCATCTTTGGTTATAGAGCGATCGCCTATTCTAGTTTGGCAATTAGCTTCTTGGGTCTAATTGTTTGGGCGCACCACATGTTCTCTAGTGGGACTCCTGGCTGGTTGCGGATGTTCTTTATGGCAACCACTATGATTATTGCCGTCCCCACAGGTATTAAAGTATTTAGCTGGTGTGCGACTATTTGGGGAGGAAAACTTAGTCTCAATAGTGCCTTTATCTTTGCCGTTGGTTTTCTTTCGTCCTTTTTAATTGGCGGTTTAAGTGGAGTAATGTTGGCTTCTGTGCCATTTGATATCCATGTCCACGATACTTATTTTATTGTGGCTCATTTCCATTATGTCCTCTTTGGTGGTTCGGTATTTGGCTTATTTGCTGCGGTATATCATTGGTTTCCCAAGATGACTGGACGCATGGTCAATGAAACCTGGGGGCGAATTCACTTTGTCATGACTTTTATCGGTTTTAATATTACCTTCTTGCCAATGCACCAATTGGGTTTACAGGGAATGAACCGTCGTATCGCCCTCTATGATCCTCAGTTTCAAACCCTAAATATCATTTGTACAGTTGGTTCATATATCCTGGCATTATCTACCTTTCCCTTTATCATCAATATTCTCTGGAGTTTGTTTAAAGGAGAAAAAGCTGGTCGTAATCCTTGGCGTGCTTTAACTTTAGAATGGCAGACTGCTTCTCCCCCAATCATAGAAAACTTTGAAGAAGAACCTGTCTTATGGGCAGGCCCTTATGATTATGGTATTGATACCGAAAGTATCGATGGTGATCAAGATGTAGAGGATATGTTGGCATCAGTAATTGCCGAAGGTCGGTAGTATCAGAGTTCGGAGTTAGAAGATTTGACCTTCCCTTCTAACTCTTCTACTGAAAACTAACCAGTAACCACTAACTACTTAAACAAATCAATCAGAACAAAATAAATTTACTGAAATCCATTTATGCAAGGTTCAACTTTAGATAATAAATCACAAATAGCGATCGCGTCTGAACAAGAAGCAGCCCATGGACATCATGGGCATCCCGATCATCGGATGATCGGTCTATATATCTTCCTGGTTTCCGATAGTATGACCTTTATCGGCTTTTTTGCTGCCTTGCTCATCTATCGAGCCACTATACCCATCTGGCCCCCCGAAGGCACACCAGAGTTAGAATTATTGATCCCAATCATTAACACGGCGATCCTGGTAACCAGTAGCTTTGTGATGCACCGAGGACAAACCGCCTTGAAAAATAACGATATTAAAGGTTTACAAACTTGGTTTGCTATTACCGCAGCCATGGGCGCACTCTTCCTGGGTGGACAAGGCTATGAATATTTCCACTCTGAGTTTGGTTTGACTACTAACCTATTTTCCAGTTGCTTTTATGTCCTAACTGGATTTCACGGTTTACACGTCATGACTGGAGTTTTGCTGATTCTCTCTGTATTATGGCGATCGCGGGAAGAGGGTCATTATTCCAGTAGCAGCCACTTTGGAGTAGAAGCAGCGGAGATCTACTGGCACTTTGTTGATGTTATTTGGCTAGTATTATTTGTCTTGGTATATCTGATTAATTAACCTTTACTGCAAATTTTGAAACTTCATAGCTTGGGGCGTTTTTTTTCAACGTCCCAATATTTTTTTATTAGAATATAAGAGAAAACTTAATCCGCAAGCCCCCATTCGAGGACTTGTAACCGTCTGGTATGGGTATAAACAATTTAGACAGAAAATCTTAATATAAGAAGGGTTTGAGTTATCGTATTATATAAGTGGTAAGCACATATGCTAAGGTGACCAAATCGCCCTTTAGAGCTTCAAGATTGATTTGAGGAATAGATTAATTTAATTAAAGTTTCTCCCTTGTCTTCTCTCAACCCATCAATAGTTGCTTCAACTCGGGGAAAACGCCCAACGCATTGCGTCGACGTACACCCATTTGTCCCGTCTTCGCGGGATAATAAGGGCAAGTCGCTAGGGCATAACATAAGGCGCAAGACAAAGGGCTTGCCACCAGCGACTGAGGATAAACCCGCATGTACGTGCGAGTCGTGACAGACTAACTACTTGAGGGAGAAAGGGCTGGTACAGTTAAACCGCATTTACCATAGCTTGATTATCCAAACGGTCACTGTTCGGCAATACCAAGCCAGACTGAAAGTAAACGAGCTAGCTAGATAAAAGAGCAAACATACTCTTGTGGTCACAGTAGTTCACTAGTCTAGAATCTGATAAGCGAAATGAAATACTTGATAAATATTATAACCACAATGCTTGTAACTATCGGCATCATTACTTTGCCCTCAAACGTAGCAAAAAGAACGTTAGCTATTGGTTGCGATACTTACGAACGGATCAGAGGAGAAATCGGTGGTAGCTGTACTGGTGGAACTACTGAGTATTCTAGAGAACTTTGGCTAGAAAGATATCGTGTTTGCTTGGATCAACAATTATCAAGAGAAATATCTCTTTACGATAATAAGGTAGAAACTTCTTACACCGAGTGGAATAAAGATTCTGAACCAGACATCAAATTAGATAAGATCTCCCTCGAAGATAAAAATACACCGCCTCTCTCCATATCACAAATGCAATCCTCAACTTATCGAGCAAATAATGATTTGTGTAATTAAGCATAAAACTAATTTTGCTTTGCTTTGTTTAAAGAGCGACTTGTCGTATTCGGCTTAATTATTTTGCTCGGCAATTAAAATTATCCAGAATCGGGAAGAGCTTGATTATTGATATAGATATATCAAGGTTTTTACGAAATTCAATTCTTGATTTTTTACCGAACGTTCGGTAAAATAAATATAACGAACAACAAAACAAACGTTCAGTCACACAGACTAAGAAGAAAATTAACAATAAGGTGCTTGATCATCATGAGTGACTCTCCAGACATTGATGCGAAGCATACAATGCTGGCTTCCCCAAATCCCGTAGAATAGAGAGAACTTCGTTTACAGTACTCCTGTTGTTTCCTGCTACCGCATTTTATAGAGAGGTACGAGTCCTGCCCCTCTGGCATCCAAGGTTTGACGAGCGACCCCGCGTACCACAAGGGCATAACATCGCCGACAGGCGTTTACACCGCTTAGTTTGGTGCAAGGGAACGCGCGAGTCGTGACACCATTGAAAACCTAGAACCAACGTTCCTTGAAAATTTTACTTACAGGAGGAAACAATCAATTTAGATCGAACTTCCCTGTAAAACCCTATATTTTCAGTTGTCGAGGTACAAATATCTGACGAGCCTTTTAGTCTTCTTTCAGATATAAGCATCTTACAAGGCTTGAAACCTTTACTAGATGAAGATTCTTGAATATCAAGTTAACTGTTTACTATCTTACGCCAGCCCGTGCTATCATCCCGACGGACGCGAAGCTAATCCTTTAGGGCTCGACTCTACATTCTTGAAGTCAGAGCGCGGGGCTTCCCGCATGGAATGCTAACTCAAACAACACAATGCATAAAACTATTGAGATTGATGGACTCGATATTTTCTATCGGGAAGTTGGCTCACAAGATGCCCCTACCATCCTCTTATTACATGGATTTCCGAATATTTCCTGAAGAGGGAGCGCACCCTTACAAACGGGATCTCAAGAACCTTAAATTTCATATTCTAGATACAGGACATTTTGCTCTTGAGGAAGATTTAGACTTGATTACTAATTACATTCGCAATTTTGCTCGCTCGAATAGTTCTCAGTGTCGATAAAAACAAATACAAAAAAGAGCTATCGGGAACACCATCAGGATTAGTCATCGCATCAACTAAATCTACGTTTTGAGATTAGACTACCATAGCCGATCAAACCAGAGAAAGATTATAATAATCAGACAATTATGCTAAATTATGAGATAACTTGTTAGACACAGCAGTTTCCTTTACCTAAGCAAAAAATAGTGAATCCTTTATTCGCAAGATTTTTGAGAACAGTGTATCGCAAAGAACCTGTCTCTGGCTTTATCCTTATTTTAGGTGCAACCAATGCTCTGATCGGCGGATTCAGTGGGCATGGCAGCTTATTGTCCATCGGCTTATTTATTGCTTTGTTGAGTATTGTCATGCGATGGCGACAGGGAACAAAAAAATCTAAAGCGATCGCTACTGAGTCAGTAAAATACTATCTCCCTCCAGGCACGACTCGCCAACCACTCCCTCTTTTATCCAGCAGGAAGCATCGTCAATAATTTTTGAAAAGCCAATAATTAATAATTAATAACTAATACCTAATACCTAATACCTAATACCTGGTTCAAAGCTTAATATGAAAGGGAACATTTGATGTTGAACCTTAATGAGTAATGAAAACGTAGAACAGAAGCATCCCCAGAATAAAAAGGATCGAATCACAGTAGATAATCTTTTAAAGGTGCAGTCTGAGCCAAGCGATCGCGAGTTAGTTGAATTGGCGCGTCTGATAATTCGCTATCGTGACTTTCCTGGCGCACGCGACATTCAAAGAGATTTAAAATTAGCCTTAGATACCTGGCAGCTAACAGAAGAAGAACTTTATACCAAAACCCGTTCTATTCATGCATCGGGCACAGTATATCGACGTACTCCAACAGGAGAAAAACAGGATTGGACATAATGCTTTCTCAAACTGACACTTGAGATTTTTTAGATCCAGACTTTTTACCAAGGGCAGCTAAACGCCCATATTTATAATAGGCAGCGCAAGCCCCTTCAGAAGACACCATACAAGTGCCAATGGGATTTTCAGGGGTGCAAGCTGTACCAAATACCTTGCACTGCCAGGGTTTTAAGACTCCTTTGAGAATTTCTCCACATTGACAAGCCTTGGCATCGGCAACTTGGTGGTTAGGAACGACAAACTTAACTTCAGCATCAAATTGTGCATATTTATCTCTAATTTTTAAGCCAGATTGGGCAATTTCTCCTAATCCTCGCCATTCAAAGCGATCGCGGACGGTAAACACTTTGGCGATCGCATCTATACCAACAGTATTACCCCTGGAATTAACTAAACGAGTATACTGGTTTTCTACTTCGCAGCGTCCTTCGATTAACTGTTTGAGCAACATCCAAACTGATTGCAAAATGTCTAGCGGTTCAAAACCAGAAATAACTAAAGGTTTATGATATTTGTCGGCAATAATTTGGTAAGGTTCTGTGCCAATTACTGTGCTAACATGACCAGGACCAATAAAGCCATCTAGCTGCAAATCGGAGTTACTAAGTAAGGCTTCTAGGGCAGGAACTACTAGAACATGATTGCAGAATAAACTAAAGTTGGTAATACCTTCTGCTTGGGCTTGGAGGACAGTTAAAGCAGTACTGGGGGCGGTAGTTTCAAAGCCGATCGCAAAAAAGATCACCTCTTTATCTGGGTTGTCCTGGGCAATTTTCAGAGCATCTAGAGGTGAGTAGACCATGCGGACATCAGCCTTTTGAGCTTTGGCTTGAAGTAAACTCTTTTGAGAACCTGGGACTCGCATTGTATCCCCAAAGGTAGTGAAGATAATATTTGGCTGTTCTGCTAGAGCGATCGCATCATCTAATCTGCCTCTGGGCATTACGCACACTGGACAACCAGGACCATGAATTAATTCAATACTTTCAGGTAAGACTGTTTCGATACCATATTTAAAGATGGAGTGGGTATGACCTCCGCAAATTTCCATCAATTTCAAAGGTTTTGCAGGATTTATTGGTAAAAGTTGGCTTACTCGTTTTATTTCTGCCAATAAAGCTTGTGCTTTTTCTGGATCTCGGAACTCAGTTACGTATTTCATTCAATTCCCTCTGATTGTTGTCCAATGATATTTAGGCAGCATTGCATTCAACAAAATATTCGTAAGAGTCAAGATCTAGTTCGACCTTTCCCCAGATGGCTAGAAATTCAACCTGTTTGTTTGTCTCAACTGGATAGCAGTAGTACATGAGTTGGTCTTCATGAAAGTGAGTAAATACCTGTTCGAGTTGACTAACAGTTAACCCTTCAAGCTTGATCTCTCCGACAAGCTCTTCTCCATCTCTTTTATCCCAGCGCAACCACCGTTCAACCTTTGGGGGGCTGTCAGTCTCTGAGTGAAAGGACGGTTCTGGTTTTGTTA
Source organism: Cyanobacteriota bacterium (assembly GCA_942490675.1). Lineage (GTDB taxonomy): Bacteria > Cyanobacteriota > Cyanobacteriia > Cyanobacteriales > Xenococcaceae > Waterburya. The sequence continues at coordinate 242,069 of CALNYB010000010.1, read as the reverse complement.
CTTTGCTCACCATTTAATTTCTCCCAATTACGGTTTTATAGAACGAGAGGGGTCAGCCTCTTTGGTCTGTTCACCACTAAGGTGATTTCCATAAAAGAAAGTACCAAGTATTGCTGTCACATCACTCGCTGCTCTGTCGATTTACTGGTATATTTATTTCTAGAAATCACCTAAGGTGATCGAATTCTCCTAAATGCTTTCCTCTCTTGTTGTATTTTTCGACCTTGCCGTGGAATGAATCCCACTGGTAGATGAATTTTTCATCTTTCCATCTCATCCGCTTACTTTTAGGTTTAACTCTTTGAGCATCTTTGAAGGCTGGCAGGGATTTTGGAGGTGGGATATAAGTCAAGTCATTCCTTATAGTTGATAATTTATCTACTATTGGGTCATTTCTGCTAGAATTCTCAGGGTTTCGGCAGCTTCTGATTCATCAAGGCGGTTTAAGGCAAAACCAACATGAACTAGCACCCAATCGCCAACACATGATTCTACAGGATGGTGGTCATCTACAATGCAAGCAATATTAATCTGTCGCTTGACACCGCTCACGTCAACTATAGCTAGTTGGTTTTGGATATCTGTAATTTCGGTAATTTGACCAGGAATTCCTAAACACATTTCGATTTTAGGGATTAATTTTTACGCCACACATAACTTAAGCATACAACTCATTGCGGGTTTTATCCCTTGAATGAATTTGGACATTTTTAGAATGAAATAGCCCTGTCTATTTCGTTAGTGCTGACTTTAGCTTTATGCTACCTCTTGTTTATCTAACGGATATAGTTTATTTGTTCTATCAAAACTGACTTGCTCCCCAACAGTCTTGTGAACGAGGATTTAGGTTTCTCAAAGATCCTTTATTTTTTGCGCTCTTCAGTTTTTCTAAAATACCCAAATTGTAAATCTCACTGATTCTCGAATTGAAACTCTTAATTATTTCTCCAAGCATTGTCAAATCAGTTCTTTTTGAGTATTTATACTCAGGAAATGTCGCCTTTGGCGATCGCCGATTGACGAAAATTTATTCTGACGCGAGATCGCCTAACTGGGATTCAAATGTAATCTTGACATATTACATTTTGACTTGCGTAAAGAAAAATTAATCACTATTACTCAATTTATGACCCTCTATTGTTACTTCATGTTCTCTCAGGCAACGTAGCCAACCGTGAAGACGACGGATCGCATCTTTGTTTTCTAGCAAACCTGACTTTTGTTCTTTTTTGGTTAAGCGCACAAACTTTTTGTAACTTGGATAATCAGGAGCAACTAGGGCATCTTTTTGATGCAGGATTAGAGGATTAGTTTCGTCAGAGATGTCGTGATAGGTAACAGATAAATTATGTAGATCTACCTCCATCGTTGCCTTCAAAGCAGGGTGAGCTTGAGTATCGAATTCTGGATAAACTAAATAGGTTATTTTGGGCTTATTGTAATAAAGTTTAATGATATTAGCATTTTCCAGACGGTAGAAATTACGGCTAGCACAGCCTTCGTATAGTCTGAGCAGAGGAGGCAGCTTTTCTAAGGCACTAACGTGAACCGCGATCGCATTATTAAGTTTTTTGCCAATCTCACTCGTTTGGCAAAGATTAGCAATCTTGTTCATGTCTCCCACATTGATCAACAGAAGATCGGCGATGGTGCAGGCTTGTTTATAGCTACCAAATAGAGCTTTAACATCAGCTTTGATTTCTGGAGCTAGTTTCCTAATTGTCGGACGACCACTAAACTTACCCAAAGCTAGATAGACTAAGAAATCTTGACGACGTTTCTCGGTGATCGCATCCCATTCTTGACGATTTGTCGCCTGTAATACTAACTTAAAAGCTCGTTGGTAACTTCTAAATTCAGCCTTGATAGCTGATTCAGATTCTAATTCTCCTTTGACTGGTAAACGCCCTCTCTTGGTATAAAAATCCATCAGAGGAGTTAATAATTCTTGATAGTCTTCAAAATTCCTGACTTTAGCTTGGATTCTTGGTGTACTGAGGCGAGAATATAGACGAGAAGCACGAAAGAATTCAGCTTCTGCTTCCTGACGGAAAACAACATAAATGCCTAACCCCGCTGGAATAGATTCTACTCCTAACACCTGGTCGATGTATAGCTTCAGTTCTTCCTGCTCATAATATTTTTGAAAAGTATTACGGTTAGTCACTACACCGTCACCATAAGCTACCAAACCGCGGCGGCGATCGTCTACTAATACCTGTGCCGAGACAATTAGCGTCTTACGAGTCAATTCCCATGCTTTAATCAAAGCTTGCCTTCTTTCTGCTATGTCCTCAATGACATTGATAATATAGCCGAGATTGACGATATCGGCAGGCTCAAGCTCAGCGTCAGGGCAATAATAAGGATCCCAACCAGAGCTAGAATAACCAAGATTTTTGAGCTGCCTCATGTCTTCTCCATAACCACAACCGTAATCAAAAAAAGTAGTTTCGCTGCTAAATAAATCAGCTTCTAAAGCAATTCTGACAGGGCGAGATAATTCAGTACGTTTTAAGGCAGCCTTGTGTCTTTCAATTAAAATAGTCTTTTTTCTAGCTACAGGAGAGTCTATCGGGCAAGCAAGGTGATGACCCACCAAGGCGATGCCCTGCTGCAACAATAAACGTGTCCACTCTTGCAAAGTGCCAATATGACGGGAATTATCTAATAAACCCAAAGCAACTTCTTCTTGGGTTAGTTCGGCGAAAACATCATAGAGAGGATAATCCTTGCCCACAAAAGTTTCTTTGCGATGTAAAATCGGCGGATTATGGGAATTGTGATATTGTCTTACCGAAACCTGAGCAGTGGTTAAATCCACCACAATGCTTTGATGCAGTTGGGGATGAGGATCATGATCAAAATCAGGATAGTACAAATAGGAAATTTTAGGTCGATCAGTACTCAGCTTAATGATAGTAGCGCGGTCGAGGTTATCTACTAATTTCCTCCCCTGATGCTCATAGTCTCTGAGAACAGAATCCAGATTACATAGTGCATCACTATGGACATACAAGGCATTGGGTAAATGTTTACCCACAGTGCTTTTTTTACAGCTAGAGACAATTGCGGAAAATTTTTCAAGAGTTACCATCGTTCAGTATCAGTCAATAATAATTGGCGATCAATAAATTGGTGCTAACTTGACACATGTTTTTAACCCTAATAGTCTTAAGCTCATAGCTATCTTTCAAAGATGAAACTTTACCATATTGGTTTTAGCCAGTCAGATTTTGGTCTTAATGCCCCCCAAACAGTATTATTATCTGGAGAGCCAGAGCGATCGCAATATATCGCTCAAACTTATTTGCAGAATGTCAAACTTTTGTCAGAATATCGAGGGCTTAGTAGTTATTTGGGCAATCTGCCCAATGGTAAACCCATCTTAGTTGCTACTAGCGGAATGGGTGCATCTTCTTTAAGTATCGTAGTAAATGAATTGGTACAGGTAGGAATTAAACAGTTTATCCGGATTGGAACTTGTGGTTCAATCCAGCCTTATATTCCTGTGGGTGATCTTGTTATATCTCAAGGAAGTTTGTGTCGCCAAGGGGCAGCATTAGATATCGCCCCCGTGGAATATCCTGCGATCGCTGATCCTTTTTTAACAGTAGCTCTGGTAGAAACTGCTCGTCAGCTTAATATTCCATATCATTTGGGCATTACCGCTTCGGTAGATACTTTTTATGAAGGACAAGAGAGAATTGAATCCTCAGCTAACCCTCATCTCCAATCATGGCTGACAGGAATTACTACTACTTATCGCGCTTTAAACATCTTAAACTACGAAATGGAGGTCGGTACTTTATTCAAAATGGCTGGAATATACGGTTTTACTGCTGCTTGTGTATGTGCCGTGGTCGCTCAACGCACCGCAGCTGAAACTATTGTTATTGCTGATAAAGATGCTACGGTTAAACGAGCTATTGAGGTCGTGATTCAAACTGTCTCCCTCCCATAAGTTCAATCTATCATCGCCAAACATGTCAATTCAAAATGTTAATTCAAAAATTACTGCTTACCTTTTGTTTTGAGATTGAGCATTAGGTATATCAATTTTCTTACGAGTAGATAGTTTTTTTACTTGAGAATTTTCTCCCAAAGAGCGTTTGGCAAGCAGCTGCACCTCGACCTTTAATCCTGGTTGGAGATATTCTGGGGGAATCGGCAACTGCCCTAATTTTAAAGTAAATAGATTACCGTCTTGAGCGATCGCTTCCGGCGGGATTGACCCTTTATATTTAGTTTGGTAGTCAGTATCGCTACCTAAACCCAAGAACCCCTTATCCTTTGCTGGTTCCCCGACACGATACTCAATAAAAAAGTCAGTAGCAATTATATTTGACTTTTCTGCCTTATCAAGTACATCTAGCTCTAGGCTTGTACCTTGACCAAACAAACCATCGATCTTTAATTCTGCAACATCTTTGCTGGGAACAGCATTGAAAACAAACAACTCGGTAAGATTGTCTCGTTTAACCTTTTTGGTTTCTAACCATAAATCATCAGGTAAAGAGATATTGGCATCATCTGCACCTTTAAGACTCAAGGTGATTTGTTGATCCTCAAAATTTTCTAATTGTTGCGGAGCATCCCAGACTACTAAGACTGAATGCTCATGACGAGCAACCAGCTCTTTATATTTGTCAGTAATAATTGAACCAGGAGCAAATAAAGCAGAAGCGTTATTTTGACTTTGCCAGATATTTCTCGATAGGGTAAATCCTCTACCTTTTAGTTCACTAATGGAAGCCGTAACTTCTGGGAAATCTGGGGACAAAGATTTATCTAAATTAATTAGAGTCAGAGTTCCTTTTTTGCCGTCTCTACCTTTTCTACCGACACGTCCCTTCCTGCCAGAGTAACCATCGATACATTGAAACTCTTCAGTAGTGCAGGTATAGTTGGAACTTCCAGGCTCTCCATCGCAAGTTTCTTCATTCCAATAAGGGCGATCGCATTCACAACCTTCCCCCCCTACTCCTGCTTTACCTGGTGCACCACCTTCACCTCCCGCAGCAATGACGTAAATCTGCTTAAGGTGTTCTTTATTAGTGGTATATACAGTCAACGAGCCACCATTACCGCCAACTCCACCATCTCCACCATCTCCACCATTGCCACCGTCAGCACCACGCAAATTTTTACCGACAGGCTCTGTCGGTTGTTCGCAGGCAGCATTATCGCCCTTGATCCCTTGTCCTCCCGCAGCACCATCACCTCCTGTTAAATCTAGAGTCATAGATTCACCATCGGCAAATACCGTCAAGTTATCACTATTGCGTCCATTACTACCTTTAATTCCTGCGTCTCCATTATCTCCGCTGTCACCCAAAGATTTTGTATCAGCAGCTAATACAGATGAACAAAGCAAAGATTGAGAAGTAGAAGTTGAGGTTACAAATTGCGGTAACGCTAAAATCATTATGAATAATGACAGCTTACTTAAAAAACGTACTTGCATAGTCGAGAAAAACCATTTTAATCGCATTTTTGCTATTGTCGTTTTTCGTATATCGCATACTTTTGAAGATTTGTCATTATTTTTTTAGATTTTTTCAACAAAACTTAATCTCAAACAAAATCAAGTACTATATCTTAAGTATCAATTCTTAAAATTTTAAAATAATTGAAAGCATAATGAATCGTTGGGTAATAAGTATATTTGTGGTCTTTTTGTTAGAGATACTTGGGGTTTGGGTCAATCCAGATGAGGCGATTGCTGAACAAGCGCCTAAATTTACGGAACAACAAATTTTTCAGGGGGAAAAAATCGCTAACAAGGCTTTTCGTGCAGCAGAACGAGGTGATTTTGCTAAAGCTGAAACTTATTGGACAGATTTAGTCGATCAGTTTCCCGATAATCCAGCTGTTTGGAGTAATCGTGGCAACGTCCGTATTGGTCAGTATAAGCTTACCGAAGCAATCGCCGACTTTGATCGTTCTATTGAAATTGCACCTGAATATCCCGATGCCTATCTAAATCGTGGCATCGCTTATGAAGGCAAAAAACTTTGGCAAAAGGCGATCGCTGACTACAATCATGTATTAGAAATTACTCCTCAAGACTCTGTGGCGTTAAACAATCGAGGGAACGCTAAAGCGGGACAACAAAAATGGCAAGATGCTTTCGAAGATTATCAACTAGCCGCTAATCTTGCTCCCACTTTTCCCATAGCGAGAGGAAATGCCTCTTTAGTCCAATATCAAATTGGCGATCGCGTAGAAGCGATCCGTAACATGCGTAATTTGGTTCGCAAGTACCCGATGTATTCTGATATGCGTGCGGCATTGGCAGCAGCTTTATGGGTAGAAGGGCAACAAGGCGAAGCTGAAAGCAATTGGGTTGCAGCAGTTGGCTTAGACAATCGTTATCAAGATCTAGACTGGATTAAAAATATTCGTCGTTGGCCACCATCAATGGTACAAGCATTGTCAAGATTTTTGAATCTTAACTAACCAATAGAACTCTTGCATAAATACAATAAACCTTGGTTTGGTTGTGGTCAAAGGTTAAAGGTCAAAGGTCAAAGGTATAATAAGGGTGAACGAAAAAAGGTGTGGGAGTTAAAAAATAAACCTGTTTAAGTAATGAGTAATAAGTAATAAGTAATGAGTAATAAGTAATAAGTAATAAGTAATGAGTAAATACCCATTACTTATAGAGTAAAATTGAATTACCACATTCTTTTTTTACTCATGATTAATCATAACGCAAATATCAGTATTCAAGAAAGAACTGAAAACTTTGCCATCAGAGTTGTCAAAGCTTACTCTGAACTAAATAAAAGGCATTTTGCGGACGGGCGCGGTCTTGGGGGTTTCCCCCATGAGCGACCCGTTCAAGAAGATGACGCAGGTAAGGTTTTGTCTAAACAATTTTTAAGAAGCGGAACATCAATTGGAGCCAACTGTTCAGAAGCTAAATACGCACAATCGACTAAGGATTTTATCAATAAGTATTCTATAGCTTTGAAAGAGGCAAATGAAACTCTTTATTGGACAAAAATCATGATTAAATCTGAGCTAGTATCAAAAACTAGATTTCAAAAAATGATAGAAGAAAATGAAAGAATTATTAAAATATTAACCGCTTCAATCAATAAATTGAAAGAAAAATAATTCACTCTTTCTCATGGGTATTTACTCATTACTTATTACTCATTATGTTATGCCCTTGTGGTACTCATTACTTAACAGCACGAAAACTAATTTTTGCCACTGTAAATTTCGCTCACCCGTATAATAAATGCTCCTTTTCCCCTTCCCCTTTCCCCCTTTCCCTGACTTCTGCAAGAAGTCTAATAAACATAAATTTCTTAACATATTATTATTTCCCCCTGGAATCTATGACTAATAAATTTAAGACAGAATCATTATCCTTTTCTCAGGCGATCTCAGCTACCCAATCCTTGATAGATCAAATGAAAAGGAATGAGCTAAGTGAAGTTGACATTCAACAAGCAGTTTCATCCATAGTGAATACAAAAAATGGTGCCAGAGGATTCTTTGTTTCGTACTTAACAAGTGATGAATCTTTAGCAGATCATCCTTCCACAGGTGTTATTAATGGATTAAAGTCTTCTGCTGAACTATCGAGTGAACTACTAGTCAAAAACTTAGCTATGTCTTCAGCTATGGTTGTTACTCATAGTCAAAATAATGATCTTCAGAATATTGAAGGCTCCAAACGAGTTTGCCAGCGCACCACTAATTTAATTCAGCAGATTAATTTAGAATCAATTCAACAAGAGTTGCAAAAATTACAAACTACTATCGACCAAGGAAATGGAGAATATCAAGAGTTTTTCGAGCGTTGGGAATACCAGTCCGAACAAAAAAAAGCAATTCAAGCAGCGATTTCTAATACTTTGAAGCAGTAGCTTTAGAGATTAATTCGATATAGATTCTTTAATAAAGCGATCGCACTATTAAAGATTGTTCGTTCCTCGGAGAGCTACTTACCAACTCCTACGTCAAACACGGCAAGCAGCCCCCCTCGTCATTCGCTTGCCAAAGGCTAAAACCGCGATCGCTAAAAAATATCACTATGAGGAATGGAGAGAAGGCGATCGCCCGATCAAAAAATCTCGCTATATCCCCAAGCGGTTAGTGCCGAAGGTGGAGAGGATTAATCAGGAGAAAGTAGCAGTTGAAGAGATACTTTCATGTTTTGAGGAAGAGGAGTAAGAGGAAGAAGTAAGTGTGTAGTAGCGACTATACACTGTTACCTGATGACAACACAGCAGGCGCGATCGCCCATGACAAGTAGATCGATCGCATTCAAACAGTTTATTTATGCTTAATTTAGTAAGCTTTGACATATGTCCGATCCTCTTGAAACTTCTATTCTGAATACCAGTGTTAGTGATCAAGCGGCGGCAAAAGATTCGTTGGGGTTTGAGCCTTATGTCAAGGCGATCGCCGAGTTTTTAACTAACCCTCAGACGAAACCACCGCTAACCCTTTCAGTGGAAGGAGAATGGGGAAGTGGCAAATCCTCTTTCATGAACCAACTCAAACTGGAGATTGAGGAGAAGTCACAGAAACAATTAACAGCAAAACTGGTTGGAGTTGAAAAATGGATACGGCGATTTCTGCTGAAGATTTTTTATGGTTGGCCTCAGAAGCTAGAGGGATCTACATATAACCGACTGCTTCGTGTTCTTTTGCTTTTATTGCTGATATTACCAAGTAGGAGCTTATTATTCATTTTCGATGCGATTTTATCGCTGCTGTTTAAGGGCTTGAAAAGGATATTGCCCCATTTCATTCGCCAACCCAGAACCGTTTGGTTTAATGCTTGGCGACACGATAAAGCAGAGGAACTCTGGGTGGCATTTGCTTTGGAATTTATTTGTCAAATTTCCAAGATTCGCGGTATTTCCGATGTTTTACCTGTTCTCTGGGGGCATCTTAGATTATTTTTCTGTCGTATTCAGTGGACAGTAGACGCAGCATTAGACGCAATAAAAACAATTGCCCAGTTGCTATTGGGAGTTGCTGCGATCGCCATGATCTTGATTTTTTCCTTGGGACAAGGTGCTGACTGGGTGGTCAAATTATCAGAGAAAGTTGAAAATTTCAACACGGCAATACAAACAATTAATAAATCAGAGAAAGACGCTAAAACAGCAAAGCAAGATCAATCTAAGCAACCTAAGCAATCAAGCTCACGGGGTGCTTGTCACCCCGTGAGGGGAAACGGTTAAAGGGAAAAGGGAAAAGGGAAAAGGGAAAAGGTTTTACGGGATCTGTCTTTTTATTTCAAAACTCCAGTTTTGAATGTGGACGCGGTTTAAATTTGAATCTCAAATTCTTTACCAGATTTTCATAGTAAACATTAAATATTTCCCTATAATTGATGATGAACTTAGGGGGATGTCAGTATAAATTACTATGACAAAGATTTTGGTGACGGGGGGTGCTGGCTACATTGGTTCTCATACAGTAAAAAAACTAGGTGAAACTGGTTATGAGGTGATTATTTATGACAATCTCTCTACAGGTTCAGCCGAAGCAATACTGTATGGTGAGTTGATTCAAGGAGAACTTAAGGATGTAGAGCGTTTAGCACAGGTATTTGATCAACATAAATTTGACGCAGTACTACATTTCGCAGCTAGCATATCTGTTCCCGAATCTTTGGAGAAGCCTTTAGATTATTACTCCAACAATACCTGTAACGTGGTTAATGTATTGCAGTGTTGTCAAAGGTTTAACGTTAATCAATTTGTTTTTTCTAGTACGGCTGCGGTGTATGGCGAAATTCAAGAATATCCTGTTCAAGAATCATCTCCTACTTTACCCATCAATCCCTACGGCAAATCCAAATTGATGAGTGAAAACGTAATCCGCGACTATGCTCAAGCCTCAAACCTTAAATATATTATCCTGCGTTACTTTAACGTTGCAGGAGCAGACAGTTCGGGTAAAATCGGTCAGATGGAGAAGAAAGCAGCTCATTTAATTAAGGTTGGTTGTGATGCTGCATTGGGTATTCGCGACTCAGTCAGTATCTTTGGCACGGACTATCCGACTGCTGATGGAACAGGAATTCGAGACTATATTCACGTCGAAGATTTAGCTGCTGCACACGTTGATGCTTTAGCGTATTTAGAACAAGAATCTACTAGTCAAATTCTTAATTGTGGTTATGGTACTGGCTACAGCGTTAAGGAAGTACTGTCCAAAATCAAAGAAATCTCAGGAGTAGATTTTCCTGTCGTGGAAACTTCTCGCAGAAAAGGCGATCCTGCCTGTGTTGTAGCGTCAGCAGACAAAATTCGTCAGGTAATTGGTTGGCAGCCTAAATATAATTCCCTAGATGAGATTGTCAGTTCTGCCCTGGTATGGGAAAAGAAAAAAATTAAGCAGTTAGATTTAAACCACGTCTAGTTTGAAACCCATAGTTTTTAAGTTATATAATTATGGTTTTCGCGATCGCTTGATTCAAATCGGCTCTGGAACAAAAAAAAGATACATTTAGTTTTAGTATCCGAATTAAAGATTTTCTAGTAATAAATCCAAATGTTGCCTTTGATGAGTAGCCATCAAAGATAAGCGAATACGGCTAGTTGGCACAGTAGGCGGGCGAATTGCGGGAGCAAAAATACCAGCATCGATAAGCTGCTGGGCTTTGCCTAATGCCACTTCAGGGGTATGGAGATTGATACAGAGAATTGGTGATTCAGTAGGTAATAATTCTAAATTCCCTAGCTGTTGTTTAAGATAATTGATATTTTGCCACAGTTGATTTCTGCTAGTGGATTCTTGCTTAACTATTTCTATGGCTTTAGTAGCTGCTGCGGTATCGGCGGGAGATAGGGCGGTGGTGTAAATCCAGCTTGCTGCGCGATTACGTAAAAAGTCAATTAATTCTGCACTACCTGCGACGTATCCTCCTAAACTACCTAAAGCCTTACTCAGAGTACCAATTTGAATTAATTCTTTGCCAGTACAGTTAAAATGTTCTACACAACCAGCACCATTACTGCCCATAACCCCTGTAGCATGTGCCTCGTCTACCAATAGCATACATGCAAACTCTTCGGCGATTGCCATTAATTCGGGCAAAGGACATAAATCCCCATCCATACTAAAGATGCTATCGGTAGTAATCAAACACCGACGATATAAGATACGGTTGACGGTTAATTTTTCTCTTAAGTCGGCAATGTCGTTATGGAGATAATTAACTATAGTTGCACCACTCAGTATTGCTCCTTGCTTCAGACTAGAGTGATTATATTGATCGCCTAAGATTAAATCTCTTTGTCCGACTAAAGCCGATACTGTCCCCAAATTTGCTAAGTAACCCGAACTAAATACCAAAGCATCATCTGTTTGTTTCCAAGAAGCGATCGCATTTTCTAATTCTTGATGTAATTCTTTGTGTCCACTGAGCAACCGTGAACCAGTGCTGCCCGTACCATAATCTTGAGTAGCAGTAACCGCAGCCTGGATTAATCTCTGATCTCCTGCAAGTCCTAGATAGTCGTTACTAGCAAAATTAACTACAGGTTTACCTGATAATTCTACTATTGCGCCTGCCTTTCGGGCGATCGCCTTTACCGAACGATACCAATTGGCGCGGTGAATCGTATCTAGGGATTTATTTAGCCAACCATAGGGATTTGTCACTATACGTTTAGGGTGGATTTCCTACGTTCATAACTCTCAACTCCTAATTCCGATTTATCTCTGGCGAGAATCAACTGTAGCGATCGCAACTGGTTTACCTAAAAATAATAAGGCTAATAAAGCCAGAAGATTAACTGACCAATGAACAACAACTAAACCCCAGATCAAACAAGCAACTGACATTCCTACCGCCAGCAAAGCGAAAATATCGTTACCAGTGCGAAGATAAATAACAATACTAGCTATGGCGGTTACAAGCAATAAAATAGGAAACATAGACTTAATTAGGTTTGTTTGCGATCGCCCTCAATATACTGACAGACTTGGATTGCTTAAGATCTATTCTCATATATTCTCAACAATCGTTCTCTATCAAAAAGATAAACTAAACTTATCAATTACATAATTATTGTTTATCTCTGTTTTCAATTTAGCGCATGATCCTCAACCCAAACGATAATTTATGAGTAAGTTACCGATATTGTTAAACTTCTTTATATAACTTCAAAGTTAAACAGGGATGAAGCATGAGCATTCGGATTGAGTAGGATCATGTCGTAGGCTTGTTAGATAGGTCAAAAGTATTGAATCATCACTCTTCAGCACTGTATCATCAAGGTCGCTTTTGGCGGTTAGCTGCGGTAAATATTATTTCTAATCTGATGGTGCCACTGGCTAGCTTAGTTGATGTAGCATTTTTAGGACATCTTACCGATATTCGCCATTTAGGGGGAGTAGCGATCGCCACAGTGCTATTTAACTATATTTATTGGACTTTTGGTTTTCTCCGCATGGGGACTACAGGAATAACTGCCCAAGCTAGGGGGAGAGGGGATACAGATGCCGTTATACTCACCCTATTAAGAAATAGCGCGATCGCTCTTGTAATTGGCATGATTATCTTGCTTTTGCAGCAACCCTTGAGAGAAATAGGCTTTGCTTTACTCCAAGCCGAACCTGAAGTTTTATTATCGGGAAGAGCCTACTACAATGCTCTAATTTGGGGTGCTCCTGCTACTTTACTTAATTTTGTCTTGTTGGGTTGGTTTCTAGGCAAAGAGCAAGGAAAACAGGTTTTACTACTGTCCTTTATCAATAAGGGAACGAATATTATATTGGACTATCTGTTTATTGTCCGTTGGGGGCAGTCTAGTGGTGGTGCTGGAACAGCAACGGCACTCAGTCAACTAATTACTCTAACTGTAGGATTGACTTTGGTATATCGAGAACTTGCTGGACAACCCTGGAAACAAAATTTCCCCCAGATTTGGGAACTATCCGCGCTCAAAGCCATTTTTTCCCTGAATAAAGATATTTTGGTTCGTACATTGGCACTAATTTCTACCTTCGCTGTCTTTACTAATCTCAGTGCAACTATGGGAACGACAGTTTTAGCGGGTAATACCTTGTTGTTGCAGATCGTTACCCTGGCTGCCTATTTCATTGATGGTATTGCTTTTGCTACCGAAAGTATTGCTGGAAATCTTCAGGGACAAGGAAAAAACAGCCAATTAATTCCCTTATTGAAGCTAGCGGGTAGCAGTAGCTTGGTGGCTGGTTTAAGCTTTGCCATGGTATTTTATCTGTTTCCTCAATCTCTATTTAGCTTATTAACTAGTCACGTAACAGTAGTCAAACAAGTGACCAACTATGTCTGGTGGCTGTTTCCCATTCTGGGTTTTGGTTCCATTGCCTATATGCTCGACGGCTATTTTCTGGGTTTAACCGCAGGCAAAATTCTACGTCAGTCTAGTTTAATTGCGGCGATAGTTGGTTTTATGCCTATGGCGATCGCAGCTTGGTATTGGCAAGCTAATCAAATACTCTGGCTAGCATTGGCTCTATTTATGGCAACCCGAAGCGTAACTTTAGGATTAAAAATTAATCTTTAAAGCATTACTTGTACTCGTATTATGACTACATAACTAAAGTCCAGTCATATTGACGGCAGAAATATTATGCTACGCAAAATATTAAAGAATATCAATTATCTAAGTCGATACTGGTTTTATTACTTAATCTGTGGGTTACTGGCAATCACCATCATTGTTACAGATTCAGCTTCAGTTCAATCTCAGACAGTATCTTTGTCTTTGTCCAAGTCACCTCCCGAAGCCAAAGAAGAGCTGGTGGATTTAGAAAAATTTTCCGATCTAGTTGCCAAGTTAGAGTTGAAGTGGGAAAACGATTATGAAAGATATTTTAACCGCAACTTCTCTAATCAATCACGATCGGCAAAACAAATTGCTAACCGCTTAAAAGAAGTTCAAGAGCAGGCTAATATTAACCCCGCGGTAATTTGGGCTATGCCTATGGATGATTTTTTGGAATTAATTTTAGTCACTCCCCAAAGGCAATTAGTCATTAAGAAAATTAGAGGTGCAAACCGTGACAGGTTAACCAAAAGGATTAATGAACTAGTCTTAGCAATTCGCGATCGCCAGTCTCTCAAGTACCTGCCTCCAGCCAGATTAATTTACAATTGGCTGTTCAAACCTCTGGAACCTTATTTAGAAGCGGAAAATATTGACACTTTGTTGCTTTGCACTGGTCCAAAGCTACGCTCATTACCCTTTGCGGCGCTGCATGATGGAGAGAAATTTGTCGTCGAAAAATATAATTTGGCTCGTATTCCAGCCTTTAATCTGACAGATACCAGTTATGAAGCTAAATCAAACAGACAGGTTTTGGCGATGGGGGCATCAGAATTTGCCAAAATGCCATCACTGCCTGGAGTTGCCATTGAACTAGAAACAATTGTGCCAAAATTATGGTCAGGGCGCAAAATAGTCGATCAAGACTTCACTGTAAACAATCTTAAAAATGCTCATCAAAGGGAAGGTTTTGAGATTATTCATATTGCTTCTCACTCTGTATTTAGTTCTGGCTCCCCAGAGCATTCTTTTATTCAGTTTAGCGATCGCAAATTAAACTTAAATCAATTTGCCGATTTAAATCTGAATTTACCCCAAGTGGATTTATTAGTCTTGAGTGCCTGCGAAACTGCTATAGGAGATGAAGATGCTGAATATGGATTTGCAGGATTAGCTATGCAGGCGGGGGTAAAATCTGCTATGGCTAGTTTGTGGGCTGTTGATGATCTGGGAACACTTACTTTAATCAGCGATTTTTATCAACAATTGAAATCTACTCCCATCAAATCAGCAGCTTTAAAACAGGCTCAAGTCAATATGCTCAAACAGAAAGTTTTTGTTGAAGAATCCCAAATTAAAGGCTTGGAGGTAGAAGTGAATTTGCCTGAAATAACTCCAGCAGAGCAAGCTCAAGACTTCACCCACCCCTTTTACTGGGCGGGATTTACGATTATTGGCAATCCTTGGTGATTTAATTTAAAATTCTGGAAATATTACAGATTAGCGATCGCATTTTGGAGAAGATTAAGAGCGATCGCTGTTAACTGTTACAAAAGTTATGCAACTCATTGCGGGTTTTATCCCTTGAATGAATTTGTCTAAAAGCCTATATCTATCTGGAATCTCAGCATCCTAAGTTAAAGTGGCACAAGCCATTTTAATTGCAAGAACGATAGAAACCTGAATGCCTCAATCCCAATCCTGGAATTGGATTCCAACCCATTTGACCTTGGAACAGTTCGAAGAATTTGTCTTGCCACACCTCTATCTTGGTAGTCGTGGTCCTCAACCAAAACTTTCTTTACACGTCATTTTTAACTACATTTTGAAGCTTTTGTATCTTGGATGTCAGTGGAAGGAATTGCCCATTGCCACTGATGAAAATGGACAACCAGAGATTCACTACACAAGAATCTATCGAGCAGGGGCGACGCTTTGAAATTCATGGGTGCTTTGAGGATATTTTTGTGGGTTCTGTGTCTGTAATTCATCAGGAAGAACTTCTTGATCTCCGCATAATCCATGGTGATGGAACAACAACAGCAGCAAAGAAAGGTACCGAAAAGCCATTTTCAATCGAGGCATGATTCCCAATATCAATGAAAATCTGAGGGGAAGAACCACACCCAAGCGTGGTCGCAAAAGACTTTTCGTCACCGCTATATTTCAAGAAAGGTTTTCTACCATCGAACGAGTATTTGCTTGGGAGGATAAATTTAAGCGTTTGCTGCTTCGTTTTGAACGAATTAGTGAGTTGCATTATGCTTTGAAAAGTCTGGCTTATACGATGATCAATCTTCGGCATTTCTGCCAAAGTTAATTTCAGGTTCAATCAATTCTCCATAAGGTCTTTAGCAGCGAGATCTAGATTTATCGTGCAAAGTATAACGAGAATATTAACAAAAGACCCAGGAAAAACATCAAAAAGCTATTTTCACCTCGTTAAAAGCTCAATTTGACTTTATCGCTCAATATTCCATTTCAACTTTTCACAAAACCCGCAACCAGTTCCTGGACTCACTCCGATAATGTCGGCACCTAATTCTTTAAATTGTTCGACATATTCGCTAAAGTCTTTGGCTTCAGTGGTGCAGCCAGGAGTATTATCTTTAGGATAAAAATATAAGACTAGCCAGCAATCTTTCTTATCTTGGAGGCTTACAGTACTTCCATTTTGATCTTTTGCTGAAAAACCTGGTGCATCTTGTCCAACTTGGGGAATATCAGTCATTTCAATGTCACTATGTGCCAATAATTAAGATTTTTCACTCACTATCCTTTGGCGTCAGTAAAAATGACTACAAATCCAATAACAGTCAAGAGAGAATCTTAGTAAATATACTGTTGCAATCTAGTTGAATAAGTAAGAAGATGAATCTTACATATCAAAGAAAAGTTACGACCAACCAAATATTTCCTGATTGTGCTAGCTACAACACTGCATAACTAGCCAATCATCCAACCTTGCTCCAGAACCCAGTTTTTTTGACTGGGTTTTTTCCTGTCTAGATATTATTGTAGCCTTTTACACCAAAATGTTGCCAGAACTCAAGCTAATTAGAATTACCGCCAATTGTTACATCTTTTATTCTCAAACTCGGTCCACCGCAACCAACCGCTAGCCCAGACTGTCCTCCTTTTCCGCAACCACCAGATTCATCCCAGTAAAAATCATCCCCAATCGCTTCGATATTTGCCAAGGTTTTGAATACATTCCCTGAAAGAGTTGCATCCTTAACTGGTTCAGCTAGTTCACCATCACGAATCATCCAGGCTTCGCCAGCACTAAAGGTAAACATTTCCCCGTTAGTCATGCCACCGAGCCAATTGCGGGCATAAACTCCCTCAGAGACGTTTTTAATTAAATCTTTAACAGGAGTTGTTCCTCTGGCAATCCAGGTGTTAGTCATTCGTACAATTGGAGAATAGTGATAATCTAGACAACGAGCATTACCTGTGGGTGTTTCTCCTAATTTGCCAGCAGTTTCGCGAGAATGCAATCTACCAACTAAAACACCATCTTTGATCAATTGAGTTGTAGTGGCAGGAGTCCCCTCATCATCATAAAAATAGCTACCACGATGAATATAATTAGCTTCAGATTCAATGGGGGCAGCACCATCAAAAATCTGAAGCTCCGGGGAACCAAAACGCTTACCCATACTCATCACTTCCAGTAAGTCGGGATTTTCGTAAGCCATATCTGCTTCTGAAAGATGTCCAAAAGCTTCGTGGACAAACAACCCCGTCAAAATTGGATCGATAACTACTGTATAAATATCCCCTTTAATCTTCGGCAGAGACAGAGCGTCAACCGCCCTTTTTGCTGCACCAATTACCTGTTGATCTAAACTGGTTAAATCTTCATAAGCCTGGCGAGAACCTGTAGTTTCTCTTCCTGTCTCAATCGCGTAATCTTTCCTGGCGGTAGCCGAAAAACGCATTTCCATATCTGACCAAGACTGCTCAATTACGCTCTCCTCAGAGGTAGCAATGATTATCTTCTGAGAGCAATCGCCATAGCTAACGGTAGTAGCAGTCAGACAGTCGTTGTATCCATGCAGCAACTCATTATAGCGATCGCATAAAGTCTTTTTGTCTGCTAAAGATATATTCCTGGGGTCACTGCCTTTTAAGGGAACCTGGCAAACCGTTTGAATCGGATCGACTGGTGCCAGGATGGTTTCTGATTCACCGACGATTTTCGCAGCAGCGATCGCTTCTTCAATTCTCTCTCTCAAACTGCTCAGATCCTCAAACGCCGAAAATCCCCAACCACCTCGATAACAGGCTCTTACCTGTCCACCTAAAGCAATACTCTCGCTTAGAGTTTCTATATTATTGGTTCGTAAGAGAATATTGGTTTCTTCGGCTTGTTCTAGGCGAATAGTCAGAAAGTCAACGCGATCGCTATATTTAGCAATTAGTTCAGTCAGTCGGTTTTTGTGTTCGGCAAATAGCTCTGACATAGTGAATCCTAATAAGCGTGAATCCTAATAAGCGTGAATATACTTAATTAATACTATACAATTAATTTTGCATCAGTACTTAAGCCTAGCTTTGCAGCAAAGGCAAACATTTATGTAATTTTTGATCCAAGTATAAGGACTGAGGATAGTGAACTGCCAGATCTGTAGCTTCTAAAACGATTTCTGCGTCGCTTTCTTTAGTACAAAAAGAATTAACTCCTAAAGAATATAGTAGCTCTATTACTTCTGGATGTTGGTAATCGCTCCAATGAATGAGGCTTGTTTGCGGCGATATGGCTGTAAATAAAGCTAGATTATCAGTATTAGATTCTGCTTCAATATCAAAGAATAAAATATCGATAGTCATTTGTTCATACATCAAAGAAAAAATCTGCTCTGAGTTCTCTAGTAGAAGAACCTTGAGATTGAGGCTATGGGTCTTAATTAATTCGCTTAATTGGTTTCCCTGATATCTATTAGGTTCAATTATGACCACATTTAATGATTTTGAATAGCGAATATTATTAATCATAAAATTTTAAGAGGATATTTTTTTGCGTATATTCATTTAAATATTATTACTTAGAATAATATATAGTTTTCCCCCTCGTAAGCATTTTTATGGTCAATTAACCTAAAGTTAATCAAAAAAACTAATTTTTAAAGCTCGCTTAAAGCTAATATCTTCAGTATTTATACTTTCTGGCATTTAAAATATTTATTTAAAATATTTATTTAAAACATTTATTTAAAACGTTTACATAGCTGGACATCTTCTTTACAATCCGTTACATTATGAGAGTGGTTTTACTAACGAATTAAAAACTTAATTTGTAAAGTTGCTAAAAATTAACAAGCTGAAGACTAATTTCTCAGAGAAGATCGTAGAGCAAGTTGTTGAATCGATAAATCGGTTTGATTTTATTAATTCAGGTCAATGGATATTGTTATTAATAATGCATAGTATTTGTTTTTTGTTTATGACATCAACTTATATTTGGATAAGTTAGGCATCAACTTATAGTAAATCCTTTCGAGATATAATAGCTGGCGTAATTCTTGAACTAATTCTACGCAATCACTTGCTGAAGAAGATAGTAAATTTTCATTCTTGCGATCGCATTTCCAGAACAAGGTTTCTCAAGAGAAAACTATTCTGGAGGTATGAGGCATCAAAAATCATAGAGACTTCCTCTCTGTTTGTGAAGTAAAACTAAGAGTCTCTTTATTAAACAGAACCATGTGCTCAGCCCCAGTTGGTCTAATATGCTAGAATCTCTATCTAAAACAAAACTAAATATCGACAAATCGCTTCGCCGAAATAGCACAATCCTAGCGATCGCAATGGAAATAGTCAGCATATAAGTTTTGTGTCGATTGTCTATTGTTAGCTCTAAGTTTTTAATATTATTTGCTTTTTATGTTCGTTTTAGATAGTAATAAATATGCGATCGCTCTTCATACTAGTACACCACATTTAGGAATAGCTATTAATAATTATGCGGGGGATAGTCGTAGCCAGGTTGGAGATTTGGGCAGAGATTTGGCATCTCAGCTACATCTATATCTGTCAGAAATTCTTGCTCCACAAACTTGGCAGGATCTTAAATTTATCGCTGTGGCTAAAGGTCCTGGAGGCTTTACAGGGACTCGTGTGGGAGTGGTAACAGCCCGTACTATTGCTCAACAGCTAGACATTCCTCTGTTGGGAATTTCTAATTTAGCAGCCGTGGCAGCAGCACAAAATTATCAGGGAGATAAATTATTAGCAGTCGAGATGGATGCCAGAAGAGAACAATTGTTTGTCGGTATATATCAGGTAACTAGTCAGGGACTTCAAACATATATGGCAGATACCTTAATGACTACAGAAGTTTGGCAAAAAACCTTAGCTGATTTGCCATCGACCTATAAGTTGATTACCGCTGATGACCAAATCGCTAATACCGTAAGTAATGTCTTAGATTTAGCTTACGCAGATTGGCAACAGGGAAAACATCCCCACTGGTCAGAAATTGTCCCCTATTACGGTCAACATCCAGTCTAATTGAACCCATCGATCTCAAATTCCCACCGACGAAGAATGACAAATGATTGAGACTATCGACATCAGTGCCTTAGCTAATCCCATGACAGATGAGCAATTTGAGCAGTTATGCGCTCAGAATCGGGATACAAAATTTGAGATGACTAGCCAAGGAGAATTAATCATCATGTCGCCAACGGGAAGCGAGAGTGGCAGACAAAACGCAGACTTACTAATTCAAATTGGCACTTGGAATCGTCAGCAAAAGCTAGGAGTAGTATTCGATTCTTCTACTGGTTTTACTTTACCCAACGGTGCCAAACGTTCTCCTGATGTTAGTTGGATTGAAAACTCTCGTTGGAATAGTTTAACTCAAAAACAGAAGAGAGAATTTGCACCAATTGCACCAGATTTTGTATTGGAATTGCTATCTCCAAACGATAGATTGCAAGATGTACAGAAGAAGATGGAAGAATATTTAGCATCTGGAATTAAGCTTGGTTGGTTAATTTACCCTGATGAAGCAAGAGTTGAGATTTATCGCCTAGATAGAGATAAAGAAGTGCTTGATTCTCCTCAGAGTTTGTCAGGGGGTGATTTAATGCCTGGATTGATTGTGGAGTTAGACGAAATATTAACAACTAGATTGTAGGATAAAACTATTACTCAACGTCACATTTGAGATGATTTTTTAAAACAAGACATCATATTTTTCCGTACGAACAGTTACTCAAACCTGTTTAATTGACAAGCCAATGCGTTTTAGTTTTTCATTTACTTCCATTACTCTGACTTTGACTATCTGTCCGACTTTGACTATCTCATGAGGATCAAAAACAAAGCGATCGCATAGTTGAGATATATGCACCAAGCCATCTTGGTGGACTCCCACATCAATAAATGCCCCAAAGTTAACCACGTTGGTTACTACTCCTTCTAAAACCATTCCTTCAGTAAGATCACTAATCTCGGCAATACCTTCTTTAAAGGTGGCGTATTTGAATTGTTCTCTGGGATCTCGTCCTGGTTTTTCTAATTCAGCAACGGCATCTTTTAGGGTGGGCAAACCAACATTTTCCGTGACAAATTGAGCTAAATCAAGGCTTTTAAGGCGATCAGCTTTGCTGGTGCGCTCCGCGCAATCGCTAACTTGAGTAATCTGCTCTAAAGAGACACTAAGACTTTTAGCTATTTGCTTAATTACCTGATAGCTTTCTGGGTGTACCGCCGTATTATCTAGAGGATTATCACCGTTACGAATGCGCAGAAATCCTGCTGCTTGTTCGTAAGTTTTTTTACCTAGTTTTCCCACCTTGAGCAATTCTTGACGATTATTAAATGCACCTTTTTCGTTACGATAAGCCACAATATTATTAGCAATTGTCTCTGAAATTCCTGATACAAAGATCAACAATTCTTTAGAAGCAGTATTGAGATCTACTCCGACATAATTAACACAGCTTTCGACAGTTTCTTCTAGTTTTTGTTTGAGGAGTTTTTGATTAACGTCGTGCTGATATTGACCCACTCCAATAGATTTGGGATCTATTTTTACTAATTCAGCCAGAGGATCTTGTAATCTTCTACCGATGCTAATTGCTCCCCGTACAGTAAGGTCTAAATCAGGAAATTCCTCTCGCGCCACATCACTAGCAGAATAGATCGATGCTCCAGACTCATTAACAATTACCTTGATCGGTTGTTGCTTAATTTCTCGTAAAACTTCACCAACAAACTGATCCGTTTCTCGCGAGGCAGTACCATTACCGATCGCAATTAACTCAATTTGATATTTGCTAATTAGCTCCTGTACTGTTTGGGCAGCTTCCTTTCTCTTGCCCTCTCCCGAATGAGGAAAGATTGCCTGATACTGTAAATACTTACCAGTGTCCGATAGCACCACTGCCTTACATCCTGTGCGAAAGCCAGGATCAATTGCCAGGGTAGGTTTTCTCCCCGCAGGAGAAGCCAACAAGAGGTTACGTAGATTAGCTTCAAAGGTTTGGATCGATTCCATATCTGCGTATTCCTTGCGATCGCTCCTCACTTCCCGAATTAGAGAAGGCTTTAGCAAGCGATTGAACGCATCCTGGAGCATTGTTTGGTAAAATACTCTTAGTGTGGATGATTTACTGCTTATTTCCCGTTGCTCTAAATAAGCCATCACCTCCGACTCATCAAAAGCAATATCGACACTTAAGATCCTTTCTGCCTCACCACGATATAGAGCTAGAACATTGTGGGGTGGGATCTTGCTCACTGTATAATTATAGTCTCGATACACCTCATACTTAGTACTGCCTTCGGGATGATCCCCTTTAATCTGCGAAACAAACACACCTCGTTTAAATAAATAATCCCGCAAATAAGCTCTAATTTCTGCATTATCTGCCATCTGCTCTGCTAAGATATCTGCTGCCCCAGCTAAAGCCTGTTCTGAAGTTAATACTCCTTTTTTAGTATCAATATACCTTTCCGCTTCCGAACTAAGAGAGGTATTTGATACTTGCGGTATATTAGGTAGATTATTAGCTGCAATCCAGTCGGCTAAAGGTGCTAATCCTTTTTCTCTGGCAATAGTTGCCCTAGTACGTCGCTTGGGCTTATAAGGAAGATATAAATCTTCCAGCTCAGTTTTATGGAGACAAGCGGTTATTTTTGCGGCTAATTCAGCCGTTAATTTTCCCTGAGACTCAATTTCTACAATAATCTTGTCTTTACGCTTGCCTAGTTCCTCTAAATAAGTGTAGCGTTCAAAAATATCCCTTAACTGCACCTCATCCAGAGAACCAGTATGTTCCTTGCGGTAACGTGCAATAAAAGGCACTGTTCCCCCTTCTATCCAGAGATTTAGAGCATTATTAACATTGCGCAGTGGCAAAGATAATTCTTGAGCGATTAGTTGACTAATTTCTGTCATGAAAAATAAAGATAGACCAGAAAGAACAATTTTGGTAGGTTGATCAAATTCTACTGGCGCACATCCATCTCGGCATAAGATCTATTTTTTATTAATACAAAATTCATAAAAATTCTTAATTCATTTAGGTTTGCTATATCTTCGATTTATTAAGATGTGTGAATCAAAAACAAAAAACTCTCATATTGCTCTCATAGGTGACTTCGACGTTTTACACCATGAAACCTGCTAATTACTGCCAAATTGGCAACTTGCAGCTAATGGTGGGTTGTTACGATTAATGTTGTTTCTCATACTTTTTGCGTGAGAAATAAATCTGTTTAAACAATAATGAGAAAAAATAGTTTTATGAATATTACTGACCTTTCTTATCTTGAAAATCTTTCTGAAGAATCTTCCGTAAGTGGTGGAGTTGGAAATGGGGAAGCTTCCATTGATTTTAGGAGGAACACAAGGACTCAGAACAGAAACAGAAACAGAATCAATTCTAGGGTTGAAATTTCTGGCAACACAGCTCTTACAGGGGGTAATGCACTAGCTTTAGGAAACAACACTTTCACTGAAGCCAACTTTTTGGCACTTACTACTCCTGGATCCTCACAATCAGCAGGCTTTCTTACAGCCGGCACCGGTAATTAATCCTTTAGCCTTAATTTATTTCAACTAAAATAGGCGGATTATTACAACTTATTTCGGCGGAAGTGCTGTTACTATCCGAGATCTCCGAGTTCACTTTTTAAATAGTTAGAAATTATTGCTCTCAAAGTAGTCCCTCACGGTCTCGATTCTGTTAGCCACTTCTGCCTCCTGCCTCTCTCTGTGCAGGGATTTCAGACTTAACGGGAAAAGTAAGTACTGCTATATACCCAAATAGAAAATATCAGGTTATAACTGGAATATTTATATTCTCTGATACTAATTACTACGATTAATTCTTTTGCTATGGAAACTAATAAAGAAAGTAATCGGGCTAAAAAAGCAGCACTTTTAGCTAAAAAAGATCAGGAAAACATTAACAAAAATGGTGTAAATATTCTTGAATATTACCGTAGTGGCTGGACTGTAGTGGAGATAGCAGCTAAAAGTTGTGAATCGGAAGAAACTTCCATCAGAATTTCGGCGGTTAGGAATTTTGTTAATCAGGTTAACTCAATTATGGGTTTAATCAAATCTCATGTTGAAGGATTATCAGCCAAGGAAATTGCTCGACAACTAAACATCGAAATCGGTATTGTAATCGAAGAACTAAAGTGGTTTCAGCAGAGTAAAATCATTACTCAAAAAGGAAAACTTTGGATCCATAAAAAATACGAATATTGACATCCTCCCGCCACGGGACGTGGGGGATTCCCAAATCCTTGATGTAGCCGAGGTTCTTGGTTCAGCGAGTCCACTTACACTAACTACCTTGCGGTTACTAGTCCAGAGATGGTTCTCTCCCCAAGCGTTTAGCCCAAAGCATGAGCAGGTTCAGGGATGCCCTCCCTTACCTGAGAATACGAAAAATTGTGCTTCTCTGTACTTGAGCCAGTCCGTTGCGCGGGTTCCCCGCGTTGAAGGAACTGGCGTGTTGCTTCGGTCTTTTACCTGTTCAAGCTTTCCTGAACAGAACCCTATAGCCGAGTTTTCAAGGTGCGTTAACCGTTAGGTTACTAGGTTTTTAGAGAGGTTAAATACCTTTTCCTCTAGGGAAATTATACAACAACTAAAACCCTTACTCTGTGAAGATTATGTTGAAAAACTATGTATCGCCAAACCCTGCCCGTGATTCAGACCGACAGCATAGCTGTGGGTCTTCTCACGGAAGAGAGATAAAAACCTAAGGCGATCGCCCAAAGCTTATGTGTACAGGATCAAACTAGCGATCGCACTTACTTTCTCAACCATCTCTCATTCTGTATCCTCCAAGCCACTGTATAACTTAATAGTTCTGGTAAATTATTGATAATCAATGCTTGTGATTCTATTGCCATGACTAGAGCCATATTTCAGCCACCAAAATTACGCCGAGAAGAATGCGAGGAAGGAGAAAGAAGCGCAACTTGGCTAGAGTTGTTTTTTGACCTAATATTTGTAGTCGCGATCGCCCAGCTAGCTCATAATTTCAATCGAGACTTTAGCTTTATGGGTTTAGCTAAACTGGGAATTTTATTTGTCCCTGTGTGGTGGTGTTGGATCGGTGCTACTTTTTACGATACTCGTTTTGATAACGATGGCTTAGTAGATCGTCTAATTACCCTGATGCAGATGGCGATTGCTGCTAGTATGGCAGCTAATATTCATCATGCCTTTGGAAGCTCTTCCGTTGCCTTTGCTCTGAGTTATATAGCATTTCGTGTAGTATTAGTCTCTCAATATCTTCATGCAGGGTATCATGTACCTCAGGCTAGACATTTGACCAATTGGTATGCTGCTGGCTTCGCGATTAGTCTAACGTTTTGGATAGCTTCAGTGTTTGTTCCTCTTCCCTGGCGTTTTGCCTTGTGGGGTTTAGGGTTAATGATCGATTTTGCTACTCCCCTAACAGCAGGAGAGAGAGTAAAGAAAGTCCCGCCCAATATGGCTCATACCACCGAAAGAATTGGTCTGTTTACAATTATTGTCTTGGGTGAATCAATCGTAGCCGTAGTTGGCGGAGTGTCAGAGAAAGAATGGACTCCGATGTCAATTGCGATCGCTTTGTTAGGTTTATCCATTGCCTTTAGCTTCTGGTGGATGTATTTCGATACGGTAGAAGAATCTCCATTGCACGCCATGAGAAAAGGCAAAATGAAAATTGCTCTTACCTGGCTCTATGCTCATCTTCCTCTGGCGATCGGCTTAACTGCCACAGGGGTAGGAGTTGAGAAAATGATCCACGGCTTAGGTCATGATTCGGCTACGGGAGAAAAAGTCTTGTTTTGCTTGGCAGTGACTTTGTGCCTATTGATTCTTTCTAATTTGCATTGGACAAGTTGTGAATTGGGTCGAACTAAATGTAAAAAAATTCTCACCTACTATCGTCTAAGCGCTGCTGCTTTTGTAATGACTTTGGCTTTGGCTAGCAGTTTTCTATCTTCTTTAGTAATTATTACCTTGGTGGCATTTGCCTGTACAATTCAAATTGTTCTGGATATTTTCAATACTTGCTCTTGAACAGTAATCAGTAATCAATTTTGCGCCCCAGGATGATTAAACTTCGGGAAATCCGATCCAGTTGGGCAATATTTGGTAAGTTACCCCACTGTTTAAAACCATATTTGGAGAAGAGATTGAGGCTGGGTTGATTGTGGGCAAAGACAAATGCTAATAGAGTTGTCAGCTGTAGTTGAGGGCTTTGGGCGATCGCCTGGGCTAAAAGCCTACTGCCAATACTCTGATGATGATATTCTGTCCCTACATAAATACTAATTTCGGCAGTGTGCAAATAAGCTGGGCGACCATAGAAATTTTGAAAACTGAGCCAGCCTGATATTTTATTTTGTTCTACCGCTACCCATAGAGGACGGTTGACGGGACGATTATGATACCAATCTAGTTTGTCAGCTGGGGTAATTGGTTCAGTATCCGCCGTTGCCATCCCACTAGGAATACTCTGATTGTATATATCGACAATTGCGGGTAAATCTGCTAGTACAGCAGCGCGAATTTTCATTAGATGAAATATTAAATAAAATAAACCGTTATAATCGCCATATTCTGTCAATCTTACGGCATTTATGAAAGAGCGCATTGCTAAGTCATTTGATATCTACGCCAATAAATTAGTGCAGTTTAGCCAAACAAGAGGTCGTCTATATTGGTGGGTTTTTCTGTTTATTTTGGCTCTTACCTTAGTCTCAATTACCCCCTTTCCCAGTCATTCCCAACTAACTCCAATTAAACCTCCAGCAAACCAAATTTGCCAGACTGATACAGCCAAAGAAATACGGGGAGTATGGCTAACTAATATAGATAGTGATGTTTTATTTGAGGCTGATAAAACCGCAGAGGCGATCGCCTTACTCGCTGAATCTAACTTTAATACCCTCTATCCGACAGTTTGGAATTGGGGTTACACTCTCTATCCCTCAAAAGTATCTGAATCAGTTACTGGATTAGCTCTCGACCCCACGGAAGGACTACAAAATCGAGATATTCTAGCCGAAATTGCCGAGCAGGGACACAATAAGGGAATGAGCGTAATTCCTTGGTTTGAGTTTGGTTTTATGGCTCCCGCTGATTCAGAATTAGCTAAACGTCATCCTGAATGGTTGACTCAACGGCAAGACGGCAGCACCATTTGGTGGGAAGGGGATGTGCATCAACGGGTATGGTTAAATCCTCTACGTCCTGATGTGCAAGAGTTTATGACGGACTTAATTGTCGAGATAGTTTCTAACTATGATATTGATGGTATTCAGTTAGACGATCACTTTGGTTATCCTTCAGAATTGGGTTATGACCAATACACCGTTAAGCTATATCAAGCAGAACACCAAGGTAAGCTACCGCCTCAAGATCCTCAAGATCCAGATTGGGTGCGTTGGCGTGCCGATAAAATCACGGCTTATGTTGAAACCTTATTTCAGGAAATTAAACAACATAATCCTCAAGCAATTGTTTCCGTATCTCCCAACCCACAGGATTTTTCCCTCAATTCCTTCTTACTCGATTGGCATCAGTGGGAAAGCAAAGGGTTAATCGAAGAGCTAATAGTTCAAGTGTACCGTGACGGCAATGCTAGCTTTACAAGAGAACTAGAACAGCCTGAAATCTTGGCAGCCAAAGCACGTATTCCCGTAGGTATTGGCGTTCTATCTGGTTTGAAAGGTCGCCCGATCCTGTGGCACAAGATATATAAGCAGGTGAAAATCGCTCGCGAGCATAAATTTTCGGGAATATCTTTTTTCTTTTACGAAAGCCTTTGGAATTTGGCAAAGGAGTCTCCCCAGAGAAGACAGGCTGCATTTAAAAACTTGTTTCACCATCCAGCCCAGCGTCCTGATGTATCTGACTGCGAAGTCTTATCCCAGCAATGATAATTAGAGGGATCAATTTGGGAACTATGACCTAGGGTGCAGCATGGAGAACCCAAGCTAAATGGACAGTAAATTAAAATATTTAACCGCAGAAGACTACCATATTTTGTGGTCAAAAGCCCAGTTTGTAATTTATAAGCAGCACGAAGTAATTCTTAAAGAAGGTCGCCTATCCCAGGCAATATATTTAGTGCGTAAAGGGATGGTGAGAATTGAAAGCACAGCTATTGGGAGAGATGTGGCGATCGCTTTTTTGCAACCTGGAGAAGTTTTTGGTGAAATATCTTTTCTGGAAGGGCTACCAACTAGCAGTGGTGTAATTGCTCAAGAGGATGTAGAAGTTGGCGTTCTCCATAAGCAAGATCTTTATTCTTTATTGACTTCAACACCTGGTTTATCAGACCGCTTTTATCAATCTTTGGCACATAATTTGTCTAGTCGTTTGCATCAAACCTCTTTTTTATTAGCCCATTTAAGGCGACGGATACGTGTTGCTCCCGAATATGATGACCAGCGTACAGGGCAAGCAGGGCAAAATGCTATTCCTCCCGAATTAATCAGCGAAACAGAACTATTTAAAAGAAATCTATCCAGTATTGAACAGTCAATTCGGAACCAGGAAATAAGTGAAACCGAAGCTCAATCACAGATTGATAAAATCTGCAATATGTTGATTAACTCTCTGAGGGAGCAAATTATTCAAGAGCCAAAAATTCATAAGGCAATTGGGACTTATATTTTCCGCGAAACCTTTCCCTTCTTCATGCTGAGTAGCTTTTTCGATCGCGCTTTTCGTCGCCCAGGAGAATGTGTCAGCGACTCTTATATCACCGAACTTCTCTCCCAAAACGAACCAGAAGGAGACGGATATCTCGGCAGATATTTAGACCGTTGGATTCGCTCTTTACCCACCTGTTTAGCTCTCAAGAATCGTGGGGGAATAATTACCGAAACTATCAAACAATTGGCAGAAAATTGGTCCATAGAAAATCCAATGCCTGTAACCAGTATCGCCAGCGGTACGGCATCAGAAATTCTCGATCTTTATTTCCAGACTTCGCCACCCAATGTTCACGTCACCTGTATTGACATTAATCATCAGGACTTATCCTCTGCTGCTAATACATCCCATCACTTGGGCTTCCGCGATCATCTCACTTTTATTCAAGACAATCTATTTTTATTCGCCGAAGGCTATAGTCAGATTGATATTCCACCCCAAAAAATGATCTATAGCGTTAGTATGGCAAACTATCTGCGCGATCGTGAGTTAATTCGCATCCTTGATTGGATCTATGATCATCTCTTACCAAACGGTATTATCATTATTGGTAATTTCCATGCTGCCAATCCCGATCGCATTCTTTTAGAACATATTCTTGAATGGCATTCAATTTATCGCTCCGCCGAAGATTTAGAAAAATTATTTGCTCGTTCTAAATTCCGTTCTTTGCCCTTAGCAATTCAGTCTGATGAATTTGGGGTAGAGTTATTTGTAGTTTGTAATAAAGTCTGGGCAGAAGAAACAGTGAACAGTGAGCAGTGAGCAGTGAGCAGTGAGCAGTGAGCAGTGAGCAGTGAGCAGTGAGCAGTCAACAAAAAGATATTCAATAATCAAACAAAATCATTAATTCATCACCACAATTTCTCCAACCATCCCCGCAGCAGCATGACCTTTAATCGAACAATGTAATTCGTAAGTGCCTGATTTCATTGGAGTCAAAACCCATTCAGCTTCTCCCTCTGGTTTGATTTCTAATTCGTGGATTGCTCCTTTGACTTCAACTTTACCCACTTGCACTTTTTTCGTCCAACTAGCATCGGCAAAATCCTTAGACGTAAAGTAGTGTTTGACCGGGCTTGGATTGTCTAACAGTAATTTATATGGTTTTCCAATTTCTAGTTGTATACTGCTGGGAAAAAATTTTAGTTCTCCGCTACTGTTTCCCAAGCTCACCTTCATCTCGTTGATCTGTGAGTCTGCTAGAGCAGTTGGCATCCACAATAAACTACTAGCAAAAATTATTACAACCAATACAATTAGATTTTGCCAAATTTGCCGAATAGGCGAGGGATTAATTAATCTCATAGCATTTATAAAAAGCACAGTTAACCATGATTAAATTATAATTTGGCATTGATTTTGAGAAGAATAAGTTATGATTCCAAGCGATCGCCAACCAAGCATCATCACCAGGACAAATTTAACGAATATCAATCTTACTGAACTCTGTCGGTTTTCTCGCCGAAGTCATCATGATTAAACTTAACCGTCGCCAGTTTATTGTTTTGGGTACTGCTGGTGCGGGGGCAGCTTTACTAGACAATTGGTTACGCCAAGAAACTATTTCAAGCCAACCTCTACCACAATCCTCCGCTAATGCTGCTCCTGTTTATCAAAGTAGTGATGGATTATTAGAATTAGACTTACAAGCCAGCGAACGTCTCGTAAATTTAAGTAAAACACAGGCATATCTTTTAACTTACAACGAACAGATTCCAGCACCACGTCTGGAAGCTAAACCAGGGGACAAGGTTCTGATTCACTTTACTAATAATCTTGACCAGCCTACTAATATTCACTATCACGGGTTACATATTCCCATAACAGGTAATGCCGATAATGTCTTTCTAAAAATAGAACCAGGAAAAAAACTCACCTATGAATTTCAAATTCCCCCCAATCATCCATCAGGAACTTTTTGGTATCATCCTCACCTACACGGTTTAGTTGCAGAACAGTTATTTGGTGGGCTAGCGGGTTTATTTATCGTGCGTGGTGAATTAGACGAGATTCCTGAAATTAAAGCAGCTAAAGAAGAATTTATCGTACTGCAAGATTTTTCTTTAGATGATGGAGGACGACGTTCATCCTTGGCGCATATGTCTTTTATGATGGGACGAGAAGGAGATTTAATTACAGTAAATGGTCAAGTAAATCCTAGTTTTTCTATACCTGCTGAGGGATTACTGCGCTTGAGAATTCTTAATGCTTCTACCTCCCGTTTTTATCGACTGATGATCGACAATCATCCTTTTTATCAAATTGCTACTGATGGAAATGCTTTATCAGAACCAATAGAAGTTAGTGAATTACTCCTAACACCAGGGCAAAGAGCCGATGTTTTGATAAGAGGGGACAAAGAAGCGGGACAATATCGTTTACTCAATTTACCCTATGACCGAGGCAGTATGGGC
Organism: Cyanobacteriota bacterium; assembly: GCA_942490675.1. Classification (GTDB taxonomy): domain Bacteria; phylum Cyanobacteriota; class Cyanobacteriia; order Cyanobacteriales; family Xenococcaceae; genus Waterburya. The sequence continues at coordinate 210,936 of CALNYB010000010.1, read as the reverse complement.
ATGATGGGTGGTAGCGGCATGATGGGTGGTAGCGGCATGATGGGCAGAAATAATCGCGATATACCTATAGCTTTAGCGATGGTTAATTACGAATCCCCTGTCGAATCTCTCCATCTCCCAACCAAACTAGCTTCTATCTCTACACTACCAGAACCCCAGACAGTAAGACATTTTGAACTCGATCACGGTATGAGTCCCTCTGTGGGGATGGCTTTTCTCATTAATGGCGAACCCTACAGTAAAGATCGCCTTCACACCCAAGTTAAACTCAACACCGTAGAAGACTGGGAAATAGCAAATACAGGAGTGATGGATCATCCCTTCCACATTCACGGCAATGCTTTTCAAGTTATTAGTCGCAACGGAATACCTGAATCATTACTTGCTTGGCGAGATACAGTGCTAATCCCCAGGGGTGAAATAGTCCGCATTCGGATTCCTTTCCGCGATTTTGTTGGCAAAACTGTCTATCACTGTCATATTCTCGACCATGAAGATTTAGGCATGATGGGAAATTTGATGATTATTTATTGAGGCTCAAAACTTAAGAATTCCCTAATCCTAACTTTTTCGTCGCTTCAGAATGCCTGTAACCTTCTTTAGCTCAATGTTTCAAAGTTTTTGAGCAAATCCCAAGTATGAGTTTGGATTAAATCTCTAAACACAAAAAAGTTATATCACCCAAGCTTTGATGACTCAGCCCAGAATCTGGATTACTGGGCATTGGTGACAAGTTAAGAAAAAATTGAATTGGTCAACTTCTTGGTGCATTCGCTCACGGCACGGGAACCAACAAGACCGCGATGCACCGCTACTATATATAGTGGCTTGTTTATTATTTAACACTATATCTAGATTAAGGCTAAATCAGTTAGCGATCGCAGGATCGAGTATCTTAAATGTATAAAAATACCTCAAAAGCTTAGAGCTTAGAGCTTAGAGCTAGAAACCATTTGACAAACAGCGTAGTTCCTTAACTTGTCACAGATGATTACTGGGTGAATTTCTGCGAAAGTATATCTAGTTAAAAAGCCAGCTAAAAATCTGCACTTAAAGGGGTTCTGGGGAAAGGAATCACATCTCGAATATTAGTCATTCCTGTCATAAACTGCACTAACCTTTCAAAGCCTAAACCAAAGCCAGCATGAGGAACTGTACCATAACGACGCAAATCTAAATACCACCAGATATCATCAGCTTCGATATTCATTTCTTTAATTCGTCTTTCTAAAACATCAAGCCGTTCTTCTCGCTGTGAACCACCAATAATTTCGCCAATTCCAGGAGCAAGAACATCCATTGCGGAGACGGTTTTTTCTCCTTCATCCAGGCGCATATAAAAGGCTTTAATATCTTTAGGATAATTTGTTACGATTACGGGCTTTTTAAACAGCTTCTCCGCTAAATAGCGTTCGTGTTCCGACTGTAAATCAATGCCCCACTCCACAGGAAACTCAAATTTCTGCTTTGCTTTTTCTAATAATTCAATTGCTTTACTGTAGGTAAGGCGTTCAAACTCATTACTCACAATGTTGTCAGCATTCGCTAGCACCGATTTATCGACCCACTTGTTAAAAAATTCCAAGTCATCGGCGCAGTGTTCTAAAACATATTTAAAAATATATTTAAGAAATTCTTCAGCTAGATTTTGATCCCCTTCAAGATCACAAAAAGCCATCTCTGGTTCAACCATCCAAAACTCTGCTAAGTGACGGGATGTGTTAGAGTTTTCTGCCCGAAAAGTGGGTCCAAAAGTATAAACATTTCTAAATGTCATTGCCATCACTTCCGCCTGTAGCTGACCACTTACGGTAAGATAAGCTGGCTTACCAAAAAAGTCTTGACTATAATCTACTTCTCCCTGGTCGTTTTTGGGCAGATTATTAAGGTCTAAATTGGTAACGGTAAATAGTTCCCCCGCACCTTCACAATCACTGGCGGTGATAATTGGACTATGAATCCAGAGAAAGTCTTTCTCTTGAAAAAACTGATGAATTGCTGTAGCACAAGCGTTACGCACTCTAAACACGGCTCCGATAGTATTGGTGCGCGATCGCAAATGACTAATGGTGCGTAAAAACTCAAAAGAGTGTCGCTTCTTTTGCAAGGGATAAGTTTCAGGATCGGCAGTGCCATATACAGTTACCGACTCTGCTTTCATTTCGATTTTTTGCCCTTTTCCTGGAGACTCCACCAGCTTACCCACAATCTCCACAGAAGCTCCTGTGCCCAACTGTTTGAGGACTTCTTCGTAATTGGGCAACTCAGCATCTAGAACTGCTTGTAAACCCACTAAAGACGAGCCGTCATTGACTTCTACAAAAGAAAACCCCTTCAATTCTCTTTTGGTGCGTACCCACCCCTGGATAGTTACGGATTCATCTGGTTGACCATTTTTGAGAATGTCTGCAACTCGTCTATTTACCATATCGCCTCTAAGTCGTGCTTGATATGTGGAATATTTTATCGAATCCTCGGATAACTTTTGATCTTTGGAGCAGAATTCTATCCAAATCAGCAACACAAAAACTTATTCACGTGGGTATATATAGTAGAATTACTATAGGTACTAGAGTTAATATAGAATTACTACAAAATTACCATAGAGTTACTAAATCGTTCATCTTTTCTGCGATCGCCTTAGGAAAGACGGAAGTAAGGAATGAATCTAACATCCTGAAGGAACGCACCTCATAACTAAACAGTAATAGAGGTGAAGCTCGTGAAACTAATCTATAGGGGAGTTCAATATAGCGAAGACAAACAAGATTCTTCGGCTTTAATTTCAGAAACAACAAATAAAGAGATTATTTATCGGGGAAATTCTTCCAAAGGGAGGATCAATCCCAAATTTCCCTGGTTACGATATGTGAAGCAGCTATTTCACAAGTCAGAATCAAGACCTATTTTTGACCCGATTACATTTTGGTACAACCATAAAAGAGAATTTCTCGAAGATTGTTGGCATTTAGATGATGTAGAAAAGCTAGACCGTGCTTGGGATTTGACTATACAAATCGAAAGAGCCAAAGGGTTAAACTCAAGGCAGAAAACTAAATTAAAATATCGTGGTGTTACCTACTATAAATAAACAATAGCGATCGCTTAAAAGTTAATCAATAAAATGCTTGACGAGGGATCATCATAATTTTAACGGCGATACATTTGCATTTCTTTCTCTTCAGCATGCACACGCTTTCTCGTAACCTTATTTCCTCCTGTTAGATTGGAGATAATAATAAATGCAGCTAACCCTACTAAAGGACTTATAAGAGTAGGAAACCCATCAAAATCAGGCGTAAAAATACTGTTCGGAATATATAGCAATGTATTGTCGATACCAAAAGCAGTAGGCATTAACACAAAGAAAATTAGTCGCGTTAGGGAACCTAAGATAATACAGGATAGGGCACCCTGCCAAGTAGCTTTACTCCAGTAAAGACCGCCAGCCAAAGGTATTAAGAGACCTGCGAAACCTAAATCGAATGCTAATAATAGTAAAACTCCAGTTTGAGGCACTTTTAAAGCAAAAAAGACTCCCATCACCGTAATTACAAAAGCCATAACGCGGGTGATCAATAATAATCTGTCTCCTGCTGCATTGTGATCATTTGAACGAATACCGATTATATTATGGGCAATCACCGAAGAAGTCCCCAGAATTGCTCCATCGGCAGTAGAAAGAGAAGCAGAGAGAATTGCCACAATTACCAATAATCCCAGTAAAGGAGGTACTACACCATTAATCAGGGCATAAAGAATCGGACCATCGGGTGTAATTCCTGCATCAGCGAGAATTTGAGGGGCAGATAAAGCGATTAAAGAAAAAGGAACACCAATAATCAAAGTGCCAGCACAGCCTATTAAACAAGCTTTTTGTGCCGTTTCGGGACTTTTAGCAGCAAAGATCCGCGCCATAAAATCGATCGCCACAATATCTCCTAATCCTAATGCGAGTAAAGTTGCCCAGTTAATGGCTGCACCTGCACCAGGATCGGTTAATTGTGCTAAAGCCAATGGACCAGTATCGGCAGGTATTTCCAAACCAAAGTTAAAAGCCATAAACACTAGTAAACCCAGCGAACCAATAAAAGCAATTCCCACTTGAATTGCATCGGTATATGCCACGGCAAATAATCCACCACTGGCAGTATAGATAAAGACCACAATTGCCAACAGGATAACTCCAGCCGTATAGCTTGTGCCTAAAAAGGCTTCAAATAAGTATCCCCCCGCCACTAAGTTACCAGCCAACAAAAAGGAAAAACTCAATACCATTAGGAATGATGCTACTACTTCTGTTTGACGATTATATTTAACCCGATAGAAATCTGGCAGGGTGATTAAACCCATGCGGTTCATTGGTTTGGCGAAAAACAGAGCGGTTAAAAATAAGCACAGTGCTAATCCAATTGGTAAAGATGCCCCAGCCCAAAAACCAAACTCGGCAGCTAAATCTGTATTGCCCAAAGTAGCGTTGGAGTCTACTGATTGCGCCATCAAAGTTGCTGCTGCTAACGGCAATACCAATCCTCGTCCAGCAACCAAATAGTTTTCGCTATCTCCCTTGACTTTTTTTGCTGCCCACATTCCAATTGCCAAGGTGGCAACTAAAAATACAATAATTCCCCAGAACAGAAGTTTTTCTGCCATGATTTTACTCCTGGTCAATTTTGACCGTATATGATTTTGTATTTGTAGGGGAAAAGTAGAAGTTCATCCCTATCTTTTCAAACTTGAATTGCTAACTGATGAGCTTGGTTCGAAGAAATGCCTTTGCCTACCAATTCAAACCATTGAGACAAACCCTCTTGGCATCCAGTTCGGTGGTCATATCTCCTTCAATTACTGCAATCTCTAATTTAGCTTTGAAAGCTTTTACTGTCTGTGATCGAAAAAGACTATGGGAAAAATTATAGTTTGATCGCGATCGCTAATGTTTGGTGAATGATTTTGGTTAATTGTTGATAGTTGATGGTTGATTGCAGAATATTCAATGGGAGCAATTTTCAATTCTCGACCAGAGAGAATATCTTCCATTGGCGATTTATAATCAGGTACAAATGCAGCTATATTGCAGTCCGATTTCGGGTTTGTATTCTTGTTGGCAACTATTGTAATTCAACTGTACTTCTCAAGGTTATTGGTGACAAGCAATATATCTGCTTGTTGCCAAAATAAATGTATAGGTTGTTACCTAGATTGCAGATCAATGCTATAGTAAATATAAACTATTAAAGTAAATATAAACTATTAAAATCAAGTTTCTGAAGAGTGATCAATGGTTAATTCTTGAAACAGTTAAAAGATTTATCTTGATAGCAAGCTACTATATTTCTTGGAGTTTTCTTGAAAATATAGTCACTTTCCTAGATTATGGTAGATGGTCATTCCGAAACAGAGCGTTTCCGACAGCTACAGAATCAGCTACGAGAATGGACGAGATCTCCTGAGAAGGGAAAGCTTTGGCAGAGCCGAGATATCTTTGATCAGGATGGCTATGATATTTTGGTTGTTCCTTCTTTTAGCGTCGATCAGAAAGTAGGAGACAAGGTAGTAGGATTTTTACACTACGAAGAAAGATTGCTATTTTCTTTAATTCGCTTGCGTAACCCTTTAACTAGGGTGATTTACATTACCGCTTTGCCTCTGTGTCCAATAGTAATTGATTACTATCTACAACTATTACCAGGGATTCCCTTTTCTCACGCACGGGACCGCCTATTATTAATTAGCACCTATGATGGCTCTCTCAAACCCCTGACTCAAAAGATTTTAGAGCGTCCTCGGCTAGTGCAGAAGATTCGCCGTGCACTGCGTCCCAATAAGTCATATATGGTTTGTTATAATTCCACAGAGCTAGAGCAACAGCTATCTTTAAAATTGGATATACCCTTATTAGCAGCCTCTCCTGAAGTACTTGATTGGGGTTCTAAAAGCGGCAGTCGCCGTATTTTTGCCGAGGCAGGAATCCCTCATCCTGACGGTAGTTACACCGTGAGAAACGTCGATGACTTGATAGAGGAATTATGGCAGTTATGGCAAAGACAGCCTAGCCTACAGCGTATTGTCGTCAAGCTCAATGAAGGCTTTTCTGGTGAGGGAAATGCGTTGCTAGATTTAAGAGCGATTCAAGACTATACTCCTAAAAAGTGCAATGAGTCAAAAACAAAAGCTGTCTTGAGTAAACAGCTAGCTGGGATGAGCTTTCAGGGTACAAAAGAAACTTGGTCAACTTTTTCAGCTCGTATTCCTGAATTAGGCGCAATTGTTGAATCTTTTGTTGAAGGAGATATCAAGCGATCGCCCAGTGTTCAAGGCTACATTCGACCATCAGGAGAGGTGGAAATTATCTCGACGCACGATCAGATTTTAGGTGGTGCTAATGGACAGGTATATGAAGGCTGTTATTTTCCTGCGGATGCTGACTATCGTTGCGAGTTGCAAGAGCTAGGTTTGAAAGTGGGGGAAGTCTTGGCAGCTAAGGGTGCGATCGAGCGATATGGAGTAGATTTCATTACGGTGCAAGATCCTGAAACTAAGAAATGGGATATTCAGGCGATCGAAATTAACCTGCGCAAGGGAGGAACAACTCACCCCTTTATGACTCTACGGCTGCTTACCAATGGTACGTATGACTACGATACAGGAAAATTCTTCAGCCAACAAAATCAAGAAAAATACTATATTTCTACCGATAATCTCCAAAAAGAACAATATCGGGGTTTGCTACCCAATGATCTAATGGATATTATTGCTCAAGAAAGGCTACATTTTGATAGCAGTAGTCGCACAGGGACGGTGTTTCATCTCATGGGTGTATTGTCAGAATTTGGCAAGTTAGGCTTAACCAGTATTGGCAACTCCCTAGAAGAAGCACAGGAAATATTCGCTCACGTGGAAGCAATGTTAGATCGGGCAACTGAACCTATGTCGCTAGTTGAAAATGCTCAAGATACTCCATTATATCTGCCGATTAATTGGAGCAGAAATCAGTAAATAGTAACTATAACTAACTAACTATCTATCTATAGCGTTGCTTGTACTTATAAGGTACACCTTGATTGGGGGTATGATTTTAAGATAAACAAATAGTGAGGCTAATTTTATATGCCCCGAAAAGTTATCAATGTCCAGAAATAGCCATCAGGGGCAATAAATGAGAAACTCTCTTCCCCAAACTCATTACTGATAATTTCCGTGACTTTTTTCGCTGCACTTTTCTGAATGCGGTTAAAGTATTCTTTTAGTCCCTGTACCCGATAAGTATAGAGTGACATTCCCAAACATCCAGGTTTTGACTGAGTAAAACAACTTTCTAGCTTAATCTCTTCAGGAAATCGAATGATATACATTCTTCCTGAGCGTGCAAGCTGCCAGTCAGATTTGGATGAGCGAGGATCGTCAAAAGATGTGACCCAGAAGCGTTCTCCTGGTTGTAGGTCAAAAATCGGTCGTCCACCTGGGGCATTGTCATAGGTACTTTCTATATCGTCTTGGGTACGGAGTAATCCGAGAACTTCTTCGTAAAACCGCAGAGTTTCCTTGCTGTCATCTTGAATAACCATCCCCATATGGGTAACTTGGCTAGTTTTGAAAGCTGCTGATTGATCGATCGCGCCGTAATTGGGGACAGTATAGTTGAAGCGTTGAAAGAAAACCTGTCGAGTTAAGGGTTGCAATAGCATCATTTCTCTCACTCCCACCAAACTATCAACAAAGGGAAGTCCCTTTTGTGCTTGATAGATGACAGTCCATTGAGGATTGATGTATTTTATGGGTAAACCATCGTGATCGGCTTTTTCTGCATGATTGAGAATGTTCAAAACATCAGTAGTTAAGGTAGTAGCCCAGCGGTTTCCCTTCATCTTCATTGATGCCAGCTTTAACCCTTCATTAGTAGGGTTTTCCCAGACCATCAAGCGAATCAAGCCATGATCAGCATTTTGGTGGTAGAGTCGTAGGGAGCGTAAAGAGGAATGAACCCCATATAAATCTTTAGCTGCTGAGGCTGGTAATTCCCCCACCTGTCCAATTCGATACCCAAATTGCTCCCAATATTGAATCATTGGTATGGGATCGCTAACACCAATACAGACTTCGTAGATGCCTTCTATAGTAGGTTCTAGCTGGTTAGTATTGATTTGATTCATGGCGATCGCCTATTGTAAAGGATGAGGATTATCTAAATAGTAAAGATTCTATAATTTCGACATAGAACGGAGATTTAGTTTGTGGATTATTCAGAAGATTATGAATATAGCACCCTGGTTTTCTACAGAGAGAATCATGGTAAACAACTTTACTATAGCTGGTCAGGTGATATCTGGTGGACAGAAGCACCTGATAAACCGCGGGAAAAATTATGCTCTATTATCGGCATGAATGCCACGAAGGTGTTACTCAAACCTCATCCTGAGTATGGTGAAGTCGGATATAGACTCAATCGGGAGATCGGTTTGTTTTGTCACCCAGAGACTCAGGAAATCTTGCACTATTGGAAGCCACGAGAAGGTAGTCCAGAGTTTCCAGTGGTGCATATCGCCAACCGCATGGTGCAAGGGTCATTACGGGAAAGGAAGATCATTATTCCCCAGGGACAAGGTTGCGTCACGAAAGTCAATGAAATTCCCTTAGAATATCCCCATCCCTTAGCCAAGGAGATTAAATATCAAGACTATTGCCCTGGCGAAACATTTAAGGGAGTTGAGTATTTCACCTCTAGTTTTTCTCGACCAGGGTTTAAAGGCGCACCACCAGCTACCTGGGCTAGGGATTGTCCCTGGATGCCCTGGATGAAGTTGGGTTACGGTCATCCCGCTAGATTGAGATATGAGACGACCATCGCTAGAGTTGAGTCTTTCGAGCAGCTTAATCCCAAGTTAGTCAAGCTAGTGAGGGAAAAATTGCCCATCTATGAATTTACTCCAGATGAATCTGATGAGCCTAATATGACGAGTATTCTTTACTTTAAAAAGCATTTTGAATCGTATTTGCAAGGAGAAACTTTCCCTAGAGAAGAAACCGTCTAAAATCAAGACTCGAACTATGGTTTTGCAACTTCCGAATTAAGGCTGACAGGTTATCGTGGCAAACGCGATCGCCAACTCATATTCCCCAACTTCCGATAACTTCGTTGTCAGTGCGATCGCTTGAAATTTTCTGTCAACTTCCTTTTAGGTGATTTCTGAGTAAGAAGGTACCACTAGCACTCTAAAAAATGTTACTTTTCTCAAAGGAAAAATTAGGAGTCAACCATTGAGTCAAGACCTTGCACCCCATCAAAGATTAAACTCTGACCAAATTGCAGATATTCGTCTGGCATCGTCTTTGATGACGGGAGCAAAGAGGAGAGCTTTTCAGGCGGAAATGGCCCTGAAATACTGTAAAGGGAGTGCTCGTCTGAGTGAAACAGTGTTTGGCTGGAAGCGTAAAACCGTAGCACTGGGTTTAGCCGAAAAACGTAGTGGCCTCACTTGTGTAGGAGCGCAATCATTCTTGAGTGGTAGCAAGCGCTGGGAAGAACAACAGCCTTCAGCAGCAGAAACCCTGCGCCAGTTAGCTGAAGCTCATGCCCAACAAGATCCAACTTTTGAGAGCACAATTGCTTATACTCGACTCACTGCGGCCGAAGCAATTATTCAACTGAGGGTCCAGGGCTTTAGGGAAGACCAATTACCGGCCCCCAGCACCATGGCCGAGATTTTAAACCGTATGGGCTATCGCCTCCGCAAAATAGTCAAAGCCAAGCCAAAAAAAACTGCCAGAAACCAACGCCATCTTTGACAATATCAAAGGGAAAGACAGTCCCTCTGACTCAGGTCGAGTCAAACGCTTGAGCCTCGACTCGAAGGCGACTGTTAAGATTGGCAATTAATTATTCTCGTGGCGGTAAGACAAGAGGAGATAATCAGGCTGAGGATCATGATATGGGATGTACAGAAAAGTATATTCCTTGTGGTGTGGTCGATGAAGATAGTGGGCAATTCTACAATTACGCTTATGGGAGAACTGAGAGAAAAAAATTCCAAGCAAAAAACAACTATTTATTGAAATGCAATCTTCTTCTCAAAACTAGTGACTTCATCGTCGATCCTCTGGAGCAGTGGTGGCAGCTTCTAAAACCCCAGGAGGCGAATCTTAAGAAATTTGTTTGAGCTAATTCAACTTAAAGTTGACAATGGCCCTGAAAGTAGTGGACTGCGGACTCCCAGTTCCTCAAGCGTATGGTGGAGTTGGCTGACAGTCTGAGTAAACCAATTCAATTACTGTACTATCCCCCTTATCATAGCAAGTACAATCCCATCGAGCGCTGTTGGGGAGTTCTAGAGCAGCATTGGAATGGAGCCAAGCTCATCGATGTGTTAACCATGTTGGCCTGGGCCGAGAGTATGACCTGGAAGGGGCTCAAACCGATTATTAATTTGAGCAACAAAAGTTACCAAAAAGGCATCTCTCTCTCCAAGAAAGCGATGAAGGCTATCGAGAAGCGACTGGAACGCAATCCTCTTTTACCGAAATGGGACATTCTTATTCGACCTGCCTAATCGGTATCTTTTTTTTCAGAAATTACCTTAGATCAAAAGATCTAAAATCTTTCTACACTGCCAAGAAAGACAGGTTCTACTCTTATTGCCAAAACACTTTTAGGTCGTAGCACCATATATTCTCCTTGAATATTTTTGATCGGTACATTAACAAATTCTTCGGAATCGAATTTTGACATTAGTTCGGCACTGTACCATTTCTGAAATTCTTGAACCGTACTAAATCGAACTTCTTCTCTGTGACCGCCAGAAATTAAGATATGGACTGCGTATTCGTCGGCTTTTCTCGGCATAGAAACTAATTAAAAACTCTGATATTTATAATTCCCAATAAAGCCTAGAGAAACATCATCAAGCTAGTAATTAACAGATTAATTAGCTGCAAAAGTGGACGAATCGAGATTTTTGCCTTACAAAACAGAGAGAAATAACTATTAGTCAGCCTAATTTATTCTCCAATTTTTGTTTCTAGGTAATTCTAGGGAAATGCTGGGGTAAACACGATCGCCCATATAGATTATTCGCCTTATTCTTGCCAGTTTATCAAAGCCTATGATTGTCTCGGAACTGTGTGTTTATCCTCTTAAGTCTGGTCAAGGAATTGAGCTACAGCAAGCACAAGTAACAACTAAAGGGTTTCTTTGGGATCGAGAGATGATGCTTGTCTCTGGCAGCAGCAAATTTATTACCCAAAGGCAGTTTCCTCAATTGTCTAAAGTTCAAGTCAACATTTTTGAACAGAATATTACTCTTCAGTTAGAGGACAATACTTTTCCTGCTTTGACTTTTGCGTCTACTCTAAGGGGTGCCCCAACAATCGTAGAAATTTGGCGCGATCGCATTTTAGCCATCGATCAAGGAGATGAGGTGGCACAATGGTTTCATCAGCTATTAAATCTCTCTCCTGATAAAATTTGTCGTCTGGTAAGACAATCTCCAAATCATGTTCGGTTGTTGAACAAGAAATATCTCCATGATGATGATCAGCCCGTGGGTTTTGCTGACAACTTTCCTGTGATGCTTACTGCTACGGCTTCTCTGGCAGAACTTAATCAAAGAATTATTGAAATTCACCAGCAACAAAGCCAAGCCATTCCGATGAATCGTTTTCGAGCGAATGTGGTGATTGATACTATCGAGCCTTTTATCGAAGATAGTTGGAGTTTAATTCAAATTGGAGAAATTCGTTTCAAGGTGGCAAAACCCTGTAGTCGTTGCATTATTACTACCATTGACCAAGCACAGGGTGAGAAAAATAAGTTGAAAGAACCTCTTAATACCCTAGGAACTTTTCGACAGTTAAGTGAGCAAGGGGTAATGTTTGGCGTAAATATGATTCCTCAAAATGAAGGGATTATTAGAACAGGCGATCGCTTGCGAGTTCTCCAAACCAGAGATTAGCTTGATCGGCAGAAGCCCCAGACTGTATTGCGAAGCAATCAGTGTGTGGATGAATGCCAGTCAGGGCATTGGCTTGTCTTGATTCTCAATGTACTTTCTTAAAGTAGAGATAGTTACCCCTCCACATGATGCTAAGAAATAGCTACTGTTCCAGACTACCTTCTTTTTATAGAATGTCTTTTCTAGTTCTGGTAAAAACTCTTGCCTCAACTTTCTGCTGGACACGCTTTTCAGACTATTAACTAGCTTGCTCAATTGTATCTCTGGGTGGTATTGAAATAGTAAATGAACATGGTCAGCTTCTCCATTGAACTCCACGATTTTACACTCCCATTTTAAGAGCAAGGATTCAAATATTTCGTGCAGCCTGTCTATCATTGTTGCAGTCAATACTTTGCGCCTGTACTTGGTAGTCAAAACCAAGTGGACTTTAATGTCAGATACAGAACGCCCTCTAGAGACAAAATCTTTCTTCATAAGCTGATGCAGCAAGGTATGTTAATATCAGTGTATCTTAAAAACTAATGCTGACTGTGTTATACAATTACCAATACCGAATTAAACTAACTACAGAGCAAAAGCTTGTCTTGAATGAGTGGCTTCGTGTTTGTCGTTATTGGTATAATCGGCAGCTAGGAGAAAGATTTGACTGGTGGGAGCGAAATCGCAGTTACACTGATAGGTGTCCTTTGGTATGCCATTTACCTGAGCTTAAAGATCAGCCTGAGTTTTACGGTCAAAAAAAGCAATTACCAATTATCAAACGAGATTTGGTTTCTGTGGGCTGGAGCGGGGAATTATTAGACTTTAACTCTGTACCTTCTCAGACAATACAAGAAGTGTGTAAGCGAGTCAAACTAGCATTTACCAGGTTTATAGCTGGCGATAAAAAGGGTAAACGTTCTGGCAAACCACGTTTCAAAAATCAAGCTCGTTTCAGGTCTATGGTGTTTGAAGGAGCAAAGTTGAATTCTTGCTCAGTTGGGGGGGATGGCTGTATCTGTCACTGCCAAAAATAGGCATCGTCAAAGTACGCCATCATAGACCGCTACCTGATGGTGTAATACTAAAGCAAGCTCAGGTAATTAAAAAAGTTGATGGTTGGTATATTAATTTAAGACTTCAAGACGATTCTGTCCCTGACTTTCAGGCTGATATTGTACCTACCTGGAACAACTCGCTAGGTATGGATGCGGTTCTTCATGAAGACGATTATCTGGCAACATCAGAAGGCGTTAAGCTGCCTAGTTTAAAATCATTTCGCAAGTTGCAAAGGAAACTAGCGTCTGTTCAAGCACGCAAAGCTACGAAGAAAAAGGGTAGTAAATCGCGTCGCAAGCTAGCAAAACGAGAAGCTAAAGTACATCAACAAATAGCTAGAGCCAGAAAAGACCATGCTTACAATACAGCCCAAGCACTACTGAATACGGGCAAAAAAGTTTTCTTTCACGAACAGCTTAATCTTACTGGGTTAAGCCGAAGGAATAAACCGAAAACTGATGAACAGGGTAACTTTGTCCCCAATGGAAACAGCCGTAAATCAGGACTCAACCTTTCTTGGGCTGATGCTGCTTTTGGTCAGTTTTTCAACATACTGAAGTTCAAAGCTGAAAAAGCTGGTGCTTTGGTGATACCTGTAAATCCACAATACACCTCTCAATTACTGCCATACAAAGACGAGTTTGTTTTTACTGATTGCAGCATTCGAGAATATTGGGATGAAGAATTAAAGCTCTTGGTAAACCGGGATATAACGGCAGGAATAAATACCAAGAGAGTTGGGCTGGATGTGTTCCCAACTATAAAACGGCGTAAAGGGAATCCAGTAGTGGTCGCATCTACTACTAATAGTACCTTGAAGCAAGTTCTCTCTATCCTACGGGGTTTGGGGAAGCCTACATCTGTACGCGAAGCGTCAGTGTAGGTACATCACTTATACTCCACTACCCTACTAGTCTGTCACGACTCCCCCATTCCCTTGCACCAAACTAAGCGGTGTAAACGCCTTTCGTCCTAAAGGATACCGCTACGCATATCGGCGCGGGGTCGCTCGTCAATTTTGAATTGAGGGGTTGAGATGATACAAGGAAGACAAGGAAGAAAATTTAATCATGCCATTCCTCAAATCAATCTTGATGCTCTACTAGAAGAGCCAAAACTTTCTGGTTGATGGAGCTTTCATAATCAGTTTACTCAGGATTGGGTATACCAGAGAATGTTAATCAGGAAATTTTAGGATATAAACCTAATGATTTTCTTTAAAAGAATTATATTGCTCTTGATTAATTCTTCCCGCTTCGTAGAGAGTGTCAGTAATTTCCGAAATACTTAAAACTGAATAAGCGCGATAGCCATTGTCTGTTAGTCGATCTTTAACTCCTCCTTCATGATCAATAAAGACGACAATATCTTCAATCTTTAAACCAGCAGATTTTAACTTATTCGCCCCCTCTATCACACTTTTACCAGTAATCAAAATATCATCAATCACGACTACTTTTTCTCCTGGATGGAAGTTGCCTTCAATCAGACGACGAGTACCATGGGCTTTAACTTCCTTGCGGGGAAAAATCATCGGACGTTGAAGATTTAAGGCTAGTCCTGTCGCTGTAGGTAATGCGCCATAGGGAATGCCTGCAATGCGATCAAACTTTAGCTGCTGCACAATATCACTATAGGCATCAATGACTTGATTGAAAATACGCGGATTAGAAATAATTTTCCGTAGATCAATATAGTAAGAAAAAGTTGCTCCCGACGCTTGGACATATTCCCCAAATAGTAAACAGCCAATATCAAACAATTCTAGTATGAGAGATTGATAGGGATGCTGAGTTAATAAACATACGTCAGGTGTCCAAATTTTACAGCTTGCAGCCTGATTAATTTTAACTTCCCGATAGGTATTAATTTTTTGATTGAGATCTGCGACTTCTTGATCCAGATCTTTATTTGAGAGAAAGTCCTGAGGAATAGGAATTAATAGTCCTTCTCCAATACTGTTTAACCCTTGATTAATTAAAGATTTTAAGTTATTTTTCTTACTCCAAAGGCTACGTAATAGAATCGTTCTCTCTGGTGAAATCGCTCTAACCTTGCTTAACACTTCAACATTAGTGGTACCCACCTCTAGATATAGCTGTTTTGGCGTTGCCCAAGACTGAGCTTCTTTGACTACCTGGAGGTAAAATGGCTGTTCTAAGTTAGGATAGCCTTGCAAAATTTCGGCTTTAGGATTAGAAGTATGAGCGAGAATAAAAACTGCCTTGTCTGAGTAAACTAAAAAGGGGGCAGCATGATCTTGTCCTGCATAGGGAGTAAGAGTTACGGCATCAACTCCCCACTGCTCAAAAATAGTTTTGGCAAACACGCTACTCGTATTAAGATCACTGTGTTTAGCGTCCAAAATAACGGGAATAGACGGAGGGATGGCTGCTAAGATTCGTTCCAATAACTGCAATCCCTCGATCCCCAATGCTTGATAGAAACCTAGAGTGGGCTTGTAGGCACAGACGCGATCGCTCGTTGAACTAATTACCCACAACAACCAGGCTTCAATACTTTGAATCAAACTCTCCTCTCCCTGAAGATAATTGGGAGAGATCATTTCGGGGTTAGGATCTAGTCCCACAATTAATAAACTATGGTTAATGGCGATCGCCTGATTAAGTTTGTCAGTAAAATTCATTTTGAATCAAAAAAAGATCGTCAGCCAAATACAGCCTAGTTTCAGTACTGGTATACTCAAATCGGTGTTTTTGATGATCAGGAATAAATAAATAAATAAATAATCCCCTGTTGCTAGCTTAATACGAGAATCATCTGAGTGCAGTCAAAAGGGGTGAGCGAAATTTACGGTGGCAACAATTAATTTTCGCGTTGTTTAAGTAATGAGTAATAAGTAATGAGTAATAAGTAATGAGTAATAAGTATTTACTCGTTACTCGTTACTCGTTACTCGTTACTCAAAGCTTCTCTATTGTTTAACTGCCACACCTTTTTTCGTTCACCCTCTGAGTGCAGTCAAAAGTAGTTGGTAATTCTCTAGGGCGATCTCTACATGTTCTGCCATCAATCGATCGCAATCACAGTAATCTTTTATTGGCACTTGTAACATAAATACATTCTTAACTTTTTTGCATTTATTAAGCTTTTATTGAAACCTAAGTAAAATTAACCATTTTACTGGTAAACAGCTTTTTAAGTCTTGGCTTTATCTCAATAGAAATACTGATTAAAAATATTTTTTAGCTCTTAATTTTAATAGTAATTTCATAAAACATTTATCTTAAATTTGCCAAATTAAAGACTATTTTTTTTAAGATCATAAATATAAAGAAAAAACTTAACATCATTTTTTATAGAGAAACCAATGAAAATAAACTTTATTTATAGCCCTGATGTCAGTCTCGAACAAATGATTGGTTACGAGATGGCATCCTTGATCTGGGGTCAATTGTTTACCGATAATATTGAAGTCAATATTTTCGCCAAAGGCACAGACACCTTAGATTCAAATGTCATTGGTGGAGCAATTCCTGAATTTCATGAACAACACTACGCTTTGTTCTTGCAATATTATGAGGCAGATATCACTTCAGAAGAAGACCAACTAGCATACGATGCTCTGCAACAAGGTAATACAATTGATTTTCTCCTCCATGACGAATTAATTAGTGGTAACACCAAATTAAAATTAACCACTGCCCTGGCTAAAGCCTTGGGCATGACTGAAGCCGTTAGTTTAGAACGTTATATTTTAGACGAGTCAGAACATTTTCTCGATGGCACGATTATGATGAACCAGGATTTTGCCTGGGACTTTAATTATTTACGGGATAGTCAAGCAGCAGAAAATACCCTCGATTTCTTAAGTGTTGCTCTTCATGAAACAGGACATATTTTAGGTTTTACCAGCAGTTTAGATTTTTCCCTGCAACAAGATACTCTTTATTCTGGTGGTACTGAATTAAGCAACTTCTCTCCCTTGGACTTATTCCGTTTTTCGGCTGAAAGTTTAGCTCAAAATAACCCCGATGGTGTAGTTAATGACCTTTCCATTGGTGGAGTAGCCTGGTTTTCTACTGATGGAGGAGAAACCCTCAGTGCCAGAATGTCTACAGGAAAAGAGGGGGATGGTTTCCAAGCCAGTCACTGGGAAAGACGTTATGATCCTTTAGGGATTATGGACCCCACTCTCTGGTATCAAGAGCGAGTCTCGGTTACTGATCTCGATGTGTTGGCATTCGATGTTATGGGCTATGACTTAAGCTCAGAAGCAGGGGATGTTGAGAATTTGTTTACTGCGGAAGGTTTAGAGTTATCACTGGCTCAAGCTAAAGTTCAACTAGCTGATAAACTTGGTGTTGCGGTTGAGTGGCTAGAAGATAATGCCGATGTTCCTGTATCTTCGCTGGAATTAATTGAGGAGATGGAAATCGCCTACATAGCAGCAGCTTCTACGGAAACTGATAGTACAAGTACTACAGGAGATAGCTCTTCAGTTGATGGTAGTTCAGGTTCAGATTTAGATTCCCTTGATGATAGAGAACTCAAAGACTTCTTCAAAGATTTAAATAAAATGATGGGGGATGCTTATAGATGGTGGTCGAGGAATATTGATGAAGATGGTAGACATGGCAGACATGGTTCTTCCTCCCAAGAATTCTACGAATGGTGGGCGCAAAATAATGGTGGCGGTAGTTCTGCTTGGCAAGAACTTTATGAATGGTGGGCGCAAAATAATGGCGGTGGTAGTTCCTCCTGGCAAGAACTCTATGAATGGTGGGCACAAAATAATGGCGGTGGTAGTTCCTCCTGGCAAGAACTTTATGAATGGTGGGCGCAGGATAATGGTGGGGGAAGTTCCTGGTGGCAGGAAGTCTTCTTTGCTAGTCAAGATGGCGGAAATTTAGACGATATCAAGTTACCGGGAAATAAAGACAATACAATAGAAGGACCTATTTATTATCAAGAGTTTCATGGTGGTCATGATGATGACATCATTGGTGGAGATATTAGCGATGATAATATCGTGGCGGGCAAAGGAGATGACCTAATTGATGGTGCGGGCGGTGATGACACTATTGTTGGTGGTGGTGGTTACGATACTATCTTTGGTTTTGATGGCAATGATTCCATCATGGGTGGTGTTGGTGATGACGTAATTTCTGGTGAGTCAGATAACGACGCTTTATATGGAGAGGCTGGTGCTGATGTCCTGATGGGAGGCGACCATGATGATTACCTCGATGGAGGAGATGGCAGAGATTTCCTTAATGGTAATGCTGGACATGATGCTCTCATTGGTGGCGCAGGCGATGATGCCTTAGAAGGAGAAGCTGGTCAAGACTTGTTAGTCGGCGGCGAAGGTGAAGATATTGGTAATGGTGGTAGTGGTGATGATTTTATCTTCGGTGATGAATATTCGGCGAGTTTACAACAAGCTTTTGGCAGTAATTTAGCTAATTTAACTACTTTGTTTACTCCTGCTGCTGCTCCCGAGACTGCTACGGATAGTGGTTCGACTAGTGGTGCGACTGAGGAGTTAATTACGGTGGTACTCGGTCAAGACCCAATCTTGATTGAAGCAGAAAGCATGAGTTTATCAGGAGATTTCCGACTTGATGATACGTTTGCTTTAGCTTCTGGAGGAATTTTAGTTAAAAATGATTCGGAAACAACTCTTGCTACTGAATTTACTGGTACAGCAGGACTTTATAACATTGTAGTTAACTACCACGATGTTAAAGATACTGGTGAGATCACCGCTAACTTGGGTGGAGTCGCAATTGATAGCTGGTTACTGGACAAAAATTTAGGAGGTAAAAATCCAGAGTATAACAATCTGACGACTCATACCATTGGTAATGTGGCTCTCAATGAAGGCGATGTTTTTTCTCTAGATACGATTCGAGACGGGGATGATAAGGGTTACATTGACTCTGTTCAATTTATCCCTGTGGAGAATACTAATAACCAAAATACTAATAATTTAGTCCTAGACCCCGTCAGAATTGAAGCGGAAAATTTGAACTGGAGTGGATACGAAAAGGTTGACAATAAAGACTTTGCTTCTGGTGGTGGTTACGTTTTTAACGATGAAAAAAATAGCACTATAACTACTAGCACCAGTTTTACTGGAGAAAGTGGAGTTTATAACGTTGTTTTGGGTTATTACGATTCCAAAAAGGGAGATTCTCAAGTAACTGTTAGCCTAGATGGTACAGAATTAGATAACTGGTTGCTAAACCTTAATTATCTTGATGATAATCCAGGTACCAAAAGCTTTGTTACTCGGACTTTAGCTCATGGAATAACCATCGAACAAGGAGATGTTTTAGAAATCGAAGGCATTCGCTATGACAATGATGACAAAGTTTACCTCGATTTTCTGGAATTCGTACCTTTCAATCCTAATGCCACAGTCAAATTTGAAGCCGAATATTTTAATGTCACAGGAGATTACGATCTCCAAGAGGAAGATTTTGCTTCTAGTGGCAGATTAATCAAAAACAATTCTAATACCACTCTTACCACAGAGTTTAGAGGACAAACTGGACTTTACAATGTAATTGTTGCCTACCATGATGTCAAAGGTACTGGTCAGCTCTCTGCTAGCTTAGGAGGAACAGAAATTGATAATTGGTCTTTGACTAAAGACCTTGGTGGAGATAATCCAGAAATTGGCAACTTTACCTTCCGCATGATTAATGATGTCTCTATCAATACTGGTGATACTTTCTCTCTGAGTGCGATTGAAGATGATAAGGATAAAGGTTACATTGACTATGTTGAGTTTGTTCCTGTAGCAATTCCTACCAATAATACTCCAGAGGAAACACCAACATCTGAAGAAACACCCACTTCTAATGATAATTCCAGTCCCGAACAGAATAACGAAGATTTTTCTGACTTAAACTTGGGAGTTAATAGCGACATCTTAAAAGGTGGTGCTGGAAATGATGGTATTGATGGTGGGGAAGGTAACGATATTATCTTCGGAGAAAATGAGTTAAATGATTCGAGCTATATTACTGCTCCTTTGATAGATAGTGCTTTCACTTACGGACATACTAGTTATATCCTGACCACTCCTGGTTTGACTTGGTCAGAAGCACAAGCGGAAGCCGAAAGTTATGGTGGTAACTTAGTTACTATCAACGATGCTGCTGAGGAAACCTGGTTACAAACTACTTTTGGTAATGAGATATTTTGGATAGGTCTAACAGATAAAGATGTTGAAGGACAGTGGGAATGGGCTAGTGGTGAAGAGGTCACCTACACTAATTGGTTTAGCACTGATCTTCAACCTACTGCTTATCATCATTATGCAGCAATGAACTACGCCTACAATCAAAAATGGGTTAGTAGTGTGCTTGATTATGGCGCGGCTTCACAAGGCATTATCGAGATTGATTGGTCTAGTGTTGGCGGTAACGATACTATCTTTGGTGGTGCTGGAGACGACCAAGTTTACGGTAATTCTGGTAATGACGTAATTTATGGAGATTATGCTGGTAGCTATACTGCGACTACAACTACAAACAATACTCCTGGAACACTGACTTTTCAACAAGGTGTTAATGGTTACAACGGCACTGTGGATACTTACATTGAGGAGTCCCATGCCGATACCTATCGTGGCAGTGATACCTGGCTCAATATAGATGCCTTCGGTGGTAATGATGATGAAGGAGAAGTCCAGGCTTTATTGAAGTTTGAAGATATTTTTGGAAGCCAATCTGGTCAAATTGCTCTGGATGACACGATCAACTATGCGGTTTTGGAATTAGAGGTTTTTGACTGGGGTAGTAGCCTTGAAGTTTATAACATGTTGCAAAGCTGGTCAGAAGTTGACACCTGGAACTCTCTAAATAATGGTATTCAGACCAATGGAGTAGAAGTCGCAACTAACCCATTTACCACTACTGGCGAAGTGTTTGTAGGTACCTTAACCATTGATGTAACAGCTAGTTTGCAAGCTTGGCAAGCAGATCCCAGTAGCAACCAGGGATGGGCTTTTCTGCCAACGAGTAATGGTAACGGCGTTGATTTTTATTCGGCTGAAGGCAGCATTGCTCCTCGCTTAGTAGTCGATATTAATCAGGGAAGTTCTAATGTTTCTACACCTACTGGTGATATCTACAATGGTAGTCAGTATCTAGTCACAGATACCGCCATGACTTGGTCGCAAGCTCAAGCTTATGCCGAAAGTATTGGTGGTAACTTGGTTACAATCAATGATGCTGCCGAAGAAACCTGGTTAAAACAAACTTTTGGTACCAGTGAATTCTGGACTGGTTTCACTGATAAAGATGCCGAAGGTACTTTTAAATGGGCTAGTGGTGAAGCTGTTACCTACACTAACTGGGTACCTAACGAACCTAATAACGGTGGTGGCACTGACAGTGACTATGTGCGGATGAATTTTAACAATAGCGATTCTGGATGGGGTGACTATAATAACGACGCATCTTTGCCAGGTATCATCGAGATTAAGTCGTCTACTATTCCTGCTGGTGATATCTACAATGGTAGTCAGTATCTACTCACTGATAGTGCAATGACTTGGGATGATGCTCAAGCTTATGCCCAAAGTATCGGTGGGAACCTAGTCACCATCAACGACGCTGCTGAGAACCAATGGCTCAAAGACACTTTTGGCTCACCCGATTATTTATTATGGACTGGCTTATCGGATGCAGAAACGGAAGGCACCTGGAAATGGGCTAGTGGTGAAGTTGCAAACTGGGTTGTCGGTCAAACTAACAATGGCATTTATACCGATTGGTCTCCTGGGGAACCCAATGATCAAGCAGGAACTCAAGACTACGGAATCTTAGATCATTGGCTTCCAGAGATCAACCAATGGGATGATGTAGAAGGACATTTATTGAACCGAGGCATCATTGAGATTAAATTACCTACCGCGGCTAGCGGCAATGACAATCTATTCGGTAATGGTGGTCACGATAATATCTACGGTGGCGCAGGTGATGATGTGATCAATGGTACTGATGAAATAGTTGCTGGTTACTTAGAACGAGATGTCCTCGAAGGTGGTGCTGGCGCAGATACCTTTATCTTAGGAGATGTTAATCAAGCTTACTATGCTACTGGCGGAAGTCAAGACTATGCAGTTATCAAAGACTTTACTCCTGGTGTAGATACAATTCAGTTATATGGTGTAGCTGGTGATTATCAACAACAGCAGCAAGGAGATGATATTCATCTTTCTCGCAATGAAGATTTAGTTGCAATTTTGGAAAAGAATAGCACTTTAAATCTCAATGGCAGTGGTTTTGCGTATGCCAGTGCAATCTAAAATGTTGTAAACATTGAAAACAAATTTACCTTTAACAATACTCTGGACAGTTTTTTGACAACAACAAAAATCAAAAATCAAGAGTTTGAGATACCTCAATTAATTTTATCTATGACGGAAAATTGAGGTTTTCAAACTCTTGATAAAAAACTGTCCGAATCATTAGTAATGAGTAATGAGTAATGAGTAATTAATAATGAGTAATGAGTAATGAGAGTAATGAGTAATGAGTAATTAATAATGAGTAATGAGTAATGAGTAATTAGTAATGAGTAATGAGTAATTAGTAATGAGTAATGAGTAATTAATAATGAGTAATGAGTAATGAGTAATGAGTAATGAGTACACCCATTCGAGGGTTTACACCGCTTAGTTTGGTGCAAGCCACAAGGGCACTTGTCCCCGTCCCATATGGGGATAACATAATGAGTAATAATTGTCCTAATACAAGTGTGTATATAGCGTTTCTCAGATGAGTGAGGTACGATCTTTCCCCTTTTCCCTTGAACCTTTACCCAAACACAACCGAGGTGTACCTCATGGATACGAGAAACGCTATAACTACTAACTACTAACGAAATTATCTAAGTATGATCTTTTAATTGAGCTAGTTAATAGCCAAAAAAATGTCAGTATATATGCTGAATAATATCAATTTTTTCTTATTCAAAAGATTATATTTAAAATACCTTTTATCCAAATAAAATAATTTATAATATAAAAAAATGTATTATTGTAATCCTAAACTCAATATAAAATCATGAAGCTTAATTCATTTAAATATTTAAATAGTCACAACAGTTCTACTTTAGATAAACCTAGTCAATTTAGATTTTCCAAGTTCAAGTCTTTTCTTGGCTTTTTTGCACTAGGTGTTTCAATTCTCCCTATCTGGCAAATTCAGGCGATCGCTCAATCAGATTCCGATCTCTCTACTATGCCGACTCAATCGACTCAATTTAAAGTTACTTTCGATCCTCCAGCTGAAGATATGCCCAAAAGGACTACAGGAGGGGCTTCTCGTACTATTAGTCAATGTGTTAATCAGCTAGAATATGGTGATATTCCGTTTTCGGCTTTATTACCTGCTTCAACTCAAGGGTTAACGGCTGCTTCTCATCCCACAATATTGGCTTATTTACCTGAAACTGACGCGCAAAAAGTGTTTTTTAGTTGGCGAGAGGAAAATAATCAAGATCACTATCAAGCTATTTTGCCGATTGCTAACAGAGGAGGAATAATCAGTCTGAATCTTCCTGAAAATGCACCCCCTTTAGAGGTTGGCAAAAATTATCAATGGGCGATCGCAATTATGTGTGATGATCGACTTCAGCCTGATAGCCCAATGGTGCAGGGACAAGTCCAGCGAGTTGAACTGGCATCAGCGATTGAAAGTCGTTTGGATAATGATATTTCTTTGAATAATGCTGCTTTATATGGTGAAACTGGTCTTTGGTATGAAATGCTAGCAACGTTGGCACAGTTGAAAATAGCACAACCAAACAACCAAAATCTAGCTTTGAATTGGTCAAATTTATTAAGCTCCGTTGGACTAGCCGAAGTTGCAGAAGCTCCCTTAAATATCAATCAACCGACTAACAAATAGTTTAGGGAGGCAAAATACTACAAAAAGTAATAAGCTGACAAACTAAAAACTAGAAGCCACAATAAAAATCCCTAAGAGCGATTCTTAAATTTGTGACTAACCCTAAGTTCAACAATAAACTCAAAAGATTACGGGATATATTAGTGATCGCTTTTTGCGCCTGTGCATTAGCGATCGCAGCTACCTATCTGGGATTGTTTCAAAATATAGAATGGCTCACATTAGACCAATGGTTTCGTCTGCGTCCTATAGAGTCAAAAGATTCAAGAATTACTGTAGTTACGATCAGTGACTCAGATCTCAGACAACTTAGACAGTGGCCTATCTCAGACACCATTCTGAGCCAGTTGATTACTAAGATAAATCAGCAGCAACCCAGAGTTATCGGGTTAGATATATATCGAGATTTTCCTGTAGAGCCAGGAGTAGAAGAACTAGCAAATGTCTTGCGTTCTGCTCATAATGTTATCGGTGTGGAAAAAGTAATTGGTACACCAATATCCTCACTACCAATTTTAGAAAAACAAGAGCAAACTGCTTTGGCAGATCTATTAGTCGATAAAGATGGGAAGGTACGCCGAGGATTGCTTTCCATCAGACTTAAAAATGGTGAGGTAAAACTTGGTCTTGCTACCAGGCTAGCCTTAATGTACTTAGCAGAAGAAGGTATTCAATTAGAGCCTGTCAAAAATAGTTACCAGCGATCGCTGGGGCAGGCAACATTCACTTCGTTAAAAAGCAATGATGGTGGATATATTAATGCAGATACTGGTGGCTTTCAAATTTTGCTCAATTTTCGTGGCACAGAAGATAGTTTTGACCAAATATCTATGCTAGATGTCCTTAACGGCAAGATACCTCCAGACTTGATGCGAGATCGTCTCGTGTTGGTGGGTTCAGTTGCTCATAGCCTCAATGATTTTTTTGCCACACCCTACAGTAAAGTTGAATCTGAATATCTACCAGGAATTTTTATTCACGCCAATCTTACTAGTCAAATAATAAATGAGGCTTTAGAAGGACGAACAGCTCTCAAAACTATTAACGAACCTCTGGAATGGCTTTGGGTTTTTGCTTGGACTTCTGGAGGTTCAATCTTTACCTGGACTATACTCAGTCGTAATTCTCTGCTCAACAGAGATTTACTTTCTTTGGTCAGATCAACCGCATTATGTCTAGTATTACCAGAAGCAATTTTATTAGGTAGTAGTTATCTGTTATTTTTGTCTGGTTGGTGGCTACCAGCGATTACTGCTGGATTCTCTCTAGTTTTCTCAACCATAACCGTCAGCAGTTATTACAATCAAAGTCAGAAAAAACTAGTTTATATTGATGGTCTAACTCAAATACCTAACCGTAGATATTTTGATTTATATCTGCAACAGCAATGGCAGCAGTGTCAAAAAAATGGGCAGTATATATCTTTGATTCTTTGCGATATTGACTATTTCAAAAAATACAATGATACTTACGGTCATCAAGCTGGAGATATGTGTCTCAAGCAGGTAGCTCAAGCTATTTATAAGACTGCTCGTGCTAACGATTTGGCAGCGCGTTATGGAGGAGAAGAGTTTGTAATTGTCTTATCAAATACCGACGCAAAATCAGCGCTAACAGTAGCAGCAAGAATTGGCAAAAGTGTGAGATCTCAGCGAATTCCTCATTCCAGTTCTCAGGTTAGTAAATATGTCAGTCTCAGTTGTGGAGTAGTCAGTACGAGTATGAGTAATGTATCTGACCCTGAACAGCTGATTCTAATTGCCGATCAAGCCTTATATCAAGCGAAAGAACAAGGTCGCGATCGCGCTATTTTAGCTGACGGGAAAACCCTTTAGAACACCGATTCAGTAATCTTTTTTGATTTGCTTCTTATAACCAATGTTACTTATTGAGATATTTTTGGGAACTTTAGAGACGTGGTTCTCTCAAAAAATAGTGGTTAAGTAATATGTTGACTCCAGATAATATTTGGCGAAAGTTAAGCTTGAATGACTTAAATAAAGCTAATCTACCTGTCTTGTCTATCCCATTCATAGCGATCGCCAGTACACTTTCAGGATTACAGCCACTGATCGCAGAAGAAACAAGTCCTCTTCAAGCTTCTAACCACGACTCTTCAAACTTGCTGACAATATCTTTGCCTGAAGCTGAGTCAACAATTCAGACCCCAGAACTACAGCTTAATTTACCACGATCTCTGCAACATCCTCAGTTATTGTCTCAAGCCGAAATATCTACTCCAGAAGGCAACTTCAACGAGAATCTAATTGTAGCCAAGGATGCTAATGATATTCCTAAACAGATTGTGGTCAAAAACTTTGATGTAGTTGGCAGCAGCGTTTTCAGCCCCAAAGAGCTAAATCAAGTAGTAAAGTCTTATCGTAACCGCCCCCTAACCTTATCCGAACTATTCCAAGCTAGAAGTGCTATTACCAAATTCTACACAAAAAAAGGATATGTCAGTTCGGGAGCCTATATTCCCCCGCAAGAATTAGATAATGGCACGGTTCAAATTGCCGTCTTAGAAGGAAAACTAGAGGAAATTAACGTTTCTGGAACAGAGCATTTATCGGAAAACTATGTTTCCTCTCGCATAGAAAAAGCAGCAGGTAAGCCCATTAACGTTGATAGTTTGCTATCTGCTCTACAGTTACTCCGGCTCGATCCCTTAATTGATAATGTCTCGGCGGAACTATCCGCAGGTATTCGTCCAGGAACTAGCCTGCTTGATATCAAAATTAAAGAGGCGGATGTCTTTAATGTTGGCACTAGCTTTGACAACCGTAGATCTCCTAGCGTCGGCGCTAACCAAAGATCAGTTGAGCTTAATCACGGCAATCTGTTGGGATTTGGCGATCAATTCAACTTCGACTATGCCAATACAGAAGGTAGTAATGCTTTCGATTTTGCCTATGGATTACCGATAAACTCTAAAAATGGCACAATCAGAGCGGCTTATGGTATCAATTCTAATAATGTAATTGAAGAACCTTTTTCGCCGATCGATATTGAATCTAAATCTCGCTATTACGAGCTAAGTTTACGCCAACCTATAGTTTTAAAACCAACCAAAGAGTTTGTCCTCGGCATGAGCTTAACCCGTACTGAAAGCGAAACTTTTCTATTGGACGACAGCTTCCAGCTATCCCGTGGTGCTAATGAGGATGGAGAAACTAGAATTAGTGCCGTGAGATTATTCCAAGAATTTGTCAATCGCAACGATAAATCGGTGTTGGCTTTGCGTTCTCAGTTTAGTCTAGGAGTAGATGTACTCAACCCCACAATTAATGATGATGGCGATCCTGACAGTACTTTTCTGGCTTGGCGCGGGCAGGGGCAATGGATAAGACAGTTAGATAAAGACTTTTTATTTCTGTTGCGAGGAGATGCCCAGATAGCAGGAGGAAGTTTAGTACCTCTAGAACAATTTAGGTTGGGTGGTTTCAATAGTGCCAGAGGTTATCGCCAGGATCTTAGCTTAGGAGATAACGGCTTGTTTGCCTCAGCAGAGATGCGTATCCCTGTTCTACGATTTAAAAAAGTTGATGGTTTGGTGCAAATTGCTCCTTTCTTTGATGTGGGGACTGTTTGGAACAGTGATGATGTGGAAATTAGTAATGCTACCTTGCCTTCTCTGGGTGTTGGCTTAAATTTCTCTATGGGAACTAATTTTAATGCCCGTCTCG
Organism: Cyanobacteriota bacterium; assembly: GCA_942490675.1. Taxonomy (GTDB): domain Bacteria; phylum Cyanobacteriota; class Cyanobacteriia; order Cyanobacteriales; family Xenococcaceae; genus Waterburya. The sequence goes on along the minus strand of CALNYB010000010.1, from coordinate 183,369 downwards.
ATTGGGGTATTCCTTTAAGATCCCTAGAAGGGGACAAAAATTCTTTACAGGAAGATGGAATTTACTTCTCGATTAATTCTAACTTTTTCTAACCTATGAATAAAAGTTGGAAAGCTAATCGCTACCCTAAGCAATTAATTGTCTTAACCCGAACTGAGGCTATTTTGAGGCATACTGAGAAGTCAGTATATATTGATTCCCCGCACTCACCTCAATTATTTCATTGGCAGCATTGGCTGTTTCCAAACAGACAAAATTTTCGTAATCTCGATCGCCCAAATCAGCCATTTTTGCGGCGACATCTGCCCCAGGATTCCAGACAATTGCCGTTTTGCTATTAGTAGCAGTAACCCTGATTTTTCTGTTTAATAGCCGATCCTCAATAACTAATTCTGGTTGAACATCCAAATAAATGCGATCGCACTCTCCCGAAAAAGTAACCTCGCCAGTTTGGGTTTTTTGCTTACCACCATCAACTTTATCCAGATATTCTTGATCTTGAAGACCTAATACTGCTACTTGATTAATATCCCCAATCTTGAAATAAGTATGCAAAGCCTGAGTAATGGTAAAAGGCTGTTCTCCTGTGTTGCGGGTAATCAATTCCACTGTTAAAACACTACCAACGGTAATGGCGATCGCCAAGTCAAAACTATAGTCCCAAATTTTTCTCGTCTCTGGTGTATCTACTAACCCCATGGTGATCTTAGTTGCGCCGTCTTGGGTGGCGATCGCATCTCGCATTTGCCACAGACGATTACGCACAAAACCATGATTAGGGCGACCTTTTGCTTCAGGATCGGGTCCAAACCAGGGCCAACAAATCGGCGTTCCACCTCTGATTGCTTTGCCCGACTGATAATCGACTTTGCTACTCAGAAAGATTACATCTTCTTGTTGGTTAACAGGCTTAAAAGACAATATATGTCCTGCATAAACTGAGATAGTAGCCTGGGCATATTCATTACTTACTTCTATCAGAGGAAAACCTCCCTCCCCCTCAACAAATTTCACTTTATTAGAAATGCCATAATCAGCGTTTAACTGTTCAATATTCATGTTGATATCTGCTTTATCTTTTAAAGTTTTGTGACATCCTCCCGACGTTGATGCTATCGCATACAACGCGGGCTTCCATTATTGCTAATGGATTTTGCTCTCCTATTACCTTGCGGTAAGTTGCGCCACTTATCTAGAACCAAGTTCCCCGACAGTACGACTTGAGAGCCAATTTCTTGCTTTTCGGGAGTCCCCCGATACGTTTCTTCCCCTCGGTTACAGATTTCCTGTCCAGAGGCAATATCTCGATCCACAACATAACCGCACTCACGGCATTCATGCCGTCTTACACTTAGATCTTTCTTGACTGCTGTACGACAGTTAGGACAAGTTTGAGACGTGCCTCTATGGTCAACCCGACCGACAAACACATCTCTTTTTGTGGCTACATACTCTAATATTGAACGTAACTGCCCAAAGCTAGCATCAATAGTGTGCTTGCCTAGCATCCCTTTTGCCATGATACGGAAGTCACAATCCTCTACATAGATTGTATCTGCCAGATCGCATAGCTTATGGGCTAACTTGAACTGATAATCTGTGCGCTTGAACCCGATGTGGTTATGTTGCTTGGCTACTTTGACTCTCGCTTTCTCATAGTTTTTTCCTCCCTTCATTTTTCTCGACAGACGCTTTTGTAGCACTTTCAGCCGACGATGGGCTGTCTGGAAAAATTTAGGTCTTGCTTCGGTATATCCATCGCTGGTTGCAACATAAGACAACAACCCGACATCTACACCAATTGTATGACCATGAGGTACTGGACTCTTGAGTTCCATATCCGATTGTATGGCTAACACCGCAAACCAACCTACTGCTTTTTTGACTACCCTGACTTGTTTGACCACAAATCCTACATGCGGACAAGTCCTTTGTGGTATTGGTCGGTGCAGGTTAATCCTTACCTTCCCTAGCTTAGGTAGTTGAACCTGCCAGTCAGACAAAGGGTTGGACTTGAACTGAGGAAACAAGACGGACTTCATTTGTCCATACTTCTTGAATCGAGGAAAGCCAGATCCCCGCTTCTGAAAGAAATCCCATCCGTCGTGCAGTCTCCTAATATTGGTTTGAAGCACCTGAGAGGGCGCGGCTTTAAGCCGAGGAAACTTCTTTTTCGCTTTAGGTAGGTTGTTTTGCTGTTGGTGATATCCAGGAAACGGATAGTCCGCAGCCATGATGTATTCTGATTCCAAGCTACATCTGTCTATGGGACACTTGCGACTGGCAATCCAGTCTTTCAGTTCCCGTAGTGCATAGTTATAGCTGAGGCGACAAGTTTCGAGCCACTCGTTGAGTAGTTCGACTTGTTGGGCATCAGGGTATAATCTATAGGTGTAGTTTAGGATCATTGCAATATTCTACCATGTAAGAGTTGAAACGGTAGAGCAATGCTGTACTCCGTGGTTTGTTTATTGGTCGGGCTGTATCCCAACCCTAAAACATTGGCGGTACTCACCCAAAGGTTCGATGTATCCGCCTCGTTTATAGGGTGGGACTTAGCCTGACATTTTAGTTAAATAAAGTTTAAAGTGGTTGTTTATCAGGTATACCGACAGCACGAGGAAATTTTTTCGGAGTAGCAGAATGTTTGCGTAAATAAATACAATGCCGTACTCCCCTACTCAGAGGAGTCTCCCAAGGATGAATCAATTCGATTTTGCTGCCTAACTTAGTCACCGCCGATGCTAGACTTGCCGTATCCGCTTCACTCCAATGCCCCCGATAAAGAATCGCTAATCCACCTTTTTTAACAAACGGTAGACTATATTCAGCGCAGACAGAAGATTTACTCACCGCTCTGACTAAGGCTAAATCATAGCTGGCGCGATCGCCTGGCACTCTACCCAAAGCCTCCGCCCGTGCCACAATTCCTGTGGCATTATCAAGGTTGAGTTTCGCAATGAGGTCATTAACAAAGGCAATTTTTTTCAGGGTAGAATCCAGTAAAGTTATCCGCCATTGGGGAAAAGCGATCGCTAGGGGAATCCCAGGAAAACCCGCCCCCGTACCAACGTCGATAATTTGTAATTTTTTAGTTAGGATATCTTCTGGTAAACCAACTATCCCCGATAGAGAATCCCAAAGATGTTTTTCCCAAAACTCTTCTGGTGAGGTGATACGAGTCAAATTTTGTCGGCGATTTCCCTCGATAACCTCTTGATATACCTGCTGAAATAATTGCTCTTGGGTATCGCTTGGTTGCCAATTAAGAGTTTGTGACCAAACCTCTTTCATCTGGGGCAGTGTATTAATTTTAATCTGGCTCATAGGCTTATAAAATTATCGGTTCAAGGCGGTTGGCTCAATCGATTGTAGAACTCCCTGATCAATTGCCCAACAGCGATCGGCTATTTCAATTAATTCTCCAGGGTCATGAGTCACTACCAGCAGCGTCCAGTGCTGTTTTAATTTGGCTAATAGTTTGGCTAGCTGAATCCGCATTGACCAATCTAGTCCCGCTGTAGGCTCATCTAACATCAACACATTAGGCTGACGAATTAACTGTACTGCCAAGGCTAGGCGACGTTGTTGCCCTCCGCTAAGAGCATGAGGAGATAACTTTAAGGATATATCCTCTAATCCTACCTCGCTTAAAGCATCTCTGACTCTTTTTATGTCTAATTCAGGATGACCCAAGCGTAATTCTTCTAATACCGTACCACCACAAAAATGCCGTTCAGGAAACTGAAACACTAATCCCGCAAGCTGCTGTAATTCTAAATCTGTTAGTTGCTTAGTACGCCAATAGATTTTCCCTTTAGTCGGCTCTGCTAATCCTGCCAAAATTTCTAAGATCGTAGTTTTGCCTGAGCCACTTGCTCCCACAATTAACCCCAGCTTTTGTGCTGGTAGCTCTAGATTAATATTGTTTAGAATCGGTTGAGGAGTAGCAGCAGGATGATAAATTAAATTTTGCAGACGGAGCATTATGCAATAACCTAGAGTTTCATTATTTAATTATAGGCTTATAGGCGCTTAAATTAAGTAACCATGAATTTATAATTACCTATATTAATTAGCTATATTAATAATAATATTTTTATAGCCTTCAGGAACTAGATTATTACTGTATACGTCCATTTTTTTTATAAATCTTGCTATCAACTATAACTAAGCAAAATGAATCGTACAACTAAATTTATTGGCTCAAAAAATAACTTTAACTTTAAACAAACGATATTAGCTATTTCTTTGACTATTACTATGATTGTTAGTTTAAGTAATAGTTCTGCCTGGGCAAAAGATCCCTTTCGCGAAAAAGATTCTCGTAATATTGGTAAACATACGGAGAAAGCCTTTAAGACTATTTTCTTGGAAGGAGATTATAAAACCGTTAGTGAAGAACTCAATAAGGCTGAATCTGAAGAACCAGATGAACCTCTTGCTCATGCCATGCTTGCTTCCTTAGCCTATACCGAAAAAGATTGGGAGAACATCAAAAAGTATGCTGTAAAAACCTTAGAGTCTGCTCAATTACTAAGTGAAAGCGATCCTGTTAGAGGCAATCTTTATCTAGGAGTAGGTCATTTTTTGGATGGAGCTTATATCTACGAAAAAGAAGGGGCATTAGCCGCTATTAATAAGCTGCAATTAGTATTCAAATATCTAGATCGCGCGGAAGATAGCGATCCCGGTGATCCCGAATTAAATCTGATTAAAGGCTATATGGATTTGTTGTTAGCGGTGAACCTACCATTCTCTAGTCCAGATCAAGCGATCGCCCGCTTTGAAAGTTATGCTGCACCAAATTACTTGGTTGAAAGAGGTCTAGCCGTAGCCTATCGTGATTTAAAAGAATATAATAAAGCTCTGAAATACGCTGACAAAGCCCTTGAAACTGCGCCAGACAACCCAGAACACTATTATCTTAAGGGGCAAATTCTACGGAAAATTGGCAAACAGGAAAACAGTACTCAGGTTTTGGCAGAAGCGGTGGAAAATTTTGAACTGGCTTTAGCAAGATCAGCACAGTTACCCGATTTTATTCTGGAAACTCTGGAGAGAGAACACCGTTTAACTAAAGAAAAAATCGCTGAAATTGAAACAGGGGAACAAAATCTAGATAGTTAATATTAGCTGTTAGTTATTAGTTATTAAGTACTGCAAATTTATAGCGTTTCTCAGATGAGTGAGGTACGATCTTTCCCCTTTTCCCTTTTCCCTTTAACCTTTACCCAAACACAACCGAGGTGTAGCTAAATATAAAAAAAATTATAACAAAAATATTATAATTATTGTTATTTTTTCTTATATTTTTTTTTTATTTTTATATTATTTTATTTTTTATAACATTAATTATTTTATTATTAAAATTTTAGTTTAGTTCTATTTTTTTTTTTTTTTTATTCATTTTAATTATTATTTTTTTTTTGTTCTATTTTGAAGTATTATTTTAATATTATTTAATATCCTTCCACTTTTATTTTTTTATATTTTTTTTATATTTTTTTTTTAATATTAAAAAATTTAATTTTATATTTTTTTTAATTTTTATATTATTATTTTTTATTTTATATTTTATTTATTCTTTCTATTTTTTTTAATTATATTAATTATTAATATCATAATATACATATTTTAAAAATAATATTTAATTATTAATTTTTTTATTTTTTATTCGTTGGGGTCTGGGGGTTTTTTTGTTGCCCCGTTATATTTTTGCTCGTATTATCTCATCTCTTTTATAACTTTTTTTTGCTGAGTTTTGGTGGGGTTGTACCCGGGTCGTTGGTTTGTTTATCACCCTTAACTGATATTTATGTGTTTTAGATTTTTGGTATTTGGTTTGTTTTTGCGGTGCGTGTCGTTTCGGGTGGTTGTGGTCTGTGTTGTATATAATTAATATTTGTGGGTGTTTTGGTGTTGGGTTGTGTGTATTTGTATGTCTATATAATTGTTTTGAAGTAATTTTGATATTTTTTGTATTTTAAATATTTTTTTAATTTATATTATTTATTTTAAATTTTATGATTGTTTATTATATTATTTATTTTTTAAATTATTTATAATTGTAATTGATTATTATATATTTTTTATTTAGTTTGTATTTTTTTGGTTATATTGTGGTTTTTTTTTCGCCGGTGGACTCTTGGGGGGGGGGCACCGCGGGGGTGGGGGGGCCGTGCGGGGGGGTGCTGGAGGGGTGGGGTGTGGTGTGGGCGTTTTGGGGGCTTTATTGATATGGAGGTTTGTTTTGTTGTGGTGTGTAATTCCGTCCCCGCCCCCCGCCCCAGGGCGGTTTTGTTGTGGGGTTGTGGTGTTTTTGGCCTGGGTGTTTTTTGTTTGTTGTTTTTTGCGCAGTGTTTGTTGTTTGTTGTGTGTGTTTTCGGTCGTGCGGCGGCCGGGCCGGGGGGGCTCCCGCGGCGGTGCTTGCATGGTTGGTGTGTGCGTGGGGGCCCAGGGGCTCCAGGGGGCTGCGCGGCGGGGGCGTCGGGCGGGCGCCTTGGGCTGCTTGGCGTAGGGGTGTGTATTGGGTTTTTGCTTGTCCCCTCAGTTCTCCGTTGTGCCTGTTTCCCCGCGTCTGCCGCCCCCCCCCCGCCCCCCCCCAAATACTAGCATAGTGTTGTTGTGGCGCCGGTTGTTCGTAGTCTTCCCCCCCCGGCGCCCCCCGCCGTCCCCTGGCTGTCCGATGATAATTCCTACCACTCGCCGTGCCGTGCCGGCGGCGCCGTCGAGGGTGGCGGCGTCTCTGCTGTACTATTATTTTAATTTACGTGGGCGGCGCCTCGTCGTGGTGTAGGGTTTTGTTTTTTTTGGTGTTTCTCTTGGCCGGCAGCGGCGAGAGGGGCGGGGGGACCGGCCCGGCTAAATTTATCTGTCGGAAGGATGGTTTTTTTTTCTCTCCCTGGCCTAGTTGGGGGTGTGTTTTTTCTCATTGGTTTGTTGTGCTGGGTGGCTGCCGCCCCGCGGTTCCGAAGAAAAATACTTTATCCATGCAGGAATGATTAACTAGCCATTCTGCAAGCTGTCCTTGTTCAGGAATATAGTACAGATTAGAAACATGATGTAGCTTCTTAATTTGCTCTGTTACCGCAGCAATCAAGGCAGGATGGGCATGACCCAAAGTACAGGTAGCAATCCCAGCCACAAAATCGAGATATTCTTTCCCATCTGTATCCCAAAGACGACAGCCTGCACCTCTTTCGATCGCAATGGGAAAACGACCATAGGTTTGCATTACGCTACTATCAAAGCGATCACGGTCAAATTCAGCGGTATCAGATTTAGTTAAGGAATTTTCTATAATTGTGGATTGAATCACAGGTTACTCCTGGGTAAAATTTATATTTTCCGAAAAATACATTTAAAATGACAGTTGTCATTCGATATTACTGCGATTGGGTTGTTTTAAACCACCCTTAATCTTAATGTAATTAATTTTAGGCACAACTGTGATCATAATATTGTCAAAGTCAGCACCAAATTTTGAATGTATAGTTACACCTTTGAGGAAAAATATGGTCGTTTACGCAAGGAGTTAATCAGGGGTGGTGTCGTATTAGCTAGCATTGTACTAGTTGGTACTTTTTGGTATTGGTTAGTCGAAAAGTGGACTTTTGCTGAATCAGCCTATATGACTGTGATTACCCTATCGACAGTAGGGTTTTCTGAGGTACGACCACTGGGAGAAAGGGGGCGATTATTTACCGTAGCCTTAATCTTAATGGGCTTGCTGACCATTGGTTATATTGTCAATCGTTTTACAGAAGCCCTAATTCAAGGGTATTTTCAGGAAGGAATCAAACTAAGACAGGAGAAGAGTTTGATTGAATCTTTAGATCAACATTACATAGTATGTGGTTTTGGGCGGACAGGTCGTCATGTCGCCCAAGAATTTTTTGCTGAGGGTATTCCCTTTATCATTATTGACGACGATCTCGAAGAAGTAGAAGAAATTAAACAGCTAGGTTATACGGTAATTTTGGGAGATGCAACTCTGGATGAATCTCTGATACGTGCCAAGATTGATCAGGCGACTTGTTTAGTAACAGCACTACCTTCAGATGCCGAAAATCTTTATACGGTCTTGTCAGCCAAGACCCTAAATCCCCGTATTAGAGCGATCGCTCGTGCCAGTAATGAAGAAGCAGTTCAAAAACTCCAGCGTGCAGGAGCAGATGCCGTGGTTTCTCCCTATATTACTGGAGGCAAGAGACTCGCAGCAGCAGCCTTAAGACCCCAGGTGATGGATTTCGTTGATGGTATTATTACAGGGTCGAATCGTTCTTACTATCTGGAAGAATTTCTGATTGACTCCGAGGCTTGCCCTTTTGTCGGTAAAACTCTCAGAGAAGCTAAACTGCGATCGCAGACGGGAGCGTTGGTGTTAGCAATTCGCCGTTTCGATGGTAATTTGATTGCCGGACCAACGGGAGAAACTCAAATCTTAGAACGAGATGCCTTTATTTGTATGGGAACAGCAGAACAATTGCGCGATCTCAATAAAATTCTCGGTCCGATTAATTCCACCACTGCTCTGAGATTACCAAAGAATAAGTAAATAATTACTGACTACTGACTACTGACAGGTTATGACATCACATATTTTAGTGGTAGAAGATGAAGCCAAGTTAGCTCAATTCATTAAGCTGGAACTAGAGTTTGAACAATACCAGGTTACTCATACGGTTGATGGCTTTTCGGGGTTGTCTGCTGCCAGAGAGATAAAGCCTGACTTAATTCTGCTTGATTGGATGCTTCCTGGGATATCGGGACCTGAAATTTGTCGTCGTCTGCGTCAAACAGGAGATAAAGTTCCCATTATTCTACTCACCGCTAAAGATGAAGTGAGCGATCGCGTTGCGGGTTTGGATGCAGGTGCCGATGATTATGTGATCAAACCCTTTAGCATCGAAGAATTACTGGCAAGGGTGCGGGCTAATTTGCGACGCGATACGGAAGAAGAAGTAGACCTCTTACAGTTTAGCGATCTGACCCTGAATCGTTCTACTCGTGAGATATTTCGTGGTCAACGCTCAATTGAATTAACCGCCAAAGAATTTGATCTCTTAGAGTACTTACTCTCCCATCCTCGCCAGGTACTAACCCGCGACCAGATTTTAGAGCGAGTCTGGGGGTATGATTTTATGGGGGACTCTAATATTATCGAGGTCTACGTCCGCTATCTCCGTCTCAAATTAGAGCAGCAACAAGAACCCCGCCTGATTCAAACTGTGCGGGGAGTTGGCTATGTGTTAAGAGAGTAAACTACTCATCGCTGAAAGGGAGATTCTCCAGCCCGAAGAATTGATGAACTTTGAATACGATCCAGAGAAAAGCAAGAAAAGAGGAGATCAGAGCTTATGAAAGCTAATGAACTGGATCGTAAATTTGATGATAATCAAGAGAGTATTTTAGAACATTTCGATCTCTCAAAAGCAGAGCGAGTCAACATTAAGCAAAAAAAAGAAAATATTAATCTTGATATGCCTTCATGGATGGTTCAAAGCTTGGATGAAGAAGCTGCGCGCTTAGGTATTGCGAGAGAGGCGGTTATCAAGACATGGCTCGCTGATCGAATTAAAGAACAAGGCGCAAGGTGACTTACTAGTTTCATTTCTCGAAGTGAAGATATACGAGTTTATTCTCTTGATCGCGATCGGCATAGTCCTGGGCTATGTCGATTTTCTGTTGAGGCTGTACTAGCTTTTTGTTTTTGGGAATATATTTACTCTTCTTCACGAAGAGCGATAAGCCTCTGGCATCGCGAAGCGTACCGCCCTTCAGAAAAGAAAAGATGAAAGTTGTCACGCTCGATCACCAATATCCCTAAATGAATCTAAAGATTACAGGTATCTTTCGCGAATGATAGTAGCCTAAATTAAGCGTGAGATTACCGATAGCATTATGATTACTGGCAGAATTCCCGAAATTACTATTAAGTTCAGCGAGCAACCAGAATTGCCCACTGAAGGAAAAAAAGTCACGGTGGAAATCCAAGGAGAAAACAACGTTACCGTTAAAGCCGAAGTTAACCGTAAAACCTTGAAAAAACAGGTGGCTAAGATGGATGAGTTTGAAGAGTGGGTAGGTGCGCTTTCAGGAAAGATTAAGAGCATTTCTGCTGATGGAGTGATTGAACTGGAAGGGGCAGGACTACAAGTCTTCGAGAAGAAAAAGAAAGAACCATCACCCGATAACGATAAGGAATCAACGGCGGCTTAAGAATTCGCGATCGCTCTTGATCGCTCTCTATCTTAAGAGCGATCGCGAAGCATTATCCGTGAGCACTCTCTTAGAAGCTGGGGGTTTTAATGTTAAACCTTTGACAGCTTCTTTAGCTTGTAGTATATAAAATACTATTTGTATTACATAGGAGTAAAAATTTTTCCGAGCCAAAGGGCAAAAGGGTAAGAGAGCAGAGGATTATGTTCTCCCGAACCCGCACACTACCCGAAAACCGATATAGTTGACGCGGTTGTCGCGGCGGATGACGTCGAGGCGGGAAGCGGAGCGGCAGAGTCCTGGACGATAGATCCAGGAACCGCCCCGCAGTACTTTTATACTATTTTTATCTAAAAGCCTTGCACTGCCATCAATTGGCGCATCTTCATAGTTACCATACCAATCATCTTGACACCATTCCCAGACATTGCCGTGCATATCGTATAAACCAAAGGCATTAGGTGGATATTTTCCTACAGCGGTGGTTTCACCAACGTTTCTGCCGTAATTGGCTAGTTGCTCTGTAATGTTCTCACCAAAAAAATATGGATAATATTGGGTAGTTGTTCCAGCCCGACAAGCATATTCCCATTCTGCTTCAGTCGGTAGCCGATATTCTTGTCCTGTCTGTTTTGATAACCTTTGGCAAAACTCGACTGCATCGTCCCAAGAAACACACTCTACGGGTCGCTGATCATCACCTTGGAAGTTGGAGGGATTTGTACCCATTACTTGTTGATACTGTGCCTGAGTGACTGGATATTTACCCATGTAGAAGGCTTGAACAGTCACCTTATGTTGCGGTTTTTCAGTATCTCTCCCTTCACCTGATGGTGAACCCATCATAAATGTGCCACTAGGGATAGCAATCATCTCTAATTCGATTTCATTACCCAAATCTTCGGTGTAAGATATTGCACTTTCTTGTCCCAAAGTTTGAACATCTTTAAATTCTCCTCTAGAAGCCAAAGCAGCGATCGCATTTGCAACTAAACTTGCTCCCTTTTTATCCTGATTTCTTTGGGCTGCTGCTAATGCTAAATTCAATCTATGCAATGGATCTTGGTTCGCTTCAATCCAACGCCAATAAGGACTTAATGAGGCTGTAATTCTAGCACTGCGACAGATTCCATCTGAACTCCTTTCCTGCTCATAACCCCATTGGAGAAACAAGATTAAATTAGAATTTTCTTGCAGAAGTTGTTGTCTTTTTTTGCTCTCTCCTAGCTGAAGAACTTCGTCACAGAAATCACCATGATAGAAATCCAACACTTGAGGAGCAAGATAGTCAATTCCTCTTCCTTGCTGTAATTTACTTTCGGCGTAACTCCGTGCTGGTTCGGGTAAAGTTACGCGCCAATCCGATGCTGTAGGGGATTTTTCCGCCATAGAAAACTTAAACAATTCCAACACAGCCCTGTTACCATTTCTGCCCCAAATATTTATCGCCAAATCCCGACTCAAACCACTGGGAAAGAAAAATAATAAAGGAAATAGATCTTGAGCGTCTACTGACAACATCTCAAAGGAACGCTCTAAAGTTATCCGCAGACTTCTTTCTTTTCTTGCTTCAGGAGAATAAGAATCAAGTATTTCTAGTGGTTCAGTCACCAAGTCTTCACGCAGCATCTTGAGAGTGTATTGATTTTCTACCATGTAGGATGCTGCTAATTTAATGGGTAGGGGATAACCATCGAGAAACCGCACCAAAAGATTAAAATCAGCTTCAGATTCCTCATCTAGCCCCCATTGTTCCTCTGACGGTGCATACTTTCTAAAGATCTCTCTTGTTTCCGACGCTCCCATGCTACGAACTTCTTCTTGATGACAATAAAGAATGTCCCTTACTAGTGCAGGGCGGGAAGTTAACAACAGTCTTAGATTAGGACATTGCTCTATAAGGGAATTTAACAGGTCAATTAGTTCATTTGGTTCTTTCTCAATCAATCTATCCAAATCATCGAGAATCAATAAGATGCGACTATCCCTTAACTCTCTCTTTAAAGCAAAACTCCTTAATTCAAGCTCTTGTTGAACTGTGGTAATTAGCGTTCCGACTGACTCCGTATCTCGTAAACTAATCAACCAAACTCCATCCCGAAAGCGGTTTCTCTCATGTAACCACCGACCAATAGCATAGGCTAAAACGGTTTTACCCATTCCTCCCATGCCATGTAGGGCGATACAGCGATTATCTGACTCTGCCAAAACCTTTACTACTTGGTGTATTTCTTGTCTGCGTCCGACAAATTTCGGGTCTTCAGCAGGTAGGTTATGTTTAGACCATTGATGACGGATAACCTGATGAGAATCGGCTGGTTCTATAATCAGCGGTTGATTATGGGCTACTCGGGGTAGTAATTGAAATTTAAAGGCTTCATCAAAATTAACTCCTTGCTTAAAAGTCTTAGAGTTAAACAGCTTCTTTAATTGATCATTGAGTTTAACTGCATTCCGACTCACTAAAAAACCATCAGCGATCGCATCCTGATTGAATAATGCTTGATAAAGTCGTCGTGAAAAACATCGAGCTGCTATATCTAGAATCTGATCTTCAGCATTAACTGCAATTACATGAGCTACTTTTGCTTCTACAAAAGCTTGAGCTAACTTGGATGAATGACAAGCATTCAATAATGCTAATTGACAGGGTGCTTGCTTCTGATTTGATAAAGCGATCTCTAACTCTTCTTCACTCAAAGCACGAGTCATTCCCACTTCATCTTCTAGCACCAAGGCTGTACCATCACCCTCTCTCGTGCCATGACCTATAAAATGAATGATCAGTGGTTTGACACGACTAGCCAATACATCTTGTAGCGTTTGTGCGGTAGCTACTTTAACTACTATTTCCACTGCTATCGGCTGACGTATCTCTTCTAATACTCTTGCTACCGCTTCAATTTCTTTTTGAATTGATAAATTCTCTACTGGTGATAAGTCTTCATTGAGTAGAGGGGCTGAAAACAAGATCATAATTTGATTACTGAAGCTATTATCTTGTTCAGTAACTGATTCTACCCCTGGCTTTATAGGAACTCCGACAGCTACTCGTGAGGAAACCATTCATCTATCTCCTCATCAGATGCCTCATTAAGATCTAGGGGAGGACGAGTGGGATGCTCTAACCTACCTTCTGGTTCTATTCCTTTTGAGCGCAGTTCTCGCCGCCAATCATTAATCACTTTAGCGGCTTTAATGCCATATTCTATTAAATTAGCTGTTGCTGCCAACCCGCCAGCTACTGTGGCGAGAAAAACTATGTCATCTACACCTACTACTCGACTTGCTGACTTCTGTACCTGGAGAGAATTCATCCGCAGGATTGTTTCCAAAGACTCTATTTCATCTGTGGGAACTTGGGCTGAAATTACGATGCTACAGAGAGGAATTTCACTCATTTACACTTCCCATAGATTGACTTTTAGCTTCAAAATTAGTTCTCCTGTAATACTATTAACACCATGAGTGGAAATGCCCAGTCGATCTTTTTTCTTAATATTACAGATTGGTGAAAGCGCGATCGCTCTATTATTCACGGGCGATCGCCTGCTGTGTTGTCATCAGGTAACAGTGGGGTGAGCGAAATTTACGGTGGCAACAATTAATTTTCGCGTTGTTTAAGTAATGAGTAATAAGTAATGTAATAAGTATTTACTCGTTACTCGTAATACTCGTTACTCGTTACTCGTTACTCGTTACTCGTTACTCGTTACTCGTTACTCGTTACTTCTCTATTGTTTAACTGCCACACCTTTTTTCGTTCACCCGTAACAGTGTATAGTCGCTACTACAAAGTTCACTTTTTCCTCTTACTTCTATTCCTCAAAACATGAAAGTATCTCTTCAACTGCTACTTTCTCCTGATTCATCCTCTTCACCTTCGGCACTAACCGCTTGGGAATATAGCGAGACTTTTTGATAACGCGATCGAGGCTCTTGTAGTGCAGTCTTGTAGTGCAGTGATCGCTGATCTTGTAGGGTGCATTAAAGAAGTCTAATGCACCTTAATTAATTATCACTCAGAGCAAATCACTAAAGGGTGAATTAGGTCAAGGAAGGTGATCGAAGAGGGCGATCGCCTTCCTTGTCGGCTGCGTTAATGAAATGTAACGCACCCTCGAAACTGTAATTATAGATGCAGTAGATAAAGGCGAAGGCATTGTGAGTACCTGGTGAGTCTATTTGAGAAAATAGGAGATGGGGAAGATATAATTATCAAAACTAGTTCTACGATCGCCTTAGATAATAAGCTCCTTTTTTGCCGATATATTTATATTTATGTCACCATCCAATTTAGAAACCTCTGTTAAAGATCAAGAGCAAGAAGATTATCTCAGCGAGCTTCCTGATGAAGTGGAGATGTCTCTATTTGATCACTTAGAAGAACTGCGGTTACGTCTTTTCTATGCTGTAATTGCGGTAGCGATCGCAGCTATCGGCTGTTTTGTTTTCGTTAGACCTTTAGTTCGCATTTTAGAAGTACCCGCTCAAGGAGTTCAATTTCTCCAACTCGCTCCAGGAGAGTTTTTCTTTGTTTCGATTAAGGTTGCTGGCTACAGTGGAATGGTTTTGGCAAGTCCTTTTATTCTTTACCAAATTGTCCAGTTTGTGCTACCAGGATTAACTAGGAGAGAACGTCGATTATTAGCTCCCGTTGTCTTTGGCTCTAGTATTTTGTTTTTTGTTGGTTTGTTTTTCGCCTATATTGCTCTCATTCCTGCTGCCCTCAATTTCTTTATCAATTACGGTAGTGATGTGGTTGAGCAATCTTGGTCGATTGATAAATATTTCGAGTTTGTGCTATTGTTGCTGTTTAGCACAGGTTTAGCCTTTCAAATTCCCATCATACAGATTATTTTGGGCTTTCTAGGGATCGTTTCTTCCGCACAAATGTTCGCAGGTTGGCGATATGTCGTACTAGGTTCGGTAGTGATGGGAGCAATTTTAACTCCTTCTACAGATCCTCTAACGCAGTCTTTACTGGCAGGCGCAGTATTGGGTTTGTATTTTGGTGGGATTGGTGCTGTGAAGCTGTTAGGAAAGTAACTAGTAGAGCGCCAAGATTGATTTGAGGAATGGCATGATTAAATTTTCTCCCTTGTCCTCCTTGTCCTCCTTGTCCTCCTTGTCCTCCTTGTCCTCCTTGTCCTCCTTGTCCTCCTTGTCCTCCTTGTCCTCCTTGTCCTCCTTGTCCTCCTTGTCCTCCTTGTCCTCCTTGTCCTCCTTGTCCTCCTTGTCCTCCTTGTCCTCCTTGTCCTCCTTGTCCTCCTTGTCCTCCTTGTCCTCCTTGTCCTCGAATGGGGATAACATCGACGAAAGGCGTTTACACCGCTTAGTTTGGTGCAAGGGAATGGGCGAGTCGTGACAGACTACTGGGTAGTCCTAAAAAAAAATACTAACTAGCTTCCGATTTTGCTAATCTTACTGCATAATGGTATTCGGCACTATGGATAGAGCTACAATGAGATGAATAAATCATCAAGCACTATATATAGTACTATCTTTCTATATCTTCAACTCGACTAGTACCCGTAATGAAATTATCTTCTGTCGAACAAGCAGAACAAGCCAAATATCTTCTATTAACTGAATTGCAAGAACATCAAACGCCCATGAGCTTGCAAGAATTAGGACTAAACTTGAGTGAATCAACTAGATCAACTGGATCAACTAAGTTATCTCATCGAACCCTCAAAGAAGCTGCTTGGCGTTTGGTGGAAGAAGGTAAAGCTAAGTTTAATGCTACGTGGGATTTAGAAATTTTATAATTCACATTACGCACCTTTGATAGTGTATTTGACCTCAATTATTTAGACACAGCCCAAGAACGCACTAGTCCTAATGTTACTGGAGTGCGATCGCTCACATCAATCGTAAACCGAAACACTCTTTTTGCCCGAAGACCATGATCTGGGTCAAAGAATTTTAATTTGACATCCCAGCATTCGCTACCATAGCGACAAAAAGGGCTTTTTTCGACATCAATACTATGTAATTCCATTCCCATTGCCACGGCTTCTGAGAAGGTTTGTACAGCTTGAAACGCATTGGTAGCAGCAAAATTAAGAGCGCGATCGCGTGCCATTTGTCCCAAGTTTCGCAAGTCGTAATAAACTCGATTTAGGAAGCTGGATAGAGAGCGACGCATTAGGGTTTCGTCGGCTGTTTCTTGTTCGGCACTCACAGTTTGCAATGCCGACTCAATGAGACTGTTAACTTTCCAACCGTACATTCCCCTGGGGCTATTTACTTTAAGGACGGGAACAATTTGACCGGAAAAAAGTTTCACCGTTTCATCCGTTAGTAGACCGGGAATGCTCACCCGTTCGATATAATCTTCATGATCTTCTGGCAAAATCTGACCCGCCAGCATATATTGCATTACCTCGTAGATATCTGCACCAAAAGCACCCACGGGTTTTATGGCATAGATCGGGGTCAGTTCTAAATTTAACGTCCAGATTAAAGACTTAGTTTCTGAGAGATTGGTTTCCAAGTAATCTACCATTTGACGAGCATCGTAGGGATTGGCGGGAACTTGGGTATTACCAAGAGTAACCGCAGGCATAAACTGTTTAAAGGTATCACGACGAGCTTCTGTACCAAAATCATAGCCCAATGTTCCCAAGGCATAAACGAGGTTGGATCGTTGGCTGGGGGTAACACTACTGGAGGTTATAATAGTTGTGGATTCATTAGAGATGAAGGGAACTCTGACATTTTGAGATGTTACTGAAGTTGGAATTATTGAATTAGATAAAGCCTCTCTAGGGGGGATGATTGGCTTTTTAGCTTTGATCTCACCACGCACCATCTGTAAATCCCGAAACTCATATCGGTGTTGTTTCCCAAAATCACTTAACTCATCTTCATCTAAATCAGCTCCTAAAAATGCGTGTTGAAATAATTCCGAATCATCAATAATATCTGATATGTCCCGCACCTCTAAATTTTCAAAACCAGCTTTCTCAATCTCTGTCACCATGCGACTCATTGGGACTAACTTCATCGCATATATCTCGTCCAGAATATCTAGCTCCTTTAGTTGTTCTTTGGATAAGGGAGGCTCTTTCCGAAAGCCAGCCTTGATATAGACAATTCCTCCTGGTCGTAGAACTCGATTAACCTCGGCAAATAATTTCTGAAGATCGTATGCATGTTCAATACTTTCAAAGAAATAAACAACATCAAAAGTACGATCTGGAAATGGCAATTCGTGAAAATCACCGATATGGATTCTGATTCGGTCTTCAAGTCCCGATTTTTTAATGATACTCTGTGCTGTTCTAGCTTGCTCTTTTGATAGGGTGATTCCTTCTATTTTGACATTGGGGATATGTTGACAAATGGTAACGGCTGGTCCACCAGCACCACAACCAGCATCTAAAACATAATCACCAGGTTTGATGTCTGCTTGATTCGCAAAGTAAAGTGTCGAACGTCGAACCCTTTCCTCAAGATCAATATCTTCATCAGTGATGAGAACTGCTGCTTGATAGGTTGTCCCCCAGTCTTTCACAATCACCGAATTCGTGTCGTCGTAGTAATTTTTGACTTTCTCCCGTTGCTCGATAGTATCTTCATCACCCTGTAGCTTGGCTTGTAACGCTTCTCCTGTGAGTAATTCATAAGCACCAGAGATATTGATTTTTCCTAACAAACAGCGTTCTGGTTCTTCTACTTCATTAGGATCGCAGGGAATAGCACTATTGGTTAAGGCAGCACGCACCGCTTCCGCATCGGGAGCAGCACCTCGTTCCAATTGCAGACTCATCAGTAATGCAGCAGTACCAGTGACGATAGGTGCAGCACAACTAGTACCTTTTTTGCGAATCGGTTCGTCGGTAGATGGTTGTGCGCCCAGGATATTTTCTCCTGGGGCGAGAATTCCTTGACTGGCATATTTACCGCCAAAGTTACTAAATTTAAACGGTTCTCCCGTATCTTTCATTGCTCCTACAGTGAGGACATTTTCTAAGACTGCGGGAACGCACCAACATTCCCCCTTATCATTGCCCCCAGGGGCGACAACAAGGATATTATTCTCTTGGGCTTGACGAATCGCTTTATCAATAAATTCGTGTGCCAGTCCGCTTTGGGTGGGGTGACAAGCAGCACAGTGAATAATGTTTGCCCCTTGCTCGATTGCCGTACTAATGGCGCGGGATAGATTAAGAGGATTAATAAAATCTTCGTTACCGTAGGCAATGGGGATATTAATCACGGTGGCATTGGGAGCGATGCCTTCTACGGGAGAATCTGGTTGACCGCAGATAGTGCTGATAATGTGGTTGGCGTGGAAGCGTAGATGCAGGCTGTGTCGAATGTTTTCATCGGGAATTGCTGACTCCATCATTTCCTTTTTTTCGTCGTCGCTTTTGCCACTACTTTCGATGTCGAGAAAGGCTTGAAGATGTTGGGGATCGATGTCAAACTCTTCTGCCCAATAGGGTTCGAGGCGGGTGAGGTTGGCTCCTTGGAAACAGGCGCGATCTAAATCTATCGCTCCATCGAGAACGGCAATTTTGATGCGGGGGTCGCCTTTGGTATGGGAACGTAAAGCAGAGAGTCCGGGGATATCAGTTAGATCGGGCATAGTTTTAAATATAAGTTAAAGTTTTTTTTATCTACTTTTTTTGATTGATTTGTTTATTTTGAAGTGAACTTCGCCCCCTAAATCCTCCTCTTGTTACCCCCAAGTTTGGGGGGCTAGGGGAGCTTAAGCATTAAAAAGGGGACTTTTGTTCTTCCCTATCAGTTCATGCTAGATTAGACCTGTACAGTTTCATGTCATAATATGATTCCTACAACCGATTCAATCGCTTATACTAATGCCAGAAATGGACTTGCATCTTTACTGGATAGAGTCAGTAAGAACTCAGAAATCGTAATTATCAATCGTAGAAATAAGCCAGATGTGGCTTTAATTAGCAAAGAAGAGTTAGACAGTTTACTGGAAACAGTTTATTTACTTCGTTCTCCTGCTAATGCCAAAGAGCTATTTAAAGCAATAGATGAATCCAAGCAGATGGATAATGCGACAGTTGAGCCTCAATCTATAAAAGACTTGTGTGAGGATTTGGGTCTTGTCAAGGACGCGACACCTGAACTTGGTTCAGGTGCGTGAGATGCCCGCCGAGAATAAAGCCTGGAGTCCCATTTTTACCCCTACCTTCCGAGAACATCTTCTTTGGTGGGCAAAGAAAGATCCTGCTAAAATCAATAAAATTTTAGATTTGGTAGAGGTAGTTTGCGAGCAACCATTTAAAGGAATTGGTAAGCCAGAACCTCTAAAGTATCTAGATTCCAATATTTGGTCGCGACGTATTAATTTGGAACATCGATTAGTCTATCGTATTAAAGACAACCGCATTTATTTTTTACAATGTCGCTACCATTACGATTAACTTTTCTCTGTAATAGATTGCTTGTTTTTCTTTAGACTAGATAAAATTACAACATTTTTGCTTAACTACTTAACACCAAATTCGACCGCGACGAAATGGTTTTTCGTTTTTGTCTGGTTTGTGGTCTTTAAACATGGATTTCCAGCGACCGTAATCTTCCAATCCCGTTGCTAGGGTGTACTGTTTGTACTGTTGCTCGACTGGGGTTGATTCTGATTCAGAATTGGCGGTAATTGCCACTTTGCTAGTACAAATTACTTTCTCCAAAACAGCACTAAACCCCTCCAGCGCATCCTGGGAGGTAAAAGCCTGACCGTCAGTTTCCGTTGCTAATCGGGCGTATTCCGCTTCAACCGTTTTCCGATAACGACTCTTGGATTCTCCAAAGTAGGTATGAACTACAACTTGAGTTGTTTTAGCTGTTTGGATGGCTCGGTTAGCTGCTTCAATATCTTTTTGTTGGGTTTTACCGCCACCGCAGTCTAGGGCTTCATCTCCTAAATAAAAAATGGCTCGTTTGGCACCACTCCGCCAATTAAAATGGGTGGCAATATCTTCAATCGCTCTGGCTGCATCTTCTTGTGCGCCAGCAGATTCTAAAGTTCCTCTTTTGCGACCTCGGATATCTGATTCGCTGACAGCGCAGATTTCCATGAGATATTGGCGTACAGTTTGGGCAAAATTGCTATTTTTCCAAATTCCTTCAATCCCCAGCCAAACTACCCGCAAATCTGAGGGACAGCTAGAACGAGCAGTTTCAATTGCTGCTGCTGCTGCTGCACTCAAACCTTGTGCTTCATCTTTCATGGAGGAACTGGTGTCAATGATAATTGCTAAATCGACGGGAATTTCAGACATAAACACTTACTCTTTTGTAGAGATTGGGGATAAAATGTTTCAAGACCAAATGCGACCGCGACGGAATGGTTTCTCGTTGGGATCTCGTTTGTGGTCTTTAAACATCTCTTTCCAGCGACCGTAATCTTCTAATCCTGTTGTTAGGGTGGATAGTTCCTTTGCTGGGTTTGATTCTGCCTCGTTAAGGTTTTGGGCTGTGGTTTCGGGTTGGGTTTCGGTTGCTGGAGTATTGCGCTTTTTGCGAGTTCCTTTAGTTTCTGCCATGATTTAATGTTCTCCTTAAATTCTTTGATAATGAGATGATTTAATAGACCTCTTGCAGCCACTCCCCATAAACTCTGGTTGAGTAAAGTAGCAAGTGACTAATTTTGATTTTTAATTGATTTTTGCCCATTGGTCTAATGACTAATTGAGGACATTTTCAAATAACCGTAAGCGGGATATTGAAACTGAGCCGGATCATTATAGTTAGCTCCGTGCATCAAGTCCATACGGATATGCAGCAAGTCTTCTCCGCGCCCGTGAATGATATCGACACATTCGTGGGTTTGGAGGAAATGGGGTCGTTTGACTGGAGGAGATTGTTTGGGTAATTTCATAATTCAGTTATCAGTAGGGGCGCAAGGCTTGCGCCCTTTCAGTAGTAGATAGTAGGTATAGTAGGGTGGGCATTGCCCACCCTACACTATGGAATATAATTAACCTAACAAATTAAATTAGACGCGCTCATACTAATAAGTCTGGTAGGTTGGGTTAGCGATAGCGTAACCCAACAAAGGTCTTGTCACGATTCAGCAGTATATTTACTAGTTTAAGACTGGGAGTAATTCATGTTGGGTTTCGTGCCTCAACCCAACCTACTAATAGGGTGATGACCAAGAACGAACTTCGCCCAAGGTGACAGGAATTAAGTCGCTGACATCTATGGTGAAGCGGAATACTTTCTTCGCGCGACGGCTGTTTTCAGGATCAAAGAATTTCAACTGTACGTCCCAACAGTCGCTATCCATACGACAGAAGGGGCTTTTAGAGACATTGATGCTGTCGAGTTCCATGCCTGCGCCTATGGCTTCAGAGAAGGTTTGAGCAGCTTGGAAAGCGTTGGTGGCAGCGAAGTTGAGGGCGCGGTCTTGGGAGGTTTGACCTAAGTTGCGGAGATCGTAGTAAATGCGGTTGAGGAAACTACTTAAGGTACGACGCATTTGTCCTTCGTCGGCTCCTTCTTGTTCTGCGCCGACGGCTGCTATGGCTGCACTAACTAGGGTATTGACTCGCCAACCGTACATTCCGCGAGGGCTTTGGGGTTCGATGACGGGAACGACTTGACCAGAGAACAACCGTACGGTGCGACCCGTGATGCGACCGGGGATACTTACGCGCTCGATGTAGTCTTCGTTATCTTCGGCTTGGACTTGTCCTGAGAGTAGTTGTTGCAGGACTGCATATACATCATTTCCAAAGGAACCTAAAGGCTCAATGGCATAAATGGGAGTTAGCTCTAGGTTAAGAGTCCAGATTAAAGACTTGGCTTCATAGAGGTTGGCACCCAGGTAATCCACCATTTGGCGGGCATCGTAGGGATTGGCGGGGACTTGAGTTCCTGCAATGTCAACGGCGGGCATTAACTGCTTAAAAGAATCTCGACGGGCTTCGGTGCCGAAGTCGTAGCCGAGGGTTCCAATGGCATAAACAATACCGCCCGCAGGTTCGGCACTTTGACTGGGAGTAATGGGGTTGGTAGTAGTTTCTGGCACTGTTGCTCCTTGAGAAATATTTTGGTTTACAGGGTTTGGGTTGGTGGGGACTTCCGCAGCGACAACGGTAGGGGTAGGTGTCAATGGCTGTTGACCTCTATCTGCGGATACCCCAGCAGCAACTAATTCGCGGGTTTCAGTTTCTTGCTGAGGTTTAATGGTGGCTTCAGTGGGTTCGGGAGTGCCACCACAGCCACAGCCGGAAGCTTCTACCATTTCTTGGGTTTCTATAGATTCAGTCATTGTTTCTCCTGTTAGATGTTGTATTGCTCCGGGAATATTTAACACTCCGGCTAAACATTTCCGACCATTTTCGGTATTGGCAAACTCGCAGGGAAGGGCAGTAGCGAGTATGGCTTCCCTGACGGCTTGGGGATTGGGTTCTTCTCCCCGTTGCTCTTGTAAGCTGAGTAACAGTGCTGCCACACCAGTTACGATGGGTGCAGCAAAGCTAGTTCCGCTCAAGCGCAGGGTTTCACCCCCTGGTTTTGCCCCCAAGATGTTCTCTCCAGGGGCGAGGATGCCTTGACTTTGGTAGGTTGACCCCCAATTACTAAAGTCGAGGGGATGCCCTCTAGCATCAATCGCTCCCACTGCCAAGACTGCGGGGAGGGCTGCGGGGACGTGGAGACAATCGCAACCATCATTCCCTGCTGCTGCCACAATCAAAATATTTCTGTCGCGACACATCTGTACTGCCCGATCTAACCAGTCTTCTGCTTCTCCCATGTCGGTAAGGGAACCACCGCTAATATTAATTACCCGTGCGCCATGTTCGGCTGCTTGTTCGATGGCACGGGCGAGGTCTAATTGGGAAAGTTTTCGGTTATCATCGGCAAAAACGGGGGCAAATAATCCTCGGCACTGGGGAGCGATACCCGATACTGAAGTATTGGGTTGACCAAAGATTAGGCTGGCAATGTGGGTTCCGTGGGTGGACATCTGCCCGACGGTGGCTTGGTGCTGGACGAGGGTGGGAAGTCGGGTGAGGTTTGCCCCCTCGAAGCAGGGATGATTTGTATCTACCACCCCATCGAGGACGGCAACGGTAATATCTGACGTGCCTTTGGTAAGTTTTTGGAGTTCTGAGAGTCCTGGGATGGTGAGGAGGTTAGTCATTTCAGTGGTCAGTTATCAGTTATCAGTTATCAGTTATCAGATTCTCGTTATCATCCTCAATCAAGAAATGTAAAAAGCGTACATTGGAAAGCCCTCCCCCTAGCTCCCTATCCCCCCATCTCCGAAAATGGGTAACTCTAAAGTAAATCCAGGTAAAACGTCTTCTCCTGATAAAGTTGTCGGTAATGAGACAATTTCTGGGGGCTGATTTTGACGATAGATTTCTACTTGTTGATTTTGGGGATTAATCAACCAACCTAAGCGTAAGCTACTATCAAGATATTCCTGCATTTTCTTTTGAAGTTGGCTAATTGAATCGGTACGAGAACGTAATTCTATGACAAAATCAGGACAAATCGGCGCAAATTTTTCCTGTTCTTCTGGGGTTAAGGCTTGCCAACGCTCATTAGCAATCCAAGCGACATCGGGGGAACGTTTACCACCATTGGGTAAGCTAAATATAGTAGAAGAACTAAAGACTTTTCCTAGTTGGGTTTGACGATTCCATAACCAAAGGAAACCGTTTAAATCTGATTCTCGATTGCCACTGATTGCACCAACAGGAGGCATAATTAGCAGTTCTCCTTGGGCGGTTTCTTCAAGTTGCCAATTTTCGTTGATTTGGCAGAGTTGATAGAATTGCTCATCGCTTAAGCCAACGGTTTTTACATTTAAAATGATGGGTTCGGAAATAATCATTATGCTCTCCTAAAGAGATAGCTTTATTCAGAAAATAGGTAACTCTAAAATAAATCCGGGTAAAACGTCTTCCCCTGATAAAGTTGTGGGTAATGACACAATTTCTACCTCTTGATTTTGACGATATATTTCTACTTGTTGATTTTGGGGATTAATTAACCAACCTAACCGTAAACCGCTATCTAAGTATTCTTGCATTTTCTCTTTTAGTTGGGTCAAAGAATCAGTACGAGAACGTAATTCTATGACAAAATCAGGACAGATTCGGGCAAATCTTTCTTGTTCCTCTGAGCTTAAAGCTGACCAACGTTGATTGGCAATCCAAGCGACATCGGGGGAACGTTTACCACCATTGGGTAAGCTAAATATAGTAGAAGAACTAAAGACTTTTCCTAGTTGGGTTTGACGATTCCAAATTACTACATCCGCGTTGAATTCGGATTCTCGATTACCGCTTATTGCTCCGACGGGGGGCATAATTAGCAGTTCTCCTTGGGCGGTTTGTTCGAGTCGCCAATTTTCATTGGTTTGGCATAGTTGATAGAATTGTTCATCGCTTAAGCCCACTTTTTTAAGGTTTAAAATGACGGGTTCGGAAGTAATCATTGTTTATATACGCCTAAGAAAGATACAGAAAGATAGTACCTGGTAAGGTGGGCAAAACTGAGTTTCAACTAAATGACAAATTTAAAAAATACTTTTGCCCACCCTACTATCTAACACTTACTTTAATTATGTTCAAACACTTGGGAAACCTTTAAATTAAGTTCACTAAAGCCGGGAGATTGCAGTAAATCATTATCGCTAAAACTGCCTACTTCTGTATAATTATTTTCTTTTAATTCTAAGATTAGGATAGTTTGAGTTTGGGGGTCAACTATCCAGTATTCGGGAATACGGCAGTCTTGGTATTGGGTTCTTTTGGCAATGTAGTCTCGCTCTCTTTGGATTTCTCCAGGGCTAACTACTTCTAGGACTAATAAAGGAGGTGCCATGCTCAGGCGAAGGGTGTTGCGTTTGGATAATTGTTGGATATGTTCTTCGCGGATGATGGTTAAATCGGGGTAGCGGTTTTTGGGTTCACCTCTGACTTCTAGCTCTAGTCCATGTCCTCGTACTCGGTCTGTTCCTAGGATTAATGCAAAAACTAAAAAGAGACGATTAGCGATTTGGAAATTAAGCCCTGATTCTGGAGGCACTTCAATTAATTCTCCGTTGAATAATTCATAGAGTTTTTCTGAATTATCGTCGTATTGTATATATTCTTCAAAGGTTTGAAATCGAGGTTTAGTTGTTAACATAAGATTTATTTCATAAATGATTTGTAGTAGTAAAGTCAGATTATCAGTTATCAGATTCTTGTAGGGTGCCTTAGGCGTATGTCGAGCGGGTTTACTAGCAAATTATATTTTGTGTGCCGTAACGCACCATTCATTATTCACTTGCTTTTTGCGGTGCGTTACGCCTATCGGCTAACACACCCTACAGTAATCTACAGTAATCTACGAAATAAAGGCTTTACTGTAATACAAATTGATATTTTCTATTTTTCCTGCTATCAATTCTGATTCGGATAATGCTACCCACATTTTTTCTGAGCCCTGCTGTTGCAGATAAAAATTATGAACTCGACGGGCAGTATCATTGACAGGAAAGTAATTGAGAAACTCTTGACAGTTTTCCAGGTAATAATACAAAACATTAGCTTCATTCGCTTGGCTTAAGCCAACTCCCATCATCTCCGAGATAGCTAAAGGTTTAAGAGCAGCAGAGGAAAAAATTTCCTCTAGCTTTTGGCGAACTTTAACCTGCTTAAATTCATCTTTTTTAACTTCAGGATAAAGCTCTATGAAACTACGACCATCTAAATGAAAATCAAACCCAATATGCAAGGTATCATGGCGTATTAGTTGCTGTAATTCTGAACTGTCTCCATGCAGTTGTTTTGCTACTACAACTTTTTCTGGATAATTTCCAATACGGATAAATAGTTTCAACCGTGAATCTTTGAGTTCATGGCGTAAATCTACTCCTGTTAAAATTGTTTGCACCTTGCTGAAGTTAAAATGATTACCCAAAAATTGTTTAAGAAGTTCATAGTTAAGATGCACATCAACTCTTTCTTCTACTTTGCCAAAAAAATTGAGTATTGCATTCAGATTATCGGCATGGTGACAATCTGAAAACTGAAGATCGAAACGAGCAGGATAAAGTCGATCTTTCTTGATTTTGCCAGAACATTCAATCAGGCACTCTCCTGTTGTTTCGACAAACTGCTCAAAAATATCCAGAGGATAAAGATAGTCAATTTCAAAGGCACTTTTATGAGTACCAATGTAGTGTAATTTTTGATAATTATTGGTCATTTTTTATGGTCAATATATCACCAATACTTTATTGATTTATTGTGATTTATTGTTACATGGAGTTGTTTTTTTTCTGTATTTATTCTTAATTTCCTCAAGTTTTAATTCTAAGTTTTAAATTAACAAATATGCCGAGAAAACCTCGAAACTTGCAACCTGGTTACTCTTATCACATCACAACGCGCTGTAACAATCGCGAATTTAAATTGTCAAAGCGAGAGTGTCGGGAGGTGTTTCTTTATGCCATTCATAAAGCGTTGGATAAGTACGGCTTTAAGCTCTATGCTTTGTGCATTATGTCTAACCACGTTCATTATCTGCTGGAACCTGCTTTTCCAGAGGATTTGCCGAAAATCATGCATTTTCTTAATTGGTATACGGCGATGTGTTTCAATCGAATGCTGAGACGCACAGGACACTTCTGGGAAAAAAGGTATTTCTGCGATGGCTTTCCCTCGAAAGATCGAGACAGGGCATTAAATACCTTGCGCTACATTCACGGCAACCCAAAAGCAGCAAAAATGCGTTACGGATTTTTCTACGACTTCAGTAACTATGGCAGTTATGAACGCTTAACGGATGATGGGTTAACTCAATGGCATCCAGCTTTCCTGCGACTCGGCAGCAGCTTAGAAGAATGTGCGAGGAAGTACAAGGGCTTCTGTCAAAGGTATAAACCGAAGGAGAAGAAGACCCCAAACCGATGTCACTGGGGTAGTAAGCTATTGGTTGGGGTTCATCTCTCCTCTGTTTCAGGGCGAATACCAATGTTTGAGGGCGAATGCCATTCGCCCCTACAAAATGCTACTGTTCCTACTCATAACACCAAAAAGTCACAGTCCCGTTTGACATCTCCTTCGTGCCAGGTATCGGAAAGCCCCGAACTGACTGGGGTTGTGCATCAGTTCATCACGGCGAATCGTGCGCCCTGGCAAGTAGAAAAGGACTTTTGACCTTTTTTGAGGTGAGTGGTAGAATCAAAGGCACTTACTCCGCGTCATCCCCCGCAAAAGGATTTATTGGTTCTGTCCAATGGGTGGGTGCGATCGCATTGGCATCTGTTGAAACAGTAGCCACGTTTTCACGTTTCACAGGTGCAGCATTACGGGGTGTCAATTTTTTGGTTTTCATGATTTTCTCTTTCCGTTTTCTTACTCACTTTACTATTCTTTCACATTCTTTTTTCGACTACTTCACAAAACTAAAAAGTCCCAAGTCAAAGAAGTCACCCCCGAAAATAAAATTCTCCCCTTGTCAGGAAAAATAGGCGATCGCGCTTTGGGGGACATTGAAGAGATGAGTGCGATCTCGACTCGCAATGTTTTAGGGCGAATGCCATTCGCGGATACATTAAAATAACAGTCATTATTAGATTTTAGCGATCGCGCTAGGTTACTTACTTGAGTCGAGCGGGCGATCTGATGGGGAAATGCGATCGCTCTTCGAGTGGCTGAGTCACGGACATTTGTAGCGATCGTCGCGCGAGATCCGTCTTCGACGGTGCGTGCTTGGATGGAGAAGGGTTGAGAACAGCGATCGCTCTTGCTATAATTAAAATACCTAATTTGAAATGAGCAAAATTGTGATGGAAAATAAAGTTATTGATGTGAGCGATCTTAGTCCAAAACAGATTGCTATGATTGAAGAAATCATTGCTACTTTTAAGTCGGTTTCTCAACAGAATAATTCATCCCAAGATCTAACGAAATCTGAAAATTCCGAAAACTCCTTAAATCTTGCCGAGAGAATAAAACAACGGTTTGCCCATTTAGAAAATGTAGACATCCCACAAATTACCAGAGATAGAATGCGTAATCCTCCTCAATTTAATTGATGATAATTTTGGATACTAACGTTATTTCCGAATTAATGAAAGGTAATCAATGTTCGGCAAATGTATTTAACTGGACATCTGGACAACTCATGACCAACTTATTTACTACGACCATTACTCAAGCTGAAATTCTTTATGGTATCGCCATTTTACCCCAAGGCAAAAGACAAGATGAACTCAAAAAAACGGCTGACTTAATGTTCAAAGAAGACTTCTCAGGGCGTATCCTTTCTTTTGACCAAAAAGCTGCTCTTTACTTTGCCCAAATTGCATCCCAAAGAAGAAAAATGGGACAACCAATTTCTCAAGCTGATACTCAAATTGCATCCATTTGTTATAGCCAAAATGCCACCATTGCCACTCGTAATGTGGACGATTTTAAAAACTGTAATATTGCCATTATCAATCCTTGGGAATATCAATTAACTTAACTTATGTGACCTATCTATTTACATCTACTCAGAATCAAGCGATCGCGGTTGGGGAGTTGAGGGAATGGGCGATCGTCGCGCGAGATCCGTCTTCGACGGTGCGCGCTGGCTGTGATGATGAGGGGGGATAAGCGATCGCGGTTGGGGAGTTGAGTTGGTAGGCGATCGTGCTGGCTGTGAGGATGAGGGGGGATAAGCGATCGCTTGAAGAGAGAAAAACATAGGAAGGTTAAGAATTAATTTCGACATTACAACATTTTTCCTAAATTATTCCTAAATTCCTCTAAAGCTTGACTACTTCCCACAATTTTCGCTCTTTCTATCACTTTAGGAATAGCTTTTGTTATCATTCGATTGGGAAAAATAGGACTAAAAGAGGATTCTTGATATTCTTTTCCTTGTAAAACATAAATTATCAACTTACCTTGGCTATAAACCCATAATTCAGGAACACCTAAAGCTTGGTATGAATTAGTTTCTGTCAAAGAAGTAACATCAGATTCAATAGCTAAATCAGGAGGAGGGTCTTGTTCTAAATCTAATCTATCTTTGCCAATAACTGCTTGATAATTTTTAATATAAAAACATTCATCTGGTTCAACTCCTGCTTCCATCATTTTGTTTTTTAAAGTAGTTGAACCTAGAGCTTCCCATGATTTTCCTTCAACTCGGAGCATGATTTTAACCAGATCGGAAATTAAAATTTTAACTCGTTCATGTTCGGGTGAAGGAGACATGATTTCTAAACATTGGTAACTATAGGCTAATCGTAGATTTCTTTTTTGACCTAATTCTTCTAAAATATTTTCAAATTCAAGCCAACTTAAATTCGGAATAGTAATGCTACTTCCTATATTGAGACGTATTTTATGAATAGGAGTTAATACTGTCATTATTATTATTAGTCATTTAAAAGTATTTGATTAATTTTATTGTAATTAATTCACACTTCTCTCATCATTTTAGATTAGAAAAGGGGTAACTCTAAAACAAATCCAGGTAAAACCTCTTCCCCTGATAAAGTTGTGGGTAATGAGACAATTTCTACCTCTTGATTTTGACGATAGATTTCTACTTGTTGATTTTGAGGATCGATTAACCAACCTAACCGTAACCCACTATCTAAGTATTCTTGCATTTTCTCTTTTAGTTGGTTCAAAGAATCGGTACGAGAACGCAATTCTATGACAAAATCAGGACATATCGGCGGAAATTTTTCCTGTTCTTCTAGGGTTAAGGCTTGCCAACGCTCATTAGCAATCCAAGCGACATCGGGGGAACGTTTACCACCATTGGGTAGGATAAATATAGTAGAGGAACTAAAGACTTTTCCTAGTTGGCTCTGACGATTCCAAATTACTACATCTGCATTAAACTCAGACTCTCTATTACCGCTTATTGCTCCAACGGGAGGCATAATTAACAATTCTCCTTGGGCGGTTTGTTCGAGTCGGTAATACTCATTGGTTTGGCAAAGTTGATAAAATTGTTCATCGCTTAAACCCACTTTTTTTAGGTTTAAGATGACGGTTTCAGAAGTAATCATTAGTAATATTGTAGATATTCTTCAAAGGTTTCAAATCGAGGTTTAGTTGTTAACATAAGATTTATTTGATAAATGATTTGTAATAGTGAGGTAATGACTGTCAGCAGCACCATCACTGAGGTTAAAAGCTGTCTCCAATTTTAACCTTTCTCCTACAAATCAGAATAGCGTAAAATAAAATTTTAGTTTGAATCTTTTTGTGAGAGGAAAAATTCTCGTTCTGATAATGCTGAATCGCGTCATGCTTGGGCGTACTATGACTTGGGGGACAAAAGCTAGAGTACAAGATGGCTAAACTTGGGCGACAAGTCCATATTACTCAAATCTTGCACGCCTTTCAAAAAAACTAAATATTTTAAGGCTGGTAATCAATTCAATGCCCTTTTCCCCTTAACCTTTACCCTTTACCCTCATGGCACAGATGAATTACATATTAGGTGCCAGATCTCAGTATACGCAACTGTCTCTATTCGATTGTACCTATAACTGAACTAGACGCAAGAATCCCACGTCTCCGCTTCGCTAAAGACGTGGGAGTGTCAAAGATGGAAAAATAAAAGCTAAAAGCTTTATACATTTAAGAGTAAACTTTCTCGTAGTAATTTTTATATTCAGTACTAAGTAGTGGTTGCCACCAGTCTTGATTAGCTAAATACCATTCCACCGTGTGGCGTAAACCACCCTCTACGGTTTCTTGTGGACTCCAGCCAAGCTCTCGCTCAATTTTACTCGCATCGATCGCATAACGGCGATCGTGTCCTGCCCGATCTTTGACAAAGGTAATCAAGTTTTTTGAGGGACGAACAGGGAGATCTGGTGCTAGCTCATCCATCAATTGACAAAGCTGCTCTACCAGGTCAATATTTTTGACTTCATTGTTACCACCGACGTTATAGGTTTCTCCTGCCATACCACGATGAATTACAGTATCTAATGCCCGACAGTGATCTTCTACATACAGCCAATCTCGAATATTCTGTCCATCACCATATACAGGCAAGGGTTTGCCCAAGAGAATGTTAATGCACATTAAGGGAATCAACTTTTCAGGAAAATGATAAGGACCATAATTATTCGAGCAGTTAGTGATCATGGTGGGCATACCATAAGTATGAAAATACGCCCGCGCTAGGTGATCGCTGCCTGCTTTTGAAGCAGAGTAGGGACTATTAGGAGTGTAGGGAGTGGTTTCTGTAAAGGCAGGATCGTCTGCTTCTAGGCTGCCATAAACTTCATCGGTAGAGACATGCAAAAAACGATCGCTCTGGGGTTGATCTCTTTGATTCCAACGTTGACGAAAAGCCTCTAACAGAGTGAATGTTCCCACTACGTTAGTCTGTACAAATGCCCCTGGACCAATTATGGAACGGTCTACATGGGATTCCGCAGCAAAGTGAGCTACGGTATCAATATCTTCTGACTCTAAGATATTATTGACTAAAATGCGATCGCAAATATCTCCACGCACAAACTCGATCGCCGAATTGGCTTCTAAACTAGCTAGAGTGTTCCTATTTCCCGCATAAGTCAAGGCATCTAAGACCACTACGCGATCGCCTGGATAGCTTTTGCACCAGTGATGGACAAAGTTCGAGCCAATAAAACCTGCTCCCCCTGTAATCAAAATTCTACGGGGTGTTCTACTACTATTTTGCTGCATAAAATTTAATACCTAATCTCGTCCATGTAGTTGATTTAAATCTTGAATAAAGTCAGGAGACGAAAATGTATAAAAATTCCGAACTCCTAAGTGAGTTCAATCTTAGAATCGTCCCCAATCATAAACCGTAATGCTTTGGGACGCTGGGGTGCAACTTTAAGATGCGCCCTTTCTCCGATCAGACTATCGACAATGCGTGAGCTAATTCCTTCTAGGGTTGCTCCTTTGAGAATTACGCTATGCTCGATATCAATATCAATTAAAGTTGTATCATCAGCAATACTGCTGTAAGGACCGATAAAGCAATTTTGGATTTTGCAGTTTTTACCGATGGTAACAGGACCACGGATCATCGAGTTTGTGACCTGAGTTCCTTCACCTACATGAACCCTACCACTGATTTTACTTTGCTGGTCTATAGTTCCCTCATGGGTAGATTCTAAGCAAGTGTCTAAAATAATCTGATTGGCTTCTAACAGATCGTCTTTTTTCCCTGTATCAAGCCACCATCCTTTTAATTTGAATGATGCCACTTTTTCTTGTTGGTCGATGAGATACTGAATCGCATCCGTAATTTCCAATTCCCCCCTAGCAGAGGGCTGGATATTAGCGATCGCGTGATGAATCTCCGCGGAAAATAAATAAACTCCCACTAAAGCTAAATTGGATGGGGGATTTTTCGGTTTTTCAATTAGTTGTAGTACCTTACCTGTCTCGTCTACCTTTGCTACCCCAAAAGAACTCGGATTATCTACCTCACACAGTAGAGTCAAGGCGTTTAGCTGCTGGGATTTGAACTTATCGATAAATTGATCTAGTTGACTTTGAACCAGATTATCTCCTAGATACATGACAAAGGGAGAATCCCCTAAAAAGGGTTGCGCTACCTTTACTGCATGAGCCAGTCCTAAAGGTTCATCTTGTCTAATGTAGGTGATTTTCGCCCCGAAGCGATCGCCATCACCCGTCTTTGCCTCTACTTCTCCTCCTGTTTCGGGACTAATGATAATACCAATTTCTGTAATACCCGCAGCTACAATGGATTCAATACCGTACCAAAGGATCGGTTTATTAGCTACGGGGACTAGCTGTTTTGCTCCTGTATAAGTCAGAGGACGCAACCTTGTACCTTTACCACCAGACAGAATAATTGCTTTCATTGTTAATATGTCGTACGTTGGCTAGCTTCGTTCATGTTGGGTTTTAGTCGCTAATAGCTATTAGCTTTTTAGTTATTCCTATTCTTGATCCTTGTAAGGATTTCCATTCTGCGAGCATTTTTTTGAGTGAGTCGCGCCAGTAAGGGGGATAGATTCCTGTTGTTGCGGTGATTTTGGCTTTGGACAAAACGGAATAGGCTGGACGCTGGGTGGGAGTAGGAAAGTCGGCAGTGGTGATGGGAAAAACTTGCTCAACCTTTAAGGGAAAACCTAATTGTTTGGCTTCGGCGAAAGTCGCCACTGCCAAATCATACCAGCTAGCAACGCCACTATTAGTAAAGTGATAAGTGCCTTTGATACTTGAATCATCTAGAGATTTAGATAGCAACTGAGTAATTGCTAAGGCAATATCATAAGACCAAGTGGGACTACCTATCTGATCCGCAACCACCTTTAGTTCTTCTCTAGAAGCACCTAATTTAAGCATAGTTTTGACAAAGTTACCATGCCCCCTTGATCCATAGACCCAAGCTGTACGGAGGATAATATGGCGATCGCAATTTTCTCTAACTCCTATTTCTCCTAGTAGTTTGGATTTGCCGTAAACTCCCAGAGGATCGGTCTGATCGGTTTCTAAATATGGAGTGTGGTTTTTGCCATTAAATACATAGTCAGTTGAAATATGCACCAGAGTTGCACCAATGTCTTGAGCAGCAATGGCGATTTCTTTGGGCGCACTAGCATTAATTGCCATTGCCAAGTCAGATTCACTTTCCGACTTATCAACCGCAGTATAGGCAGCAGCATTGATAACTATATCAGGTTTAATCTCGGCAATTCCCTGTCTTATTTGCTCTGGTTGACTAAGATCTAGTTCCTGACGACCAACGGCAATTACTTCTCCCAAGTAAGTCAGAGTTGGCTGTAATTCTTGCCCAACCTGTCCTGTAGTTCCTATAAGCAGTATTTTAGTCATGCAAACACCTCGGCTTGTTCTAAAGGTACTCCTGCCTGATCTTTTGCTGACAAAGCGGGTTCCCCCTTAATCTTCCAGTCTATATTCAACTGGGGATCATTCCACAAAATGGAACGCTCGTAGTCAGGTGCGTAGTAATCAGTCGTTTTGTATAAAAAGTCTGCGGTGTCAGAGAGAACTACGAATCCATGAGCAAAGCCAGGAGGAACCCACAATTGCCGTTTGTTCGCTTCAGTTAACAAACATCCTACCCACTGTCCAAAAGTTGGTGAACTTTTGCGGATATCTACCGCTACGTCATAAACTTCCCCAGAAACCACTCGAACTAATTTTCCCTGAGCCTGTTTTATCTGATAATGTAAACCCCGCAAAACATTTTTGGCAGAGCGTGAGTGATTGTCCTGTACAAATTTAGCTGTAACTCCTGTTTTCTCTTGGAAGGTTTTTTCGTTGAAGCTTTCCATAAAAAAGCCCCTCTCATCACCAAACACTTTAGATTCGATAATTAAAACGTCGGGGATTGTTGTTTGAATAACATCCATAAAGTTTTTTATATGAGTTTTGACAAGCTCTCAGAGATAACTCTGCCGTGGATCAACGGAATTATTTTCTGACAGCATTACAATAACAACTTTCATTGTAAAATATCACCGTGAAATTACGGATAATCTCAGTATTTTTACTTTTGAAATTGTCTATTAAAAACTTCAATTTATTAATTGTCAATTGCTGTCAATCTTAATCTAGTGACCTATGATACACAATTAGATCCATCTATAATTCTGGCAAATATTAGATTAAGCTACTGGTAATTAAATAGCTGATTTAAGCAAATAATTTATAGTTCTGAGATTTATTTAATTTAAAAGTCATTATTTTATGAGATTGAATATTATTAATTTTATGCTTTTCCAGGTTTTGTTCTCTCTCTAAACAATCTAATAGAGAATCTAACTGTAAATTCAAATCTCCTTTTAGATCTATAGTTGCTTGTTCTCCATCTGAGTCATAGCAGCGCAAAATTATTTCTTGTTTAAAATTAAACTTCATCGCCATTATGACTAAATTATCCGCAGATAAGTTTAAAAGTTCGCTCTTCGAAGGTAATAAATTTGATTCTTGATTATTTCGCTGATATTTATCAAGTAATACTGTTTGCAATGGTGTATTAAATTCGTAGCCTTTCTGGACTACCTTGGCTTCTTTCCAGCTATGTTGATGAGGATATATTCCATAGGTAAAGTGATGAACTCCCCGATCGCTTTGGGGATCTGGCCATAGGGAAGAACGTAATAAAGTTAAGCGTAACTGATCTGGTTTGGCATCATAGCCATATTTGCAATCAGTTAAGAGACTAATGCCATATTCACCATTGTTATCGGTTAAATCTGCCCAATTTAAAGCAGGTAGTTCCCATTTTGCTTGTTCTTCTTCTGTTTTGGGTTTAGTAGTTCGGTCAATAGTCCCGCAGGGTATTTCGTAGGTGGCATTGTCACTGCTTATATTCAAAGGAAATGCTACTTTGACCATCACCTGAGTTTCCTGCCAGTCTACTATATTAGCTATTTTTAAATGAGGCGAATCTAATTCTAAGATATAGTCTTGAATAAATTCGGATTGATTGAATTGTTTGACTACTCTAATTACTTGTTTTATTTCGCTATTCTCCAGCCACTCAATTGATTTTAGTTTAGTATCAGATAATTGCTTTTGTTCATATTGAGGATCGATATTCCAAGCATCCCAATATTGTCCTTGGTCTTCAAAAGCTTGAAGCTTATTTCCTGCTTTTCTTAGTATTTCTCTATTACTTATCTGATCAACAATACTATCTAAATCTCCAGTTTGTGAATTGACGATAACTTTTAAATAATCATTTTCTAATTGGTAATCAATACCAGATTTGATTTTAAAGGTCTTTTCTACTGTTACTTGTTCCTGGCATAGCCAAAATAGACAATAACCTACTCCTGGAATATCTTGAGCTAAAAAACTTAATTTATTTCCTGATCGATTACTACCTGAATATATTCTTTGTCCTCGATGATCGCAGATCCAGAAAACTAGATTATCAGTGCGAAATTTTTCATCTTCAATGGTTACTATTTCTGATCTGGGCCAATTAAGAGAATTAAATATAACTATCGGTTGAGCATCAGCCTGAGGTGGTTCGGGTAAATTGATCTTTGAGGCGATCGCACCCAGGGCATTTTGTAATAAATTCTCCCCAATCTCAATGGCACTTTCCCAGTCTTGATTGGCGACTGTAAATACTTCGGGAATCGATGTTCCAGGTAGAATATCGTGAAATTGATTGAATAAAACTTTTTTCCAAGCTATTTCGATTAGCTGTTGAGAATCTGCTTGACAAAGACCTTCTTTTTCAATTATTGTATTTATATTGGGTAATAGTGGCTGGCTATCGAACCTGTCCCCACAAAGCAGAGTTGCCAGAGTTGACCACAACTCCGCCTGATAAAGTAATCTTTCACATCGACGGTTATATTTTTTCTGATCTGCATGGACAGTATAGCAACCACGGTGCAGTTCTAAATATAGTTCGTCTTGCCAGACAGGGATTAGTGACTGGGGATTACTATTAGACTTGGTTATCTTTTCTAAGTAATCTATTGATTTGGAAAATTTAATCTCAGGAAAGAACGGGGAGTTGTTCCATTTAGCAGCAACTTCTAACATATCCCTAGTTGGACCACCACCATGATCCCCTACCCCTGGCAGCCAAAAAATCTCCTGTAAGCCTGTATTGATTTCCCAATCAACTGCATAATTAGTCATGGTAATGGGGTTAGTATCCATCACCCCCGTTACATTAGGGGGAGACATGAGAGTTAATAATTGTGTCCCATCGGGAGATTCCCACCAAAAGCAGCCATGAGGAAACTTAGTCGTATCATTCCAGTGCAGCTTACCTGTAACAAAATATTCAATCCCGCATTGCTGAAATATTTGCGGAAGTTGCCAAGTAAAACCAAAGCTGTCGGGTAGCCATGCCACCTTAGTAATCCTGCCAAACTTTTCTTGATAGTATTTTTGTCCGTAAAGCAACTGCCGAATTAAAGATTCCCCGCTAACTAAATTAGTTTCTGGTTCAATCCACATACCCCCCAGTATTTCCCATTTATTTAACCTGACTGCATTTTGGATCTGTTTAAATAGTTCTGGACGATTACCCTCAATCCATTGATATAATGCTGGACTTGTATGACCAAAGGTAAGTGCGGGAAAACCTTGCTGTAAGTCGAGTACCGATTTAAAAGTACGTTCAGCAATTTCGTAGGTTTCATCGGTTGTCCATAACCATGCCATATCTAAATGTGCATGACCAAGTAAGTTAAAGCGACGCTGTTTAATATTCTCCGCTAGGGGTAATAGACTCGATCGCAATTTCTCTAAATCGTATACGAACCTGTCGGCATTTAAACTATTGCGCCAATTAAATTTATCTAACCCCGTTGCCAATAGATCCAGGTATTCAGGTTCAAACTGAGAAATATATTTAAGTAAGACTGTAAGCTCATCGGCTATCAAGCCTGGATCAATATTATGGGGAGTATCTGACTTTTCGTAAATCAAATGCGATCGCATCAATGCCCCAATGTCATGATTAGGACTAACTAGTCGGATTGTAATTAGATATTCCTTACCAGGTTGAGCATGATCTGTAATAAGTACCCGTGCTGAAGAGTCAAACAAATCTCCCTGCTGTACTAACTCCCCGTTAATAAATATTTGAGCATCTTCTGCCCACCAAGTTAAGACCAAGCGTAAATTTAACCCCGATAGAGGATAGTCTTGTAATGTTTGGGGAATAATAATCTTTTGTGCCAACCACCTTACCTGTCTTCCCTGGGGGAAAACAATATAGCCTCGATCATTTACTGATGCAAGTTGACATTCTTCAAGATCAACTTTAGTTAAATTATGGTTAATGTCTACTGCGGTAAAGTAGCGCCAATTGTCTTGTATCTCTAATTGGATTTGCTGACGTAGCTTAACAATAAATTGCTCGATGATGGCAACAGATTTATTAGACACGGTAATTAGGATAAAGATACCCGTGCATTATATATATTTTCTTCCCTAACAGTTAGGATTATCTTTAAGATGATATTAATTTGTCAGACAAGTATTTCAGCATCTATCCAATCAGCAAATAGGGGCGATTTTAGTAATACTTAAAAACTATATCGTCGTGGTAGTTCATATTAGCTCGAAGATTCAGAATAATTCTGTTTGAGTAGGTGTAGGTTCTTTAGATTCATAACCTAAGTGCTGATATGTTTTGCCTGTAGCTATTCTGCCTCGATGGGTGCGACTGAGATAGCCATTTTGTAATAGGAATGGTTCATATACTTCCTCAATAGTTTTGCGGTCTTCTCCCGTGGCTGCGGCGATCGCTTCTAAGCCTACGGGACCACCATTAAACTGCTCGATAATCGTGTTTAATACTAAGCGATCTGTCCAGTCTAAACCGTGGGTATCAACGTCAAATAGGTCCATTGCCGTGGCTGCTAGTTCTTTTGTAATCGCCTCAGCTTTTTGTACCTGCACATAATCTCTTACTCTCCGTAATAAACGATTAGCAATACGGGGAGTACCGCGAGAACGACGGGCAATTTCGATCGCCCCTTCTTCGGTAATGGAAGTATTAATGATATCTGCGGTGCGATTAACGATCGCCATTACTTCATCTAGTTCGTAAAAACGCAGTCTTTGAATGATGCCAAAGCGATCGCGCAACGGGGAAGAGAGGGAACCTGCTTTAGTCGTTGCCCCCACTAGGGTAAACGGAGGCAGGGGAATACTACGGATTTTGGCAGTTTGACCCTTGCCAATAGTTACGTCCAAACGAAAATCTTCCATTGCGGGATAGAGTAATTCTTCTGTCATGCGGTTGAGACGGTGAATCTCATCGATGAAGATAATATCTCCTGGTTTCAATCCTACGAGAAGACCTGTAATGTCTCTAGGACGCTCTAAGGCTGGTGCAGAAGTAATTTTGCAGTCCACACCCATTTCTGATGCCAAGATTAGGGACATAGTGGTTTTACCCAAACCTGGAGGACCATATAGTAGCAAATGATCTAAAGGATCTTGTCTCCCTTTGGCAGCAGCGATCG
Organism: Cyanobacteriota bacterium; assembly: GCA_942490675.1. Classification (GTDB taxonomy): domain Bacteria; phylum Cyanobacteriota; class Cyanobacteriia; order Cyanobacteriales; family Xenococcaceae; genus Waterburya. Next base: position 144,191 of record CALNYB010000010.1, on the reverse strand, counting down.
CAATATTTAAAATCCCCTTAAGATCTTTTTGTCCGATATAATCAGCTAGTTTCTGCGGGCGAATTTTTTCTTCGTTTTTTTCTGCCTCCTGAGTATTTGCCTGAGGAGACAGCAAAGTAATTTCGTAGTTCTGTGGCTTTGGTGTACTTGCTTTGGGTGGTTGTTTAGGAGTTTCTGGAGAGTCAGAAGATCTTTTAATTGCCATTGCAGCTAGTTAATAGCGATCGCTAATCTATTTCAGGATTTTGATTGTACTGCTATTGTTACATTGATCGCCTAGTGTACTGGTCTTTGTACTAAACTAATTTTAGATCATATTTTAGATCATAAATTTTTTAGGAGTTAAATTTTCATGCGTTTGACTGTTCCCATGACTATGATGGAGTTTTTCCGTAAAAGTGAAGGCAAATGGTACACGGAAAGAAGCGTCCATCACTTTGATGTGGTGGCTGATGAATCAGGAAAATCAAACTTAATCGTCAAAGTTGTTAAACCTGATGATCCCAGGGTTAAACAGGCATGTGATTTTCAGGGAATCGATCCAGCCCAAGCCAAAGGCGGCGGAAGCTTCAGCTGGCAAGATAATTTAGAAGAAAAAGAGCCCGATCCGAACTATGCTGCTGTTTTAATTGATGTTCCAGATGACGATATAGGACGCAGTGGTAAGTTAATCCGAGATAAAGGTTATGTCGATGGTTTACCTGTAATCAGTCGCTATTGGTTTGGTGAAGACGGTATCTTAACGATTAATACCGATTACGATAATAATCAAGGACAAGAACGCTGTTGGTTTCTCACCGATGACTTTAGAGTTAGAGTAAGTACAGTTCAAATGCTCAATGGGGTAAGTTTAATGGCTTACTGTTCTGAACGTCGTTGCGTCTTAGCAGAAGAACTTAAAAAAATGGCTCAAAGTCATCAAAATTGAACTACTAGTAAAGCAATTTAAAGCAATTTAAGTTATTTTCCAGGGATAGTAATGTTGAGCATAATAGTCAAGAATGTCTCCAATCCTTTGATTAGTAGATTCTGCTAAATTTTCTGAATAATCAATTTGTAAGGCTGCAACCTGACTTTGATAGTAATCAAACTTTTCTGTTGGGTCATGCTCAATAGAACGCATGATTAAACTAGCATTTACCCCCTCTACCTGGCGCAGATGAGCAACTACTTCTCGATATACTCCTAGAGGAAGTTGAGGGCAAGCAAACTGCTGTTGGTTTTGTGGTTTGAGGGTCGAGGATTCCATGGGCATGATTGCACAAGAGGTAGATTTATTCGATCATTTTCTCACTTTATCCTCTAGATATTTTAACGTTTATAAATCTCAGCTTTATTTCTAGTAGAGAAGTCACAAATGCACCAGAAATATCAGAAATATATGTTGTTCCCGTTCAAAATATCTACCTAAAAACTATCCGCCCCCACAAGTCGGTAACAGTGAGCAACATAACATAAGGTTGTGCTGCAATGGTTATTACTCGTGAGGGCGGTCTAGAGGGTCTCTCAGTCGAAACCTAACTGCTGGAAGGAACTCCAACAATGTCTACCTAGTTGCTCCCGAAGAAGCTTAAGATGAGACTGTTTAAAGAACAGCCCCAGCACACAGCTGGCTATCATCAACTAGGAGACCCATATTACTACTATGTTCTGTCATGGGCATCACCTCCTGTATTGCGAAAATGGATAATTTGATAATTACTTATCGAAGTTCAATATAACGAAACCCCATAGAATTAACAAGTGACGTTCTCTCGACGTTGATGCTACGCATACAATGCGGGCTTCCCTAGACTCACGACCAGGTATTCCTGCGTAGCACTTATCTAGATGTACAGTACAAGACCGTACAACCCCGACAGTACGCTGCGTCCGACATAAACGCCTGGCAAAGCACAGGCGACGCGGACTTGTCAGCAGGCAGTTTCCATTCCCCAGCGTCCCTGGGTACAGTTTTCAAAATGATCCTTCTGGGAGATGAACATTTTACGTAGACATCGAGCCTCCAAATTGAGGGTGTTTCCTGTCTACAACCCTATATGTTCGGTTTTCAAGGTTCTTGCTAGCTTTAGGTTTTTGTTTATCCGATCTTCGGTAGCTAGCGACCCATTGATACGCTCAAAATTTATTATACAACGCTCAAAGCCCTTGTTATACGACGCGAAGGACGCGGAAGGACGCGGAAGGACGCGAAGCTAATCATGCACGGGCTAGTCATGCGCGGATAAAGATTACATGAATACTGAATTAACTGTTAACAACAAAGTGCCATCCCGCAATTCATCCGAACACCGATTGCTACATACTTGGCAATACGGTGTCGGGCTTCTTGCTCAGACAGCTAAATCAAGTTTTTCTAAATAAATTTCTCGGTTTCTTCTTCAATGCTAGATTCTACCTACTCTAGCACTGGGGTACTTGTTTGGGTTAACCGCCGAATTTTTTCTCTCTCTTGGGGGGCGATCGTGGCACTTACCGCACTTCGTTCTAATTTAGAGAGAAATTTTATAGTTTCGGCAATTTTGGATAAATCGATGCGCCAGAGATTTTGCCTCCCCCCAGTGGAGATGGAGATATGAAGCGTGTAGTTGTTTAATATTCCAGCCTTCAGTTAACTGAAGACTAGACTTATGAAAGCCCTGTAATTGCCACTGAGGATAGTCTGAATTAACGGTAAGTTGGGAGCGATGAAATTCGTGTCCCCTGACTGTTTGTTGTGCAGAAATCAAGGAACTATCTTGAATAGCGATCGCCTGTCGATAGCCTAGAGTTAATCTGGCTTCCATGGAAACGTTGCTAGGAATAACTCCCACCATCGACCAGGTTTGTTTTTCTAAATCGATTAATTGTTCGCAGAGATACATCAAGCCACCACATTCGGCATAAGTAGGAATGCCAGCTTGAATTATTTGTTGAAGTTGTATTAAAACATTTCTGTTATCAGCTAACTGTTGAGCAAACATCTCGGGAAAACCACCGCCAAAATAAAATCCTTGAACATCATCAGGAATATTCTGGTCTTTAAGGGGGCTCCAATAAACCAATTCTGCCCCTAATTCAGTTAGGACATCGAGATTGTCTTGATAGTAGAAGCTAAAAGCTTTATCTCTGGCAACAGCAATTCTAGCTTTTGACTCTTGACTCTTGATGTTATCCCCATTCGAGGGTTTACACCGCTTAGTTTGGTGCAAGCCACGAAGATGGGACAAGTGCCACAAGGGCACTCTTGACTCTTGACTGCCAAGAAGAGGTAGCAGTTTGTCCCAGTTAAATGATGTTTTGGCTAGATGAGCTAACTGATTAAAAGTTTGTTTAATAGTAGGAATTTCAACAGAGGGAACTAGACCTAAATGGCGATCTGGGATATTTAACGCTATGTTACGTCTTAAAACTCCTAAAATCGGCATATTAATGCTATTTAATGCCGTTTCTAATAATTCCAAATGCCGATCGCTTGCTACTTTATTGAGAATCACCCCAGCAATAGTTAATTGAGGATCGAGGTTGTTATAGCCGTAGGCGATCGCCGCGATCGAAGTAGATAAACTAGAACAGTCTAAGACTATCAGTACCTGTAAGTTCAAGATTCTGGCAATATGAGCTGTGCTGCCATAATCATTGCGAGATGTTGGTTCATGAGGGTTGTAAATACCATCAAATAACCCCATTACCCCTTCGATCACTACCCAGTCAGCATTTTGAACATGACGATGAAAGCAATCTTGCACATAGTTAGGAGATGTTAATACAGGATCTAAGTTGCGACAGGGCAAGCCTGTTAAGGCGTGATGAAACATCGGATCGATGTAATCGGGTCCCACTTTAAAGGACTGTACTCGCTTACTTTGTGCTGCGAGATATGCCAATATTGCCAGAGTAACTGTTGTTTTACCTACTCCAGAGCGATCGCCTGCAATTATTAAAGCCATGTCATCTATACTCTAGTCATCATCTTTATTTCTCTGTGTAGGTATGTCGTTTGGGGTCTTGCTCAAATTTCTCTTTTCTCTTTTTAGCGATCGCAGTTATCTAACCTCAAGATGATGCCCCTAATAGTTACTAAAAATATAGTCAAATATGACATTGACCAGATTTAGCTCTACCAGGAGTAATCCTGATGGGACGAACTACAACGCCCTCTATCCCTATGTCAAAGACTGTTGGGATTACTTTTCGCATAATGTTATAGCTGCCGTTAACATCAGCATTGATTCTAGTCTTCTCCCCTTTAATTTTGTACATTCCTCTTGATTCTCGATAACCACTAAACTTAATTTGTTTAGCACCATCATCACCATAAGTAGGAATGTAATCTAAAGACAAAAAACTAGCTTTTGAGGTGTAACTTTCCTCGTCACAAATTACCTTTATTCCTTTCAGCGCTCCTTTGTAAATCAACATTTCTACGAAACGAGCATGAGGAATATTAACAAAAGATTGATTATTCTTAGAGCCGTTATTGACGAATTGTTTCCACAATGGATTTTGACCAACAATTAACAGGCTAATACCACGAGAATCTAAATAATCAATTATCCATCTAGAGGCTTGATGAAGATAACTATCTACTCGATTATTTCGCTTGGCTGTTAGCTTTTGAATTCTCTTTGATGTTTGTTTCCCCCCTTTAAGTAAATGCTGAAGTTTTGCCTTGGTTTTGTTATAGAACTGATTTAAACTTTTTAACGGTCGTCCGTTAACCAGAATCGGGACAAAGCCTTGTTGGTTTGATGTTAACGTCGCTAAATTATTTACTCCAATATCTATGGCAGCAATAAGTTCAGAGTTTGTTACTGTATGATGTTCAGCTTGTTCATAAACTACTTCAATTACATATTGCCCTACTTTGGGAATAATCCGAGCTTGGGCTATGTTTTTAGCTTTGGTCGGGACAGTAATATCTGTTCCAGATAATTTAACTATCCCTTGAGTTAGTTGGGTTTTACTAATAGCTTGCCTGGTGTAAACCAGTAAGTTACGTCCTTTAGTTTTGTGTTTATATTTAGGTAATTTTGGTTTACCAGTAAATTGATCTGGATTTTCCTGATAAGCTTTATTGGCTTCAAAAAAAGACTTCCAGTTTTGAGCTAAGACTCTGAGTACTTGCTGAGAAACTTTTCTCGGTAAGGCTTGATAGTCTGGCTGCTTTTTTACTAAATGATAAACCTGATTAAACCCTAGATAAACCTTGTCAAAGTTGACATCCTCCCACCACTAAATGCTTGAGCATTATAGTGGGGGATTCCAAAGACTCACGACTTTGGTTTCTGTTTCTTTCTCTTACGAGTTTTTCGCAACTGCCCTTCTTACGACAATCGCTCATGGGGGAAACCCCCAAGACCGCGTTGTCGCGCTTTAGAACTATGTCTATCAGGTCTTATGTCCGCTCCACAGACAATCACCGCAAGCCCTGCGGCGAGTATATTCTTTCCAGCGTTGATGTCTCTATCGATGCCCATAGTTTCACAGCTTGGGCAATCCCAACTACGAATATCAAGAGGCAATTTATCCATTACAAAACCGCAATGGTTACACCTTTTGCTACTAGGAAAAAATCGGTCAATTTTGACCAATGTTCGCCCGTACCATTCGCATTTATATTCAAGTTGACGAAACATCTCACCCCAAGAGGCATCAGAAATAGACCGAGCCAACTTGTGGTTCTTGACCATGTTTCTAATCGCCAAGTCTTCAATAGCAATTACGCTATTTTTCTGTACCAAGCAAGTAGTCAACTTATGCAGAAAATCAGTACGAGCATCTTTGATTTGAGCATGTATCTTAGCTACTTCGAGTCTTGCTTTGTGTCTGTTACTAGAGCCTTTGGTTTTCCGACTCAACAGCTTTTGCGCGACTTTAAGCTTTTGATACAGCTTATTAAAATGCTTTGGATTGACTACTTTTTCTCCGTCACTGGTACTCAGCAGACGGTCGATGCCAACATCAATCCCAACTTTTTTATCAGTTGGGGGCAGTGGTTGAACAGTGTGATCATCTACCAACAAGGAAACAAACCATCTGCCCGAAGGTTCAAGTTTGACAGTAACAGTAGATGGACTACACCCATCAGGCAAGAGTCTAGACCAAACAATATTCAATGGTTCTTTGCTTTTAGCAAGCCAAAGGGTATTGTCTCTAAACTTAAAAGCAGACTTGGTAAACTCAGCCGAACCGCCATTACGCTTGGCTTTAAAGTTCGGATATTTGGCACGTTTTCCCCAGAAGTTAGCAAAAGCTTTTTGCAGATGTCTAAGACATTGCTGCAAAGGCACACAGCTAACCTCATTCAGAAAGTCCAAATCTTCGGTCTTTTTCCAACCAGTCAACAAACTAGAGGTTTGCTTATAATCAACCCTCTCTTGCCTGAGATACCACCCTTCTGTCTTAGCACTCAAGGCTTTGTTGTAAACCAGGCGCACACAGCCCATCGTCCGTCGCAAGAGATTTTCTTGCTCGGAGGTAGGATAAAAGCGATATTTGTAAGCACGTTCAACCATAGTTCACATTATACAGCATTAAATGTAAAAACATAATTGGAGGCGTGCAACTCCTCTACGACTAAGCTCTACATACTTGGAGCTGTAGTCGCAGTATCCTTGCACGAAATACGATGAAGGATTGACGAATTAAATAATTAGCATAGTTGTAAAGATTTTTAGATGAAAAGCACAATCCGTCAATCTTTTTCCAGAATGGACTATTCTCTTTAACTATGTGTCTTTCAACTTGCCTCATTTTTTGGCTATTTGATTAATAGCTATATTATCTCATATAACCAGATTTAGTTATTGAGATATTTGACTATATTTAACAATATTTGACTATATTTTCATTGAATGTTTATCATACTCAAACAATTCCAGATGAACAACTGCTTACTCTCTCTTACCTCCCGAAATAGCAGGACTAGGAGAAAAAGTCCAGGTTTAGGATAAGATTATAATCTGACTTTGAATGTTAATTATTTTTCACCGAAGTCAGAGATTAGATTATTGCTTGTGGAAAATCTTGCTTATGAGCTTTTTTCGTCAATACGTAGCCCCCTTTATAGTACTGCTAATTTTTTTGTTCGCTTTATTCGCAGTGAGTATACGCATCTTCCTCCCCTCAGATATGGCTGCTCCTGCTCCTGTTTCTCTGGAAAATCTGAGTACAACTCATGTCACATATAGAGATACTATCTTGACTGCAAAGCTAATTATGGGCTAATTTGCCATTAAACTAGAGAATTTAAACTTATTTACTGCTGATCTTGGTTAGGGATTCATAATCCATTAGTTTCCACCATTCTCGTAACTCAAACTCTTCAATATTACTGCCGTTTATTCGTACGAGGAATCGGCTGTTTACTAATAAATTTAAGCTGCCTTGTTTGGTTGAGTATGTATATTCCGCTCTTCCTGGAATGTCATCGATTTTAATCCCTTTATTGTAGCCCTCAGTAGATTCTTGACTAAATTCAGTAGATAGCATAAATGGAGTAAAAAGTGCTGAGTTAAATGCCCAATCATAGATGCTAACCTTAATTCTTTTATCTCCCCGAGTGTAAGTCTGATTAACCTGAGAGATACTGTAACTACCAAAAGAATTAGTTTCTCCTTGAGGTTTTTCTGCTTCCCATCCTTGAGGAGCTTGTGGTAAATAGTCAATTAACTCTGATAAAGAAATTGGCTCAACAGGCTCTTGATTAGCTATTTTTTCCTGAATGGTATCGGCATTTTTGCTTAATTCAATAACTTTTTGCATAGCACCAACAGGATTTTTCTGAATATCTATCCCTTCTTCAATTTTGGAAGTTTCTGATTCTAAAATGTTGTTTAGGCTACATCCGATCAATGTAGTCAAGAAGACAATAGCTAAGAACAATTTATTGAGAAAAGCTTTCATGATCTATGAGAGATTGTTGACTAACGGAAGTTCAGTAAGGGTAAAATATGCAACCATAATCGGTACGAAGTACAAGACGATAAACAAACCCCTGTTGTTTCAACTCAAAATCAAGACAATTGATTGTGGAGCAAAGTTAAATTAATTTTGCACAGATACTTATTTCTGTGGACGATTAACTCTAATTAATTTCTCTTGCAAATCTCTCTCAAACTTAATAGCTTGATGAATTCGATATTATTTCATCATTGATTCATTTTCTTGGATTGCTCGATCAATCTCTTCAGGATAAGCATCAGCATAAGCCCAAGCGTTAACCAAATCAGCAGCACTAAGATCAGGAAAAGCCTCTAAAATATCTCCATCACTGGCATTTAAACGGCGATAATTTACTAAAGACCAAACGGGAATTCGAATGCCTATTATACAAGCATCACCACCACATAATCCTGCTACTTTATTTATTCCTGGAGCACCTTTGCCAATAGTTTTTGTCAAAATTTGGATTGCTTTGGCTTTTTCTTGAACAGTAAGAGCCAGTAATTGATTTTCTATTTCTTGAAGCATAGTTATTTTTCATCCTTACCCATATCGTAGCAGTTGATTATCTGGAAACGTGCCCCGCGAAGTGAGCCGCTTCGCGATCGCAATACGGAAACATGATTGAAATATATCGCACAGTAGCATGTTATCTCAACTTCCTCACTCAATTTCATTCTTTTTACTATATTGAAATTTTCGCTAATCTAGTATTACAAATAAAGGTATTTATTAAGGGAGAATCAAAACATGAGAATGCTACACACCATGCTGCGAGTCGGGGATTTAGATAAATCGATCGCTTTTTACTGCGATATTTTAGGCATGAAGCTATTGCGACGCAAAGACTATCCAGGAGGAGAGTTTACTCTGGCATTTGTGGGCTATGGCGAAGAGAAGGACAACACCGTAATTGAGCTTACCTATAACTGGGGAGTATCAGAATATGATCTTGGTCAAGGCTACGGACATATTGCCCTGGGAGTGGATGATATTTATGGTACTTGCGATCGCATCAAAGCCCAAGGGGGTAAGGTAAGCCGTGAACCAGGTCCTATGAAACACGGTACTACAGTGATTGCTTTTGTCGAAGATCCTGACGGTTATAAAATTGAATTGATTCAGTCGAAGACTCAAGGAGCAGCGAAGCAGGAAGCAACTGCAAGCGCTTAACAGAATTAGTTTTAATAATGAAAATGCCCTGCTCTTTTTAGTTTGTTAAGTAGCAGGGCACATTATTGGAGCAAAAAGCGAAAAGCTAAAAATTAAAGGTAGTTCGCAGAGTACCAATAACTAAACCGTCATCATTGTTATTATTATCTGGACTGCTGATATAAACTGCTCCAGGAGTAATAGCAATGTTGTCGTTTATCTGATATTGATAGAAAGCTTCAACGTGGAGGGAAGTTGTTTGGTCTTCATCAAACTCTTCTCTACCAATAGTAGAACTGGTAACCCAAGGTTCCATACCGACAATAATACCACCGAGGCTTCCTTCTGTACCTAAATCGGGAAAAGCCAAAGTTGCCGCCCAATTCCAGATATCTTGTGAACCGCGAGGTAGTTGACCATCGAGAGTAGATAAAGTCCTTACCTTATTCAAGCCACCCCAGCCGCCAATCACAATACGATCACTCAGAGCAAAGGAAAACTGTGCGCCATAAGAGTTATTACTGGTTGGCACAGCCTCTTCAAACACCTCTGCGGTCAAAAATTGAATGTTAGCTAGATTGCTACCCGTTTCTGTATCACTTTGGTCGAAAGCATTGACGTAAGTTAAGGCAATATCCAATCGATCAGACGGAGTAAATAAGAGTTGTCCGATAGCACTGTAAGAGCCGTTGAATAGACCATTACCATCACTAGGATCGTTGGCTTCTCCTGCTAGATAACCCCCACTGAACTCCACTCTATCGCCAAAGTTGTGAATTATACCCACGCCCGTTTCTCCTGGGGGGAGATAAATCGGGCTGCGAGTACCAAAGGCAGAAATTGCTCCTGAGCCTCCATCTCCATCGAGAATGCTCACGGTATCGGCAATATCATCAGCAGCCAAGCCCACCGCACCAATCAGAACATTGGTATTTTCGCCAACAGGGAGATCGTAAAATAAGACTTCTAAACCTAATTCTCCCTCAGCAGGTTCGGCAAAAGCCAAGTCTCCTTGGAAAGTACCTGTGGTATCAGCAAATACAGGAAAATTTCCCGTAGAGAGGCGAGTAAACAGTAAATCTTCGCCAGTGAAACTAGTCTCTAATTCTAAGCGAGTACGATAACCCAAGACTGCCACTTCATCTATATCATCAGAACCAGAAAAAGCACTGGCAAGACCAAAAATTACTTCTCCCCCTAGCTTAGTAGTAGTGGAAAACTGATGATCTTCTAGAAAAGCAGTTCTGCTTTCTAGTTCATCTACCCTACCCCTCAAGATGGCTAGTTCTGCCTCAAATTCTTGAGCCAGACGATTTAATACATCCAAGTCTTCTTGAACAACAGTCACTTTAGAAGCAATTAAACGTTCAATTTGATTTAAGCAAGAGTTTAACCCCGCAGCAAATTCATAACGAGACAGGGATTGATTTCCGCGATAAGTTTGATTGGGAAATCCAGCAATGCAACCATAACGGTCTACTAAACTTCTCAACGCTTCATAAGCCCAGTCTGTCGGAGAGACATCCCGTAGTTGGTTGACGTTGGTTACTTGCCAAATACTATTATCTTGACCTTCTTGTCCATATTGCTCAATTTGTTTCATTAGCTCATTGGTTGTGGTTTGAGCCTGAACAGAATTGCTATAAATCCCTGCAATTAAGGCAGCGAAAATAATAGGAGCGGTTTTATCTAGACTTTTGAACATATTTATCCTCACAGACGGTAGATATTGTAGCAATAATGATTTTCGTTATCAAATTATTTCTAGTTTTAGTAGACCGAAAAACCAGGAAAAAATCAAGTTTCTGAAATAATCAAATTCAAAAAAGCTAATAGCTACGAACTAGCTAATTGAAACCGTCTTCTATTCAACTGAAAACGTCTGAAAATCAAGCCTTTCTATAACCCTGCCCATTCTTCAGGGAGCATATTGGCAATTACTTCAAAACCGCCATTGCCATCAGGCTTAACCACATAAGCTATCCCTTGAGGATCTGGATAGATGCCCGTTGCCGATTCAAAAATGTCATCATGACCAACAATAACGTTGTTTGTCCCAACACCAGGAGTAGCAGTAACCAAGGGGGTGACATTGGCTTTCATATAAATATTCTTATTAGTATTCAGACTTTTGAGAATACATTTAATGAAAACTCTTGTCAACTAGTAATCTCAATTAGAGCCGAGAATTGCGCCTTAAGTTACGGCTGAAAGTTCCTTAAAGACAGCTAAAAACAAGATTTGATTAACATCTGTATTGTCAGAAAATAAAATCTAACTGTAGCTGCCAAGATTGAGAATTATTACGGATAATTTCTATCTGTTTAATAAATTCGCGAAAATAAAAGCGTCTTTCTGCTTCTGATAAATCCAGCCAAAATTGCGGTATGGAGACTACTTTAGCAATCGCCTGTAAATTGCCTGGGGGTAATTGGGCAATTTTATTTTCTAATTGAGCTATTTCCCCGCGTAACTTATAGTTTCGCAGTTCAGCCGTTTCCTGATCCAAGATTGCTTCTTCTAATAATATTGGTAACTGTTGAATGATTATCTGTTTTTGTTTTATTTCTTTTCTTAAATTATTCTCAATAGCTGAGTTATTAGGTAGTTGTAATTGAGCCACTGCCAAAGGGAGCTCAAGACAAATTTTCTTAATAGTTTGATTCAATACTTCAGGATAGGCGATCGCCCTGCACTTAGGACTTCGTGGGCATTTATGGCAACGCAGATATAAATACTCAGTCTTTTTCTTGTGTTGAGTAACCTGCGTCATATTCATCGTTAACTGACATTGTTGACAGACAACTAACCCTGCTAAGGAGCGCGGGGCACTAGCAGTACGACGTGGGAAGCGACTGTTCCGCCGTAGCAGTCGATCTATCTGGGCGGCTTCTTCAGAACTAATAATAGGCGCATGAGTATGAGAAATTATTTCGTTATTTTTGTACTTTAAACTGCCTCTATATACAGGATTACTTAACCAATTACGACCAGTAGTCGGCGAAATTTTCTTGCCATAACGTTTTTCCAAATATCTAACCGCACCACGTAATGAGCCGAACAGGAGAAATCTCTCAAAGAAATCTTTAACTACGGGAGCAGTACTTTTATCAATAATGTACCTGTCTTGCCCCCGTCGATATCCATAAGGAGCCTTTCCTGGAGGGGGCAGAATTTTTAACCGATTACGGGCATGACCTTGTTCGAGGCTAATTCGCTTTTTATTTAGCTGAACCTGTTGTAGTAAATTACTTAAATTAAGCTTGAGTTTTTGATGATCAAACTGACTCCATTGAGGTAAATTATAGTCTTGTTCGGTAGTAATAATTTTTATTCCCAGAGACTCTAATTGATTAAGGCGATCGCTAATAATTTTGACATTATCTCCCAATTCTTCCAGACGACGAACCAATAAGTAATCAGGTTGATCTAATTTACAATCTGCAATCAACTGTTCTAATTGTTGATGTCCCCCCAGATCCTGATAAACTTGGTCAACTTCCAAACCCCATATATTTTTATTGGGGGCAGATTCCAAAAGTGGATCGCTATAGATATAGGCAACAATTTTCATTTTGTAACATGCGTTTGTAACATGTAATATCTAGTTGATTTATTAAAAGCTACATGAATCAAAGCCTGAGAGATAAAGCGGTTTGCATAACTAACTAGTGCAGTTTAGTTGCTTGACCTTGATTAACTATTGACTTTGAATTTTTAGTGTCCCAGACTGATACGCAAACCGCTGTAGTCTAGTTAATAATAAGTGACTGCCTGGTAATTGCTCTAATGTTGCTAAATTATTACCTTCGTGGAGCGTAAAGCCGTCTCAATTTATTGGACGCGGATATAAGCGACCGATAGATGTCTCCATCTATCGAGCCAGATTTGTCTGGCAGTGAGATATTATCCATGATGTGGATCATTAATATAAGCTAGCACCACTGAAGTACTAATTTTGCCTGTAGTATCAAACATATAGGAATTAGTCCAAAGACTAGGTAGTTTCATTAATACAGGAAACTCTTGTCTAAGATATCTAGATGACCTACCTTTAAAAGCTTTAATAACCTGAGAAATAGAGTGAAAAGGATCGTACTCAACCAAAAGATGAATATGATCTGGAGCAACCTCTAAAGCCTTGATAATCCATTTCTTTTCATTAGCTACGCTGTTAAATATATCAATACAACGCAGCTTCATGTCTTCATTTTTAATCGTAAAGATCTTTTTTCTTCTACATGGTATCCAAACCAAATGCACGGTAGCTAGTCCCACTGCATGATTATAATGCCGATAAGTTTTTTTAACTGTTTTCATTTAACTATTTATTGTAGATACTTGATTTCTGTCTACAATTCATACTACCATTTCAAGTATGAAAACTTATTCTTTCAAACTATACCAACATAAGCGAAATAAGCATTTGCATTTCAGCATTAACGCAGCAAGTAATATCTACAACCACTGTATTGCGCTGCATAAACGCTACTATCGTTTATTTGGTAAGCATCTGAATAAGAATAAGCTCATGAAACATATCGCCAAGCTGAGAAATAAAAATGAATATTGGCAACTTGTAGGCTCACAAGCGACGCAGGATATCATTCAGCGTATTGATCGAGCCTATCAACTGTTCTTCAAACACCATAAAAAAGGAGTAAGACCACCAAACTTCAGGAAAAGAATTAAGTACAAGTCAATAACACTCAAGCAAGCAGGGTATAAGTTTTTAGATGCTAATCGACTGAGAATAGGAAAGCGAGTATTTAAGTTTTGGAAAAGTAGAGATATAGAAGGTTCGATTAAAACTATCACTATCAAACGCAATCCTTTAGGGGAATTGTTTATTTTTGTGGTGACAGATTATCAAGACAACCAAATCGCACCAATGACAGGTAGCAGCGCAGGGTTCGATTTTGGATGCCAGGTTTTTCTAACTTGTTCTGAGGGTATGACAATCAAATCCCCTTTGTTTTTCAAGCAATCAATCAAGCAGATAAAACTCGCTAGCCGCAACCATTCTAGGAAGAAAAAGCGTTCTAATAGCAGAGAGAAAGCCAGAAAAGATCTGGTGAGGGTGCATGAAAAAATAGCCAATCGTCGTCGAGATTGGTTTTGGAAACTCGCCCATGAGCTTACAGCCAAGTTTGATTATTTGTTTTTTGAGACTTTGAATCTCAAAGGTATGAAACGTCTTTGGGGTAGAAAAATTAGCGACTTGGCTTTTGCTGAGTTCCTAAAAATAATCGATTTTGTTGCTAGCAAAAAAGGTAAGGTAGTTAGCTATATAGACCAGTGGTATCCGAGTTCAAAAGAATGTAACGAATGCCATCATGTCTTAGATGAACTTCCTTTAGATGTTCGCTATTGGGTCTGTCCGAATTGTTCTGCTAGACACGGAAGGGATTCAAATGCAAGCCGAGTAATTTTAAGAGTTGGGGCTTCAACTCTGGGGTTAGGTAATGTCAGCCATCCACAGGATGCAATTGCTGTCTGAACCCCGAATCCACCTGATTTTTAATCGGTGGAGTGGGTCAATAACTTTAGGTTTAACTTCGTAAAATTAATTTTCTCAAATATTAAATTAAGTTTTATTTTAGATCTTTCTGTGATGTGCCGAGAGTAAGAGGAGTTAGATTAAAATTAAATTTATTTATTTTTAGGCGATCTGCTGATAAATTTGATTAAGGGGACTAATGATTAGAGATAATGGAATTACATCAAAGAACTTTGCTAGAAAGAAGAAGTTTCTTTTTATTACCAAATAAACTAAAGCTTTATCTTAAAGATACAGAAGGAGAACATGAGAATTATATTAGCTATGAAACTCTTAAAGGAGAGGCTAAAATAAGCTGCCGTAAAAACCCTAAGTTACTCTTCATAACTATGGCGATAGTAACTTTTTCTGTTTGTATTTTGTTACAAAGTTTATTGATCAATCAAGGACTCTACTATATTATATTTCCTTTAGTTGTGGCTTTTTTCTCAGGAGCTTTATATCGATATAAGCAACAAAACTACATCATTCTGGAAACTTATGACCGCAAGAAAGTTATTTTTTTCCGTAATAAACCAAGTCGCCAAGCTTTAGAACTATTTCTGGCGCAGCTTTGGTCCTATCGTAAACAATACTTAAGAGAAAAATATTTTTATATCGACCAGAATCACGATTTAAAGCAGCAGACAGAGCGCTTAAGATGGTTGCTAGAACAGAACGTAATTACCAAGGCAGAATATAAATTTGCTCAGGAAGACTGGATTATTGATCGCAGTTATCAATCTCATTAGTTAGAGAAATATGAAAAGCAAATTATCTATGAAAGACAAATTACCCCTGATGTAAATTATCTTTGTTCCAATCTACTGGTTTTTAGCTCTTAGCTCTTAGAAGACGTAAATTATGAAATTGGCAATTATTGGCTGCGGTTATGTTGGCAGGGCAGTATCTCGTTTATGGTACGGAGCAGGAAACGAGGTTACGGTAACCACCACAACGCCAGAGAAAATGCCAGAGCTACAGAAAATTGCCTCAAAGGTAGTTGTCTTAACAGGAAACGATTTAGAAAGCCTGAAGCAGTTAGTAACTAATCAGGATGTAGTGTTACTCAGCGTTAGTTCCAAGCAGCGTACTCCTGAGACTTATCGTCAGGCATACTTAGAGGCGGCACAAAATGTAGTTACGGCTATAAAGTCTAATTCTGGGGTAAGGCAGCTTATTTATACGAGTAGTTACGGCATCATAAATAATAAAAGCGGTGATACTATCGATGAAAGTGTTGTTGTAAATCCTCAAGATGAATTTAGTGAAATTTTGCATCAGACAGAGCAGGTATTATTATCTGTGCCAGAAACAGAGTTTAAAAGCTGTATATTGCGCTTGACAGGCATATATGGTCCAGGTCGAGAACTTATCAAGATATTTCGGCGTGCAGCAGGAACAACCCGCCCAGGTACAGGAGAATACTACACTAACTGGGTTCACCTCAATGATATTGTACGGGGGATAGACTTTGCTCAAGAAAAGCAGCTACAGGGGATTTATCATCTAAATAGTGACCAATGTTTAACTATCAAAGAATTTTTGCAGAGACTATTGCAGGCTCATGATTTGCCACCTGTAATTTGGGATAGCTCGCAAACTTCAACTCGCGCCTTCAACATGAAACTGTCTAACCAAAAGATCAAAGATGCTGGCTTTAAATTCGCTCATCCACAGATTGAGTTCGAATTATAAAGTTTTCCCGCATTTAATCACATTTAATATTTAGTTTTAACTATGAAAACACTCAACAATATCGATTGGCAAAAACTACAAAATGGCTCTGACATCCGTGGTGTCGCTCTTGAAGGTGTCCTTGGTGAAGCTGTCAATTTGACTCCTGACGTAGCGAAAACTTTAGGGAATGCTTTTGTTGCCTGGCTGAGGAAGCAGACAGATCAATCTGCTACTAACTTAACCATTGCCATTGGTCGAGATAGTCGTTTATCGGGGGAAACTCTGAGTCAGTCAGTGATGGAGGGAATTGCGATCGCAGGTTGCCAAGTTTATAACTTTGATCTTGCTTCTACTCCCGCGATGTTTATGAGTACGGTAACAGAGGGATATAATTGTGATGGAGCAATTATGCTAACCGCTAGTCATTTACCATTCAACCGTAATGGCTTGAAGTTTTTTACTCCTCAAGGCGGGTTAGGGAAGCCTGATATTACTGAAATTTTAAAGATTGCTGAAGCAGGTAATTTGATTACCAATGGAGATCGGGGAAAAATTACTTGCCAAGACTTTATCTCGATTTATGCTGCCAGACTAGTGTCAAAGATTCGTCAGGGAGTAAATCATCCTGATAATTTTGAGCAACCACTGACAGGTTTGAAGATAGTTGTCGATGCAGGAAATGGTGCAGGAGGGTTTTACGCCGATAAAGTACTTCAACCTCTGGGTGCAGACACTACAGGAAGTCAATTTCTTGATCCCGATGGTATGTTTCCCAATCATATTCCTAACCCCGAAAATCAGGAGGCAATGGCGGCAATTTGCCAAGCAGTAATTAATCATCAGGCTGATTTTGGCATTATTTTTGATACCGATGTCGATCGCGTTGCGGCAGTAGATCACCTAGGCAATGAACTAAATCGTAACCGTATGATTGCGTTAATTTCGTCAATAGTCTTACAAGAGCATCCAGGATCTACTATTGTAACCGACTCTATTACTTCCGATGGCTTGACTCAATTCATTGAACATAATTTAGGTGGTAAACATCATCGTTTTAAACGCGGCTATAAAAATGTCATCAATGAATCAATTCGCTTAAACAACTCTGAAACAGAATCTTGGTTGGCGATCGAAACTTCTGGACATGGCGCGATGCAGGAAAATTATTTCCTTGATGATGGGGCATATTTAGCCACAAAGCTATTAGTTGAATTAGCCAAAGCTAAACTACAAGGAAAGCTGTTAACCGATCTAATTACCGATTTACAAGAGCCAGTAGAAAGTGAAGAATTCCGTTTAAAAATCAAAACTGATGATTTTAAAGCCTACGGCAATAATGTAATCAATAAACTCCAAGAATTTGCTAGTTCTCAAAATGATTGGGAAATTGTACCTAATAACTATGAAGGAGTCAGAATATCCTGTAAATCGCCTACAGAAGACGGCTGGTTTTTATTACGTCTATCTCTCCACGATCCTGTAATTCCCCTCAACATTGAATCTAATGTCGGTCAAGGTGTGAATCACATAGCTACTCGCTTATTAACGTTTTTCCAAAAGTTTGAATCTTTAGATTTATCATCTTTAGAAACTTAATATTTGATTTATCCTAACCAGCCCTCAACTATGGGTAGGGCTGTTTCATTCTCTGTTAAAGCAGATGGGGAGCTAGGGAATTAGGGATATGGGGGTATTTTTAGACAAATACTTGGGATTTTGACATTATTTATTAATTGCTCAATGATGTCAGTCAACGAATTGTTAGTCATTTCAGTTAAGCTAACCAGAAAAATGAGTAAGTTTTCACAACTCAATGGGCTGATTTTTCAGTTTTCTTGTGTTGTATTTCCCGATTTCCCCACTTCCCTATCTCCCTATCATCCAAAATCTTTAACTTATAGTAGTTTGAAACAGCCCTGCTCAACTATGGGGGCAAGACTGTTCGATTAGCGATCGCTTTTTCAGAGATGGGAGTGTCAACTTTTTTCTATCTGGATGAGATTTAAATACCTTTGAACCCAACTTGCTCATTCATACTTTTCGCTGAATCATGTTGACGCGATGCACCAATTTGATTCAAGATAATGCCGATAATAATTACACCCCCACCAGCTCCATATAACTTAACTGCGAGAGAAAAGAAAACCACTGTCCCCACAGCAGTACGGAAAATGGTAAATATTCCCAGGGGAATGTTGTCTAACTTAATTTTACTGATAATGTTAGAGATGGCTAAAGCGATCGCGCCAACCGCAGTCATTAATTCTCCCTTACCAATACTAAAACCTCCCATAGTTATCATATTGCTATCAGTTGGTTGCAGCAATATAGTAAGAATTACACCGATAAAAGCTAAAAGCGCCCCAATTATAATTTGGCTATTGACTCTATCTTTTAAAATCAATACTGACAAAGCTAGGGTAACTGGGGGTTCAATTCTGCCAATTAAGACGACATTGTTTACCTGGGTTTGTTCTAAGGCAAAAAAGAACATGGCTGGTGCCAACGCTCCAGCTAAAATAGCGACAGCCGTGAGACTCAGCCAATCAGGTAGATTCAATCGGCTTAAAGAGCTTGGATTCCATTCTTTACCATAAATAGCAATTAGAGCCAGCAGCGCGCAAAGATTGCCCACGAACAAGACGTTACAAAAAGAAATTGGGTTTCTACCGTCAATTAAATTGGCTGCTCCCAATTCAGTTAATTTACGAGTCACTGAATTAGAAACGGCAAAAATTAAGATAGCGATCAATAAATAGCCACGCCCAGGAATTTTTGTAAACATCAACTTTACGCCTGATTTATATTGTATATTTGCGTATATTTGCGGAGCAGGCAAATTTTGCAGAAATCAAAATCTTCACTTCTGCTCTCAACCACCATGAAAATTTTAACTACTTAGGGTTTGCTGAAAAAGTATTCTGTAATGAGGAGTAATGAGTAATGAGTAATGAGTAATGAGTTTCACCTTACTAGATTTAATTTTTACTTCTCAATTTTCCTATAAGTACAAGATTTACGAGCTTAAAGAGCTAATTTTCTGACACTTTATTCTTGACTAAATAACTCTAAAGCATTAGCCTATATGGGTTTGATGTTTATTCAGCAAGCCCTACTTAAACCGAACTCAGGTTATTTAATCAGGCGTTGGTAAATAATTAGTTGTTTGACTTGCTTCAAGGAAGTATCTATTCCTTGTTGTGTTATAGTAGAGAATTGCTCGCCAAAATCAAAGTTAACGGCAGGAATTAAAACCCAGTAAGCTTTGGTCCTTTTGCCATAAAGCACTTGAGTCCAAGAAAGTAGCGATCGCGGATTGCAACTATGTCCGAAATTAGTATTTTCTCCATCTTTTGCTTGAATTTGTTTTATTTTTAATGAGACAGGGTTTTCAGAATTAGTTGCTACTGCATCTATAAAAATAACAGCATCAGCTTGGGCAATGTTGGCTGTAAGTTCGGGTGTCAGTTGATGCACAGCCAGCGATCGCACTTCAGGCAATTCCCACTCCGCTATTTTTTGGGCGACTATTTGTCCTGCACCATCATCACTGCGCAGAGTATTGCCATAGCCAATGATTAAAAAATTCATGGGCGACTTATTTTGGGGCGATATTGCAAACAAGAGTAGTTATTCTGAGGAAATAGTTTCTTTTGCTCCCTTCTGTTGCAAACTTAGTTTAATTGACTCAGAAAGACCAGTATTATTGCCAAATTTTGCTCCTGTCACTATCGCCTGACTGAGGTTAACATTACTTAAGTTAGCTTCTTGTAAATTAGCATTACTAAGATTCGCACCAATTAAATTAGCTAAGGCTAAACTTGCGCGATATAACTCCCCATGGCTTAAATCGGCATTCTCAAGATACGCACCGCTGAGATCAGCACCACTCAGGTTGACATAGCTAAGATTAGCTTCACTTAAATCTGTATCGGTTAAGTCAACACCTCTGAGGTTGGTTTGTTGGAGATGAGCACCATTTAGATCAAGACCACTGAGATTAGCTGCTAACAAATTACCTCCTGCTAAGTCAGTTTTTAGATTAAGCTTTGCCAGTTGAACTAATTCTGCCATCTGATCGGTTTTGGCTGTATAGATTTGTTGAATCAGTTGTTTGAGTTCCTCTTCAACTTCGAGGGCAATCTCGGAATTTTTCTCCTCTTCCCAACCTTCTTCCGTTGCTGAATTTGCAGAACCTAATTGTATCCAACTTAGAGAAGATGGTAATTGGTTTTTCAAGAGGAAAAAAACGATAGTTCTCTCTAATACTCCATGCTTGTTGGGGCTGAGATTGTGTCGCCATAAATTTTCGGCATCAGTTAAAGTAACATCTGCGGGAACAACTGTCCAAGTCGCTGTCAGAGTGAAGGGTTGAGTTATTGTTTTAACAGTTCCTAGCTTAATTCGCTTCAGAGAATCGGCTACAAGTGATGTTGTTGACCCTAGTGTAAATATCCAAGTCGTTGCAGTTACAGAAACTTCTTTTGTAATCTTAAAGTAATCATCTAACTGAGAAGCGATTTTATACAGTTGGCTGTTTTCTAGGGTCAGTTTTAGTTGACCACCTTTTAAACCCAACTTGATGCGCCCATCTAATAGGGGATACCATTGTTGACTAAAGTTGAGACTCAAGTAAAGGTCAAACTGATTGCTGTTGCCTGAATTAGAAGAGAGCGGGACTGCTTCTAATTCCATTGATAACAAATCTGGATATAGGTTCTGAGATTTTAGCAACTGCATGATTACAACTACTCTGACGAATTTAACAGTATTTCTTTTAAGATTGTAGGACTTATTATTGAGTTGTCTTGAGAATTTATCTTTTCTTTCAAAAGAAGACCCTCACGAAAGCGTGATGGGATGAATTTTGAACAGGGTTTTACAGTTTACCCCCATTCGAGGGCAAGCAGTTTCGACACATAATCTTTACAGAGGAATGGTTTCAGTCGTTGTATAATACTTGTACTTGGAAGAAGACTAAAAGGCTCGCCAAGTATTTGAACCTTGAAAATCTAGGCTATGGGGTTGCTGACAAGAATCTGTGTCAGGGTAAAAGACTAGCAGACCAAGAATGTATTTAACTTTAGATACAAGCTGGTGGCGGGCGGTCATCAGGATAAAAAGCCTCCTTCCTTACGAGGTCGAGAGGAATCCCTCACGAAAGCGTGATGGGAGTCGTCAATAGATTGCTCGTAGCTATTATCTTGAATTTAAAGGTGAGATGCATAAGTTAGAGGATGCTTTAGCTGGATGCGATCGCATTTTCAACGATGAGTTTTCTGATTATCCCGAACAGTCTCTCTACATGATTGGAAGTGTAGATGATGTTAAAAAAAGTATCTAATTAGTTTCAGATAAACCTAATATTATTGATAATGCTTCATTTAATTTTTGCAGATATTCTCTATTTAAACTGCCTATAATTTTTATTATTCTTGATTTATCAATCACTCTAATTTGTTCGCATAATATTACTGAATCTTTGGTTAACTTTCCCACACCCGAAGGTACAAAAACATGAGATGGTAATAACGCAGATCTGATTTTAGAAGTACATGGTGCAATGATTGTATGAGGACTAACAGCATTGGCTCGATTTATCTGTACTATTACTACAGGTCTAATCCCAGCTTGTTCTGTTCCCTTAACTGGATTAAGATCGCATAAAATTATATCTCCTCTTTTTATTTTTACCACTGAATTTCACCACGAGCTAAACGTTCTTCATAGTCTTCTAAATTTTCTAAGTAGTCAGAAAAATCTGATTCAGTTATTTTAAGAGATTCTTTAAATTCTTCCCATGGTTGCCATTGTGCTGCATTTTCTTTGGTTAAAAGAAAGTCTAATAATATGCTAACTTCTGGAACTAATTTATCTGGTAATTGATTGATTTTTTTTATTGCTTCTTCTCTGATATTCATTTTTTTTAATAAAGTTAGATTGATGTTTTATTGATTATTTTACCCTTTTTCTAAGCTTTCAATTGCCTTGTCGCATTCTTCTACATCTTTATCTAATCCCATTGCTTGAGATAGTTTTCTGGAATTTTCATAAGCTGTTTTAGCTTCTAGGTTTTGCTGTAAGTTTTTCCGAGTATTTCCTAAATTGAACCAAGTATTAGCTTCCCCTCTGCGACCGCCGATCTCTTGTTGAATCTCTAACGACTGCTGATAGTATTCAATGGCTCGTGGATATTCTCCCAGAGAGTCGTAAGCAATGCCTAAATTATTCAAAGAATTAGCAATGCCAGAGCGATCGCCGATCTCTTGTTGAATCTCTAACGACTGCTGATAGTATTCAATGGCTCGTGGATATTCTCCCAGAGAGTCGTAAGCAATGCCTAAATTCATTAAAGAATTAGCAATGCCAGAGCGATCGCCGATTTCTTGTTTAATCTCTAAGGACTGCTGATAGTATTCAATGGCTCGTGGATATTCTCCCAGAGAGTAGTAAGCAAGACCTAAATTTATTAAAGAATCAGCAATGCCAGAGCGATCGCCGATTTCTTGTTTAATCTCTAAGGACTTTTGATAGTATTCAATGGCTCGTGGATAGTCTCCCAGAGAGTAGTAAGCAAGACCTAAATTTATTAAAGAATCAGCAATGCCAGAGCGATCGCCGATTTCTTGTTTAATCTCTAAAGACTGCTGATAGTATTCAATGGCTCGTGGATATTCTCCCAGAGAGTAGTAAGCATTGCCTAAACCCATTAAAGAACCAGCAATACCAGAGCGATCGCCGATCTCTTGTTGAATCTCTAAGGACTTTTGATAGTATTCAATGGCTCGTGGATATTCTCCCAGAGATTTGTAAGCATTGCCTAAATTACCTAAAGAACTAGCTATCCCAGAGCGATCGCCGATCTCTTGTTGAATCTCTAACGACTGCTGATAGTATTCAATGGCTCGTGGATATTCTCCCAGAGAGTCGTAAGCAATGCCTAAATTATTCAAAGAATTAGCAATGCCAGAGCGATCGCCGATTTCTTGTTTAATCTCTAAGGACTGCTGATAGTATTCAATGGCTCGTGGATATTCTCCCAGAGAGTAGTAAGCAAGACCTAAATTTATTAAAGAATCAGCAATGCCAGAGCGATCGCCGATTTCTTGTTTAATCTCTAAGGACTTTTGATAGTATTCAATGGCTCGTGGATAGTCTCCCAGAGAGTAGTAAGCAAGACCTAAATTTATTAAAGAATCAGCAATGCCAGAGCGATCGCCGATTTGTTGGAAAATTTCTAGAGATTGATTATGATACGGAATAGCTTGCTTGACTTGCCCCAAACGACGAGAAAAATCACCTAAATAATTCCATACCCAAGCATAATCAGCTCTCTCTTCTGGCTTTAAATTAGATTGCCATCTGTCGGCTAACTTTTCGTAGAGTTCTACCAGAACCGAATAATAACCCCGCAGTTTGAGAAACTCAAAACAGATATTGAGAACATCATTAGCTAGGGCATAATGTTCTAATTCACAGTAATGATAAATAATTTCCAGGTATTCGCTAACATCTTCTCGAACTTGCCAAGATGCTTCTTCTTGCAGATGAAGTTGATAATACTCAATTGCTTGCTGATGAGCAATAGTTAAATCTCGTTTTTGTTGCTGGTAAAGATATTCCCGTACTAAAGCTTGAAAGAGATATCGGTTATCTTTAGTTTTGGTTAATAAAGAACGATTGCATAACTCTTGTAACGCTTTCTGGATATCTATTGGCTTATCTTTTTTTTTCGGTTTAAACCATTGTCTAAAGAGTAAGAGTTGTTTCCAGAAATTTTGTGGTTGCCTTCTTCCCGCCATAATATAACTGGCTGCCTCGCGATTGAAAGGTAGGCGATAGACGCTCAGATCGAGCAGAAAGTTTTTCTGTTCTGGGGTTAATCTTTTAAGGTGCTGTTGAATGATCCAAGATAAACGCGCATCTTGCTTATTGCGGTGCAATCCTGATGCTTCTTCGTAAACTAGATCGAACTGTTCTAACCCTAATTCGGCAACTTGACTTAACTGACAAGTCGGGTTTACCTTTTCCGCAAAGATAGTAAAGTCGGGTTTGAGGCTGACATCTGCCCAGAATTTGTCTTGATCTGCAAAGTTGCTATTTTGATAGAGATAACTAGCTATGGTAGATTTCCCCGTACCTCCCAATCCTTGAATGCCTAGAGTGTGAATTTTAGGATCGTTCAACCCAGATTGTATATATTCAATCTCTTCCTTTCTCTCTACCCAGTTATCGAGATTTGGGGGAGTCGTAATCAGATTGGCAGAAGTAACAACTTGAGACTTAGCTTGCTCAGTTAATTGAATAACCTTGACAATTTCTTCTGGGCTTAATCCTTTCCCACATTAAAATTAGTATCCGAACCGCCAAATCTGCTACCAGGTGCATCTATTTTGGCAGCAGCAACCCCACCAGTTTCGGCTTTAATTTCGCCTGTAGCGATCTTATCTCCACCACTAGCCTGGGCTATTTCTCTCGCTAATTTGCTTATTTCCTCTGCAAACAGCTTATCTTTGTGCATTTCAACCTGTAGAAAAGGTTCTAACGGTTTTAAGTTCTCCTGAGTAGGGTTTTGCTCTAGTTCAACTATTTCTGCTTCGATAACTGGCTGATTTTGCAACAAGCGATTTTTGATCGTTTGCCATAATCTTGTTGCACCTTCAGTAGCAGCCTTCCCAACAACTGCACTTAAAGCTATCTCTAACAGCTTTGCTGCGGTAAATAATTCTATCATCAGCTTACATAAAAATTACTCTAAATCTGTCCTTTATAATACTCTAAATCTGTCCTTTATAAGTAGATGACCAACCAAACATTTTCCTTAACTTCTGAGAAGGATTAAACTTAAAAGCACATGAATCACGATGCTGTTTAATGTAAAAAGTACCAAAGTTACGTAGATTAACACTTTCGCTTTGTTTCAAAGATTGATAAATTTCTTCCAAAGTAGCATCAATAATTTCTTCTACTATTTGGGCTTTGCAATCTACTTTTTGGGTAACTCGTTTGATTAAATCTTTTTTGCTGATAGACATTTGCTAAAAAAACAAAATTTAACAGAAAATAATTGCTCTTTAAGTTAAGTTTTATAAGGAGAAGTTGGGCATTACTCTTAAGACAGGTTTGAATTAATTTTGTCAATTCACTTAATTCCGATAAACCTCATTCAATACACTCCCATCAGCCCCGACTAGTTGAACGTGTAAAGGCATTTGCCCCGCTGCATGGGTAGAACAACTTAAACAAGGATCGAAAGCCCGAATTCCAGCTTCGACTCGGTTGAGCATTCCTTCCGTAATTTCCGTCCCCTGAAGATAATGTTTGGCAATTTGAGCCACAGTTTTATTCATTGCCAAGTTATTTTGTCCTGTAGCAATGATTAAATTAACTTTTTGAATTAAGCCATTTTCATCCACTTGGTAATGATGAAATAGAGTACCTCTGGGGGCTTCACTGACACCAATGCCCTCTAGTTCGTTAATACCAGCACTCGCCCGAACCCGCTGAGAAGTAATATCGGGTTCATCGATCAGTCTTTCAATTCTTTCTAAGGCTGCCAGGATTTCAATGAGACGGGCATAGTGATAGAAGAAAGATGAATTAGCCACACCACCAGCGCGATCGCGAAATTCTTGTAATTCTTGATCTGCATCTGGGGTACCGAAACTAGAGCAAATATTAACTCGTGCTAAAGGTCCAACCCGATAAATACCATCAGGATAACCCCAAGGTTTATAGTAAGGAAATTTGAGATAAGACCATTTTTCCACTGCTTCCCCTAAATAGTCTTGGTAGTCGTCTTCCGTGAGTCCATCGGCAACAATATTACCTTCACTATCAGTAAAGCGAATCTGACCTCCGTAGTGTTCCCATAGACCATTTTTACCCACTAAACCCATAAATAGAGAAGGAAAATGACCAAACTGTTCGATTTCGGTAGTCAAGCTTGACATTAAGTTTTTAAACAAACCAAGAGCCATAGTGACTGTAGCGCGAGACTCGGGCAAGCGATCGCGAATCCAGTCTCGTCCCTCTTCAGATAAAGGCGATCGCACACCACCAGGAACAGCCCAAGCAGCATGAATTTTTTTTGCTCCCAACAGTTCAATTACCGTTTGTCCAAACTGTCGCAAGCGAATTCCTGCCCTAGCCAGATCGGGATCGGCTGCAATCAAACCAAATACATTACGTTTAGCAGGATCGCTATCCCAACCTAAAAGCCAGTCTGGACTACTAAGATGAAAGAAGGAAAGGGCATGGGATTGGGTAATCTGTCCCAAATTCATTAGTCGTCGTAGTTTTTCCGCAGCAGGGGGAATTTTTACCGCCAGAATTTTATCTCCAGTTTTGGCAGAAGCGAGGAGATGACTCACTGGGCAAATGCCGCAAATCCGAGCCGTAATCCCTGCCATTTCAGTAAATGGTCTACCCTCACAGAATTTTTCAAAGCCGCGATATTCAACTACATGAAAGCGAGCATCATCAACTTCTCCCGCATCATTTAAATAGATGGATATTTTGGCATGACCTTCAATGCGCGTAACTGGATCGATTACTATTTTTTTGGTCATCGTTTCCTCTCCCTCTGCTCTTTATAAAGACCTGGTTTTCAAACTTTTTTGGGCGTTGCTGAATCAGGGTATAATCTCGATTGACGCGGAAAATCTTTAATAATTAGTACTTGATTTGAGTTCTCCGCGCTTTAAAAAGACGCGGATTCTAAAATGTTGTTACGAGACGGCTTGAAAGCACGTCTCTTCACATTTTATTCGATATGACTTACTCAAGTCATTGAATATGTCATATCGATGTGGAAGACTCAAAACTTCCCTAGTGACCTTGGCTAGAGATATTTTCTCTGGCTGCGTCATTACTTTTTTGCGGATAATGTTAGCTGCCCCATTGCAATCACTGTTAAGCCAAATTCCATCATCAGTTAAATAACCACCACGACCTAGATTATTTAACTTGCCTTTGATTTTCTTGCCTCTTTTTCCAGTAAATCTATGCTTCCTTTCAGATTTCTCACCGAAGGTCGGAAGCTCATCATTAGCTAAAAAATTAGACTTTGAGGTATAACTTTCTTCAGTCGCAATGAATTCAATACCATGTTGAATTGCTAACTGCTCGATTCTATTTTTGATAGTTGCATTAGGTATAGTTACAAATTCCTGATTAACTTTTTTAGACATCTTGGATTCATTCTTAATACCCTGATTCCATCCGTGAACAATTGTTCCAATATTGTTAGTTAAACACCAGGAAATAATCAAGCGAGCAACCTTATTTCGGATGTCTTGAAATTGTCTATTTCGCTTCTCAGATAATGCAGCTAATTCATCATCCCAGTAAGCTTGAGGCTTACCTTTCTTGAGAGCAGCAACTTTCTTGTTGTACCATTGATTGATTGACTTAATCTTTTTACCATTAACAATAAAGGATTTACCAGTAGTAGATACACAAGTTAAAAGATTGCCCAATCCTGGGTCAATTCCCAGAACGTTAGACATATTAAGACTAGACTTAATTTCTTTTTGTCTGTAAACAAATTCAGCATAAAAGCATTTGTTACGAGGTAATATTCTTATTTCTTTGAGATCTTTAAAATCAAGATTACTTGCCATAGGCAACGTAAAACTATCAATGCCAAACCAAGCTTTGACTTGCTTGCCAAGAGTAAATTTAACCTGATTATTTTCTAGCTTTACCCATCTGGCAGGATAGCTAACAACTGTTAAACCTCCTTTCTTTCTATACTTTGGTAGCTTAGGCTTATTCTCTAATTTCCCCTCGCGATACAACTTTGCTAATTTACGATAAGACTTAAATGATTCTCCCACCTTATGACAAGCTTGTTGAGCTACAGCAGAGCGCAAAGCCTTAAAGTGCAAGTTAGACTTCATTAATTCATCAAGCTCATAATTGGATACATATTTTCGAGCTTTGAAAAACATCTGACGACAGTAATAGATAGCACAGTTAGACAATTTATTGGCCTCGGAACATATAAACTCCAATACTGCTTCAGTATCGTTATCTGTATGGATTAATTGCTGTTGGCAACCGTACATTTAATTCTTTACTCCTTCTTTGCCTACAAGAAATTATTTTTGAGCTTTGTACTGAAAATAACTGGAGACTAATAGCACTAGAAATAATGCCTGACCATGTTCACTTATTTCTCAATACTGATCCTACATTCGCTCCTTCAATAATAATCAAAAGAATTAAAGGTCGGGCATCTCATCACTTAAGAAAAGAATTTCCTGAGCTAAAAAAATTACCTACACTATGGACACCCAGCTACTTTGTGGCGACTACTGGGAATGCCTCAACTGAGACAATTAAACGATATATTGAAACCCAAACTAATAAATAGGATACGCGACACTAAAGTGTCCGCGTCGCTATTCAACCAGGGGTTAAAACCACCTGGCTAACTTTCTCCCGTACTTCTTCGGTTTGATCATAAAACTAAATTCTTCAAGTAAGCAAGCCTAAATCTTGGGCGTTGCTGAATAGAGAATGCTAATCAAGAAATCAAATCCTGGAAACATTGCTTTTTCGTGGATACTTGCATCAAAAGCATTACCCACTCACCAACGCCTATCTCATCTTTCTGCCAACCTGTTGAATGTAGGTTAAAAAACCTTGCACTTAAAGAAACTTGCACTTAAAGAAAAGCTAGTATGATGCTAACTAATATTAATAAGGCGATCGCAATTAATCCTCGATAGCGATACAGCAAGTTTTTGACTCCTCTCCAACCCAATTGACTGTCAGGTGTATCTACTTCCTCAACTAAAGGAGTCGCAGCATCACGGAACAAGGTGCAGCTTTTAGCATGAGGACGTTTCGGAAAATTACAGGTGTCATCGATATGGTAGATACAGCGATCGCATAAGCTAGTATTGTCTTCTGACTGATAAAGAGGAATACCAGGATGACCATATGCTTTTAACGGATTATTACAGTGGGGACAAGTAACCACCTGAGAATCTACAGACTGTTTACACTTGGGGCAGCTAGACATTTTTTAAAGGATGAAGGCGGAAGGATGAGGAATGAGGAAAGAAAAGCATTACATTATTGGTAACTATTCACTGATTCGAGGGGAATTTGCGGATTTGAAATTCCTTGCTTGCGGTCATTTGATAGTTGATGTTCATTTTGTTCATGACGGCGGAAAATTTTTGATCAATGTTGGCTAAATCTTGAATGGGAATTGATTTCCATTGTTCCCGAGTTTGCCAGCGGATGGTGAAAACAACTTTCCTTGGTGCATTTGGCTCAATCCAAACTTCCTTGCCCAGAAAACCAGGATAAGTAGACAAGGAAGTAGTCCAAATCTTCTCATCCTGCTGGATAAACTGTTCTCGAACTTCAGCATCCACGTCGAATTTAAGCCACTCAATAACCATGTAATTTGGAAAAAAGATCGATAATATTTATATTGGGCTATTTTACGATCTAATAAGATAGTAAATAAACTTTAGGAGGCAACAACATGGATAATAATGACTGGCTCAGACAGCTACTGATGTTAGGAGTAGGCACAACCTCTCTGGTAGCAGAAAAAATCAGAGAAGTTAGTGATGAGTGGGTTAGGGACGGCAAAATCAACCCTGAGCAGGCAAAATCTTTCGTAGATGATTTGATGTCTCAGCTCAATACTGAATCGGGCAGCGTTCAAAAGCAAGCAGAGCGACAAATGAAAAACATGCTGCAAGATTTGGGAGTACCTCGTCAAGCAGAAATGGATGAGCTACGGGGACGCATTGATCGTCTAGAACGTCAGTTAAGGGATTTGGAAAACAAAAACTGGCGTTAATTCTGGCGTTAATTTTAATTAAAGTGCCGTGACTGAGTTTTGCCGTATTTCAAAATCTGAATAAGGGACACTATTGTTGCCATCGGCTAACATTGAAACTATAAATTGGATGATGATGTTCATATTTTCTTAATTAAAATGTGATATATAAAAATGTTATGAGTCTATCAAAAGCAAAAATCTATTTTTTGAGATTTTGGACTTATCAACTCTCCTTACTAAGACGAATCTGTGATTACACTAACTTTATTACATCCTCTTCAAGCAGTAGCAGTTCAAAGCTGGAAATTCAATGATGAACCCAGTATTAAAGTCGGTCGTGCAACTAACAATGAGGTAGTTCTCTATAGTGCAGTGGTATCTCGCCATCATGTTGAGATTAGAAAATCAGGAGCCAATGAGTGGGAAGTGGTAAACTTAGGCTCTAATGGTACTTATATTGATGGTGAGAGGGTAGAACAGACCAAAGCCCTGGATGGCATGATTGTTCGTCTAGCAAAATCAGGACCCAAAATTTTAATCAAAATTGAATCAGACTTAAATCAGGATGATTCGGATTCCTCGAACCAACAAGCAAGGACTAAACGCTTACTAAAAAGCGCCAAAGATACTCTGATCAGCTAATGGGAACTCTTCTCATATCCATCAAAAATCAATCTTGACAGACTACTAGACTACTACCCAGTTTAGCTAATCCGTGAGAAGCCCGACACCGTATTGCCAAGAATGTAGCAATCGGTGTTCGGATGAATCACGGGCTAGCACTCTGTCCTAAAAGATACCCCCATTCGAGGGTTTATGCCCGAATGGGTGCAAGCCGCTTCGCATATTGCAAAGATTTTTATCGCAGTCTTACTGTTGTGCTAAAATAACTAAATGCTAACAATGAACTACACCTACCGAATTAATCCTACACCAGAACAGCAAGAGGTTATGCTTGGCTGGATGGAGACGTGCAGACGTTTATATAACAAATGTTTGAGCGATTTAAAGGATTGGCTTAATTCGAGAAAATGTAGTTTATATTCTTGTTCAATTAATCGGGAATATATAATGTCCCCCGATATTCCTTTTCCTAGCTATTTGGAACAAAAAAGACAACTTACTCAATGGAAAAAAACTAATCCTTGGCTAAAAGAAGTTCATTCTCAAGTAACTCAAGACTGTATTAAACGTCTTCATAATACTTGGGAAAGATTCAAATCTAAGAAGTTTGGCTTTCCTCGCTATAAAAAATTTGGACGGTATCAATCTATCCTGTTCCCTCAGTTTAAAGAGAGTCCAATCAAAGATAGGTATATCAAACTGCCTAAGATTGGAGAGGTTGAAATCAACTTACACAGACCAATTCCAGAAGGGTTTAAAGTTAAAGGAGTAAGAATAGTATCAAGAGTAAGAGGAACAGTTTGGTATGCAGTAGTAACAATTCAGTGCGATGTCAAAGTACCAGACCCACTGCCTTTTGGTCGTGGAATCGGGATTGATATCGGACTCGAATCTTACCTCGTAACTAGTGACAATTTCAGACTTGAACCAGCTAGATTTTTTCGAGACTTGCAAAGTAGGCTTAAAGTGCTGCAACGCAGGGCATCTCGTAAAAAGAAGCGTTCTAAGAACTGGGAAAAAGCACAGTTAAAGGTAGCAAAATTACACCATCAAATAGGCAATGCTCGTAAAAATTTTCATTTTCAAACGAGCCATCTTTTATGCGACCAAGCAGACATGATATTTGTTGAAGACATCAACTTTAAAATGACTGCTAAAGGTTTTCTAGGAAAGCAAATGTTGGACGGGGGGTTTGGACAATTCCGAGATTTATTATCTTGGGTGTGTTGGAAGCGAGGAAAATATTTCTCTCAGGTTGACCATAAATACACGAGTCAAATTTGCCCTGAGTGCAATGTTCATACGGGCAAAAAAGAGCTTAAAGAGAGGATTCATTATTGCCCAGAGTGTAACTACAATACCTCTCGCGACCATGCAAGCAGTCGTGTAATTTTGAACCGAGGACTAGAATCAATAGTACGGCTGGACGAGTCGGAAAGGAAACTGTCTGCTGAATGCGTACTGCCAGGGATAGTAATATCTAGGTAAGTGCAACGCAGAAATTTCAATCAGCGATGATTGAAGCCAGCACTCTATCTCCCAAGAGATGAGTGCCTGGAGAAGTCACTCTTTTGAAAGCAGTTTTTGTTGTCCGTACTGCCAAATGATTGGAGCTAAGAGAAAAGCAACTACTAGAACCAAAGCAACCACGCCAATCTGAGCAGTCCAGCTTATAATTTGCTCTAGAGAAACCACTTTTCCGAGGAAGAAAGAGAGACTGACGATTGTAGTTGACCAAACAGCAGCACCACCCAAGTTACAGAGCAAAAACTGCTTGTAAGGCATTTGAGTAATACCTGCTAAGGGTCCAGCAAATATTCTCAGCAAAGTGACAAATCTACCAAAAAAAACTGCTTGCACCGCATTTTTGCTGTAGCGATCTTTTGCTTGCTCCAACTGTTGCTCTTGGAGACGAAAAATACGCCCGATCTTAACTAAAAGTTGCCAGCCACCAAATCGACCAACCCAGTAGCCAAAATTGTCGCCTAAAACGGCACCAGCGATCGCACTACTCAAAACCAGCCAATAATTTAATTCACCACTGCCAGCTAAAAAGCCACCAACGATGACGATCGTTTCACCAGGTAGAGGTATCCCCATATTTTCTATGGCAATCCCTACAAAAACTGCCCAATATCCGTAAAGGCGAGCGAATTCCTGTAAAGTATCTAACGTAAATAGCTCAATTGACATGTAATGTCCAATATCTTAACAAAGATTAACCTTCACTCTTATCTTGACGTGTATTGGGCAAAAGTGTCAAACATAATTACTGATTATATTATCCCGCTTGATGTTATCCCCATTCGAGGATGTTATCCCACGAAGATGGGACAAGTGCCCTTGTGGTACGGGACTGATTACCTCGATTGGCGTGGCAAGTGTGATCGCTGGTCACTGATTTAAGTAGGGACGGCTTCACCTGGGCGTAGTTTTGACCATTTGCCAGTTTCTTCAACAAAACTTTGGCAGCCGACGACATCCCATTCCATTTCAATGGTTTCTCCGACTGTACGAATATTGACGTTGATGCTGGGTTCAATTGCTTCAAAAGTGGGATCTTCGGTCAAATGGAGTTGCTGGTGCTGGGTTTCCACTGCATTGTAAGTTTGGCAGCGATCAACATAGTGGCAGTTAATACAGATACACATATTTTTTATAACTGAGCTTCATGCTTTAATTGTTAATCTAGCTTAGACAGCCAAAGATTGGAGCAGTTTAGTTAAATAAGTTTAGATGAGCGTAGCACAAGTCAAATCATATCTAGCGACTGTCGATTTTCCCTGGGATTTAACTCAATTGCCTTCTAATGCTTATTTAGTGGGAGGTTCAGTCAGAGATGCGTTGCTAAACCGTTATAAAGTTCCGTTAGATCTAGATTTTGTGTTGCCAGAAAAAGCGATCGCTACCGCTAGACAGATTGCTAATCTTTATGGTGGGGGGTTTGTGGTTTTAGATCAGGAAAGAGAGATTGCCAGAGTGGTCTTTCCCCAGGGAACTTTGGATTTTGCCCGACAAGAAGGATCAAGTCTGGAAGCAGATTTAACCAGGCGAGACTTTACGATCAATGCGATCGCCTATAATATCCAGTCACAACAGTTAGTCGATCCCTTGGGAGGATTACAGGATCTTGCACAAGGTGTTTTGCGGATGGTTTCGACACATAACCTAGAGGATGATCCGCTGAGATTATTCAGGGCATATCGTCAGGCTGCACAGCTAAACTTCAAGATTGAAACGGAAACCAGAATAGCAATTAGCGATCGCACTTTCTTGTTAAAGACGATTGCTGCGGAGAGAATTCAAGCAGAATTAAACTATATTTTTAACGCACCTCAAGACAATAGATGGTTAACAGCAGCGATCGAAGATGGATTACTAGAGTTCTGGCTACCTAGCATCAATCCGATGAAAATTAAGCAGCTAGACGCTCTATCGAAGGGAATTGAGTATTGTCTTAGATCTGGTTTGAATCTGCCTGGATTAGCTATTTTGGCTAAGTTAGCTACCTTAGTCGCTGAACAACCTGCTATGGCAGAAGCGGAGTTGACCCAATTGAAATATGCTCGTGCGCAAATCAAAGCTGTAGTTAAAACGGTCAAATATCTGCCAAAAATACAGCAAATGAGAAATCCCATGAGCTTACGAGAACAGTACTTTTGGTTTTTAGCAGTCAAAGATATTTTTCCCATTTTAATAGCTAGAGCGATCGCCACTGGAGTATCCTCTGAAATTATCGAACCTTTAATTAAGCGTTATTTAGATCCTCTGGATCGAGTTGCTCATCCCCAGTCTTTAGTTACAGGGAATGATTTAATTGATCAATTAAACCTCAAACCTTCTCCTGTTATTGGCAAATTACTAACAGAGATTCAAATAGCGCAAATCGAATCGAAGATATCCACTCCACAACAGGCGATCAACTTCGCCAATTCAATATTGCGATCAACTGAACACCTAATGTGAATTTATTTGACACTCGATAATCTACCGATATTTAGCTGGTTCAAATTTCTTCAATTACTCCTTCAGATTGATTAGCGATCGCTTTTAAGTCATCAATCATTTGCAGATCAACATCTTGCCAAAGTCCCCGTTGGCAAGCTTCCAGCAATCTTTCGGACATATCTCGCAATGCCCAGGGGTTTTTGGTTTGCATAAATTCTTGTACTTGTTGATCGAAGATATAGGCTTTGGCTACGCCTTCATACATATGATCGGCAACACAATTAGTTGTAGCATCATAGGCAAACAGATAATCTACTGTAGCAGCCATTTCAAAGGCACCTTTATAGCCGTGACGCATTACCCCTTGAATCCACTTGGGGTTTATTACCCGCGATCTATATACCCTGGCTATTTCTTCGGTTAGCTGGCGTACTCTAGGATTACTCGGCTGGGAATTATCGCCAAAATATACCTCTGGGTTGGTTCCTGTCAGACTACGTACCGCAGCAGTCATCCCGCCCTGAAACTGGTAGTAGTCATCGGAGTCCAGTAAGTCATGTTCACGGTTGTCTTGGTTATGCAAGACTATTTGTAATTGTTTTAAACGATTTTTAAAAGATTCTGGCGCAGCGTAACCTTTACCGCTGCCATCATAGGCATAGGAACTCCAGTTAAGATAAGCCCTGGCTAAATCCTGATCATTCTGCCAATTTTGTGCCTCAATTAAGCCCTGTATTCCTGCACCATATGCCCCAGGCTTAGAACCAAAGATGCGATAACTAGCTCGTTGTTGTGCCGTCTCAGGATCTATTCCTTGTGCTTGTAATCTTACTTTCTCTGTCTGTACTTGATGGGCTAAGGGATTAAGATCTTCTGTTTCTGGTAAATCGGCGACTGTCTGAGTTACCTTATTGAGCAAGTTAATCATATTGGGGAAAGAGTCGCGAAAAAAGCCTGAGATTCTCACCGTGACATCAACACGGGGGCGATTTAAGACGGAAGTTGGCAGCACTTCAAAGTCAACTACTCGCCGTGAAATACCGTCCCAGATTGGTCGAACTCCCATCAACGCCATGACTTGAGCAATATCGTCGCCTCCAGTACGCATGGTTGAGGTTCCCCAGATAGAAATAGCTAAGGACTGGGGATACTCACCGTTTTCTTGGGTATAGCGTTCAATTACTGCTTCTGCTGCCTTGCTTCCCACTTCCCAGGCGGTTTCCGTGGGAATACCTCGAATATCTACTGAATAAAAATTACGCCCTGTCGGTAAGACCTCTGGTCTGCCTCTGGTGGGTGCGCCCGATGCGCCACTGGGTATATATTTACCGTCTAAGGCTTTAACTAAGTTGGTAATTTCACGATCGCTTTTGATTAAATTCGGCAACAGGGTTTGTTTAATCCACTGTAGTTGTTGAGAGGTATGAGGGACGAGGGATAAGGGATGAGGTGAACCGTCGATCAGTTTGTCTACAAGTTCAATCGCAATTTCTTCTAAAATGGTAATCCCATCTCCTTTATTTCTAGCTTGTTTTAGTCGTTTTACATAATCATTTTCCCCCTGTCTCCCCATTTCCCCATCTCCCCATTTCCCCATCTCCCCTGTCTCCCTGTCTCCCCATTTCCCCATCTCCCCTGTCTCCCTGTCTCCCCATTTCCCCATCTCCCCATCTCCCCATCTCCCCATCTCCCCATCTCCCCATCTCCCCATCTCCCCATCTCCCCATTTCCCCATCTCCCCATTCCCCCATCTCCCCATCTACACCCAACAAAGGATCAAAATCTAATCCGAAATCTTGGGCTAAAGCCTGAGTAATTCCTAAACGGTTATAGCTGGGAGAACGAGCGATCGCAATAATTAAATCTCGCAGTTGTGACCCATCGGGACATTGCCCGAAGATGTGTAAACCATCCCGTATTTGTGCTTCTTTTAATTCACAGAGATAGCCATCGGCTACAGATAGGAATTGCGTCAAAGTTTGATTATCAGTAGGTTTAATACCTAAGTCTTGATCTAAGTTTTCTTGCTGCACTAGTTTAGTAATGCGATCGCTAATAATGTTTAATCGAGTGGGATCTAAACTTTGAGCTTCATAATATTCATCAATTAGGGCTTCTAGCTTTTCTAAACCACCATATAATTCAGCACGGGTGAGGGGTGGGGTAAGATGATCGATGATTACGGCTTGAGATCGCCTTTTTGCTTGGGAACCCTCTCCTGGATCATTAACAATAAAAGGATAGATATTGGGGATAGCTTGCAATGCCACTTCTGGGTAACAATTAGCAGACAAAGCTAAACTTTTTCCTGGTAACCATTCGAGGTTGCCATGTTTTCCAACGTGAACAATCGCCTGTACTCCAAAGCAACTTCTTAACCAATGATAATAAGCTAGATACTCGTGAGTAGGTTCGAGATCTGGGGCATGGTAATTTAAACTCGGATCGAGATCGTATCCCCGCGATGGTTGAATACCAATAAATACTTTACCCAACTGAATCCCAGGAATCTGTATACACCTTTGGTTGAACATCTTCATCTCCCCCATCTCTCCCATCTCCCCATCTCCCCATCTATCGGTTATGCCTTGCTGTACCGCTTCAGGTAATGTATTCCAATACTGCTGATATTCTGCTACAGATAAACTTTGATAACTGGGGCGACTAATTCTACTCTCAGGATCGTTGGTAATGGCTTTGGTTAAACGTTGGATCAGTTCATCTCCCGTCTGGGGAATATCGGTAACGGTATATCCTGATTGACGTAAAGCTTCGAGTATTTTAATGCAGCTTGCAGGAGTATCTAAACCTACCCCGTTAGCAATTCTGCCGTCTTTATTTGGATAGTTAGCCAAGATCAAGGCTACCTTACGCTCTTGTGTTGGGGTATTTGCTAGGTTAACCCAGTTAGCTGCGGAGTCGGCGACAAAATCAAGGCGATCGCGTATTGGCTGATAGACAACCACGTTAGTTTCCAGGCGATCGTTCCAGGTTTGCACCGATTTGAAAGAGATGGCGCGGGTAATGATTCTGCCATCTACCTCGGGTAATGCTACGTTCATCGCTACATCCCTGGGCATCAATCCTTGGGGGCTAGATTCCCATTGTTCTTCAGTACTACCACTTAGTATTACCTGAAGCACAGGAACATTTAATTGTTGCCAAAACTCTAATTGAGCTGATTCTCCAATTTTTGCTAAGGAAAAGCTAGTGGTATTAAGTAATACTTTAGTTGGACTTTTTTGTAGTAAAGCTAACAGTTGTTGCTGTAATTCTACATTTCTTAATGAAGAGATAAATATCGGTAAGGGATGAAGATTTCGAGCTACTATTGCCTGGCATAATTGATCAATGGGAGCCGTATTTCCTGCTAAATAATGAGAGCGATAAAAAAGTATTCCGCAATAGCAATTGGAATCAGCTTGGTAATGTTGTTTACTTGATTGATTACTGGAGCGAATTGAATCTTTTCTAGCTTGATGTTGCCATTGGTACTTACCTAATTCAGGAACTGATTTTGGAGATGCAGGATTATATTTTGTCCGTAAACAAGTATCACTAATAAACCGTAAACCATTAGCATAGTTTTCTCTTCCTCCTTCGAGCAAATATTGCCATAACTGATTGACAGCAGCAAGAGAAACTGTTGAATGACTAATTAGATCTAGATCAGGAGCATTATCTCCTGGTATTACAAATAAACTAATATTGCTTAACTGGACTACTTCTTTGATCCTTTCAAATCCATAAGACCAATAGGTACTTCCACCCAACATACGGAGCACAATTATTTGGGCTTTTGAGATAACAGTCTCGACGTATACATCGATGCTTAATTGTTGCTGCAAGTTCAATAAATTAACTACTCTTATTTCAGGAAAATCTTCTCCTAAACAAGATTGTGCCGTGGCAATAGTTTGAATATCTGTATCAGCATAGGTCAAAAAAATAATTGGTGCAGGAGATTGTTCAACAAAAATTACTCCCTCAGTATTGGGATTCCATCCCCCAGGTAACGCCGCGATTTTGTGCATAGTTTTATTGGTCTAATCTTGAGAAATAATTACAGTTCAGTCTAAGCTCATCAAAATAAGCCAAGCTGTATTAACAGAAAAAAAATCGTGCTACTAGCTGGATTTTAATTGTGTCGAGTTATCCACCTTCTATAGTCTTAAAAAAAATTGTTAGTGATCAAGTTTGGCAGCAGCTTGCTGAACTATGGTTAGCTATGGCAAATAAAGAAGGAACTCAATTGTTGACGGACGATACATTATCTAAGCTACTGGAAAACGACCAAAAAATTCATGATTCACAACAATTAGAAATAGATCAGTTTTTTCTCTTAATAACACCAGAGTTCAATGCTTTCTTGCGTCAAGAAAAAGCAGTAATTGCTGAGACTTGTCAAATTAGCGTAATTTTCGAGCGAGCAGCAATCATCCAGGAACTAACTCAACTGGGCAATCGACTAAAGAGAAACAAAGCTGTTATTAATTGTTTACAGACAAAATTTATAGCCAAATTAACCAAAAATAGCGATAGTTCTGCGGAATTTGTGGTTAATGCAGCTAAATTGCTCATAAATAGTGCAGAACATACTCATCGTCAACCTAGCCTATTTAACCCCCCAATGGAAAAATTACTTCACTACCAGGTAGAACAAGAGCGTATTTTTGAACAGATTAAAATTCAGATTAGTCAAAATCTCAACTTGTCAGAAATTATTCAAACAACAGTTAAACATAGCCGTAGCTTCTTAGAATTAGACCGCTTACTTATTTATCAATTGGGTGTTTCCTTAGAATCAAACCATAGTAACTTCAAGCCAGGTGAAGTGGTAGACACAATTACCTATGAAGCTCGCCAGAACGATCATCTTGCTTCAACTCTATATTTCCAGGAAGAGGCTTGCTGGCAAGAATCTCCCAACTGTAGAAATAAATATCGTCAGGGATTTAGCCTGGCAATCAACGATATTGATGAAGGCTCTAACTTGAATCCCTGTCTCAAGTCTTTAATGGCAAAGTTTCAGGTAAAAGCCAAGATTGTTGTACCAATCAATGTTCGCGGGAAATTATGGGGTTTGATTATTGCCCATCAGTGTGAACCAAGACAATGGCATCATCAGGATCTTCAGTTTTTGCGTCAGGTTGCAGAATATATGACGATCGCTATTTTTAATCATCAATCTTATCATCAACTGCAACAGCAAAAACAGTTACTAGAAAAGCAGGTTCAAATTCAAGCACAACAGCTCAAAGATGCCTTGATTGCTGCGGAGGCTGCTAGTAAATCTAAACATGATTTTTTGGGTAGCATGAGTCATGAATTACGTACCCCTTTAACTTGTGTAATTGGCTTGTCTAGCACTTTGTTACAGTGGTCATCCACTAAAGATAGGATGCCTTTGTCCCCTGAAAAACAGCATCAATATCTGCATCTGATTCAGCAAAGCGGGAGGCAGTTACTGGCACTGATCAATAACATTTTGGAGTTTTCCGATGTGGAATCAGGCAAACATCTGTTAAATATTCAACAAATATCGCTAACTGAGGTGGTTAAGCATTCCCTACACTTATTACAAGAAAGTGCCGCTAAAAAAGAGATCCTGCTTAGTTCTGAAATCAACATCAGTTCAGAACAAGACTACTTCTTAGCTGATGAGATCAGATTGAAGGAGATTCTATTTCATATACTCAGTAACGGCATCAAGTTTACGCCTCAGTCAGGTAAAGTTATGCTTCGAGTCTGGCGAGAAAGACGTCAGGTCGTTTTCCAGATTGAAGACACAGGAATTGGTATTGCAGCAGCAGAACTTCCCTTTCTATTTGAAAAGTTCAAGCAAATTGAAAACTTTCGTCAGCGCATTCATGGTGGAACAGGTTTGGGATTAGCTCTAACTAAAAAACTGGTAGAGCTACATGGTGGCACAATTGAGGTGGAAACAGAATTAGGGCAGGGTTCAATATTTACGGTCTATCTCCCCGAAAAAGCATCTTTTAAGCATAATTTATCTAGCCCAGTAATTCCTCGTCAAGACTCCTTAGAATACAAGACAATTGTGTTAGTTACTGAAGATGAAGAAAGTGCAATCTTTATTTGTCAACTGCTTAATACAATTGAATATCAAGTAGTTTGGTTGATGGATTCGGCGATGGCGATTAGTCAAATCGAATTGTTGCAGCCGAAAATTATCATTATCGATCAAGATTGTTCGGTGGTAGACATCGAGAACGTGGTTAATGCCATTGCTCATAAATCTCTAGCCAACAATACCAGTGTAACTTTATTGTGCGATCGCTTTGAACCTAATGAGTGGCAAAAATTTGTTGAACGTGGGGTTAATGAATATTTACTCAAATCAATGAATCCGACTCAAATTATCAACAAAATTAATAATTTAATTGCTAGTAAACCCACTTACCAAGAAAGAGAAGAAGATTATTTGTAGGCAGAAATATAGCTAAGACAGGAAAAAAGAATTTTTGAGTTTCTCTAAAATTAAAGAAAATGTTGGATAGTGGAGTAATGAAGTAGTTAAGTTTTTCTTCTCCATCTTCCCTATCTCCGCCATCTTCTCCACCTAACCTAAATCTATAATATTTACTCTGCTACTCTGCTGTTGCTTCTTTAGTTTCTTTAGTTTCTTTAGTTTCTTTAGCTTCCTCGGCTTCTTTAGCCTCGTTCGCTAGCTTTTCTTGCTCTCTTTTTTCCCTTTTCTTACGGCTCGCTTCCAAAACATCTTCAATTACCTTGAGTAACTGAGTCATTTTCTCTAAACTACCACGGTATACATCCAGATCTTTCTTCATTTTTTCACCAGCAGATATATTGAAATTTTTGGTGATAGAATCAATCGTCTCTTCGCGTTTATCTTGATCTTGAATCAATTGAGGATCGCATTCTTCCAAAAGAGTATAAATACCAATGGCAAAAGGACGACTGTACTTAAAGTTATCGTTACTGGCGATCGCTTTGATCGATTCTACAATATAACCAGCATCATCATCTGCGGTAGGATTTCCAAACCAAGCAATCAGTTCGTCTACAGATTTATCTTTTCCCAGCGATAATAGCGTTCCTGCCTGAGATTTATAGGTTTGAGGGTCAGCTTCAGTAGCGGTACACAGAGCATTAAAAATTTGCTCCTTATCTTGATCAGGCTGATAACCCTGCATCAAACGCTCAAAAGAAGTAACAATTCCCAAATAATAAATAGGGTCTGGTTTAAAGTCAGCATTCACTGATAGCAGGTGCATTTCTACCAGTAATTCTTCGATCACTCTGCGATATACAGAGTTGATTGGTCGAGGATAAGCACTATAGAAAGCCCTTTTACTATCGGAAACAGTTTTCATAATTAAGTATTAATTTTTTCTATCAAACAATATATTTATCCCAGGAGTATCTAAGTTTTGCCAGCTTTTGGGCGGTATAGCAAAATAACACTCTTAGCGTATCTTTATATTATGCAATGATTCTGTCCCACAATCGGAGATTTATGATCCCAGACCTAAATAAACCGCTTCTAATTTGAGGGGGAGGGATACTGAGGTCTCGCGACTCTTATCCAATCGCCCTGTTGAAACCTGGAGTTTTTGAGTAATGAGTAAAAATAATTCTGCTCTTTACAACTGCTGACAGAAACTGGTTAGCTGGAGATTGGCTTTAATAACAATTCCATGGGAAGAAGAGGGATGAGATTTTGGGTGTAGAACTTCGCAGTTATGTCTACTTAGATCGTTTGCAATTGCAGCATGCAGCATATATTGGCACAGTGGCATCGGGATTTTTACCC
This sequence comes from Cyanobacteriota bacterium, assembly GCA_942490675.1. Taxonomy (GTDB): domain Bacteria; phylum Cyanobacteriota; class Cyanobacteriia; order Cyanobacteriales; family Xenococcaceae; genus Waterburya. The sequence goes on along the minus strand of CALNYB010000010.1, from coordinate 101,711 downwards.
CTACCTGGAGATGCCTCTCTGTGGATTGAAATATCTCCAGGGATTGAGATTAACCGCATCACGGATGTTGCTCTCAAGTCTGCTGTAGTTCGTCCAGGAGTTCAATTTGTGGAAAGACTATATGGACTGTTAGAAATTCATGCTAGCAATCAAGGAGAAGTCCAAGCAGCAGGTAGAGCTATTTTAGAAGCATTGGGTGTAAAACAGCAAGATGGTCTAAAGCCAAACGTAGTTTCGAGTCAGATTATTCGTAATATTGATGCTTATCAAGCGCAGCTAGTTAATCGTGACTGTCGGGGTCAGATGCTACTAGAAGGGCAAACCCTCTATGTTCTAGAAGTGCAGCCAGCAGCATATGCATCCTTAGCAGCTAACGAAGCGGAGAAAGCAGCATTAATTAATATTCTTAAAGTAACAGCCATTGGTAGTTTTGGCAGACTATATCTAGGTGGAGAAGAAAGAGATATTATTGCAGGTTCAGCAGCAGCCTTAGCAGCTATAGAGAGTGTGAGGGGCAGAGAAACTTTTGATCGGAGGAACGAGTAATTCAGTCAACAAACTATAGTGCTGGTTAGGCTTTTTTTCTCTATCTCTTTAAATTGATTTGATCTGAATGTTTATATCTGTCTACAAAGCGGTGATAATAGTTAGAGGTATTAGGTATAGGCGATCGCAGGTAAGTATTTAAGTGGCAAATATTGAGCATCTAACTAAATTAAAACAGGGTCCAGCAGTTTGGATGGACTGGTTAGATAGTCATCATCAGTCAGAAATTGATTTAGTCAACGCTGATCTTCGGGGAATTGATCTAGAAGAAGCTTATTTAGTTAAAGCAAATCTGAATGGAGCCGATTTGACTGGCATACAGTTATGTAAAGCCAATTTGACAGGGGCAAATTTTCAGTCAGCGGAATTGATTGATGCCGATTTACAACAAGCTAACTTAACTGGAGCTAATTTACAGTCTGCTTATTTAATTGATGCCAATTTCTACCAAGCTAACCTAATTAGCTCAGATCTTAGATTTGTTATGGGGCGAGGAGCTAACTTTAGTCAGGCAAACCTAATTGGCACTTCCATTAGACAAGCTAGACTACCTAAAGTTAACTTTATGCAAGCCAAACTCAACCGCGCTAACCTCAGTGAGGCAAATTTATCCAGGGCTAGTTTCGATCAGGCAGATCTTTCTGGAGCTAACTTTTTTGAATCAGAGCTACAATCTGCCAGTTTCTATCAGGCTAACCTATATCGAGTCAAGGCGATCGCAACCCATTTGAGCCACAGTTATTTTTTGGCTAGTAATTTGTCAGAAGCTAGTTTAGTTCGATGTGATTTACGCTGGGCAAATTTAAGCTACTCTAACCTTCAGGGTACCGACTTACGGCAGGCGAAGTTAAGAGGTACAAATTTGACTAAAACGAACTTGACAGGAGCAAATTTATCAGAGGCGAATTTGCGGGGAGCCAACTTTAGTAAGGCTAATTTGAGCCAAGCTAATTTAACGGGAGCAGATATTGAAGATACAATTTTTGACAAGGCAATACTTACAGAAACAATCATGCCCGATGGCACAGTTCATTTTAAGCTTTAATGTAATATTTCTCCTTGTTCTCCCAATTCTGGATAAGCTTTGCCCTGACGGCGATACATAGCAGCGATATCTGGATAACCCCATTCAAAAACCGTCTGCCTGTAAGTCTCTGGATCTAAACGAACATAATCGTATAAACCAGCCTGTAACCGTTGACGTTGGGCTTCAAACAGCACTACCCCATTAGCTACAGATACATTGAGAGACTGCACCATCCCCTGCGTGGGAATGATAATGTGTCCATCTACCAAATCTGCTGCTGAGTCGGTAACCCCCCATTTTTCTGTGCCTAAAAGAATGGCTGTCGGCTGGGTATAGTCTACCTGACGATAGTCGATCGCCAGATCACTTAAATGAGCAGCGTAAATTTTATAATTCTTCTGCTGTAAATATTGAATGGCAGTTTCAATATCAGGATGGGAATGTAGCTTAATCCATTTCTCGCTTCCTTGAGCAACCTGAGAATAAGTTGGTGTATCGCTATGACGATTAACAGCATGTACGGCAAAAATGCCTACCGCATCGCAAGTACGAATAATAGCCGATAAATTATGAGGCTTATGAACATCTTCCATCAACACTGTGAGATCTGGTTGTCTTTGATCCAGAACTTGTTTTAGCCTTTCATATCGTCTAGGAATCATTGAGTAAGGAATTAATAACTGCTAGATAAACAGGGTACTATTGTTTTGGATCGACAACGAAAAATAAATGTATGGTTTTCGATTGATTACTCTGAATCAAAATAGAGCTATTTAAGATAAAGATTTAATTACCATCGCTGCATTAACTCCAAAAAAGATTGCCCAGATAATCAACTCTAATTTAGTGACTTTGCTAAACATATTTGTAGAGACTACCTAACGTTAAACTAAATGATATTCCATCGCATAGCGAATCAGTTCAATACGATTGTTGCGTTCCGATTTACGTAATAAACTACTGACGTATTTCTCAATCGTACGGTGGGATAAATGTAGTCTTTGACCAATTTCTACATTGGAATGACCTTCCATTAGTAGTTTCAAGACTTCTTCTTCTCGCTTGGTTAACTCCAGCTTATCGTATAATTCTTGTGGATTAAAGCTAGTTGCTGTGTCTGAAAGTTCTCTGGAATCTGGCGGTATAATTGCTATTGATTCTGGATGATCGTTTTGAGAAAATCTTAGTTCGGAATGAATTATTTGCGATCGCTCTAAAAGATTACGCATAATCGCTCCGAGTTCTTCCATTTCAAAAGGTTTAGGTAAATACATATCACACCCAGCCTGATATCCTAGAATGCGCTCTGTGGTTGCTCTACGCTCACTTAACAGAATTACTGGTAACAGGCGATACTGGGGCAATTTGCGAATGCTCTTAATTAATTCATAGCCATTCTTATGGGGCATTTTGATATCGGAAATTAGCAGATGAGGATGGTATTTCTCCACCATTGATAGAGCTTGTTGACCATTTTCTGCTGCCACAACTGAGTATCCATTTAATTCTAAATAATCACTAACAGATAAGCGAATCGCTGGATCATCTTCAGCAACCAAGATTAATAAAGGCATGTAGATTTAAATATTTTCTTGCGCCTACTTAAATTTTATTTTATCTCTTATTTCGCTTTATATTAATATTATCTTTAGATTTAGGTAAGAAAACCTAGTATTAATATCTTCAATTTGTTCAGTAATTTGTTCGGTTGCGTAAGACTTGCAGGAGTTTTTTAAACTCAGCGGGCAAGGGTGCGATCGCCGTAATTAATTTTCCTGAGATAGGATGGATCAGGGATAATTGTCTGGCGTGGAGAGCTTGACCAGTTAAGTTTACCTTTAAGGATCGATTTGAGCTATAGATGGTATCTCCTAGTAAGGGATGTCCTTGATGAGCGCAGTGAACCCTGATTTGATGAGTTCGCCCTGTTTCTAAGAGAAATTGCATCAAACTATAGTTACCGAGTCTTTCTAAAGTTTGCCAGTGGGTGACTGCTGCTCTTCCTCCTTGTTCTACAGGAACAACTGCCATCTTTTTGCGGTCTTTCTTATGACGACCAATGGGTAAATCAATTTTGCCTATCTCTGTGGTCAAAGAGCCGTAAACTATTCCCCAGTATTCTCTTCTAGCAGTTTTAGCTTTGATTTGCCCCTGTAGATTCTGATGAGCGCGATCGCTTTTTGCCACTACAATCGCCCCCGTCGTATCCTTATCGATGCGATGAACAATTCCTGGTCTTTCCACTCCCCCAATTCCTGCCAAGCGATCGCAGTGATATAGTAAAGCATGTACTAGCGTCCCTGTGTATTGTCCTGGTGCAGGATGAACTACCATTCCCGCTGGCTTGTTGATAATAATTAAATGCTCGTCTTCATAGAGAACATCCAGGGGGATATTTTCAGGAGTTAAATTGAGTTTTTCTAACTCAGGAATAATCACATCAAGACAGTCTCCAAGAACAATTTTCATTTTCTTGCTACTGCATACCTGATTATTGATTCGGACATGACCATTCTCAATCAGCTTTTGAATCCGAGAACGAGAAATATTTGATAGGTTCGCCGATAGCCAACGATCTAAACGCTCACTGTTCTCTGTTGCCTGTAATGTAATTTTTTGAATAATTACCCCAATAAATCATCTTTCTACTGCAATTTTTTATTCTAAAGCTTAGAGCTTGTTTGAGGGCAGCGGATTTTAATTGACATCAGGCGTATTATCTAACTGCTGATAAAGCTTGGGTAGTCTTAGGACTAGCATCTTCTAGTAACAAGTTTCTAATTAATCTAGCTGCCATTTTTTGCGTCAGTCTTTCTGCTACCTGTTGTCCCATTTTTTGAGTTTCTGGCTTGGTAATTATCTTGGTAACTATAGACACTAAGCGCGTCGGGTCGAAACCTGGAGTTTGTTGCAGAATACCAACGATATTTTTGAGGTGAGTCATGGTGTAGGAATCTTGGCGATATTCTACGGGGGTTTCCTGTACGGCTAAACCTACCTGCTGGCGAAAAGCGGTGGATATATTAAATATAGTTCTACGTCCTAAACTATCGATCACATTCACCAACTCATCAGCAATGCGATCTCGTATAAATATACCGCGATCGCTATATAAGTAATCAAGAGCTTGATCTACCACTCCATCGAAATCATAATCTCTAGAGTCAATAGCGTTATTCAACAAATTTTCTAAACGATGCCAACGGAAGCCTTCTTCTTTGAAGAGTAAGTCTTTTAAAGATGCTCGTAACTCAGGAGCAGGATCCGTCAAAAGACGTTTGGCAATATAGGGATAAGCTTTGCTAAGAACTTTAAATTCTGGATCAATACCGATGGCAATCCCTTCCAAAGTTACCATCGAACGAATAATCAAGGCATAGTAAGCAGGTACGGTAAAGGGAAACTCATACATCATCGCCGACATTTGATCGGTAATGCTCTTGAAGTTTAATTCTGCCACAGTTGCTCCCAAGGCATTGCCAAAGACATTAGCCAAAGCAGGAACAATTGGTCTGAGGTCTGTTTCTGGAGTTAAGAAATCTAATTTGATGTAATCTTCAGACAAAGATTCAAAATCGCGGTTGACCAAGTGAACTACCGCTTCGATCAAACCATATCTCTGGTATGGCTTAATTCGACTCATCATGCCGAAGTCTAGGTATGCTAATCTACCATCTGCCATTGCTAGTAAGTTACCAGGGTGAGGATCGGCGTGGAAAAAACCATGTTCTAGTAGCTGCCGAAGAGAACACTCTACTCCCACCTCCACTAAGTGGGTGGCATCAATTCCTTGAGTCTGCACCGCTTCGATATCAGTCAGCTTCGTGCCACTAATCCATTCCATAGTTAGCACACGGGTGGCTGTATATTCCCAATAGATTTTGGGAACATAAATTTCTTCCATGTAGCCATAGAATTCTTTGAATTTATCAGCGTTGCGCCCTTCCTGGTTATAGTTAGTTTCCTCAAAAATACGTTCAGCTAGCTCATCAATAATGGATCGGAGGTTAGAACGCACCTGTTTTACATTATCCTGTACCCAACCAGCCAGCATTCTCATGATATAGATATCAAGAGTAATGCGACGATTTAGATCGGGGCGCTGAACTTTTACTGCCACTTCTTCCCCTGTTTTCAATCGACCCTTATAAACTTGTCCCAGAGAAGCAGCAGCGATCGGATCGGGAGAAAGATCGGCGTAAATCTCTTCAGGTCGTTTACCTAACTCCTCTTCAATAAAGCGAAATGCAACTTCGTTAGGAAAAGAAGGAATTTTATCTTGTAAAGTAGTTAATTCTTCCAAATATGCAGGAGGAACTACATCAGGTCTAGTAGATAAAGCCTGACCAATCTTAATATATGCAGGACCAAGGTTGGTCAAAATTCTAATTAACTGACGTGCTCGCTTTTTTTGCTGGAGAATGGAATTGTCTGTAAAGTTATTATCCCACCATACACCCAAAGCAAAACGGCTGAAAGGAAACAAAATACTAATTAATCTACCAATTACCGCAAAAGGACGGTTACGATACCTAGCATTATTGGTTTCTGGGTTGTAACGCCAGTCTGCGTTTGGTTCATCATAAGCTAGTTCAGTATCTGCATAAGTATCAATCGCCTGAGATGGGACTGTAATAGTATCTGTGGGAGATGATAATGTCTCGTAAGGCATAGTTTAAAGACTGACGCTAACAACTTTTGTTAATAATTGTAACAAGAGATCGAGAGAAACTACTCTCTCTTAAGATTAAAATTTAAAGTCGCGCCTTAAAAATTAGGTATTACTGATTTTAATTTTATTAGTCTAAATAAATATCTTCTCCAGATTCAGTTGATTCTTGTTCCCACTCTATATTAGGTATAGCTTCAAAAGCCTGACGCACCGAAGTTTCCCAAAGCTTACGAATTTTGGCAATGTATGGCGCACCGAGACGTAATTCTAGAGTATGGCGCAGATTGAAGCTATCAGTCTCATACATGATTAAATTAATTGGTGGACCAACCGAAATATTTGATTTCATAGTTGAATCCATAGATAGCAGAGCACACTTGGCGGCATCCTCTAAAGGAGTATCGTAGGCGATGGTACGGTCTAAGATCGGTTTTCCGTACTTAGTTTCACCAATTTGTAGAAAAGGTGTTTCTCTCGTTGCTTGAATAAAATTTCCTTGAGGATAAATTAGATATAGCTGTGGTACTTCTCCAATAATTTGTCCTCCTAAAAGAAAGTTACAGCTAAAGTCAATCTTATCTTTTTCCAGCCAAGGACGGTCTAAATCTTGGATTTCTCTACTTTTGCTCCCAATATAAGCAGCAATATCATACATAGTTGGTAAAGTATGAAGATTTTGGCTCTCTTGATTTTGAATATCACGATTGATCCGAGTCAACACTCCTTGAGTAACCGAAAGGCTGCCCGAAGCACAAATTACAATTACTCTTTCTCCTGGTAAGGATAAATCGAATAGCTTTTTATAGGCAGAAATATAGTCTACCCCTGCATTGGTGCGAGAATCGCCAGCCATTACAATGCCGAATTTATTGATAATACCCAGACAATAAGTCATTGATTGATTACTGATTTAATTCATGTCCACAACTACGGCAAAAACGATCGCCTACTTTTGCTTCTGTACCACACTGGGAACAAAATTGCTTACTTGTGCTGGTTTTTGCTTGATTATCAGAGTTCAGCGACATATTGCCCATTTGCATTTTCATGGAATTGATGTCCATAGACATATTGCCCATTTTCATCGGCTGCATGGGCTGCATCGGTTTAAAATCTATCGGTTTTGAATTGGAATCAGGAATTTCTCTTAAATCTACTCGTGGATGGTTAATCAGTTCAGAAGGAGGATTAATAGTGCCAATACTATTTTGCTGAATCAAAACGTGATGTAAACCTTGTTGGGTATCTATTTTCAAGACAAAACCTTGCCCAACATTAAATAATTGTGGCATCGAAATCCATTTTCCTGTGCTGAAGCTGCTGCTTTGACTCTGTTGCTGCCCTGAGCTACTCATCGTTAAATTAATTTGAGTCTGTTCCCCGATATTAGCGATCGCCAGTTGCTGAGAACCGCCGAGAGTTGCTACGTAAGTCATAACACCTGCCCTATAGTTAAACTATTATGTAATTTTTTGTGTAATTTATTTTTTTGAGATCTGCATGCTGTAATTTTACGCCTAATACGAACAGCGCAAATTGACATCCTCCCATCACGGGACGTGAGGGATTCCTAAATCCCAGTCTGCGATAGAGGTTCTTGGTTCAGCGACTCTCCGTTAGACAGCAGGGTTGCCCCAACTGCCCAAGAGGGAGTGTCTCCCCAAGCGTAGATTCCCGTATGCCCTACGGTATTTAATCCTTTTTTCAGAATGACGATAGCTGATGCGTGGTCGCGGTCTAATACGCAGCCACACTCGCAGATGTGAGTTCTAGTAGAGAGTGATTTTTTCACTCTTTTCTCGCATTTGGGGCAGTCGTGAGAGGTGAAATGAGGAGGGACAGCAACTGTTGCCTTCCCCATCTTCCAGCCAAAATATTCTATCCAATTGCGAAATTGCGTCCAGCCAGCATCAGTTATTGATTTAGCCAATTTACTATTTTTAACTAGATTTCTCACACTCAAATCTTCATAGACGATGCAATCATTAGATCCACAGACGCACCTTGCTAGTTTCACAGCATGGTCTTTACGTTGTCTACTTACTTTTAAATGTGCCAAAGCATATCTTTTTCTAGCCTTATGATAGTTAATTGACTGTGGTAATCCTCCTTTTTTGTACTTTTTGGATTTTCTTCTATTCAGACGATTTAGATTACGTTCTCCTTTTCTGTAGAATCTGGGATTTGCTTCTGTATGACCAAACGAGTCTGAATAGAAGTATTTGAGTCCCATGTCCAAACCAACAGCTTTCCCCGTAGGCTGCATATCTTCTCTGACTTCGATAGATATACAAAACTGACAGTAATACCCGTCAGCACGACGAACTAATCTAACTCGCTTAATTTGTTCTGGTTGATAGTAATAGATGTCTCTTGAACCAACGAGCTTAACTCTTCCAATACCGTTTTTATCGGTAAAAGTAATATGCTTTTTGGTTGTCGAATCTAGCTTCCAACCAGACTTTTTGTATTCAACGGAGCGAGAATGTTTCTTGAATTTGGGGTATCCTTTCTTTTTTACTTTCTTTTTGCAGTTTTCAAAGAATCTGGATATTCCAGCCCAAGCTCGTTCTGCTGATGATTGTCTAGCAGTAGAATTAAGTTTGTTAGCAAAATCAAACTCCTCCGCTAAAACGGCACAATATTTGTTGAGGTCATATTTGTTGACTCCTTTATTGTCCATCCAGTAGCGTAGAGCCTTGTTTCTTACAAATTGGCTAGTACGAATCGCCTCGTCAATTGCCCGAAACTGATATTGCTTTCCTTTTAACTTGTACTCTAAAACTATCATTTCCTTATGCTACATTGATTGGCACAAGAAGTATAGAGTTAATATTAAGCGGTCAACCTAAACCCTGGACAAAATTCATCCCGTCGCTAAAAGCGAGGGTCTTCTTTTGGAAGAAAGATAAAAATACTTTTAAGTAGGGCTTGCTGAAAAACTTAGCTTTGGTGTCTACTGTCACTTCAAACTTGTTTAAGGAAATAGTAAAAGAAAATTATCGTCAAAACTGGCAAAAGATTTAAAACGATAAAATAATAAGTAAGCAAGTATTATGATTCCTGTGGCAAATAATGACTCCTAACCCCCAAATTGTTAATTCTGTTGAAAAGCTAGATTATCGCGTCACCGTGGGCGATGTGGCAGCGCAAGCAGGGCTAGAACTAAATTTTGCCCAACAGGGTTTGTTAGCCTTAGCTGGGGAGGCTGGGGGACATCTCCAGGTGGCAGAGTCGGGAGATGTTGTTTATTTATTTCCCAAAAACTTTCGCTCTATTCTGCGGAACAAGTATTGGCAACTACGTTGGCAAAAAACCTGGGAGAAAGTCTGGCGAGTTCTGTTTTATCTAATTCGCATTTCCTTTGGAATTATCTTAATCGCTTCGATATTGCTGATGGTGGTAGCAATCATTGCGATTCTAATTGCCATGAATTCCGCTAATAATGATCGAGAAGGCGGTGGTAATCGGAGCGGAGGTAGAGGCTTCGGTGGAGGACTTTTTGTTCCCCACTTTTGGCTTGGTGATATCTTCTGGTGGTTCGATCCTGGCTACAATCGTCGTCGCCTTCAGCGTAGAAAAGAGGCAGCAGGCAGCTATCAAATGAATTTTTTAGAATCTGTCTTTTCTTTCTTGTTTGGTGATGGCAATCCCAACGCCGATTTGGAAGAAGATCGCTGGCAAGCTATTGGCTCTGTAATTCGTCGTCATCAAGGGGCTGTGGTGGGAGAACAAATCGCGCCTTATGTAGACAGCATAGATCAGGATGAAGACTATATGATTCCTATTTTAAGTCGCTTTAATGGTTATCCTGAAGTTTCCCCTCAAGGGGAAATTATTTATTATTTTCCTGAACTTCAGGTGATGGCAAGCCATAGACAATCACAAACAATTTCAAAAACGGGTTATCTCCAAGAAAAGCTTTGGCGTTTTAGTCAAGCAAATAGTGGTCAACTTACTATGGCTGCGGGGTTGGGAATATTGAATATTATTCTGGCTTTAGTATTAGGTACTCTGTTACAAGATGGTACGATCGCAGCAGAATTAGGCGGTATTGTGGCGTTTGTTGCCTCAATTCAATGGTTGTTAATGGGTTATGGCGTATTATATCTTTTGATTCCTTTGGTACGTTATTTCTGGATTCAAGGGCGCAACCCGAAGATAGTTAAGGGTAATCAGTCTCGTGAACAAAGAGCGATCGCCCTACGACAACCTGATCAATCTCTCCGCCAGAAAATTTCTTATGCTAGCCAGTTTGCTCAACAAAAAGTAATTGGCGAGCAGGATATTACTTACACCACCGAAGATGATCTTTTAGATCAAAACATCAGAAATGTGGATAAGATTGATACCGATTGGCAAAGCAGATTAGAATCAGACTCTTAAATCAGTAATTAGTAATTAGTAATTAGTAATTAGTAATTAGCAATCAAGTTATGAGTGAAGTTAAAAAGATATCTGGTAAGGCGATCGCAGTTGAAGGGAATGACATTGATACGGATCGGATTATTCCTGCTCGTTTTCTCCGCTGTGTTACCTTTGATGGGTTAGGAGAACACGCTTTTGCAGATGATCGCGCCCAAACTAATGGACAGCATCCTTTCGATCAACCTCAATATCAGGGGGCAAATATTCTCGTAGTTAATAATAATTTTGGTTGTGGCTCATCCCGTGAACATGCGCCTCAAGCTTTATCGAAATGGGGAATTAAAGCTATTGTTGGTCAAAGTTATGCCGAGATCTTTTTTGGTAACTGTGTTGCGATCGGTGTTCCTTGCGTAATTGCTTCTCCAGAAGAAGTGCAGCAATTACAGGCATTAATCAAGGAAAATCCTGAATCAGATCTAACCCTTGACTTAGAAATGATGTCCGTAAAAATTGGCAACCTATCTGTACCAGTCCAAATGAATGAAGGTTCGAGACAGATGTTTCTTGAAGGTACTTGGGATAATTGCGGGCAATTAATTAGTAATACAGAAAGTATTAAAGCAACAGCAGATAAGTTACCTTACCTAAACTGACAAAGTGCCTGATTCAATGTTCTAGCACTCTTCAGAAACTTGACTTTAATAGTTCATAGCACTAAATATTTTCAAGGACACAAAAGGGAACTCAAAAATTGGCGACATAGACATAGTTAGTAACATGGTTAACTGATGCCGAGCATGGCTTCTAAGGTTAGGTAGAGGAGAGAGAAACCGCCAACAAAAAAACCAACGAGCGCGATCGCCGTAACAGGGTTTTTCAAGAAGGGTTTTAGCTGCTGTATGAAAAACCAAAAGATACCTAAGCTAAAACTAATCAGGTAGCGGGGATAGCGGGGAACGTTTTGGAAAAAGTCTTGCATGATGGTAAAAATTAGAAGCCGTATATCTTGTCCTTTTATTATTCAACATTGAACAATCAAGATTCAACATTTCTTAAATGAACTTACTATTTCAGTCAACTCGTCGTCGGTTAGCTTTATGGTACACCGCAGTAACGGCTGTTTTACTATTGTTGTTTGCTACGGGTGTATATTTCTATGTTCGCAACACTTTGATAGATCGCATAGATGATACCCTAAAGCACGTTGTCGAAGTGGTAGATCGTTCGTTGGTAATTCAACCTATGGCAGAAACTATCGGGAGATATGGAGTTAATGTTGATGCTAGCTTTAATCAAAATGTCAATAGCCTAGAAGACGATCGCATTGATTTAGAATGGTTTAATCCTCAACAAAAGTTGCTGTGGTCTACCTTTGAGCAACCCATAGACTATCCCCTCCATCCCAGTCGTAGCGGAGAAACAGTATATTTGACAGGCGATCGCATTCTGCGCCAGATTGTACAGAAGGTGGAATTAGACCATCGAGTTTTAGGTTATCTACGGGTAAGTCATCCCTGGTTTGAAGTAACTAAACCAATTAACCAACTAACTAAAGATTTAATGATTGGTATTACTCTGATGGTGCTGTGTGTTGGCGGGATAGGTTGGTTTTTATCAGGCATTGCCATCAAGCCTGTGCAGGTTTCTTATTCTAGTCTGAAACAGTTTACTGCTGATGCTTCCCATGAGTTACGCAACCCCATTGCCACGATTCAAACTAATGTTCAAATGGCATTAGCCTATCCTGAAGCTGAACCTCAGCTACAGCAAAGACAGTTAAAGATTATTGAACGCTTGACTCAGAAGTTAGGAAGATTAGTCAACGACTTGTTGTTTCTCGCTCGTGCCGATAGCGGTATTGCGCAGTTAGACTGGCAACCTGTACCTCTGGATGCACTATTGATTGATGTAATTGAAGAACAGAGAATGGCAGCAACCCAGAAAGGATTATTTCTTTCTCTACATATTGTTGAGCCAAAAATCGATGGTGAGGATCTCAACGAAGAAGATGTTTTTACCGTTAACGGAGACTGGGATTATTTATCTCGTTTGTTTACTAATCTCATTGCTAATGCGATCGAGCATACAGATAACGCTGAAGAATTGACTGAAGCTGCGGTGGAGGTAGAATTAGCCTTAATTAAACCTGTTTCTAAAACCATGAGAGTTAGAGAAGCCCAAAGTCAATTCAAACTACAAGTAAGAGTTAAAGATAACGGCAAAGGCATCCCTGAATCTGCTCTCCCCCATATCTTCGATCGCTTCTATCGTGGCGATCCTGCTCGTTCTCCTCAACGCGAAATTAACATCCCTACAGGAGCGGGTTTAGGGCTTGCGATCGCCAAAGCCATTGTAGAAAATCATCAGGGAGAAATTCAGGTAGAGAGCATCTTAGAACAAGGGACAACCTTCACCATAACTCTTCCCCAGAGTCTTAATTTTTAGCAGCTATCTTGATTCATGATTGCACTATATTGAATAATTCCAATTTTCTTGAATGCGATCGCACTCCCTATAATTGTCGCTACGCGGTTTTATTGATTTCCCCCTCCGCCCCTTAATGTCATTATTCTCGAACAATGGGTAAACTTATGTAAGAATTCTGACAGACATCTTTTGGAGCTATATGCAAATATGCACACAGGTATTCAAAACATCCAAACCATGGAGTAATAAAAAGATGAATTATCGTAAACTTTTTTCGATAATAGGGTTGCCTTATAAGTCAGCTAATAGAACCCAACCAGAATTTCCCTGGTGGGTAAAGATCGTAACTGTTAAACCAGAATGTATTTATTATTTTGGACCATTCGATAGTCAGTTAGAAGCAATAGAATCTCAGTCTGGTTATCTCGAAGATTTAACAGCAGAAAAAGCCAAAGGAATTAGTATTGAGATCAAACAAGCTCGTCCAAAGTTATTAACTATTTCCGACTAAAAACTCACAAATATAATGGGGTTTAGAAGTTGGGTTTTAGAAATAAAATTATAAATTTTTACGCGAGTAGAAAAGTCATTTTCTGGGGGTCGAAGATATGTTTAAAACTTCCTTGGGGTGAGATCGTACCGAACTCTTGTCCTTGCGGCACTACTTTTGAAGGCAGTTTCTGATTTACTTGCGGGGCTGCTTTTTGATTAATAGAGGCTGAGGCTGGCAAGCCAAAATAATCAATTATCTTAGGGGTAGAGAATAAGCAAAAACTTATTAAGAGTAAGACCAGGAATTTCTTGAAATGAAACCTCATTGTTACTTGCCTCCTATGAAAAATTATGTTGAAACTGACTTTCTATTTGAGTTTCCGCCCTAGCAATCAAAGCTTCTGCCATAGCGATCGCTTTCTCAATTAATTCATCCTGTTGTCCTTGGCTTAATTTTCCACTTTCTGTAGGAGAAACATGATAAATGTCTGGATTTGCCAGCATACCTGCAAGTAACTGGGCGGCAATTTGTTTAATTTCGTCTGCTTTTGAATGCATTTTTTTACCTCTTGTAAAATTTCAGAACTACTAACTTCTAATCAGCGATCGCTCCTATCCACAGTAAAAGCTAACCTTCCAAGTTGTATATCTATTGTATATCTAACAGTTGTATATCTAATATTTTATAGATTTACCGTTGTTAGCTAAATTAGGGTTAAGTAAATTGTTATGAACCAACTTTCCCGACTGCAACCATTGATCTACTGCTACAGTTTTTCGTGCTAGACTAAGTCGCGATCGCAATTTTGCTCCTTCAATAATTTCTTGATCTAACAAGGTTTGAGCTATTTCCGTTAATAATTGGCGATTGTGACCTAATATTTCTAGAGCAATTTGGTGTGCGCCATCAATTACTGCTTTGACTTCGCGATCAATTTCTTCAGCAATGTGAGGACTTACCTGACGGCGAGGATTAGTCATACCTTCTAAAAATTCCTGCTGTATCTTTTCAAAGGCAATAGGTCCAAGGCGATCGCTCATGCCATAGATAGTTACATATCTTTCGGCAAGATCAGTCGCTTTTTGAATATCATCACTAGCACCAGTAGATACCTTACCAAAGATTAACTCTTCCGCAGCACGACCTCCCAGTAGGGTCGCAATACGACCGCGAATTTCGTCTTCGATCATCAAAAAACGGTCTTCTTCTGGTAGTTGCAGTGTATAGCCTAAGGCACCAATACCACGAGGCACAATGGATATTTTTTCTATTTTATCAGTACCAGGCATCAAGGAAGCGACAATGGCATGACCTACTTCATGATGAGCAACAGTTTTCTTTTCGGTATTATTTAGAACCCGCGATCTTTTCTCCAATCCTGTCAAGATTCTTTCGGTGGCTTCATTAAAATCTTCCATAACTACGGAAATGCGATCATGACGGGCAGCAAGTAAGGCAGCCTCATTAATTAAATTTGCCAGATCTGCACCAGCAAAACCAGGAGTACGGGCAGCAAGTTTATCTAAATCAACATCTTCTGCTAATCTAACGTTGCGGGCATGTACTTCTAAAATTGCCAATCTACCAGACTTGTCAGGACGATCCACCACAATACGGCGATCAAAACGACCAGGACGCAATAGAGCAGGATCGAGGACTTCAGGACGGTTAGTAGCAGCTATCAGAATTACTCCAGCATTGGGTTCAAAACCATCCATTTCTGCTAATAATTGATTTAGAGTCTGTTCTCGTTCGTCGTTACCGCCCATTAATGAGCCAGCAGCAGCGCGAGATTTACCCAGAGCATCTAGTTCATCGATAAAGATAATCGCAGGAGCTTGTTGTTTAGCACGGTCGAATAAATCTCTTACTCTTGACGCGCCAACCCCAACAAACATTTCGATAAATTCTGAACCAGAGATGCTAAAGAAAGGAACTTTCGCTTCTCCAGCGATCGCTTTTGCCAATAGAGTCTTACCTGTACCTGGAGGCCCTACTAGTAAAACTCCTTTAGGTATTTTTGCTCCTAGATAAATATATTTAGCCCCATGCTGCAAAAAATCGACAATTTCATAGAGTTCTGCCTTGGCTTCGTCAATTCCTGCCACATCATCAAAAGTGACATCCATTGTACCTTCGGAGTAGATACGGGCATTACTGCGACCAATCCCAAAAGGACTTGAACCGATATTTCCTTGTTGACCGCGATTAAAGATCAAACTACCCAAATTAATGATCAAGAAGAAGAAAAACAAGAATTTTATAAAACCCCAAATCCCATCGCCACTGGTTTTAGGAGTTGCCGAAAACTCTACCTGATGTTGACGCAGCAGTCGGGGTAACTCTGTATCCTGATTGACTATGACTGTAGTAAATACCTGCTCCAACTCATTATTATCTAATTGAGATTTAAGTATATATTCAATATGACTAGAGCCAATAGTCACCCTCTCAACGCGATCACTTTCTACTAAATTAATAAATTCACTATAGGGTTGGGCTTGATTCGCTGGTGTTGTCGGTAAGAATAAGCTAAATAAAATTAAGCAAATTGCAGTGACAATTATGCTCCATCCCATTGGGCTCGATTGCGGTGTTTTAGTTGGTTTTTGTGGTTGGGGCATTTTTGCCACTCCCATGAATATAGCTTTTAATTAATAAGACTCTGCTAAATCTTTATGCGTCTCTTGGCAAAGTAAATCGCACACCTCTTGATCGGTTACTTGACTAAAATCTTCATACCAGAAACCCACTGCATTTAAAGACTTCGACGTAACTAAACAAGTGATTTCATCTACCACGGTTTCTAATTGTTTAAGAGCCATTGGAAGTGCGACTGGAGTGGCAATGATAATCTTTTGAGGTTGTTGTTGCTGCAAAGCAGATACTGCAGCGTGCATGGTTAAACCAGTGGCAATACCATCATCCACAACAATAACCAAACTTCCTTTAATTTTGAGCATCGGACGACAATGCCGATAGCAGGAATCACGCCATCTTAATTCAGCCTTGACTCTACTGGCGATCGCTTGAATCTGTTCCGGAGCAACATTGTTTCTTTGAGCCATGTCCTCATCAATAACAGTAATTTTGCCAC
This sequence comes from Cyanobacteriota bacterium, assembly GCA_942490675.1. GTDB lineage: Bacteria > Cyanobacteriota > Cyanobacteriia > Cyanobacteriales > Xenococcaceae > Waterburya. Next base: position 85,081 of record CALNYB010000010.1, on the reverse strand, counting down.
TGTAGTCATGGATTAAAGCATCTTCAGCGATCGCTCCCATGGCTACTTCTGGATAGTCAGGTAGACCTAGTTTTTTGACCAAACATACATCCAAGGGGAGGTTTAAATTCTTAGCTATTTCATAAGCCACAGCTACGCCACCGCGAGGCAACCCTAAAACTATTGCCTGGGGATGATTGAAATAACAAGTCAATTGTTTGGCTAATCTTCTCCCTGCTTCTAGTCTGTTGGAAAAAACTGCATTCATTTTGCTCCCTCTTCTCTGCTCTTATCATGAAGATAGATCGAAAAATTGAGGAAGTTGTGAGATTGCTAGAAAGCCATAGATTCTGTTTGAGAAATAGTTATTTCATATTTATCCCGTCTTCTAGGCGATCGCTTCCCCCATAGTCAACCAGAAAATCATTTCCTGCATCATCATAGACGAAGTCATCGCCGCGATAACCAATAATTCTGACCCTGATATGGTATGAAAGAAAAGGCTATTTTCCTCTTTTCTGCTTCAGATATATTTCATTTGTGGAACTGCTAGCTGCTGGATGCGGGTTATAAATCAACTGAATTTTAGGGATGAATTGAGCCATCGGGTAAGATTGCACCCGTAAGTTTAACGGCGGTTATTTTGACCATGATCTTGTTATTAAAGCCGACTTTTGCCCCACTTAAGTCTGCACCGCTAAGATCTGAGCCACTTAAGTCTGCGCCGATTAGATTAGCATCTCTCAGGTTAGCGTTACGAAGATTAGCCTGAAGCAGATTAGCGCCCTTTAAGTTTGCACCCTGAAGGTTTGCTTCTTCCAAGACAATTTTGTGGAGGAAAGCATCACTTAAATCGGCGTAGGATAAATTAGCCTGAGATAAATCTCTACTAGAAAAGTCTTTTTCTTTAAAATTAGATCTGCTGAGATCTGCTCCTCTTAGATCTTTATAGTATGGTCTTTTATAGTTTTTTTCTGTATGATGACTTGAGCCATAGCTTTTGCTAGATTCATGAAAATCTCTATAGCCATCTTTTTTAGAGCTTTGGTTTCCAGAATTGCTGGATGCTGAATAGTGGTCTCGATAGTTCCAATGACGGCTTTGCTCGTAACTTGCGTAACTCTTCGTATGCTGGTAATGGGGTCGAGAATAGGTCTGCTGACGATTTCTGGTACCATTATAAGGAGAACGGTTACTTGAATAGTAATCGCCATAACTGCGTTCCTCTCTTGGAGAACGCCTTTCTTGACGATAACTCTGTGAATATTCTCGGCGATCGCTTTTAGTTGATGTGTGAGAGTAGCGTTGAGGTTTAGGCTGCTTTTTCTCTGGTGCTGATTTATATTTGCGGTGGTATGATCGTAAAGAGTCTCGCGCCTCATTAATTTGCTGTAGTTTGGCGATGGATTTTTGAATCAACCTTTGATTTTCTTGTGGAACACGGTCAGGATGCCAGATAAACACCAAATCTTTGTATGCTTGATTAACTTCTTCTAAAGATGCGCCTGGTTCTAAGCCCAAGACATTGTAGTGTTGTTCTAGGTTCTGAATCACTGTGGCAATCCTTCCTCAACTGTTTCCTCTGTTTTACTCAAACCTTCAGGCAGTAATAGTGCCTAAAATTACTATTTAACTTTAATTTAATTTAATTTAATTTTAGATATAGTTGCTCGCAGAATTGAACATTCTAATAACTCTTCATTATTATATGTATAAATATATTTTATGTAAGCTTGTAATTCGATTTGTAAATAAATTCATCATCACAAACAAGATTTAGTATTGCTGAATATTACTGCTATTCACACAAATAAATCCCCCAACAAGTTGAAGGATTTAATAAATTTAAAATAAATTTAATATTAGGTAACAATTTTTGAATCTGTGTTTAAATCCATTACACAAAGTCTAGTAGAGCGTCAAGATTGATTTGAGGAATGGCATGATTAAATTTTCTCCCTTATCCCCTTGTCTTCCTTGTCTCATCTCAACCCCTCAATTCAAAATTGACGAGGGACCCCGCGCCGATATGCGTAGCGGTATCCTTTAGGACGAAAGGCGTTTACACCGCTTAGTTTGGTGCAAGGGAATGCGCAAGTCGTGACAGACTACTAGATTTCTAGAGGTACAAACTCAATGTAATCAAAACGAGCATGTTCATTAGCATTCTCAAAACCATTAACTGTCAAAACATCTCCAGGAGATAGTTCAACCCCAAAAGCAATTGTTTGACTAATTGCAGTTTGAGTATTAGCGACATTGCTGCCTAAATCATCATCTAAGATTAGGTCGCTAACCTGAGAACCATTAAGGGTTACATTGAAAGAAGCCACTCCATCATTCTCATCGTAAGTAGCTAATATAACTTCATAGGTGCCTGCCAACTCATCAAAAGTGAATGAGGCGCTTCCAGTTTCATTATTACCATCACCTAAGAAGCTAAGTACATTACCTTCAGAAGCCCCAAAAATAGATTCTGTACGGTAGTTGGTAATGATGTCTGCATCCTCCGCCTCAAAGCGAATAAGGGTTGTGGGAATATCTACCGTTCCCTCTTCAATAGGGACTATCGGATCTGGCTCAGAACTACCTACTAGCTCAAACTCAATGTAGTCGAAACGAGCGTGTTCACCACCGTCTTCAAAACCAGTGATAGTGAAACTATCTCCCTCACTAATTAGGATATTAGCAGCAACTACTTCAGCTACCTTAGTATTAGCAGAAATAGCATTTTCCCCCAGATCACCATTTAATAACAGACTACCAATTACATTGCCTTCTTGAGCAACTTGAATAGTCGCTTGACCATCATTCTCATCATAGGTTCCTAGAATGATGTTGTAATTTCCTGTCACTCCAGAAAAGTCAAAGCTGGCGCTACCAATTTCACTTTGATCTCCTCCAACAAAACTCAGTAACTTGTTGCCTGAAGCTATGGAGTTGTTTTCAATTCGGTAGCCTGTTATGTCTGTTATGTCTTCTGCTTCTATGATTATGCTCGTTGCGGCTGTGTTTGCTATATTTTCTTCCTCGACAACATCTGTTGGTTCATCATTATTAATAACAATGGGCGTGTCTGTCTCAGAAAATTGTAGGTAGATAGGGGCAGTGACTTCACCCAGAGCAAAATCATCGTTATCAGCGTCAATGATGCTAGCGACAAAGCCTATTGGTAATTGATCATCTCCTTCAAAATCATAAACAGGAACACCAGAAAAATCAAATTTGTCTGAAATATCTTGATCTACACCTGTCAACAAGATATCAACCGTCTGAAATTCAACCGCATTGTTAGCAGGAAAGTCAGTCCCAACCAGAGCATTTAGCTGATCCTCCAAAAATGATGCATAGGAAATTACAGGTTGAATAAAGCCTTTCGTCAAAACTATCCTGGCAGTTTCTCCAGCAGGTCCATTAACTATTACACTAGGACCATTAGAGTTATAGGTACCAATACTACCCTCATCAAGACCGTTTACTGTAAGAGAAACATCCAGATCAGGAGAATCTTGATCAGCTAAAACCTTAGAACCTCCCTGATTATTGTTACCTTGAAGCTGACCTGTGGCAGTACTACCATCGGTGAAAGTAACAGTGAAAGTCGAACCAATTAGTTCGGCACCTGAGACTCCGCCGACATCCCAAGAGGGACTAGAACCATCATCAAGGGGACCTTTCTCGGAACCTGCAACTGAGTTAGGGTCCATATCTACAGAGAATCCAATCGTTTCTCCAGGTTCAAATCCACCATCAACATTATTGTTAAATTTAAGCTGTAAACCTTTGTAGCCAGATCTACCCCCTACACCGATATAAGCTGCTTTACCACGATCAATAACACCCGTACTGCCGTTATTATCAATGTTTAGTGCTTTTGATGTCGTATCTCCCGCTTGTCCGAATGGATCGAAAACGCTATCTGGATAAAGAGCATTAGTTACATCGATATCAATTTGGGCAATTTTCTTGTCTCCGAGATTAGTGATTTGGAAAGAATTGTCGCCGAAGTTCGATATCTGAACATCATTATTATTGGCAGTAATTTCGAGAGAAGCTTTTCCAACCATGTTTTAGTTAATTTTTGTTGTGTAAAGTTAATAAATAAAGTCTATATTAGAGAATTTTGTTTAAAAGTAAACTTTGTTCTGACGTACATATTACGAAAGACAGCAACTTTATTACATAAAGTTTCAGTAGTTTCATTTACTCTAATGTAAAGATCGGATATGTATTGAGATCTGGGCGATCGCCTTAGGCAATAGAATCAGTAGTTTTGGGTATTACTAGAGGAAAATATGGTTATTTGCGATCGCACTGAAGTTAAAAGTTTTTCGGTCATCAAAATTGTCTGAGGACTTTTTCGACCACAAACACTTCAAACCAATTATCGGCTTTTCTGCCATAAATTACAGGAGTGTAGCTCATAGCATGCCGCACTTCTAGATTACTAATTGAGGAGAGCGATCGCTTTTGAGTAATAGCCATAGCCACAGCGAGTGCTAGTCCTTCTCCGACAGAAACATTCAATTCCACAATCCTTCCTGCGCTTTTACCTAAACCACCGAAGCCGGAAGCAGGACCCAAAACTGACAAATTGGCTCGTTCTACAGGTAAAGTATGACGAAACCCATAGTTAAAAGTGGGTTTAGAGTCTTGGTGGATCTTCTTTAGTCTTTCTGGAGAGACTTTATCTTTTAGTCCGGCAATACCACCTCTAATATCTAAATGGTAAGAGAAAGTTCCCAAGGCTTCTGCTGCCGGGACTCCTCCTTCGGTCATCTTAGTTGCTGTCAGATCGTCGAGAGATTGAGCAATTTGACCCGCACTGCGAATGTAAAGTTCTTTCATAAACTTAACACGCTCGGCGCCTAAACTTTGGAAAAATACTCTTACTTGCTCTGATATAGCAATCATAGTAGCGGTAGGCTTAGCACCATTATTGCTTAATTGTCTGGCTTGGGCAGCATCAACATCAAAAAGTAAAGCATTCAGACTGAGCCTGTTGTTGAACACGGCGATATTGGCACGATCTAGTATTGCCTTACTTTTTCTTAAGTCAAATACTCTCCCCGTGCTGCCGTGAAAGGCGATACTCAAGGCCAGAGAACGCACATCTGCTGAATCGGGCGTAGCCTGATACATGAGTGCTGGCTGACCAGAACTGCTAGTCATCGATTCGCGAAAGGTTGCCAATATTTCTGGATTGTTACCACTAGCAATTTTCAACCACTCTTGTGCTTGGCGATCGTTTCGGTCTAGAAAGCGATTAATTAGCTTTGCTTCTATTTGCTTGAGCTGCTGAATATCTAGACCGTAGATTTCAAATACCCATCCCACGCTAAGGCTACTGTCGGGAAACCCCAGATGAGCCAAACCCTTTAGTACTTGCACACCACTTATCTCTGCTAACTTACCACCTTGAGTAGCATCGATAAATTGTTGGGCAGCAAAATTTCCCTGGTTTTCGGTCTTCAGATAGCAAACCAGTTGGTTTGCAGTAGCTACCGATTTTAAGTTTACGTTGCCAATAACTTCAACTCCTTCTTCGGCTAAGGCTTGTTTCAGAGCTATAGCTCCATAGGAACGGTCGAAGGCAATTACCCTAGTAGCAGTAAGAGTCAAAAATTCTTGGTAAAGCTGGCTAGAAGCCCTAAAAATACCTAAAGTACTTTGCAGATCCTGGGGAACTTGATTACGGTCTAAGTAGGCTAAACCACCTCTAACTAGATGACCGCCAACTCCTCGCTCAATATTGCCTTCGGTAATCAGCGCCACTCTAGCACTTGGGTCGCTTTTGGCTAGCTCTCGTTTAACCTTTAGTGCTGTCATTACTCCTGGAACTTCATCGCCAAAGACAATAACATCATATTCTCTGGCAGCATTAAACTCCCTGCGGTCTCCGAGACAGGTTGAAGGAATTTCTTGGGCAAGGGAGGTTGCAGATATTGTTAGTAAACTCGTCATACTTGTTCCTAACACTAAAGACCAGAAGAGAAAAATTTGCCGTAAGATTTTCACGATGAGGTTGATAGGGTTTATAAAGTCTAACGTCTTTAACCGAATTATCCTATGGATGAATCAATACCTTATGAAATTCTGCAACATTTAATGAAGTTTAGTAGTATTCGGCAAGATGATTTAGTCGGTGTAATTATTTCTAGTAGTGTTGTATCTAAAGAAGCCTCATCGTAAACTTTTTATGAGTAAAACGCAAGCTAAAGCACTTGGAGACCAGGGTAAGCGCATACTAGAAAATTGAGGACATAGTATCTCGCACACCGTCAAAAAGAAATTTCCTGGAACAGTTGACCAAAAAAGGAAAAACCGTAGCATATCTAATTGCGATCGCACAAGAGTGAAACTCCAGCAGCAAAGAGTAATTGGACGCTTCAAATGCTTGCCGACAAAATGGTAGAACTCAAGTATGTCGAACAAGTATCTACCGAAACTATCAGACAAACCTTAAAAAAACGAACTGAAGCCTTGGTTAAATGAATCTTGGGTAATTCCGCCACAGTCAGATGAAATTATCATATTTGCTATGACTCTAAACCAAAGTTGTCGATGCGGTGACGAATTTCCAAAATCAGATTAACACTCATCCTCTAGCTATTAGCGATCGCCAATTTCTGCAATCTTACATATTACATTTAGACGTGCGTAATGGGAATTTATCCTCGAATGGGGGCAAGCCTTCGAATGGGGAAAGGGAATGCTGACCAAGACGCGACCTTCAAATGAACTAATACGTGGCTCTTAGCTCTTAGCCTTTAGAATAATATACAAGATATCTAAACTATAACTATATTGGTGAGAAGTAACTGGTCAACTAATGAGAATTTTACTTATAGATGACGACGAACAGTTAATGGAAGTTTTGGCAAGTACATTAATTGGAGAGCACTACGCTGTAGACATTGCCAACACTGGTGAAATGGGCTGGGAGTTTATTTTGCTATTTGAATTCGATTTGGTAGTTCTTGACTGGATGTTGCCTGATATTGATGGAGTTGCTCTATGCCAGCAAATTAGAGCAGAAGGCTACACCATGCCGATTATGCTGTTGAGCGCCCGCGATCGCCACAATGAAAAAGTAATGGGATTGGATTCGGGTGCAGATGATTATGTAGTCAAACCCTTCAATTTTGACGAACTTACTGCGAGAATTCGCGCTTTGCTGAGACGAGAAATTAATGTAGCCTCCCCCGTATTAAAGTGGCGGAATTTGAGTCTCGATCCTAAAATCCATGAAGTCCATTACCAATATCGGCTGCTGCCCCTCACTCCCAAAGAATACGGCATACTCGAACTGTTTATGCGCCATCCACAACAAGTATTCAGTCCAGGAGCGATTATCAATAATCTTTGGGCGGGGGAAGATCCACCAGGAGAGGAAGCAGTCAGAACCCATATTAAAGGCTTACGTCAAAAGCTCAAGGCAGCAGGTATGGCTAAAGATACCATTAAAACCGTGTATGGTGTTGGTTATCGTCTTAAGTGTGATGACGATCAAAAACAGCATAGCGATCAGATTCCAACTGCCAAGGACAAACCAAATAGAGCAAAAGTAATCACTCAAACCTGGTCAAAGTTTAAAGATTTGGCTTTTCAAAGATTAGCTGACTTAGAAAATCTAGCTGTAACAGTGGTACAAGAACAAGTAACCCCAGAAATACATGCTAAAGCTCAAAATTCAGCTCATAAACTAGCAGGTTCATTAGGCTGTTTTGGTTTTCCCGAAGGCTCAAGAATAGCCAAACAGCTTGAACAATTATTAAGCAATAATTCGATTGCTGAGGCTGATATTAAACAAGTTAGGTCGCTAATTGCCTCACTTCATACCGAATTACAACACCAGCCCTTTGAAGAGACAGTTACAGAAGCCTTAAGTAAAAATATTTCCCTACTCGTAATTGACTCGGACCCCGAATTCAGCCAAAGATTAGTTACCGAAGCACATAAAAACGGAATGAAAACCCATGCTGCATCTAATGTTGAGCAAGCAAGAGAAATACTTGACCAAGAATCTATAGATGCGGTGCTGCATAAAATCACTTTCCCCGATGATAAAGATTTAAGCTTTCTCGAACAACTACATCAACAGAAGTCTTGGTTACCGATTGTAGCGATCGCTGAATCTCCTCAATTGTCAGACCGTTTAGATCTGGTGCGCAAAGGCGGTAATTTGACTTTACAATATCCAGTAGAACCCACCACTGCGATCAACTCTGTTGCCGAACTGATCCAGAGTACGGGGGCTGCCGCCAAAGTCTTAATTCTCGATGATGATCCTCAAGTCTTATTATCTTTGGAACTCTCCCTCCAGCCTTGGGGTTTCGACTTAACTACTCTTGATACTCCACAACACTTTTGGGATGTCTTAGAAGATGTCGAGCCAGATCTATTGGTGTTAGATATTGAAATGCCTGATATCAATGGCATTGAGCTATGTCAAATCTTGAGGAGCGATCGCCGTTGGCAACAACTACCCATTTTGTTCCTCAGCGTACACCAAGATGAAAAAACTCAGTATCAGGCTTTCGCTAACGGTGCAGATGATTATATTTGTAAGCCAGTTGCAGGGTCGATATTGGCTAACCGCATTTTGAATCGATTACGGCGTAGCAGAATTACTCATTAGTTGAGAGACTAATGAAGCGACAAGATGCAACTACAGATTTTCGGATTTCACCAGAGCAACTAGCCATTTGTATTAAGTCAATAATTTATTTGATTGCTCACCCTACGACCGTTGACTGTTGACTGTTGACTGTTGCAAACTTTAAAACGAGCTAATTAACAACAGAATATAAAATATGGAAGCGACGAAGGTTCGTATTTCTAAGAATTTCAAAAGACTTCAGGCGCGGTTGCGGGGACAAGTGGGTAAAGCGATCGCCGATTATAAGATGATCGAAGATGGCGATCGTGTTATGGTATGCCAGTCAGGAGGCAAAGATTCATACACAATGCTGGACTTGCTACTTAGTTTACAGCGAAAAGCTCCTATAAGATTTGAGATATTAGCAGTTAATTTAGACCAAAAACAACCAGGTTTTCCCGAACACATATTACCTAACTACTTAGACTCATTAGGTGTTTCCTATCGCATTGTCGAACAAGATACATACAGCACCGTTACTAGAGTTATTCCTGAAGGAAAAACCATGTGTGGCTTGTGTTCCCGTTTGCGTCGCGGAATCTTATATCGAGTAGCCCAGGAAGAAGGGGCGACTAAAATTGCCTTAGGTCATCATCGGGATGATATTGTAGAAACCCTATTTTTAAATATGTTTCATGGTGGAAGATTGAAAGCTATGCCGCCAAAACTTTTAAGTGATGATCGAAAAAATATTATCATTCGTCCCCTAGCATATTGTTCGGAAAGAGAAATTACTCGTTACGCTAATACAAGGCAATTTCCCATCATTCCTTGTAATCTTTGTGGTTCTCAAGAAAATTTACAACGGGCTAAAATCAAAGAAATGTTGCAGGCTTGGGAAAAAGAATCTCCAGGGAGAATTGATAGTATTTTTCGGAGTATTCAAAATGTATCCCCTTCCCAGCTTGCAGATACAGAATTGTTCGATTTTGCTGGATTAAAAAATAGTGAAGACAATTGTCAAAATTAGTACTCGATACTATTAAAGACTTGCATGATTAATTAACGCTGGAGAACATGATGAAACGCTTACAAATTCTTATTATTAGTATTTTTGTTACTGTCAGCTTTGGTTTGTTTAATTCAACATTGGCTACAACTACATCAACGACAGCACCATTATTTACTGGCATGGGAGATCACCATCATTCCATCACAACTAAATCAGCACAAGCACAACGTTATTTTGACCAAGGATTAACTTTGGCTTATGGTTTCAACCATGCAGAAGCAGCACGTTCTTTTCGTCAGGCAATTAAACTCGATCGCGATTGTGCTATGTGCAACTGGGGGTTAGCTTATGTTTTAGGTCCTAACATCAATGCCAAGATGGAAGATGATGCATTGCCAGAATCTTATGCAGCTATGCAACAGGCTGTGAAACTAGCTAAAAATGCTAGTAAATCAGAACAAGCATATATCAATGCTTTAGCTAAACGTTATATAGATAAGCCATTAGAGGATCGTAGTTCTTTAGATCTTGCCTATGCTCAAGCTATGGGGCAAGTAACTCAACAATATCCAGATGACATGGATGCAGCCACAATCTATGCTGAAGCACTTATGGATACAATGCCTTGGGACTATTGGACGGAAGAGAAAAAACCGAAACCAGAAGCGCAAAAAGTTCTGGATACTTTAGAGTCAATTTTACAACAAGAGCCGAATCACCCAGGGGCAAATCATCTTTATATCCATGCAGTAGAAGCAGTAAGACCACAACAAGCAGTTGCAGCAGCAGATCGATTAGGTAGCTTAGTTCCAGGTTCGGGACACTTGGTACATATGCCATCCCATATATACATCAGAGTGGGTAGATATCATGATGCCACCGTTGCCAATCAAAAAGCGATCGCCGTTGATAATGACTATATTACTCAGTGTCACGCTCAAGGAGTTTATCCTCTGGCTTATATGCCTCATAATCATCATTTCTTGTGGTTTGCTGCCACCCTTGAAGGGAATAGTCAGTTAGCCACAGCAGCAGGAAAAAATGTTGCAGCAATGGTCGATCCGCAGATGATGCGCGAACCAGGTATGGGTACATTACAACACTTCTCTATCGTTCCCCTGTATAACATGATTCGATTTGGTCAGTGGGAGGAAATTTTAGCTACACCTCAACCAGAAGCAGACCTCAAGTATCCCACAGGAATATGGCATTACGCTAGGGGGTTGGCTTATGCTGCTCAAAATAAGATAGCTGAGTCACAACAAGAGTTAGAGGCGTTAGATTTGCTCGCTCACGATCCAGAATTAGAAGAGGTTACTATTTGGGATATCAACACCACTCAGGATATTCTCAAAGTCGCGACAGAAGTCTTAACTGGAGAAATAGCAGCACAAGCAGGAAAATATCCCAGAGCGATCTCCCATCTAAGTCAGGCAGTTATACTAGAAGATGCCTTAAACTATGATGAACCCGCAGATTGGTCTATTCCCGCTAGACAATATTTAGGAGAGGCTTTACTCCAAGCCAAGCGTTACAATGCAGCAGAGCAAGTATATAGAGAAGATTTAGCTATTTATCCTGACAATGGATGGTCGCTATTTGGCTTGACTCAAAGTCTGCAAGCACAAGGCAAGGATTCAGAAGCAGAAAGCACCCAGCAGCAGTTTAAATCTGCTTGGCAATACGCTGATGTTCAACCATTTAGGAATAGTCGCAGGAATAATTGATGAACTACAAGATGAACTACAAATAGTAGATATCATCAACATTGAGAACTAATTGAAATTACACACTCTAAAATATGGTTTTTACTGTTAAAAAAGCTAAATCTGTTGATTTTAGCCAAATTCGCCAAGAAATTCGTGATTTGCAGTCTAAGTTGGTAGACTGGCGACGCAGACTGCACCAAAAGCCAGAATTGGGGTTTGAAGAAAAGATCACAGCCAAGTTTATTCAGCAGAAGCTTCAAGAGTGGAATATTCCTTATCAAACTGAGATTGCCCAAACTGGTATTGTTGCCACCATCACTAGCGATCGCTCTGGAAAAGTATTAGCAATTCGCGCTGATATGGATGCCTTACCGATTCAAGAAGCTAACGAAGTATCTTATCGATCGCAACATGAGGGCAAAATGCACGCCTGTGGACATGATGGTCATACGGCGATCGCTCTGGGGACGGCATATTATCTTAATCAGCATCGGGCAGACTGGCAAGGAACGGTAAAAATTATCTTTCAACCTGCGGAAGAAGGTCCTGGGGGAGCAAAACCGATGATTGAAGCAGGAGTATTAAAGAATCCTGATGTTGATGCCATTATTGGGTTACATCTGTGGAATAATTTGCCTTTAGGAACAGTAGGAGTTCGTCCTGGGGCGTTGATGGCTGCGGTAGAATGTTTTCGCGCCTCAATCTTCGGAAAAGGTGGTCATGGGGCAATGCCCGATCAAACCGTAGACTCGATTGTGGTTGCTAGCCAGATCGTTAATGCGCTACAAACGATTGTGGCACGAAATGTCAAACCTCTAGATGCTGCGGTAGTGACGGTGGGAGAATTTCACGCAGGGACAGCTTTAAACGTGATTGCCGATTCCGCCAAAATGAGCGGCACCATCCGTTATTTTAATCCTGAACTAGAGAGCTTAATACGCAAAAGACTAGAAGCTATTATCTCTGGCGTATGTCAGATGCACGGTGCAGATTATCAGCTCGACCATTGGCAACTGTACCCCCCGACAGTTAATAATCAGGCGATCTCAGAATTAGTGCGATCGATAGCCGTGGAAGTAGTGGAAACCCCTGTAGGAGTTGTGCCAGAGTGTCAAACTATGGGTGGAGAAGACATGTCATTCTTTTTGAATGAAGTACCTGGATGTTATTTCTTTTTAGGTTCAGCTAATCCAGCTAAAGGTTTGGCTTATCCCCACCATCACCCTCGCTTTGATTTTGATGAGACTGCTTTGGGTATGGGAGTGGAAATGTTTGTGCGTTGCGTGGAGAAATTTTTAGGGCGTTGTTGAGTAGAGAATTGTAATCCGAAAATCAAATTACTTTGTAATCTAGCTTTTAATCCAATTAACGTTAATTGCTTCAGTTTTACAAAAATAATACTTTATAGAATCGGCAATGGCGATCACGCTATACTAAGTTTTTCTTTATCATTTAACGTTCTTACTTAAGTTCATGGCAGATATTGGACAACAGATAATTCAGATTTTTACTGATGCCTTTATTAAGATTATGATTAATAGTAAAGATATAAGTATTAATCCGTCAAAATTAAAACAAGAATCTCGTAAACATACAGTCGATAATTGGCTTAATATTCAAAGAGGGTTTACTGGAGGATCAGGACTTTTAACAGGGATTTTGGGTGGTCCTTGGGCTTATGCAGCGGAAGTAGGTGATATTGCAGTTCTTCTTCGTTCAATTAGTAGAGGATGTTTTGGAATAGGATAAGTACTTAGACAAAATTAATTGTATATTCTGTGCCAAAGTTTTTGAGAATATTTTCGACAGCATTTACTAAAGCAGAATAACTTTCATAAGCATCACTTTCTAACCATTTATACTTGATAAAACGCCAGAGAATTTCTATGATATTCAAATGAGGAGAATAAGTTGGTAGAAAGAAAATTTCTAGCCCTTTTTCTGCCCACTCTTGTTCCTTGTTCCAGAGAAAGTTATTTTGGTGTATTGAAGAATTATCCATAACTAAAACGGTTTTTTTAGTTATTTTTTCGCAAAATTTGTCTATGCAAGCTATCACTACATCACTATTAATACTACAATTAAACGTATAGACTTCTAATTGGTTGTCTCTAGTCAGAAATCCTAGAACATTTAATCTTTTACTTTGTTGACTAGGGATTTCTATTTTTTGTTTTCTTTCTTGCCAGGCATAAGGAATATATGGAATTAAACAAAAACCGCTTTCATCTACATATCTAATTTCAATTTCTCCTGTTGACTCTTGTTCTTTTAATTTGTCTAATTCCTTGACTTTTTTGTCGTAAAATTCAGGCAGAGGATTTCCTCCTACTCTTCTTTTGATTCTATACCAACCCATATAAGCTGATTTGATTATTCTTTTTATTGTCTTTTTACTTACGGTGTTTCCCCATTCTCTTAAAATTTTTTCTTGGACTTTTTCCAGATTTTTTGGCGTTTCTTTTACCCAGTTTTTTATTTGTTGTTCTTGCTCAACAGTAAATAGCTTTTTTCTTCCCCGACCAGAGCTATTATAAAGTCCCGAAAATTTAGATGATTCCCAAGCATTAAACCAATTGTAAATTGTATTACGACTTACTTGAAATATTTCCATTAATTCTGAGATTTTATAGCCCTGATAACTTAATTGAATACAATGGGCTCTCTGCCTTACTTGATAATATTTACTCTGCTTGTAAATTCTTGTTAAAAGTTTTAATGTATCTTTGGTTAAACCCTTAATATATCTCATCTTTATCTGGTTTCTTTGTTTTAGGCGATCGCCTAAAACTTTTGGCTCTCCCGAACTTTCAGCGATCGCTTCAACTTCTCCTATGCTGACCCCTTAATTTAACCTTAAAATAGTCACTTAAAACTTTATCTTAAAATATACAATTAATTCTGTCTTACTACTTATATTCTCCAAAATTCAGTCAATTACGAAGAAGATATGATATGTATTATGGCTTTATGGACAGGATATGCATCTATAATCTCTATTCCATCAAGAATAACAGATAAATCAATTTCAAATGCATCAGAAGCTGCAATTGAATTAACAACCATAGTTCCAACAGGAAAAGTTGGTATTAAATTATTGCTTAAAAGTTCAGCTTCTAATCTCGGACTTGCCAAATTAGGTAGTAAACTTTCTGTTTTTTCAATATGAGCACTTATTAAAAAGGGAGGTACAAAATCTGCTGTAAAGTCTACACCAAAATTAGTGACTAAAATTGCACAAAAAGGAGCTACTAAAGTAGTTCCCAAAGCAGCTACAAAAGCAGGAACTAAATGGATTCCTGTTGTTGGTGGAGTACTTTCCGCAGGAATAAATCTTTGGGTTTATACAGAAATAACAAACTCTGCACTTAAGTATTATAAAGCAATAACAACACAAGGTAATATTTTAGTAATGAATAAATCACTTTTTAAAGATGAACAAATTAAATTACATGAAAATGAAATTAAAAAATTAAAACAAACAATACAAGCAGCCAAAGAAAGAGAAAGAGAAAGAGAAGAAAATATAACAAAAAGAGTAGAAAAATTAGAAAAAGACAACCAAAAATTATTAGAATATCAAAAATTAAAAAGTAAAAGAAAATCAAAAAACATATTTATCTTTTCAATAATATTATTACTGGTATTGTTAGTAAGCTGTTATGCAGCAATTCTCATTTGGGAAAAAATCGGGATTTAGTTCTCTTGCAAAAATAGAGAACTTAGTCAACGTTCTCTTACCCCCTTAAAGGCATTGTAAAGACATCATAACTTTATCAAGAAGATATTGAGTTGATCCGCATTATTTCTGTTCGCAAAGCAATGAAGCGAGAACGGCAACAGTACCGTGAATTTTGCTCATGAAAGAAGAGTATGATTTTTCCCAGTCCACTAAAAATCCCTACATAAAGAAACTTAAGAAGCAGGTTACAATTCGGCTAGAAGAAGACGTAATAATTTACTTCAAAAATCTTGCTGAACAAACTGGAATTCCTTATCAAAGTCTCATCAATCTTTACTTGCAAGATTGTGCAAAGATGCAGCGTAAGCCTTCTCTAGAATGGTTATCTAATGTGCAAAGTTAGGATTTCACTATGAAAATTTCATATACATATAATAAAGACATGATTTATTCATCTTCCAAAGTAAAACCAGTTGTTCGAGGATTTTTAAAATACTGATAAGCAGTGCGGGATGCTTTTTGAATAAATTCCTTGGCTTCAGGTGAATTATCGGGACGCTTGACTAACATCGAGGCAATGTAGCGCTTGCCATTGGGCATATCAATAATTCCCACATCTCCTAAAACTGGCTTGATATCTCCTGTTTTATGGGCAATAATTGCTCCCGATTCTAAACCGACTGGCAACAAAGTATTGGTGGCAATGTCACGCATAATATATAACAGTCGATCGCGCGATCGCAAAGAAATCAAGTCACCATTGTTGATCTTGACCAATAAATTCCCCAGATCTTCAGGGGTAGTGGTATTGGTTCCTGTTAAATCTGGTAGAGGATTGCGTAACCTAGTGCTTTTTGACCCCATTTTAATGAATTGCTGATTTACTCGCTTCATGCCTCCCAAACGCTTAATCAGCATATTAGTGGCAGTATTATCGCTGACGCTGATCATTTTCTCCGCAGTTTCTAAAGCAGAAAACTTAGTACCTGGCTTTTCGTATTGCATACCGCCAGAACCGCCTCCAATCACATCTGGAGTCATGACCAATTGTTCTTCTAGGTTGATTTTCCCCCGATCTACCTCCTGAAAAAACGCCACCAAAACTGGTAGCTTAATTGTACTAGCAGCAGCAATTAACTCTTGACCATTGATGCTGACAAAACCTTTAGTATCGAGATCTACCAGAAAAACTTGTGGCTCTAAGTCAGGATATTGATTTGCCAACTGTTGCAAGTCCGATTTTAAAGTACTTATTTCTTTCCCTAAAGATGTGATCGCAAATAAGTTATCTAGTTTGCTTTTTTTCTGGGGATTACTGGCAACTGTAGAAGGTACAGAGGTATTTTTGGGAGTAGCAGTCTGCCAAGCACCAGCAATGGAAACTAGGGTACCGAAAATGGTACTAAGTCCCACAGTAATGGTTATGGCATAAACAGCTAACCATAAAGATGATTTGGGATTTTTAGACCGATTGCGGGCACTTTTTTGGGGACTAAGGGGTTTAGTAGCAGAATTTTTCTGGGCGGTTAAACTCTGTTTTAATCGAGGACTACGATCAATAAGAGCTTTTGCTAGAGTTTTTTTCTGGCTTGGTTTCTCTGGCTTGTTGGCTGTAGCAGAATCGCGTTTAGAAGTAAACCAGCTATGACTTTTGGGATTAGCTTTACGCTTTTGCTTACCTTGAACACCTTTTCCTCTGGTAGGAGGAGATTTTTTGCCTTTGCGATTCACTCTTAACTCCTGGAAAACAGTTATAAATTGGTGAAGCCAGAGTTATTTCGTCTGTGGGAGACGGAATGTATTCTGACCATTGATTAAAGCTGGTCTTATATGTCGTGATGCTATCCCACTAAAATAAATCCCAAACAAAACCAAACTTCTACCCCTTTGTAAGTCCGTATCATCAGAAAACTTAAATCTGATCCTGAAATATACTACTTGTTCAAACGAAGCATTGTTGTATTTAACAACTAGATTAATTGTTGTATTTAACAACTAAATTATAAGCGGTTAAGGTTTATTCTCTTGCCTTAACTAAATCGACATGGTTAATCAAATGATTTACGGTCATCAACAGTATGTAGTGTTTAGCGGCTAAATTACACTGTTAGAATTACTGATTTTTCTAAAAAAATATGTATCCATGCTGTAGCAATACGCATTTGTATTAGGATACTCATTACTCATTACTTATTACTCATTACTCATTACTTATTACTTATTACTTATTACTCATTACTCATTACTTATTACTTAATTACTTATTACTTACGAGCAATTAACTTTTCTATCCTAATCGATTAACGTACTGCGATAGTAGCAACAACTGTTAATTGTCAGTTAACTTTGATTGATTTTGGTTTGCCCAGCGAATTTGACGTAAAATCCCCCGTAGCATTGCTACTTCTTCAGGCTGGAGATTAGCTTTGTTATAGAGACGACGAAACTTTTCCATTTTGACAGGCGCAGTATGAGGATACAAATAACCAATTTCCAGAAGCATCGCTTCTAAATCTTGATAATAGCCTTCTAACACTTCAATCGGTGCATTAGTTGGCGTAGATGCGATCGCTGGCGGATCTACAACTGCTGTTTGATTACTCTGAGCAATTTTCAACCAAGATTGATAAAGTTCATAGGCGCAGACTGCTACTGCCTGAGCTAGATTCAACGAAGGATATTCAGGACTAGATTCAATACAGATAAACCGTTGAGCATATTTTAATTCTTCATTGCTCAAACCCCGATCTTCTGCACCAAATAACAGGGCAGACTGAACATTGGGTGTTAGTAACCAGGGAAGCACTGTGGTTGGAGACTCAAGCCTAATGGGTACACTACGAGAACGAACGGTAGTAGCGATCGCTCTCTGGCAGCCAGCTAAGGCAGCAGGTAAATTATCAACGATCTGAGCCGTTTCTAATACATCGACTGCATGTACCGCCATTTGTCGGGCTTCATCCGAATTGCGATCGCACCGAGGATTAACCAACACCAGTTTAGTTAATCCCATATTCTTCATAATTCGGGCGATCGATCCCACGTTTAACGCTCCCGCAGGTTCGACTAAAACAATCCTAATATTTTCTAACAGCTTTTGATTCATCTGTTTAAACTACACCTGATTGGCATCAGTTTCGTTTGTATTAAACTTTTCTTAGCTCTTTGCTTTTCTAAATACCTTAGTAAAGTTAAGGTCTGCTCACAAGCTAATTTTGATTCGTATTAGATATAGTTTATGAGCAATAATGATTTTATGTTCCCCATTCTCTATCCCTTATCCTTCATCCTTTTAAAATGCCTCGACAGCACAAAAAATCAGACCTGCCGACAAAAGTTTGCCCTGTGTGCGATCGCCCTTTTACTTGGCGCAAAAAGTGGGAAAATTGCTGGGATAATGTCAAATACTGCTCGGATCGTTGTCGTCGTCGCAAACAGTCTGTCAACAGTGAATCTTAAGTAGCATTACAAGCCATCAAAATATTAATCACATTACTATCTTCATTACAATCATTATGTCTGCTAAAAAAGTACAGCCTAAACTAATTATTCACGGTGGCGCAGGAGGACATATCAGAAGCGAAAAAGGAGAAGCAAAAGTTCGCCGCGCCCTTCATACTGTGGTGGAGGAAGTTTACGAAATTCTTAATTTCGGTGCCAATGCTCTCGATGCGGTTGTCATGGGCTGCCAGTTACTCGAAAATCAGCCAATTTTTAATGCGGGAACAGGTTCCGTATTGCAGTCTGATGGACAAATCAGAATGAGTGCTGCCTTAATGGATGGTGAAAGACAACGTTTCAGCGGGATAATCAATGTCTCTCGCGTCAGACATCCGATTGAACTAGCAAAGTACTTACAAGGAGATGACGATCGCGTTTTATCAGACTATGGTGCTAATGAACTACTGCGAGAATTAAATATCCCTAGATACGATCCTTTGATAGAAATTCGTCTCAAAGAATGGATACAAGAAAGAGACGAAAATTTTGATAAGAATATGGCAGGAGTAGTTGCCGAAGAAGCCTTAATTCATGAACCCCGTAGAGGTACTATCGGGGTAGTGGCACTGGACAATATGGGAAAAATTGCGGCAGGAACATCTACAGGTGGCAAAGGTTTAGAAAGAATTGGTCGAGTTAGTGATTCGGCAATGCCCGCAGGTAATTATGCTGATGCCTCCGCAGGAGTTAGCTGTACTGGAGTTGGCGAGGACATCATGGAAGAATGTCTGGCTGCCAAAATTGTGATTCGCGTTACCGATGGTATGTCTCTAACAGACGCAATGGAAAAATCGATGACTGAATCTCGCAGTCGTAATCGAGATCTAGGGGCAATTGCGATCGCTGCTGACGGGACAATTTCTTGGGGGAAAACCAGCGAAGTTATCCTCGCGGCTTATCATGATGGCAACAAGATTAGCGATACTATCAACTGGAATAATCGAGATTTAGTTGGCTATTGCTAATCAGTTACCAGTTACCAGTTACCAGTAATCAGTAATCAATATTGCTCCATCTAACTGCATCATACTAAGTAGTAGGGGTGATAGTTTATTCAAAGCAACATCTGATTCAATCAAAGATACCTGACTCAGGCTGGGGTGGGGATTTGTAAGTTTCCAGCGAAAGGTGTGCAGAATTTCCCACTCTGCAGTCTGCTTCTGAGGATCATATTTTTTCACCCCCACTAAATTAGTGATAAATTCTATTGCCTCTCCTGGTTGTAGGCGATAATCTGCGGGCGCATCCTCAAAAACTAGCTTAAATTGGCTTAAATTATGGGGACTTTGAAAGTGGTGCCGTGGTTTACAGCGATCGCATTTTACTAAATCCCAGTAAAAGGGTAATTTGTCCGCGGGATCGTAACGGTATCCTCCTTGAGGAGGATCGTTGTATGGCGTTGTTAACTTTTGTCCAGCTTGATTAGTAATGCCGTAAGGATCTTTTTCCACATAGCTTGCCCAGTTGAAATGGTCGTATCCCAAATCTGAAGCGAGCTGATTAAGGTTAATGCTTTCCCCTTGACTGTTTTTTGGCGTAAATTGAGTAACTATTCTGGAACCAATAATTTGATGAGTAATATTGTGAGCATAAGGGAATTGCTCTTTACCCAGAGACTTAAGCTGATGTGTTTGAGATTTGCTTTTAGGAGCGCAGACACTTCCCTTCGTATTCAACAATACAGATAGTACAATGCCAATTATAAAAATATTTAAAAATAAACTTTTAAACGTCATCGATATTCAATACTTGAAATTTATTTAATACACTTATATTATTGCGTAATTTTACTTAAGGTATTGTACTGAGGTTAAATTGGTGGAATCTTGATATGAATAGCTTTGTACTTGATATTTTCTTTACAAACGAATTTGGTAAGCAACGCAGAAATCTAGATAAACGATTCTTAAAAATCAATGAACTTACGCAAAATTGGAAAATTACTGAGGGAAACTTTTCAAGAGTGGCAAGAAGACAAAGCATCTCGGATTGCAGCAGCCTTAGCCTATTACACTGTTTTTTCCATATCACCATTACTGGTAATTACGATCGCGATCGCTGGTGCATTTTTTGGACAGCAAACGGCTCAGGATCAAATTACCGTTCAGCTAACAGAATTAGTGGGAGAAGATGGAGTGAAGCCAATTTTGCTAGCCTTAAATAATATGAGCCAACCTAAAATCCGTGACATTGCCTCTTTAATTAGTATTGGGGTTTTAATACTTGGGGCTTCGGGTGTTTTTGCTCAACTACAGGATGCCCTGAATACAGTTTGGAAAGTCAAACCCCAACCAGGACAAGGAATTTTGCCCTTTGTTCGTAAGCGAATATCTTCATTTTTGATGGTACTGGCGATCGGCTTTTTATTAATGCTTTCTCTGCTGCTAAGTGCTTTTGTCTCCGCCATGATTAGATATAGCAATGACTTTATGCTTACTTCAAAAATTCCCTGGGGCGAACTTGATTTTTTGTTCTCCTTGGGCTTATTCAGCTTTTCATTTTGCCTAATGTTTAAATATGTTCCCGATGTCAAAATTGCCTGGAAGGATGTTGTAGTTGGATCGGTAATTACCGCCCTGTTATTTTTGTTTGGTAAATTTTTACTGGGAATGTATCTAAGTAAAGGTAGCCTGGGTTCAGCCTATGGTGCTGCTGGATCTTTAATTGTGTTCTTGGCTTGGACGTATTATTCCGCGCAGATCATCCTGCTGGGGGCAGAATTTACTCAGGTTTACTCGCGGATATATGGGTCGAAAATTCGTCCCAACAAGCACTCTCAAATTGATTAAATGTTAGGGATTAAGGGTTAGAGATTAGCATGTCTGTTACAAATACTGTCACAAATAAAAATAAATACTATAGCTTCTTACCACGCTTCTATCGATTAGCTACCGTCAATATTTTGTCTAATATGATGGTTCCTCTGGCTGGATTATGTGACACAGCTTTTTTAGGGCATTTGCAGGAACTAAAATATTTAGCGGGAGTGATTTTAGCCAGTATTCTATTTGATTATCTTTATCGCATTCTCAAATTTTTGCGTAACAGCGCTAATGCCATGACGGCTCAAGCAGTAGGGGAAGAAGATAGTGAAGGAATTTTGCTAGCAGGTTTACGGAGTGGCTTAATTGCCATAGCGACCGCCTTGCTAATTTTACTATTGCAATATCCGATTCAAAAGCTAGGGTTCCTAATTTTGTCTGGTACACAAGATATTGAAAGTGCAGGAGTAGCATACTTCAATGCCAGGATTTGGGGCGCACCTGCGGTATTACTTAATTTTGTGCTGATTGGCTGGTTTTTAGGCAGAGAAAAAAATGGAATTGTTTTGTTGATTTCGGCGATCGCCAATGGCTCTAATGTCTTGCTAGATTACTTGATGATTTCTCGCTGGGGTTGGTCAAGTATGGGGGCAGGGTTAGCCACTGCCCTGAGTCAATATTTAGCTTTATTGGTCGGCTTAATTGCGGTGGTTGTAACTATTAACTGGCAAGATCTCAAACAGGCATTACCACAAGTTTTAGAATTTCAGGCACTCCAGAGTGCTATTGCCCTCAAAGCTAATATTCTAGTTCGCTTTCTAGCTTTAATTTCAGCTTATGCTATTTTTACCAATCTCAGCGCTGGTATGGGGACAGAGTTGCTGGCAGAAAATGGACTGTTGCTGCAAATTGCTTTGCTGAGTCAGTTTACAATTCAAGGAGTTGGCATGACGACTCAAACTTTAATTGGCAACTTTAAAGGAAAAGGAGAACTTACTAAATTAATGCCACTGATGATCGCGGCAATAATTAATAGCTTACCGATTGCGTTGATGTTCGCGTTAGGATGCTTATTTTTTCCACAAACATTGTTTGGCTTGCTGACTAATCATCATGAGGTTCATCAGGGAATTACTAACTACACAATCTGGTTATTGCCTTTGTTGAGCTTTACGGCGATCGCATTTATGCTCGAAGCCTACTTTATTGGTTTAAAAGCAGGTGCAGTATTACGCAATGCTTCCTTAATTGCTTTCTTTCTAGTATTTCTTCCTGTTGTTACTATGGCTTGGTATCTCAATAGTATCGAGCTTCTGTGGTTATCTCTCACTGTCTATATGCTCTCGTTAGTACTATATCTTAGTTGGCAAATGTTAAAGATGCAGCATAATTTCCTAGAACAAATAAAATTGACCAGTTGCGGGGTAGTGGAGTAAATAATAGTGACTCTCCAGACATTGATGCGAAGCATACAATGCTGGCTTCCCCAAATCCCGTAGAATAGAGAGAACTTCGTTTACAGTACTCCTGTTGTTTCCTGCTACCGCATTTTATAGAGAGGTA
This sequence comes from Cyanobacteriota bacterium, assembly GCA_942490675.1. GTDB lineage: Bacteria > Cyanobacteriota > Cyanobacteriia > Cyanobacteriales > Xenococcaceae > Waterburya. The sequence goes on along the minus strand of CALNYB010000010.1, from coordinate 62,271 downwards.
CGAGTCCTGCCCCTCTGGCATCCAAGGTTTGACGAGCGACCCCGCGTACCACAAGGGCATAACATCGCCGACAGGCGTTTACACCGCTTAGTTTGGTGCAAGGGAACGCGCGAGTCGTGACACCATTGAAAACCTAGAACCAACGTTCCTTGAAAATTTTACTTACAGGAGGAAACAATCAATTTAGATCGAACTTCCCTGTAAAACCCTATATTTTCAGTTGTCGAGGTACAAATATCTGACGAGCCTTTTAGTCTTCTTTCAGATATAAGCATCTTACAAGGCTTGAAACCTTTACTAGATGAAGATTCTTGAATATCAAGTTAACTGTTTACTATCTTACGCCAGCCCGTGCTATCATCCCGACGGACGCGAAGCTAATCCTTTAGGGCTCGACTCTACATTCTTGAAGTCAGAGCGCGGGGCTTCCCGCACGGAATGCTAAATCCTGTTCGTATAAGTTACTTAAATAAACGAAGTAATGAGTAATGAGTAATGAGTAATGAGTAAGAAATACTAAACATCTCAATCTTAATTGAGGCATAAGCTAAACTCACATCTTGCACGCCTTTCAAAAAAACTAAATATTTTGAGGTTGGTAATCAATTTAATGCCCTTTTCCCCTTAACCTTTACCCTTTACCCTCATAACACAGATGATTTACGGCATTAACTCTTGTTTCAAACGATAAATAATCGTATTTGGTTCTACTTGAGACAAAATCTCTTTTATTAGGGTTGAAGCTCCCATCTCTCCCCAAGTACAGCCTTGTTCTAGATATACTTGAGCAACTCGACCGATGACAAAAGTCCCGTAGGCAGCGATCGCACCTTGGGCAGACGCCGTCCCTAAATAAGCTGTAATTGCCCCTGAACTATCAAATCCGCTGGATAAGACTGCTCCACTCTTACCTACTCCCAAAAATAAGCTGCTGCCAACTTCTCCCAGCAATAAACCGCCAGAACTGGCTGCAATTCGTCTTAAAAGGTTGCCTGCTTCATAAGTAGTAATTGGTAGTCCATATAGCTTCGCTAAAGCGCGAATTAAGACTAAATCTGTAACTAGACCACCAATTAAATCCAATAAAATAATTGGGTTTAGGGCAACAGCGATCGCTTTATAGCGAGCATACTTATTAATAATTTTCTGAGCTTCTGATTGACGCAGTTCAATCGTTTTATGGGCAATGTTCAGCTCGGCATCTCTGGCTTGCACCAAAGCGTTTAATGCTAGTAAAGATTTCCCCTCCTGTTGTAGAATCTGCGCTAAAGCCTCTTTTAATGATTCAATCTGAGGTTCTGGATATTCCCAGGTATTGGCTACAGTACCATCTGCTGACTCTGTTCTCACTTGGATCGGCTGAGGTTTGGCAGCTACCGTCACAATTTCATGGGGGGCAATAATATCTGATAAACTGCATCTGCTATTGGCTGCGTTCAGTTTTTGCAGTTGCTGATAGATTTTTTGACGGTCTTGATCGGGATAAAGATCGATTTTATTAAAAACTAAGATCAATGGCTTTTGAGTACTTCTTAACTCGCACAAAGCTTCATACTCCGTCCGAGTAATATCTCCCGCTACCACAAATAAAATTAAGTCTGATTTCTGAGCAATTTCCCGTGCCATTGTGGCTCTAGCTGCTCCGGCAACCTCATCTAAACCAGGAGTATCAATTAACTCTGCGCTTAAACCGTCTTCTGGTAGAGGATTCCAGCGCAAAATAGTTAAAGACTGAGTAACGCCGTGGAGAGGACCTGTGGCGACTACTTCTTCCTCTAACAGAGCGTTAATTAAAGATGATTTACCACAGCTAACTAAACCGAAGGTACTAATACGAATTGTCTTGCGGTCTAACCTACCTAACGCATTTTGTAGAGACTGTAAATCGTTTTTGACAGAGGCTTGCAAGCGATCGCTCGGAGGAGAATTACCATGACGACGAAAGCTAGAATACCAAGAAATCGACTGTTGTAAGCTAGCATTAGCCTGATTTAATTGAGCTTCCTGTATCTGTGTTTTCTTACTCACGATAGTGTTTATCTCCAGATAATATATCCAGATAATATGATATTGACTATATTAATCTAAACTATTTATTTTTAGCAGTTAAATCTAAAGCCCCTTTGGGATAAGCGATCCGCTTATGATTAAACTGTTCCCAGACGCTGACAAAAACCTCGGCAATAACTGGTAACTCATCATAGCTTAATCCACTATCAATTAATTGCTGATCTTGCCAACGAGACTTAAAAATCTTATGGATAGTAGTCAGAGCTTGTTTTGAGGTGGCATCCCGTAGCGATCGCAATGCTGCCTCACAGCCATCTGCCAGCATCATAATCCCAGCCTCCCGCGATTGAGGTACTGGCCCAGCATAACGAAAATCTGATTCTACTAACGTAGTTCCTTCTAACTCTGATTTTTGCTTTGCCTGATAGTAAAAATAAGCAATGAGCAAAGTTCCTTGATGTTCGGGAATGAAATCACGAATTGCTTTGGGCAAACCGTATTTACGTGCCATTACCAATCCTTGGCTGACGTGCTTTTTAATTATTTCAGCACTTACCCAGGGATCATTAATTTCATCATGTTTGTTTGGTCCTCCCATTTGGTTTTCAATAAACCCTAGAGGATCGTGCATTTTGCCGATGTCATGATACAAAGTTCCTGCTCTAACTAGCTCCACGTTACAATTTAGTTCCCTCGCACCAGCCTCGGCTAAGGAAGCCACAAACATAGTATGTTGAAAGGTTCCTGGTGCTTCGGTAGCAAGCCTTTTAAGTAGAGGTAAATTGGGGTTAGATAGTTCCGCGAGGCGAATTGGCGTAATTAAATCAAAAAAGCGTTCTAGGTAGGGAGATATGCCGATCGCAATCACGATCCAAGCAACTCCAAATAAACCGCAGACAATGGCATCAGGCAAAATTGCTGACCAGATAGTGGCTGGGCTAGCACTCAAGATTAACTTGGTAATTAGATAAGTTAACGCTTGCGACAAACCCACCGCAATACCTAACTTAGCGATAGCTTCACGCGATCGCAATCTACCTGCAAAAATAGCTGTAATTAAACCACTAACCAAGCCAGCTAAAAGATAAGTAGAGCCTAATGCCTGGTTGCTAAACATAACTAGTCCAGTCACTAAACCAACTTCACAAATTGCTATGGCAGGAGTGTAAAAACTACTAGCCAGTAAACCAATGGCTGGCAAACTAGTATATGAAAATTCAAAAACGCTCAGTAAAGGTGCGCTTAGAGCTAGTAGACACAACAGTAAGTAGTCTCGATGACGAATGGAAGAATAAATGTTTCTTTGAATGATCAGAAATAAACAAACAATTGCACTTACGAAAGCTGCCGATAGCCTCAGTCCCGACCAGTTAACACCTCTCTGACTCAGTTGAAAACCGTCTAAAAGTACAAAATCTGCCTGGGTAATTCTCGCTCCTTGCTCAACAATTACTTCTCCCTGTTCAGCTTCTACTATGACGGAGTTAATCGCCATGGCAGCTTTTTCAGCTATGTTACGGGTAGCATCTCGATCTTGTTGTAAATTGGGCTTTAAAGTTCCCAACAATAAATTACTTGATAAACGCTCGGTTACATCGAGTATTTCAGGGTTAAGTTGCGCCGTTACAGCTTGCTCTATCAAATTGGAGGGGATTCCTTGGGGAATTCCCTGAGTCAGTATCCGCTCGGCAGCTAGCAAAATCTTACTTTTTGTTGCTTGCCATTCATTTTCGGTCAGATCAAAGAGAATTATCAGTTCTTTATCGTCTAAGGGATCAATTTTTTTCTGATGAAGCTTTTTCCAAGCCTGAGAATAGCGATAACGAGTTAAGGTAATCTGAGCTATAAGAGTATTAAATTCGGTTTCCGAGGTTTTAGATCGATATTCTTGTAGCTCAGATGCCACTTTTTGCAATCCAATATTGAAGTCTGGACTTTTCTCTAGGGATAAATTCTTGTTATCTTGCTCGCTAGATGTTGAACCAAAATTTTGTGCCACTGAAGCTAAAACTGCCTTAAATTCTGATTCTGGACAAAAACGAATGTATCTTTGACTATTTAAGGACAAAATTTCTCCATCAGCGAAGGGAAAAGGTGCTGCTCTTTTTCTTAGTTCGTCAATACTTTCTAGATGCAGAGTGAGCTTGTTCTCAATTTCTGTAGTTAATTCTTCATCCTGCTTCAGGATCGGAACAATGCCTGTTTGCACTTCCTTCCGTTTTTCTAATGTAGTTTTAGTATCTTCAAATTGAGCTGAATAGGGAGCTTTGATAGTTAAAGGAGAAATTTTACCTACGGTTAACTGTGGCTGATTGTAGAATTGATAACCAACCACGCTAGTCAAAGCAATGATGCTTAAAGCCAGCATCACCAGAAAATCTCTTAGTTTTGTTTGATGATTTTTTCTTCTTGACTGACCAAAACTTAAGCTATCAGTATACTTGCTTGACTTTCTTCTCTGAGTTCCTTTTCCCCACCACAAGATGCCCTGGTGTAGATACCTGTAACGCCAGCCCCCAATTTTTTGGAGCAGTGAATGCCAACTTTTCATCATAGGTGAGGATTGTGATCAGCTATAAAATTGCCTTGTCTAAAATTTTACTCAACGTTAAACCAATCTAAAAACGATCTAGAGCTAAACTCCTCTGCAATCCACCAAATTTACTAGATGTAAGATATTCCAGAATAAGATTGAGAAATATTGTAATTGTCTTGTTTTCCCTGTTCAATTAAAAACCAGGTTTACTCTTGGGGCTATTAGTCAAAAATTTGATTAGTTTCCAGTTAGATTCCGCTAAATCTAGATTTTTGGGAGATAATTTTTAAGGTTTGGCGAGGCTGAATCATTTGAGGACTAGCTACCGCATAAAGTTCTTGATTGTATGACTCCTGATTACTATCGATTGAATATATTCCTAGCCAAGTCTTAAATAACTCGCTCACAAGCTGATTCTCTGAACTATAGTTCGGATTTTGACTCATTCTGATCCTCCAGTTATAGGGAATTACTGTCATGCCATTATATGCCCCAGAAAAAGTACCTGTGAGAGTAGCGGTTAATTCAGCTATATTGGGCTTAATACTGGCAGCTCTTTGAACTGAAATTTTAAAATCGTTGGGAGTGGTCACGAAACAATACCAAGATAAAGCGATCGCTGTTTGTCTTGTACTACCATTAGACGACATTTTGTCTAGCAACTGATGTAGGCTGATGCCACTTTTAACGGCCTGGACTACTAGCTTTAACTTGTTAATCAACAAAGTTTCTTTCCCCTCCAGATTATTTAATATTCTCTCAACCACCCAATTAAAATTTATCTGCCAAGACTCCAACTTATTGTTCAATACGGAGCTTAGTAAATAGCTCCAGATTAATATGTCTTCTTTGATTTCCGCGTTTTCCCCTGAATTTGCTAACTTTAAATTATGCTGGTCAATGATTTTTTTTAATAAATCTTGATTATCGCCATAAAAGATAATTAAAGATAACAAGGAAAGCATATTGTCACCACACGTTGATAACTTAATTTCGGCGACTCTACTGTGGGCATCAGCTTGTCTAGAATTATAATTGTACCCTGAAAAGAATTGTGAATTGACTGCTGGTTCATCAACTTTTCTTAAGCAGTTTTGAACAGTCCCACTACTTTCGCTTTGTTGGATTGCTAGCTGTTGACCAATATCATCCACTCCTAATTTTTCAGATCGAAGTAGAATCTCGGCTATTTGCCTGCGCTCTGCAAGCCAATTCTGATCGGGAAAATCAAAAATCCCAGTACGATCACAACTTTTGTTTTGGTTAGCTAAAGCTTGTCCAACTATGCCTCCCAACCACATTCCTTGAAATCGTTCAAAAGTCTGGTGTCTCATGTTCCATTATAATTCAGCTCAAGATTAGTTTCCATAATCTTTAAGTGATGGCTAAAAGTCAATCTAATATAATTAATAGAGGCAGAAATTAGTGATAGTTACTCTAGAAATAAATGTTAGTCAGCACAACCGATACAATTCAAAACCAATCCATTGAAACCTATTTGGGGGTGGTTACTGCCGAGGTAGTTTATGGTACTAACGTTTTGCGCGATTTTTTTGCGGGAATCAAAGATGTTATTGGTGGACGCACGGGAAGCTATGAAAAAGTTTTTGAAAAAGGACAGCAAAAAGCGATCGCTGAACTCATCCAGCGCGCAGAAAAGCTTAATGCCGATGCAGTAATTGGGATTGAAATAGATACAGGCACAATCAACGTAGATGAGAAAGGTGTACTACTTTTGATCACCGCTACAGGAACAGCAGTCAAACTGGGCTAGCTTACTTCCAAGCAATGGTAATCATTTGGCAATTAAGTAACTTAAACTAGAATCTAGACTAGTCTTTCTCGACTGAGCAAAAATTATGTTGTCCTCAGATAGTAACTTGCCTACTCCGCCAACTTTTCCTGTCTTAAGTCTTCATATACATCTGCTGGATAATTATTCAGACTGGCTTCTAGCTAGATTAGATCAGAGAATCGGCACTCATGTGGTTACCTTAAATGCCGAGATGAGTATGATGGCACAAGATAATCAAGCCTTGAGTCAAGCTATTGAAGCAGCAGAACTGGTGATTCCCGATGGTGCAGGGGTTATTGTCTATATGCGTTTACGGGGTCATAAACATCAGCGTTGTCCAGGTATTGAACTAGCCGCATCTCTCATTGAACATGTTGGACGTGAACTAAAGCCTAGTTCTTTATGTTTCTTTGGCGGTAGTCCTGGAACTGCGGAACAAGCAGCCCTAGCTTGGCAGCACAAATTTCCTAGCCTGTCAATTTTGACTCAAGATGGATATATTTCAGGAGAGGCTGAACAAGCATGGAAACAAACCTTAGAAGCAAAACAGCCTGACGTTATTTTTGTCGGCATAGGAGTACCGAGACAAGAACTCTGGATTAAGGAAAACCGCACTCTCTGTCCTAATTCGATCTGGATTGGCGTTGGTGGTAGCTTGGATATCTGGGCGGGAACCAAAGTACGTGCGCCAGAGTGGTTGAGAAATAACAATCTTGAGTGGTCTTATCGTCTCTATCAAGAGCCTTGGCGTTGGCGCAGAATGCTATCGTTACCTAAGTTTCTGTGGCGTTCTTTACTGGCATAAAAAAAGTACATCTGAGGAATTTTAATTACACTCTATTATTACAATGTGTCGATTATTACAATGTGTCGATCGCTATCAAAGTAGATTAAACCTTGGTTTTGAAAATCTCCCAGTATTCTGGTAACAGTGACTCTTGTAGTATGGATTGCGTCTGCCAAATGCTGATGAGTAAAGCGCACCTGAAGACGAACACCATCTGTGACTGGTTGTCCCATTTCCTGCTTAAGCATTAACAATAGATGTCTTAAACGTTCTTCCACCCTGCTAATCGCAATAATTGTTAATAGCTGTTGGCTTTTAAGTAAGCGATCGCTGAATTGAGTTAAAAACTGTCTGGCTAAGGAAGAGTCTCTTGCTACGTCATGAGAAGAGTAGCGCTTGGCATAGACATCACATAAAGCAACCGCACGATAAAGTGCAGGGCTAGGTGTCAAATTACCAAAAACGCCGTTTGCTGTTACCCATCCTGAGGTTATTTCGCTGCCATCTTGTTGAACCCGACTTAGCTCCACCACTCCTCGATAAATCTGCCAAATCCCTGAATCTAAGACCGAAATTTCATCTCCCCTCTGAAACTGCTGTAAAGGTAATTCTCTCTCTCTTATTCCTAGAGTTAAATTAGAGTTAAGCTTTTGACTCAGTAGCATGATTTAACGACTTATTGTGCAGTGACTATCTCATCTCTTACTTTAGTCAATAAAAGTAAACAAATAGTGAGCAGAGGGTTAAGCTTTGGATATGTTGGGTATAGTTAGGGCAAATTTAGGTGGGTTCAAGTTAGTCGCTTTTTAGCTTTTGGCTCTTGGCTTTTTAGGTAATTGGCTTTTTAGATAATTGGCGATATTTTTTCTTAATAACCAAGAGAAACTGCATCCAAGCGATCGCAGGAGCATCAAAGAAAGTAAAAATATCTCCGTAGGCTAAATTCGCATTCTGATGATGTTGCCAATGTCTTTCTGGGGTAGTAATAAAGAAGATTTGACAGCAAAAAGCGATCGCCCTGGGAGTTTGCCAATTAATAATAGAAACGTGTCGCCAAATCACATGTATTTCACCCAAAATTAACGACAAAATTGTGCCGACAGGAGATATTTGCCAGCCAAAAGGAACAAAAATAAAACTACGATTTTTTCCGTGATGAACTAAGGTATGAAATTTACCAAAAACGTGTTCTGGAACATGATAAAAAAAATGTCGATAAGAAATCGCCAATTATCAGTAATAATGCTGTAACAACAATTATTTTGATGAGAAACATAACTAGCTCCATAACACACAGATGCTAGCTTATTTGCTGTTAGTTAAGACTATTTTAATAACTATTTAAATTATGATTGCTCGGAGATTAAATTGCCGATACTCCTATTTCATAAGTTCTAATTCTAATTGTCTCGTCAATAGTTGAGACAAAAATCTTACCATCTCCAATTTCTCCAGTACGAGCAGCCAGAGATATTTGCTGAACAACAAGATCTACTATCTCATCTTCAATCACGGCTTCGATCTTAGTTTTGCTGCTAAAATCAGTCCGATATTCCGCACCTCGATAACGAGTCATCATCTCTTTTTTGTGTCCAAAGGCATTAATCTCTGAGATTGACAGACCAATGACTCCAGCACTGATTAAGCTTGATTTGACATCATCGATTTTATGAGAATGAATAATTGCTTCAACCTTTTTCAATTTATGTACCTCAATACTATTAACTTATTAACTATTAAGTTAAATTCCCAGAACTTGCTAGTATTCTAATATTAGAAGTTATTGGAGATGTTCGCAGACTCAAGAACAGTAAAAATAATTAATGGGAACCGAAATAGAACGCAAATATTTGGTGAAAAAAGCAGAATGGCGATCGCATAAAGAACATTTACAGAGCCAATTTACCGATCTAGCTAAAAAATATTGTCAGGGTTATATCCCAACCAATAATGGAACTACAGTGAGGGTGCGAATCATTGGTTCTCAAGGATATCTGACGATTAAAAGCAGAACTAATGGACACACTCGTGCCGAATTTGAGTATCCTATTCCTGTTCAAGATGCTCAAGAAATGCTCAATAATTTATGCATTAAGCCATTAATTGAAAAGTTCAGATATAAGATCAAGATCGACAATTTAACTTGGGAAGTTGATGAATTCCTGGGGGAAAATGAAGGGTTAATTATTGCTGAAGTTGAGCTAGAAAATGAAGCTCAAATAATAGATCTTCCATACTGGATTAAACGAGAGGTTAATGATCAAAAATACTTTAATTCTTATCTAGTTAAATATCCCTATAGTCAATGGAAAGAAAAGTGATTACTGATTAATAATTACTGATAGCTAACAGCCGAAAGCTCAGAACAGTATTGCTTTCAGTTTTCTACATAATTCAAATCAACAACATTCATGAGCGAAACTTTAATTATTTTTAGTCGCTACCCCGAATCTGGTAAAACTAAAACTCGCATGATTCCTGCATTAGGAGCAGCAGGAGCAGCAGAATTACAGCGAAAAATGACAGAGCATACTTTGAATAATACCCAACAACTTTTATCTTCTCGTGACGTTAATATAGAGCTTCACTTTACAGGAGGAACTCAACAGTTAATGGCGGAATGGTTAGGACAAGATTTGCCATATATTCCTCAAGTTTCAGGAGATTTAGGTCAAAAAATCCGCTCGGCATTTGATCGTGCTTTTAATCTGGGTAATCAGCGGGTAGTAATTATGGGAATTGATTGCCCTGATATCGATCAAGTAATATTAAATGAGGCATTTGACTCATTACAAAACAACGATTTAGTCTTGGGTGTGGCAGAGGACGGCGGATATTATTTAATTGGTTTAAATCATTATATTCCCCAGCTTTTTTATAATATTGCTTGGGGAACAGATCAAGTATTAGATCAGACTAATAACATCGCCCAGCAACTAAAATTAGACATGTATCATCTTACTACTTTATCTGATGTCGATCGCCCTGAAGATTTAGTTATCTGGGAGAAATATATCTAAAATAGATCTATTTAGATCTAAAATTCTGTTCTTTTAATATAGAATAGCTAGTCATTACATCTCTTCCTTTTTAAATAACTGACTAATGGATGCCAGACAATATGCAGCAGCCACTGAGCGTAACCGCGAACCAATTTTAGGAATACTATCAGAGGTGTTGCCCTCTGGGAGCAATATTTTAGAAGTCGCTAGTGGTACTGGAGAACATGCAGTTTACTTTGCCTCTAAGTTAGAATCATGTCGCTGGACTCCTTCCGATACAAATCCTATGTCTCTCGAAAGCATTATCGCTTGGAGGAATTCAAGTCCTATCGAGAACCTAGATTTGCCTTTAGCTATTGACGTAAGCCAAAATAACTGGCAACAGCAAGTAATGGATCGAGATATTAATGCCATTGTAAATATCAACATGATTCATATATCCCCTTGGCAGGCTTGTCTAGGACTTATGGAGGGAGCAGGAGAGATTTTACCTTCTAAGGGTATTCTTTATCTTTATGGCCCATATAAACGCAATGGGAAACATACTGCTCCTAGTAACGCTAGTTTTGATCGATCACTACGCGATCGCAATGCTCTATGGGGAGTCAGAGATTTAGAAGCGGTAGTGACAGCAGCAGCAGAGTCAAATCTCCGACTAGAGCAAGTTATTGAGATGCCCGCCAATAACTTATCCGTTATTTTGAGAAAGTTATGAATTACATAGTTTGTAGCTTTGTCGAACTGACGTTAACAAGAATTGCTTGGTTATTAATTGCGATCGCCAGCTTGATAATATCAGTAATAATTTTTTAAATCGTAGCTACTTTAAAGACTTTTTTTAGAAAAACTATTGGAGAGACTGAGTATTAAGAACTTTTGACTTTTGACTTTTGACTTTTGACTCACCGCAATGGCCACCATGGCACTCTATCACGAGTCGCTCCATAGACCGCCTTTAGTTCTTCAGGATTAATTACTGTCACCAGATCATTTTGAGCCTTGTGAGGTTTTAACAATCCGACCTTAGTCATACCCTTAACGACTTGCTCTACTGTACGATTGTTTAACTGACAAGCCTTGGCAATGACTTCTATCGGCAAATCAAACACAAACATATCGCCTTTAGGCTGATTACCCAATTCTCTTTCTTGATAAATCAAAGCTCGTAAAAGTGCTGCCACGGCTTGGGGTGGATAGGTACTACAGTTGAGCAAATGATATTGAAATTTTTCCTGTAATTCAAACATTAATCCATAGCGTTGGCGAAATAGTTCGGATTCTCGATGTATCAGACGAATGGTTTCTAGAGGAATTTTAATTACGTCTGTGGTCTTATAAGCCTCAACCAGACTAGGGAAGGCGCGAGAAAAGTTACCATAGCTCAAGGCTAAATTTTGCATTCCAAAACAACTGTTGGTGTAGGTAATGGCAATAATGCGGTCTAAAGGAGTACTGCGAACGATAATTGGTCCTCCACTAGTCACTACGTAGAGATGCTCTAAAGCAGTATCAGTCCGAAATGCAGTGTAAATTGGACGGCTAGAATATAGCTTTTCCGTTACAAGCTCTTCAAGACTAATATATTGGGCAATTAATGCTGGATCTAAGTCTTTAAATAAAAAATTATCCTGAATTAAGTTATCTATAAGCTCTGACGTTACGGGATTTTTATCGGGTTTTTTCATAATTATTAATAATTAGCTCTATGGTACGAGTTTTAAACAACTCCAGTAAATCTTGGCGACTAAGCTAAATTTACTTCAGATCGAATTTAAATTGAATTGCAAAACATTTGAATTTTTTTCATGATACACTTTGATTTGAATTAGCCAATTTTCAAGGAAATCTATCACTATGGAAGCAGGACGACTTTCTCGCCGTATTTTTGCCTTCAAGACGTGGAAGCATTGGGCTTTAGTTATTTTTATTGGGTTCTCTGCCTCCTGCATGATCGGTTTTTTGTCCTATATTGCTACTTCACCAAGTTTTAATCTTGATTGGCGAGCCTGGACTACGATCGCAGTTACCATTGGTGTTTTCCTGTTCAATGCCTTGACTAATTTATCCGCTGAAGTCGTATTTTTAGGTGGTACAGCAGTTCTGTTTGTCAGTGGGATTTTGAAGGAGCAAGATGCTCTAGCAGGATTTAGTAATCCTGGGATGATTACTGTGGCGGTGCTTTATATTGTAGTTACTGGTTTATCCCAAACAGGAGGCTTAAACTGGATTTCTCAAAGAGTTCTAGGGCTGCCCAAGGGACATAATGCCGCCCTAATTCGCTTAATGGCTCCCGTAATGGGGATGAGTGCTTTTCTTAACAATACTCCTGTGGTGGCAATGTTTATTCCAGTGGTCAGTGATTGGTCACGCAAACTGCGGATTAGCCCTTCCAAATTGATGATTCCCCTGAGCTATGCAGCGATTTTTGGCGGAATCTGTACTTTAATCGGTACTAGTACTAATTTAGTGGTCAATGGTCTATTAGTCTCCAGCACAGATTTACCAGGGCTGAAATTATTCGATCTGGCGATTGTCGGATTGCCTTGTGCGATCGTCGGTATGATTTATCTATTCACCACTCATCATTGGCTTTTACCCAGTCGTAAACCCGTTATTAGCGAAAGTGATGACGTGCGGCAATACACCGTGGAAATGATGGTGCCAATGGATAGTCCATTAGTCGGAAAAAGTATTGAGCAAGCTGGTTTGAGACATCTACCTGGACTATATGTAGTTGAAATCATCCGCAGTCAACTAATTATGCCTGCGGTAAGTCCCAAAGAAATTTTACGAGATGGCGATCGTCTAGTGTTTATTGGCATGATTGACTCCATTGTCGATTTGCACCGTTTACGAGGACTACAGCCAGCAACAGATGAGGTATTCAAGCTCGATACACCCCGTTCGGAACGCTGTTTAATTGAAGCAGTAGTGTCCAATACCTGTCCGATGGTAGGTAAGACAATTCGGGAAGGAAAATTTCGGACTCAATACAATGCGGTAGTGCTAGCCGTAGCCCGTAACGGGGAACGTTTGCCAGGGAAAATAGGGAGCATTCGCCTCCAACCTGGAGACACTTTACTATTAGAAGCCAATGCTAATTTCTTATCTCAACAACGCATCTCGAATGATTTCTATCTAGTCAACGGCATTCCTGATTCTGAACCCCTACGTCATGAGAAAGCTCCTTTAGCAATTATCATTCTCGCCATGATGGTGCTGCTTGCTTCCCTTGGTATCATGAGCATGCTTAAGGCAGCAGTTTTAGCCGCAGTGGTAATGCTATTAACAGGCTGTTGCTCTTCAGTTAGAGCCTTCCGCAATATAGAATGGTCGGTATTGCTAGTAATTGGTGCAGCTTTAAGCATCGGTAAAGCTTTAGAATCCACAGGTGCCGCAGGAGCGATCGCCACTAGCCTAATTCAATTTTCTGGAGATAATCCCTGGTTGGCTTTAGCCATCATCTATGGCGTAACTAATCTACTCACTGAAGTAATTACTAATAATGCAGCAGCAGCCTTAGTGTTTCCCATTGCCTTGGCTTTATCTCGTAGTCTAGATGTTAGCTTTATGCCTTTTGCGATCGCCATCATGATCGGCGCATCCGCCAGTTTTTCTACTCCTATTGGCTACCAAACAAACCTAATGGTATATGGTCCTGGGGGATACAAATTTAGTGACTTTATGCGCGTCGGCATTCCCCTAAACGTCATATTTTGGGTAATTACAATTACGCTAACACCAATGTTTTATCCATTCTGAGGAGGCAGGAGAAACGAAGGCAGGAGGCAGGAGGCAGGAATTTATGGCACATTAGGTTATTTCTTCCAGGGTAGTTTAGTACCCATTTCTGTTGCTGCAGAAAATATTAGATAGCCTATCAGTAAGCCAACACCTGCCAAAAAAGGAATTAAATCATTTTCCATAATTCATAATTAATGTCAGTTCGACGAAATTAATAAACGAAGCACGAGAACTTACTCTAAGCCATAAATTAGCTCCTGATTAGTTGCAATTGTTTAAGCTTTTGGCGATCGCCCAAACACTCTTTTGTTAAGTTCGCGACTCAGTATCAGCTACTAGTCAAACCCCTTAACTTACTTATCATCAGCGTTATTACTCTTTGTAAGATAGTCATCGCATTTATCCTGATTGTACAAGTAGAGAGTACGAATTGGGTAAGGAATATTAATATCTGCTTCATCAAAAGCTTCCTTGATACCAAGAATAGCTTTAGGTTGAATATAGTTGACATCCTCCCATCGGCGGAGCCGAGGGATTCCCCAAGACTCTGACCATGTTAGAGGTTCTTAGTTCAGCGACTCTCCGTTAGGCAGCAGGGTTGCCCCAACTGCCCAAGAGGGAGTGTCTCCCCAAGCGTAGATTCCGACATGCCCTGTCGTATTTAATCCTTTTTTGAGTATATTGATTGCTGCGGCAACGTCTCTGTCATCGCGGTACCCACATTCACAAACATGAGTGCGAGTTGAGAGAGATTTGGCAACCCTCGTCCCGCAAGCAGGACAGTCCTGTGAGGTGAAATGTGGTGGGACAGCAATAGTTATCTTGCCGAACTTCCAGCCAAAATATTCTACCCATTTACGAAACTGAGTCCAGCCAGCATCACTTATACTCTTTGACAACTTACGATTACGAACTAGATTTCTAACCTTTAAATCTTCATAGACGATGCAGTCGTTAGATGCACATACGCAACGTGCCAGTCTCTTGGCATGTTCTTCACGTTGTCTACTTACTTTTAAATGTTGCTTGGCTTTTGCCACTCTAGCCTTGTGGTAATTATTGGATTGTCGCTGTTTAGGATTTTTGACCATCAGCTTTCCCTTAACCCCTTTGTTGGGATTCTGGTATTTGCGCGATAGTCTTCTTCCGAGTCGATTGAGTCGTCGCTCACTCTTGCGATAGAATCTAGGGTTTTCTTCTGTATGACCAAAGTTGTCGGAATAGAAAAATTTCAACCCCATATCAAGACCAATAGCTCTACCCGTAGGCTGCATGTCTTCTTTTACTTCTATTGCAATCCCAAATTGGACATAGTAACCATCAGCGCGACGAACTAATCTTACTCGTTTTATTTGCTCTGGCTGGTAGTGATAGATATCTCTAGAACCTACTAGCTTGACTGTACCGATGTTGTTCTTGTCGGTGAAAGTAATGTGCTTTTTGGTAGATTCATTTAGCTTCCAGCCAGAATGCTTGTATTCGACTGAGCGAGAATATTTTTTGAATCGAGGATAGCCCTTTTTTCCTACTACTTTCTTCTTGCAATTATCAAAGAATCTAGCTATTCCCGACCAAGCTCGCTCTGCGGATGATTGTCTAGCAGTAGAATTAAGTTTCTTGGCAAAATCAAACTCTTTAGCTAAGACAGCACAATACTTATTGAGGTCGTATTTGTTGACCCCTTTATTGTCCATCCAGTAGCGTAGAACTTTGTTCCTCACAAATTGACCAGTGCGAATCGCCTCGTCAATTGCCTGAAATTGATATTGCTTACCTTTAATTTTATACTCTAGAACTATCATGGTTTTTATACTACGATAGTCGGTACAAAAAGTATAGAGCTGATATTAAGTAGTCAACCTAAACCCTATCCGTGATTCATCCCATCGCTGAAAGCGAAGGGATGAATCACGGCGGACAGATAAGTAGGTAGGCTCAATTAAATGTAAAACCTGAATTTGAATGAATTACATAGCCTGACTGTTTTAGAGGCATTTATATACTCATCGGTATCTTATAAATAAATACGCCTACCTACTTAACAGGGAATATAAATGTGCTCAGATAACATTATTTGGAGTGAATAAATGTCAGAGAAAAAACTTAGCTGGTTAGAAATTGCTTTTCGATTGGAAGGTTCTGTCGCCAAAACCATTTTGCCTCGAATTGGTATATTTACTGTTTTTACTGCTTTAGTCTGTCTTTGGCAATACTTAGAAAAAGAACCAAAATTTATTTTACACATTGGCGACCTTACCAATAATGTAGTTTACAATCTAGTTTTAGGATTGTTGTTAGTATTTCGCACTAATACATCTTACGAACGATTTTGGGATGGCAGAAAATCTTTGGGACTGTTAGTAGTTAATCTTCGCAATTTGGCTCGTTTTATTCGCTTGAGTATTGCTGAAGAAAATGCCGAAGAGCGAGAAAATAAAGCCACCATTTTAAAACTTTTAGTAGCATTTATGGTTGCCACCAAACTACAACTAAGAGGAGAAAAGCCTAATAAAGAACTTAAAAAATTATTAAACGAAAAACAAGCATTAGAAATAGATTCGGCTAACCGTATATCGTTACAAATCGCGCTCTGGATTGGAGAATATTTACAACAACAGCTCAAACTAGGTAAAATTGATAGCTCTCAAAGAGTTGAAATGAATAACATGCTCAACAATATGGTAGAAGGTTTAAGTAGTTGCGAGCGTATTTCTACAACACCACTACCAATAGCTTATCGTATTTATCTTAAACGTTTAATTTTAATTTACTGTGTTGGGTTACCATTCAATTTAATTGAAAAAATGCAATGGTGGGCTATACCAGTAGTTGCGATTGTTAGCTTTATTTTACTTGGGCTAGAAGAAGTCGGCAAAGAGTTAGAAAATCCATTTCTCTACGGTGTTAATGATTTGCCTGTAGACGCTCTCTGCAATAATCTTATTGGTGATATCGAAAGTATAGCTAACTTCTCCTCAGGAGAATTTTTATCACTTACACCAAAAGAGTCCCCGTTTGCTGTTTTATCGGAGAAGACAGAATAAGTATAAAAAGAAAATGATAAAAAGTTTTGTGTGATTATAATGAAGCCAATTCAACCTGAACCTATCAAATAATTACATTTTTCATAAAAACAGCACCCCTGGCAGAACATAAAGCTAGCCTTATAGATATAGCTTACAGGGTTAACGAATATGGCGATCGCAACTATTAATCCCGCAACGGGTGAAACTCTCAAAACTTTTACTCCTCTGACTGACGCTGAAATAGAAACCAAGCTTACTTTGGCACAGTCAACCTTTGAGCAGTATTCTCACACTACTTTTGCTCAACGAAGCCAGTGGTTAAATCAGGCAGCAAATATCTTGGAAAAAGATAAGCTGAAGTTTGGTCAAATTATGACCACAGAAATGGGCAAGCCACTGCAAAGTGCGATCGCAGAGGCGGAAAAGTGTGCTAAGGTTTGTCGTTTTTATGCCGAAAAAGCACCCGAATTTTTGGCAGATGTTTTAATTGATAGTGATGCTAGCAAAAGTTATGTTGCCTATCAGCCCTTGGGAATAATCTTGGCGGTAATGCCTTGGAACTTTCCTTTTTGGCAGGTATTTCGCTTTGCTGCCCCTGCTTTGATGGCTAGTAACGTTGGCATTCTCAAACACGCTTCTAATGTGCCTCAGTGTGCCTTAGCGATCGCATCTATTCTTGAGCAAGCTGGTTTTCCCGAAGGGGCATTTCAAACTTTATTGATTGGCGCAAGTCAGGTTAAATCGATCATTGAAGATGATCGGGTGAAGGCAGCAACTCTAACGGGAAGCGAACCTGCGGGAGCAGCATTAGCGATCGCTGCGGGACAACAAATCAAAAAGGTAGTCTTGGAATTAGGTGGCAGTGATCCGTTTATTGTCTTGTCAAGTGCCAACTTAGAGGAAGCAGTCTCAACAGGAGTTAAAGCGAGGATGCTCAATAACGGACAGTCTTGTATTGCAGCCAAGCGTTTTATTGTTGCCGAAAGCATTGCCGATCGCTTTCAAGAGCAATTATTAGCTGAGTTTCAAGCCTTGACTATTGGCGATCCGATGGAGAAAACCACAGATATTGGTCCCTTGGCGACAGCTACCATTCGTTCAGAGTTAGATCAGCAAGTAAAGCAAGCTATTAAAGAAGGGGCAAAGCTACTTATAGGAGGAGAACCAATGACAGATCGTCCAGGTAACTATTATCCACCGACAATTTTGACTAATATTCCTGTTGATTCTTCCACGGCTCAAGAAGAGTTTTTTGGTCCTGTAGCATTGTTATTTACCGTCAAAGATATCGATGAAGCGATCGCTTTGGCAAATCATATTCCTTTCGGTTTGGGTGCTAGTGCCTGGACAAGCAATAGGGAAGAAAGTAAACGTTTAGTTTCTGAAATCGAAGCAGGGGCAGTCTTTATAAACGGTATGGTTAAGTCCGATCCTCGTTTACCCTTTGGCGGAATCAAGCGATCGGGTTATGGCAGAGAATTAAGCAGCCAGGGTATTCATGAATTCGTCAACGTCAAAACCGTTTGGATTAAATAATAGTTGTTGCTTAATTCCCAGTCCCCAGTCCTCCATGACGATTAATTTTTGTAAAGTATCATTGCTGTAGGTGTATTTTTCTGGCTTGATAAGAATAGTCGCAATTATATATCGTGTTTTATAGCTCCTGCTATGCTATTTAGACGGAGCGAAAGATAAGCCAAATTTGATTACTGTTTCTTGTTCATGATGATGACGGTTTTGTTGTAGCTAGGGTAACGCATCACTCGGTCAGCATAAAACCAATCAGCAGATATATAAACGAGACCATTTAAGCATAATTATCTTCATTTAGCATCGATTCTTTAGTTTTATTAATAGGAGTAACCATAACCCATGCAAATGCTCAAAAATCTATTCAATTCGGATAAGAAATATTATCTAGAGTTGGGGGAGGCAAAGGATTCCCAAGTAGTACAAAATGCTGTTAAAACAGCTACAGAAGTTACAGATACTGTGAAAGAGAAAGCTGCGGAAGTAGCTAAGTCTCAGCCTGTAAAAGAAGCAGTTAAAAAAGCTACGGAAGTGGCAGAAAGTGCTCAAGAACAATTGGCATCTGCAATCACAGAAGAAAAGCCTGCTGAGACAAAAGCTAAATCAAAGCAGAATGGCAAAGCAGCTAAATCTACCGCACAAGTGCAGAAGACTAAAGCAACTCCCACTAAAGCAACTCCCACAAATTCTGGGGCATCTTCTTACGAGCCTCCATTTTGGGTTGCTGCCATGTATAAGAACAATAGTAGTGCCACAAATAATAATGGTAAGGTTGCGACAAAAACCTTTGCTACAGATAACTTGATGCCGACAGTTACTACCTACCGTCGTCGTCCTGGTGGTAGTTTGGCTAAGTTTCAAGATATGGCAAGGAAAGCTAATACTCCTAGAAGAGGTTAAGAGGTTAGATAACTGAGCAACTGATAGTTGATAGTGCCAAAGCGGAGAAATTAAGCCACGCACGTTGACGGAAGAAATATCGACCCAAAGGTAGCCTTCCGTCTTTGTTTTTTAGTTTATAGTTTTAAGGCTAAATCTAAATCTGATATGGGGTATAGCAATTGCAGATTTGCGATTAACTTTGTCCCCCTTTCCGATAAGATGGAAATTGCCGCTTTTTTATTTAAAGCCAGGATTGAGTTTGATTAGGGAAAAATTCCGTCTAATTTTCCTAAACATATATTTATTTTTGTTAAAACGGGTTACATAGTAGGAAGGAATTAATGAATCAAGAAATTTTTGACCAGGTTAAAGAGATTGTTGTAGCGCAACTAGAAGTAGAACCTGATCTAGTTACACCAGAAGCAAGTTTTGCTAATGACTTGGGTGCTGATTCTCTAGACACGGTAGAATTAGTCATGGCTTTAGAAGAAGCGTTTGATATTGAGATTCCTGATGAAGCAGCGGAAGAAATAGATACTGTAGGCAAAGCAGTTGAACATATTAGTTCGGAAACTGCCGCTGCCTAACAAAACTGAGTTTTCAGTCTAAGTTCGGATTCATGATGGCTGCTAACTAAATAATAATGGTGCTGAACCAATCGTCAAAAGAGCAAATCAGACAAATTGACGATCAATTAATTCACTCCGTTATCTCATTCACCAGGGAAACTAAAGTGAAGATATCAACTGAAGATATCAATGCTAAACAGCAGCCTGGGAGCAAACTGTGCCATATCAAAAGCGTAAGAAGGGCAAAAAATGACAAATAGGCAAAACAGGCGAGTTGTAATTACAGGGTTGGGTGCAATCACTCCCATCGGCAATAATTTAGCAGACTATTGGGATGGTTTATTGCAAGGGCGTAACGGAGTAAGTTCAATAACTCTATTTGATGCCTCACAACATGCCTGTCAATTTGCTGCGGAAGTCAAGGGTTTTGATCCTCACCAGTATTTGGATAAGAAAGATGCCAAGCGAATGGATCGCTTTGCTCAGTTTGGGGTCTGCGCCAGTAAGCAAGCGATCGCTGATGCTAACTTCGAGATTAATGAGCTGAATGCCGATCAGGTTGGGGTCTTAATTGGGACGGGTGTGGGCGGTTTGAGAGTCATGGAAACTCAGAATGAAAATCTGATCAACAAAGGTCCAAGAAAAGTTAGCCCCTTCACGATTCCGATGATGATCGCTAATATGGCGGCAGGGTTGACGGCAATTCATACGGGAGCGAAAGGCCCCAATTCTTGTACTGTAACTGCTTGTGCAGCAGGTTCTCACGCTATTGGCGATGCTTTCAGAATTATTCAAGGGGGCTACGCGAAAGCAATGATCTGTGGTGGTGCAGAAGCAGCAGTGACTCCTCTTTCTTTTGCTGGATTTTGTTCGGCTAAGGCGCTCTCAACTCGTAATGATGACCTACTCCATGCCAGTAGACCCTTTGATCGAGACCGTGATGGATTTGTGATGGGGGAAGGTTCCGGGATTTTGTTGATTGAAGAGTTAGAACATGCTCTAGCCCGCAAAGCCAAGATCTATGGAGAAATTGTTGGTTATGGCATGACCTGTGATGCTTATCACATGACTTCTCCTGTGCCAGGAGGACAGGGGGCAGCCAGAGCAATTGAATTAGCTTTAGCTGATGGTAATCTAACCCCAGAACAAGTAGATTATATCAATGCCCATGGTACAAGCACTCAGGCTAATGATTCTAATGAAACCAAGGCAATCAAGAAAGCATTAGGTGAGCGAGCCAAAAAAATTGTTGTCAGTTCCACCAAGTCGATGACTGGTCACTTGCTGGGAGGTTCAGGAGGAATTGAAGCGGTAGCAACGGTAATGGCGATCGCTAATGATCGAGTGCCACCAACAATCAATCTAGCTAACCCAGATCCAGAGTGCGATTTAGACTACATCGCCAATTCCAGTCGGGAATATCAAGTAAACGCAGCTTTATCCAACTCTTTCGGTTTTGGTGGTCATAACGTTACTCTAGCTTTCAAAAAATATAGCTAGCACTAAAATCAATTAATTTATAGTAATTCTATATAGAAACCAGATGTTTAAACTTGCTAGCTGTTCCAATGGGATGAGAAGATAAGACAAACACTTGATACAACATTTATAAAATCAAGATCTGAAGGTTCAAGCTCCTTCTTCAGTGCGTTCAGCAAGCTCAAATTTTTTTGTTTTATCGTAGTTTATTTATCTAACAAATATGGTAGTTGCCACCCAATCCACTAAATCAGTTGAAGAACTTTGTATTAATTCGATTCGTTTTTTAGCCATAGATGCCATAGAAAAAGCTAGTTCTGGACATCCAGGATTGCCTATGGGAGCTGCTCCAATGGCGTTTGTGCTGTGGGACAAGTTCATGCGCTACAATCCCAAGAATCCCCAGTGGTTCAACCGCGATCGCTTTGTACTTTCTGCTGGTCATGGTTCAATGTTGCAGTATGCTCTACTGTACCTTGCAGGTTACGACAGCGTATCAATTGAAGATATTAAGCAATTCCGTCAATGGGGTTCTAAGACTCCAGGACACCCAGAAAACTTTGTTACTTCTGGGGTAGAAGTTACCACTGGACCTTTAGGTCAAGGTATTGCTAACGGTGTTGGTTTGGCTTTGGCAGAAGCTCATTTGGCAGCGAAGTTTAATAAACCTGATGCCACTTTAGTCGATCACTACACCTATGTAATCGTGGGTGATGGCTGTAACATGGAAGGTATTTCTGGCGAGGCTTGTTCTTTTGCTGGACACCAAGGACTAGGAAAATTAATCGCCCTCTACGACGACAACCACATCTCCATCGATGGTTCAACTGATGTGTCATTCACCGAAGACGTTTCTAAACGCTTTGAGGCTTATGGCTGGCACGTACTTCATGTTGAAGATGGTAATACAGACTTAGACGCTATTGCTAAAGCGATCGCCGAAGCGAAGTCTGTAACCGACAAACCCACAATGATTAAGGTGACAACTACCATCGGTTATGGCGCGCCCAATAAGCAGGGGACAGCGGGGATTCATGGTGCCAAACTAGGGACAGATGAAATTAAGCTAACTCGGGAAAGCTTGGGTTGGACAGAGGGAGAATTTGAAGTTCCCGCATCAGCCTTAGATCATATGAGAAAGGCAATTGAACGAGGAGCAACCTACGAACAAGAGTGGGAGAAGGTTTTATCTAGCTATAAGTCTAGCTACCCTGAAGCAGCAGCAGAATTTGAGCGTTTCCTAAGCGGTAAACTACCTGATGGTTGGGCAGATGTGTTACCTACCTTTACTCCTGAAGACAAAGGATTAGCCACTCGTAAATATTCTGAGGGTTGTCTTAACAAACTAGCTCCAGTAGTTACCGAATTAATCGGTGGATCTGCGGATTTAACTCACTCTAATCTTACTGAGCTAAAAGGTTTCGGTGACTTCCAAAAGGGTGCATATCAGAATCGTAACGTCCACTTTGGTGTGCGGGAACATGCGATGGGTGCAATTTGTAACGGCATGGCATTACATAATTCGGGGCTAATTCCTTACGGTGCAACTTTCCTGATCTTTACCGACTACATGCGGGCAGCAATTCGTCTATCTGCTCTTTCTGAAGTAGGCTCAATTTGGGTCATGACTCACGACTCCATCGGACAGGGTGAAGATGGTCCCACACACCAGCCCATTGAAACTATAGCTTCCCTCAGAGCCATTCCTGATTTGACTGTAATTCGCCCTGCGGATGGGAACGAAGTTTCTGGTGCTTACAAAGTTGCGATCAAATACGCTAAACAAAACAAACCAACTTTGATGGCGTTCTCTCGTCAA
Source organism: Cyanobacteriota bacterium (assembly GCA_942490675.1). Classification (GTDB taxonomy): domain Bacteria; phylum Cyanobacteriota; class Cyanobacteriia; order Cyanobacteriales; family Xenococcaceae; genus Waterburya. The sequence continues at coordinate 39,092 of CALNYB010000010.1, read as the reverse complement.
GCTGTGCCTAATTTAGCTGGAAGTACTATAGAAAAAGCGACTAAGGGTGCTTACGTCCTTTCCTGTGGTTTTGCACCTGAAGAACTAGACCTAATCTTGATTGGTACTGGTAGCGAGTTACAACTTTGTGTTGGCGCTGCGGAGAAACTGATTGCTGAAGGGAAAAAAGTTCGTGTCGTTTCCATGCCTTCCTGGGAATTGTTTGAAGCTCAAGACGAAGCATACAGAGATTCAGTGCTACCTAAAGTTGCGAGCAGACGTCTTTCTGTGGAAGCAGGAACTAGCTTCGGTTGGCAGAAATATACTGGTAGTGAAGGTGGTTCAGTAAGTATTGAACGTTTTGGTGCTTCTGCTCCTGGTGGGACTGTTATGGAAAAATTTGGCTTTAGTGTTGATAACGTGGTAGCAAAAGCCAAAGAAATTATTGGCTAGTTTCAACAAGTGGAATTAGTTTGATAAATCTAAAATCCAATAGTTTGTTTAGCCCTGTAGAATACGGGGCTTTTTTATCTTTAATACTTATTTATAAATAAATCGATATTTTGAGAAGACTCTGGGCATACTAATAACGAAAGTTAATGAAGTGTACTCGAACTAATAATTTAATCATTAAGGTTTGGTTGTACATTTATCAAAAATTATGGAATGCAAAATAAAATACAAACCAGCATTTTCAACTATTTTCATAACTCTTGAACCTGGTGAAAAAATTATCGCTGAAGCTGGAGCAATGGCTAGTATGGATAGCCAAGTTACGATCAAAACTGAGCTTTCTGGAGGTTTCTTTACAGCTTTAGCCAAAAGGTTTTTTGGAGGCGAATCACTATTTGTTAATGTTTTTAGTAATGAAACTAGGCAGTATGTAAATTTGGTTTTAACACAATCTGTTGTCGGAGATATCGCAGAAATTGAACTCCAGGGAAAAGATATATATTTTCAACCAGGAGCATATATTGCTAGTACACCAGGAGTAAAAATGGGGGTGTTGTGGGCTGGTTTTACCAGTTGGTTTGCTGGAGAAGGATTATTTAAATTGAGATTAAGTGGCAGAGGAAAGGTCTTTTTTGGAGCTTATGGCGGGATCATTAAAAGAGCAATTGACGGACAATTTATTGTTGACAATGGTCATTTAGTGGCATATGAACCAGGTATTCACATGGGAATTAAACTTTCTAATGGTTTAGTTGGTTCTTTCACTTCTGGAGAAGGTTTTGTCAATCGTTTATCTGGTAGAGGTAATGTTTATCTCCAGTCTCGAAGTATCGGTGGATTAGTCGGCTTTTTACGTTCTAAGGTACGTTAAACCATGAATATAGAATTATTACATCAACCTGAAAGTGCGATCGCCCGTATATCATTAGACTCAGGAGAAGAGTTAGTAGCACAAGCTGGTGCCATGATAGCCATGAGTAGCAGCATTAGTGCCAGCACAACCCTCCGCAAAGGCAAAGGAGGTGGGGTCATGGGTGGTTTAAAACGCATGGTTGCAGGAGAATCTCTGTTCTTGAGTGTTTTTCACTCTCCTACAAATGGGAATACAATTTGGTTAGCTCCCAGGTTAATTGGTGATTTATTAGTCTATGAAATGAAGGGACAAGATTTAATTGTCCAAGCAACTTCTTATTTAGCCTGTAGTTCCCAAGTCGATCTTGATGTGGGCTTTCAGGGGTTTAAATCTCTGTTTTCTGGAGAGTCGATTTTCTGGCTAACTGTTTCTGGTCAAGGAGTAGCTTTACTGGCTTCTTTTGGGGCAATTTATGAAGTTGATGTTGATGGCGAATACATTGTCGATACTGGTCATATAGTAGCGTTTGAAAAAAGCCTGAATTTTACTATTGCCAAAGCTAGTTCGAGCTTAATTGGTTCTTTCTTGGGTGGAGAAGGATTTGTATGTCGTTTTAAAGGCAAAGGAAAAGTCTATTGTCAAACCCATAATCCTGGAGCATTTGGTTCTACTGTTGGTTCTAAACTTCCACCCAGATAGACGAGCAACCCTATTCAGGGTTAGTTAGTTGCTTACTGAGGGGAACTCCAAAAACGCGCCTGACTCTCAAGGGAAAGCGCTGGGAGATGTATTAATACTATTTATGATTAAAGATCAATGAGTAATAAAATTCCTTATCGAGTAGAACATAATCCCGCTTATGCTTCTTTAATTCTCAATTTGCCAGCAAATGAAACTGTAATGGTGGAAGCCTCGGCTATGGCTGCCATGGACACCTGCTTAGTAATGAAATCAAAAATGAAGGGCGGATTGATCAAAGGCATTGGTAGGATGCTAGGGGGTGAATCTTTATTTATTAATGAATTTACTGCCCAAGGAAAAAAAGGGGAACTATATATATCTCCTGGAGTACCTGGGGATGTCCAGCATTATTATGTGTCTAGTAAATGTAGTCTGATGGTTCAGTCGTCTGGATTTGTTGCTTGTAGTCCTGAAGTTGAAATCCAAACTAAGTTTCAAGGATTTAAAGGTTTTTTTAGTGGCGAGTCTTTGTTTCTCATCAAAGCTACAGGAAACGGTGATTTTTGGTTTAGTTCTTATGGCGCGATTATCGAAATCCCTGTTACGGATGATTATGTAGTGGATACTGGCTATATTGTAGCTTTTGAGGATACTCTTAACTATTCTGTTGAAAATATCGGCGGACTATCTTTCAAGAGTTTGAAAACAGGGATTTTTGGTGGAGAAGGTTTAGTATGTCGTTTTAAAGGAGAAGGACGTTTATGGATTCAATCTCACAATATTTCTCCTTTGATTAATTTCTTAAATCCTTTCCGTCCCACAAAGAGCAAATGAATGAAAGTTAATTTTATTTGATTGTTTGTATAAGACTTTTGTCTGTAATATTCAGTCTGTAATATTCAGCTCCAAAATCTAATTTAGAGCTAGAGACATTCCTTAAGTTAGTTTGACTGTAGCTCTTTTTGATCTTTTCTCTTTTACTTAATCGAAATTTAATCAGCATCAACATCAATATCAAGTTTAATATGTCCTATCATTCTCCCAAAAGTTCTAAAAACGAATCAGAAAGTAATAGTCAAATATTATTGATTGCTGGCATATTTTTAGGGACTGGCATCATAGCTTTTTTATTATTAAATTTACTAGTTAATAGCTTAATTAGCATTATTCCGACCGCTTGGGAACAAAAACTAGGTGCTTTGATCGTACCTATATATGAAGAGCAAGCAGTAATTTCTCCTCAGCAAAAAACTCTCAATCAGCTTTTAGATCGTTTGGAAGCTCATTTACCAGCTAAACAACAAGAGCAGAATCAATATCAAGTTTTATATATACCTAAAGACACAGTGAATGCGATCGCTATTCCTGGAAATAAAGTAATAATTTATCAAGGATTATTAAAAGAAGTTGGCTCAGAAAATGAACTAATGATGATTTTGGGACATGAGTTAGGACATTTTACCCATCGAGATCATCTACGAAGTTTAGGCAATGTTTTATTATTAAGAATAACAATTTCTTCTTTGTTGGGTAATGCTAGTATTTTTAAACCGATAGTTACCACGACTATTGAAGCAATTAGTCAAGCCCAATATTCTCAAAAGCAAGAAAAGCAAGCTGATAAAATTGGATTAATGTTATTAGATAAAGTCTACAACCAGGTGGCAGGAGCAACTGATTTTTTTACTACCCTCAGTGTCAAACAAGAAAGCAATCTGGATTTTCTATCCTCTCATCCTGCCCCAGTCAAAAGAATCAAGGAAATTAACAAACTAATCAAACAAAATAAATATAGTTTAGGCTCGCTTACACCTTTACCTGAAACCTTGAAATTAGATTAATTTAAAGATTAATTTGTTTCAATTCTTAAGAATTTGAATGCGGGGTAAGTAAGTACAAATGTTCTAAAAAAAGTCAAGACTGAACTTGGCTGAATTCCAGGGCAAACGCATCTAAATTCTGCAAGCCTCACATAGCAAGAGTTTCAAATTTTAGTTGCAAAACTAAATAATAGCTAAAACCTTTGTCCCGTAAGCATTGTAAAAATAAGGTGCGTTTGCCCTGGGCTGAATTCGGGCTAGTTGTGTAAACCACAATACACCGTTTTTGAACGACGTCTGATATATTTATTGTTATTAATAACACTACTGTATTGGTTGTTATTGATAATAACAATAGAAACAAGAGGATCAAATTCATGATTATTATTTCTGACATAAGCAGTTCCAAAGATGTCAACGGCTATTTAAAAGATGTTAACGAAGGACTTGGAGATATAGTAGGTGGTAATGGTTTTATACCTTCTCCTCCTACTCGTGGATTTAACAAAAATATCAAAGTCAAATTTGATGCTAGCTATAATGCTGATGTTAACTTAAATTTAGGCAATCTCAGTGGCAATGGTGCTGCATCAGATGCCTATGCTGTCGGCACAGACACTTTCACTGAAACTTACTCAGAAGTAGCAGAAAACCAATACTCTTTTTCTGAATCTGGCGCTTTTACTAAATAATTGAGATAAAGAGCATAGTTAGGTGATTTCCAAGAAAGACTATACCCACTTGCATCCGTCAAATCAGCATACCGTTGCTTTGTTGTGGGTATAATGATTGCTGGAAATCACCTAAGTAGGTAGGCTCAATTAAATCTAAAACCTGAATTTGAATGAATTACCTAGCCTGACTGTTTTAGAGGCATTTATATACTCATCGGTATCTTATAAATAAATACGCCTACCTACTTATACCAAATTAGCGTAGAATAAAGCCTAATTAGATAATTTGTTTTAGGAAGATATAAACTGTGATAGAACCTTTACTTTTAGGCATTGTGCTTGGTTTAACTTTTATTACCTTATTAGGACTGTTTTTCGCTGCCTACATGCAGTACAAGCGTGGTAATGAGTTAGGGATTGACTAAATACCACCCACTAATTCTACTAATTGTTATCTTTATAAGTACGAATAGTATTATTAGCGGTTTCATATTGTGCCCTTATGGTATACATTCAATTCCCAGCGCGTATCACCCAAGCCTTAGACCAAGATGCGCCACCCACCTCTAAACCAGCCAAGGTACTATGTGCTTCAATAATAGTTTTGCCTTGGCAATCAGATAACGCTAAACTCAATTTCCCTTGAGTGGTATCTCGACAATTAAAAACTAAACCTTCTGCTGTTGGAGTACGCACATAAGTACCAGGTAGATCTGTTTCTCCTATCAAAATCACTTTATACTGCGCCGACTTTCCCTCTAGCTGCCATTTTCCCCAAGGCTCTATTTGCCAGCTTACCTGGGAATTCCAAGGAGCAAACTCATAGAATTTTCCCTGGTAGTGGATACCAATCAATGCAACTTCTTCTTGCCACCATAGTACCTGCCTAATTCCTCCCCCTGCGGTTAAGGCTAAGTCCGCTTGCTGAGTAAAACTATTGCAGTTAAGCCAAAACCATTTTCGCGGAAAAGAGCTACCCCAATTTTTTTCGCTATAAGCTGGTGCATTGGTAAAGTGATATCGTTTACCGCGCCATTCAACCCATCCTTTAGCTAAACCATGAGCCATTGTAATTTGCCATCCAGGCTCAAATACGGGCAGAAAAGATAACCAACCTGCGGATGATTGCTGTAGTTGTGGCGAATTTCCCCAACCGTAGACAGGTTTGATCTGATATTCCCAGCGACAATATTCTTTTCTGATGGGATCGAAGATGCTACCTTGATTAAGCTTGGCTGTTGCTTGATATCCTTCGGCAATGCTGTTACGAAACTCAGCAGGAGATAGCAACTTGGCTTTGGTTGTGATATTAGTTTTACTCCAGTGTCCCAAAGCTAAATCATTCTGGTCAGCAAAAAACTTTTGTACGTCAATAAAGGTACGACAGAGATATGCCTCATCAATACCCAAGATTTGCACAGCACCACCACTATTAGGCTGTTTACCCAGAGGATCTTCAATGGAATACATGAAGGCAAAGGTTTGATTAATCTCGGGCAAAGTTAGACGAAAATACCAGCCTTCAAAATAATTAGGAGTAACTTGATTCCAGTGATAACCACTGTGAGGAGTTTTTAAATCATTCTCTGAGCAGAGGCTCATTGTTGGCATGTTATTTAGAATAGTAATAATTTAATTGTTAATTATTATAGATAGATTTCATGCTGGGATTGATGAAATTAATCAGGATATATCTTCTCTTCGGTAAATATTGGTAGTATGAATATACAAGAAGATTCTCAATCAACATCTGTCAAAGAATCAGAAAACACTTTGAAAAACATTTATTGTGTTAGCGGTTTGGGGGCGGACGAAAGAGTTTTTCAAAAATTAAAATTCCCAGGTTATCAACTTATACATATTCAATGGAAAGAACCACAACCAGGAGAAAATATTGCTCATTATACCCAAAGATTAACTGCTCAGATAAAATCACCCAGACCCATATTAATTGGACTATCTTTTGGAGGTATTATTGCCGTAGAAATTGCCAAACAAATTGCCCCTGAGAAAGTCATTTTAATTTCTAGTACTAAGAATAAGCAGGAAATACCTTTCTATTTTCAAATATTTCGTTGGCTACCAATTTATCTGCTACTACCTGCCAGATTAATGCTCTGGATAGGACAATTACTAGCAACCTGGTTTTTTAGTTTAGAAACTATTGACGAGCGCAAATTATTAAAAGCAATTTTCTTTGATACTAATGGGCGATTTGTAAAATGGGCAATTCATCAAATTGTTATCTGGAAAAACGAACTTGTTCCTGAAAATACATATCATATTCATGGAGAAAGCGATCGCATTTTTCCTTTTCAATTTGTTCAGGAGGATTTTTGCGTAAAAAAAGGGGGACATTTTATGATTATGAATCAAGCTGACTATATTTCTAATCTTATTCAAAATATTGTTAATTTAAACTAATAAAGCAAGCGATGGGGAATAATAAGTATTCCAGAAAAAATAGCTTCCAAATAAACTGATAAAAGTCAGAAATCGCACTTTTTTCCGACAAGTCCACATCCTGACTACGCCACCAAAGTAATCCCAGCAGCAGTAGATGACTAGCAACAAAAAAGGAGACGTTAAGAGAAGTTAGCCAAAACAACCCTGCAATTATCATGCCACAATAACAAGCGGTAATTACGCCACGGGAAAGATTAAATACTGCTGGCTTACCAATAACCAAAGTAAAGGTATTGATATTGTATTGTTGATCTCCTTCTAAATCAGGAACGTCTTTGAAAATTGCGATCGCTACCGTAAATAGTAAGATAAATAGAGTTAGGGTCCAGACATAGGGATTTAAAGCTTCTCTACCGTTAAACTTATCACCATAGTGCAAAAACAGTCCTATATTGACAATCACTCCCCGCACCGTCAGGATGCAAATAGCCGCCCAAAAGGGAAACTGTTTTAAACGTACCGGGGGTATTGAATAGGCTGTACCAATTACTAAACTGATAGCTACAGTCGCCAACAGCCATACTCCCGATAAGGCTGCAATCAACAACGCTGAAATACCTGTAAGACTAACAATTAATCTACCTTGCTCAACCGTAAATTCTCCTGAAGCTAAAGGCAGATCTGGTTTATTAATACGATCTATCTCAATATCATAAAGCTGATTTAAACCGACTATATATACGTTGCCACATAGACAGGCGAACCAAACCGCCAGCATCTGTTCTAGATTGACCAGTGTAATGTTGCTGCCCGTAGTAGCCAAAGAAATTGAGTAGAGAGCTAGCACACTGAGACTAGTACCGATAATCGTATGGGGACGAGAAAACTGCCAAAAACTTTTTACCCAGGTCATATTTTACGGATTTTTTTACGGATTTTAAGTAGAGAAGAGACTATCAGACTATCATCAATGAATATAGCTTGGTAAATCAGGTCAGATTTCTCAAAGTAAAATCTCATAAGATATCCTGCTTAAAGCTAAAAATTTTAAAGTCAAAAAATATGATTGCGATCGCAATCATATAAAACCATCGATAAGACAGATCTAACTGACGAATCTAGATTGTTTTTTCTTTGATAGAAAAGACTGAGTTATCTATATGACAAGCATCACAGTCTATCTTTAGTCGGAGGTTGTAGCTAAAAACTCAAAGTTATAAATTAATCCCGACTAAAATTATCGGGTATAGTTGACTCGTTGTTTTTGCCTGTGATACTATCCCATTAATGTTGACGAAATAAATGTTTAATCATGACCCAAGCACCCATCAAAACCAGTAAGGGGCGCACCTTTACTAATCTAGTGTCCAAAGAAGGTGGCGTAAAGTATCCTCTCGAAGCTCTTAATGTGTGTGAGGAAACTTTTTCTCCTCTGGAAGTTGCTTACGATTATGACGAAATTCGTCGTCAAGTAAGTCGTGAAAGTATTGCAGCAGGGCCAAATTCTATCTGGCGCTACAAAGCATTTTTACCTGTAGAAAGCGAAAATCCCATTGATGTTGGTACAGGGATGACTCCTTTAGTCAAATCTAATCGTTTAGCTCGTCGTCTGGGTCTAAAAAATCTTTATATTAAAAACGATGCAGTTAATATGCCTACCCTTAGTTTTAAGGATAGAGTAGTGTCAGTCGCTTTAACTCGCGCTAGAGAACTAGGATTCTCTACAGTTTCCTGTGCTAGTACTGGTAACTTAGCTAATTCCACAGCAGCGATCGCAGCTCATGCAGGTATGGACTGCTGTGTATTTATCCCTGCGGATTTAGAAGCGGGTAAAGTGATGGGGACTCTGATTTATAATCCAACAGTGATGGCGGTTAAAGGTAATTACGATCAGGTGAACCGTCTTTGTTCGGAAGTAGGAAATAGCTACGGCTGGGGTTTCGTCAACATTAATCTCCGTCCTTACTATTCTGAAGGTTCTAAAACTTTGGGTTATGAAGTTGCCGAACAACTAGGTTGGGAACTACCAGATCATATTGTTGCACCATTGGCTTCTGGTTCTCTGTTTACCAAAATCTATAAAGGTTTTAACGAGTTTGTCAGAGTTGGTTTAGTAGACGATAAGAACGTTCGCTTCAGTGGCGCACAAGCAGAAGGCTGTTCTCCCATTGCTCAGGCATTTAAACAAGGCAGAGACTTTGTTACTCCTGTAAAACCAAACACAATTGCTAAATCTATTGCGATCGGTAATCCTGCTGATGGATACTATGCTTTAGATGTTGCTCGTAAAACTAACGGTAATATCGAATCTGTAACTGATGCAGAAATCATTGAAGGCATGAAGTTATTGGCAGAAACCGAAGGGATCTTTACGGAAACCGCTGGTGGAACTACGATCGCCGTCCTCAAAAAGCTAGTTGAAGCGGGTAAAATCAACAGTAACGAGAAAACAGTTGTTTACATCACTGGAAATGGCTTAAAAACTCAAGAGGCAGTACAGGGATATATCGGCGAACCCCTTACTATTGAACCCAAACTAGACAGCTTTGAGCGTGCCCTAGAACGTTCTCATACTCTTGAGCGTCTTGATTGGCAACAAGCTAGCGTTTAGTCTCTGTTGATTTAAAGTATTAGATTTGATAGTGGTACTGTTCATAACTATTAGTCTTTAGCTTTTAGCTTTTAAACAAGTTAAAAAATAATGAAAACTAGAGGTATTACCTTCAAATCGAATAAAGTCTTATTTATCATCTATCATTTTTCAATCGACCATGACCGTTAAAGTATTAGTTCCGACTCCTCTGCAAAAGTTTACCAATAACCAGGCAACTATCGAATGTGATGGTGGCAATATAGATGAGCTAATTGAAGCTCTAGAAGACAACTGTCCAGGTATTAAAGCTCGTATTTGTGACGAGTCTGGTAAACCTCGTCGTTTTCTAAATCTTTACGTCAACAGTGAAGATATTCGTTTCCTCGAAGGTACTGATACCTCTCTGAGTGATGGTGATGAAGTTAGTATCGTTCCCGCCGTTGCTGGAGGTTAAGTCAAAAAAAATTACAAATTTCGTAACAGTGTAATTAAGTTGACTTAGCTGTAGCCAATTTAGCTTTAAGCTAACGTCTAATAGCTTTATCAAGCCAAACAAGCTGCTAAATCTGCATCAGGAGTAGTAATTGGTTGGAGGTTGTATTTTTCTGACAAGAGTTGTAAGACATTAGCCGAAAGGAAAGCGGGAAGGGTTGGTCCAAGGCGAATATCTTTAATTCCTAGATAGAGTAGAGTGAGTAACTGGACTTTCGGAAAAAAGTAAAAAGAATGAACTATAATCCTGATAGAGTAATACTTGTACTTGAATACCGGCTGCGATCGCCATAATGAAAGAAACAACCCTATCGGCGATGCCACCCTGTTTTGAAAAATGGTGCGCCAAATTTGAAGATTTATGGAAAACCAAAGGTCAGAAAAAGGGATTTCGCTACTACTTAGCTGGATTGCTGGGAGAAAGTAAACGCAAAAATATTGCTCAAATGACCGATAATATAATCGGTTCTTCTTATCATAATGTTCATCATTTTATTAGTAAATCCAAATGGTCAGCATCCTTAATAAATGAACGTCGATTACAACTGATGAGTAAGTGCAACCAGACTAGAATTAGGAATGGTTTTGCACTAATAATAGATGACTCTGGACATAGAAAAAGTGGAAATTTCACTTCGGGAGTAGGACGACAATATATCGGAGAGATCGGCAAAACTGACAACGGCATAGTGATAGTTACAACTCATTTATATGATGGAGTAAGAAGTCTTCCATTGGATGTTGAATTGTATCAACATGCTGATTCACTACCCAAAGGAAAAGAAGATGAGAATTTTGTTAAAAAGCCTGATATAGCTCTAAAATTAATCAATAAAACAATAGAGAGAAAATATCATCCAGGAATTGTTTTAGTCGATGGAGGATATGGGAATAATTCTACTTTTTTGAAGGAACTAGAGAAGCTAAAACTAAGTTATATCGGTGGTTTAGCCAAGAATCGCTTAGCCAGTGTAATTAATTTAGCCACAGGAGAAAAACAGGCAGAAAAAAGGTTGGATGAAATAATATTTTCTCTACCCCAAAAAGATTTTGAAGCTGTAACTTTAAAACTAGATAAACCAAAAACTGTTTGGGTAGCTACATTTGAAGCTGAGACTAATGGTCTTCAAGGTAAGAGAACTATAGCAATCGTCATGAATGCTAGTTCTCCAGAGTTAGCTACTGAAATTGATTATTTAATTACTAATGAACAAGGTGATAAAGTAACAGGAGAATGGATAGTAAAAACATTTTCAAATAGAAACTATATTGAAAAGTTTTATCGAGAAGCTAAAGGGTGGCTAGGCTTAAAAGAATATCAAATAAGAAAAAAGGAAGCTTTAATTCGCCATTTTGTTTTAGTATTTACTGCTTACACTTTCATTATTTATCAGCAACTAATGGGAGGACTAAGAAAACGTTATGCTAATAAATCTTTAACGACTTTTGCAGAAACTTTAGAAGCGTTTTTAACAGGTGTTTCTTACAATTTCTTGAACTGGCTACAAAATAATATGGAGCTGTTTGCCAAACATAAAGCTTGCCGAGGATTTGTCTGGGGATGAAATCAGGTTAAAGTCATATTCTACTTATCTTTAAAGGATTATCAATCACTTTTTTTCGAAAGTCCAGGTAAGACAGCAACAGCTTTTTGTTCGTACCAAGAAAGAATCATCGATAAGGGTATTTCGTTAACTCCTACCTCAAAGGCATTAGCTAAAGCGATCGCAATTTGAATTGCCGAGTAAGCGTCATTACACTGTCCTACATCTAGCAAGCGGGGAATACCTTCAATATTGCCCATTTCTTTATCAAAGAAGCGGAATTTACCACAAGCAAGGGTCAGCACTACACAATCATCGGGGACTTTATCGACGAACTCACCATAGTAATTGCGGTCTGGTTTCGCACCATCGCAGCCACCAACTAGGAAGAAGTGACGGATCTTACCTTGTTTGACAGCATCAATCACTTGATCGGCGACTCCTAAGATAGCATTGCGAGCAAAACCCGTAGTAACCTGGCGATATTCTGATTCTTCAGCGAATCCTGATAATTCTTGGGCTTTGGTAATTACGGTCGTAAAGTCTATACTGCAATCTTCTCTAGTAGGGAGATAATTCAAACCTGCATAGCCTACTGGTCCTAAAGTAAAGAGTTTTTCTTCATAATGTTCGTGGGGAGGCATGAGACAGTTAGTAGTTACTACAACCGCACCAGGGAATCTAGCAAAGTCTTTAGTTTGATTTTGCCAAGCAGTGCCAAAATGTCCGTAAAAATGAGGGTATTTTTCTTTCAGTTTAGGATAACCATGAGCGGGCAATAGTTCCCCATGGGTATAAACAGTAATTCCAGTATCTACTGTTTGTTTCAGGATTGCTTCTAACTGTTTAATATCATGTCCCGAAACTAAGATCGCCTTCCCTGGTTTGTGATTCAGAGGTACAGCAGTAGGTACTGGATGACCGTAAGTACCAGTATGCCCAGCATCAATTAATTCCATCGCCCGCAGGTTAATTTTACCGATTTCCAGTGTTAAATTAACCCAATCCTCTAGAGTTAAATCCTGACTATCGATGGTGGCTAAAACCTGTTGAACAAATTGATATACTGACTCGTCTTCTTGTCCCAATTCATAAGCATGGAAAGCATAGGAAGCAGCACCTTTAATGCCATATAGAGCGGTAAGTTTGAGGGAAAAGATATCGACATTTGCTCCCGACTGACCAATTAACTCTAAATTATAATTTTGTCCCTGTTCAACTAAGCTTTCGTTGTAATCTGGTTCGTAATTAGATATATCCAACCAAGTAATGGATCTATCCGCTAGTTGCTGGATTTGGGTCTTTAAATCTTCTCGTAGAGCGATCGCCTGTTTGATATATTTAGTAAATCTCTTTTGGTCGAAGTTGACATTAGTCATAGTTGCAAATAGAGATTCGCAGGTAAAGCGATCGACTTCTCTGGTATTAATTTCTAACTCTTTAGCCCGGAGTACCACTGGGGCAATTCCCCGCAAGCAATAGACTAATAAATCCTGTACTGCATTCACTTGAGGGCTTTTACCGCAAGCACCCCATTGATGACAGCCATTACCACTAGCAGTTTGTTCGCATTGTTCGCAAAACATAATTTTTCCTTTGTTGTTAGATGTTAGTTGTTAGTTGTTAGTCGTTGATCCGAGAGGTGATAATTTTACCGTGTTCTTGAAGGACGGATACGGTAAATTTAACGATATCAATGGTTTGCTGACTAATTCCTTCTTTCACTGAAACTTACTCCGATAAAGTGAGGATAAATGCTAGATTGTCTTTCGCTTGCACGGCATGGGGTGCATTTGCTGGCATAAACACAAATACTCCTGGCGTGAGTTCGATATCTTTGCCTTCTAAATTGAGATTTCCTGTTCCCTCTACTACCGTTACTACCGCGTTACGAGTAGAGGTGTGTTCTTCGATTTCCGTACCTGCTGCCAAACAAAACAAACTGTATTGAATGTTCTTGTCCTTGAGTAAAACTTTGCTGAGAATTCCACTTGTAGGATATTCAATTAAATCCTGCAAATTAGCAGCAATAAAAGAATTGTTAGATGATGTAATTGTGGTGTTCATAATTTCATTTTACTGTTTTAAGAAATTGAGATTCTCCCGAATCTAGTTCTTGGGTAAATCTTCTAATACTGTGGTTGTCTCTGTCTCCCTTTCAACTAACAACTAAAGCTTAATCATCAATAATCGCATCGCGGTCTAATAATAATAAACTACGTAAGCTACCAGTATCTAAATCCGTTAGCCATTGTTCTCCCGCATTGACAGTTTGTTCAGCTAGTTCTTTCTTGCTCTCAATAATGTCATTGATGCGTTCTTCAAGTGTTCCTGTACAGACAAACTTATGTACCTGCACATTGCGTTTCTGTCCGATGCGAAATGCCCGATCCGTTGCTTGATTTTCCACCGCAGGATTCCACCAGCGATCAACATGAAAGACGTGATTTGCTCTGGTTAAATTAAGTCCTGTCCCCCCAGCCTTTAAGGATAGGATAAATATTTTAGGACCATTAGGTTCATTCTGGAAACGATCAACCATTTCTTGTCTAGCCTGGCGACTAGTTGCACCATACAAAAATAGAACTTCTCCTTTTAGCTTTTCTTCCAGATAAGGCTTGAGTATCTTGCCCCACTCAGAAAACTGGGTAAAGATTAAAGAACGATCGCCTTCATCGACAATTTCTTCTAACATCTCTTCCAGACGAAGTAATTTACCCGAGCGATCGCTAAAGTCTGATGCTTTGATGATGGCTTTGGTATTGCTTTCCTTGTCAAGTAATTCAGGATGGTTACAAAGCTGCTTAAGTCGGACTAAAAGAGTTAAAATCAAACCACGGCGTTTAATACCTTCAGAATCTTCAATCTCTTCTAAAGAGTTGTCTACCAACTGTTGATATAGTTCTGCTTGTTCTGCCGAAAGTCCACAGAAAACGTTCATTTCCTGCTTATCGGGCAAGTCTTGAATAATATTCTTATCGGTTTTTAAACGACGGAGAATAAACGGCTGAGTCAGAGAACGTAAAATATTTAAAGATTCGCGATCGCCATATTTTTCAATCGGTACAGCAAATCTCTTTTGAAAAAAGTTACGATTGCCTAAAAAGCCAGGGTTTAGGAAATCTAAAATTGACCATAATTCAGTGAGGCGATTTTCTACAGGAGTCCCCGTTAAGGCTATGCGAAATCCTGCGGGAATCTCTCTAACTGCTTGCGATTGTTTTGCCGAAGGGTTTTTAATATTTTGCGCTTCATCTAACACAATTCCTTGCCAGTCAACACCTGAGAAAGTTTTAAGATCGCGATAAACTAAAGAATAGCTCGTAATAACTATTTGTTTATCTTTGACTGTTTTCGCAAAAGTTTTTCCTTGTTCTCGTTTATCTCCATGATGAATTATGGCTTTTAATTTGGGAGCAAATTTTTTAACTTCTCGTTCCCAGTTGTTGATTACCGAGGTGGGGCAAATCAATAGTGTCGTTTTGGTTAAAAGTTTTTGTTGCTTGAGATTGAGTAGAAAAGCGATAAGTTGGATCGTTTTTCCTAAACCCATATCGTCCGCCAGACAAGCACCCAAGCCCCAGGTATCGAGGAAAGATAGCCAGCCCACTCCTTTTGCCTGATAGGGGCGTAATTCTCCCTGAAAGTCTTTGATCTTAGCCACAGGTTCAACGGATTTGTCGTCAGATAAATTATCTAATAAACCCGCTAAGACTCCTGTGGGTTCAAACTTGACTACGGGTAATTTTGCCAAGGTTGTCGTGTCTCCTGTAGACAAACGCAAAGCATCTTCCACCGATAAATCTAACTGATCATTGGACTTATCTAATACCGCTTGGGCAGCCCTAACATCCGCAGGCTGTAAGGCAATCCACTGCCCATCTATCTCCACTATGGGTGACTTTTGCGCCAGTAACTTTTTAAAGTCCTGTTTAGAAACAGTGCGATCGCCCACCGCAATTTCTAGTTTATACTTCAGCATACTGTGTAGACTTAAGCGTTCCCCTTTCTTCTGCGGTACGCTAGCAGTCATCTTGATACCTAATCTCTGTTCACTGCTGTCAGAAGTCAAGCCAGGGGGGACGATCACCCCTAAACCATTATCTCGCAACTGCCAGGCGATCGCCCGAATAAATTCGTAAACCTGAATCGGATTAAGAGTACAATTAATTGGCTGACTGCGGTTCAAACTTGCCCTAATTGGTTCATAGATGCGCGATGCCAATCCTAAACCCTTTAATAGAGTTTCCTGGGGGTTTTCCAAAGTGCGATCGCCTATTTTTAAAAATTCTGCTGGGCATTGCCAGACTGTTGCTGCATCAACCACAAAGTCGGAATTATCTAAAGCTTGGAGATAATAATTTAACGACCAATCTTGCTGTTCGCCATTCTCGGTTATCTCTGCTGGAGGAGTAAGGGCAAAACAAACTCGATAGCGATTTAAGCCGAAATCATCCTGACGGTTAACTAAGTATTCACTGATGGGAAGTGTCCAGTTATACAAAGCATTGGTCAAGCGTTTAGCATCTTGCGGTTCCGCCTTCAACTCAGGAGATTCAGCCAGCGATCGCAACCAAGGTTCGACGGTGATATCTTTATAACTATTGGGATTGTAATCAATCCAACTGCGCAATCGCGCATCTAAGATCATCGAGAGCGATCGTAATAATAATTTTTCTTCTGTAGTGTCTACTTCCGATTCTTCCGCATCCAGATAAGCGAGACAAGCTTCGGGCAATGCCTGAGTAAATTTGGCTAATCGTACCAAATCAACTTCACTATCAATCAAAGGTTGCCAAATACTTCTATAGCTTGTTCGGCGAGACTTTTGAACTTCAATTCCTGGGAGAAACTTTTGTCTGACGATCAGATCTAACGCCCAACGGTATATGTGCGCCCAGAAACGAATATCTCCTGCTAAATAATCAGTATGAGACTGCAATGAACTTAGAGATAATATCTGCAATAAGTTAATGGTTTCCTGCGGCGTTAGGCGAAACCCTTTCACTTCCCAAAGATATAGATCCAGTTTTTCCTCCCCTTTGAAGGCATTCCCCGCAAAAACTGGCTGAACTTTCTTACTTGCTTCTGTACCAGTAATAATAGTTGGCATCCCTACCAACTGGGTTTGCCACTTGCTATGGTTCAATAAACTGGCAACGTCCAATTCATGGCTTTGAAACAGATCTAATAATTCTGAACGGGACACATTAAAAGGATGAATAAAATCGCCTGACTTGTTGAGAGAAAAAGCTCGGTTAACTAAAGAACGCCAAGCTTGCCCCCAAACAAAAAAATAGTCTTGACCTGAATTAACGATCCAACTGCCGTGAATAATTGACATAATTATCTTGATTGAGACTAAGTAAGCCAAGGGTAGGTGCGCTTAATTCTGTTGCCACGCCTCAGACTTAATAAACGCAAATTAGCTTCATCTCCAATCCCATAGATGATTCGTCGGAGAAGAAACTTTGCAAAGTAATTATATAGTTTAGCAACTTTATTTCGTTACTTATTACTTATTACTTATTACTTATTACTTATTACTTATTACTTATTACTTATTACTTATCACTGGCAAACACTTCCAAGTCTCCCCCCAAAGACTCCACAATTGATTTAGTATTAGCCACCAGCATTTTGATATAGCTATCCCCTCCGCTACCAGTTGCACCAATAGAATCAGAATATAGCTCTTGTGGCGCTAGTTTAACTCCAGCTTCCTCGGCAACAGTTTTAATTAATTGAGGATTTATGGTTGTTTCGGCGAAAATCACAGGTATCTGCATCTTTTTGATACTATTAGCCAGATTTTTGACTGTTTGGGCGCTGGGTTGTTCTTCGGTACTAATGCCAATCAAGGTGCCAGCCATTTCTAAACCGTAAGCACTAGTAAAATACTGAAACGCATCATGGGTGGTAACTAACTTGCGTTTATTGGTCGGAATAGTTGCGATCTGTTCGGTAATCCAGCGATCAACCTGCCGTAATTCGGCGATTAATTGGTCAGCATTAGCTGTAAATACTGCTTCATCTTCTGGAGATAATTCTATCAAGCGATCGCGGATTGCTTCAGTCATGGCGATCGCATTTTCGGCATCTCCCCAGACATGAGGATCGGGTTCTTGTTGTCCCTGATATTCAAAGTCTAATGGTTCAACTATTTCTCCCACCGCATATTTATCTGCTTGAACTCCTGTAGAATTAATCATTTTGATTAATCCAGGTTCTAAGTTAAACCCGTTATATAAAATTAAATCTGCCTTCTCTAGCGCCACACTGTCTTTAGGAGTCGGTTCATATACATGAGGATCTGCCCCAGGCTGCAAAATGCCCTGGTGTTCAATCTCTTCATTGCCTATTCTCTCTGTCAAATCGGCAATGATGGTGCTGGTGGAAACTACCCGGGGTTTATTGTTATCACTCCTATCTCCTGTACCTGCTTCGCATCCTGGTAATAACAGACTGAGACAAATTCCAGCGGAGACAAACCATCGACGAGTAAATTTTAGTTGCTTATTTAACATTCGGTTTGACCCATTGACATTGTTATCATATTTCTTTCATAATGTTTATCATAATCCTTTCATATTTAACTTGTATAAAGAATATAGATAGAGCAAAACAGCTTAGTCGAAACCAAATTAATTAGGGAATATAGCAATGAGCTACGATAGCGCGATCGCAGTTGACAATTTAGGAGTTTATTACCGTACGGTGGAAGCATTGCGCGACATTTCCCTCGACCTTGTGCCAGGAAAAGTCACAGGGGTGTTTGGTCCTAACGGTGCAGGAAAAAGTACCTTAGTTAAAGCTATGCTAGGCTTAATTCCTGCCAATAGTGGTTCAGTATCTTATGGTGATCAACCGATACAGCAACACTTAGATAAAATTGCTTATGTCCCCCAGCGATCGCAAATTGACTGGACATATCCCGTAACTGTCTGGGATGTGGTGATGATGGGTAGAGTTCGCAAAACTGGTTGGTTTCGTCGCTTTTCTAGCGTTAGTCGTCGTCAAGGAATAGCTGCCCTAGAACAAGTCGAAATGACAGCCTATAAAAATCGTCCCATTGGTCAACTCTCAGGAGGACAACAACAGCGAGTATTTCTGGCTAGATCCTTGGCGCAAGAAGCAGCAGTATTCTTTTTCGATGAGCCTTTTGTGGGTGTAGATCAAAAAACCGAGAATATCATTTTTAATATTTTTCATCAGCTTGCAGACGAGGGTAAAATCGTCGTCGTGGTCAATCATGACTTAGGTGAATCAATTACTAACTTTGATGAATTGATCTTGCTAAATAAAGAACTAATTGCAGCAGGAGAAAGACAACAGGTGTTAAAAGATGAAAATCTGCAACGAGCTTATGGTGGGAAGGTAATGTTTTTCTCCGAGGAGAATAATTAGCTTTACTACAGCGTAGTGGACTGTAACCTTAAGCTTAAAATAGGATTGTTTAATATTCTTCAAAATCGCCACCTGAACCATATTTCCAGGCATCTAGCCAACGGTGATAATAATATTGTTGAATCGGCGATAACTTTTTAGCTATTGGTTGAGCTAATTTTGCAGCCTTATATAAACCGCCATACAATGCCAAATTAAAATAGTGAATACTCCAGTTAACTAGAGATTTAATACCGATCTGCGGTAGTAAAGGAAAGACCAGTTTAGGGTCAACTAAGGGTAAAGTTTTAGTTAAAGGTACAAACTGAATTACGTCCTGTAGAAATGGTTTGAGTACGCCATCTCCTAAACGATCCATCACGGCAAAGACACCATTCATCAAGTTATTAATTTGTTCAGGATTAACCTGTTTATCTACCTCGACACTCATGGTTTGCTGAAATAGCCAGGTGACAGAAATATTAGGTTGATATGGTTGCAGTAAAGCTAATTCTTTGCTGCTCAAACTATCTATAGTCAAGGCTTCATTAATACCGTTGGTCAGGCGCTTCAAGTGCCTAATCATGGCACCAAAGCCACCAAAGCTTACAGGAGATTGTCCTCCTGCGCTGTCTCCTACAGGTAAGATGCGGTCAAAAGATAATTTGATCGGACTATCTTTATAGGCGGGAAAAAAGCCGAATAAAAATCGCTGAAAATCTAGTTTTTCTAGTTCAATATCTTGATATTCGGGCAAAAGCCTTAAATATTCATCCATGAAGTATTCTAAACTTGGTCTTTCTGCATTAGCATCTAGATAGCTGAACATGTAGGTGGTGCGACCATCTTTAGCGGGAAAAGCCTCCCAAAAATACTGACAGTGATTAATAATCGGTGTAAAGGAATAAATCAAATCTCCTGTATTATTTTCAGAAAAGCCTTGAGCGCAACTACCAACCACCACGCAAACTGCTTCAGGTTTTGTGCCTTTTCTCTCCTGTTTAACAATGGGTGAAAAGTGTCCCATGGCATCGATTAGAAGACGTGTCTTAATACTGTGTTCCCCTGTTTCGACAACTATCCCATTAGGATGAACCATAGCCGATTTAAACGCCGTATTTTCGAGTAGCTTTCCCCCTGCGTGCAGAAATTTCTGTTTGAGCTGTTCCAACAAGTAAACAGGATCGACTCCAATATTAAGGACATCTTTGACCCAAACTTCTTCTCCCTCTTGGAAGCTAACTCTGGCAGGATTATATTCAGTTGCGATCGCAATTTCTAATTCTCTTTCTGTTAACAATTCTAAATCGATAAATACCTGTAACTCTTCACGGGAGATATTCCATTCTTGCTCTCTTCCCTTTAAAACACCTCTTTCAATTAAAATAACCTGCCAACCAAGCTGCTGTAGTGCTGCACCAAGCAATATTCCCAGTGTTCCGCCACAAATAACAAGATCTGTATCAGGCTTGCCTATTTCTACCAAACTGTTGCTAACAACCTCGGTTGCATCTATTTTTTGCGATCGCAAAGCAGACCAAAATTGATCCACGCGACGCAATCTTTCTAGTACGTTATCTGGCTGCTGAGAAAGTATTTCTGATGTTAAACTCATTTAGACAATTTTGAAACAGGTTACTACATCAATAGTAATGAAGTCTGCTATATTCATTGGCGACAAGTTAAGACACTACGCTGTTTGTCAATTAGCTTTTAACTTTAAGCCAATAGCTTTTGAGATATTTTTTATGAACTTTAACTACCCTAGAGTGATGCCTTCGGCTATTTTTATCGCTGAAAAGAAAACCCTTACTAGGCAATAATCACTTTCGATAATCCCGATGATTTGTTCGTTTCCTCGCTCTCATAATTGACAGATCTATAGCTTTAACAAAGTAATACAATAGAGCGATTGCCATAAAGAGGAGGAACATCACCACTATAGATTGATCACTTGCAAAATTTTCAACTGTTTGGTGAAATACTTTTTCTGGTGCTGTAACGATATTCCAACTATTCAGACGCTGAAATCGTCCTAGATAAACGCCAACTGAACAGAGTGCGCAGATGGATAGTTCTATCGGTAAAATCCAGTTACTTAATCTGTGTCGCTGTAAGTAGTCACCTAAGTTAATCAGTGACAAGACATAGGATTGAAAGCCCACTAGGAAATATAGACCAAATTCAATCACCAGTAAGATAATTGCCCAGGTAGGCAACGGAGGCTGAACCTGAATTTTAGCCAAGAAATGAATAATATCAGTCAAGGTATAAGGAGCATTGGGTAAAAAGGCGATAAAAACACCTACTCCCAACCACCAAAAAAAGCTCCGCTTAAGATTTTCCTGGAACAACAAAAAACTTAAAACTAGCGGGACTAACGCCAGAAATAAGTCCAGTCCCACGTGAAAGTTGGGCCGAATTACTTGCCAAACCGATATTGATTGAGCCATCGTTTCTGGTTTCACTATTGACGTTGTATTAAGGTAATATTTTCTGGATGGCTATTTGTGGGTGATGTTGCCAAAAATTAGTCAACCAGCAAAGATAACTATATTACAGAACAAATACAGAGTCAAGTCAGCCATAATCAAATGCTTAATCCAGAATATTTAATGTTATTCAACTGTCAAAATGAGGCTTTTAGGTAAGATAGCAGGGCTATTTCATTCTAAAAGGGGAGATAATGTGTTAGTCGTAATACCCTAATCCCCAGTATGTCACAAACTGCTATTCTGGATGTATTTGTAGAGCTGCCAGATTTCCGTCGTCGAGCAGCTGACTTTTCACGGGATCTTTTTCGGTTCTCAGGCGATCGCCAAATTTCCATTCTCCAAGCCTAATTCTTTCGTCATTCATTATCATTAACTATAGATTATTGAGAATTAGGTTTGGAGAGAAACCCTTATTTGAAGGGGCTTTCAGAGATGCCGTGAAAAGTCAGACTTTTCACGGGATCTTTTTCGGTTCTCAGGCGATCGCCAAATTTCCATTCTCCAAGCCTAATTCTTTCGTCATTCATTATCATTAACTATAGATTATTGAGAATTAGGCTTGGAGAGAAACCCTTATTTGAAGGGGCTTTCAGAGATGCCGTGAAAAGTCAGAGCCCTCAAGGGTGTTGTGTTTGCCTTTGATGCAATCAATACTCAAAAAAAACAGCCGAGCTGATCATCGAGAGTGAGAACGACTATCTCGGAGCACTCAAAGGAAATCACCGTGGTTTACTCGCTGATGTCAAAGAACATTTTGAGCCACAACAAACCTTTGACAGTCTGGATAAAGGTCATGGTCGCATTGAAAAACGCAGGGTCAGTATTTGTCGTGACCTGAGCAACATTAGAGATTGGCCGGGTCTCATATATAGAATCATCTAATTATTTAATTAAAGAAGGAAAGAATTAACCATGTCAGAATCAATCATGAACCCCCATCTCTTTAACGTTCATATAGAAAAACTTAAAGAAGATTATAGAATATACTCCAATATTGCAAGACCATTTGGCTCAGGCACAGAAGAAGTTGTAGAGTACCATATAGAATTGACTTGTGATTCGGTTGAAATATTGCTAACAGGAATTGGAATTTTATATGCCATAAGGCAATTCGATCCCGAGCAAATGGATAACCAAGAAGAATTAAGCCTAAAAATAAAAGTAATCGACCAAGTATTATTCCCTCAGAAATATATACCAGTAATTTGTGGTTATATATCACTTGCAAAAGATTTAAAAACTATTCTTGGCTTGCATCAATATAAATGGAATCCTGAGACTGCTAAAAAATGGACTAATGAAGCTCTTAATGGTTTAAATAATAAATTTTATATAACCGCTTCGCACTTTGAAAATACAGATACAGTATCAATAAATTTTGCTGACGAATTAGATACTAGAGCAAAGTTGTATAGTACAAATAATCCTTATGGGATTTCTGAAAATGAGTGTAATGAGCTTCTTGAATTACAGGAGAGCTCTCGTAGAATGGCTGAATTAAGGGGAATAGCAGCTCAAAGAGAAGTACATGAAAAAAAGTTGAAGGCTCAGAGAAAAGCATATGAAGAAAAGATGATGCGTAAGTGGATGAGTGGTGGCAGAGATTCGTGAATTTGAGTCCCATATTCTCCTCAAGCCTTTGCAGTGATATGTTTTTAGAGTTTCATTTTTATAACATTTTAAATAGTCAAAGGCTAAAAGCTATATACAGCAAGCTTTTAAGGAATCTGGCAACTTTGATTTGTTCGTGTTTGGTTTTTGACATTGCCGAGAACAATCATTTTTGTCTCATGAAAAAGTGGCTCAAACCCAATAGGGGAAAAACTAGGGAGAGTGACACCAAGGGCAATCTAGATAATTTTGCAGCTTTTAGTGCTTGAAGCAGTGAATACCACTTTTTATCAATAATCGCGCTTAGGCTCTGTCTTGTCAGTCTTTCAGCTATTAAGTTACTTGAATAAAAATTCCTAGTTTTGCCCCTTTAAAGAGGGATATACACGATCCAAAAGAAAGATTTTTCGTAGATTGACAGACGCTAATTCAAATTTCTTGTACAGATGTTATCCTGGCAGTCAACAGTTACCATTACATTGAGAAATACTGCTATACCCGTACAGGCTCAGGATAGAAAAACCAAGAAATGAGCAAGACGATCGCCATTTTCAATCAAGCGGGGGGAGTGGGAAAAACCACTCTGACCCACAATCTCGGCTACCATTTAGCCAGACGCTCTCATTCCGTGTTGCTGGTTGACCTCGACCCCCAGGCTTCTTTGACTACTTTTATGGGTGTCGATACCGAAAGCCTGGAAAAAACTCCTTTTGATGCCCTGATTAACGAAGAACCTTTATTTATCCTCAAAGATATTGAGGGGATAGACCTTGCTCCCACTAATATCACCCTCAGCGTGGCAGAGATTCAACTGGTCAATCTAGATTTTCGTGAAGTTCGTCTCAAAGAATCCCTCGAACCAATTCGAGATGATTATGATTTTATTCTCATCGACTGCCCACCCAGTTTGGGATTACTCAGTTACACCAGCCTAGTAGCTGCTACTCACGTTCTTGTCCCCATCGAAACTCATTTCAAAGCCTTCCAGGGAACTAATTTATTACTACAAACCATTGCCAAGGTCAGAAAGCGAGGCAACCGCCAATTACAGCTAGCAGGTTTTGTTCCCTCCCGTTATGCTGTCAGCAATTCTCAAGATAAACGTACCCTTAAAGCGATTCAAGAACAGTTTGGTACAGTTGCCCCAGTCTACGAACCCATTCCCCGAACTACTGCTTTTGCTGATGCCTCAGAACAACAGTTACCATTAGCTCTTTATGACCCCAAGCATTCAGCCTTGAAAATTTTAGATGGACTAGCTACTCAGATAGAAAAACTATGACTGTTTTTAACAGTTAATCAAAATGCTGTTACCAAAATAATATTACCAATAACGTTATTGGTAACAGTGAAACCCAGTCAAGACAAAGTGTTACCAATAACTTGGTGTCGCTTAAGGCAAAATTAGATGTCATATGTTACCAATAATTTACTCCGCCCGAAATAGCTAAACTCTCAAATAACTGCTTACTGTTCACTGATGACTGATAACTGAATATGCCTCCTACTAAAAAAACTCCCCGTAAAAGCGATCGCCCGTACAATGCCAAAGCTAATCTTAACGTTTTATTTGGCGATGAAGAAGCAACAACTAGCCCCCAAATGGTGAAAATTGATTCTATTTCACTACCAGTTTCCCAACCCCGACGGTATTTTGACCACCAGAAATTAGAACAGCTAACTCAATCGGTCAAAGCTCACGGCATTTTAGAAAACCTCCTCGTCAGACCTTTAGCGGGAAAAGAAGGAGCGTATGAGTTAGTAGCAGGAGAAAGGCGTTACCGTGCTGCCCAAGCTGCCGAATTAACGGAAGTCCCCGTTACCATTCGCGAACTATCCGATGAAGAAGCTCTTTCTATCGCTCTTGTGGAGAACTTACAGCGAGAAGATTTAAATCCAGTAGAAGAGACAGAAGGTATTGTTACCCTGCTGAGAATTCAGCTAAAAGAATCGCCAGAAACAGTGATTTCATTGCTTTACAGAATGGACAATGAACAGAAAAAAAAAGTTACCAATAACGTTATTGGTAACACCGAAAAACAAAAAATTGAGTCGGTATTTGCCAGCCTGGGGCAGAATTGGCAGTCTTTTGTGAATAATCGCCTGCCTCTGTTAAAGTTACCCGATGAAATTTTAGAAGTGCTGCGTCAGGGAAAAATAGCCTACACCAAAGCTAGAGCGATCGCTAAAATCAAAGACGAGCAGCAAAGAAATAATTTAATTGACGAAGCTGTTACCAAAAATCTTTCTCTAGCTCAGATTAAAGAAAAAATCAAAGCACTCTCAAACGATAATAATTCCACTTTCTCACTCACCTTCTACCCAAGTAAAAACCATAACCAGTCGCCTCAATCGCTCAAAACTATGGGAAAAGAACCCAAAAAAATGGAAGCAAGTACAAAATTGGTTACAAAAGATTGAGAATTTACTAGAGGACACATAAGTTTTTTCTAGCATGATGAAAGCTGGTAAGCTAATTTTCAACGGTTGAGATATGAAACGATAGTTATGTACCAAGTAGAGAAATGGCAGTATTCATCTTGGCAAAAAGACACCCGTTTTTACCTTCTGGAACTGTGTCAAGATTTATTTGGCAACTGGATTATCAAACGCACCTGGGGTAGTGCAGTCAAACAGGATTTTGGTCGCTCCAACTCTACGATTTGTCCCGACTATCAAACGGGTTTACTTTGGTACGAAAAACAACAAAACCGCCGTAGTAAACGAGGATATAGCCGTCAGTTGTGAGATTATTGATGTACAGGAAGAAAAACATCAATAAATAACTAATAAATGAACTTAAATAGCAATCCTACAATTGACGAAGCAAAAATCAAGTTATTTCAAGATTATTTATACTTAAAAACTAATTTTTATAATTGGTTTTCAAAATTCAATTTTTGTGAAGTGTATTACGATGGTTTGGATAAGTTTATTGATGTCATCAGTGAGTCAGAGCTTAATAGCTTAATTAAGAAAGATGGTACAAAATTGTTTGATGACCGAGAAATTGAACTTATTCTAGAAGCCAAACAATTTATTTCAGAACCAAATCACAAAATTGGATTATATCGATGCAAAGTCCGTTCTACAGTTACCCTATCAAGAGAAGTTGAGGTGGAATTTAGAGTTATAGATCGGGATTGTGTCAATGTTGAGCAAGCCACTCACGAAGAATTTATCAAAGAAGAAGCCTTTGAAAAATATGACGAACTTTTTCCTGAAGAAGATTATTCAGAGTTTGAATTTGAAGAAGGAGAGAGTAATGTAATTAAAATTGAATACTTAGGCTCTTAGCAATCTAATTGAAGTTGCTACAAATTTCAATTTTCAAAAAGTTTTTATAGATACACAGAAAGTTTTCAGCATGGGTAGCCCCTAATTTCTGAATCTCCTGTGAGAAATCATTCAAAGATACTATCTCGCCTTCAATACCTAGTTTCTTTGCACCCTCCGCAGCCCCCGCGTGTAAATAAACCATAGTAGGCTGCACCCTTTACCATGCTCCTAATCTTCGAGCAACATCATAGGCTGTAGTAACACCAAGACCTTTAACTCTATCGGTAACTGACTTAATCCAAGAATAAATGCTCTTCTTCGTTATTAAAATCATCGGGCTGAATATTGTCGCTTAAAGAAACTTCTAAACCTTCTTCGAGCTTATGAGCAACCCGACGCTGATGACCGTGCATCTTGCCATTTTCAAAGCGCGATCGCCATGCTCTTTCAATTGCTTCTGACCAAGTGATATTTTTGTCTCCCCACCATTTATCTTCCCAGTCATAAGAATTGCCATATTCCTCAAGATACTCATCAACCATAATGGCTAAGGTACTATTCTTAGAATCGTTTTTTTGCTGTTACAGCTAGCAATCAGTTTTTTGCTCTGACATTTTTGAGAGCTTGAGTTCATTTGTCTTTCAGAGTAGCGATCGCAAAATTAAAAGTCGTATCTAAACTCAAAGTACCCATATCGAGTGCCTCAATTCCCCTTCTTCCTACCAAAAATCAATACTTTAGACTCAGTTCCGTTTCGTAGTAGTTCCGTTTCCCAAGCCCCTATAGAAGCGGAAAAAAAATTAATTCTCCAAGTATCGACGAAAAATTACTGTTTTCAGATTGTAGGGCTGAAGCTTATAAAGGAGATGAACCTCTATCTCTGAGAGTAGTAAATGAACCAAAGAAACAACGAGCCGAGTGAGCTTGAGATAAAACTGACAAGTAATGCTATTGACGCATTAATGCAGTCGATGAATTTAGGTATGTCACCACAGCAGCTTCAGAAATTTAAAGAGCAAGCTGTCAAAGATGCTAAAGCGATCGCGCTTTGAGTGGGAACTTGAATCATGCCTATCAAAAGACACAGAAGAAAGTTAGCTAACGGCGAAGAGAAGATTTATACCTATGTAGTGTCGGGGGATGGTTCGCGCCGACAATCTCTGTCTGCCCGTGACAGTTCGGACTCGCTACAAATCTACAGGGGTAAAGAATTTCGTCGCATTGTCGCAGCACTCCAGGCAAATTCTAGTTTATTAGTTGTGGGCGAAGCTGGTTGTGGCAAAACTTTCTTAGCTCAAGCCATTACCGCCGAATTGACCGAGATGAACTTTCAGGTAGCTGTCACCAAACCAGGAACGGTCAAGCAAATTCTCAGTGAAATAGCAGCACAGTTGGGAGTGGATACAGAAAATCTCGACGGTAAGGCACTCTCCACAATGGGACTGATGAAGGAAATAGCTGACTGGCTATTGGTTAATACCGCATTCCTCATCTGTGACAATGCCCATCGCTTTCCTGTCTCTTTGCGCTGCTGGCTAGACCAACTCCACACCCAAGGACAACCAATCTTACTGCTGGCTACCTATCCTCCTGCGCGGGATATTTTTCTCAAGCTGCCCAGAATCGAACTCGAACCAATGGCAGATAGGGCGACTAGGGCAATCATGTTAGAAGCTGCTGCGGAATTAAACCTGGAACTTACACCCGCTCAATTGTCTTCTCTACAACAGAGAGTTGGGGGAAATCCCATGTTAGCCAGACGGGTAGTTAGAGAAGAATATTTAGGTTTGGATGGCAACGCTTTAGACCATACTCAGTGGTTAGATATCACTCCCTATATCATTGCTGCTTTAATGTGTTTGGCGATTATTCGATTTATCGGAAGAGGATTTAACGACAAGTCATTGTATTTAATTGGTGCTATCATCACCGTCTCTGTAGCGGTAGTTCGCATTATTTTATATAGCTTGCCCCGTAGTAAAGGAAGATTGGGGCAATGATGTATAAGACTCACATGGCTCTGGCTGTAGCTGCTACCTCCTTGGTTTTAGGTACGGCTGACCCAGTGGTGTTAAGTCTCAGTGCAGTTTGTTCTCAATTACCCGATGTAGATACAACTAAAAGTTTTTCAGGAAGAATCTTATTTCCCCTTAGTAGCTATCTAGAAAAGCGTTTTGCCCATCGTTCCATTACCCATAGTTTTCTAGCATTATCTTTCTTTGCCGTCGTGATTTTCCCCGTCACCTTTTTTGGCTATCAATACTATCTGGGTATGGTTTCTGGTTACTTCTGGGGCTTTTTTGGCGATGTCTTTACCAAATCAGGAGTAGCACTGTTTTATCCTTCCAAAGTTAGGGCTATCTGTCCTGCCAATCCCAGACTGAGATTGTCTACTGGCAGCAGTGCAGAATGGTTTGTCCTGTTTATTTTGGTAGTCTTTGCCATTCTCAGCATTCAGATTAACTCGGCAGGAGGTATTGTCAGAAACTTCAACCAAGCATTAGGCTTACCATCGGGGGCAATCGAAACCGTCAATCAAGATGCATCTCGTTACTTACTCAAGGCGCACATCAAAGGACGCAACGCCATTACTCAAGAGCCGATAGAAAGGGCATACGAAATTATTCAACCCCTTAACCAGAATGACTTACTGGTTAAAGACGAACTGGGAACTACTTATCGAGTGGGCAATTCTCAAGAGAGTCAGATTGTTGCCAGTCAGATGAAAATAGATCGCGTCGCACCGATTACAACTACCGTGACTAATATTTTCCTCGATGATGAGGATTTGTACGATAAGGTTGCAGCTTTACCCCAGGAGCAAACTTATCTCAGTGGTACGCTAACTATTTTTGATGCCGACGGTCTGATTATTCCCACCCACATAGACCGCTACGACACTATTACTTTGCAGCCAGGGAGCGATATTGCTTATGCGCGGTTGATTGCTGCTAGTCCAAGGGATGTGTTGAGGCTGTTGGGGGATAATTATGCCAGTGGGAATTTGGTGGTGAGGATTGTGGAGTCTCAAAAATATCCTGACAATTATCGTGGGTTGTTTGAAAATAAGAATTAGAAGATAGATGTTATTTTGGAATGACAAATAAAAAGAACTTTCAAAATCAATTAGAAAAAATTTGGAAATGGTGCTGGGATTTCCTCAATAGAGTTGGCATTATTGTTACCGTAGCAGGTACGTCAGGTGTTTTAGGCTTAATTAAATTTTTGATTTCTGACACTAGATTGATAACATGGATCTTCTATTTGTTCTTGTTATTTTTAGCTGGATTGTTATTTTATCGTTTTTGGAACATTGTCTCTAAAAAATCACCTCGTTATTCTCAAAAACAAATTCGCTTCGCTCGAATTAGTTTATTTTTAATTCCCTGTATTATTATCTTCATACCCTGACTGCCTGACACATTTATTTGAGAGAAGCTAAACCCTCAAGCATTTCAATTCCGAAATCCTGGTAAACCAGATGGCATCATAGTATTGCTGCTTGGCTTTTTTAGAGGCAAAACAAGGTTGAGGATCATGACAAAGCAGTGCAACAGGAGAAAGTAAAACACGACCTTTGTGCAAAACTCCTTTGAGCCATCTTAAACCAATCTTGAGATAACTAATACTTCCCATTACGCACTTTAGATTGTAGTAAAAATAAAATATGGGTCTGAATCATTGGTGACAAGTTAAGCAAAAGAGAAAAAAGTCAAGCAATATAGGTAGTGTTTTATCAACTAAGCCACACTATATGTAGATTGAGGTTGATTTGACAGCGTAGCGAAGCCATGCCGAAGGCTTATCGCTTTATTTCTAAGTTTTTCCTCTAGGAGCCTGTCGGGCTTAAGAATTCTACCGTTTTAACAGACGCTTAAAACCTACAAAAATTAGAGATTGTTCTGGTTATTATGGGTCATAAAGTACCATGACCATCGCTCACCCCCTGATTTTGGACGGATATTGCCTGGTTTTTACGCACTGAGGGTGCAAAGACGCTTCAAATTGAAGGCAATACACACGAGAGTCCATTCACCTGTCACGGCATTAAGACCACGCAGCAGGAAACGGCGGAAACCCATCACTTCCTTAATAATGCCGAATACTGGTTCAACCGTAGATTTGCGCTTAGCATAGAACTGTTTACCGACTTCGGTTTTCAGGCGATGCTTCATCGCCGTGAGGGCATCAGGATTCTCCGGTGGCACTAGCGCTGCAGCCAAGCGTTCTACAAGGGTTAAGTTATGGGTTTGCCGACCGCAGGCGATGTAGGGTTCAATCTCGTTTTCTGACAGTTTCTGGGTATTGTCTTCACTCTCTAAAACCCGAATCCAGGGCCGCCCTTTTAACTTGACCCAGAGTTTCAGGCAGTCGCTCGAGTTGTGCCAACGCCGGTTCTACTTCTTGCTTGTCGTTAGGGTTTTGACTGATATGGTTGCCCACAATCAGCATTGTGCCCATATCCACCGAAGCGTGAGCATCTATTTGCTTGCTCGAACCCGCCTCCTGAAACTGGCATAATCCGCGAGTCTCCGTCCGTGAAATTCACCTGGTCTTTAGCTTTTGGACCTGCTTCCGGGGCTTGAGGTTGCTTGCCTCCCAATTTACGACCTCGGGCCTTTTCTTTGGCTGCGCGCTCTCTTAATTTGGCCTCGTATTCAGTTCCCATTACGCACTTCATTTTGTAGTTTTATCAAAGTATTTACTCTCAGACTTTAGACAGGGGAAGAGTGCTTAGCACCGCGAAGGATAAAATCCTAAAATCTGATAAAAACAACAAACTGTTATCATTAAATATGGCTTATTGAGAATAACTTGACGCTAAAAAATAATAATATTTGAAAGCGCGTAAGTTTTTGATAGCAACAGGGATTAATTAACCAGACAAAATATAATATTTTTGGCAATGCTTGGAGAAATAATTAAGAGTTTCAACTCTAGAATCAGTGAGATTGACAATTTGTTTTACCCCATTTAAAACAACTAAGTGAATCCCCTGGAAACATTGAAATATCCAACGTAGAGTCGGTTTATCTGTTAATGAACCTAATTGATTTTTAACCCCTGTATTGTTCTGTTTTAGATTCGCTCTAAGTTGCCGTTGACCAATAGTATAAACTAACAAAGATAATCCCATTAGCATCGCCATAGTTTCCACTCTTGACGGGTATTTTAGGAAAACTGAATCAGCAAAAAATAAAGGATCTTTGAGAAACTTAAATCCTCGTTCACAAGATTGTTGTCCTTTATACGCCGTCAGAATTTCAGAGGGACTTAAATTCTTTAAAACATTAGTGGCTAAAATAAAGCGACCAGCTTTTTTCTTTTCTGATTCTATTTTTTTAGATTTTTTCTCTAAAACTATCGTAGCTTTATAAACTGTCTTCTTGGTTTTTTTATCTGTTGTTTTTGCAACATCTTTTAAGACTAAATTATAATATTTAAGCTTTTTTTGTTCGCACTGAAATACGGCTTTAATTTCCGTTCTATTTTTATATTTCTTCTGGGATAAATTCTTGACTAAAGAATTAGCTTTTAACTCATCTTTAACAATTCTTTTAGATAACTGTTTTAAATCGGATTCTTTTCTGATTTCACTTTCTATTATTATCCATTTTTGTTTTATACCCCCATAATTACTTTCTGCTTGCTCCGTCCTTACGCCGAGGAAACCTCGGCGCGGGCGGTGCGCTTTTTCAACGGCTTTATAACCTTCTATATCTGTTTTAATAAATTCGGAATCAGGCGTTTCTCTTACATAGAATTGAGCAGCTTTAATTGATAATGGTACTCTAGTTATCCAGTTTAAATGCTTGATTAAAAGCAAGTTTGCTTCACTATAAAGCGCGCTATCCGCAACAAATATACTGTCGAAATTTACCTGTTTTTTAAAATTAGATAAAATTATCGCAAATTTAGCTTTATCATTATCATTACCATTTCCACATGACAAAAATAGCGGGACTCCTCCATCTCCACTTGCTATCAAATTAATTAAAAATTGCTTTAAATCTGGTCGTTTATCTTTTGAATACCCATGAACTATTTTAATAGGTACAGGCTCTAAATTTTCTGGCATTACAGTTTGACATCTAGCATAATCTCCTTGGAAAGAGATCGATGTCGAGTCTAAATGGGAATATTTATTATCAATTCCGTATTTCTTAAAGGCTACTAAAGCAATTGATAGAAAGATATTACTTAATCCTATTTTGTAGAGTTTATCCATAACTCTACCAATTTTATCGTCATTAAAATACTCTGGATAAATTCCCTCTCCGAAGAGATGTTCCGTCGCTTTATCGTTAAAAAATTGCGGAAATAAATATAAGGGTCTGGAAACAAAGCCCATGGCATTTAAAATTATACTTTTAACAATTAGTCCGCTATTTAACTTTTCTTGAGGTTTAATACCTAACTGTTCATTTATTATGTCTACTATGACTATTTCATCTATTATCCCTGCTATTATTCCTAAATGATTAAGATTTTGGACTTCAATATTAGCTAATTGACTCATTAAAATAAAGGTTTAACAATTATTTTTATTAAAATCATTTTCTCTTAGTTTTGTCTTTTGTCCCAGGGCAAACGCACCTTATTTTTACAATGCTTACGCCATAAAGGTTTTAGCTATTATTTAGTTTTGTTACTAAAATTTAAAACTCTTGCTACGTAAGGCTTACAGAATTTAGATGCGTTTGCCCTGTCTTTTGTCCAATCAGGTAAATAGCATTGTTTAATCAATAGACCTCTTGCATAAGTCTCATAAACCTTGGTTATGTTGAGGTAATAGGTAATAGCTAATAGGTAATAGGTATAGTTTTTGATTTCATATTTATTTTTGCAAGAGGTCTAAAGCCTATGGGATATTTTCGCCAATTATTTCTTGAGTATTTATACTTAAAGATTTTACTCCTCACGATCGCTTACCTAGGCAGAAAATATAATCTCAATATATTACATTTTGACGTGCGGAAAGAAAATTCTAGCAATGAAAGCGATGGACTTATCGGTTATTGGGTAGACGACATAAAACCCGAAACAGTGCCGAATTTAACTGCTAATGGTAAACCACTAATAATATTGTGTGCTGCCGAACTAGAATCTTTGCGAATACGAGCCAGAGAGTATGCAGCATTGAAAAAGATTCAGAAAACATCTCCTGAATTACAAACTGATGGTGTTGCTAGAAGAGAAGTTCGCTACAGAATTACACAAGCAGAACAATTGCTGTACGAATCTCTTCAAGAATCTTTTGAACTGGCAAATGACAAAAATGATTGCTGGATTGAAGGGAAACAGATAAAAATCAAAAATATTACTGAATTCAATTCCCAGCTTTCGGCAGTATGCGATCGCATTTATCACAAGAGTCCTAAGATTTGGAACGAACTAATAAACCGCCGTCAGCTTACTTCTCAAGGAGCTAAAGCTAGGTTAGAATTGGCTGGAAAAATTAGTAAGCCAATCTTGACAAGATGAAACTGTGTTGTAATTTTGGAACTCAGAATCAAACTGTAAGATCAGATGTATATCTTAAACAAAAAAATAATTGCTCTATCATCGCAACTGTAATTCCATGTACTTTCATAACTCTTAGAGCAGGTACTAAAGGAGTATATTTATCGAGTGTTTCCGCTTCTTCATCTCTTCTATTAGCTAAAACACCTGTAGTTATTAGTCGCGTGACAATTAATTCTAGTAATACAGGATGGAAACAAGAATTTGAAGTAAAGATAAGTTATGCTGAGTTAAAACAAAATACAATTATTTCAAATAAAGTTACTATCAAAATTTATCTAACTAATATTACATATTTTCATGCTCCTAATACTAATATAAATATTACTGGAAAACCTAAAATAACTTTATTTGCTTTTCCTCAAGGTCAAATAACTCATTGTGCTGAAATCAATTCAGTCAATTATTCAGATTTAGATAATATCAAAGATTTAGTTGATTCAATATGCTGGTTAATTTCTTTTGCATCTGGGCAAATGGCTTCTATTGCTAGAACTGAAGTTTTTGATGAAAATCAATTAATCTATCAAGAATATATATCTGCAATTACACACTTAAATAGCGAAAACAAAGTTATTGATGATTCTGAAATTGTTAAGTTTATTGAAAATACATATATTTACTATTTTCAAAACAAAGATGTATATCTCTTAAAAGGTTTAATAAATACGGGAATATTAGCAAACAACAATTTGTATGTCGAAACTAAAACTTTATTGATGTCCAATTTTTTAGAGATTTTACGCTACAACTATGCCTTAAATATTGGATGTCGAAAAGGTTTTTTAAAACAAAAAAAAGATAATTTTAAATGGGTAGAAGGAATAAACAATAACCAATCAGCATATTTCAAAGATATTTTGACAACATTTTGTAAAGCGAATCGAATTCTCAAAAGCTGGGACGATCTTTTGAAAGATATTAGAAATAGGATAATACATCAAGGTGAATGTCTTGGCAATAATATATATGAAAGAATTGAAAACTATAATAAATTACATCATTTTTGTGATCGAGCAATACTAGCTATTTTAAATTGGCATAAATTTTCAGGACATTATATTGCCAAGAATAATACTAATATAAACCCACGCACAAATAAAGTATTATTCAATTTGAAAGATTTTATTTAAAAAAAGAATATTTTCAATTTATTCTTTGCTTGTCAAAATTTTAGCTTGTATTCCATCCCAGGAATTGAAAACTTAGAAAGCATCTTGCTTAATTTTCGTTTGGAATCAGCATTAAATCGAATAAAAGGTCGATCGCTTTTGTCTTTTAAAATACTCCCGCTTAAATCAAAGCGAGATTTTAGCAATGAAGATAAGAATTGAACTTCGCGATTGGAAAAACTCATTACATACAAACTTGCCGAACCGCTAGAACAACCATCATCACAAAACCAAACAGCCAGAGCAAATTCTGTTAGATATTTGGTTATCAAACTTTCAGGAATAATTTTTACTTTTGAATACCATTGCGAATGTAGTTCCGTTAACACTGGATGTACTGTTGTTTTCAACCACCAACCTTGATATCTCTTACCCGTCTTTGTGTGGGGCGAAGATATGCGTTCATTAAACGAACAAGAAAAATATTGACTGATAAATTTATACTTCCACTCCAAATATTCTTGATTACTGCCACCTTCAGCATATCGAGCATTGCGCTTACTCGGACGTTTTTCAAGACTGCCATCGCCCAGCAAACAACCAGTTAGAAATTCGTACAATTCTTTGTCTGACTTTTTTCCTTCGTAGCTTAAATAACGCGATCGCTTTATTGCTTCTGTTCCTCGTTGTAATTTCATTCGTGAATTAATTACAGCAAGATTTGGATAGAGTCTTTTGTATTCTTCAGTCGTCAGCCCATGCGTTTTTAAGTGGTTGTAGCCAATCATCTCAAATTGTTGTTCGCACACGGCACAAGCATTGGTCACAAG
This sequence comes from Cyanobacteriota bacterium, assembly GCA_942490675.1. Classification (GTDB taxonomy): domain Bacteria; phylum Cyanobacteriota; class Cyanobacteriia; order Cyanobacteriales; family Xenococcaceae; genus Waterburya. The sequence goes on along the minus strand of CALNYB010000010.1, from coordinate 3,360 downwards.
TTAAGGCTGTAAGCTAGCTGTCAAATAGGGTTTGGGAGGAGATTGAAAGAAAAACTGCTCAGAACCTAGCTGTTTATCTGGAAAGGGAGCAATTATTAACTTCTGCTTCGGTTTTCGCTGTCTTTTAACAATACCCAAACATTTCTGAATATTAGGCTGGGTAAAATATTTAACTGGGTCAGAAGCCTCTCCTCTAGTTGAAGCACCATGAAAATAATAAAGACCGCATGGGAATCATTTCTAGGGAGATACGGTCGAAGGGAAGTGAAAGCTCATCGGCGACAGAATCTCCTAAATCCACCAAAACAGCGTAAAATAGCCATGTCGCCCAAATCTGTAGTTTGATGCCATTAATTGAACCAGTCCAAAGATAACTCAGCCCCAACAGTCGCTTAACTGTATTAAAAGCATCTTCAATGCGCCAGCGTTTTTGATATAAATCAATGACAACATAGGGAGGTAATATTTCTGGCTCAAGCACTGAAGTTAAGTAAGAATGCCAGACTTTCCCAACTCGGACTTCAATCAACCGCAGAGTAACAAATGGAGTTTTTTTTGTCCCGGAGCCGATCTTGACCAAGCGATTACGCTCCGCGTCCCAAACTAAGCGGGATAAATAGCCTTCGGATCGCGTAAACTATAACTATCGGTAAAAAATTGTTGATATTTAATAGCAGCATTAATCTTCCTGCGGGTAATAAAGTCAACTCCTCGATCGATTAATCTTTGCCAAAACTGAAAATGATAAAATCCTCGATCTAGTAACAACAAGGTCTTGGCTGAAACTAACTCTAAGAGGTTTTCTTCAAAACGAGTGTCCGAAGCATTGGGATTTTCCTGGAACCAGATTTCTATGGGCAATCGTGTGACCAAATCAATGACCACACCCATCTTGCCAGCTAATTTTCCCGACTTTACCTCTGACAAACTCTTAAGCTTGCAAAATAATGCCTCTAATGTTGAACCGTCAGCTATCCAAATCTTGTCAAATTTAGACAAGGTAAATTGAACACTTTCGGGTAATGATCGATTGTGACGAGCCGACCATCTGGCTTTCAGGCTAGGCAAAAGTTCGGTGAAAATGTTCTCGAATAAAATAGCAGGAAAGGTTAAAAATCTTTGAGACAAGGCTTGTTGACTAACCTTTGTTTTCCCACACCATAAAAATCCTTCTGTCTCGAGTAACCGCGCTAATTCCGTTACTCCTGGAACGTCTCTCCACAACAAAGTTAACACCGCAGCTACCATTAAAGGCAGTGTCAAAATCCTATCTCTAAGTCCCAATTCTCGAAAAAACCGCGACTGAGATGTAATGATTGGAGTTAATAAAGCGGTTAAGTGTTCGGCAATGACTCGATCTTCCACCATTGGTCGTTGAATTCTTTTGGCGTGGTCTCGATTCAGTCTTTTACTCTTATCCATAAAGAAATAAAATCGCTCAATTGCTAATTCTCTATGAGTTTGACACGATTTAGCTTTTGGCTTGACTTTTTTCTGATTTCCTTAACTTGTTACGAATGCATTCGTGACAAGTCACCAAATCAAAGCCTTGTTGTTTTAGTTGTTCGATTCGGTTACGTTGGCGACGGCGATCTGCCTTAGCAATAGAACGCTTTTTGTAGATAGCCTGACATTCGGTGCTTCCACAAGTACGATGACAAGCATAATGAACTAAATTGGAATCGACTTTTGTTCCACAAACTGAACATTTAAAAGGTTTTCTCGTGCCTTACAAATTCCAGTAATTAGAATTGAAACCAAAAAACTGGATCTAGTTCATGAATTTCACAAGCCCATTGACTTAAGAAAGAGAGAATATTATCTCTAACTTCTGAATCATATACTTCACCATGTTGTTTACCCAACTCTTTTATGGATTTGTTCAATTTTCGACGCACTTGGGGTAAGGGTTTAGATTTTATTGCTCTCTTTAACTCATACATCATGCTGGATACAGCAAGGTTTCCTATTTCGTCATACATTGCCCAGTCTGTTATGAATTTCTCCATAAAGGACTTCCCAAAAATAACATTATCCAAGAAAGACTCAGGAAATCACTTTTTAGAAAATGATAATCATTCTTATATAGTGAAAAGAAAGGTTTGCCGTCGGCAGCCTTTCTTTCCCAAAATACGCAGCACAAATTTTTATACTTCGTGGCTTTTTTCGAGTACAATGATGACAAATAGTAGAATCAATTTATGGATTTCCTAGATTATTTTAATTATGATAAAACTAGCTGGCTCCACAACAGATATCAATAAACCACTTCCCTAAATTTGGTAATTCTTGATTTGTAGAATTGGTAAGACGTTGGATTTGTCCCTCAATTTTTGACATAGCTTTTTTTGGTAGCTTGACTCCTGTATCATAAGTTTGAGTAACTAACTTAACAACTGGGTTTTCCTTCCAAGTCATCGTTTGGGCAAATTTTAATGCCGTTTCAACTTCATCTAAAATACTCCCATTCCAATGATTTTCTAAGACCGCCCAAGTTCTTTCAATGGGATTATATTTACTGTGATAAGGAGGGTAGTAAGCTAAACGTATATTGACTTGGTACTTCTGAAAATTCAACTATCCGTTTCATAAATTGAGTTCGCCGTGAATGATTCTCTGGTCCATTATCTTGATTAATCACTAGTGTTTTTATTTGGTTAAAGCGTTAGACTTTTCAGACTGCCAGAAATCCTCTAAGATATCAACAATAGAGTCACTGGTAATTTTTAACCATAGCTGAAGTACAAAAATAGCTCTGGCATCAAGCTCTGGAATAAATATCCCGTAAGGTGTTGAAGTTGTTTTGGAATTAAAATCATGGTCATTAGTTTCAATCGAGTTTCTATTTTTACCTCCGCGGTCAAATAAGCCAATATTTACACGGGCCTTGGCATCTAAACTGAGACGCAAAATATTAGGATCGTCATCAGCTTCCTGATTAACTATTGCTAATTGCTCAAAGATTGCCTCTGTTTCTGGAATTTTTTTGAGAGTAAAACTTTGGCGACATCCTTTTAAGACGATAGCCTAAATTATTTAACTTCACTCGAATCGTTTCTTCTGTCGGTAAATCTTCATCACTATAACCAAATTTCTCAATTAATTGCTTTCTAACTTGAGCAGCACTCAGTCTTGTATAAAGTCTTTGGCTTTTGAAACTTGGGTCGGTTTGACTTTGGGAATCAACTAGGTTTTTGAGATATTCTAAGAGTTTCGGTAAATGTTCTTCCGCTTTCTTTCTACCTTTAGCTGAATGATTATCTACACAAGTAATGCCACTTTTAACTCTCTAATTCCTTTACGAATCGTCTTTCTATTCCACCCCAATTCTTGTTCGGCAAGAGATTGTCCTCCATATCC
>CALNYB010000009.1:0-4311 GCA_942490675.1 Cyanobacteriota bacterium | reverse complement strand
AGAAGGGCTACAGAGCCAACAGCCGGATAGACCTGCTTGAGTAAAACAAAAACGGACAGCGCATTGCTCAAACTGTCTGATTTCGCGGCACTCAATCAAACTTACGCAACTGTTTTACATTTCATAGCATTATTAAGTTCCAGTTCAATACACAGCGAAGCATACGCATCATTTGCAGCATATCTAAGTTGATGTTCCTGAAGCGGAAATGCCGCCCAGTTTGAAGTTTGAGCACCTTTTGCTAAACGCTGCTTAAAGACCATTGCTACAGCTGCTTTCATACCGACTCGTTGTTTTAATCTAAAGTAATCTTTTAACGTTACAGATAGATCTTGTGTGTTTAACAAGTTGATACCAAATTTCCTTTGCAGGATTTTTTTATCACCAGCAAGACCAAAACCAACTTTCTTTATATGAGGGTCACTCAATATTTTGTCTAATGATGCAATGATAGGCAAAAATCTCGTCGGAAACAAAAAAGCCTTTGATTCATTTGCAAGTTGAATAAGATGAGGGCCTTTATTCACTTCTCCTTTGCGGAAACATGGCTTACTTTCTGTATCAAACCCGAGGCACGGAGCCTCTTTGAGTTCTTTTATCGCTTTTTCCGCACCCTCTCTATCTTGCACAACAACAATATTATCAAGACTGATACCTCTAAATAACGGTAAGTCCCTCATCTGCTCTTTTGTTGGACGCTTCAAATACCTTCCTCCCCTTTCCGTAACTACGTTGATGCGTTCACAGCTACTTCCCTTACTCATCATTCAACGAAACCCGTTTACGGATATAATCCGAAACCACATCCTTTACATACGCAATAACCTGTTAATCTCATTTCTCTTTTACTCTTCCGACGTCTCCACTTTCCAACCGAACCTTGATACCATGTGGATGAAATGAGGAATTTGTCAATATATCTTTGACAATCCCTTCCGTGAGACGACCAGACCTTTGGTCTTTCTTAAGAACAATCTTAACTTCTAAACCTGATTTAATATCTGAACGATTTCTACCATCCATCTTCTTGTCCTTCGTGTTATTGGCTTCTCGCTGTTTCAAGTGGGTAAGCCGAAATTAAATTTTCTACCAATGAGGTCCATCATGGCGATGAATCTGCCTGACCAAGTAGATTTTTAGGGAGCAAGTCCTTTTTTTACAGAGCTTGTCGGATTTTACAAGCTGTTTCAAGGGATAACGCCTCATCAATCAGAGCGCAGTAGAAGCAGGTTTGTTTTCATTGCCTTGGCAGAATGGACACGTTTCCACATGCTCACGCACGTCTCTTGATAAAGGAGCTTCCTTCTTACGCAGTCGTTTTCCTCGTGCTGTAGAAATCAGTACAGATTTTGTCGGCACTATCAAATCGATACGAATTTCTCGTATATCTTTATCATCCATTGAATAGCTCTGTGCTTATGTTTTGGAATAACTACAGGTTATATATCAGGTTATTTTATATATTTTTATGACGTGGAGGTAACCGGCGAGCTTCAGCGAGTCTGCATTGATGGATTTATCATGTTAATATTTGTTATATAATATCAAGTAAATGGCGGCTAACTAGAGCTGTTTTTTATATAATTTTCATGAGAAATAATATATTTTACAATCTTTTGACTTAACCGTTTGTAGACTTCAGATAAATCTCCTAATTGATCACCTTGCTTCCAACGAGAATAGGTCTTTGCAAGAGGTGCAGATACCTTACCTTCGTGTTTAATGCAATTATTTATTAATCTCAACTCGTCAATAGCTGAATAATTCTCAAGTGATTTTTGCAGATCACAATATTTTTTCTTCCTAGCTCGACTAAAATCTGGGAATTGATTGTCAACAATAATCTTTATGTATATTTCGCATTGTTTATATAAACCAACAATTAGCAACTCAAACCCTATATCTTTAAACTCTACCTTGAATTTTTTTTTCATTTGTCTTTCAGTGACAAATTCATAATGTTCATTTTCACATTGACAATTACTATGATTGAATATTTCTACATCTAGTTCAATATCATTCTCTATACGCTGGTCTTCATCATGAATAAGTTGATGAAAGCTATCAAGTAGGTCAAGATCGAATAGAGTATAGTCTTCAAATAGCATTTTCTTTTATATATTTAATTTTAATAATAAATAAGGGGCAGTCCCCTGTTTGATTATATCTAAACTACCAGCCTCTCCAGCCTGCCATTTCCGTATTATGGCAACCATCCGTCCATGATCTAAAAATATATTTTTTAGGAATACTTCTTTGAGCTTTATTGTACGCAATTTTAATACTTCTCGCATCTAGCAGGTGCCAACACATTAAAGTTTGGTAGAATTGCGACGCAACAGATCCATGAATAGAATGATATGGTGCAATCAAATGGCTACATATAGGAATATTTGAAAACGAAGAGGCAAACGAATTCCTACCAGTTTCACAACATAATGAAATAAAAACTTTTCTATTTTGACTTTCAGTTAAAAAACATTTCTTAAAATCATTAGGTGTTTTTCCCCCACCATGACCAAAAAAAATACTGGTTGGAGAACCATGTCCAATCAGTACCACATGACTATAAGCAGCTTCATTAAGTTTCCACCACACAGACAATTCACCGATTGATCTAACCTTAACTAACATCACAGAATCATCATCCAACAATAATCTAGAAAATTGAAGTATACTTTTTGCTAATGGATTCAATAAAGCTTCTTCACTACTAAAGTCACCTATGCTTATAATTAAAATCCCTATATGTTTACTAACTTTAGATGTAGTAATCCAATCCGATATACCCCCATCTTTCTGTTGAACTTTTACAGATTTGCTTCTTATCTCTTTAATAGTCGTTCTATAAATAGAAACTGGATATTTATTTTCGTCAGGTAGAAGCGATACTGGGACATAACAAGTTTCTTCTAATCTGAACTTAGTTGGCATGTATTTCCCCCTATTGATAACAGTTAAAGTGGACCCCATAATGCAAATAGGGGGCAGACTCCTATTTGCATTTTTTTGTTATGCGTTTTTATAATCATTTTTATATATTAATAATTTACTAGGAATACCAAATCTTTTACTTCCTTCATTTATACAAAACTGAAGAATTAGTATTGCAAACCCATCTTCCATTTCATTTACACGAATGTAGTGTGTTATGAATTTAATTAATGAGTCATATTTTCCTCTGTCTAGCTCAGAAGCAGCCTGATTTATTAATTGGGATAAATATTTTAAGAATAATTCATTGAATTTAGTTTCCTCTGCTTTGTTTTTTTGAGAATCTTTGAAATTACCTATAAATTTCTTGGCAAGAACTGGCATGTTTGTCTGCCAAGTCTCAGGAATTCGATAAAGTGAAAACCCTGTACTTTTTAAGTCAATATTTTCTTGATCTAGTTCTATCCATGATTTTAGTGTTTGGCTTGTTTTTTCTCTGAAATCCTTGTTGTCAAAGTTTTGTACACTAAATTTTACAACTGGGTCTCCAAGATACAATTCGACATGCGTATCATCTATTATTTCAGGGAAATAGTCTTTTCCCTGATTGCTTTGTGGATATAGCGAGATGGTTGTAATAAAAGTTTTGGCTGATAGAGTTGAAAGGACATTTGTTTGATAAAGTTCAATTCTTGCAGCCTTTTTATTTATCACACAAATCAAAAAAGGATAATTATGTGATAGTAACCATTTAACTTCTTCTTTCCCGTTGTACACAATTGGATCATTAGAACTTTTCACTTGAACCAAATAATAATTTTTAATTAGAAATCTTCGTCCAACTCTTACTCCAAGAGTACAATAGAGGTCAATTCCAGAATCCTCTGGATGTGGAACAGGAATTGCTGTGCCAAAAGCAGATAGTGCATATGGGCTAAGTATTCGGGTCTGGTACCTTCTTGAGCATTTTTTGCGATTGCTCCTGGCATATTTTCTACCTCTTTATTAGGGGAATAACCATTGATTATCAGGCAGCCGTCTCATCAGACGTCCCATTTTTCATGGAACCATACAACCATCCCAAATATAAAAAGTAAATAATAAAAGCAGTTACGAGGAAAAAATATAACCATCTCGGTATCACAGAGTAAAATCGGACAACGCAGTGACGGGGTATAGAGAAGCGACGCAGGTCAGAAGACCACAGGCGATTGTTGATCATCACCGGGCGTATCTACGAGTTAGGGGGGAGCCAAATTTCCGTGCCCGGTGTTGAAACACCGGGCTATTTTCGGCAGTCCCTCCGGGACGCTGTTTCTCGGACATCCCCGCCCCAGAGGGGCGATCGATAATAGCCCACCGTTTTAACGGTGGGCG
>CALNYB010000008.1:0-35207 GCA_942490675.1 Cyanobacteriota bacterium | reverse complement strand
TATCTAAACTCAAAGTACCCAGAGCGATCGCCTTAATTCCCCTTCTTTCTACCAAAAACCAATACTTTCATCCCAGTTCCGTTTCATAGTAGTTCCGTTTCCCCTGCCCCTATAGAAGCAGAAAAAAATTATAAAATTCAAAATTAGGAATTCAAAATTCAAAATTAATGTCTGATAAACCACTTGATATTTGTGAGCGAACATTTCAATTTGCTTTGAGAATAATTAAGCTATGTGATTTTCTAAACTCTACTCCTGGTGTAAGTAGGGAACTCTCAAGACAGCTAGTTCGTTCTGGAACTTCTATCGGCGCGAATGTAGAAGAATCTCAAGCAGCGCAAAGTACCGCCGATTTTATTCACAAATTGGAGATATCTTTGAAAGAAGCCAGAGAAACTAGATATTGGTTAAGATTGCTAATAGCTGCTGAAATTATCAGTTCTTCTCGTTTAGTTCCTTTATTAAATGAAGCCAATGAACTAATAAAAATTTTGGCAAGTATTATTGTCAAAACCAAGAAAAATCGTAAGAAATAATTTTTGAACTTTGAATTTTGAATTTTGAATTGAAACGTGCCAATTAAAAGACACAGAAGAAAGCTAGCTAACGGCGAAGAGAGAATTTATACCTATGTGGTGTCGGGGGATGGTTCGCGCCGACAATCTCTGTCTGCCCATCAAAGCTCTGATTCGCTGCAAATCTATCGAGGTAAAGAATTCCGTCGCATCGTCGCAGCACTTCAGGCAAACTCTAGTTTATTGGTTGTCGGCGAAGCTGGTTGTGGCAAAACCTTCTTAGCTCAAGCTATCACCGCCGAATTGACTGAAATGAACTTTCAGATAGCTGTCACCAAACCAGGAACGGTGAAGCAAATCCTCAGTGAAATAGCAGCACAGTTGGGAGTGGATACAGAAAATCTCGACGGTAAGGCACTCTCCACAATGGGATTGATGAAAGAGATTGCTGACTGGCTGTTAGTCAATACCGCATTTCTCATCTGTGACAATGCCCATCGCTTTCCCGTCTCCTTGCGCTGTTGGTTAGACCAACTCCACACCCAAGGACAGCCAATCTTACTACTAGCTACCTATCCGACTGCGCGAGACATTTTTCTCAAGCTGCCGAGAATCGAACTCGAACCAATGAAAGATTCGGCGACTAGAGCCATTATGCTAGAAGCTGCTGCGGAATTAAACCTCGAACTCACTCCCGCCCAATTATCTTCCCTACAGCAAAGAGTTGGGGGCAATCCCATGTTAGCCAAACGAGTAGTTAGAGAAGAATATTTAGGTCTGGATGGTCAGGCATTAGACCATACTCAATGGTTAGATATCACTCCCTATATCATCGCTGCTTTAATGTGTTTGGCGATTATTCGCTTTATCGGACGCGGATTTAACGACAAATCACTTTATTTAATTGGAGCGATTATCACGGTATCTGTAGCCGTAGTTCGCATTATTGTCTACAGCTTGCCTCGCAAAAAAGGAAGGCTCGGACAATAAAAGTCACAAGTTTTAAGTCACAAGTTACAAGTTTTTGACATTACAAAGCTGTAGGTCTAAATTGGATTAAAAGAGTTTACATTTGTAGATTTAAAATTCATTTTCTTTTAAAAATACTTATTATTTATGAATTTCAATTTGCGACTCAAATTTACTTTTGACTTAAATGCAGGTTTCTATTCAAGATAGAACTAAAAGTTTTGCTATTAGAATTATCAAAGCTTGTAGCTGGCTTGATGAAACTCCAGGAATTAAGAGAACTTTAGGCAAACAGCTATTACGTTCGGGGACTTCCATCGATAAGAAGTTACAAGTTATAAGTTACAAGTTACAAGTAAATAAAATTAAAACTTGTGACTTTTGACTTAATACTTTTGACTTTTATAAGGAGGCTCAAGAAACCGAATATTGGCTGGAAATCCTAATCGAATCTGAAACCATTGACGAAAAAAAATTTGGCAAGCTGCTAGAAGAATCCAGAGAAATCATCAAAATCCTCTCTTCCTCAGTCAAAAAACTCAAACAAAACTAACTTGTGACTTGTGACTTATGACTTGTAACTTAAAATGATGTCGCGGACGCACATAGCTTTGTCTGTGGCTGCTACCTCAATAATTTTGGGTACTGCCGATCCAGTAGTATTAATTCTCAGCGCGATCGCATCACAATTACCAGATGTAGACACCACGAAAAGTTATTCGGGACGAGTGCTATTTCCTATCAGCAGCTATATAGAAAAGCGTTTTGCCCATCGTTCCATTACCCATAGTTTTCTGGCACTAGCTATCTTTGCCATCGTGATTTTCCCCGTCACCTTCTTCGGCTATCAATACTATCTAGGCATGGTTTCTGGCTACTTCTGGGGCTTCTTTGGCGATGTCTTTACCAAGTCGGGAGTAGCACTGTTTTACCCTTCTAAAGTTAGGGCTATTTGTCCCGCCAATCCCAGACTAAGATTGTCTACTGGCAGCAGTGCGGAATGGTTTGTCCTGTTTATCTTGATAATCTTTGCCATTCTCAGTATTCAGATTAACTCAGCAGGAGGCATAGTTAGAAACTTTAACCAAGCACTAGGCTTACCGTCGGGGGCAATTGAAACTGTTAACCAAGACGCATCTCGTTACTTACTCAAGGCACACATCAAAGGACGTAACGCCATTACTCAAGAACCGATAGAGAGGGCATACGAGATTATTCAACCCCTCAATCAAAATGACTTACTGGTTAAAGACGAACTGGGAACTACCTATCGGGTGGGCAATTCTCAAGAAAGTCAGATTGTTGCCGTAGTAATGAAGATCGAACGAGTAGCACCCATAACTACTACCGTTACCAATATTTTCCTCGATGATGAGGATTTATACGAGAAGATCGCAGCTTTACCTCAAGAGCTAACTTATCTTAGCGGTACGCTAACTATCTTCGATGCCGATGGTTTGATTATTCCCACCCACATTGACCGCTATGACACCATTACTTTGCAACCAGGGAGTGATGTTGCTTATGCGCGGTTGATTGCTGCTAGTCCACAGGATGTATTGAGATTGTTGGGGGATTACTATGCCAGTGGGAATTTGGTGGTGAGGATTTTAGAGATTCAGCACTAATCAACTAGACTCACCATCAGACTTTTGCATTGCCACCTTACGCTTAGATTCCAAGCGAACTCGCCATTTCTCATCAATTTCCGTAGCTCGTTCGTATAAAGAAAGAGCTTGTTGTTCAAAATCCTTCGCCAAATCCAACAGTTCGTCTAGGGTTTTCTCGTCAGGTAATTTCTTCATGACAAATCCTTCAGAATATCGAGAATTCTTTTGCCTCTTATTTTAGCTTCCAAACACTGCCCTAATAATACTCCCAAATCCTCTCCAGCTTCTTGAACTTCTGCCGTCGTGATATCGGGTGCATCCAGACGTTCCACAATCGCTCGGATTCTCCTGCGGGAAATTTCTACAAATAGCAAACCATTGTTAAACAGAGCTACAAATTGAATTAGTCTAACGTTATCGGGAAAACTAGATAAAACAGGTCTAACCAAACTTAAACCTTCATTTGCTTCCCTTTCCGTTATTTCTAATTCCAAGTTTAAACCTTCGATAAGAGATTGAATTTCAGAGGGAATCGGCATTGCTGCTCTTTAAAACTTTATTTAACCTACAGATTTTAGCCTGAAGTTATTCATTCTCAACCTCAGATCACACCAAAAACCCCCAATAATAAACGATAACAGGTATTAAACCCCCTAACTAATACCTCGTTCATGTTTGCTCCTAAAGAAAAGCCATTACCAGTAGCCGTCCTCAAACCAGAACCTACCAAAAATACTCAATCCTTAGAAGATGCAGGTATTCATTTGGGAGAAGGTTATTACTGGAATCCCGAAGCTTTACCCAATGGGCATATCGTAGCTATTGGGGCATCGGGTAGTGGAAAGACGCAGACGTTGAAGGCGATCGCTTTTTCTCTCCATCAGACTTACCCCCAGATGCAGGTTATCCTGCTAGATTTTCACGGCGATCAGGAGATTATCGGCGAGACTTGCTATCCGATACACATGGCATCTCCTTACGGTATCAATCCTCTGGTAGTCAATCTCGACCCTGAAGGGGGAGGCTCTAATTTACAGGCGATTCAGATGGCGGGGATTTTGAAGAAATCCCTGCGTCTTGGTCCCAATCAAGAAGGGATGCTGATTGAAATTATTAAAACCTGCTACCTCAAACGGGGTATAGTTCAGGAGCGACAAAAGACATGGAGTTTAGAACCACCCAACTTTGATGACATTGAGGAAGAACTGAACCGCAGAGTAGCTACGGCATTTCAAGATGAGGAGAAGAAGGAATTAGCCGAAAGTATCAATCTTAAAACACTTCCTGTCGGCAAACCTAACACCAGTGGTATCTATTTCATCTTCCATCAGAACCAACTGGTTTACATCGGTGCTGCTAGAGACATTCAAAAACGCATCGATGGACACCATCATATTCGTTACTTGCTTAAAGACCATTATCCAGGGGAAGCTTTTCAAATCCGCTACTACGAACATCTATCCGATTGGCAAGAGTTAATTAAGCTAGAGAATTATTTAATCCAAATCCACAAACCACCCCTCAACCAAACTACTCTCAGAACCGAATGTAAAGAAAGTCAGAAATTGAAGCTGAAGCTAGCTGCTACTTTTCAGTATGGAGTCTTCAGCCGTCCCCAACCAGAGTTTAACGAGAAGCTGGTGCGGATCGATTTATCCAAATTACCCACCGAATTAAGAGCGATCGCAGCTGAGTCTTTAGCATGGCAATTAATGAACCAACACCGCTTACAGGGAGAAATACAGGGCAAATTACCCAAGACCTATTTAATTATCGATGAAGCCAAGGAAATGCCCAAAAAAGAAGGTAGTGCTTGTGACCAAATAATAGCCGACGGTCGCAAATATGGCTTGTCATTAGTCATGGCTTCCCAATCCGAACGCCATTTATCCGCCGATGTGATTGGTAACTCCAGCACCAAAATTGTCTTACCAGTTGACCAGACTGAGTGCCAAAAGGTAGCTAAAAAATTCAGATTTGCCGAGAAAAAAGTAGCCGAACTTACCTCTCTTACGGCTCTCTGTCGCTTTGGTAAAGATGCCGAACTACTAGAAATCCAGCCCTATTACCAACGTTTAGAAGATGCTTAGAGCGGTTAGAAAATTTCTCAAAAATCACTCTCCCGATTGGCTCAATACCGAAGTCAACAAAAACCTGCTGCAAAATCTCACAGCCAACATCAAATCCTCCCAACCAACTACTCATAACAATCTAAGAGAGAACGAACAAGATTATAGTGCGATCGCACTCTTACAACAGAAAATCTCCCCTGCACCTCCGCACCTCTGCTCCTATCCACCTAACACCATTACTTCAGAAATCAGCTTTCCCACCCCAGGCACTCCGCACTGGCGCAGAATCAGACAGGTATTTCAAGCACTCGACACTGCACCCATCAACGTTTCTTATAACCAACTCATTGAATACGTTAGAGAAACCACAGGAGTTGGCTGCTCTCGTAAACTAATTTCTAAGTGGAAAAAACAGAAAATAAGTCACAAGTCACAAGTTACAAGTCACAAGTTCCCAGACTACACCTGTGGCGATCGCTCTTGGCGCAGCGAAGCTGAACGCGAAACAAATATTGTTAGCGTATCTCCTGCAATGACTATTAGCGCAGCTATCCCATCTAGTGCTTGCCAAGAGATGGGGGTCAACAGTTTTCAGTTGAACCGATCAGTAGATAATTCTAGTAACGATAATTCCCTCAATCGCCTGACCTTACTACCTGTAAAAGCGTGGACATACTTGACAGCAGCAGGAATAACGATCGCCTTAGTTGGATGCGAATTACTACCTCTTCAACTTTCCAACAATCGACTACCTGAAAATGTTGCCTTTGCTTCCGTTACTGCACCCTTACCTCCTCTCCCAGCAACACCAGAAACCAGGAAAAATCGCCTCGAACCCCGCAATATCAAAATCGAACTTACTCTGTCTAATCCGACTGACCTCAAAGTTAAACCAGGAGACATAGTAACCGCAGGACAAGCCTTAAGCGATCGCATCTCAGAACGCAACCGCCTCCAGGCTAAGAAAAAACAGCTACAGCTATCGCTCTTAAAACTCAACCTACCATTAACCCCAATTCCCCAACCCAAACCCATCCCCGAAATTGCAGAACTTCCTCCAGTCTCCTACGCCGAAGAAGAAGCTGCCATCAAACTTCATAAGCAGAAGTTAACCGAAGCCGAACGAGCGATCGCCCTACAGCAGAAAAAGATCGATTCTCTCACTCAACTTCAGACTTCCCCCAGTCATCGGTCTAAGGAAGGTGGCGACATCAAACTCATCCTCTCACACGAACAAGCCAACCTGAAAAACCTAGAAACTGCCCGACAGTCAGCACAAATCCAGCTAGAAGTGCAAGAGAGCAAACTCACCACTGCCAGAGAACAAAGAGCTTACATCGAATATCAAAGACAGCTAGAACAGACCCGACGGGCGATCGCCCTCCAACAACAACAGCAAGCAATTGCAAGCCAAGAGGTAGAGAGAGAGCGACTGCTGGCAGAAAGAGAATACAGTCAAGCCCAAATTGAAACACAGATACAAACCCTCGACTATCAAATCCATCAACTCAGCACCGTGACAGCACCCTATGAAGGCACTATCAAAAAAGTTAAATGGACTGGTCAATCTGACCATCATCTCACTGCCGTTGTTACTCTGGCAGTCAGCAGCGATCGCCCAACCATCGCCAACAGTAGAGCCAAATCAGTTAACAGTCACCAGTAGGGGCGAACGGCTGTTCGCCCAACCCAACGTTATCCCTTGTATAGACAACACCACAGAATGTATCGACCAATTAACCCAAAAAGCGATCGCATCTTCCCCAGAATTAATCGCCATAGACGAACAAATTGCCCTCATCGACAAGCGGTTAGTCGTGGCAGAAAAACGGATCGAGCATACTTCTAAAAAACGCTGGACGAATTACATATCAAGCGATCCCCTCCGCATAGCAGCTAATGTTTTCGGTGGTGGAGATATGCAGCGAGATCATATTGCGATCGCCGATCTGTCAGTTAAAAGTGCTGAATTGGAAGCATATCGAGCTAATCTGTACAGGCGCAAAGCTGAGGTTAAATCCCAGTTACGAGAGGAGGTTTTGAGTTTGGTGTTGGAGTATGAAGCAGCAGAGAGAGAATATGTGTTAGCTCAATCTAAATTAGCTACTTATAGTCAACAAAGACAACTAATTGAGATTGACTACCAATTTGGTAATGGTTCGACAACGCAGATGTTGAGTATGTGGCAGCAGGGGGAAAGTTTAGAAGTTCAAGTTATTCAAGCAGAGAACAAAAAGACAAAAATAACTAGAAAAATTCAACAATTAACTGGTATGAACTACTTAACAGATCAACGAAAAGGTAAATGTTCAACTGTATCTAACCATTCTGACTCGGATGATGCCATAGCAATCACCTCCAAATCCCGGACAAATTGTCCGATAGTTCCCCTCAATTGATGCCCAAACACTAAACCAGCAAAGGGTTTTCCCTGACGCTGCCAATCTTCTGCCAAGGCTTTGAAACGAATATCTTGAGTAAAAAGGACTCGCCCCAGTATTCTCGCTCGTTCCAGCAGTTCTTCATCTTTTAAAGTTGCCGCATCGTCTTCAATTGCGGTTAGAACATCTACTCCACGACGACGTAATTGTGAAGTAATTGCTTCGGGAACGTGAACGTCCATGTAAAGGGATACGGACACGATTATAGTAATCCACTAGCTCGCATCCGCACCAAAAATGGTGAAGGAGGCGAATGTTGTTTGAGCTGTTCTGCTTCTTCCCATTCGGTGCGAATTTCGCGATCTATTTCCTCTTGGTTATCGAAGTAGTAAGCCATTGCTGCATGAGCTTCTGAGAGAGTTAAATAAGGATGCTGACGGCAGATTTCCGACACTGACCAACCATAGGCTAGATAGTCCATGACAATTTGAGCGACTCTTATCCGCTGAATACGTTGCAGACGTGCTGGCAAGTGCGCGTTGGGTTTTTCTATGTGAGGATAAATTACTTGATTAGTCATGAAGTTGCTACCTAAAATAACCAACAATAACTGATGAGCAGTGACTGAAATTATGACTCAATTTTACCAGCTAACACTATTAATCAGAAAAAAATCTATTGAGAATAAAAATTAGGTGAAAGATTGTCAAAATGGAACAGTTTTTGATAAGTTTCCGCGACAATACTGATGTAAACGAACTAGTTCTGTACGAGGATGGAAATGTTCGTGAACTAATGAATCGATTATGCTATCAGCTTCCTCATTACCCTCAAGATATGGCATTGGTAAGACCTACTTTTATCAACGCCGAGATTACTTAATAAAACTGGGGTATGACCTGGAAGCAATAAAGGATGGCAGAAAGAAATTATACACTGACGAACAAGTTCAGATCCTCGACGAACTCAACGCCCATATCGAGGCTACAGGAGCAATGGAAGGGTTCACTAAAGCGTCCACTGCACTTTCTAATAATTCTACTCAAGCTGTTAGTAACGAACTAGAAACTAACAACATTAATGAACTAGTTCATACAGATACAGAACAGATAGAAATTAATGATTCCGCAGCCGAACAAATCTATGTCGATACCAATCCTTTAGCAGATATTCAAGAACAACAATTAGCTTCCGTAGATGTAGCTGCCCAATACAGTGCTGCTCAGAATTTAACTGCTTTTAATTATCTAACTGTAGACTACATGAAGCACAGAGATTTTTCGGTGCAGGAACTAGCCGAAGAAGTTCATAAATCTGAGCAGGCAGTTAGAAAAACCTTTGATTCGATGATGGAAAACCCCGCTACAACGACAAAAAAGATTCTCGCCAGAGTTCGGAGACAGCGCACCCAGAGAGCGAGAGTGTAAACCAAAATACTGCTCGAACACCCTCTAGGGGAGAAGCAATTACGGCGGTAATCAGTAAAGCCATAGCCTTTGAGCGTCACAACATCCTCAAGCTATTTCTCGGTCTACATCTAGCAGGAATCATTACAGGAACAGCCCTATCAGTCATCAATCAGGGAGATTTAACCAAGGGGGCGGGAATCGGTTTTGGTATCTCCAGCATTAATTTTGGTGTCTCTCTGGTGTTACGGTTGAAGTAGTCTAGAACATAAGAACTATGTTGTAATAATGCCCGTAATCATTGCTGCAAGTCACGGCTTTTGGTATCGTGCGGTTTATTGGTATGGGAACTGGTAATAAAGGTCTGTATATTACTGGCGGTGTTTGTCTGGTGACGGGAATGGCGTTGAAGCAGTTAGGTAGTGTTAAAGGTGCGAGGAAGAGGTTAGGGCAGTAAGTTAGCCAATCTCATCGGCTCAATTAATTATCCTCGGACAATAAGACAATTCGATAACGAGCTTTACCCGCCAAAACTTGATCCATTGCCTCGTTTACTTGACTTAGAGGCATAGTCTCAAGCAAGGGTTTAATCTGATTAATAGCAGCAAAATCCAACATTTCTTGCATAAATCTGCGACCACCGACAACACTGCCAACTACAGATTTTTGCCCAAAGATCAAAGGAATTAAAGGCACATTGATACTAGAGACAGGAATACCCAAAAAACATAAAACACCATTGTTAGCCAATAAACTAAATGCTAAATCCCAATCCAATTCAGCTGAAGAGGTGCTAAGTAGTAAATCGAGAGAGCTAGTTAAATCTTTCATGGATTCAGGAGTCTCCCACTGATAAAAATGATGCGCTCCAAAATCAAATGCTTCTGTTTCTTTGTCAGGAGAAGAAGAAAATGCTGTGACTTCAGCCCCCATCGCTCTGGCAAATTTAATCGCTAAATGTCCTAAACCTCCAATGCCGACAATTCCCACTTTCATCCCTGGATATTTGATATAGGTGCGTAAGGGAGTATAAACAGTAATACCCGCACAGAGTAGAGGTGCAGCACTAGCCGAATCTAAAGCATCAGGAATTTTGTAGGTAAAATCTGCTGAGATACGAACTTGATCGGCAAATCCTCCATGATTGCCCACAATCAGTCCTGTATAACCCTGTTTACAGATATTTTCTTCACCTTGTAAGCAGTGATAACAGACTCGACAGGAGTTGCGAATCCAGCCCAAACCAACGCGATCGCCTTTTTGCAGTGTCGTTACATCTTTTCCTGCTTCTGTAACCACACCAACAACTTCATGACCAGCCACCAAAGGAAATTGACTTACTCCCCAGTCATTATCTCTCATGTGGATGTCAGTGTGACAAAGACCGTTATGAGTGACCCGAATTTCAATTTCACTATCTTTTAAAGGGGCAGGTTCATATTCCCATAATTGTAATTTTTCTTGGGGCTGTAAAGCTGCATAAGCTGTAAATTTAGTCATTTTTTCGCACCAAATAAGATCTAGATCTGTTAGCTAAAATTTCTTGTTGAGCCTATCAGAGAACTCTTGAGCAACATGGTTTTTGTGAACTAACCACAAAGACTATACAGGCAATAATTCAATTGAGGGTATTACAGCAATACTAATATATTTCGCTTGTTTGAACTGGTTAAATCCAATAATTGTTTACATTTGAGAAACAATTAATCAGCTCGGCTGAGATCGTTATACCGCTAGTGAGCTAAATAACTGACAGCTGCCCTACCAAAATCCCAACTGGAAAAGTAACTCCACCCTTTACCCGTGATGATGGCAATTACCCACGCAGCGATCGCTATACTGATTGGGGATTTTTGGGGATTAACCAAGTTCTAATGTCGTTACACCAAATACCTGTTCAATAAATATGGGAGGGATTCGGAGGGTGTACATTCGCACGGTACTAAAAACTGGTTTCATGCTGTGGCGTTCGGCTAATTTGAGAGCTTCTGGATTAGCATCTGGTACATCGTAATAAATCGGCTGGTCACGAGCTTTAGCTTTCAATCCCTGGAACAGTTCCTCTGCAATCTGCGGATTATTGGCAAACAGAGGGCCAATCTTGCTTCCTGTGTGACTGGCTCGGAGTACGCCATAACCTACAAGCTCTCCTTGTTTAAGAACACCAAGAGCCTTTGCTTCTGGCTGTTCAATCCAATGTTTCAGAAATAGTCGGCGCTGGGCTGGAAAATGCTGGCGATCGTAAGTCACTAACTGCTCAAAAGGAATGGTGTTGAGTTTGATGAGGTTCGCTGCGCTTTCTCCCCCTCCTCTGCCCTCATAGCGGATGTGCCTGTAAGCAGCTTGGAAACCTGATTTTTGATAGTTCTCCTGTTGAGCTATGACGCTATCCAAGCCAAGATTACGTTTAGAGCCAAGATAGGTCATCCCCGCTTTCCAGATTTGAAGTCCAAACCCTTGACCTCGGAACTGAGGCTTGACAATATAAAGACCAAGAAAGCCGAAATGCTCGTCGTAAGCAACAGTAGATAAGCATCCAATTGGCTCTCCGTTCAACTCTCCCATCCAAAAACCGTGAGGATCGGCTTGATAAAAACAGTCGGCATCATGAAGACCTGGATTCCAGCCCTCTGCCGCTGCCCAATCCATCATCAAATTTACTTCTGTCCTTTTAATTGGGCGAACAATGAAATTATCAGTCATGATCTCTCATCCTCCTCCTTTCATGATTGCATCTCGTAGAGCAAGAATTACTATCAACATTATGATAGTGACCAGTGACCTTAATAACTGACAGCTGCCCTACCAAAACTCAAACTGGTAAAGTAACTCAACTCTTTACCGCTTATGATGAGCGTAACCCATTGTGTGATCGCACTCTCTGGAACATCTCTAATCCTGGGAACTGCCGAACCTTTACCCTTGGGTTTAGCTATTCTTGGCTCTCAGATACCTGACATAGACACCACTACTAGCACCATTGGCAAAATCTTCTATCCGATTAGCAGTTGGATAGAGGATCGTTTTCCCCATCGCTCGATTACTCATTCTCTGCTGGCTACGGCTGCCATTACTGCGGTTAGTCTAGGTGTTAACTATTTCTTTCTACATGGCAGTCTTAAAGCTGCGATCGCTCTCCCATTAGGTCATCTTTTAGCCTGTTTCTCCGATACCTTCACTAAGCAAGGAGTACAGCTATTTTATCCTGAGCCTGTTTGGGCTATATCAGTATCGAATCCGAGACGGAGGTTAAAGACTGGTGGGGCTGGTGAATTATGGGTATTAGGTATTGCGATCGCCCTACTTACTTTAGGAATTTATCTAGCCAATGGTGGGGGCATTACTCAGAAAGTCAGTCAGAATCTAGGCTTGAGAGATGGCATTGTCAGAATCTACAATCAGAACGCAAGTACTAATAAGGTATACGCTGAGATAAAAGGCTATTGGACGAGCGATCGCACTAGTGCCGATGGCAAGTATTTGATTATTGGTAATGAGGGTAAAGAGTTTGTAGTTACTGATGGCAAGGGTGTTTATAAGACTGGCGCACAGATTATTACAAGCAAAGTGATAACCACCGTCGGGGAAGCTGCCAGAGCTGAAATTAGGAATCTAGCTTTTAATGATGAAGATGCGATCGCCGAACTTGAACAACTACAACAAGCTTATCCTGGGGCTGACATCTACATAAATGGAGAACTAACGGTAGATTTCCCAGAAGATGTCAGGATTCCGATTGAACCTAGTCAAATGCCTACGGCGGTTTTGAGTGGGAGCAGGATTAAGTTCAGTTATTGTAGTTTGGAACGGGCGATCGCGCTTTTGAATGGACAGTATGCAGTGGGTACGGTGGAGATTAGGACAGTAAAACCTAAGTCAAAAGTTTAGCAATACTTGATTTGTTAGAATAATTCTTATTTTCAGGTCGTTGAAACTGTACTTAAATATCTCAATATCTCAAATTTGAAACTGTTAGCGCGATCACCTAAATCATTACTTATTAACCAACGCTTTAAATTCATCATTATTGTGAAGACTTTTAAAGTCTTCTTCATCCTTAGCATATTTTATAATATCTTTATTAAGATCGATTGCCTTTTTTAAGCAGTTTATAGCTTCTTGTTCATTATCTGCCCTGGCTGCATAATAGCAAGCTTTATTATACCAAGCAAGCGTATATTTATCGTCAATATCTAATGCTTTTCTATAGGATTCTAATTCTTTATTATACTCTTTTAATTCACTATAAATATACCCTTTATTAACGTAAATTATTGGAGAGTAGGGATTGATAATAATAGCTTTTTTGGCAGCATCTAAAGCTTGCTCCAATATTATTTCTTTTTGTTGCTTGCTTAATCTTTGATGTTTGACTTTATCGAGTAAAACTCCACATTTGTTATTTAAAGCTGAAAAACCCCTACTATTGATTTTTATAGCATCATCAAAGCACAAGAGAGCATCATCATAATAATTTAATTGCCATTGACATAAACCTTTAAAAATATATGCTTCATAAGAAGCACTATTAATTTCTAAAGCTTTATCAAAAAATCTGATAGATTTTCTAAAATCTAACTTGAGAGCAACTATAGTTCCTAGTTTTACATAATCAGTTGCTCTTAAAAAGAAAAATTCATTATCTCTATCGATGTCTTTCTCTACGCTGTTAAGAAACTTATCAAGATTTTCAGGAAGTCCCAAGTCATCATCTGACAAATGATTTTTTAATTTAGCTAAAACTTTGTCTACTTTTTTGTAAATATTTTGATAAGTTTCCAGCTTATTATTATCACTCTTAAGATAGGCAAAATCAAGACTATTGTTATATTTGTGTTCGGGAATTGAATCAATAATTTGTCTTACTAATTGTATTTTAGTGCTGAAATTTTTTGTTTTGCTAATTTCTGTTTTTACTTTATTATATTCATCTTCAAGACTTTGAGTTAAATAAACACGTGACCACAAATAACCAATAAAAAAACCACAGACTAAAAAATATACAAATGCCCCAATAGTAGTGCTAGTAGCAATTTCGTTGCCAGAGCCATTTGAACTACCTCCAAAGCTTGGAGTTAGGTTATCAATAATATGAGTTTTTGTGTAGCTTAATATAGAGTTTAATTGAGTTAACCCTACACCAACAAGAATTTTAGTAAGCCAATCAGAAATTTGTTCAAGATTTGTGTTGGCTTCAATCCGATTACTAACTTCTCGATCATCTATTTCAGCTTGAATTGTGCGAGGAACACCAAATAAAAAGCCTAACAAAGCACCTGAAAAAAGAAAACCACCAACTATTAACGTTAAAGAGCCAAAAATTTCCTTAAATTGCTCAGATGGAAAATTTAGAGCATAAATAAAAATAAAAAAATAACCTATAACAGCCATTAAGAAAGAAGGTAAGGTGGTACGTACATAAGTCAATGTTCGATCACCCTGAAATAACTTGTTAAGTTCCAATCCTAAAATTTTCATTGATCTCTTACGACAAAAATAAATGTTTTTTGTATTATCTAGTAATTACTTAATAAAAACAGTTGATTTTAATCATTTATCCAGAAAATTTACAATTACTCAATCCATTTCTAAAAATTACCAGATGGCGATCGCCCTCCCTAAACTCAGATCGCCCTACCCGAACCCAAATTACACCCAAACCCCGCCCAATAGACTAAGACAGATAACAGATAACCAATCATGGTGAACTGTGATGAAGATATACAAACTATTGGGCTACCTACTTTTAGGCATTGGGGCTTATGCCTTCCTCAATGCCAACAATACCGATTTATATGCGCAGCGGTATCCTTTAGGGCAGGCAAATTCAGCAGTCACCCAAGAGCAAACCACCTATAAACGCAATCGTCACACCATCACCCTAGTTTTAAACCAACTGTCAGACTTGAAGGTAGAAGAAGGACAGAGAATTAATGTCGGGGATATTATCAGCGATAAGCCTACGGCATGGCTTCGCTACGCACTACCGAAAGAACCAAGCTACAAGCCAAGAAGCAAAGGTTAGAAGCCTCTCTCAACCGCGCTAAATTACCCCTCAGAGAACTTAAACCCGTCCCAGAACCAAAGTTTCAGACCGAACTAGTAACGCTCAAACAGGCTCAATTTCAGTTAGATGCCATTGTTCAGCAGGTAAATGGTTTTGATGTTAAGTTCTATCACAAAGACCCCTGGCACGTTCAAGTATTCGAGTCCGATAAAGTACAGCAGTTAGCAGATTTAAAGCGTCGTGAGTTAGTCAGCTTCGATTGGTTTGGAGAAAGCGATCGCCTCACTCGATGAAGCCAAACTTAGTTACCAAAAACAACAGCACGAACACTCATTGAAAGTATCCGACTATCAAACCTTGATGCAGAAGCAGCAGGAGCAAATTATCTCGCTACAGACTCAGTTAGATAAAGTTGATGAGGAATTGGAGAAGTTGACCTCTGTTTTATCACCATATCGCGGGAAGGTTAGGAGGGTGAAGATATTGGGTCAGAACGAGCGATCGATTAATGTTGAGGTGACGCTGGATATTCGGGATGGTCAGTAGGGCGATCGCACTATATATTTGCAACAATTGTTTGTGGCAAAAAAAATCTTTTATGCCAAGTTAATTAACCACTGAGTTGCTCTTTGACGAATTCATGCACTGAAGATATCATCTCATTAAAGAAAGGATTGGAGGGTTCTAGAGGAGAATATTTTTCAGCTTTGACTGGTTCTTCTAACACAACACTTGCGTGAGGAACATGGAAATGTTGTCCAATTCTAAAAAACCGGTTTTTACTGGAGTTAGCTTTGATTAGTAGTTCCACAACACCTTGGATATTAGCTGTTCTATCGTACTCAGAGTGGGCTACAAATAAAGGTTGATGAAGAGGGGTTTTCTTACCTATTCCTCCTGTAAGCTTATCTATTTCCTTTATTAGTCTAGATAGCTGTTGCGCTCCTCCCAAATCCATTTTTGAGTATCTGTAGGGGTTATCTTCCAATTGAGCCGTGTCCTTTTGATCTTTTCGATTTTTATCTCGATCGAAAATCTCAGAAATTAGCTTTTTAAACTTAGAAATTAAATCTTTGTCTTCAAAGAAATCGAGAATGTTGGCAATCGGAGTTCTCAATAAAATTTCTTTAATATTTCCCTCGATCCCAGCAAGATCTAAGGCAGCAGAGAACAGGAATACAGCTCCGTTGATGGCAGGATTTTTCAAAGCCATGTAGACGCTTAGAGCTCCTCCTGTGGAAAGCCCTCCAATTGAGACTTTTGTTCCCAATTCTTTTGCGGTCTCAATAGCAAATTCAACGTTGCGCTTCCACTCCTCCAAAGAAACACCCGCCATTCCATTAGGCTCGTTTAACCCGTGACCTTGAAGTAAGGGAATCAAGACATTAAATCCCATCTGTTCATGAAAACGCTGACCAATTGCTTTCATAAAATAGGGAGAATCTGTTAAGCCATGTATCAAGACAATGCTATTGTCTCGCTTCTCTCCCCAATCCATAATCAAAGGCTGGCATCCCTTACGGATATCGTCTTTGTTGAAATAGCTAAAGTGGTCGTAATACTCTTCCCAAATTCTAGTGTTACTCATATAACCCCCTTTAATACCACCGTCAATATAAATCCCAATCTAAGCCATTTATGGAATCAACGGAGATTTTAATTTGGCTATTTTCTGTATACTCGCATTTTTTTGAAAGGAATCAGGCTCAGAAAAAGTTCTGAAACTAACTCAAATAAGAACTTCTTTACTTAGGAAAATAGCGATCGCCCCAACTAATCCAAATCAATAAACTTACTCGTACACAAGAAACGGCTGAACGTGCTTCAAGGTCGAGATGTAACAGCAACATTTCTATACAGTCAGTAAGTCCGATCTTAAAGTATTCTGAGAGCTGTAATTGAACATAAGATCGGGCAATGTTCAATCAGACAGAAGTTACCGTTACCAATGACCAATTAATCGACCTCTGGACTTACCAAAAAGCCAAGAATACCCAATCGGCTTACAGGCGGTATGCGAAGAAATTTTTTGAATCTGTAGGTAACAAACCACTTGCAGAAGTTACTCTGATTGATATTCAGCTTTGGCAAATGAGTCTATCATGTTCTGCTAGTAGTAAGCGAGTGGCGCTCGGCACAATTAAATCTTTATTTACATTTGCTCATAAATTGGGTGTTATACCTGTTAATGTAGGAATCTTAGTGCGATCGCCTTCTGCGAAAAATCAATTGGCTGAGAAAATTCTCGACGAACAAGCGGTAACACTTTTAATTGAAGCTGCATCGAGCGCTCGCAATCGGCTGCTCCTGCGAATGCTCTATATTGCTGGCTTGAGAGTGTCGGAGTTGTGCGCCTTAAAATGGCGAGATTTAAGAGCTAATGGCGATAGCGGACAGGTGACAACATTTGGCAAAGGTGGCAAGACTAGGACGATCCTTTTAACTCCAAGTCTTTGGGAGGAACTTTGTCAACTTCGAGGTAGTGCTGGCGGTGACGAGCCAGTTTTTGTCTCCAAAAAAGGTGGTCATCTTTGTCGAACTCAGGTTTTCTATATCGTTAAAGCAGCTTCTGCTTCAGCAGGAATTGATGAAAAGACTTCTCCTCATTGGCTTCGTCATTCTCATGCTTCCCACAGTCTCGATCGCGGCGCACCTATACACTTAGTACAAAGAACTTTAGGGCATAGTTCGATCGCCATAACTGAAAAATACTTACACGCTAGACCTACTGATTCATCGGGGTTGTATTTGCCTGATTGATCAAGCGCAAAGCGCTTCTATTGGAGACGAAGCGCAAAGCATTGCCCAAGTTGGGGTTTTAGTCAAGCGCGATCGCTCTTTCAAATCACAACAGTCGAGGTACATTTTGTTGTCGATAACATCGATAAATTTTTTTATTGCTCATAGAATAAAGGCTAAATCTTCAGGCACGCTTCCCATATATTCAATGGCTAAGGGTTGGTCTGTTGCCGATTCTAGAGCTTGATAGATATTTTCTTTATTAGCAGAATGGGCGATTACTTTTCCCTTGACTACTTGTAAATCTTCATCGGTTTCGGTGTAAGCAATCAAGACCCATTCCCCATCATAACGAAGCTTGATTTCTTCAAAAGTCATTATTTCCGACATCACCTTTCCCCCGTCAGTCTTGCTACGTCCCTTCGCTTCTCTGTACTACTTTAATTATTACTTAGACGCTCACGATTCAAATCGCACAAGCACTTTAATAAGATAAGCCAGGGTAGAGGAATTATCGCCCAATTCATCCATCCGTGAAAAAATTCACGGATCATGTCGAAAAACATTACTGTTGAAGTACTTGGATCAATGTATTGAACTCATTTTGGTTTTCGGTATTAAGCTTTTCACCCATAAGTGAATGCGCTTGTTTTAATACATCAAAATCAAGTTCATCCGATTTTTTCTTTTGGGTAAGATTAACATTGAAACGGAAGTATTTTAGCCAAGTAGCTGCTTGATCTATCCGAGTCATAACTTCGTGCGTCGCTTCGTTTTGTCCATCAGTAACAATTTTTGATACATTTCTGAGCCAGAAGAAAATATCTTCATCAGGACGCTCAGGAGGTTCAAGAGCAGGTTCGTATATGCCAGTTCCCAGACTGACAATAACAAGACTTTCATCATTCCAGATCGACAATCCATCTCCTAATGCATATGAAGCAGGATTGGCAGCAAATACACCACCATCAGTGTAAAAATTACCATCTATTTCGTACATTGGATGAACTGTCGGTGCTACAGATGAAGCTATCACTGCATCTCGAATATATACATTTTCATTGGTCCAAGAGCGAAAAAAGTGAGGTTTTCCTATGCTCATGTTGTAGGCTGAGATTGAAAGATATTTACGTTCTCTTTCAGGTTGTAAGTTCAACCAATTTAATCTCCTTTCGCCAACAACTTTATTAAGGGCTGTTCTAATTCCACGGGGTTCGAATGTCGGGTACAAGGTAACATCAAGCCCAGGAATTTCAATATTTCCCCGTTTGGCACTAAATATTTGACGACCATATTCTTCGTATGCGTCAAAGATCTCTTGAGCAGATAAACCAAAGGTTGTTGTCCCACCCTCATGGTGAAGTCCAGACAATGCCGCCGCCGAAATTAGAGAACCAGTACTTGTGCCAACAAATAGGTCAAAAATATCTCGAAGTGGTTTTTGTAGCCTTTCTTCAATAGCAAGACATACTGCCAGAGGAACTACACCATACATACCTCCACCATCAATAGACAAAATTTTCTTGACCATTGTCAAACCTCTTTACTTGTATGTATTCAATCTCATTCAATAGCCCACACCAAACTCAAGGGTTGTACCGTAAAGTCAATAAGTAAGGCGATCACTCGTTAATCTCATCTTATCGTATCGTATCGGGCGATCGCTCTTATTCATAATTAAGTAGAAAGAAATAACTAGGTTGTTGATGAAAAAACGTTTTTGGTTACTTAAATTATTAACAATAACGCTAAGTTTCTTATTGTTAGTAAGTTTTTTAACAGTTGAACCTGCATATAGTCGCGGTGGTGGAGGTGGAGGTGGAGGCTGTTTTAGTAGGGAAACATCAATTTTGACTTCAGAAGGAAGCA
Organism: Cyanobacteriota bacterium; assembly: GCA_942490675.1. Classification (GTDB taxonomy): domain Bacteria; phylum Cyanobacteriota; class Cyanobacteriia; order Cyanobacteriales; family Xenococcaceae; genus Waterburya. Next base: position 15,639 of record CALNYB010000008.1, on the reverse strand, counting down.
AAAAAATTGAGCAATTACAATCAGGCGATCGCGTTATTAACTATAATTTCTCTACTCATCATCAAGAGCAAGGAACTATTAGTAAAATCCAGGTGCTCAATTCTCCTGATTACTATTTAATTAATCATCAAATTAAAGTTACTGGTACCCATCCATTTTACGTACAAACAAAATCAGGAATTAAGTTAACCGAAGTTCAAAATCTTCATCTAGGAGATCGCTTAATTAATCAAGATAATTTTCTATCAAGTATTTCCAGTATCCAACATATTTATAAACCTATATTGGTTTATAATCTCATTTCCATTAATCCCCATCATAATTTTTATGCTGACGGCTTTCTTGTTCATAACAAAGGAGGAGGTGGGGGCGGTTATTATGGTTTTAGAGGAAGCGGTAGTGGTGGCGGTCATGCCACAATCAATCAAAAAACTTTTCCTGGTTTGATCACAGCCTTAATAATCTTTGTTTTTGGTTTCTCTTGTCTTGTGTACTGGCAGCAAATATTCAACTTTATTATTTTTTTTAACAAGAAATTCACTGAAGATACTGAACTTATTAAATTTGCTACAGAGCTTAATTCTAATTTTAAAAATAAATACTCTATTTGGTATGGCAAAGACAATCAAGTTTGGCAAGACATCTCCCCCCAGAACGAGCTTGATGAATCAAAGTATCAACACCTTATAACTAAGGTACAATTAGTCGAACAAGTTGCTAATTTGTTTTTTCAATATCAGTATGATTGGACAGTCAAAGATTTTAAATCGATGACTAAATATATTCAGGAACCATTTTACTCACAACAAAAACAAATTTTGGAAAAAAACTTGAGAAATAATTTTGATGTTGTCTACAATTGTCGTTTATCTCAGGTTGTACCTCTTGAGCTTGAAATAGAAGAAGAGCGATGTTTCGTTCGAGTTCAAGTTAATGGAGAAATGATTAATTTTCAACTATCTGAAACAGGACATATTCTTAGTGGCACATTTCACCCTCGTTCTTTTAGTGAATATTGGGATATTAGATTAACATCAGAAAAGAAATGCTATTTAATCAATATTAGTCAAGTAAATAGGGTTTGCTGAATAACTTTACAACTCGGATACCTCTGTTAACCCGGCTAGAAGTACGGGAGTTGCTTTATTTGCTGGTGTAGAATTAATTGGTCAATTGTGGTTATTCTGGCTAGCACCAATTGTCGGAGCACTTCTTGCTGGATGGTTATACAATACTGTCTTTGAAGATAACAGCGCCGAGCCAGCATAAGCCTCTACTGTTGTAGAGGAACAGTAAATGAGTACTTGGTATGCTCTCAAGCAGGCGATCGCCCGAACTATAGTGGTTAGCTCCGTCTGACGACCGAGTAATTTCAATTCAAAGTTAATGAGTGTGATGCGATCGCATCACCACAAAAAACCAGTCTCACTATAAAACTGGCATTAACAGAAGCATGAGAACGGTGGGAATCGAACCCACAACCGAGTGATTAAGAGTCACTTGCTCTGCCTAATTGAGCTACGTTCCCAGGCGGAAATCGACTCCTAGATTAAAGCGATCGCACCATCATAATACCCAAATTATCCCGCTTGTCTTCAAGTGCACCTTTAAGTTATTTGCATCCATGCAAAGCGCTCATAAGCTGCTCATCTCTCCCGTTTTTTAGTTAAGTAATAAAAATATAGCTCGTACGCCCTAGCGGGGGTCTTTTCTTTTTAATTAAATTTAATCGTTGCTAAACCCCTACCACTCCTCACTCGCTACCCGACCCACCCCACAGAAGTTATACCTCATGGATCGGAGGGGCAATTTTTTGGCGTTTTTTTTCCTGATTGTGAGAATCATAATTCGTATTTAAAATCGAATTGGCGAAAAAAAAATACACTGCGTCGCACAAAAAATTCCGAGATTTGTAAACAAACAAAGTGGGCTGGCGTGTCTTGGTCTTCTGCTGGTGCGCTTGGTTCTGCTGGCTGTTGGTGGCTTGGTGTTCCTGCTCCTGCTCCTCGTGTGGTTTCCCTTTCGCTTTTTTAGGGGGTTTGTCGGTTTGGCTGGGGGTTTTCGCCCCTGGCTTCCTCAATCGCTGATGCGATCGCTTTCCGACAAACTTCCTGCCAATCCTCAATTACTCCTGCTTTAATCGCTGCTTTCATTGAAAATGGCAGACGCAAAGTCATTTTTTCATTGCAAGGCTCACTCCAGTCATGCTTCTGTTGGAAATGGTATTTTTTTAAATCTGGGTTTCCCCCTGGTCTAGGCATTCTTATCTTATTCTCTCTTCACCTTTGATTCTCCTTCTAGTATAACGTGTCTGTCATGTAAATAAATGTAACTTAATTGTAAGTATATCGGGTCGGTCATGCTATACTATAGTTAGTTAAATTCAAAAGCCGAGGGCTACTCAGACAAAGTTACACCTCGGCTTTACCCCTAACAAAGAGGTAATTATTAATGATAAACGATTCAATTTTAAAAGTTTCCCCACACGGAAGCTTCAAAGTCACGCAACTATGCGAGAGCGTGGCTATCTGCGAAGCCATTAAAGGCGATCGCCACAATTGGGGCAATGCCACCGAAACAGAGCCAGCCTTTTTAGTTTACCTGGGCTGTAAGGAAGCTGAAATCTCTGGATATCTGAAAACTATCAACACCTTCTATCGCTGTTCTTGGAGCGAGATTAGGAAACCCAAACATCTCAAAAACTTTGAAGCCGAGATTAAAGTACGCGGAATGCAACGCGAAGCAGACACCCATGCGTTTGGATTGGATTATTTAGTCGAATCCGAATCTGCTAAACATATGGGCTGTGATTCTGACGAGTACAACTACTACACCACAGGCTATATGCCCCATTGGTAGAAAAACGGAATGCTTTGTGACTAGTTAATAAAGCTAGTCACTTCATCTTCAGTCCTCTCTACATAAATTCAATTCAATAATTCATCATGACTCAGAAAACAGACCGATACACCATTTCTCTATCTGATTGTCTCGAAGATATCGCCTCAAACTTTATCTATGCAGAAAGCGAATATAGTCACGTTCCGCCCTTCGTATTAGTTCCCATCATGTTTGAAGCGGTAAACGATTTGATTGACGAATTCTCAACCAATCCAGAGAAATATATTAGCGCTCGCTTGCGAGAAAAACTAGATGAAACTGTTAGCAAATATCTAGCAGCAGCATAAATTGAAAAGTCATGGGTGCGAGGCAAAGACTCTGTACTCTCAGAGGGAAAAACGCGCTCATGACTCCCCCACATTCAAACTTTCGCCACGAAATTAAACGTAAAATCAAGAAAATTCAAACAATGACTAGAACTAAGAAATCAAATCAATTCAGCGTATTTGGCACACGTCCCGATAATGCTATCTGTCTACCCGACGTTCCCTATTCTGTCAGACTCAACTGCAAAAATGGCGGTTTATTTGTTGGCGGTAATGAAGCAGTTCATCGCAAAACAAACCCCGACCAAAAAATAGAGATCAGCATCATCAAAGTATCTAAATTCTTCGGCACTTTGGGCAAAACTGAGAATGTTCTCTGGATTCAACTATTCTTTGTCGCTGCTCCTGGCGTTGAATCCTCTATACTGCCGAAAAATACCGTTTGCTGTAGCTATATCAAGAAACAATCGATCGCTCACTTGTTCAACAAAGTGCAGGAAGTGATGGAACATGGCGATCCAGGACTAGGAATTTTTACTCTTGGTTTCAATCGGGAAGTGGGAGAAAACGGAGTTTATTACACCGTCGATTTTGACTGGCGTGAGCGTGAGTCGGAAGCAGAGAAAGAACAACTAGATCTAATCGCTACTTTTATGTCTGCCTACAAAGAACAGCTAATCGACATCGAAGGAACTCGCGATTTAACTTGTGTCGATGGTTGGACAGCCCAACAGTTACAAGGTCTTACTGCCGAGCGTCAACAGTTAGAAGGAACTCAAAACCCTAGCTTACCTGCTGCTTAATTATCTTAGGCGATCGCCCGTATAAGCGATCGCCCATTAAAACAACAACAAGAAAAATGAAAAAACTGACACCAGAACAAATCGAAGAAATAAAAGAGGCATACACAAGGGGTGTTAGCCCTAGAGTTCTTGCTAAATGGTACAAAGTTCCCTTATCTACTATTGAGGATATTTTCGGTGTGCGATTTGACACAGAACTTTAAAAATTACTTACTACCTAAAACTATTATGACTACTAAACTCTGGGAATTATCCGACGAAATCCAACAGCTAGCTCAGGCGATCGCCGATCTGATAGACAATGAATCTCTGACCGACGAAGAACGAGAAATCAAGCTACAGGCAACCTTTGCGACTTGGCTAGCCACTGGTGAATCATTTAAGAGTTTAGCTGAACAAACAGCCCGTTATATTCGCCATCAAGAAGCGATCGCCGAAGCCAGGAAAGTTGAAGCTAGAAGAATTCAAACCCTAGCCAAGCAAGCTGAAAATGGCGCAGCCAGACTCAGAAAATATCTGATCGATCAGATGATTCGCTCTGATGTTAAAAAAATTGATGGCACGACGGTAAAAATCGGTCTGCGAAAAAAACAACCTGCTGTACTGTTAAATATTCCCGCCGAAGAGTTACCCGCCGAATACGTCCAAGTCAGCTATAAACCAGATTTATCTAAGATTCGGAAACGCCTTAAATGTGATGCGAGCGGGGAAATTGATTGGGCTTCCTTGAGTGAATCCCATGAATATTCAGTTACTATCAGATAATTGTTTGGTTGTGGCGATCGCTTGAAGTAGAGGGCGATCGCTCATCACTTCCCATTAAAGTAAAGATAAGGACTCTTCAAAAAAATGACACCAGAACAAGTAGAAGCAATTCTCGCCAGAACATGCTAAAGCGATCGCATCAAACAGCGACGCGATCGCCGAAGGCAGAAGACAGGTAGAAGAGATGAGAAGGCAAACGAGCGCACAGATAGCAGAGTCACAAAGACAAATCAGTGCGCTAATTAGAGATAGTTAGGCTTTGTTGGAAATCCTTCAAGGACTAAATGAAGACCGTATCAGAACATCAGAAAATTTAGCTTCAATTGCTGAAAATGTGGCTCGTATAGCTAACGCTCTGGAGCAGCGCGAAGAATAGGCATCGATCGCGAAATCGTCAAAGTAAAATCGAGCAAAACAGTAAGATTACTGTTTTCAAACTCACCTAAACCACCTAAATTAGGTTTTAATAAAAGCTGTCACCTAATACAAATATCAAAAAGTTCTATGACAAATCGAAATTAATTGCCGTGATCGTTCTACAATACCCCTAAATAAAGCGAAAACAGTTGCATTAACTTTGACACGGTTGAACAACTGCTCTTGCCCCAAACCCAACGCCTTCTCTATTGAGATAGGTGGCGCGGTTTTGTATTGAATTTTATGGCGATGCCACGTCTAAATTATGCCACAGATAAAGATTGAAAAGAAGTTTTGTTCGTTATCCACCTCCTCTAGGCGACAAAATATCACTTCGCTAATCGACAAAAAGCTTGGTGTAGCTGAGTTTCAGCACCTCAATAAAATTTTATTCGTATTGAGACATACTACTCCTGTCTCTAGTAAAGATGCCGTCAGAAGAGGTGGCAGCCATGCTTAATCACCAAACTTTATCTGGAGAACCTGCATGGAAGAAAGTTCTAGAGCTAACCAGACCTGTTGATGGCAGCAGAGAGCTTTGGCTCAAACTAGGTCACAATAAATTTATTGTTGGCAACTATTCACCCGACGGTCATTTTGAGGCTTGGCATACCAAGGGCAGTGGTAGCAATCGAGTGAGGACTCAATTAATTCCTGACTGTTGGTCATATGTCAGCAATTGGGCAAGAAATAACGACGGTGGCGTATTCTTTATCCCTACACAGCCCCAGGGCTATCCAATCAAGGAGGCGATCGCTTTTTCAGACGACATTGCTGCCGAATTAGACGAGGGAACTCCAGAAATACAGTTAAGAATTATTAAGGAGTTTGTTACCATTTCGGGATTACAACCTGCTTACATAATTCATTCAGGCAGTAAATCATATCATCCCCACTGGAAAGCCACCGAACATCTACCCATTGAGTCAACAGTCTATTTAAGACAATTAATCTGTATTATTCTCAATTCTGACCCAGCGATCGCCAATCCGCACCAACCAATGAGAATGGCGGGATTTCATCGTCGGGAAAAAGGCAGAGAACAGACTTTAGAATACAGTTCCGATTCCAGATATACCTACAACGAATTAATCGCGGGAATTAGGGCTTATTTTGCCGAAGCAGGTATTCCATTCCCTGAGACTATCTCAGATGATCGCTGGCGCATTTATAAACGAGGTAGAAGAGACGGTAATTTAGATTTATCAATTCTGAGCTTACCTGAATCAGAACTTTACCCTAAACCTATTTATAAATCTACTCCCACTGTATCTACTACCTATACAGGCTCAATTCCCCTACACCTAGCATTATCAAAAGCCAATCAGTCAGTTTTAAACGGAGTAGGGAGCGATCGCAATACTATAGGTTTTGCGGTAGCCAGTGACTTAATTGGTTGTGATGAGCAGCTCCGACGTGATGGTTACTCAGTTGAGGGCGATCCATATCAGTTATTTATCAATTACTGTCAATCTTGTACTCCAGGGGGAGGGTGGGATCAACGAGAATGGGATTCAGTATGGCGTTCGGCTCAGAGAAGTAATCCTGAACCTGCTAGGAGAGACTTAAGCAGCTTCATTCATTGGTATCGTTGGTCGCATGATGATGAGTATCGAGAGGCAGCTATTGCTGAATGGAAAACTCAAAATAAATCAGTTGACCAAGAAATTAGTCAAGAGGAATACGAGCAAAAATTCACCCTACCCAGAGTAATTAAAGCTTTTGGCAACAAAATTAAATCTGTTAAGAAAAAGCTTTCAGCTTATGATTTCAGCTTTGAACAGCTAGAAAAACAGGCTGAGATTAAATGCCAACCCCAATCTTACAAAAAACATGAACGATTAGATATTTGGGCAAAAACTCCTCAGAAATTCATGGCTGATTCTAGTGCAACAGGTACAGGTAAATCCTTTGATTCTGGTCGAGTTAAACCTGTTGACTTTGATGCATTGAAAATAATTTACATCAACGCCGATCCGAGAAACGTAACTACAGAAACTCTTACTGACGGTTGGGCAGTTAGCGAAGGTCGGCACGACGGGTTAGTTCAAGACCAACACGGCAAAATCCGACGCGCCAAGGGGGATAAGGATGAAAAAATCATTGCTCCTGCTAACTGTATGAGAACTGAAACGATCGCTGCTTTGTCTAAGAAAAATATCCAAGGTGCCAATTCTGCTGAACTAATCTGCGGTGGTTGCCCCCAATACGGATTGTGTAAATCTGGTGTTCGATATCAAAACGTCCCCACGGGGTATTTAGGCGATCGCTCCTCGGCATTAGCCAGTGCCAAAATTATCATTCATCCTTCTTCTCTTCCTAGTCCTGAGAATTTTGATTACTCATCAGTAACTTTGCTTTGGGACGAATGGGCAACAATTTTAACTAACACCAAACAGCTCAAGGTCACAGAATCCGATTTAAAAGAAATCATTCTGCATCTTACTACTAAAGCACCTGAACTAATGCCAACTCTACTCCCTCTATTTACAGAACTCGGAAAAATCTTTCAGTCAAAAGCACCTACTCGGTTTGGTTGGAATCATGCAGCTTTGACCGAGAGACTAAAACCAGCATTGCCAGATGCTCTTGACTGGGAAGCACTCGCACAAGCTACCGAGCCTAACCTTGACGCTCTCAATCCAACTAAAGACTATGGCTGCGATATTCAAGACATGCCCAAAGAAGTTAAGAAATTAATGACAGAACCCGACCATCAAACCGCAGGGCGTATTGAAGCTGAAACCATCAAGCAATGGATTATTTCTTTCTTAAAAGTTTTATTCGGCGACACTGGTTATCTGAGTAAATCGGGTGGACTGCTAACAATTACCGTACCCGACCCCAGATTGCCTGAAATTGCCCATGCTGCCCAGAAAAACCTCTTTATGGATGCTACGGGGCATCTGCCAGATTTGGCTGCTAATTTGGGCGTTAGAGTCGAGGAAATCGAACATATAGCATCCTCACCTAGCAATCAGGGTGCTACCGTCAAGTATGTACAAGTAGCTGGCTTAGGCAGATTGGGACAACAGCGAGGTAAACATCAAGAACGCCAAACCGCAGCGATTACCAAGGCTTTAAGGGAGAAACATCCTGGGATCAGGAAGATTGCCTTTAAGAAATTTGCCCAAGGAAACGATCTCAGGTGGTTTATCGAATCTCGCGGTGCTAATGATGCCCAGAAAGAGACAGCTTTGATTTTAGAAGGAATCCCCACCCCCAATCTTGAAGCTTTAGCTGCCGAGTTTACTTGTCTTTTTGGTCGAGTACCCGAATCTGGGACTAAAAAAGTTAAATACAAGATTGATCTGACCAATGCAGGTTTACCCAATTCTGGTTCTCCTTACTTAGAGATAAACGAGTCAGTAGATCCTCAATTCCGTGCTTTTGTCCGCAGAAAAATATTAGCGGCAATGAGACAAGCTATTGGCAGGTTAAGAGCCAATCTGCGAGAAGGTGAAGAACTAATCATTTATATCTTGGGTGACTATCCTTTAGATCTGCCTGTTGAGTTGGTCAAAGCAATAGATATTACCCCTGAAGCTGCTAGCAAAATTGAGCAAACTGAAATGGCATTACGAGATGCAGTTGCCCAACTGTTAGCTGAAGGTAAGAAAGTGACCCAAACCGCTCTAGCGAAGATTACAGGCTACTCTCAGGGTTATATATCTCGGTTCAAAAAACTATTACTTTTGCTACTAGAAGACATTAATAGCAAAAGTAATAATTCTGACCCACCCCCAGACGAGGTAGTGTGGACAGCTAAAAATTACCTACCGCTAGCAGTCTCGTCGGAGTTACCAGAGGCGATATTTAACTTTTCAGAGATCTATAGCGAGCGCGACTTTTTATTACTGTTCGAGCTACTACCCCAAAAGTTAAAACAAGACCTGATTTACTGGCTGTTGGCAACGCAGCCCGACTCGGTTACGGCTAAATTAAGGTCGGTGCTGTGATGAACGAAGCCGAATTTTCAAATTTAGATGCAGCTATAAACGTAGTTTATGCAGAAAAAGTTAGTCGTCATCGAGTCAAACAAGTTCGAGAGCAGTTACACAAAATTAACAATGTTTCGTTAGAAATTCAGATAGCTTTATCTTCACTAGGGTATACATCCGCTTCATTTAGATTAAGCCCATCTGGACATATAGTGAATTGGGTTTTGAAGAATCCCCAAACCGAGGATTTTATAGGAATAGCTTTTGGTCGTGAAAATATTCGCGTAGCGAGAAGCGGTAATCATACTCTCAGATATTCCTATGGAACACCGCCAAAAAAAGTAGCCAAGAAAATCAAAAAACACATTGAAAATGGGATGCATTTTAACGCTTACCCTTATTAATCAGAAGAACGGAAAGGATTATAAGCAAACTTATTATCATTACGAACTCAGGGATAAACATAACCGTCGGGTTAAGTCCTGTGAATATATTCGGGGTCAGCTGCGGAGTCAGATTGAGCAGATGAATGATGATAAAGTCCCAGTTGAAGAGATACTGAAAGTTTTACAGAACAAATCAAAGGGGAATAAGTGAAGATGGCTGGTAAAGGAATTGGCGACATCCTGAAAATAGTAGAATTGCTCAAAAATGGGTTGGCAGGTGTTTGTCTGTTTTTGGCAGCGTATAACCTTTTGCAGTTGTTCCTAGGAAAAGGGAGTAGGAGAGAGATTATACATGCTTTTCTCTGGGCAGTGTTAGCTTCGGTAGTTGTGATGCTAAGTGACTTGGGCAAGAAAGTATGGGGGAAATTGGAACCTCAGGTTATTGATGCAATGGCCAAGGGAGTTAGAAGTTCTTGGTTAAGTAGACCACGAGGGTTTAAAAAACGCTATTACGAACATTTAATCTACAAGTATAGGAGTTATCGGACTCAAGGACTGAAGACGAAAGGACCATTTAGTCTCGATTTAGAAAAAATATTTGTCCCCTTAAGATTGCTGCCAGAGAGTGCGTCAAAGATCTCATCGGCTTTAATTCCAAGACAAACCAAGGAAGGAAAGCTAGAACTGTGGAACTTATTGTCAAAGAAGCAAGAGGGGAATTTAATCTTTAAACCAATAGCAATTATTGGGGCTCCAGGGACAGGTAAAACGACATTAATGGAACATGTATCTTTGACCTTGGCACAGGAAGCACAAGGTTCAGAGATCCTCAAGTTAATGCCAATTTTGGTATATCTACGCAATGAAAGAGAAAAAATAGCAGGAGATAAACCCCCAAGTTTGTCAAAACTGGTTGCCGAACAGTCAGAAATTAAAAATCTACATTTGACTGAAACCTGGTTTGAAGAGCAACTGAAGAAGCATGAATGCTTAGTGATGTTAGATGGGTTGGATGAAGTTGCCGACGAAAAACAGCGTAAAAAAGTAAGGGACTGGGTAGAGAGACAGATACAAGACTATCCCAAAGCTAAATTTATTATTACTTCGCGACCTTTTGGCTACAAGAGCGCACCTTTAGAAGGGGTAGATGTCTTAGAAGTCTTACCCTTTACGATGAAGCAGGTGGAGGAGTTTATCGATAACTGGTATTTACAAAATGAAATTAGGCGACACCAAGGAAAAGAGGATTGGGGAATTCGGCGAGATGCCAAGCATAAAGCCCAGGATCTAATGGAGCGGATACAGCAAAGTCCGCCGATTGCAGCGATGGCAACTAATCCATTGCTGTTAACAATGATTGCCGTAGTGCATGATAATCGGGGTGCGCTGCCTGGTAGACGAGTAGAGTTATATGGGGAAATTTGTGATGTACTCTTGGGACGGAGGCAAGAAGCCAAGAAAATTCCCGATAGTCTGACTCCTGCTCAAAAACAATCAATATTGCAAGTATTAGCCTTAGAGCTAATGAAAGGAAATACGCGGGAATTCGAGGTAGCATCGGGAGTTGAGATAATCCGTAATGAATTACTAAAGGTAGCAGGTAGAAATATAAGTGCCAAGGATTTTCTGAAGCTGATACGAGACGTATCAGCATTGTTGGTAGAGACAAAGCAGGGAATTTTGGAGTTTGCCCATAAGAGTTTTCAAGAATATTTAGCGGCAGTTCAAATCAAAGAAGATAGTCAAGAAAATATCTTAACCAGTAACATTGATGATTCCTGGTGGGATGAAACCATCAGACTTTATGCAGCCCAAAGTGATGCGACCAACTTAATAACTGCTGCTTTAGCCAAAAATACGGTGGGGGCTTTAAAACTAGCGAATGATTGTGCTGATGAAGGATTGAGCATCGAAACAGAAGTTCGCCAACAGTTAACAGAGAAGTTGGACAAGGGTTTAGAATCTTCTGAACCAGAGGTTTTTAAATTAGCAGTAGAAGTCAAACTAGCAAAGCGTCTAAGTCAGTTCTTACGCATTGATGAAGAGCGAGCAATTGATACTAGTGATATCACCTGTGCAGAATATCAGTTGTTTGTTAATGAGCTGGGAAAATCATCACCAGAATTTCCTGGTATAAAAGCAAAACAGCCAGCGATTATTGAAAATTGGAAAAACGCTCTAGATTTTTGTGAATGGTTGAGTGAAAAAACTAATTTAATGGCAAATCGACTGCCTGAAGAGAAATATTATTATAGATTGCCTAATAAAGCTGAGATAGAGAATTATTTAGGCTCAGAAGATCAAAGACTAAAATGTTGGACTTTTGAAGCAGATATTGTAGAGAATCAGGGTATTCGATTAGTTCAGACGAAAAGTCCTAAGATATTTGGGTATGAGGTGATTACTGTAAATAGTCAGGGAAAAGAAATTCAGAGGCAACTTGGCTACGCTGAATATGTCACAGAACAATTAGGTAATGATATTAGCTTAGATATGGTAGCTATCCCAGGTGGTAAATTCATGATGGGAATGTCGAGAGGAGAAGGATATAATAATACAGAGAAACCACAACATGAGGTGACTGTTCAACCCTTCATGATGGGCAAATATTCAATTACTCAGGCACAGTATCAAGAAGTAATGGGTAAAAATCCCTCTAACTTCAAAGGTGATGAGCGACCTGTAGAGCAAGTTTCTTGGTCAGATGCAGTCGAATTTTGCCAAAGATTATCGAAACAAACAGGAAAAGAATATCGACTGCCTTCGGAAGCGGAATGGGAATATGCCTGTCGCGCTGGAACAACTACCCCATATCATTTTGGAGAAACGATTACAGATAAGTTAGTCAATTTCAGCGGGAATGTGGGACAAACCACTCCTGTGGGACAATTTTCGCCTAATGCCTTTGGTTTATACGATATGCATGGCAATGTCTGGGAATGGTGTGAAGATGATTGGCATGGTGACTATAAAAATGCGCCAAATGATGGCAGTGCATGGGTTTCAGAATCTAGTAGCATAAAAGTAATACGCGGTGGCTCATGGGGCGACAGTCCTTATTACTGCCTTTCAGCGGCTCGCTTCGACCTTACGCGCGGTGTCCGCGACTACGCTTTCGGTTTTCGTGTTGTGTGTGTCGTCCCCAGGGCTACATAGCCCTCTGCTCTTTTGCCCTCTTGCCCTTTTCTCGAAAATTTTGACTACATACTACAAATAGTAGTTTAAACACTACAAAGTAAAGAAGCTGTCAAAGGTTTAACTGTTCTCTCAACTCCTCAACATATAGATATTATGTCAAGAGAACTAGAATGATCAGCACTTATAAAAGTAAATCTAATAATCAAGATGAGCGTTGTACAACTTGACCTCCAAAAGATAGAGCAGCTTCTCAATTCGGCAACGAATGAACGACAACGTAAAATGTACCAAGCCTTATTAGATAAGGCGCAAAGCCAGTTCGTGAACTCCACTGCCTCCAAAGCACCCCTGACTACTCCCTCAACAGAAAACCAAGCTCAAACCAAAACAAAGGGTCAGACCGTAACTAAAACCCAGGCTAAAACTGCTAAGAAGAAGAAGAAGAAGAAGAAAGCTACTAGTCAATTTACCACTACAGAAGCTTCACCTGCCATACCACAGTCCCAAGCTACCGTCCCTAGCTCTACTACTCAACTCACACCAGATTCATCTGACATACCCCCTCAAAAACAGCACCCCGATGACGAGACTCCATGCTTCCAGGCTTTAGGCACAGTTATTGCTACTCCCTACGTCCAAGGCGAATGCTTAAAGGTCAGAATTGACAATGCTGAATACAACTTGTCGTGCATTCGAGATAGAAGGCGAAGAGCTTATATGTCGCTCTCAGAAGAGCTAGAAAAGAACGGTTCAAAACCAATGTTTCTCAGGGTTTATCCTCAAGCTACATTTGACCAGTCCGATGCTGAACCAATACTTTCTTTCTCCCTCGTCAATTTCAGTCTTAACGCAGATAAACTCAAGAACTATCCCCAAGGGTTTGTGCTGAAGGGCATCTGGCAGTATATTACCCACTATGACTCTCCTGTAATTTCCATCCACCGCAATCGAGATCAATTGCCAACGTTTAAGAAATTAAATGCTAAACAACAATTCTATTTCGCCAAACCACATCATATCCCTGTAGTTTGGGACGGGACCGTTGAACCATTCAAATTTAATCCTCAACTCGAAAAATCAGAACAAATGCCTCGTTATTTCGTTGAAGTGAGGGCAATCTTTAAAGATGGGTTATATGTGGTCGAAGAAATGCTGCGAGAGCCGACTTTGAAGATACCTCGGTTCATCAAAGTGTCAAAATCAACTGCTACTACCGGGTGAGCGATCGCCCGTTATCTGTCTTCAGCAATCAATTTCTCTAACTTTTCCAACAACGCTTCTAGACGTTTTTGTCTCTTAGCATCACTCCAAAGGTGCTTCGCTTTCTTGGCTTGCTTATAAGTAGCATCAAAGCGAGTTTTTAATTCTGACTGTTGTTTAGGTTCTTGTTCCGCTTTAACCAGTGAGCGGATTTGACTAAGAGATAGAGAGTTGGCGATCGCTTCTGCTAATAACTGTGTTCTAGTTTCTTCATCTTGAATACGGGCGATCGCTTTAGCTTTGGTATATTCAATTTTTCCTGCCCTCAGAGCTTCGAGGATATCTTCAGGTAATCTGAGTAAAGGTAGACGGTTAGCTGTAAACGACTCCCAATTCATCCGTCCTACTTCGTTAAAAACAGATTCGACCGTTTCCCTTTCTGAATTACTGATAACGTTATCAGTAATTTTTTTAGCCGTCACATTTTGCAGCCGATAAAGTAGCGCAACAGCTTGTGGCATCGAGATTTCCAGCTTTATCGCCAACAGTTGTAAAATCCCTTCCGTCTCTTCTAATGGATTTAAATCTTCCCTTTGCAGGTTTTCAACCAGAGCTAATTGCAGAGCTTGAGTATCGGTTAATTCTTTAATTACTACAGGTACTTGCTCTAGTCCTGCTGCTGTGGCAGCTCGATAGCGTCTTTCTCCTGCTACTAATTCATATTGCTCGTTAGCTAAAGGTCTTACTAACAGAGGTTCGAGAATGCCATGTTCCTTGACCGAAAGAGTTAATTTATCTAGCTTGTCGGGGTCAAAATAACGTCGTGGTTGACTACTAGGTAAAACAATTTGCTGTAGAGAAATTGCGGTCGGTACTAATGAGGGAGCATCAGTTTCTGACCCAAATAAAGCTACATTTTTCAGTTTGGTGCGATTAACTGGTGGTGCTTTACGTTTTCTCGAATTCATTACAGTTCCTCCATAGCGCGCGCAAGTTGATTAAACAGTTCTAACGTTGGTTTGTGCTTATTAGGGCATAAAGCCAAAGGTTTACCCATTTCTGCTGCTTCAGCTACAGCAGTAGCTCTAGGCATAGGAGGAAATACTGTCGCAATTGTCTCTAGCTGTTCTTGAATAGACTTGAGTGTGCGATTGTCAAGAGAATTACTCACTTGATACATAGTGGGGAGAAAGCCAGCGAATTCTAGTTTAGGGTTGAGGCGTTTGCGAACCCGCGCCACAGTTTTGAGCAAAGCATCAGTACCCATTAGTGCTTTAAACTGACATTGAATCGGCACGAGAACGTGAGTAGCAGCCACCAAGCTAATGTGACTTAACATACCCAGAGAAGGCGGACAGTCAATCAGAATAAAGTCATAGTTGTCTGCGATTGGTGCTAATACCTGTTGCAGTCTTAGTTCTCTCAATTCGGCAAAAATTAGCTCTTGTTCGGCATTAGCCAACAGAATATTAGCTGGAACTAAATCCAGAGTGTCTAAGTTCTTATGAACTGGTAACGGAATATCTGACTCGTCATCTTCTGGCACGAGGGAATTATAAATAGTAACTTTGAGTTCGGCAGGTTCTAAGCCCATAAAGCTAGTCAGAGAGGCTTGAGGGTCGATATCTACCAAGAGAACGCGATGAGAACGTAAACAGAGATGATAGCCCAGGTTTTGAGTTGTTGTACTTTTGCCAACCCCACCAGCTTGATTAAATAGAGCGATGATTTTGCTCATAGGAGCGTTTAAAAATAATGAGAGCTTATTTGGTTTTTATCCTCTATTAGGGTAATCCTTGATTTAGATAAATGGAGGTTTTAA
>CALNYB010000007.1:0-47412 GCA_942490675.1 Cyanobacteriota bacterium | reverse complement strand
AAGTTATAATTTAGAATCATCTGTATATTCTACCATGCTGAAGTGCTAGTGATAGATATTCGTTTTCGAGGTATCGAACCTCGAAAACTCATAGGCTTTTCATCCCAGCACCAAATCAAAGATTATGGTGTGGGACTTCCCAGCCTAAAAGTTAAATTAAAAGTTATCTTTACTTACTAGCCTGGTTTTTGATTTTTTTTGAAGGATTGTATTTTTTTGTTAACAAAACTTTTTTTAGTTGCTTTTCCCCTTGACTCAAAAGTTAGTTTGCAGAAAACTTAAAGTATGGGATAGTAGTCAATTCATTTAGTATTAATCTTTAATAAGATTTTCATAGAATAAAGTACATCTCTTAAAATACATATAACGAGAGCGATATAACAAAAACTAGTAATTGAGTAGTTTGACGATATTGTCAATCCTAGAGCGATCGTAAGTAAGCAAGTAAATGGAAACATTAGAGTTCATTATCTATCCCGACGGTCGGGTAAAAGAGACAGTTACTGGTATTGTTGGTTCTTCCTGTCAAGAGGTAACCGCAGCGATAGAGGAGCAATTAGGAATAGTTGTTAATCAACAGCAAACTGCTGAATATTATGCTCAAAACCAGGTTCAATCAGCTACGGTTGTCGCTCAGAGCAACTATGGCGATTGGTAGTTTAATAAAACAGCTTGATTAAATATTAATTTCAATAACAATTTCATAGAGGAAGTTCATGTCACATTTCAGCAACATTAAAACTAAGATTCGCAATTTGGATTTTTTGAAAGCAGCACTTAATGATTCAGATGTAGATTGGAAAGATGCAACTGTAGTCGTCAGAGGCTATCAGGATCAGATTCATCAGGCAGATTTAGTAGTGGAACAAAACAACAACTATGACTTTGGATTTAGTTGGAACGGTAGTGAATATGAGCTGGTAGCGGATTTACAATATTGGCAGCAACCTCTAACCGTTGATGGTTTTCTTCGTCAAGTTACTCAGCGATATGCTTATAATACTGTAGTTAAAGAAACTGCTAATCAAGGATTTACCATCACGGAACAAGCTAAAAATCAAGATGGTTCTATTCGCCTAGTTGTTCAACGTTGGAGCTCATAATGCCTAATTCTTCTGATATCAAGCCAAGTGGCTTTGAGCCAGAATTAGGCGGAGCTTGGCGACAAAAAGGGGTCTACGTGGATGAAAATATTTGTATTGGCTGCAAACATTGCACTCATGTGGCTGGCAATACCTTTTTTATTGAACCCCACTACGGAAGAGCCAGAGTGTTTAACCAGGATGGAGATATAGAAGACTTAATTGAAGAAGCTAGGGATACCTGTCCAGTTAACTGTATTCACTGGATGGATTACACAGAACTAAAGCAGATGGAAGAAGATAGAAGTAATCAGGTGATTCAGAGTTTAGCAATTCCTCCAAATATGAGGCGCTCTCGGGTAGCAAAAAGAAAGAAGTTCATTAATTCTCAGACAGTTTAACCTAGTTTAACCTAATAGAATTGATTAAGTGATTGAATTAATTACTTCCCTGATTGCCCCTTGGTACTCAGGGTTTTCTATTGGACCAGATCAATTACTATTTCTGGGCGATTATCCCAACGCTTCAGTTGATCGTTTTCTGCTAAAAATTCCCGTAATTGTTGTTGATAAATGGCTCTGTAATCATCAAAATTATACCGATCAACTCTTACTCCAAAAGTATCGTCAGATTCTCCCTGCAAAATTTTTGCTATCCGATTATTTACTTTGACTGAATAATGACTACCATCATAAGTATTTTCTGGGTTTTTGGTAACTTCCGAAGGAATAGAAAAATCGTACATTGCATCAAATCTCTGAGATAGTTTATGAAAAGCAGATAGATAGCAGTCCATTAATCCTCTTTCATAAGTATCGTTGATTATGCTCCAGGCAGATCTTGGTGGCACATAAGCCACAAATTTAGCGTTGGGAAAAAACTCTTTGAGACTAGCAAAAGTTTCTACGGCAAATAAGTCGCATTTCTGTAACCCTGATGAATTATAAAATTTAGGATCGTAAGTTGGGGGGGTGGCAAAATCAACAGGCTCAAAATTTTGGTCGTAAAAATTACCAGGATCAGGACTGACTCCTAATAAAGTCATGGCAGAAAACAACAAGACATCTGCCGATAAGTACGCTTCCAAAGGAGATTTTGTCTGGAGACTCTGAACCGTAATTGGTTGTTGCTCTTTTCTCTTGTTCAACAAAATTAAAGCCATCTATGCCGATGTAAACTATATCAGGGTCAATGCCCTGGCTTTTTAGAAAATCGGCATAACTAACGAAATCTTGAATTACCGCACCTTTGAGAGCATAGTTAAAACAATTATTACTAGTAAACTCTGACTTTCTTAGAGCAGTCGTCCTAGAACTACCAAGAATTATGCAGTCATAGCTCACTTGATTTTTGGTTCGTAGAAAAAGATTCGTTTTAGTGATGCGCTCATTAAAAGCAAAATTCTTACCAGTTAGAATGTTTCCATGAGCATACCATAAAGGATCAATCAACCAATTAATGCCTAAGCAACAGAACCCAAGAGGGAAAAAGTTACCAATCCATAAAGACTGAAACTGAACTTGGCATTCTTATTTTTTCGGTCGAGTTGAGAAACCTCCGTTTCTGGAACTTTACGTTTACCTAATTTAAAAAATCCTACTGCAACACTTTTGAAATTCATTTTTATCTAGTAATGAGTATACGTTTTTAAAACTAAAATTGGAAATATAGAAATTCGCTAACCTGAGAAAAACACAGTAGAGAAAGGGACGTTAATCCTGCAACAATTATTGTCCAGATCTTATTAGGTTTCCAAGATAAAGATTTCCAAAATCTTTTTTGCCACTGAGGTTGATGATACTCAATAGGTTCAGTCAAGGCTGGATTGTACTTGCCCATCCATTGTTGAGTATTTGGTGTAAACCAGGCAATCATGAGCAATATAAGGATACCGAAAGTAGCGTATTTTTGGCTGATACCTACATTGACAGTAAACCCGAGGAATTGTACGCCAAAATTTCTTAAAAAGCCCAGATATGGAGCTAAAAATTCAGCTAGATTAACACCATTAAAGCCAAACATTGACCTCAAGATAGAAGTTGCAGTTTCAAAATTATTGGCTTTGAAAAAGACCCAGGAAATTACCACAGAGATAAAGGTTGCTATCCATCCAATACTACGAAGTATCAAACCATCATTTTTTAAGTTGTGTCCCAAACCTTGACGAATGGAGCGATATAAATGATTGATTACTAGATACAAGCCATGCAAGCCTCCCCAAAAATAAAAAGTCCAACCAGCACCATGCCACAATCCTCCCAATAGCATGGTAACCAGCAAGTTAAAGTATCGTCGTAATTTTCCTTTGCGACTGCCTCCTAAAGGAATGTATAAGTAATCTCGGAGAAACTGGGAGAGCGTGATGTGCCATCTCCGCCAAAAATCTACAATACTAATGGCTTTGTAGGGAGAATTAAAATTTAACGGCAGTTTAATCCCAAACATATATGCGGCACCAATCGCCATGTCAGAATAACCAGAGAAATCAAAATAGAGCTGTAGACTGAAACCTAATGCGCCAACCCAGGATTCAGAAAAAGTAAGGTCAATACCCCGGGATGCAGCAGCAAAAGCCAAATTAGAATACTCGGCAATTCGATCAGCAAAAATTACCTTTTTAAACAAACCAGCGATAAAAACCGTCAAACCTATAGACAAATTTCTTTGGCTAAATTTGTAAATAGATGCTTTTTCAAACTGCGGTAGTACTTCTCTATGGTGGACAATAGGTCCTGCAATTAATTGAGGAAAAAAACAAACAAATAACATATATTTACGTAAGTCATATTCTTTAGTTTCTCCTTTATAAGCATCAACTAAGTAAGCAATCTGTTGGAAGGTGAAAAAAGAAATTGCCAAGGGAATAACTATAGAAGGCAAATCAAAACTAGTACCCACAACACGATTAATGTTGCCAATCAGAAAATTATAGTATTTAAAATAGCTGATTAATCCCAAGTTGAAAACAACTCCTAAACTAATTATTGTTTTCTTGACTGTAGGCTTTTCAATCACATTGCTTAGTAGATAACCCAAGTAATAATTAACTGCCATTGATACGATAATTATTGGTAGATTCAGGGGCATCCATCTACCATAGAAAATTAAAGAAGCAATTATTAACCAAAGAATGGGCAACTGTCTCTTAACATTTTCAGTACTTCTAGCAATCCAGAAAAATAATATGAGAGTAATAGGTAGGAAAAAGAATATGAACTCAAAAGAATTAAATAACATGAATTTACTTTAAGTGCTTGATATTAATTTGTCGGTATTTTTTCTATTTCGAATGCACAGCTATAATAAATTGAACTATTATGTTAGAATTTATGTTTTTTATATTAATCTTGAGATAGAATTCTGATTTAGTTATATGGTATTAGAAATAATATATTAGAAATTAGAGTGGCATACTCCAGCTGCACTTAACGGTAAATCAATAATAATCTGTGTTTTGGTTAGGTAATCATCGAGTGGGATGGGAGTATGCTGCACTTTTCCAGGAAAACTGCGGAATAAGCCAGATGTTTAAGATAACGTTGATGATTGCAACGCCTACTTGTACTATGCTACGAGACTTCTTGTTTCCCGAGCCAGTCAAAGTATCCGCTGCCAAATATTGGAAAGTTGCGATCGCGGGAAGAGGGAACAACCATAAAAGAGCTTCAATTGCATCACGATATCCTTCAAATGAACCATAGTTTTCTTTGCTTAATAAACGAGCAACAATTATAAAATATGCTATTTAAACACTATATTTGACAACTTATTTCATCTTCTGAATATTAAGGTTAAAGTACAAATCATTCAGCAATGACATATTTATCTCTTTTTGCGATGACTAAAGAATAAGATATTGCTACATATATTACCCAAAAAGAATTACCAAAGGTGGTTATTGTTCCTTCTGTCAAATTAGACAGCAAAATGTAGGTTAAAAATAAAAGGGGCCAAAACCCTTCTGGAGTGTTGGTCATTCTGAGCAAAGCTAAAGATTGTACCGTACTATTAACAAAACTCAAGATAAAAATGCCCAATCCAACTATGCCTATAGATAACCAAATATCCAAGAAGCCATTATGTGCGTAGACTATAGGTATTCTCATGGCTAGTTGGACATATCCAGACGGTCCATCATAACCCTGCCAGAATGCAGATAATCCATAACCTAACCAAGGACGTAACTGAATTTGATCCCAAACATATTGCCAGATGAATGTTCTACCTGACAAAGTGGCATCTTTGCCCAGTGAGTTAAAGATAGAGTCTGAGCCAACATATCCAGCAACTATGATTAAACTAATAAAACCAAGAACCGTTACAGCTAAGATAGCGGAAATCATGACCTCATAACGCCAGCGAAAAATACGATAAATCAGACACAATATAAGCATCAATCCAAAAGTTCCCAAAGCTGTCGTAGATTGAGACATGACCATTGCCCCACAGTTAAGAACTAACAGACCCCAATGCAGCCAAATGTATTGTCCACCCCTAAGCGCATTTAACAAGAAAATGACTCCTCCAGGAGCCATAAATGCACCAAATTGATTTTTGTGAGTAAATACTCCTCGCAAGGCTCCTTCATGTACCCCACTACTTATGCCATAGTGAGGAATTCCTATGGCGAATAAAATACTTAAAATTAGTAACAGTGCATAAGTCCAGGTAAGTAGGTGCATCTGCTCTGAAAGAGTGTAGCGAGTCGCTAGATATAAACCAATACCAGTAGTTCCAATTGCATAAATACTAAATCTCATGGTTTGGTCTGGACTGATTGACCAAAAATATGAAAAACAAACAATTCCCATTAAAATCCAGAGAAAAATATTACTGGAAAATACTGCTAATGTTCTTCTCCATCTCATTGCCAATAGGATAAAAGTTACTAAGTAAACCAGGACTGATATTTTGGCGTTAATGGAAAGATCAACACTATTTACATTGATTCCATCCCCCTCGTTAATTCCTCCAGTCAAAAATAAAGGGAGTATGGCATTAGATAGATGAATTAAAGAAAATAGGGAAAAAATAAATTCAAAATGTTTAAGAATATCATTTTGGCTTTTGGTCATCAACATAAAACTTATCAGATGGACTTTTATTAGAAGTTTGTTTGCTGCCAGAGTTGTGTATTTGCTCTGAGTAGATTACTACTGTCATGACCCACAGTATGAGTTTCCCCGAATACCATTAAAAATAAGTCCCAGTTGTCCTGCTTGAGTAAGTCACAGGCGATCGCTGAATGACCATCAATACTCTCTTTGAGCGCTTGTTGAATCCAAGTAACATATTCAGGATTCCACCACAGTCCATTATCATTATGGAGCACTGGATTTTTACCATATTTTTCCACTACCTCGGCAAAAACCTCTGGTGGATTAGAAGCACTGACAGTATAGGGATAATGACCACCCCAGCCAAGTATTTGTACTCCATTGACATCATTAGATAGAGTAGTAACAGGAAGATCTAGAACCGCTACTTTATAGTCTTCTCCCAGAGCATAAAAAGGAGGATATTCTTGATAGTCATATCCACTAGTTACAATGTCACCAACAATCTCATAGTTATCAGGATTATAACTAACTGTATCCCAATAGCCTAAGGTATCAGCACGACATCCAGTGGAAAATGTTGCCCATAAGGGTTCAGTAGTCGAATATTCAGTAGGAACACCACGGTAATTCACTGTATTATTTAGACGACCATAGATTCCCTGTTCACGGATTTTACTTAAGTTGGGCAGATGTCCTCCTGCCATCCACTCTTCTATTAGTCTCGGTTCTGCTGCATCTAAGCCAATTACAATAGTTGGTTTGTTCATTATTCGCAAACAAGAATTACTCCAGATTACTATCTATTTAGGAGCGCCATGTCAAAATTATGTAAATTTAGGCAGTCGCTGTCTTGGAGTGGGTATTTTTAGGCGAACTGGAAAAGTAGTTTTTGCTGTATTTAGCGTGGTATGAATAACGGTCAAATTCATTTGGTTTAACACCATTGATCACCATCCCCAAAACCTTTTGAGAGAGGTTGGCGTTAACTATAGTTTCTTGTGCCAAATCAGCGCTCTCATGTTCTACAATTCCTGGACGACTTACAAAGACAATACCATCAGCTAGTTTACTTAGGGTTAAGACATCCGCAGTGACTGCTAGTGGCGGAGCATCAATGATAATCAGTTCATATTCTTTTCTGGCTGCTGCAACCAACTCACTCATTTCTAGCGAATCTAATAGAGCCAGAGGATTTGGGGCAATTGTCCCAGTAGTTAGCACATCCAGTTGTTTCATCGGCTGAGAAACAACTTGAGCCAAAGGGGTTTTGTGAGCCACGATATCTTTAACTCCAACCTTATTGCTTAGTTGCCACAGGTCATGTTGAGCGGCTTTTCTCAAGTCGCCATCAACTAACAGGACTTTTCGACCCAATTGAGCCATGGCTGCTGCCAGATTTGCAGCAACAGTAGATTTGCCCTCTCCAGGAACAGAACTGGTCATCAAAATAACTTTTGGTTGTCGCTTAACCGCCAAGAATTTGAGATTAGTTTGAATCATTCGATAGATTTCACTGGCAAACGAATCAGGTTCTCTCTGGACTACAATTCCTCCCTGTGCACTTTGGAGTGTATCTAAAGGCACAATTCCTAATACTTGATAAGCAAACCTCTGCTTGATTTCAGGGATAGTTTTTAGGGTGCGATCCTGCATTTCCAGTAAAATGACAGTCAGATTAGATAAAAATAGACCCATTACAACACCCAAAAGCAGCAGTGGTATTCTTCCCGTGCTACCTTCTTCAGGTACTCGACCTGATTCTATGATCTGGGCATTTCCCGTTTGTTGATTGATCAAAACATCAATATCAGATTTGTTCTCTAGCAATGTACTGTATGTGGAACGGGCACTTTCAACTTCTCTGAGTAGAGACTGCTCCTGCTTTTCGAGTCTTGGAATCTGTTTGGCTCGATCTAAATATACCTGTTGATACTGATATAAAGAAGACAACTCAGTTTGTAAACTTAGCTCTTCTATTTTCAGATTAATAAATTTTTCTAATTGATTATCCTTTACGTTTCCGCTCTGTAATAACCCTTCTGAAACTTTGGCTCCAACATACTGGCTTACCAGTCTTTTTAACTGAGAATTTAAAGTCTGTTTTTTCTCCTTCAGGCTATCTATAACTGGATGATTATCTTTAAATCGCTGTCCTTCTTTAGACAACTCTGTTTCCGTTGCTTCAAGCTGCTCAAGAATGCTTTGAACTTGAGGAGTGTTCCCCAGTTGATTCGCAGAGATCGCCTGCCTTAGATTTAGACCCAATTGATTTTGTAAACTACCAGTCTGAGCCTGTTTACCCTGAAGTTCGGCTCCAACAGAGGATATTTGACGGTTGAGAGTACCAATTTCTGCAACTAGAATCTTTTTCTCTTCTTGCAGATCAACAACCTGATTTTTCTCGTAGAAGTCTTGCAAACGAGATTCTAGACCCTGAAGCTTATTTTCAATCTTAGGTATGGTACTGGTAATAAAACTATCCGCGCTGGCAGTTGCTGATATATTACTACGTAAATGTTCCTCAACGTACACATCCATCAAAGTGTTTACTACTTTGGAAGAGATTATAGGATCGGGGTCTTTGTATTCTACCGAAATAACATCAGTTCCACCAACTATCTCTACAGATAACCTATTCTTAAACTCCTTGATTCTAAGAGGTTCTCCATCAGCGTCTTCTAGTTTCAACTGGTCTATTGTTTGTTGTAGAACTGGCTCTGAAGTTATTCGTAGTCGTTCTGTACTCAGTGGAGTTTGAGTATTCAGTAATGAATCAAATTCATTAGCGCTTTCTGCTAAATCGAGCAGAGCATTGGGTGTATTTTTTCTAAATAAAATTTTCCCTTCGGACTTATAAGTTCTTTCTAGAAAACTAGTTAGAAAGAAAGTGGTACCAACAGTAACTACGAAAACAGATAAGGCGGGCAGCCAGCGACGCTTGAGTTTTAGGAAATATTCTTCCATATTTACATCAAGTTCTGATCGCTGACTAGGATAAGAACTGTTACTTTTCTGCGGGTTGGTCATAATGTTTTCTTTAAACGCAATTTAAACGTCGGGCTTTACTTTAAAATTAATGTCTTAGTAATTACTGTTATAAAAAATTTATAGTCGATCAGACAGGTGAATATCTTAAAGTTTTGGTAAAGTTAGGGTCAAATAATATAAAAATATTAACAAGGAGATGGAAATTTAGTTTTTACTTGTGTAAATACGTACATATAAGTTGTAGCTCTTAATAAGAGCTAGCAATAATTATTAAATTTAATTTTCCGAATAAATACAATTAAAAACTTCGTCATTCCTCATAATTATAACTTGAGAAATATGATTATAAATTTCTACCAGTTTTTGATTCTTGATAACTAGTCTATGTAATAGATAATTCGATATTACAGCGGTTTGCGTATTACTCTGGAACAATAAATTTTTCAAGTTAATAGATAATCAAGATCAAGATCGAGAAACTAAACTTTACTAATTAGTTATGCCAACCGCCGTATTTAGTTATATTTAACATCAACAGTTGAGTCAATAAATATATATTGTCATTTTATCGTTAGAAACACGTATTTGAGATTAAGCTAGATAAATATGACTATCCTAGAAGTGGAACAGCAATAATCTAAAATGTTCCATTATTTAATAGGATTAAATATGGGTGCCTAATATGCTCATACTCGAAATATTTAGATAGTTATATGGCTATCTTGCGATTTTAAATTTAAACGGTTTGTATTTTCCATGACAGCATTTAATTTTCTAGCTTCTCAAACTATAGGTTTATTTAAATCTAATACTATTAGTGCTTTATTTTTGACTTCTGCCATGTTGTTAGTCAATTTGGAAAGTAGCATGGCAGACACTAATCTTAGCAGCGTGATTGCAAACACAACTAGTAAAATAGTTAAAGGACAATCTGGTGGTTCCGTCGATAGTCAGGGTTGCGGTTTTGTCTCTAGTAGCCCCAGTTATGAGATGAACTTGGGGCAGAAAGTTGACTACATGCGTTTTACAGTTCAAGCGGACGGCGGACAACCGACATTATTGGTGCTAGGACCTAATTCAGGCGACAGTTTTTGTGTTTTGGGAGATAAAATATCAGGACTAAAACCAGAGATTTCTGGAGTATGGGAAGCGGGTTATTACCAAATTTATGTTGGAGATCGCACTGGTAGCCAACATGAATTTATACTGGATATTTCCACCGACAATTGAATTATGATTATGAGTTGCTTTCTTCAATAGTCTTAACCGATACTTCTACTGCTTCTATATCTATTGTTCCAGGGGGAGTTATGCGGCTAAATGTTTCCGCTTCAACTTTTAAAGTTTCACCACAGTTAGGACAGCTAAATTCCGTATTTTTAAATCCTGTAAATTCGTAGCTACAGACTGGACACTGAGCTTGAATTAGCTTTCGTTTTAACCACCATTGAAATCCCCAAAAAGCAATTATTGGAGCGATAAAAAGTAGCGCTATCAAAATTATAAAGCCATTAATTACCCAGCCTAATCCTACGCTAGTCAAAATAAAGACAGCAAGGATTATACTTGCCCAGCAACCAAGACCAGATGTATTAAGTTGAAGGAGTTTGTTAAAGCTATTATTCACTGTTATTCGCCACTTGCTTCGATGAATTATTATATTTTATTCTCTAATTCTAGATTATCTCTACCATACATAAGAAATCACAGTTACACTGTGTAGCAATGTCGTGCAACTGTGACTGATTATCAAAAACTTAGGTTTGATAAGTTATGGGACTGTCAGTTAATTACATTAATTACATCTATTCTGTAGGCTTGTATGCCGTCCAGTACTTACTAACGAAGTGGTTTTCTATCTCGATCTTGGTAAATCCAGCCGTTGTCAGACGCTCTTCCAGATTATCCGTTGTGTAATCTCTATAGTAGGGTTCATGGAAGATAGCAGGAAAATTATTCATCATCACTTTAAAATCAGGAGAATCAATTGCCTGCATAGAATCGCAGATTATCAATACGCCTCCTGGCTGCAAAACGCGAAACGCTTCATTGATAACATTTTGTCTCGCAACCCCAGGCAATTCGTGAAACAAAAATACTGAACTGAGTCCGTGAAAATAGGGGCATAAATTTATTTAGCAATCACCTAATAAAGCGGAGCTACTTAAAAAGTCTTGCACATATTGACTGACTAAAGTAGGTTGTTCCTGTTGTACCCAATGACTACAACATCAATTTCCCTGTGCCTTGGCTAACATCGTGTAAATTAATTCCGTTGGTTTTAATCAAATTGTGTTCCAGCATTAATGCTCAGTATAAGAAAGGAGCACAAAGTGATTGCTCCTAACTAAGATTAAATTATCATACGGTTGTCTTTTTCTGGTTCTGAATATTGTTCAACCCGTTGAGAAACATTGGAACAAACTTTTCCATAAATTCCTGAGGATTTTTGTGCCAAGCTTTCTGTGCCACTTGAATTCGGGTCATTTGTAGTTCAGGGTCTAATAAGGTTTGGGGTATGCGCTGCATCAAATATTGAGGACGTTCCCAAAACGGCATGTTGTTGGCAACTTCGAGGAGATTATTAAAACGACGTAGTTCTGCACCAGCCATGAAATCAAAGCCAGACTCAAAAGCTGCTTGTTCAATCGCGGCATACTTGCTTTTTGCCTGCTCTACTTTTTTTCTAGATTCTGGGCTTTTATTGGCAATTTTGGCTAGCCAGCGATTGCCCCAGCGAACGTGACCCGCTTCCTCTGGAAAAATCTTTTCAATGGTTTCTCTGATTTTGATATTTTCTTCTGTTTGAGGTGCTTCTTTGAGGGCGTGGATGTGTGCTGAGAAATATTCGCAACCCCGTTTTTCAGTGACATTAATCGAGACTAAGGCTGCAATTAGTCCGTCTTCTAGGTTGCTTTCTGGATCGTAAGATTCTATATCTAATAACCTTTCAAATTCGTCAATGTATGATACTCCCGGTGGTTTACCAATGTCTGCACCTAGATCTACCAATAAATCTGTAAGCCACATGGCATGACGCGCTTCATCTGAAACATGACGTGACAAGTCTTGAATTAATTCTCTAGGTTTCCCATTGAGTTTTTCAATTACATCGGTCAATTCTTTGCAGCTATGCTGTTCGTTGTAGCGATAGCGATTGAGAGTAATTAAGTGAAGTTCGCGATCATTGAACACAACTTGCTTAAGTACATCGCGAGCACTCATGGAATTATTGAGTTTCCGAGGATAGGCAACTTTCATTTGCTAAATTTTACGTATAATTATTAAGTTTAATATTATACTGCTATTAAAGCTTACGATGTCACTGTAGAAACCATGTAGAAATAATTAAGATTACTATGGGAATTGCTTAAAATTCCTATTGTTTGCTGAAACCAGTTTACGCTATTTCAGCGATCGCCATAATCTTTAATAATTGTTAAACCCTTGTCGTGCAAGGGTTTAAATGTCATGAAATCTTAAAATGAGAATTGCTGGTCAGTAGGAAAAGGGGTTGACTTCTAGTTGCTTGTTTTGGCATGATCGTATTTTAATTGTATTAATTAGGCGATCGCTTACCGACTTATGGACAAAGCTAAATATTTTCTTGCCTTCTTGAAAACCCTGATAGGCAAGTTTAGTTAGAGGTTCGGGAATAAATTGGTCTAAATTTGGAGTTGACTGCATGAATGTAGATTTAGATGATTACAATGTGCCAGGTTAAAGATTGCTGGCAGCTTGATTTAAGTTTTATTGTGTTTTTTCAATATATGTTAAGTATAAACAACTAGCAATAAGAAGATAAATGTAAATCAAAAAAGGCAGCCAGAATCGTAGCAATCTCTAAAAACATCTGAAATCTGAGTTCAGCCGATCAATAGGTTTGCAGTAGCTAATTAAGACTGATTAGTCAATACTCAAAAGCAAAGCGATCGTTCTTACCTAGATTATGGAGAGCGATCGCTTTACTGTTGACTGTTGACTAACGGAACTTAGCTTTTTTGCAAAAGGCTGCGAACTTGATCAGTTTTTTGACTAGATTCATAGACGGGAGAAAACTTAGCCAAAAGTTCACGAAATTCTCGACCGTTAATGGTTTCTCTCTCCACTAAAAGGTCTACAATTCGGTCGACAGCTAGCCGATTTTCGCTGATAATGCTTCTAGCTTTATTAAGACAATCAAAGGCAATATTTCTGATTCGAATATCAATTTGAGCAGCTATTTCTTCAGAATACTCATTTCTAGAGCCTGAATCACCACCTAAAAATACGGGCTGCTCCTGACCTTCCAGAGCCAATACTCCTAAATCGGACATCCCGAATTTGGTTACCATTTTTCGCGCCATAGAAGTAACTACTTCAATATCTTGGCTAGCTCCTTGAGTCACCTCATCTCTACCAAACACCTCTTCTTCTGCTGCCCTACCGCCCAAAGCGGAGGTTATTTTAGCCAGAATTTTCGTTTTGCTTTCCAATCCCATTTCCTCATCTGGAGTAAACCAGGTTAATCCACCTGCACCACCACGAGGAATGAGCGTAACTTTTTCTACAGGGTCGTGACCAGGAACCATCGTCGCCACAATCGCATGCCCAATTTCATGATAAGCAGTTAGCCTCTTAGCTTTGCTGTCTACCAGAGGGACTCCCTCCATACCTGCGACAATACGGTCTACAGCATCGTTTACTTCCAGCATAGTTACTGCTTCCTTGTGTCTTCTAGCGGTTAGAATAGCAGCTTCGTTAAGTAGGTTAGCTAAGTCTGCACCACTAAAGCCAGGAGTTCGGCGGGCGATCGCTTCTAAGGATACTTCAGGAGAAATTTTCTTACCCCGAGCATGAACTTCGAGAATGCCTAATCTTCCTTGTAAGTCAGGGTAATCGACGATTACCTGACGGTCAAAACGACCAGGACGTAACAGCGCTTTATCTAAAACATCGGGGCGATTAGTCGCAGCAATTATGATGATGCCAGTATTGCCCTCAAAACCATCCATTTCAGTCAGAAGTTGGTTAAGAGTCTGCTCTCGCTCATCATTACCGCCACCAATACCTGTGCCCCTTTGACGACCTACCGCATCAATCTCATCAATAAATACTAGACAGGGTGCGTTTTCCTTCGCTTTTTTAAATAGATCACGGACACGGGACGCCCCCACGCCAACAAACATTTCGACAAATTCGGAGCCAGAAATACTGAAAAATGGCACACCAGCTTCTCCAGAAATTGCTTTAGCCAACAAAGTCTTCCCTGTTCCAGGAGGACCCACTAGCAGTACACCACGAGGAATTTTAGCCCCAATTGCGGTAAATCTCTCTGGCTCTTTGAGGAAGGTAACAACCTCCTGTAGCTCTTCTTTGGCTTCTTCAATACCTGCTACGTCATCGAATTGAATCCCTGTTTTTGCTTCCATCTGAAACTTGGCTTTTGAGCGACCAAAATTTAAAGCTTGACCAGAAGCGTTAGCAGAACGACGTAAAATCATGATCAACCCTGATAATAGGACTAAGATAACTAGTAAGTTAAGCAAAATTCCTACGGTTGTTGAGTGATCTATGGAAGATTTGATACTGAAGTCGACGTTTCTAGCTCTAATCTTAGGAATTAGATCCTGATTTCGCTCAAATAGTATCACTTCATTAGCAGAATCATCTTGGGATTGCCCTTTTAAAACTACGCTGGCTTTATTAGTAGTTTCATCAATTTCTACCTTAGTGACCTGATTTTCCTCTAGCTTCTCTAAGAATTCACTATAGCTAAGAATATTTTTTGATTTGTGCTGTGCCAAGACAGGAGCTGCCAGAAAACAAGTTTGCAAAATCATCCACCCCGCCGCTAACCGACCAATTGAAATAGCCCTTTTGCTTTTCTGCTTACAATTCTTCATCTTGCGAAGAGGGGTTATTTCTAGTTCTGCTTGCTTCTGAATCTGAGAATTTTCCATAGTTATATATAGCTATATGTGTACTAGAATACATATATAAAATTTAAGAATAACTCCAGCCTAACCAAAAAAAAACAGTTTTTGCCATAATTTAACAGATTAGATTACTGGTAAACTTTTGCCAAATGTTGCGTGAATTCGCTCAAGCGCAAAAGCGATTGACAAACAGCGTATTGTCTTAAACTTGTCACCAATGCTTGGAATCGAAAGTTAATTCAAATCACTCTGAGCCAAACTTGCTAGAAATTTTATTGATCGCCCAAGTGGCAAATGCCCCAAAAAAAAGGATGCCGATCGCAGGATTAAAAACGGGTATCCAAAGACGATACCAAAGATCAAACCCCAGGGGAATATTTAGATAGCGACCAATAACGGCGATCGCAAACCAGAGAAAGCCCAGCAAAACTAAAAATACATCCGCCACCAAAAAGCGATTGAGCCAAATAAGGATTTGTTCTTTCATAGCCTAGTTATTAGTCATTTGTTATGGGTCATTTATTACTAGCCAACTACTGCCGTTGCTGGTGTTAGAGACTGTTTCCAGTTAGCCAAGTCAGCCAAAGAGCGATCGCCTAGTCACCAAATTAAGTAAACTGGCAATAATTGACTTATAATTTCATTATATGCGATACGTATCACATATAATAGTAATGTAATTTTGATTAAAACCTTTACCTGCAAGGAAACTAAAAAAATTTGGAAGGGTCAGCGCTCATCTAAACTACCAGGAGACATCCAAAATCGAGCATTAAGAAAGTTACGTCAGCTAGACGCAGCACTGACTCTAGAAGATCTTCGCAATCCCCCAGGAAACAGATTAGAGGCTTTAAAAGGCGATCGCAGTGGACAATACAGCATCAGAATTCAACAACAATGGAGAATTTGCTTTACCTGGGACAAAGGCAGTGCAGCAAATGTAGAAATTGTCGATTATCACTAAAAACTAGTAAGAGAAATTTTTATGAGTGAGCAGTTATTAGATAATCCCAAAGTAGGAGAGATCTTAAAAGAGGAATTCCTCGAAGAAATCGGCATGAGTCAAAATGCCTTGGCTAAAGAGATCGCCGTACCCGCAAACAGAATTCACGCCATAGTCAACGGTACGCGACGAGTCACAGCCGATACAGACTTGAGGTTATGCCGTTATTTTGGACTATCTGAAGGGTATTTTCTCAGGCTACAGAATGCCTATGAGTTGATGGAAGCCAAACGGAAGTTAGGACAAGTTTTAACTGAAATTCAGCCTTATGTTTCTTGATATGTGAATAGTAAGATTGCAATTACCAATTAATATTAATGTTCTCTACTGATTTTCAAATATTCAAAATTAGCAAATCTTTTGATATCTCTATAAACATTTTCTTTGGGGATACCAAGCTGCATCAGTATATGAGCTATGAGTATGATTTTTAGTCGCTCCGCAATGTAATGAATTTCAGATTCTCCAACAGCTTTTGATTTGGAAGCAGAATCATAGTGAATTAAATAATTTCTGGTATTAATAACTTTATTGATAAAGGTATTCTTATCATCTATGAATTTATCCAAGCCCCCTTCCCATAACTCATCCAGTAAAAATTTTATTCTTTGCCCTCTCTACGATTTAAAGATAAGGTACCTGTAACTTTCTTGTCAGCATTATCAGGAAACCACCAGTAACCCTCATGCTTTATTGTTTCGGTATTCATAGTATTTAACAATAATTGAACAACTTATTGTTAGATTGCCCAAAACATTAGCTCAATTCCTGCAAAACTTGCAAGATCGCCATCGTCACTTTTCCTGTATGCTTCAGGAATGATTCCTCAAAAACTTCGATCTTTTTCGTTTCCTCTTAATCTTGATTTGATTTTATCTACTAATTATTGTTTCTTGGGTTAGAGACTGTTTCCAGTTAGCCAAGTCAGATAAAGAGCGATCGCGATAATGACCATATCTTTCCCGTTTGTTCTTGATTCTAGTGGGTAAAGGGGGAATGATCCCAAAATTAGGTGGCATCGGCTGGAAATGTTTAGGTGATGCGGAACTGATAAATTCAAATAGCGCTCCCATCATAGTTGTTTCAGGCATCGCTACAGGTTTTTGCCCCAACGCCAAACGAGCTGCATTAGTACCAGCTAACCATCCCCCAGCCGCCGCCGCCGTATAGCCCTCTGTCCCTATAAGTTGACCCGCAGCTAACACAGTATTTTTGCTCTTAAATTGCAGTGTCGGTTCTAAGAGCTGGGGAGAATTGACAAATGTATTACGGTGCATTACTCCCATCCGTACAAACTCGGCATTCTCCAGTCCTGGTATGAGGCGGAAGACTCGTTTTTGCTCTCCCCAACGTAAATTAGTTTGAAACCCGACCATGTTCCAGAGTTGTCCTGCTTTATCTTCCTGGCGGAGCTGTACTACTGCATAGGGACGCTTACTTTTATTTTCTGGCGCCCGAAAATCTCCTAAACGAGAATCAAATAAGCCCACTGGTTTTAGGGGTCCATAGCGCATCGTATCTTCCCCTCGCTGGGCTAATTCTTCGATTGGTAAGCAGCCCTCAAAAAACTTGGCATTCTCCCGCTCAAAGTCTTTTAATTCTGCTTGTTCTGCCTTGCATAACTCCTGCTGAAACTTGAGATATTGTTCAGGGTTCATCGGACAGTTTAGATAAGCTGCTTCTCCTTTGTCGTAACGGGATGCCAAAAAAGTAGTATCTCGGTCGATTGATTCTCCCACAATTATCGGACTAGCAGCATCAAAGAAGCTCATGTATTCCATCCCCGTAAACTGCTGTAGAGTTTGGGCTAACTGGGGACTAGTCAAAGGACCTGTGGTCAAAACAACGATTTTATCTTGAGGGATTTCGGTAATTTCTGCTCGTTTAAATTCTACCAATGGATGACTAGCCACAGCACGAGTTAATTCACTGCTAAAAACGGCTCGATCAACTGCCAATGCTCCTCCTGCGGGAACAGAATGTTGATCGGCGGTAGCAATGACCTGAGAATTTAGACAGCGTAATTCCGCATGGAGTAGACCCGCAGCGCGATCGCTATTTTTCGCTCCAAAAGAGTTACTACAAACTAGCTCGGCTAATTCTTCGGTGTGGTGAGCAGGAGAAGTTCTGACAGGTCGCATTTCGTAGAGAGTTACCGCCACACCTGCTTGAGCAATCTGCCATGCTGCTTCTGTTCCTGCCAAACCACCACCAATTACAATTACTCTGTCTTGGGTCATAGTATAAGCTGCTTACTGGTTTAATTAATCATACAAATAAATCAAAAAGTTTTTGAATATACTCAGAATCCTTCAAGAGTGACTTTGAAATATCTTTTCACTCCTTCCTTAAATATATCTAAATATAATTATCCTCGTAAATTTACTGAAGACGAAAGCAGTCAGTAGATTTATCGTAGAGGCGAGTCAAATTAGTTGCTAAAATGCAACGCCCTAAAACTATTGTAGGACTGTATTTTTAGCAATATCGTTGAAGTCGTAAATTATCCCGTGTATTAGCAGCCACTAGTACACGGTTTTTTATTAATAGCTCTAAGCTTTAAGCTCTAAGACTGAAATGTAAATTGTGTCAAACTTTTGGCTAGAAGCCCATAACTTTGGCTACCTTTTCCATATCTTTTGGGAGACCTTGTTTTAGTTCGTTGCCGCTATGATCGATTGCGCTGCTGGGGTCTTTGAGACCATTACCAGTCAAAACACAGACAACAGTGGCATTATCAGGTACTTGATTTTTGACTTTAAGCAAACCAGCTACCGAAGCAGCACTAGCAGGTTCACAGAAAACGCCTTCTTCTGCTGCCAAGATCCGATAAGCGTCAAGGATTTCCTCATCAGTCACGGCATTAAACTCTCCTGCGCTAGCCTCTTTAACAGCGATCGCTTTTTGCCAGTTAGCAGGATTACCAATCCTAATTGCCGTCGCTAAGGTATCAGGATTTGTGACTCTCTCCCCTGAAATTAGTGGCGCGGAGCCAGCAGCCTGGAAACCCATCATTTTGGGCAACCGAGAAGATTTGCCTGATTGACGATATTCACAGAAGCCCATCCAATAGGCACTAATGTTGCCTGCATTGCCCACAGGAATACAGAGCCAATCTGGAGCATCACCCAAGACATCAATCACTTCAAAAGCTGCGGTTTTTTGCCCCTGTAAACGATAGGGATTAACTGAGTTGACTAAGGTAACTGGATAATTTTCTGAAAGTTGACGCACAATATTCAAAGCATCATCAAAGTTTCCCTCAATCGCAATTACTTTAGCCCCATAGAGTAAAGCTTGAGCTAGCTTGCCCAAGGCTACATAGCCATCAGGAATAATTACAAATGCCTTCATTCCTGCTCGACGAGCATAAGCAGCAGCGGAGGCTGATGTATTTCCTGTACTGGCACAGATAACCGCCTTTGCCCCGTCTTCTTTGGCTTTAGAGATCGCCATCGTCATCCCACGATCTTTGAAACTTCCCGTAGGATTTAGACCATCATACTTGACGTAAATTTTTACGCCCCGACCAATCCGAGAAGCGATCGCTGGAGTTGGAATTAAGGGTGTATTGCCCTCAAACAGGCTAACGACGGGAGTAGCAGCACTAACGGGCAAATAGGCACGATAGGTTTCGATTAAACCCTGCCAGTTGTTCGCAGCTTTGGCGATAGCGGGGTAAGACAATTTAGTCGAGGGGATACTCAGAGTCACGGGCTGTTTCAGTTAATGTTTATGTAGAAGCTTTTAACCTATCTAATAGGCACTAGTCTACAGTAATTGGTGGTCAGCAATTCCAAAATGTCACAGGTATTATTGTTTTTGATTGCATCTCAAAACTGCTGCAATATGTCAACCTTAAACTATTGTTCAATGATCACTTGCGATCTTAACTTAGCTTGAGGTTTAGTTATCGGCAGAGATTTAGATTTGTTGTAGTTGCCGTTGCTTTTGCGGGAAGAACGGTTTCTTCTTCCTTTGACAATTGGCTTGCCCCAAGTATCTTCAGGGATATCCCAATCTCCTTTCATCCAATTAGGACAATCGCGGTCATACACCATCTGCAAGGCGGCAGCAGCGATCGCTTGAGCATCGTATTCATCGCTTAATTCTCTTACCAAGGGTAAAAAGGATGCCATTCTTTCCCCTGACAGTGTTTCCTTGATTTTGGCATTAAGTTTGCCAATTCTTTTGGCTTCTACCTGAGTTCGATTGGGAATCTTAGCAATATCTAATTTTGCTCTAATACGACGCTCAATTTGTTTGAGGGCACGACGATCCCCAGATTGAGCAATGGCGATCGCTGTTCCTGTTTTCCCTGCACGACCAGTACGACCAATACGGTGAATATAAGTCTCTGCATTGTCAGGTAGATCGTAGTTGATTACGTGGGTTAGATCCTGAACGTCTAATCCTCTAGCAGCAATATCTGTGGCCACTACCATTTTGACTTTGCCATCACGAAAGCGTTTAACTAGTCTTTCACGCTGCATCTGACTGAGATTACCATGATATTCATCAACGCTATGCCCTGCCTCTTGTAGCTTGCTGGTAAGTTCGCTAGCAGTACGCTTAGTGCGAACAAAGATGATTGCTGAATCTGGTTCTTCAATTTCTAAGATTGGCTGTAGGGCTTTAATTTTTTGCCAACCGCGAGGCACCATGTAAACATGCTGATCAATTCTGGTGGGGGCAGCTTCTTTCTGTTTAACCGTAAGATAAATCGGATCGGTCAAAAAGTTATTGATTAACTCTTTAATTTCCCGGGGCATCGTAGCAGACAAACAAGCAGTTTGTCTTTCCTTGGGAGTTCTTCGGAGAATCTTTTTGATGTCATCAATAAAGCCCATACTTAACATTTCATCGGCTTCATCAAGAATCGCTAGTTTTAATTCATCTAAAACCAGCTCTCTACGCTCTAACAGATCAATCACTCGTCCAGGAGTACCCACTACAATCTGGACTCCTCGGCGCAGTCTACTAATTTGTCTCTCGATGGATTGACCGCCGTAAACAGTTAGAGAATAAACTCTTTGCTCTTTGGAAGTAAAATCTTCAATTGCTTGCCCAACCTGCTGTGCTAATTCTCTGGTGGGGGTCAAGATCAATGCCTGTACCGCTTTACTATTGGCATTAACAATTTCTAGTGCAGGTAGAGAAAAGGCTGCCGTCTTGCCTGTACCAGTCTGAGATTGACCGACAATATCTTTGCCACTCAATAGAGCTGGCACTGCATCTTGCTGAATTTGCGTCGGCTCGGTAAAACCAAGTTGCTCTAACTGGGATAAACAAGCGTCAGATAATCCTAAATCTTTGAAAGTAGTCGTCATAAGTTCTCTTAATTTTTGCTTTACTGTTTGCTAAAAAACTGTGTGTTCTTGCTCTGCTAGGGATTGACAGACCTCTAAGCAACTAACCAAGAGGTTCTGTTAATTGTTATAAATTGCGCTTGAGCTAAGTTGCTGCACCAACTGCGGCGATCGCCACTTCTCCGTAGAGATCGTAAACATCGGCGGCAGTAATGTTTACCGAAACCATTGAACCAAGAGCAGCTGAACCGCGGATATATACTAGTCCATCTACTTCTGGTGCAAATCTTGCCGAGCGACCCACCAAAACTCCTGTCTTTGGGTGTTCTTGCTCAATCAAAACCTCAACCTGCTGACCAACACAAGAGCTATTTCTTTGGGCAGCGATCAATTGCTGTACCTGCATTAAAATATCTCTACGGTGAGCAGCGATTTCTGGATCAACTTGGTGATCCATACTGTAGGCAGGTGTTTCCTCTTCTGGCGAAAAGGTGAAGACTCCAACATGATCAAATTGATGTCGTTCTACAAAATCTACTAGATGCTGAAAATGGGCATCTGTTTCCCCAGGATAACCAACAATAAAAGTGGTACGCAGTATTGCTTGGGGCAGTTCCTGCTTAATTCGCTCAATGATGGCATCATTAACCCTTCCTTGCCAAGGGCGGTTCATTGTCCGCAAGACTTCAGGGTGGGAATGTTGCAGAGGTAGGTCTAGGTAAGGAAGAACATTCGGCGTATTTTTGATGGCAGCAAGTACTTCTGGTGTGAGTCCCGTAGGATAAGCGTAGTGAATCCTGATCCAGGGAACATCCACCTTGCCCAGTGCAGTTAACAGTTCTGCCAACATGGGTTTTCCATACAGATCTACGCCATAGTTGGTGGTAATCTGAGAAATTAAAATTATTTCCTGTACCCCTTGTGATGCCAAAGAATTGGCTTCAGCCACAATCGACTCCAGCGATCGCGATCGCTGCTTACCTCGTAGATGGGGAATGATACAAAAAGCACAGCGATAATCACAACCTTCTGCCACCCTGAGATAGGCTACACCCTCGGAAGTGGTACGGTATCGAGGGACTGTTTCGTCAGCAATAAATACAGGTTCTGGAGTTATTTCTGTAACTCTTTCCCCTGTTTCGGTGCGTTCAATAACGTCTACGATTTTATGGTAGTCGCCACTGCCCACAACCGCTACAGCTTCAGGTAATTCGGCTAAAAGCTCTGACTGAAAATGCTGTGCCATACAGCCAGTAATAACAATTTTTTGTTCAGCTTCGGCTAATTCAACCAAAGTACGAACTGATTCTTCTCTTGCTGCCTGTATAAAGCTACAGGTGTTAACAATTACGTAATCAGCTAATTCTTCGTTGGCGTCTATTTGATAACCTGCCTGAGCCAGTAAGCCCAGCATGTGTTCTGAATCTATACGGTTCTTTTCACATCCCAAGTGGGATATCGCTATGGTTGGCTTGTTTGCCATTCTTTATCCTAAATTTTGAAGACCAATATCAAGATTGATATTAATTGATATTAATTTTTATGGTAGTCAGTCAACACTCCGTAGAGGTTTAACTAAGGAAACCATGACCAGTAACCCGACTCAATATCTTGTGTGGAGCGCTAACCTGATGGTCTGTAAATGTTAAAAATAGACAGTGATTAGTAGTTTAGACCAACTGCTGGATTATGTCTCCTAGTTTCGCGGCGGAGCAGGAGCTAACCAGACAGTTTCTATTCCGCAAAACTATTTCTTATTCAAGACACCGCTTTTGACGGGTTTTGAACCTGGTTGATACATATCCGTTGAGATACGTAAATAACCTTTTCGTTAAAATATATTAACAGATAAATCCGACTGTGGGAACATAAAAACCATAAAATTACGGAATAAATCGGAAAAAAGTTTTGAGATTAGACTTGATCGAAGTCTGTACAGCACATAGCTTGGTCTGAGATAATAGTAACTTTTGAAGAGGAGCAATAACAGGCGTGACGGAATTAAAGTGGAATTAAGACATATTTTTAAAGCAGATAATCCAGTGATTGGGGTAGTTCATTTATCTCCTTTGCCTACCTCTCCGCGTTGGAAAGGCAAGCTAGGAGAGGTGATTTCCAGAGCAGAACAAGAAGCTACTGCTTTAGCAGCTGGAGGCGTAGACGGTATTATTGTGGAAAACTTTTTTGATGCGCCTTTTACCAAAGATTGCGTCGATCCTGCTGTGGTAAGTGCGATGACCTTAATTGTCGATCGCTTAAAAGGCATGGTCATGCTACCGATTGGAATTAACGTTTTACGGAACGATGCTAAAAGCGCGATGGCGATCGCTACTTGCACTGAGGTTCAATTTATTCGGGTTAATGTCTTAACAGGTGTTATGGCAACTGATCAAGGATTAATTGAAGGCAAAGCTCACGAATTACTCAGATATCGTCGAGAATTGGGTTCTCAGGTAGTAATACTGGCTGATGTGCTGGTTAAACATGCTCGTCCTTTGGGAACCCCAAACTTAACCACCGCAGTCCAAGATACAATTGAAAGAGGTTTAGCCGACGGGGTAATTTTGTCGGGATGGGCTACAGGGAGTCCTCCTACTCAGGAAGACTTGGAATTGGCAACTGCGGCAGCGGGGGATACTCCTGTATTTATTGGCAGTGGTGCTAATTGGGAGAACATAACCCAGCTAATGCAAGCTGCTAATGGGGTAATTGTCTCTAGTTCCCTCAAGCGTCATGGCAAAATTAGCGAAACTATTGATCCGATTCGCGTGTCTCAGTTTGTCGAGGCAGCTAGATCAACTCCTGTTGTGAGCCAAAAAAGTACAGCAGCAAATACTTCTGTTAAGCAGTATCAGTAGTCTGACTGTTCAAA
The DNA here is from genome assembly GCA_942490675.1 of Cyanobacteriota bacterium. GTDB lineage: Bacteria > Cyanobacteriota > Cyanobacteriia > Cyanobacteriales > Xenococcaceae > Waterburya. Next base: position 23,180 of record CALNYB010000007.1, on the reverse strand, counting down.
TTAAGCCAGATTTGAACTCAAGGTATAATTTGGACAACAAAAAAGCTATTAACTATCAGTAAAACTAGTAGACAATCATTTACTTATGCGCCGTCGTCGTTCTTTACCCTGGATATATCGTTGGTCAAGACCAATCATTGGTGCGATCGCTATCGCTGGAGCAATTTTAACTGCCTATCTAACCATTACTAAACTGATGGGAGCAGATCCCGTTTGTTCTGCTGACGCTACGGCAGGGGCAGGATGTGGTGGAGTATTAAATAGTGCTTATGCCACCGTGTTTGGCTTGCCTTTGAGTCTGTTTGGTTGCATCGCATACCTAAGTATGGCTGCTTTTGCTCTCGTCCCCCTGGCGATTAGTCAAGAGCGCCAAAAGAATCTCAAGAAACAGCTAGAAAACTCAACCTGGTGGTTGCTACTAGCAGGTAGCATCGCTATGGCTGTTTTTAGTGCCTATTTGATGTATGTTTTGGCTACAGAACTTAAAACAGTATGTCCTTACTGTATTGGTTCTGCGTTATTCTCTCTGAGTCTGCTCATCCTGACTATTACTGGTAGAGAGTGGTCAGATATGGGACAAATCCTATTTACAGGCTTTATTGTGGGATTGTTAACTATCGTAGTTATTGTAGGTATTTATTCGGGAGTGAATTCCCCGACTGCTCAAGCAAATGGGACAGCAGAAGAAGTCGTGGATGTTGATGGATTGATTGCCATTCCCGAACCAGCAGGAGAACCAAAACCGCCGAAGGGGTGGGAAATCACTACGACTTCTGGATCAGCAGAAACTGCCTTAGCAAAACACTTGACTGCCATAGGAGCTAAAAAATACGGTGCTTTTTGGTGTCCCCACTGTTATGAACAAAAGCAGTTGTTTGGTGAAGAAGCCTTTGCTGAAGTCAACTATCTTGAATGTGATCCCCAAGGTAAAAATCCGCAGCGGGAAGCATGTTTAGCAGCAGGAATTCAATCTTTTCCTACCTGGGAAATTGACGGCAAGTTTTATCCAGGAACTAAAACTCCAGAGGAGTTAGCAAAATTATCTAACTATCAAGGCGACCGAGATTTCAAATATAAGCTGTAACTTCTTAACCTCGTTTTGATTGCGCCTCTTTCAATCTTGTAATCCAACTGATAGAATCGAGCTTCGATGTAACTCCAATTAAAGCTCATTTAAAGTTTTCGATTGGGTAGAGAATGAAAAAGCGATCGCATGAATAAACTGTTGCTCGGGTTAATTAGTTCAACTATATTGTTGGTTCTGAACATAAATCCCGTCCAAGCTCTACCTCCAAATGATTTAGCTGAACAGGACTCAGAGCCGACAAACATTATTTTTACTCCCCTGGGAGAACAGCTATTTTCACAGCCAACAGCAAAGTACTTGGGTAGTGGCGAGGTTCTAATCAATCTGAATACCCGAACCTTCTTTTTTCCAGATCTGGTGGAGGGGGGAGTTGATGATGAGGATAGTGCGGTTAATTTCAACACTGGCTTTAGTTGGGGGATCAGCGATGATTTACAGTTGACTCTGCAATTTCAGCATGTGGACAGTAGTTCTCCCGTCAAGCAAGGGGAATTTATCTCCAACCGCACAGAGGATAATGAGGCAGCGATGGAGTTTAAAGGACGTATCTGGAAAAACGCCCCAGAAACCCTAGCATTAGGAGGAGTTGTCTCAGCTTCTTGGGGAACCAGAGGTTTTGAGTTTACTAAAGGCGGAGAGAGTACTGAAATTAATAATCGAGATATTTTTGTCTCTTTAGCTGTTCCCTTTACCGCTGACATTGGCGATCGCTGGCAATTTAATTTTTCTCCCACAGTGGCATTTTTCAGAGATGATAGTGCCGTTTTTTTTAGTCGTACCCCTGATGATGATGATAGTTCCTTTGGCACGGTTTTTGGTTTAGGTGGGGGAGCTTCTTATAAGGTAAGTTCTCGGTTCTTTATCTTTGGCGATGTATTTTTTCCTCTCACAGGTAATAACAGCATCAATCGAGGCTCAGGTAAACCCGACCAAGCGATCGTCTATAATGCGGGACTACGTTATTTGACGAACCCTCGTTTAGGACTAGATGTTTATGCCACTAATACTTTTGCTAGTTTTGCGCCTCTGTCTTTAACTGCCGACCGAGATTTCTTGGGAGTGGGGGCTAATTTAGTATTTATGCCCGATGCGATCCCAGCCAATCGTAAATATAGCGATCGCTTTCAACCAACTGCAACCAAATCAGAATCTCTCACTACCGATGGTTTTGGTTTTTTTGATGGTGGAACTTTGCCCAGTGGCACGTTGAACATTCAGCTACAGGGAGGAAGCCAGGGTGCCCTGACTGCAATTCGCTACGGCCTATTAAAAGACTTTGAAGGAGGGATTTTTCTCGATTATGTTGCAGGGGAAGTAGACGAATCTGAACAAGGAATTAGCGGTAAGCTCAGGTTTCTCAATCAAGGCGAGAATGCTCCAATAACCCTCAGTGCTGCTGTTACTGCTGGTTTGACCAATGAACCCTTTATCAATTTTATCGAGAATGATACTGATGCTTTTGATGATCGTGACTTAGATAAATCAGTACCGATTTTTACTCCTGGAGGAGACGACGGTCAGAAAGGAAAACTCATAATTCTTACTTTTGCTTTGCCCATTAATTACGATATTACTCAAAACACAGCCGTCTGGGTTACCCCCATATTCGCTTATGTACAAAGAGAAGGATTGGAACTGGGTGGTTTTAATCTGGGTGGTGCGATCGCTGTTAGTCAAGAAGTTAGCTTTACAGGGGAAGTCGGCGCGAATTTCTTTGGTGAAGGTAATAGCTTTATTGATGGTCAATTAGAAGATAGAATTCCTTGGACGGTAGGGGTTCGTTGGCAGCCTTTATCTTTGTTGGGTAAAGAGCCTCGTGCTGATAATGGCAATCCTTATTTGGAACTATATTTAACTAATCGAGTTGGTTCTTCTACTTGGCATCAATTAAGAGTAAGGGAGAATAACAGCGTGGGAGTGGGAGTAGGTTTGTCGGTTCCTCTCTCTTTGTAGTCTTTAACTCAAGTTAGTGGGAATGCAAATTAGATTATTTAGACCAAAAGACGAAGAACAAGTTGCCCAGCTATTTTACAATACAGTTAGAAAAATCAACATTCAACATTACTCTGAAAAGCAAGTCACAGCTTGGTCGCCTGAAGATATTTATTTCCGCAACTGGTCGAAAATATGTTCGAGCAGGTTTACTTATGTTGCCCTCGAAAACAATAAAATAATTGGCTTTGGCGAATTAGAAGCGGATGGTCACGTTGACTGTTTTTATGTTCATCATCACTATCAACGTCAGAGAGTAGGCAGCAACATCTATCAAGCAATAGAAATCAAAGCAAGGGAACTAACTCTAACTCGCTTATTTACTGAGGCGAGTATTACCGCCCAGCCTTTTTTTATTAATCAAGGATTCATCTTAATTAAAAAGCAACAGGTATTTTGTAGAGGACAAACTTTGATTAATTTATTGATGGAAAAATCATTAACTACTGAGTGAAATTAGCTTCTGCTGTTTTTTCTAAAACCAAAATTTCTGCTTTAAGACTGTCAATTTTATTAATAATTTCCCGTCGTCTTTGATTATCTTTGATATAAACCAAAACACTAGACCAAGCTTTGATTTGAGCTTCTTTCAAATCAATCTCATTAGTAGATTCAAGAGCTTTTTCTAAATTCTGAATAGTTAAACCATCAGGGCGATCGCTTGCCAAATTTGCCCATTTTGCTGCCATTTGATAGGAGTTGATTGCAGCTTCTTTATCCCCCATAAACAATAGCTCATCTATACCTTTAGAAGTCCAGAGGAATGCCGCTTGTTCTGATTCAGGATTGACTGACTCTAACACCTTTTCCATTAAGGCGATCGTCTTTTCGGGATTGCCAGCATACATAGAATTAGCAATAGAAAAATTCAAATGAGCTTGAATAAAGCGGGGATCAATCTGGGTTATGGCTTCAAAATAATCAGGAACTAACTTATAGCCAATTGTTTCTCTGGCATGCTCATCACCAAAATATTGAACGAAATTCAAATACGACCAATTAGCCTTTAAATTGCTAAAACCGAAATTTGGCGATTGTTTTTGCCAATTTATTAATCTTGCCTGTTCTTGTTCCTGGGCAAGATAATCTACTCTATTTAGTTTCTGTGCTGACTTGTTATATTCATGGCTTTGCAAAAACACTATTCCTGCTAAACAAATAAAAGGAGCAAGTGGCGCTAATAATTTAGTTATTTTCCCTAATTGTGCAGGCTGCATATTGACTTGATAAATAAAAAAAGTTCAGTGTATTCTCTTAGGCGAATATACTTATGTTACAGACCGTCTTTATTTAGAGCAATTGCCTGTTAATTTTTATTTTGAATAGACAGTAAAAGCCAAACCGAGACTTAGCTTGGGTTCTCAATCATTGAACTCAAAAAAAGCTGAGATAAATAGTTAGTAAAGTTCATCAAAGCTTTATCTTGTATTTACCAAAACTAGAGAAAATTTTGAATTTTTCTCGGGAAAAGCGATCGCCCTAAGCAAACAGCAAGTAATTCTCGATCCCTGACAGTTCAACTTCTTAAGATTGTATTCATAAAGTAATCAGAAGAAATTAGACAAAATGAACCTTAGGGATTAATTGAGCGGTAAAGATTATGGGAACTAGATTTAGTAGACTTTGGAAGTCTTTTGCTTCTGCTGAGACAGTTGGAGGATTGGCGAATGCTGCGGAGAAGGTATTTGATTTAGCTGAAACCTTAAGTGATAAAGATATTAAAGATAATGCTCAGATCAAGCAGTTAGTCGAGAAAATTCCTACTCTATTAGAAGCCCTCAATTCACCATTAGGTCAAGTAGTTAAATCTACTGTGCCATTTTTACCCATTGCCACAGGGCTAATTCAGTTTGCCCTAGAAGTAAATAAAAAAGAGCCAACGGTAGGGGAAACTGTGGCAATTGTCACTCAGGTTGCTTATCTAAAAAGTATTAAGGAAACTTTAGCTTCTGAGTCAATATTCAGCGACGATACCAGTCAAGAGTCCCAAGAAGTAAAGAAAAAGCTCAAGAAATTAGCAGATTTAGATATAGATTACGAAGAAGCAACATTAGCCTTAGTCTATTTCCATGAATCGAAGATAGCCGAAGCATTTAATGAAGTTTTATCGGCAAAATTAGAAGCAACGGGAATTGCTCAAGCCGAGGTTCAGAATTGGGTAGATAAGGTAGCACTTAATACCCAGCAATATATCGCGCAAGCTTTAGCTGAAGCTGGTGATGAAATAGCCGTAGTGAGAAGAATACTTGACTGGTATCAAGCTGGTGATAAAGAAGAATTTGTTAAACGTCGCAGCATTAATTATTACCTTGAAGACAAAATCAAAAAACTACCTGAGGATAATGTATTTCAGGAGAATTTCAGCTATCGAGATGTTTATGTCCCCCTGAGAGCAATTCCTTTAGATGTTAATGGAGAGGAAGTTAACCCCACATTCCGCAGTCATACAGATAAAGTAAGAAAGAAATATGAGTTCGGGAGAATGAGCATCTTCTATAAGTAGCTAATGATACGTATGGGAGGAGGAGCAAATAGATAAAATTGAATTCTTACAGAACCCTGACTCTTGGTGGTCGTGAAAATGTTAACAAAAATAGAAATCAAAACCACGGGACTTAAATTCTCATTTCGTACTTCAGTTTGTAGTTAGTAAAAAGTATCGGTCTGAATGCACTTTTTATCCTCGCTTGGCAACCAGGAACAGACGCTTTTTGGGCGACAAAATACTTTGATTTCAAGTTATTTTCATTAACCTATAATTATTGAGAATGACTAACCAAGAGAATATTATTTTTCGCTCTTTTCAGGTTTAAAATATTAAGTGAAACTCTGAGGACTAGCCAGATAAAATATAATATTTTTGACAATGCTTGGAGAAATAATTAATAGTTTCAACTCTAGAATCAGTGAGATTGACAATTTGCTTGACTCCATTTAAAACAACTAGATGAACGCCCTGAAAACATTGAAATATCCAACGTAGAGTTGAATGGCGCTTACTTAAGGTTGTGATTAGGCTGCAAGCAGCTTCTGTTGTAGGGTGGCACGAGGCTCGTTCATCAGGGGAAAAGCCTTCGGTCGCCGTTTTCGCTTTCTGGGCTCATACCGATTGGGACGCAGTGGCACAGTGGTCTGAGCAATCAGATCGAGGAGCTTTTGAGAATATCTGGATAAGCGCACCCGACCAGCTTCAGCTAACAGGGAGCGAAACTGATTGAAGCTTTGCCGAGAGCCTTGTACCGAGAAGCGTAAAGCAACTTGGCCAGTTTGCGAGGCAGCCTGCCACATCAAAGAGCGCAACAGGTTGTAGGCCATCAGGTGGACATAGATTTCCTTTCGCACCATTTCTGGTGACTGTGCCTGCAACATCTCCATCCCCAAGGTAGTCTTAAGGTGATTTCCAGCAATCATTATACCCACAACAAAGCAACGGTATGCTGATTTGACGGATGCAAGTGGGTATAGTCTTTCTTGGAAATTACCTAATATGGTCGAGATTGATTTCCGCTTGCCATCGGAGTCCGTAGAGGTCTGCCAGTCGGGCTTGAGAATAGGCTTTGGAGTCGAGCAAGGTGGTGACGATATGGTCGTTTTTACCCAGTCTTTGACCTCTTCTAAAATCACTTTTTCGACTCTGATGTTTTCGGAATACGCCATCGCTCCCCTGCTGCTGAACTAAAGCCAAGTCGACATAACTGCCATAGGCACGATCACCTAAGACCACATCGTTCGGTTCCAAGGTTGCAGACCAACTGCGAGCGGTCCGGTTATTTCTGAGGTATTCAAGGCCGCAATTCTCACCCCAATGGCAGCAGCTGTAGTTAAGGAAAACATTACGACCAGCTTGGCGATGGGAAATCCACACCCAGCTTTTTGATTCTTGTGCTGTGGGTATTCCTTTTGATTGGCGGCAGTATCTGCCATCACCACATTAGAGCCATCGAGCAGTTTGACCGAACGCCCTTGCCACAGTTGCTCTGGTCTGGCTTCGACCGATAAGGCTTGTCCAGTATGCTCAAATAAAGATTGCAAAACCTTCTCGGGCAAACGCTTGCGGGCTTTCGCATAGCCTCCTGTATTCAGGGAGGGTTCTGTTGCACCCTCAACCGCCAGCCAACAGTGGATTTGCTTGACGGCATTGGCCAAGCTTTTATCAGCATCTAATACCTGATACAGAAAGGCCCAGATCGTCACTAGGGGGATGAGCAAACGCTTGCGATACTTTACTTGGGCTGCTGTAAGCGTGGCTTCAATCACCTGCTCATTCAGGACTCACCGTTCGCTCATTTTAAAATTGAGTTGCTTAATAAACAAAGCAAACAATAATCTTTACAAGGCTTTCAGCCGTTTGAGAGGAGTAAATGGAAAATTATAGGCGATCGCTTTGTTAACAAAGCGATCGGGGTTTGAAGAATTTTATTGTGCGATCGCCATTTCTCGATTTCCTCTAACTTACCTCCTCTACATCTTCTTAAACCCTTATGATGCAAGCTGTTTCGCTATTATAATTCCGAATGACTCAGAAATTTGAGCGAACGGTGAGTCAGGATGCCAGCAAAAGGAGCACCCGCCCGTTGGACCAGTTTACGCTTGAGAATTTCTGCCGCTTGACGCATAGTTGTAAGAGTATGTTTTTGTTGCTCTAAGGTCATTTTCCCATGTGGGAAGGGCTTTTCGCCTTTTTTTACTATGCAACACTGCTTAAGTAAGCGCCATTCAACTCCCAGGGCGAACGCATCTAAATCAGAAGAAAAAAGCAGTTAGAATGAATCTAGTAAAATCAACTTATCAGATAAGTTGAAAAACAACAAATTAACCTTTATATAAAAGAAATAAGGGCATATAAAGCAAATTTTGACACCTCAAAGTCATGCCTTGTTCTCCAGCTCGGAAAACAAACATATCGCCACGACTTGGCAATTTTGGATTTTAGTTAACGAAGAACGGTCATTTGAGCCTAGGTTTTAAACGCTGAAAGCTTTATTTTTCAAATTAGTCATTGAATTTTGCCAAGTCGTGTATCGCTCGTTTATCGAGAGGGGGTTTCGCAGGTTATTAGATTCCTAAAACCTTAGCCAGATAATTATTATCCCAGGCTGCCTTGAGTCTTTTGTTGGCTACACCGATTTTTAGGGTCTTTTCCATTCTACTAAACCAATGCTTTGAAGACCAACCCATTGATCTTGGTCGAAGAACAATTTTTGGGCGGGCATTGTCCAATAACGACGAATCTCAGTGCGCCCATGATCCTTTTCAATTGTGCGATGAAAACTGTGTTCGATTCCTGACCAATCTTGAGTTTCAGCTAGTGTAAATAATTCAACAACTCTTTCATGGAGATATTTATGATTACCTTTAAGTGCCAAGCAATAATCAGCGCCCTTATCTTGAATCAATTGAGCTATTTGGGTTTGAGTTCCCATTGCATCTATTGTTACCAGGCATCCCGATAATTCCAAATTTAAGATGCGTTTGCCCTGCCTTCAAGAGCGAAGCTCGCTTAATCTAGCTACTCTTCTCCCAAGTCGCTAAGAGCTGTATTATTGCCTTCGGGAGAGCGCAATCTAGCAACCATTTCTTGAACTTCTAATGGTGATGCGGGGGTGAATCGAGAAACAGTATAGGTAACAAAAAAATTGAGAAGCATCCCCACTGTGCCAATGCCCTCGGGAGAAATACCAAAAAACCAGGTTGGCATACGTAACCCAAAAAGGAAATTAGCCCAGCCATTGAAATAAAAGAAGCTGCCGACATCCAATCCGCAGCGGTTGCCGCGCCATTGGCAATTGCTGGCACACCGCGATCCGCGACAAAAAAGCCTTTACTATCGCGAACCCGAGATCTCCAGCCAATATAGAGATAAACGATAAAAGAAATAATGACAAAAATTGTCGTCCAAGCTTCTACTGTCATAATATTTTTGATGAACTACTCAGTCCTGCGCTTGGCGCGAGGACTGAGTTTCTAGCTTCGCTGGGTGCTGCCTTACCTTGGTCTTTCGTCCTCGGTCGGGTCTTACACTCCCTCCACTAGCAGAGACGGCTGCACCATCCGCCTGTAAAATTCTGATTCCTTCTGCTCTGATGTTTTGGCTTGCTGCTTCATCCCTATCGTGAGTTTTATTACAAGCTTTATTAATACAAATCCATTCTCTAATGCTCAAATCCATTTTTGGTTGTTGAGTTAGACAATCAGGGCAAATATGGGAACTAGGAAAAAATCTATCAATTTCTACGAGCTTTTTATTCTCGCGCTCAAGCTTATAACTCAGCAAATTAACCAACATTCCCCAGCCACAATCAGATATAGATGACGCTAATTTATGGTTACGTACTAATCCCCTTACGTTGAGCTTCTCAACCACAATGACTTTGCTTTCGTTGGTCAGTTTTCTACTTAATTTATGTAGGAAATCCTGACGGGAATTGCTGATACGTGCGTGAACCTTAGCGACTAATTTCTTAGCTTTTTGTCTTGATTTACTATCAAGTTGCTTACGAGCTAATTTCTTCTGTTTTCTAGCTAGATTCTTTTCGTGCTTTTTAATATGTCGTGGGTTGGCATATTTGCTGGTTTTTTTACCATCATTTACTATAGCAAAATCCTTAATTCCAAGGTCAATACCTAAAATTTTATCTGTACTTCCTTGAGATACAAAACAAGCTTCAACTTCATAGATAATGCTAGCAAAATATCTATCAGCACTATCTTTGCTAATAATTACAGTTTTAATTTTTCCTGCATATCTACGGTCAAATATTGCTTTGACTAAACCAATTTTAGGTAGCTTAATCAAATCACCTTCAATTGAAGTATGCTGAGGAAATCCTACTGATTGTTTACCATGCTTGGATTTGAATCGAGGATACCTCGCATGTTTCTCAAAGAAGTTAATAAAAGCACGAGATAGATTGAGAGTAGTCTGCTGCAAACTTTGAGAATAAACATCGGTTTTTAGCCATTCATGTTCTTTCTTTAGCTTGGGCAGTAAGGCATTTAAGCCACTACGAGATATTCCTTTGCCAGTCTCTTTGTAAGTTAGATTGCAAACATTTAGAGCGTGATTCCACCACCAACGGCAGCAACCCATAGCTTTAGCTAATTGCTGCTGTTGCTCGATATTAGGATATATTCGTATTTTTTGTGCTACTCTAATCACGTTTACCACTATATCATAAAACGATAAATCGTCCTAAAAATGTTATTATGTTGGCTCGATTCAACTCAGCCTTGGCGAAACCGAAGACTGAGAGTTCTCCCGCATTTTGTTAAATAATATACGATTGAGGTGTTTTAAGGTTTTTTAATTCACACCAGACGTTAATTACTATTTCTTGCGATATCTGCGATCGAGTTTGTCTATACTAATTGCATAGATAAAAATTAGAATTACGAAGATAAATATCGAACCTTGCTGCGCCATCCAAAAACCGAAAGGAACATTTCTCAGAGTTAGATTATTTAATAAGGGCACCAATAGGATGCTGCAACCAAGAGAGACGAATCCCCAAATAATTAATAGATTACGAATTAACCTCACATTAGAACGCCAGTATCTTTGCTCTCTTTCTCGTTCTTCTCTAGTGGTAGATGGGATATTTTCCTCATTAAGAAAATCCTCTGCTGGAGTTGACATAAAAAAGCCCTGATTTTCACAACTTAAGTCTAGAGTCTACAAGTAATCCCCACTCTAGTCAAAGGCACGTGTTATCTGCAATGGGACGAAATTACTCATCCAAAGAGCGATCGCCTTTAGTTTAAATTTGTCTGAACTTTGATCAGCTTCTAGAATCGAAAAAAACCGAATTGATTATGTATTTGTTGCTTACAATACAAGCTTTTTATAGCCTAGGTATATATAATTATCAAGTAAGCGATCGCGAGGGAAACTATAAACAAAAGACAGGTATTTGTATTTAATCGATACCAAAGTTTGAGTTATTAATTGGCAGTGACTTTCTCCCAAGGTTTATCTACGATAGTTCGAGGCTTTTTGCTAGATTTTTGAGAGGCTGCGTGCTGAAAAAAAATTCAACACTTTAAACACCCTCCGTGGCAAATAAGCGTGGGACTTCCCACTCACAAAATTATAAACAAGAATGTTGGATAATCTACTTCCCCCACTCAACGACCATAATTTGCCCTATCCCGATACTATTCACCCCATCGTTGTCCATTTTGTCATCGCAATGGTCTTGTTTGCTTTTTTTTGCGATGTGGTGGGTTATTTCAGTAAGAACTATAAACTATATGAAGTTAGCTGGTGGAATCTGTTTTTTGCCACCATTTCCGTCTTTATTGCCATTGTCTTCGGGCAAATAGAAGCAGGATTGGCGATCGCCTATGATGCCGTTGAACCAGTATTAAATTTACACAGTATCATTGGCTGGTCGCTATCAGGAATTATTGCTGCAATTACAGCTTGGCGTTACGTAATTCGCTCCCAAGACCCCAAAAAAATGCCTGTGGCATATTTGGGTATGGGTTTACTGTTAACAGGTTTAGTATTTTATCAAGTGTATCTGGGAGATGAATTAGTTTGGGTATATGGGTTACATACAGTTCCTGTAGTTGAAGCTGCCAAAGAAGGACTTCTCTAACAGTTATCAGTCAACAGTTATCAGTGATTAGTAAATGAACTCAGAATTAATCAATCAGTTGTCAGGACAATTGGGGGTTAACGGATTACCTTACAAGATACCCATGCACCCTAATCTAGTCCATCTCACTTTAGGCTTATTTATCATTGGGATTGCTTTTGATATTGTCGGAGTATTATTCCCTTTCGATAAGGTAGTATTCAAATATTTAGCAATTCCTGCCACCCGTTCCAACTTCTTTGATGTGGGTTGGTACAATATGCTGGCTGCGGCGATCATTACCTTTTTTACAGTGGCATTTGGCTTTTATGAAATAATGCTGGTGGATTCCACTCCAGATATCACAAGTGCCTGGGGCTTGGGATCGATGGAAACTATGCTTTGGCATGGTGTTGGAGGAGTTTTTCTTTTAGCTGCGATCGTTGGAATGACAGTCTGGCGTGGCTTCCAGCGTTATGTCTGGCGCAACGATACCAGCCGACAAGTGCAGTGGCGGTATCTGCTAGCTGGTTTAGTCATTATGTTTATAATGTATCTTCACGGTACTTTAGGAGCGCAATTAGCTGCTGAATTTGGCGTTCACAATACCGCAGGGAATCTACTGCGCTTAGGACAAGACCCCAATGCCCTATTAAAATGAGGAATTATTGTGAGACTCAAGAGAATTTTAACCATTAGTGCGATCGCTCTAATCTTAACAGCAATCAGCGTTTGGATGGGACAAGTATCCTATTCCTGGTTTCCCCCTCAAGCTTCTGCCGAAGCAATTTTAATCGACAATTTATTTAGTTTGCTAACTGCTATTGGTACTTTTATTTTCCTGGGGGTTACAGTAGCAATTATTTATAACATTCTCTTTAATCGGGCTGGTCGCTATGATACCAGTGATGGACCTCCCATTGAAGGTAATGTGAAATTAGAGATTGTCTGGACGGCGATTCCGCTGCTGATTGTGTTTGGTATTGCTGCCTTTAGCTATCAAACTTATGACCAGATGGATTTACATGGTCCAACAGAAATTGCCCATCTCCCCCAGATTATAGATTCTGCCTATGCAGATACAGAGGCACAAACCGCTGAACCAATGACCAATGTAGAAGTGGATTCAAAACAGTGGGCGTGGGTGTTTCACTATCCAGAAAAGAATGTTACCAGCAGCGAACTACATTTACCAGTAGACCAGAGGGCTCATTTCAGATTGCGATCGCAAGATGTAATTCACGGTTTTTATATCCCGGCATTTAGAGTCAAGCAGGATATTATTCCTCCCAAAACTTTTGACTTTGAATTTACTCCTATTCGTATTGGTACATATCGTCTGCGGGATTCTCAATATAGCGGGACTTACTTTGCTGCTATGCAAACCAATGTAGTTGTAGAGTCCCCCGAAGATTACGATCGCTGGTTGAACAAAGCAGCCAAGCAAATCCCTTCTGCTGCACCGAATCAGGCTGCCAGCGAATATGCCAGAAGAGAACAAAAAGCCGACACCGCAGTTTGGGAAACCGTTGTTCCTGCCCCTTCTCCGATGGTAAATTTTCATTCTGAATCTTCGTAAAGGCGCGATTATACCTTCCCAACTACTGTAAGGAAGCTTTGCCAAACCCCCCCTATCAATAACGATTAACAACTAACTTTTAAATGACAGCCACATCCGATCCTCAACAACTTATTCCCGAAACGCCCCCTAACTGGCGACGGTATTTTAGCTTTAGTACCGACCACAAGGTAATTGGTATTCAATATATAGTTACGGCATTTTTCTTCTTCCTCGTTGGTGGGATCTTTGCCATGATTATGCGGGGCGAATTAATTACCCCTGAACCAGATTTACTCGACCGCACTGTCTATAATGCCCTGTTTACTATGCACGGCACGATTATGCTGTTTGGTTGGACGTTTCCTGTCTTAGCTGGGTTTGCTAACTATCTTGTTCCCCTGATGATTGGGGCTAGAGATATGGCTTTTCCTCGTTTAAATGCAGTCGCATTTTGGATGATCCCTGTGGTCGGCACTTTATTTATCCTCAGTTTTCTTGTTCCTGGGGGTCCTTCTCAGTCTGGCTGGTGGGCGTATCCTCCTGTAAGCTTGCAAAATCCCACTGGCAATCTGATCAATGGTCAGTTTATTTGGCTGCTAGCAGTGGCTATATCTGGGGTATCTTCTATTATGGGGGCGTTAAATATTGTCACTACCATTGTACGGATGCGCGCCCCTGGGATGGGATGGTTTCGGATGCCTGCTTTTGTCTGGACAGTATTGGCAGCCCAGATAATTCAACTTTATGGTTTACCTGCTTTAACTGCTGGTGCGGTGATGCTATTGTGCGACCTCACTTTTGGTACAGCATTTTTCGATCCCGTTCAGGGTGGCAACCCTGTATTATTCCAGCACTTCTTCTGGTTTTACTCCCATCCTGCGGTATATGTAATTATTTTGCCCATATTTGGCATTTTTTCGGAAATTTTCCCCGTATATGCCCGCAAACCCTTATTTGGTTATAAAGTCGTTGCCGTCTCTTCCCTGATCATCACGGGCTTAAGCGGTATCGTTTGGGTGCATCATATGTTTGCTAGCGGTACTCCTGGATGGATGCGAATGGCATTTATGTTTAGCACCATGTTAATTTCCGTTCCCACAGGAATTAAAGTCTTTGCCTGGGTGGGAACAATTTGGGGCGGTAAACTCCGTCTCGATACACCCATGCTTTTTGCCCTGGGAGGTTTGGTAAACTTTGTTTTTTCAGGCATTACAGGAATCATGTTAGCCTCTACACCTGTTGATATTCACGTTAACAATACCTATTTTGTAGTGGGACATTTCCACTATGTAATCTATGGCGCAGCGGTGTTTGGTATTTACGCTGCCGTTTATCACTGGTTTCCTAAAATGACTGGGAAAATGTACTACGAAGGCTTAGGTAAACTCCACTTCTATTTAACCTTTGCTGGTACTGCCCTTAACTTCCTGCCCATGCACCCTTTAGGCTTGATGGGAATGCCCCGTCGAGTTGCCTCTTACGATCCCGAATTTGCTTTCTGGAATGTGCTAGCTAGCCTGGGGGGATTTTTACTGGGTATCTCTACTATTCCCTTCCTCTTAAACATAATTAGCTCTTGGATTTCAGGGGAAAAAGCTGCTAATAATCCCTGGCGAGCGATCGGTTTAGAGTGGCTGGTATCCTCTCCCCCTGATGTAGAAAACTTTGAAGAAATCCCTGTTGTTATTGCCGAACCCTATGGCTATGGGAAAAAAGAACCTCTGACGGAGAATATGGGTGGGTAATTTTGAGTAATGAGTAATGAGTAATAAGTAATGAGTAATAATAAGTAATAAGTAATAAGTAATAAGTAATAAGTAATAAGTAATAAGTAATAAGTAATAAGTAATGAGTAATGAGTAATAAGTATGACTAGTCCTGATAGTACGATTTCCAACGAAGAATTACAGCGATCGCTCGAAACTCAGGCGATCGCCCACGAACATGATGAAGCTGGCAATAGTATGTTCGGCTTTATTATCTTTTTGCTGTCTGAAAGTGTTATTTTCCTGAGTTTTTTTGCAGGATATATTGTCTATAAAATTACGATTACCGACTGGCTACCTGCTGGTATTGAAGGTTTAGAAATTAGAGAACCTGCGATTAATACCGTAGTTTTAGTTTCCAGTAGTTTTGTGATTTATATTGCCGAAAGGTTTCTCCACAAAGAGAATCTCTGGGGTTTTCGCTTCTTTTGGCTGCTGACTATGGCAATGGGTAGCTATTTCCTCTATGGACAAGCAGTGGAATGGAATAGCCTTGAATTTGGGTTTACCTCTGGTGTATTTGGGGGAACTTTTTATTTATTGACTGGCTTTCATGGCTTGCACGTTTTAACGGGGGTGCTGTTGCAAACCATTATGCTGATTCGCTCTTTTCTGCCGAATAATTACGCAGGTGGACAGTTTGGCGTAGAATCAACCTCTTTGTTTTGGCACTTTGTTGATGTGATTTGGATTGTTTTGTTTATTTTGATTTATGTTTGGCAATGAAGGTATATTTATGAAATTTTGAGTATGGAAGCATCACAGTTTAAGCCTTGTGAGTAAGCACTATAGCAATTCAACCTCTAGAAATAGAACTGCTTTAGTTGAATTTTGGGAATGATAAGGAAAAACGTGAAAAAAGAAACATGACTCAAGGTAAACAATCGATTAATAGCCACATTGAAGATTATTTAGATTATTACTGCGGTTTATCTCATGCACCAGGTTTTGCAGTTTTACTCAAGGGTGAATGGGGATGTGGCAAAACTTGGTTTATTAATAAATATCGTGAAAAACTAGAAAAAAAGCACAGAATTTCAGATTCAAACCAAAATGATTCAAGATTGTTTAGTAAACTTCCATTTATAAACTCTTCTAAGAATAATGATTCCGATGAAGCTACATATAAAGCTTCTTTGTATCTCAGTCTTTATGGAATAACAAGTTTTGCGGAGATAGAATCAGAATTATTACGTCAATTATTCTTTCCTGCAAACTTATCAAAAGAATTAAAAATAGCTGGAAACTTTACTACTGAGCTTATCAAAAGCAAATTTAGGTTCGATTCAAATTTAATTTTGAAAAATATTACCGAATATTTCGATAAAGGCAATGAAAAAATTATAATATTTGACGATCTTGAACGCTGTAAAATACATATTAATGATATTTTGGGGTATATAAATGGCTATATAGAACACCAAAAGAGCAAAATAATAATATTAGCTAACGAAGACAAACTTTTAGAAATTACTGATTATAAAAATATAAAAGAAAAATTAATTGGTCAAACCTTTGACATAGACTTAGATCTTCACAATGCGTTAAAGAGTTTTATCAAAAAAATTGATAATTTAGAATCAGAACAATATTTGCTCAGTAGTACTGAATTAATAGAAGAATTATATAGTAAAGCTAAATATAAAAATCTAAGATGCTTAAAGCAAATTGTTGTGGATTTTAAAAGAATCTTTCAAGCTTTGCCAGAGAAAGCAAAAAGTGAAGCAGAGTTACTAAAAGAGATTTTACAGATACTTGTAGCCTTTTCAATTGAGATAAAGCGAGGAAGAATGCTTCCCCAAGAAATTAGTGAATTGGAAGGCGAGAATACATTAAGCAGTAAAACAAATTTAGAAGAGCAAGAAGCCAGTAAATTACAAAAAATCATTAGTATATATGACTTTTTAAAGTTTTCTATATATCCGCCTTTACTCAGTCTTGCGTGGTGGCAAGATTTTTTTGATAAAGGTCAAATAAATAAATTGTTACTCAAAGAGTCAATCTTAAATAGTAGATATTTTGCTGATGAGAATACGCCTAATTGGATTAGGCTATGGCATTTTTATGATACAGATATCACTGATGATGTGTTTCATGAACTTCTAAGAAAAGTTAAATCTGAATATACTAAAAGACAATTCATTGAAATAGGAGAAATTCTTCACGTAACAGGAGTCTTCTTGAACTTATGTGATAGTGGGTTATATCCTAATAAAACTAAACAAGACTTATTACAAGATGCAAAACATTACATTGATGATTTAGTAAAGGAAGATCGACTCGATCTCGATTTAATTCAGAATCCAAATTCTACACAGTTATCTTCTCCTACTGGCTATAAAGGATTGGGATATCAAGGTGTAGAGCTAGAAGAATTCAAAGCATTTAAGTCTTATATGGTTGAAGCACAAAAATCTGCTGTAGAACAAAAGCTACCGCAATTAGGACTTGAATTACTAGATATTATGCAAAGCGATAAATGGCAGTTTCATAGAATGCTTTGTATCAATAATTTTTCAGATTATCAAGAGTGGGATCGCAAATATTACAAAATACCAATTCTTAAATATATTGCACCACAAGATTTCATGGATAGATTCTTATCTATGAGTTTTGACTACCAAGGTTCTTGTCTTTGGACATTTTTAGAGCGATACAAGGCGCTCAATGTCACTCCAAAAATAAGAGAAGAATTGGAATGGCTGGAAACTGTTCAAGATTTGTTGCTTCACGAAATCAATATTAATCAAGGTAAGTTAAGCGGATATAGATTAAAACTTTTAAATAAAGAATATTTAAATAAGGCAATTAAGAGGTTATCGAACAATGGATAAAGTAAGTAACTACCGTCAAATTATTTGTCAGTTTCTCCAAGATTTTGCTCAAGGCGATCCCGAAGCCCAATTGATATTCGATCCACAACGCTATAAATAAACATAATAATAAAAAATAACATGGAAACTAAAACAACCAAACAAGCAGCAAAAGAGTTAGACAATTTAATCGAACAAGTAGTTACCGATACTCAACCAACAATTATTAAAAACGATCGCGGTAGTCAAGTTGTTGTGATGCCTTTGAGTGAATTTACAGCATGGCAAGAGACAATATATTTATTATCTAATCCTGCTAATGCAGCCCATCTTCTAAGTTCGATTAAGTCTGCACAAGAAGGCAAATTTGTCGAAAGAGAACTCATTGAAGAATGAAACTAACATTTACAGAAGCTGGTTGGTCTGATTATTTGTGGTTTCAACAAAATGATAAAAAATTGCTTAAGAAAATCAACACTCTTATCAAAGATATTCAACGAAATCCTTTCGATGGTATTGGCAAACCAGAACCTTTGAAGGCAAATCTTTCAGGTTATTGGTCGCGACGTATCAATAGCGAACATCGATTAGTTTATCAAGTTATGAAAGACAATATTGTGATTGTAGCTTGTCGTTTTCATTATCAAGATTAGTTTGATTTTTATCTTATAAAAAGAAGGCTAGGATTTTATAACAATGGATCAAGTAAGTAACTACCGTCAAATTATTTGTCAGTTTCTCCAAGATTTTGCTCAAGGCGATCGCAAAGCACAACTTATATTTAATCTAGAATGCGATCGCTCCATATACTGTTATATATAATTTAAGCAAAAAACTTCATCTATTTTTAAAATAAAATGACTAAAGTTAAATACGAGGAAGACTATTACTTGTGGACTCAAACAATGGTTGAAAAACTTAAAAATCAAGATTATTCAACTGTGGATTGGGATAACCTAATTGAAGAAATCGACGATATGGGGAAAAGTCAAAAGCGGGCTGTAGAAAGCTTATTACTGCGCTTGACTGAACACCTATTAAAACTAAAGTACTGGCAAGCAGAAAAGAAAAGAAATAAAAAGCACTGGCAGTCAGAAGTAGTTAACTTCAGAGTGCTGTTACGAAAAAGACTAAAGGAATCTCCCAGCTTACAAGCCAAATTGCCTGATATATATGCCGAAATCTTACCTGACTCCCAGCGTTCTCTAAGTAAATTATTTGATTTACCAGAAAAAGTAGAATTGAGTATTGAACAAGTTTTAGATGAAGATTGGTTTCCCCATTAAATAAACAGACGGTTTAGAAAATGCTTAAAGATACTATTAAACGAGAAATAGACCAGCTTGATGATGAACAGTTACAAAAAATCGCTGATTTTATCGAGGTTATAAAGACTCAAGATATACAGACAGATGAAGATTTTGAAGAGATCGCCGATAAACTAGCTGAAGATTTCAAAAAGTATGTAGGACAAGATATTCCACATTTATCGGATTATGCTGTCAGTCGCGAGGGAATTTATGAGGAGCATCCTTAAGCGTGATTTATTTGGTAGATACAAATGTTGCTGCGTTTTGCTATCTTCTCATCCCTTTACCTCTCTTAGATCTTCAATCCGTAGTTACGCGCTCAAGGTCATACGCTACCATAACTTCTCGGATTATTGGTTTTGGAATGTTGCGACAGCCCGACCAAGAAAAACGGCTTTGGTTTGACTCCTACTAATGCCGAAAAACTATTACAGTCTATTGAACAGTTATTTCAGTTTTCCGATAGCTCATATTTATCAAGAATGGCGCAGATTAGTAGTGAAATTTAATGTTCGGGAGTTCAAGTTCACGATGCTCGCCTAATTGCCTCAATGAAGTAAGCGGGATATCACATATTCTCACTTTGAATATCAAAAATTTTAAAAGATATAGCTCGGAAAATATTTGGCTATTTCACCAGAAACAATCTATAGAGGATAAATAAAAAATGATTATCGACGATCAATTTTATGATGTAATTATTGTTGGCACTGGTGCGGGAGGTGGTACGCTGACTCGCAAATTAGCTGAGGCTGGCAAGAAAATCCTGGTATTAGAACAGGGAGAGTTTGCCGAAAAAGAAAGTTCAGAATTAGTTGAAGTAGAAGTATTTAAAAAAGAGAATTATCACGCCCCAGAACAGTGGTACGATCGCGAGGGAGAACCGTTTTTTCCTCAAGCTAAGTACTGTGTGGGGGGTAATACCAAAATCTATAGTGGGGCATTATTGCGTCTACGGGAAAAAGATTTTGAACAGGTGCAGCATCAAGAGGGAATTTCTCCTGCCTGGGGTTTAAATTATCAGGATTTTGAACCCTATTACACCGAAGCAGAACAACTCTATCAGGCTCATGGTAAATCAGGAGACGATCCCACAGAACCTTATAGAAGTAAAGACTTTCCTCTGCCACCAGTAGATCGCATTGCCCAAATTCAAGAAATTGGCGATCGCCTTACTAAACACGGACTCCACCCTGCTTATTTGCCTATTGGGATTGGAGATGAAGGACGGACAGACTCCGAAGATACGGGGGTAAGTCCTGCCATGCGTGTCGGGAAAGACGTAACTTTAAAAACTTCGGCAAAAGTTATCTCTTTGCATACTAATCCGACAGGAACTGAAGTAAAAGGGTTACAGGCAGAGATAAAAGGTCAATCCTTTCTGTTTATGGGTCAGATTATCGTACTTTCCTGTGGAGCAATTAATTCTGCGGCTTTATTATTGCGATCGGCTAACGAGAAACATCCTAATGGACTCGCTAATAGTTCGGATCTGGTGGGACGTAACCTAATGAAACAACTGATGACAGTAATTCTTCAGCAGTCGCCCCAGCCTAATTCTGGCTTGTTTCAGCGCAGTATGTATATTAATGATTTCTACTGGGGAGATGAAGATTTTTCCTATCCCATGGGACATATCCAAGATTCAGGAGGCATTCTGCAAGACGTAATTTTCTCTGAATCCCCACCAATTTTATCCATTGCTGCCAAACTGATGCCTGGATTTGGCTTGAAACAATTAGCTAAACGTTCTATCGGCTGGTGGTTGCAAACAGAGGATTTACCAGATCCCCAGAATCGCGTCTACGTTCAAGGCAATAAGCTTCATCTCGACTATACCCCTAATAACTTAGAGGCACACGATCGCCTTTTATATCGTTGGCAAGAAGTCCTAAAAGCAACCGATAAACAATCTCGTGGTATCCATCCCCACGGCATCACGCCGATTCAAGTAGTAGCTCATCAATGCGGTACTTGTCGCTTTGGGTTAGATCCCCAATCTTCAGTCCTCGATCTCAACTGTCGCACCCATGATTTACACAATCTCTATGTAGTAGATAGTAGTTTCTTCCCTTCAAGCGCTGCGGTAAGCCCTGCTTTGACAGTTATTGCTAATGCTTTAAGGGTTGGAGATAAGTTGATTGAAAGATTAAATACCTGAATCTAATCAGCGTTAACCTCCTATCTTCGGTTTAACCTGAGTTCTCTGGCAACACTTAAGATAGAATAAAAATTCTGCAATCTTACCGAAGGAAATAACCATGCGACTAAACAAGATGCTGTTTGTGACACTGCGAGAGACTCCAGCAGAGGCAGAGATCCCCAGTCATCAGTTGCTACTTCGGGGGGGCTATATTCGTCGTATTGGTAGTGGTATCTATGCTTATATGCCTTTAATGTGGCGGGTATTACAAAAGGTTTCGCAGATTGTCCGAGAAGAAATGGACGCAACAGGGGCGCAAGAATGCTTACTGCCCCAGCTACAACCTTCCCAGCTATGGCAAGAATCGGGGCGTTGGGATACATATACTAAAGCAGAGGGAATTATGTTTTCTCTCACAGATCGCGGTGATCGGGAATTGGGTTTGGGACCAACTCATGAGGAGATTATCACTACTATTGCCCGAGAAACGATTCGTTCCTATCGTCAGTTGCCGTTAAATTTATATCAAATTCAAACAAAATTCCGCGATGAAATTCGTCCTCGTTTTGGCTTGATGCGGGGTCGAGAATTTATTATGAAGGATGCTTATTCCTTTCATTCAGATGAAGCAAGTCTGAAGCAGACTTATCAAGCAATGGATCAAGCATATCGCAATATTATGAATCGCTGTGGCTTGAAGTTTCGCCCTGTGGAAGCGGATTCGGGGGCGATTGGGGGTTCTGGATCTCAGGAATTTATGATCTTGGCGGAAGCAGGGGAAGATGAGATTCTCTATACCGAAGATGGTAAGTATGCAGCCAATACGGAAAAAGCAGTATCTTTACCTCCTGAGGGGTCAGTTTCCCCGTTTAGCAGTTATGAAAAGCTAGCTACACCTGATACGGAAACTATTGCTAAATTAGCAACAGTTGTTAAATGTTCACCGACGGTAATTGTCAAAAATGTTTTATACGAAGTTGTCTATGACAATGGGATGACAGTAATAGTCTTGATTAATATTCGCGGATGATCGCGATGTTAATCAAGTCAAGCTGACCAACGAGTTAACTAAACTTGCACCTCAGTATAAAGCGAAGACAATTATTTCTCTTACTGTACCCGATGCCACCGCTCAGAAGAAATGGGCAGCAAAAGCATTACCTTTGGGGTATATTGCCCCTGATCTGGATGATGATTATATAAGCGCTTCTAAAAACGTAGCGAAGAAGTTTTTGCGCTTGGTGGATCAAACCGTTGTTGATCTCAAAAACTTTGTCACTGGGGCAAACGAAATTGGCTACCATGTCGTCGGGGCAAACTGGGGCGATAATTTTGCTCTACCTGAATTTAAGGTTGATATCCAAGAAGCTAAAGCTGGCGATCGCGCTATTCACAATCCCAGTCAGATTCTTGAGAGTGCCAGAGGAATTGAAGCAGGGCATATTTTCCAGTTAGGGACAAAATACTCCGAAGCGATGGGGGCGAACTTTACTAACGAACAAGGTAAAACAGAACCTCTGTGGATGGGTTGTTACGGTATTGGGGGTCTCCAGAATGGCTCAAGCAGCAGTAGAACAATCTCATGACAAAGATGGTATTATTTAGCCCGTAGCGATCGCACCCTATCATGTAGTGGTAATTGTTCCCAATATGTCCGATGCTGAGAAAAGGGCTGCGGGAGGAAAAGCTCTATGAGGAATTTAAAACAGGCAGGAGTGGAAGTCTTATTAGACGATCAGCCAGAACGAGCAGGGGTTAAGTTTAAAGATAGCGAACTAGTGGGTATCCCCTATCGGGTGGTTACAGGGCGATCGCTCTCGGAAGGAAAAGTCGAAGTTGTTAAACGAGCTACTAAAGAGTCCCAAGACTTACCAATTGAAGAGGTTGTAGAAACAATTAAACAATGGATTGAGCGGAGGATATTTAATG
>CALNYB010000006.1:0-244000 GCA_942490675.1 Cyanobacteriota bacterium | reverse complement strand
GACCTACCCGACACAATTAAAATTAATTTCAAATAAGAGGTAGTTTGTGAGTGTTAGAGTAAGGATTGCTCCTTCACCAACAGGAAATTTACATATTGGGACAGCGCGGACGGCAGTTTTCAACTGGCTATTTGCCCGTCATCATCAGGGAACTTTCATTCTGAGAATTGAGGACACAGATGTAGCCCGATCTCGCTCTGAATATACCGAGAATATTAAATCAGGACTAGAGTGGTTAGGACTCAACTGGGACGAAGGTCCCTTTTTTCAGACTCAGCGTTTAGAAAAGTACCAAGAAGCCGTACAAACTTTGCTAGATCAAGATTTAGCTTATTTTTGTTACTGTACTCCTGAAGAACTTGATGAGATGAGGGAAATCCAGAAGGCAAAAGGACAAGCCCCTGGTTATGATAATCGTCACCGTAATCTAACTACTGAAGAAAAACAAGCGTTTGAGGCGGAAGGACGCAAGCCCGTAGTCCGCTTTAAAATAGATAGCGATCGCAATATTGTCTGGCAAGACTCCATCAGAGATACAGTTAGTTGGCAAGGTAGCGACTTGGGTGGGGACATGGTGATTGCCCGCGCTGCGGATGACGATCGACCCTATGGACAGGCTTTATATAATTTGGCAGTGGTAGTTGATGATATTGAGATGAACATCTCCCACGTAATTCGTGGAGAAGATCATATTGCCAATACTGCTAAACAAATTTTGCTTTACGAAGCCTTGGGTGCAGAAATTCCTGTCTTTGCCCATAGTCCTTTAATTCTCAATCAAGATGGACGCAAACTATCTAAACGAGATGGGGTTACATCTATTGATGATTTTCGTAAAATGGGTTTTATTCCTGAAGCTTTGGTTAACTACATGATTCTTTTGGGCTGGACTTTTCCCGACTCTACTAAAGAGATTTTTACCCTAGAAGAAGCAGCGCAAGAGTTTGATTTAGATCGGGTAAATAAAGCTGGGGCAAAATTCGACTGGGATAAATTAGATTGGATCAACAGTCAATATCTCCATCAAATGCCTGCTGATAAATTAACCGATTTATTAATTCCCTATTGGCAAGAAGCTGGATATGACCTAGACAGCAAAGATCGCTCTTGGTTGGAAAGCTTAACAGCATTGACTGCACCTACTCTTAACCGCTTAACCGACGTAATTAAGGAAACCAGTGTCTTTTTTGTCGATTCTGTGGAACACACAGCAGAAGCGATGGATTTACTGAAGCAAGAGGGCGTAGCTGCGGTAGTTACCGAGATAGTCGCAGGGGTTAATAGTGCTGATAGTATCGCAGAGTCAGATGCTCAAGCACTAATCAAGCAGGTTACCAAAAGCCAGAAAGTCAAAAAAGGTTTGGTAATGCGATCGCTGCGGGCTAGTTTGACAGGAGAATTACACGGTCCAGATTTAACTCAAACTTGGTTATTGCTCAACAAGTTAGGTGCAGATAAATCTCGTTTGCAGCAGACTCTAGCCAAAATCGCGGGTTAAAAAATCAAGATCATGGTTTAGTTACAATCTCGACTGTTGTGATTGGGAGCATCCCACTTATGCAACTGAGTAATTATACTTAGCTACTGAAACGACGTTTTTTCCAAGATTTTTACGCACTTGACAAAGTATAAAAAACATGGAGATCAAAAAGTGGGATGCTCCCCTTGGGCGAAGCCCTTTGATATTCGTTTGAACTCCTCTCAAATTCACTACCCTATTAATTATTCCACTCTTCTGAATTGGATTTCACTCCCACTGCTCAGAAGACTTTTGTCAAGTACATTTTATACAAAATAGCTGCGATTACCCTGCTTCGAGGAAATGATTATTGACAATCGAATCCGATATGCTTTAGATGAGTTATTCAGAAATTTCTTTTGCTCAAGTATAGCAACCGAGCTTTGGTGCAGGAATAGACGAACTGACAGGTTTTTATATTTTCTAGCAATTTCTCCAAAAAGAATTACTGCAATTACTGTAAAAAGTTCAATTCTTATCGCAGAATATATAGAGCAATCAATGGAGTCAGGAAAATGCTGTCATACGCCTTAGCGATCGCCGTAGCTATCAGTAGTTTAGTACTATTCTCAACCGCTTTTTTGATGTCAGATTTGCATCGTAAAGATGACTTTCTCTGGAGTGGAGTAGGATTATTTTATGCTTTAGTGTTATGGTATTGCGCTAAGAACATTACAGGAGCAGTGCTTCTAGGACAAGCTGCGGCAACAGCTTTATTAGTTTCTTATAACTGGCAAACTCTCAAGTTGAGAAAAGCGATCGCTAATCCAGCCAAGGCAGCCGAAATTAATAACTTCTCGGTTGTACAAAGTATTAGCGGTTTATTGAAGCGCAAAAAGCCTCAAGTTCAATCAGAAACTCCTGTCAAAACACCGACTAAACCACAGGTAACAGAACAAGAAATAGCTATTCCTGAAACCACTTCTCAGTCAACCACACCCGAAGAGGTATCAAAGAAAACAGATACAGAAGTTACGTCGGCTAATACTCCAGTCACCGATGCAGAAACGATTAAAAATAATGAGCAAACTGGAGTTGAGAGTGTAGTTGATTCAAGTTCTAAACCTGTGGCTGAAGCGGCAGAAAAAGCAACGCCAACTATCAAAGAGAATCTTGATAATCAGACATCAAAGGAGCAAGAAACTCCGCCTCAGAATCCACTATCATCCGAGCTGACTCAAGCTGTTAGCAAAGCAGAAAATACGGAAAATGAGCCAGAAAACACTGAAGATAAGTCAGATTCGCCAATCAATACCGAAGTTATGGCTAAAGACTCATTGTCAATTACTCCTGATAATCAATCAAACCAAGCTGAAGACTCTAACCCAGACATTAAAACGACTAAACCAACATCACCCCTTGATTCCTTAGAAACAGTAGAAGTTGCTGAGGTATTAGAAGCTTTACCCGATGAGACATCTGTCAATCGAGAGTCGGATCAATCCAATATAATTGAGGTGACTACTACAGAGATAAATACTTCTACCGAAGCAACAGAAATAGTTCAGAATCCAGAAGAAAACTCCGAACATCGAACATAATCAATTTTAATGGGAAAGATTGTCTCAACGGCTTTATTGCTGCGATCGCTTTAGACACAGGAAAGAACACCTTACTGCAATGGGTTAAACAAAATCTTTCAAAGTTCTTTACGCTTATCTGTGAGATTTAATGAGTTTGGACTATTTCTCAATCTGCATGAAACAAGAGCGATATCTATATTTTACTTTGGCGATCGCCCTCAATCAATCAGCACCGATTAAGAAATCTAATTTCGAGAAAGTTAACTTTGCCAAATATTAGGCAAAAATAGGAAAAATTAGGACTAAAAAACTGCGATTTCTTGACTGGTGACAACATCGAAAGAATGGATAGTAATTAAGTAGCATACTGCGCAAATCTTCAATTACAGGGATACATCTGGTGGCTAATTTTCCCTTGGTGTTGCCTTTTCTGAAGATGATTTCTGGTCTGACTTGCCCCAGGCGGTAGTAGACATCGGTGGTTCTGAGGGTTACGCATTCGTTGATCCGACAGGCGGTGTAGAGGCAGATGGCAAAAATGGCGCGATCGCGATCGTTTTTGAGTCCTTTATAAAATACGAGGTTAATTTCATCGGTAGTGAGTATTTTTGCCTTTCCATGCCGATCTACCTTCATTTAAACTACTAAAACCCACTCAATAAAACTATCCTATCGGAGTTAGTGACAATCGCGAAGAGTCTAATGGAGATAGAGTTAGGCAGCGACCGCATTTTGCTCATTTTAGTCCGTGCCGTCTGTTGGATCTTTGGCACATTTCTGTAGTCAAGTTGATTATAGTAACCATATTCATGATGGGCTAGAATAATAAAAACCTAACCGACTTGGGTTTAATTGATAAATGCCAGAAGTTTTAAGAGTAGATGGATATATTGTTAAGATCTGGTTTAATGATCATCCACCACAACACGTACATGTTTTTAAGAACAATGGAGAATGTGTAATTGAATTGAACAATCAGGGTGGTTTCCCTACTCTTCTCAAATTTCAAGATATGAGTCGAAAAGAAGTTTCTTTTGCTTTGAAAATAGTAAATAAGCACCAAGAAAAATTGCTGCACAAGTGGCAGACTATTCATGGAGATCCAGAATAATGGCAGCAGAATTAACACAGCCCGAGATTGATAACCAGATAGATGCTGCAATTGCTCGGACGAACGAGCAGATATCTGAACCCAAAGCCTGTGAAGTACTCTATAACCAGCAATCGAGAAAAATAATTATTCATTTTGATAATGATTGTACATTTGAATGCCCAGTTTCAAAGCTTCAAGGAGTATGCGATCTGACAGATGATGAAATTGCCAAGGTTGAGCTTACGCCTGCTGGATGGGGCATAACTTGGAGTAATGCAGATCTTGACTTCGGAGTGAATGAGCTAGTTCAAGGAGTATTTGGCACAAAAGCATGGATGAAGAAAATTGCTGCCAAAGGTGGTCGCTCAAGGTCTGAAAAAAAACAGGCTGCTTCCAGAATTAATGGAGCAAAAGGTGGCAGACCTAGAAAAGCGGTTAATTAGCTGAGGTATATAGTGGGCGAAGCCAAACGCCGAAAAAAACTCGACCCGAACTATGGCTCGTCAAATGTGTTGAAGGATGCTTGCCAACATATTGACGATCTTTTATTACAGCAAGCGCGAATGGATTCGGACACGGAGACTATTTTTTCTTTATTTACCAATAAAGATCGTGGTTGTACCGATATTGAGCTTGAGTTGCTACAAAGAGAAATACCTTTACGGTATCAGGGCAAGAATTTTACTATGTGGGTACTACCATTGGTGACAAGTTAAGAAAAAGCAGTTTTAGTCAACTTCTTGGTGCATTCGCTCACGGCACGGGAACCAACAAGACCGCGATGCACCGCTACTACAGATAGTGTCTTATATCTCAGATAACACTAAATATGGATTAGAGTCGATGGGGATGGCGATCGCGCTTATTTCTCTGTTTGTTTTCTAGAAACACCTCAAAAGCTATTGGCTTAAAGCTTGGAGCTATTGGCTAGTAAGCATTTGACAAACAACACAAACCCTTAACTTGTCACCAATGGGGTACTACCCAAAAAATATGCTCATCTACCAGCAGAAAAAGCTTTTAATTACTTTGTTCCTATCAATATGAAGGGTGCTACATAACCACATGTTTACTAGTCGCCACTTTTACATATTAATATGTCTACACTTAGTTATGTATACGTGTTTTTATTGCTACATGTTGATATGTTGAAATGCAGATTATGTGACATGTCTACATTCATGGATTATATTGTAGGCGATCAGCTTCGAGTAAAGGCGGAACAAATAAAGAGACAACAGTTCGATTGATGCCCAGGTAAGTCGGGAGATCCGTGTCGACGACCAGCGTAACCTCGCTCAGGCACTCGTTTACCAAAGATTCTAGAAGCTGCAAGAAGATAAGATAATATCGAACTAGAAGGTCTGAAAAGCTCTGCTAAATGCGGACTTAGCTCATCCGTCCGTCATCAGTCTTCGATCTCCAACATGACCGCAGATTAACCAAACTGGGAATCCCACTCGTGGTTATCAATGCACCAGTCGGGGAACACGAGAGGCAAGATTACAGGTCTGGGACTTGGGTTTGCCCCAGCGTTTGGGGTCGGAACGCTTTAGTGATGCATTGGATTAGGAAATCAAAGCAAAGGTAAGGAGGGTTTGCTAACCAACAAATATGTAGTATGCAATATGTAAGTATAACTACATGTATAATGTGACAAAATAACTTACCTGAGGTGAAAATGTAAAAATCTGGCAGAATCTATTGCTCCCAACCAAGTAAGAATGTTCGTAGTCAACTCAAGTAGCGCTCCAAAAGTACAAATCCCCAGCCCCAGCCAAATCAAAAACCACCTCTCATTAACACCAAACAAACGTCACTTGATCTGATGTCTCCAAGCAGCTTAAAATGTTGGCATGACTAGGAAGTATCGGCACTCTCCGCGAAGCTCTAATGATTTGTTCTCAAGCACGTCAAACCAATCGCTTAGAGTAAGTCTAGCTGTCCTAAGAGAATATTTTATCTACCCATATTTTGAGCTTTGATCGGATCTCATCGCCTAATCTTGTTTGTATCAGGTATCCAAATGCTCGTAAATATCTGTCAGTCATAACGTAGTGGAACAGCGGATATGTCTGGGTTGATAGAAACTGTCAATGACTGGTTGGGGGTCTGGAACTCCGCTTAGAACGTATGACGACAGCTTTAGTCGAACGAATTACTCTATCTCCTTATCTCCGTCACCTTCTTCACATACCCTGCTCTTTTTTTTTATACCGTATCAGTGATGAATTATAAATTTTTGTCTTTATAGTTTTATTAACTAGGACAAAGGAAGTATGTGTGAGGAAAAGTTGTACAAGAAATAGAGGCAATCAAAAATCAAGATTATAATCAACGTATTACTACTAACAAACTAAACCAAAACCGAAACCAAAGCCCCATCAAGATAAAAATTGTAAACTGAGACATAAAATTATCCTTTTGCACTGGATATAGCTATGCAAATATCAAAGTACTAACACAGGATATAATATTTCACTAAAAACTTAAAAAGTATTTTCAAATGAGATAATAATCAGAATTACTACTATTCATTATTAAGACTATTCTTTCTCCCTGTTGAGAGAAAGCATAACTTTAAACTTAAGCGAATGCCACTTTTATCCGTTGGATTGCTTGTTCATCTGCAAAGGATATCCAGAATCCTTAGCTCGCAATAAAATCCCAATCGATCCTGTAAATAAATCGTTTAATCTACTATTCGTCTACCAACACTTCATCAAT
Organism: Cyanobacteriota bacterium; assembly: GCA_942490675.1. Taxonomy (GTDB): domain Bacteria; phylum Cyanobacteriota; class Cyanobacteriia; order Cyanobacteriales; family Xenococcaceae; genus Waterburya. Next base: position 237,138 of record CALNYB010000006.1, on the reverse strand, counting down.
ACAAATTTGAATATTTACTGGTTAATTAATTACGGCACTTCACCTAAATCTAACAATTAAGCAAAAAAAATTCAAACCCACCTTCCGCACGTCAAAATGTATTTAAAAATTACGAAATTTTGGTTATTGGCGATCCTTTACATATTAGTGATCGCAAATCCTATTTTTTGACTTATCGATCGACTTTAACAAAAAACCATATACTTCATATTACAATCTACGGCGGAAGTGGTCAAATAATCTTCTTACAACCAATTACTCTTCAAATCACAAACCCTCTCACCACCTCATCTACTCAAAAACTGAAAAAAAAAAATCAAAAAAAAAAATTAATCATCAAAACTTTCAAATATCCTCAGAAAAAAAAAACTCTCTACACAAACTTGTACTAAAAGTTATTCAAACAATTTAATCGCCATTGCCCATTTAGCTTCTTTTAAATTGCTCTTTCGTCCCATGGCATCAGGAGTGTTCTGGGTAATCAATATTAGTTGTAATGACACTCTGTTCCCTTTTCTACAGTTATCTGTTTGATAAATTTTCTCTCTGACTTGATTCTCAAATTAGGATTGTTTCCAACTCTCAATTGCTTGTTAACGGGACTTTGACAAAAAACTAGGTTCAAGGTGAAACTATATATCAATGTTAACCTCAAACACTAAATCAAATATCTGTTCAATACCTTCAGAATCTTTCTGGCAAGCTTTCAGTAAGCGTTCACTCCCCCCGAAGGAGCGATCGCTATCTTTAGCTCCCAGCTGGAACTGAAGGTGGAGTCATGCCCTTTCTCCCTAAAGTGATTACCTCAGCTATGTAAGTCCAGGGGTTAACTTGTCGCAGACGACAAGTTTCAATCACACTCAACAATGAACTGTAAGCCTGACTACCTTCAGATGTGCGTGTCCCATAGCCAATGCGACGGGCAATCACAGCATGACGTAATGCCCGTTCAGCTTCATTATTGGTTGGTGGTAATTCAGGGTGATAAACGAACGCCACTACCGCATCCCAATCATTGAAAATTTCTTTGGCTAAAGCCTGCAACTTAGTATGGTCGGCTTTTTTCCCTAAATGACAAGCTCTCCTAAGACGAGCAAGAAGTTTCCGAATCTGTACAGCATCCTCCCTGGTGTGAGCAATGGTGGCAATTAATTCTCTCAAATCATCTAAAATCCATTGCCCGATTTGTGCTGCTTTTTGATTAATCGCTCCCGTAATGGCGATCGCTTTGCGAATCAGATGTGCCAAACATCTCTGTCGCTTGGGATGAGAGCGATAGACCCCATAACCATCGCTCACGAGCCAACCGATGAAGGCATCAAGTACCAAATGGGATAATTCCTCTTTTCGCCGAGAGCCAATATGAAAAACTGCGGTTTTAGTCGTGACAGCGACCCATAACCAATGTAGTTTTCCTTGCTCATACCAATGAGTTTCATCCAGATGCAGGATATCCGCTTGTTGTAGTTGTTCGACCAATTCTTCAACCACTGGCACACAGGCAATTCCTGCTTCTCGGATACAACGGTCAATCGTTCCCGTGCTGAGTTCGGTTTGAGTCCAATCTGTTAGAAATTCCTGGATTTTAGAGCGACTCATCCGATACCTCACTCCCAGCGAGGCGATGAATGTAGCTAACATCGGCCCGACCAAAACATATTCTGTTAGCTTCAAATCTCTGCTCCGCCCTTCTACCACAGAAACATATCCTGTTCCTGGTTTCTCCTCGGTGCAGTGACCACAGCTACAAGTTGCCCGATAGTAATGATGCAATTGACAGATTATCCGAAACCCTGATTCTTCTTGTTCTAATTCCAGAACATAATGTCCCATGTAGAGCTGACAATCCGATTTGATTAGAGAATGATTACACGCAGCACATTGATCGGGATAGTGAGGTATGATTATTTCTGCTTTTAGGGGTTGGTTACGCCACTTCCCTGGAGCCCCTGGTTGTTTCCCTGCCTTTCTTTTGGGGTTTTGGTTACTTTCTCTTTGAATGATGTCAAAACCTTTGTTCTTTTTGGTTTTTTCTTGAGATAATTCTGACTCTGGGCTCTGACTTTTCTCTTCTGTTGTGGGGTTTGAAGAGTAAGGATTATCACTTGATGGAGGCTGGGAACTATTTTCGGAATTCTGTTGTTGCTTCTCCCACAGTTCCGTGGCTAATTGATGTAGATTCTTAGCTACTTCCACCAATCTCTCATTCTTGAGAGACTTGAAGTAGTCTTCGTTCATCTGTGCTAAGTCATCTTTATCTAATTGAGCCATGTTTCCAAAATACACTATTCTCCTCACTCGCGCTCATTTTTGACTGGGGGATGTGAACGGTTACTGAAGAGGGGTGTGAGGTTTGGTCGTCCGAAGAAGCTATCTCCAGAACAGAAGGAATTGATTCTGAAGCTGAGAGAAGAAGGAAAGTCGGCAACGGAGTTAGCCAAAACCTTTAATGTAGACCGTTCGACTATTTATCGTTTGGGTGAATGATATTTTTCAACAACCCACGCTGGCATGGAGGGGCATCTTTGCAACAGAAGCGAAGGAATAAGACTTTCAGAGATGAAAGATTGTTGGATTGGAATTAGTCTAGCTTCAGATATAGCACTACGCATTTAGGTTAGGACGCTTATATAATAAAAAAAAATCTGACAACCCTACAGAAAATAATGCCTGCACCTTATAGCTATGATCTGAGAAAAAAGGCCATTGAAGCCGTAAAAAGAGGACAAAAAAAAACAGATATTTGTCGTCTTCTACAAATCAGTCGAAATACTTTAGATTTATGGCTAAAAAGAGAAAAAGAAACAGGAGATTTTCAGGCGATCGCTAATTGCCATAAAGGAAGAAAAACCAAAATTAAAGATGAAAATAAATTTAGAAAATTTCTTCGAGAACACAGCGATAAGACTCAAAAACGGATGGCTGAATTATGGGGGGAGAACCTGACTCAACAAAATATCAGTTATTTTTGTCAAAAGCTAGGGATTACTAGAAAAAAAAACTTACGGTTATCAAGAAAGAAATGAAGAAGAACGAGCAGAATTTAGACAAAAATTAAGCCAAATACCTGAGCCTAGGAGAGTTTATCTAGATGAAGCAGGATTTGATAATCGTCAAGATTATGGCTATGGTTATAGTCCGCGCTTGAGAAAGATGCTACGGTCTAAAGTGCGGAAAAAAAAGGGAAAGAACCAGTTGGATTAGTGCTTTGAAATCAGGAAAAGTCTTTGCACCCTTAACCTTTGAAGGCTCTTGTAATCGAGATTTATTTGAAGCTTGGTTAGCGACATGTTTAATTCCTAAATTGAATCCAGGAGATATTATTATTCTGGATAATGCATCTTTTCATAAAGGAGAAACTATCAGAGAGATTGTTGAAGAAGCAGGATCTGAACTGTGGTATTTGCCAGCTTACTCACCAGATTTAAACAAAATTGAAAATTGGTGGTCAGTTTTAAAAACTTGGATGAAACAAAGGCTGAGGGAATTTGAAAGTGTACAAGATTGTGTCGATGCTGCTTTCAAAAATTGTCCTAATGTATTTGCGTAGTGCTATAGTGGCTCGATCTTAGGGGCGCGTATGGGGGAACATAGCAATCGCTTGTTTTTGGAATTAGTATGGAACATTGAGGGAAAAAAATGATGGACTTGGTGTACTATCCAAGTATCCGCTCAATAAATCGGGGTAGCAGAAAAAATCATTTGATACACAGGGACGCATCGTGTCATAAAATATGATGTATGATGCCAAAACCATCGAGCGAGAAATGGGAATCCGCGTTACTGCAAACTATCGACCCAAAAGAAATTGCAGACCAATCGATGCGTCAAACGGTAGAAGTCTTATTAAACCTGATAGAGCAACTGCACTCCAAAGTCGAGGATTTAGAACAAGAAAACCAAAAGTTACGGGATGAAATCAATCGCCTGAAGGGAGAACAAGGCCAGCCAGAGATTAAAGGCAAAAAACCAAGAGGTTTCAACCACGATTATTCATCAGAGAAAGAACGAAAAATCGTCAAAAACCAGGACAAAAGTCGTCAAAAAGAAAGGCTCAAAATAGATAGAGAAGAAATCTTAGAGTGTGAGCCAGAAAAACTGCCAGTAGATGGCGAGTTTAAAGGCTACGAAGAGGTAATCGTTCAAGACATCAAACTGAACACTGACAACGTTTTATTCCGCAAACAAAAATACTACTCGCCGTCACAGAAGAAAACTTACTTAGCCTCACTGCCAGCAGGTTATGAGGGAGAATTCGGTCCAGGAATCAAAGCTTTAGTCATCAGCCTCTACTATGGGGGCAACATGACTCAAGGAAAACTGTTGGAGTTGTTAGAAGATCTTGGCATCTCGATCTCGGCTGGTCATTTATCCCATTTGCTCATCCAGAACCACGCCTGTTTTGAAGCCGAAAAAGAGGAAATCTGTTCCGCAGGATTAGCCAGTAGCCCTTGGCAACACTTAGACCAAACCAGTGCCAGAGTTGGGGGAGTCAACTACACCACTAATATCATCTGTAATCCTTTTTACACAGTTTACACAACCACAGCCCACAAAGACAGGTTAAGTGTCCTCAAAGCATTACAAAATGGGCGAGAACTGGAGTTTTTGCTCCAGCCTGTGACCAAATACTGCTCTGTGAATTTGAACAGCTATTTGGCACGGAGAGTGGCTATCAACAACTAGATGAACGAAAGTGATTAACCAAGGCGAAAATCGCGGAATTGCTGTTGGTGTTAGACCATCCTGAATTACCGTTACACAATAATCCCGCAGAGTTAGGTGCCAGGACAATGGTTCTGCGACGTAATATTAGTTATGGGACTCAAACTCCTCAAGGGACTGAGGCTTGGGATACTTTCATCTCTTTGGTGGCCACAACTCGTAAGTTGGGCATCAGCTTTTTTGAGTATATTCGCGCGAGCATTGGTGAGACAGAAACAATTCCTTCAGTAGCAGCGCTTATTCGTGAGCTTTCAGCGAGTAATCCTTTCGGTTGGTCATGGCAACCAGAATCATGATCTACTGGAGCAATCTTGAGTCGATATCATTCATGTACTTATATTTATATATCTAACTGTATTCATATAGACAAGCTTGAGCTTCCTACAATCATTGTCTACCCCGATTTATTGAGCGGATACCTATCCAAATCTTTCAGTTATCCTCGTGTATCTTCAAATGATTGGCGATAAAAGCTCCTGCCTCTGCGATCGCTTTTCTGCCATCTGCAAGATTGGGGGCAAATAACTGGAAACAGTGAATCATATCTTGCCAGACTTTTAGTTCTACTGCTACGTTGTCTCCTGCTGCTTTACTCATCAATCTAAGAGAATCATCGAGTAAAATTTCTTGACTGCCTACATGAATTAATAAAGGAGGTAGAGTGGATAAATCGGCGTAAATTGGCGAAATAATGGGATTGAAATCATTCCCCTCTGGAAGATAAGAATTAACTACTATTTCTAAAAGTTTGGCAGATACAAACGGATCTGCTTCTGCCAGGGTTTGTAGGGAGCAACCTTTTCTAGCAAAATCCGTGAAGGGAGACATCAATAAAGCACAAGCAGGAAGGGGTTTGTAGTCTTGTTTTAATGACAACATCATGCCTAGAGCCAAATTACCTCCAGCAGAATCTCCAGCCAAAGCTATTTGCGTAGCATCAAAGTTACGTTCTTCGATTAACCACTTATAAGATGTTAAACCATCTTCTAAAGCTGCGGGAAAGGGGTGTTCGGGGGCTAATCGATAGTCAATCAGCAATACTTGTGCCTTGGAAGTAGTTGATAAATCGCTAGCTATACGACGATAGCTTTTACGAGAGCCAAAAAGATAACCACCACCATGTAAATAGAGAATAATTCGCTCTGAAGATGCTTTGGGAGTAGAAATTAAATCTGCGGGTACGCCATTGGCATCGACTGATTCGATAATTATATCAGGGCGATCTGGCATGGTAAATCCAGCTTCAAAGTTAGCTCGCATTTCACTAACAGTTTCACCCCAATGGAAATTACGTAGCTTTTTAATAATAGTATCGATTTCTTGTTGAATCATGATTTTTCTGTCAATGTAATTAGGGACTAATATCGGTCGAATCGATCGAGAAAATATGCCTCTTTTGCTTGTATTGAGAGATAAAGTCGATTGCGGTTTAATATTTTGATAGCGCAGGACGAGATTGCAGATTTGACACATGATAACAATCCTGATTATTTGCGGATAATGTAGTAGTCATTTTGAAAGTCATGGGATAGTTGTTTGACCTCAATTTGGTCAAAGCCAGCCTCTTCGATTAACTCTAGAGCTTTTTCTTGTCCCCACATCGCACCCAATCCCAGACCTCCTGCTGCTAGAGATACGGTCATACAGTGCATACATGAGATGGTGTAAAGTAAGGGTGCAAGAGGGTAATATAAAGTGTTTAGTTTGTTGGGGTGTAGTTGGGTTTGAGTAAAAATTTATCAGAAAAGCTATGGAAAAAAAGATAACCAAATACCTAAGTAAGTGCAGAAAAAGAGGCACAAATGTCAAAAATCAAGAAAAAAATAAAAATCAATAGTGTCAGACAAAATCGAATCGATGTCAATCAAAAGCAATGAACAAAATCAAGTGGATAAGGAGGAGAGTTATTAACTTATAAAATATGAATCAAGTCATGGTCGAAGGAAAAGACATTATTATTTTTAAAAAGTCTCAAAAATGAATGAAAAAAAAAGTCTAATCTCAATCGGTGTTCGTGTAAATTTAGTCAAGAAGAGGAAAAAAAACAGAAAGAATATTTATACAGTTATCAGTTGATGTGAAAATGGATAATCGAGGCAGAGATGAATCACACATGGAAGAGGACATTGGGAAGAATTCTCGATCAGAAAAAAAGCTCCGAAAATAGTATGACAAAGCTGAAAAAAGCAAGAAAAATTAAAGGTAGTAAAGAAGGAAATAAAGCGGGAGGGACGAGATATCTCTCAGATAAAGAATAAACACTCTTGGTCACAATTTAAGCTGAAAAAGAAGAAAATAACTCTTTTGGTTCTGCATCTCAATTTCCTATCTTTAAAAAAGTAGGAGTGTTGATAATTAAATTGAATGCAGAATCAAGTCTATTGAGATTGTTGATAAACCCTTTCGTGGCTTTGAAATAGATGTCGCCCTGGGGTGCAAGAGGATGAGCGAGATTGCCACTAACCTCGGTAGCTGCGTGAATGTCCTGCATTAAATAGACTCCATTAGGACGCAATGCACGATAAATGTTTTTTAATACCCAGTCTGGACGAGCTTGGTCGTGGATGGCATCAAAAGTGCTAATTAAGTCATATTGCTCGACTTCATCGATTTTGACTGCATCCTTGATATGAAAGCGAACATTACTTAACTGACGAGATTTTGCTTCCTCAATTGCCTTAGCAATTACGTCGGGACAAAGATCGTATCCTGTAAAACGACTTTGGGGAAACAAAGCAGCCATTTGATTGAGGGCGCATCCCTGACCGCAGCCCACATCCAACACGTCAATCCCTCGATTCAGCAGATGAACTAAGTTAGGAATTAGGGGCAATATCTGGTCTTCTAGAACCATGACGATACTTTTAGAGCTATCCTCAGCCATTACCTCATGAAAGCGATTGTATTGAGCATAAGGAACGCCTCCACCGTGGTAAAAACAATCGACGATTTGTTCTTCAACCTGAGCTAATACGGGAATAAATTGAGCCAAGGAAGCCATATTATTAGAAGATGCTGCCTGAGTCAGAAATGCTGCGTGTTCGGCTGGTAAATGATAGGTTTTGGTTTCTGAATCATAATTGATGATGTGACCTACAACCATCGCATTGAGCCTGAGCCATTCTCGAACGTAGCGTTCTTGTAGTCCAGACTTTTCCGCAATTTCTTGGCTGGTTGCTGGCGGTAAGCTTGCCAAAGCATCAAATAAACCAGTGCGGTGTCCGAGGGAAATCATCAGAGATAAAGCACCGTTGTTTAAAATGTCTAGTAATTGTTCGGCAAAAGCATCGGCTTGGAATTGATTAAATGATTGATTTATTAATTGGTTAGTCATTGTTTTCTCCTGTAGAGAATAGGTATCCTTTGAAGATAAAATTACTTGAAACTATTTTGGAATGGGCGTATGAATAACATTTGATGGCTACTCACACGCCAGCGTAGAGTGCAGCTTTATCAGCGAAAATGAGCCGTGTTTTCTAAAGAAACGTAGTAATACTAGAATCGTTGAGAATAGCGTTAAGACTAAAAAAACTATGTCCGTTAAAATCTGCAATCGAATCGTCAGCACTATTAAATATTCCGTTGGAATCAACATCGAGATAAATTGAAGCTCCTTGACTTCCAGCATTAATGACATAATTGTCTCTGTCTCCATTGAGCACTAATTTGTCTTCTTGTGATGAAAAGTCGGTGATTATAGCGAAATCAAGCGATCCATTGGCATAAAACTTTTTACCACTATGACCCAAATCAAAGCGATCGCTACCTTTGCCACCTGTTAAGAAATCTATTTCTAGTTTAGAAGTGGAAAAAGTATAAGCACCTTGAAGAGTATCATCTCCGTCTCCGCCATCGAGGACATCGTCACCAAGACCACCAAAAAGTGCATCATTATTACCAAAGCCCACTAATGTATCGTTACCTGCTCTACCATCAAGAATATCTTTTTGTGCAGTATCAGAACCATATAGTTCATTGCTTGATGAATTGCCCGCAGCAAATACGATCTTGTGAGTTGTATCTTCACCGATATCTAGTATTTCTACATTATCGGGTAGAGTATAACTACTTGCAGTTGTCAAAACATAATCTCTTCCAGTACGGAAACCACTCTTTTCGATAATTCTGTCATTGGAATTATTGACTCGGTAACGGTCGTCTCCTCTTCCGCCCTCTAAAAGATCGACACCTGTACCACCATCTAGAGTGTCTCTCGAACTACCTCCAATCAGAGTATCATTGCCTCCTAAACCTTCAATTACCCATTGTTCGGATATGTTGGAAGCTTCTAAGCGATCGTTTCTTGAATTTGATCCTCGTAAAAATCTAACCATGATGTTTATCCTTTTTATATTTGTATAATTTGCTTGAAAGGCATTAATTTGTTTTAGCCTCCCGAACAATTACCAATTTAGGAAAAGCAGCGTCTCTAAAACGTCCTCAAAACGTCCCCAATTAGAAAGTTTGAAGGACGGCAAATAGTCGCTATTTTGGTTAAGTTTGATTTTTATTTCTGACACTATTTCTAATTGGTCAATTGGGTGATGATGAATCTAATTATTGTGGAAAGCAACCAGGAATTTATGAACCAAGAATCTCTCTGGCAACTTAACCAAAAGTGCAATACTTCTTGCTCGATTTATCGGCAGGTGCGCTGGCTGCGAACTTTAGTATCGAGCGATCGCAAGCATACTATATCTGAATTAGAAGCTCCCGATGCCGAATCTGTGCGAGAATTATTGCGCCAGCAGGAAATTGCCTTCGAGCGAGTTTGGACGGCTACGGAAAGGAAACATTACTCTTAGGTAAATAGATCTCAAAAAATCAAACTTAGGCTAATGGCAAATATTAACTATTCACATAATTTAAGGAGCTTTCGGTGAAAAAGTATTATCTTACACCTAAATCTTTGCCAGATTGGAAAAATTATTTTTCTCAAATAGTTGTAGTCGAAAAAAATGGCATCAAAAATATTTATTTATCTGGACAAGTTGGAGTTGACTGTAAAAAAAATCTAGTTGGTGATGGTAAATTACCAGACCAATTACAACAAGCATTTAGAAATATTCAGATAGCGTTGCAAAGTGTTAATGGAACGATTGAAAGTATTGTCAAAATGAATATCTACATCGTAAATTATCATCCAGAAGATGCACAAATAATCAGAGAAGCTATGCACCAGTATTTTAAACCAGGCGAACTTCCTGCAATGTCTTTGATTGGCGTACAAGCTTTAGCCGAACCAAGATTTCTCGTAGAAATTGATACTGAAGCTATAGTAAACAGTAGTAACTAGGGCTTTATTTTCTGCATTAGCCAATCAAGCATTCGACTAGTGATAATCTTAAAATATCAGTCTTTTAGGTGTTTTTAGTTGAGTTAAAAATTGCTACGATCAGAAATCGATCGGTGATCGCGTTTTAGACTTTAAGAAAGTATTTAGAGAATTAGTTGAAGGGTTTTATTTATAAAAACTACAAGCAGTTTTAAACAGCGATGTCTTTCCCCGTTCTCAAAATTAGCTTATTTGGAGATTTTCATCTAACTTATGATGACAAACCTCTAAAGGGCTTGAGTGCCGAACAATTTCAGTCTCTAATAGCTTATCTGTTACTGAACCGTCACGCGCCTCAATCACGCCAAAAATTAGCTTTTTTATATTGGTCGGATATCTCTGATGCTGAAGGATTGACCAATCTGCGTCGAAAAATATATCGCTTACGCAAAATTTTGCCCGATGCGGATCGCTTTATTGAAATTAATTCTAAAACTATTCGCTGGCAACCCGATGCCCCATTTTGGCTAGATGTAGTGGAATTTGAAATGGCGATCGCTAGTGCCGAAGCAGCCAAACAAAGTAAAGATTTTAAGACTCAGCATTCGGCATTAAAGCGAGCAATCGAACTTTATAAAGGTGAATTATTAGTTAGTTGCGATGATGAATGGCTGATTCCCGAAAGAAATAGATTGCAACAAATGGCGATCTCCTCCTTAGAGCAACTCATCGATAATTTTAACCGTCAACGAGATTATAATGCTGCGATTATTCAAGCACGCCATCTCTTAAACCTCGATCCCTATTATGAAAAGGGATATCAAATTCTGATGAAGCTGCACCAGAAACGGGGAGATCGCGCTAGTGCGTTGCAAACATACCATCAGTGCATGACCTTACTAAGAGAAGAATTGGGTGTAGATCCTGACCCTAACACCCAAGCACTTTACCAACGATTACTGACAGATGAAGCTCCTGTAGCTGAATTATCCGATCTCTCTTCAGCTTCCAACTCATCAGCGATCGCACTTCAAAGACTCACTTCACCCGTAGCAATTTCTCCTCAATTTTCTTTGATCGGAAGACAGCAAGAATGGCAAAGGATAGTGCATTGGCAGAATTCTAACTCAGAAAAAACGCCCCTTTTACTAATTACAGGAGAGGCGGGGATTGGCAAAACCCGTCTTTTAGAAGAAATTGCTACCACAGCGAAAGAAAATCTGATTCTTTGGGGTAGTGGTTTTGAAGCCGAGAAATTGCGACCTTACAGTGCTTGGATCGATGCACTGAGGACAGTACCCCCAGAATTAATTACTAGCCTACCATCAGAACTGAGTCCTTTATTACTTGAAGTAGATGGCAATGCCGAACCTTTAGAAGACCCCAGCCTACTCTACGATGCAGTGGTATCATTTCTGGCTCAGTTAGAACAACAGCAACCAATCTTTATTTTCGACGATCTTCAATGGCTCGATGAGGCTTCTATCGCTTTGCTGCATTATGCTATGAGATTACTGTATCGCTCTCAGATTAAATTTATCTGTACTGCCCGACCTCAAGAATTAACCCAAAATCAATCTGCTACTAGGACTCTGGAAGCACTTCGTCGAGAGCGAAAAATTGAGAGCATTACACTTAAAACCCTTAATCAGAAAGCGATCGCAGCAGGGCAAACGCACCTTATTTTTACAATGCTTACGCCATAAAGGTTTTAGCTATTATTTAGTTTTGTTACTAAAATTTAAAACTCTTGCTACGTAAGGCTTACAGAATTTAGATGCGTTTGCCCTGGCGATCGCAGATTTGATTCAAATCTTCCTTAGCCAGAGGAATTCCACATTAGAATCTCAACCATCCCCAGAACATTGGCAACGTATTTATCGAGATAGTGGGGGCAATCCTTTATTTGCCCTAGAAAATGCACGGGCTTTATGGTCAGGCGATACTACTAATTTAGGAGATTTAACTAGTTTAATTGGCGATCGCTTAAATCGCTTAACAGAATCCCCACGAGAATTATTACCTTGGGCAGCAGCTTTAGGGCATAGTTTTGAGCCGACTTTATTAGCCCAGGTAGCTGATTTTTCTCTAATAAAATTACTAGCAGCGGTCGAACAATTAGAACAGCAGGGAATTCTCCGTCCCAATCCTAGAAATAATGAGCAATATGATTTCGTTCACGAAATTGTTCGTCGAGTAGCATACGAGCAGCTTTCTGCCCCCCGACGTAAATTAGTACATCTGCAAATTGCCCAGAAATTACATTTACAGATGGGTATTGATCGAGCAATTCCTTGGGAAATTGCCAGCAATATTGCTTACCATGCAGCTAAAGGCGGTGACAATCTTTTGGCTGCAACCTCTTCTTTACAGGCTGCCAAAAGATGTCTGAGTTTATTTGCCTATACTGAAGCTGCTCAACTTAGCAAACAAGGGATCGAACATTGTAAAAACCTCGATGCTCGCACTCAGACTAATCTTTATCTTCAACTACTCCAAGTTCAGGCACAGACGGGAATTAGTGGAGAGCAAATTTCCCTACTAGAGGCAGAAATCGTTCTGGAGATCGCCCAAGCACGTAGTCTCGGATTGGTAGAAGCAGAAACTGTTGGCTTAAAAGTTCTTCTTAAACTTAATTTTTTGCAGAATCGTTTTAAAGCTTTACGAACCAACTCTATGCGAGTAGAGGAAGTCGGAGAATTTACCAGTCCAGAAACCAGTGCCAAAATTCTTGCCTACAGTGGTTCGTGCTTGGCTGCGATGGGGCGGGAAATGGAGCGAGCAAAAGCCCTTTTATTAGAAGCTCAATCTTTAGCAAACCGTTCTGGATTGAAAATAGCAGGGATTCCTTCTGGCTTGGGTTACTTGTCCCATTATCAGGGTCAATTGGAAGCGGCGCGAACTTATCTCAAACAAGGTATTATCCTCGATCGCGTCGAGCAAAATCATTGGGATGAATGGCTGGGTTTAGCGGAATTAGTCATGGTGGAATTGGAAGCCAAAGAACTAGAATCAGCCCTAAACCACTGCGTAAATCTAATGTCTATCGCGACTAAACTAGAAGGGGGTAGTGAAGCAGCCTTTACCCACGCTCTAGAAACCCTGGCTTACTATGCCCGCGATCCTACCTCTGCTGCTAATGAATTAAAGGTGGCGATCTCATCACTACAAGAACTAGATGCCCAACGCAAACTAGCTTACTTCTTGACCTATGCTGCGGAAATCGATTTAGAGCATGGCATCCTAGAACAAGGAGTTGTTTATGCTGAAAATGCCCTTAAAGCTGCTCGAATCGTCGCTCATCCTAGCGATACTGCTTTGGCTTGGTCGATCTTAATTCAGGGTGAATGGATGATGGACAATATTCAAGAGGCGAATAAACAGTTTACTCAACTAAAAGAATATATCGGTAATCAAAGCATTAGCGATCGCGCAGAGCAGAAGATTATTTATTTAGAACGACAACTAAACGCAAAATAATTAATTAACTCAAGCACGAAAAATATGGTTCATATTGTTATCGAATCTACCTACGATCCGCCTCTAACCGATGAAGCCCTAGAAGCATTAGACCGAAAGATCTCGCCTTGTTTAAAAGCACGCAATTTAATCTGGATTCGCTCTTTAATTTCTCGCGATGGTCGCAGAGCGGTATGTGAGTATGAAGCAGCAGATGCAGAAACAGTACGAGAAGTTTACCGTCAAGTGGGAATTAATGTAAAAAGTGCTTGGATAGCCGAGATTATGACTCCTGAATAATTAGAAGTATTGCTGATTTTGGGAAATTGTGGTGGCGTATTAGAAAAGTGCGGGAGCGATTAAACAACTAAGTTCTCATAGCTCCTTACTTAGGATTAACTGAAAAAGTTGGGAACAGTTGTCATCAATAAAGTTGAAGGTGGTTGGGGACTATTAAAATCCAAGAAAAACTGGGATAATTGCTCAAAACCCTTGCACCTTCAAGCTAGAAATGTATAAAACTACAAACAAAGCTCAGGAAAAGGCTGAAAATTTTGACCTACCATTTGGAGGAAGGTTAGCTTCGGAAAATCGATGGGTAAAACTATCAAAACTAGTTCCTTGGTCAGATTTTGAAGCAGAATACGCCAGTCAGTTCAGTTCTAAGATGGGGGCACCAGCAAAGCCTTTTCCCATGGCGTTGGGAGCATTAATCATCAAGGAGCGTCTTGGTACGAGTGACGAAGAAACAGTAGAGCAAATTCGAGAAAATCCTTACCTACAGTACTTTTTAGGCTTGACAGAGTATACTAATCAAGCCCCATTTGAAGCGTCAATGTTAGTCTATTTCCGCAAAAGATTAAATCGAGAACTGGTGGGTAAAATCAACGAGCAAATAGTCTTGAAAAGACGGGCAACAGACAGAGAAGCCAAGAGAGAAAAACAGAAACAGGAAGCAGAAGCAAGCAACACCGAAGAAGGAGAGGGGTTATCTTCACAAAATCAAGGAAAACTAATTCAAGGGTGCCACCTGTACTCCCGCAGACATTAGTTATCCCACAGATATCAAACTGTTGAATCAAGCCAGAGAACAGACAGAAAAGATATTAGACAGATTGTATGAACAAGTCAAAGACAAGTTTGACAGGAAACCGAGAACTTATCGCCAAAGAGCGAGAAAAGACTATTTAGCAATTAGCAAACAGCGTCGCCCTCGTCACAAAAAACGGCGAAAGGCAATTGGGAAACAGTTAGCTTATCTACGACGGAATCTCGGTCACATAGATACTCTTTTAGCCACAGGAGCAAGCTTATCAGAACTAAAGCCACAAAGTTATCGAATGTTGTTAGTTGTCCATGAACTAGTAAGGCAACAGCAGTCGATGTATGACAGCCGTTCTCGTCGTATAGACGACCGAATTGTGAGTCTGGCTCAGCCTCATATACGCCCCATTGTTCGAGGAAAAGCGGGAACTCCCGTCGAGTTTGGAGCCAAAATTTCTGTGAGTTATAGTGATGGCTACTGTTTTTTGGATCATCTCAGTTGGGACAGTTTTAATGAGTCCCAAGATCTCGAATTACAGGTAGAACAGTATAAACAGCGATTTGGTTGCTATCCTGAGTCCCTTCATGTCGATCGCATTTATCCCACGCCTTGCCAACAGAGCATTCTGTAAAGAGCGGGGAATCAGAATCAGTGCCCCTCCTTTGGGAAGACCTCACTCGTCGCTTCAACCTGACTTTTCACGGCATCTCTGAAACCCCGTCCAGAACTGGATTTCTTCCCAAGGCTTATTTTCAATAATCTTGGCTTAATGACAATCGATAACGGAAAAATAAGCCTTGGGGAATCGGTGGTTTAGCGATCGCTTTATTGAAAAAAAGATACCGTGAAAAGTCAGGTCGCTTCAACCCGCTTTGATTCAGCAACGACGTGAAGATGAGAGATTCCGAAATGCGATTGAAGGCAAATTTGGGCAGGCTAAAAGGCGCTTTAGCTTAGGACGGATCATGGCTAAACTTTCTGATACTGCTGAAAGTACCATTGCTATTAGTTTTTTAGTGATGAACCTCGAACTGTTATTGAGACAGTTTTTTGTTCTCTTTTTTGACGAGTACCGCCAGTTTTCCTCTCACAGAAGGTCTATGTCAGCTTTGGTTACTCAAAAAACACAATTTCGTGACTTTTTTTACCCCCTGAGTTTTCCTCTTCTTAACTGTAAATTTTAGCGATAAACGAGACTGAATCTTTAGAATTAAATGACACTTATTAGTACATAGGAATCACCTGGAAAGAAACCCTCTCTCTTGAGCTTTAACGATTCCATCCATCTGTTGTTCGGCAGGAATTTATGTCTCAAACTGAGCGATCGCTCTCAGCATATTAAACAGCAACCATTCTGTAGCATCACTAATTCTAAGAGGTTGTGATAAGAGTATTATGAGACATAATTTGAGACACAGTAAAAATAGAGTCCCAAAAACTATAAATTATTAGACATCGAAGAAAACTATTTCTAGCAAGATAAAGTTCAATCATTCAGACATTTTATTAGACTTTGTTCAACTTAACTAAACATACTATTGCGAATCTATGAAGGTAAGTGGAGAAATTCCAGGGCGCTTCCACAGATAAGCAGTTAGTTGTTCTCCCAGTTCTCGTTCATCCTGTGGAGAAGTAGGCAGTGGCCATCTCAATGATTTATACAATTCGATGCGATAGAGGTCGAAAGCGGATTCTAACAAATCACCGTAGATCATAGCAGCATTGAGCATCCAGCGATAGGCTAAGTAAGCTGAAAGAATGGAAGCAAAAGTTGCCCACCATGCTAAGGGACTCCACAGGAAAAACAACACACTCCACAACCAGATTCGCGCTCCAGTGTTGAGAATTATTCTAGCTTCAGTCAGTTCGACTTTGACACTATCGGGAAGTAACAGCCAAAGGCGCGGCCAGCAGATAAAAGGATCTAGTCCATATTGATTTTTGGGGCGTTCTTCTGCTGCACGAAGAATATTACCTAATTGGGTTGGCATAATTACATGGATGGGATAGTAGTGTAAGAGAACATCTAATCTAGTAGATTCTTCCATTTCTTCTGTCGTTAGTGGTTGGTTTCTTGCTTCTCTTAAAGCCATTAATTGTTGAAATTTTTGCTCTACCCGCTCCTTTTTTTTCTGCTGATTTTTAGCACAAAAGCGTTGTAACTTTCTCAACCATCGCGGCCAGTAACCTTCCAACAAACGCAGCACGACCAATTCACAGCGCCCCACAACCAGGGCCGAAATGAGAACTCCCAATAAAATACTGATTAAGAGGGTTATTTGAAGAGCTTGAGATTGTTGGTTAAACCAAGTTTCTATTGAAAACCAGCCATAACGCCAAATCCATGCCCCTATTCCCCCTGCCCAAAAAATAAAGGCTGGAGTCAGAATTGTGGATAACCACCTTTCTGCCAGTTTGTTACCGAGACTTTCTAGAAATTTTGTCGGCATAAAATTATCTACGGTTGCACCTGTTCTAAGAGAACTTCATGAGTTGGACAGTTGGGAATAGGCTCTCCTACTTGACGCTGATACCAGATATAATCGCCAAAAGGACAAGCATATTTAACCACTCCTGAGATGGATAAGGGCTTAGGACTAAGAGGGGGTTGATAAGATTTTTTGATTTCTGGTGGCAGCTTAGTTTTGAGAAAATCCTTGATCCATTTCTGAGTTTTTGGGTCGGAAGCCAGCTTTTTGAGAATATATTTGCTGACATCTTGGGGATTTTGTGGAGATTGTGCTAGGAGTTGTGCTAATTCAAGGTCAAATGTTTGAGCTTCCTGAGAATTGAGAAGTTCTGAAAGATAAGGACGAATGGAACGAGCAGCTTCTAAAATCTCTTGAGGTTGATGTGTCATAACTGTTTGGTATGCAAATCCTGATAACTTATTTTAGACTCCTGTATAGGTGAATGCCGCCCAATGAAAAGGATGGGCAAAATAGTTATCTTCTGAGTCTTCCAGAATCAATTCATTCCAGAGAGCATCAGCTACGCTTGTAGTCATTCTATTGGTCGAGAATGCAGGAAGGAAATTTTCAAAGTAGGCTACTTTCTCGCCATTGGTAGTATCTCGTACCCATTGTTGAGCTTGTCGCAGGGCTTCAGACGGTTTCAGTCCTTCATGGCGCCAGAGTTCATAAAATCGCGCCATGAGAATCATGGTACTGATGTCAGCAACTGACCAAAGGGAAGCAGCCACTCCAGCGACACCAGCTTGTAGCATTTCCGTAGGCAGACTGACCACTTCATCGATTAGTTTTCCACCAGGTAAAGCGGTTTCGCAGGCGGAGAGGACTGCCAGGCGAACGCCATCTAAACTCAGGTCTAAAAGGTCGCGAAGACTCAATATTTGATTATTAGCCATCAATAAGCCGCTATCGAGGGGTTCAGTAAAGTTGGCATACCCATGACAGGAAAAATGCCACACGGAATAGTCGGAAAGGGCATTTTTGACCGCTTGTTGAGTGGCCTGTTCGTGTTTGAAGATGCGATGGTGGGGAAAGGTTTCAATGGCAGTTTGGACTTCTCGCTCTGAATTGGGCAGTTCATTAGCTTTGACGGGACGGGGTTCATCTACAGCGAGAAGTGCATTTTGTGATATGTTTGTAGCTATCTCGCCGGCAGTTATGAGAGAACGGGCATTAGGGGCATAAGTCAGGGAAATTTCGTCTAAAGCATAACGACGACCGCAGGGTTTTTCTAAATCTTCTGTCCAGGCAGCATGAAGGGGTAATACTCCGAGTAACCCTGTGGGAATTAAGATTGCCTGTTGCATTTTCATTAGTTTGAGATGGTTAATCACAGCTCCCATCAGTTTTGACCAAAGCTCATTGGTTACTCGGTCGATGGTATCCAACCAAGCTTGGCGGTTATCCAGATGGTTGTTGTCAGCTGGGAACGATCCCATTAATTCGGTTTCTTCTTCTGCACCTCCTAACAATTCCCTTAATTCAGCATCTGTGAGCGTGTCCAACCGAAGAGAAACAACAGAAGCGTTATTGGTAGAAGTACGATTGACAAGGAGAGAGATAGTGCCATATTCAGTGGTAGTAAGATAGATCAAGGGTTCATCAGGTTTTAATGCTCGTGAAATCTCCTCAAAAGTTGGTGAAGTTAAGAAGTTTTCGTAGCCAGAAATTTGACGTATTTGTTCGATTGTTTTGTTTAACTTCTGTCGCGCCTCTAATGTCTGCTGGCGTATTCCTTCAGGAGTAACAGTGACTTGGTTTTTCGCCTCTAAAGTGCTTCTAATGCGTTCTTGTGCTTCTAAGTTGCGTAATAAGATAGCCGCCTGTTGGTAGCTCTCATAGATATCTGGAGCGAGAAATTTAACCCTCTCCAAGTCAGCACGATCTCGTGCCAGGGTTTCGCTCAAATTGCGGGCTCGTCCCCGTTCTAGAGTGACGACGGCTGACTTCAGATGACCAGCACGAACTAAGGCATAGGCAGTGCGATGGAAAAGGTCGCCTGTCTCCGCTAATTCATCCTCCTTGCCCGTTAGGGATAAAGATTGTTCATAGAGAACCTCAACCGCTTCTAGGGCGAGCTGATATTGCTCAGTAGCTTCAGACCAGTAATTGTTCTCAGCATAGAGGTTGCCCAATAAACCAGCTGCCCTACGGCATTCAACAGGCAAAGCTTCAGGGCGAAATACCTCCAGGGCTTGAGAGTAGGCAGCGATGGCTTGTTCGATATTCTCGCCCCTCTCTCCTCTGATGCGGTCACTGTAGGCGATAGCCAGGCTCCACATAGTTCCTGCCCACTCCACGGGCATAGCAGTTCTGGTAATCACTTCCCGGCCTTGTTTCAAGGCAGCGATGGCTCGTTCGATATTCTCTGCCCTCTCTCCTCTGATGCGATTAGCGTAGGCAGCCGCCAGGTCACACATCGTTTGTGCCCAGTCCACGGGCATAGCAGTTCGGGTTCTTACCTCCAGGGCTTGAGAGAAGGCGGTGATGGCTCGTTCGATATTCTCTGCCCTCTCTCCTCTGATGCGCTTACTGTAGGCACTCGCCAGGTTATACATAGTTAATGCCCATTCCACGGGCATGGCAGTTCGGGTGAATACCTCCAGTACTTGAGAGAAGGCAGCGATGGCTCGTTCGATATTCTCGACCCTCTCTCCTCTGATGCGGTCACTGTAGGCGATAGCCAGGTTCATCATCGTTCGTGCCCATTCCACGGGCATGGCAGTTCGGGTGAATACCTCCAAGGCTTGTTTGGAGACAGCGATGGCTCGTTCGATATTCTCTGCCCTCTCTCCTCTGATACGAGACCTGTAGGAGTTCGCCAGGTTATTCATAGTAGTTGCCCAGTCCACGGGCATGGCAGTTCGGGTTCTTACCTCCAAGGCTTGAGAGTAGGCAGCGATGGCTTGTTCGATATTCTCTGCCTTCTCTCCCGTGATGCGGTCACTGTAGGAGTTCGCCAGGTTCATCATAGTTCCTGCCCAGTCCACGGGCATGGCAGTTCGGGTTCTTACCTCCAAGGCTTGAGAGTAGGCAGCGATGGCTTGTTCGATATTCTCTGCCTTCTCTCCCGTGATGCGGTCACTGTAGGAGTTCGCCAGGTTCATCATAGTTCCTGCCCATTCCACGGGCATGGCAGTTCGGGTGAATACCTCCAAGGCTTGTTTGGAGGCAGCGATGGCTCGTTCGATATTCTCTGCCCTCTCTCCTCTGATACGGTCACTGTAGGAGTTCGCCAGGTTATTCATAGTAGTTGCCCAGTCCACGGGCATGGCAGTTCGGGTTCTTACCTCCAAGGCTTGAGAGTAGGCAGCGATGGCTTGTTCGATATTCTCTGCCCTCTCTCCTCTGATGCGCTTAAAATAGGCGATAGCCAGGTTATTCATAGTAGTTGCCCAGTCCACGGGCATGGCAGTTCGGGTGAATACCTCCAGTACTTGAGAGAAGGCAGCGATGGCTCGTTCGATATTCTCGACCCTCTCTCCTCTGATGCGGTCACTGTAGGCGATAGCCAGGTTCATCATCGTTCGTGCCCATTCCACGGGCATGGCAGTTCGGGTGAATACCTCCAAGGCTTGTTTGGAGATAGCGATGGCTCGTTCGATATTCTCTGCCCTCTCTCCTCTGATACGAGACCTGTAGGAGTTCGCCAGGTTATTCATAGTAGTTGCCCAGTCCACGGGCATGGCAGTTCGGGTTCTTACCTCCAAGGCTTGTTTGGAGACAGCGATGGCTTGTTCGATATTCTCTGCCCTCTCTCCTCTGATGCGCTTAAAATAGGCGATAGCCAGGTTATTCATAGTAGTTGCCCAGTCCACGGGCATGGCAGTTCGGGTTCTTACCTCCAGGGCTTGAGAGAAGGCGACGATGGCTCGTTCGATATTCTCTGCCCTTTCTCCTCTGATGCGATTAGCGTAGGCGAGAGCCAGGTTATACATTGTTCCTGCCCATTCGGAGGGGAAAGCCTTACGGTTGAATACCTCCAGGGCTTGAGAGAAGGCGACGATGGCTTGTTCGATATTCTCGCCTCTCTCTCCTCTGATGCGATTACTGTAGGAGTTCGCCAGGTTCATCATCGTTCGTGCCCACTCCATGGGCATGGCAGTTCGGGTGACTACCTCCAGGGCTTGAGAGTGGGTGGCAATGGCTTGTTCAAGATTCTCGCCTCTCTCTCCTCTGATGCGGTCACTGTAGGCGAGAGCCAGGTTATTCATGGTACCTGCCCATTGGTAAGGGAAAGCCTCACGGGTGAAAACCGACCCAACGGCTTGATAACCGTTGATGACCATCTCTAAATTACTCCTCCTATTACCGAAAGGAAACTGCTGTATCAGTGCGCTGAACCCAAAAATAACTCTTGTCACCTCGTAGGCTTGTTCTGATTCTAGAGTGGGCAAAGTGTCAATTCCCCATTGGTATAAAATTTCGGCGAAGGTTTCATCTAGTTTATCCAGATTATTTTGTAGCAAGGGATAAACAACTTCTGGATTGCTGTTACTGGCTGCGGTTGTTAGTAAGACTTCTTGTAAGAAAGTCAGATATTCTTGAGGATATACTGCCGTTCTTTGTATCTGTTGAATCGAAGTCTGTATTATACTTTGGAGTAAATGAATGGGCTGTAATTTGCGTCGCAGTGGTGGAAAGATCTGCATTAAGACAGCCAACGGTAATCCGATAAAAACAACATACAGAAGGTATAGAAAACTGCTTAAAAGCCTAAACAAAAATCGTAGAATTATTGAAGGTAATCGCATTTAATTTCCTCCTGCTGCCATTGCAACCTGGTTCATCCCCTGTACCAATTCCCGAGCCAATAATTCCTGGTTATCGGTGAGGCATGGTTGTAGCTTTTTTTTACGTGCGCAGTTGAACAATTGTTCGATGGGATTGAGGCAGACTTGAGTGTGTTGTTCATTCATGGACAGGCAAGATTGAGGGCTGAATCTACCTCAATATTGACTGAATCGGTGATGAATTCCTCAGAGAAGGAAAATAATTTAACAAAGAAACCAGACCTAGTAGCGATCGCCGAGAAGGTAATTGATTGAATAAGTCTACGTATTTATCAAAACGTGTAATTATGGCGAAAAGCCTTGAATAACTATCAACTGCCGATAATTCCTTCTATCGGTATTTGGCGCGATCGCATTCTCTAACTACTCAACCCCTTTTTTAGTAACGATTACTTTTACTGGAGGATAGAAGAGTTTCCCTTTGTAGAATCAATCTTAGTTTCGATAATTCCCTCTGTAGGCAAAGTAGTTTAACTATTGACAATTAATATTATAAAAGATATTTCCTTGCATGAAGCGATTATGCGATGCGACCCTTAGCCGACTGATCGCCAATTCTAAAAAAATATAATCCCTTTCTCTCCAAGTACCTCAGTACCAAACAATTGCTACAATCAATTATTACTTTTCTCTGGGATATCAGATGTTATCTAACCCTGATCAGCAAATCGCCCAAAAAGCAGAACAAGCACAATGGCTAGAAACGCAACTACAGCTATTGCGGAATAGTTTACGAACGGGACAACAGGGCTTGGCAAGCTGGCGAGGAGGAGAAATGGCGGTTTCCGCTGTTCCAGGGGCGGGGAAGTCCCATAGTCTATCGGTGGCAGCAGCGATCGCGATCGCCCAGAACCATTTACACAGTAGAAGACAGCTAGTAATTGTTACCTATACTCGTTCAGCAGCAGCAAATATCAAAAGTAAGATCCGCGATCGCCTTAAGGATTTAATGCTGCCTCCAGGGGGCTTTGTGGTGCATACCCTCCATGGATTAGCGCTGAATATTGCTAACTCGCGTAAGGAATTATCGGGGCTAGATTTGGACAAGGTGACCATCGTGGTGCCGAATACGGGACATCGTATTATTCGAGGGGCGGTAGAAAGATGGATTGCCAAGCATCCACTACAGTATCAGAGATTATTAGAAGGGGTGCAGTTCGATGGAGAGGAAACGGAACGATTGCGTCGTCAGTCGGTATTGCGGACGGAAGTGTTACCAGGATTGACTAACACCGTTGTTAGGGAAGCAAAGAGTTCGGGTTTGTTGCCTGAACAGTTAGAGGAATTGAGCCACAATGCTACTGATGAATACGGGATTCTCAATATTGCAGCAGGACTATATCAGGAATATCAGCAGTCAATGCGATCGCAAGATCTAGTAGACTACGACGACATGATTTTAGCAGCGTTGAAGGTTTTGGAATATCCCCCGATGCGAATGCTCTGGCAAAATCAAGTTTATGGGGTGTTTGAAGACGAAGCCCAGGATTCTAGCCCGTTGCAGGAAAAATTGATTTCAATCTTAGCGGGTAATGCAGATCAGCCAAATTCTCCTAATTTATTGCGGGTGGGCGATCCTAATCAGGCAATTAACTCTACCTTCACCCCCGCCGATCCAATTTACTTTAACTGGTTTTGTGAAACCTGCAAGCAGCAAAATAGTCTCACAACTATGGATCGAGCGGGGCGCAGTAGCAAGATTATTATCGATAGTGCAAATTTTGTGGTGCATTGGGTTAACCAACTATGGTCAAAAAATCAAACCCCTGATGAACCAGTATCACTACCTTTTCGTCCCCAAAACATTGTCCCTGTTGATCTCGATGATCCACAACCCGATGCCAATCCGCAACCAGAAGGTAGCGGGGTAGTTATCACTAACCCTGATGACGTATATCAGACTGTAGAGTTGATTAGTCAACAAGCGATCGCTCTAATAGCAGCCCATCCAGAAAGAAATGCTGCGATCTTAGTGCGCGAGAATCGTCAGGCAAGATTTTTAGCATCAGAATTAGCCTACCTGCAAAGAGAACACGGCATCAATATTTACGAAGTGGGTGAAAGTGAAAGATATTCCCAAATACCCGCTGAAATTCTCAAACTACTTCAGTTTGTTGATCGCCCCCATTCTCCTGATAATCTCAAGGCTGCTTTAGAAGTGCTGCAACAGCGCAGCCTAATTCCTACCCAAGATTTGAACGCTCTAGCAACATCTCCCGAACAGTTTCTTTATCCGACTGTATTACATCCTGGACATAAACCCCAGGTAGAACAAGCTCGTCGCTACTGTGTTAATTTACTCCGCGCCCGTATGGAGTTACCCCACTATCAATTGATTCCCTTTCTAGGGATGACTCTCAAATACACGGGGTCAGAATTAGCCACGGTGCAAAAGCTGTCGGAAAAAGTTAGCCAGCAAATCAAGGGGCGTAGTTCTCTCAAATCTGCCATAGAAACCCTAGAAGAGATTGTTAATTCCGAAAACTTTGAGGGAGTCGAGTCAGATAATGGCGATCGCTACACCCGCCCTAACCAACTGACCATCATTACTATGCATAAAGCCAAAGGATTAGATTGGGACTATGTATTCATTCCTTTTCTGCACCAAGATATATTACCTGGTCAACCTTGGATACCCAATGCTGGTAAGTTTTTAGGTAATTTTACTCTCTCAGAAGTTGCCCGTGCCCAAATTAGAGCTATCGTTCACCATCAATATGTAGCCCCAAACCAGCCTCAGACTATTCCTCAACCAATGGTTGCTTGGCAAGAAGCAGTTAAACTTAAGCAAGCGGAAGAATATCGTCTGCTATACGTAGCTATGACTAGAGCTAAACGTCTGTTGTGGATGTCCGCAGCGGAATTAGGACCATTTCGCTGGAGTGTATTTCGTTCCGATCAGCCCAATAGCCTGCAAGAAAAGAAACCCTGTCCTGTCTTACCTGCATTAGTTCGCCATCTAAGAACTAATTACCGTCAGATGAGATTTAATTGAAAAAACATTAAAAGCTCTCAAATCAATTGTTAGAATTTTTTGACATTTAACTTGATTAGGCGTATTTAATCACTTGAAAGCATGAATCCGATCAAGCTCTTATCTATTTGTTGTTTAATCTTGCTCTTTAGTTGTAGCTCTCAACCTGAGGGAGAAAACTTGTTTGCAGGCAAAGTCACGCGAGTAGTTAGCGGTCAAACTATTGAGGTTGTCTTGACTGGTGCATCTGAAATTACCCAAGTCAGAATTACGGGAATAGATGCCCCTGATCTCCGTCAGTCTCCCTGGGGAGAAACTGCTAAAAAAAGGTTAACCGAATTAGTAATGGGAATGCCAATTCTAATTGAATCAGATTATGAGCAACGCGATCGCTTTAACCGTCTCAATGGTCATATTTGGCAGGGGCAAACTTTAATCAGTCAGCAGTTAGTTAAATCAGGATGTGTACTGGCAAACGATAGATCTGCCCATCAATATAGTAAGCTGCTTATGGAGTCTCAAGAATATGCTCGCCTGATGGGTTACGGAATCTGGAATCCGCAACTGGCAATGCGCTACACTCCTAGTGAATTTCGCTTTAAAAATAAAAAATGACTCAAACTGCCACTGAACAACTACAGATTTATTTAGATGTCGCTACCGAATCAGTACTAGCTGCGGGGGCGGTATTAAAAGAGTGCTGGGGCAAACTAACCAATATTCAAGAAAAAGGTCGCCCAGGAGACTTAGTTACCGAAGCTGACAAGTTAGCCGAAGCAGAAGTTCTCAAAGTACTCAAGCGTCATTTGCCAGATCATCAAATATTGGCAGAGGAGTCAGGGGCATTGGGCAATGCTGATAGCGAATATCTCTGGGCGATCGATCCTTTAGACGGTACGACTAACTATGCCCATGGCTTACCCTTAGCAGCAACTTCCGTTGGCTTAATGATTAATGGAGTCCCGGCGGTGGGTGCTGTCTACAATCCTTTTAGTGATGAGCTATTTCAGGCAGCAACAGGATTAGGAGCAACCCGCAATCGTCGCCCAATTGAGGTTTCTCAAACAGAAGAACTGAGTAAAAGCCTGTTGATCACTGGTTTTGCCTATGATCGACGGGAAACCACCGATAATAATTATGCTGAATTTTGTCATTTGACTCATTTAACTCAAGGAGTGCGTCGCCTAGGTTGCGCTTCCATGGATCTGGCGGGGGTTGCCTGCGGTAGATTAGACGGCTATTGGGAAAGAGGCATTCAGCCCTGGGATATGGCAGCAGGAATCGTCGTTTTGCGGGAGGCAGGAGGCAAAGTAACAGCCTATGATGGTAGTCCTTTGGATATAGCTTCAGGACGTATTTTGGCAACAAACAGCTTAATTCATGATGCCCTGAGTAAAGCCTTAGCCGAAACTCCTCCTTTGACAGCATGGAAATCATAGCTCATCAATAACTGTTTGTTGAGTTTTGCTTCAGGAGATCGCGGTTGAAGTTGTATAAACTAATACAGGAACTCTTTTAAAAGCAGGAGTGCCACAACGGGACTCGGTTGGGGCATTAAAAATGACATTAACTTCGGGATAGAACATCAAAGCCGCCCCTGGACGTACTTGTCCATAAATAATCTCGATATTTTCTAGTTGACTGGCATTTCCTTTAACTGTTACCCGCTCATGTTCTTGTAATTCAGCACTTTCAGCATCTTCACGATTCATCAAAATGCAGTGGCGATGAGTTATCCTGCGATAGCGATCGTTAGTTTGATAAACCACCGTGTTATGTTGAGCATAACTACGCCCCGTCATTAATGCCACCACTAGACCGCGATTGTAATGAGCAACTCCAAACTCTCCAGGTTGAGGCAGGGTCAATCCAGGTAAAGGAGTAACGAACATTTCTGCTTTACCCGATGGAGTAGGGAAATGAGGATGATTAAAAATCCTTCCGCCTATGGTGAACTCTTCTTTGGTTTGATCGATGTTTGCCATTTTCTCAAATCCAGGAATGGTTTGAGCAATCAACTCTCGTACATACTTGGTATCTCGAAGCTTGCGCCAATTAACAGGATATTCCCCCAAAAGACGATGGGCAAATTCGGTCAGAAAATCCACTTCAGCAATTAGGTCGGCATTTTGCAGATGGGTTTCACCTTCATCGTTGAGGCGCACAAAGTTATTACCCGACTCCACTGTAGTCTTATGGGGATTCTCAAAACGATTAAAAACGGGAACAATAATCGTATTTTGCTGCCCTAAACCGTGAAAATGTCCTAAATTGGGTTTGGTTGCCAGATAGATAATGGTTTTAATTTTGCCTAAAGCTCCCTTAACCTTTTGAGAGTTGGGGCTAGCTGCATATAAGTTGCCCCCAACGCAAATTAGAGTATCTACTTTGCCCTCATCTGCTGCTTCAATTAAAGCTGAAGCGTCGTATCCTGGTACTCGACTCAGAGAGCGACCTAACAGTTTTTCCAAAGATTGTTGAATTTCTTGTTTGAGACGAACCGTAACCCCCATCGAGCCAAAACCCTGAACGTTAGAATGTCCCCGTACGGGCATCAACCCTGTTCCCAAATGACCGACATTGCCGGTTATCAAAGCAGTGTTAGCAATACTAGCGACATTATCCACCCCATTTTGCTGTTGTGTGATACCCATTGCCCAGGCAAATACCACTTTAGGAGAGGAGGCAATAATTTTAGCAGCAGTTTCAATTTCTATTTGAGATACACCACAAGTATCTACAATTATCTCCCAAGAAGTAGAACTTGCACGATCAATAACTTGCAACCAATTTTCAGTGTATGCTTGTAAAAATTCTCGGTCTATTTTCTTTTGTTCGATCAAAGATTTCTGAATCCCCACAAACAGTGCTACATCGCTACCAGGAATTGGTTGTAGATAGATAGAAGCAATATCCGAGCCAGTAAACAAAGATTTAACGGGAAAAGCAGGAGAAGCAAATCTAACTAACCCCCGTTCCTTAACTGGATTGATGACAATAACCTTGCCTCCTCGCTCTCGTAGTTTAATCAACTCATTCATCAGGCGGGGATGATTATAGGAGGCGTTAGAACCTGCTAGCACCACACAATCAGTTGCTTTTAAGCTTTTTAAACTGACCATTGATGTCCCAGTGCCGAAGATCTGTTTTAGTCCAAAGGTTGAAGGGGCATGACAGAGGTCGGAACAATCGGCAAGGTTATTAGAACCCAAAGTTCGCATCATCAATTGCAGTAAAAAAGCAGCTTCGTTAGAAGAACGACCCGAACTATAAGATGCTACTCGTTCTGGGGTTATTTTAAAAGCTGTTTCCGCAATCTGATAAATTTCATCCCAACTGATTCTTTGGTAGTGAGTATTTCCTTGAGATAGAATTACAGGAAAACTCCACCTACCTAATCTATCTGCTTCTAGGGATGTCAATTGCTGAAGCTGTCCTATAGTTCGCCGTTCAAAAAAACTTTTGCTAATTGGGGGTTGAATTTCTGCCGAAATCGCTTCGACACTTTTCATACAGCGTTGTAGCTTTTCTCCTTCCTCATTGGTAAATCCTCCTTTTTGTCCCCCAGTTCCCCAGGAACAAGATAAGCAAGCACTTTTATGTAATAACGTCTTCCAGAGTTTGAAGCCTTCGGTCGATAGGGTATGTTCCGCCCAATATTTAATTACGGGCAAACCGCCTCCCATCTCTGGTCTATGTTCGACTTGGGAATCAGATGCTGGATTCGGTTCAATATGCTGTTGGTTGTTTTCATCCACGCTGCTTACCTACTTATAAATTACGTCTGATGTGAATTAAAAAATTCATAGATTTCCTTGGTAGCTATAAACCATAGACTATAAACTTTTTAGATGATTATCAAGGAGATCTTCTTAACCTCGCGACTTGTTGAGGAAATCAGATCAAGCACCCCGAGGAGAGAAAATATCGCAAAGCTCTCCACCTATAGCTTAAAGCTTAAAGCTTAAAGCTTAGAGCTTAAAAACATTATTCTTGACTTGAGAATTCTTTAATTCAATGTTTTTGAGAATTGGTATTATTATTTTTGCTACATTTTCTATAAATAAACCAGTTTAGAGGCTAAAGATATGGTTGCAACTACAGATATTAGCGATCGCTATCGCATCAAAACTAAACAGCTAGATATGCCTCCTCGTTTATTGTTGGGACCAGGACCAGCCAACGTCAACCCCAGGGTTTTGGCGGCGACGAGTGTTAGTCCTGTCGGACATTTAGACCCGACTTATTTGGCATTGATGGATGAGATTAAAGATCTCTTGCGCTATGCTTGGCAAACTGAAAATGAACTAACCATCGCTGTTGCAGGTACGGGTACAGCAGCAATGGAGGCTACTCTAGCTAATACGGTTGAAGCAGGAGATGTGGTTTTAGTTGGGGTTAAAGGCTATTTTGGTAGTCGTTTGGTAGATATGGCGGGGCGATATGGTGGAGATGTCCGCACCATGACTAAACCCTGGGGACAAGTTTTCTCTCTCGAAGAAATTAAAAGTAACCTTGAAACCCACAAACCAGCAATTCTCGCTTTAGTTCATGCTGAAACTTCTACCGGTGCGCGTCAACCTCTAGAAGGAGTTGCCGATTTATGTCGCCAGCATAACTGTTTGCTATTGGTAGATACTGTGACTAGCCTTGGTGGTGTTCCGTTATATATCGATGACTGGGGGATCGATTTGGCATATAGCTGTAGCCAAAAAGGATTAGGCTGTCCTCCTGGCGCGTCTCCTTTCACTATGAGTCGTCGTGCGATCGAAAAACTAAATAACCGTGCTAAACCTGTTCCCAACTGGTATCTAGATATGTCTTTGCTAGCAAAATACTGGGGTGAACAACGGGTATATCACCATACTGCACCAATTAACACTAACTATGGCTTGCGCGAGTCTTTACGTATCCTAGCTGAAGAAGGATTAGAACAACGCTGGAAGCGTCATCAACGTAATGCCGAAATGTTATGGGAGGGTCTAGCTGAACTTGGTTTAACCTGTCATGTAGATCAAGAATTCCGTCTACCTACCCTAACTACGGTCAGGATTCCCGATGGCGTAGATGGAAAAGCGATCGCTAAAAAACTGCTAACGAAATACAATATTGAAATTGCTGGTGGTTTAGGGGAATTAGGCGGGAAAGTCTGGCGTATTGGCTTAATGGGTTACAATAGTCGTCCTGAAAATGTGTTGTTGTTGCTTGATGCTTTGGAAAAAGTTTTAAAGTCTTAATTTATCTTTCTCTGCTACAAGAAGACTTTCTGCTATGCCGACGGAACAAGGCGTTTAAACTTTTGAGGAAACCTCAAAAGCCAGCCCCTCATGAATTTTGGACAAAGTTTTGCGGTACAAAGTTGTGATACATAATCTTTACAGAACCAAGAGTAAGGGTTTTAGTTGTTGTATAATTCGTCGGTAAGAGAGCATCTGAAAAGTAAAAGTTACGATGCAAAAAAAACTGAAATTTGGGTCAAATTCTCTAGTTGATAACTAAAAATCTATGCAACTGATCCCTGCTGAAACCAAAACTGCTCAAGCTCAAACTGACAAATCCAAAAAACCAACCGTTGATAAGCGGCTCAAGGCATTGGATATTGCCATGAAGCGGAATCACTATCGCCAGGATGCCCTAATTGAGATTCTGCATAAGGCACAGGAGTCTTTCGGCTATCTCGAACCAGAGATTTTAGAACATATAGCAAGGCAGTTGAAATTGCCTCTGAGTCGGGTTTATGGAGTTGCTACTTTTTATCATCTGTTTTCCCTCAAACCCAGTGGTGCGCATACTTGTGTTGTTTGTCTAGGAACTGCATGTTATGTCAAAGGTGGAGGAAAAATAATTTCTGCTATAGAAGAAGAACTGGGTATTCATGCTGGGAAGACTACTTCAGACAACCAAGTTTCTTTAATGACAGCAAGGTGTATAGGAGCTTGTGGTATTGCTCCTGCCGTTGTCTTTGATGGTACTGTGACTGGCAAACAAGAACCCGAAAAAGTCCTCAAACAAATTAAAGCTTGGCAGTCTGATACTTAATGGTCTAATGGTCTGTCCGCTTTGAATTGATGGCTTGGGACAAGCATCGGGAGCATCGCGAGTAGGAGAGATTAAAGAACAAACTAATAACTACGAACTAATAACTACGAACTACGCAACCAGATATGGATTTAAATGAACTATTAAGAATTGCCGACAGGGAAAGAAAAAAGCAAAAAAGCATTCGCGTACATTGTTGTACTTCTACAGGTTGTCAAGCTTCTGGTTCTTTGACCGTAAGAGATAATCTAGCCAATGCAGTGAAAGAGTCGGGGTTAAGCGATCGCGTGGAAGTAGTAGGGGTAGGTTGTATGGGCTTTTGTGGGCGAGGACCTTTAGTCCAGATCGCTCCCCAAGATACTCTCTATGAAGAAGTAACCCCAGAAGACGCACCCAGTATTATTGATGCTCTCGAAGGAGGAGTAGCCAAA
Source organism: Cyanobacteriota bacterium (assembly GCA_942490675.1). Classification (GTDB taxonomy): domain Bacteria; phylum Cyanobacteriota; class Cyanobacteriia; order Cyanobacteriales; family Xenococcaceae; genus Waterburya. Next base: position 205,926 of record CALNYB010000006.1, on the reverse strand, counting down.
CCGATCCAAGGGGACCTTCAACACCCATTTTTTGCCCGACAGATGCGAGTTATTCGACGACATACAGGCAAAGTCGATCCCGAACGGATTGAAGAATATATTGCTGTTGGTGGTTATCAGTCTCTTTACAAAGCGATTTATGAAATGACTCCAACGGAAGTAGTCACTGAAATTAGTAACAGTGGTTTAAGAGGTAGGGGCGGTGGTGGTTATCCTACAGGCTTGAAATGGTCAACGGTAGCCAAGATGCCTGGAGAGCAGAAATATATTATCTGCAATGGCGACGAAGGAGATCCTGGGGCATTTATGGATCGCAGTGTGATGGAAGACGACCCCCATCTAGTCTTGGAAGGAATGGCGATCGCTGGTTATGCCCTTGGTGCTAATCATGGCTATATCTACGTCCGCGCCGAATATCCCCTGGCGATCCAACGGCTACAAACAGCGATTAAACAAGCCAAGAAATACGGACTCTTGGGGAGTCAAATATTTGAATCTTCTTTCGATTTTAAAATCGATATTCGCATTGGCGCGGGAGCTTTTGTCTGTGGAGAAGAAACGGCTCTAATCCAGTCTATTGAAGGTAAGAGGGGTAATCCAGTCCCTCGTCCTCCCTATCCTGCCGAGTCTGGTTTGTGGAAGTGTCCAACTCTCATTAATAATGTGGAAACCCTAGCTAACATTGCTACCATTATCCGCCAAGGAGCAGATTGGTATGCCAGTATTGGTACAGAAAATAGCAAAGGCACTAAAATCTTCGCCCTGACAGGGAAAATTCGCAACAATGGTTTAATTGAAGTCCCTATGGGAATTAGTTTACGGGAAATTGTCGAAGAAATGGGGGGTGGTGTTCCCGATGGAGAAATCAAAGCCGTACAAACAGGAGGACCTTCTGGAGGATGTATCCCAGCATCGCTGCTAGATATCTCCGTTGATTATGATTCTCTGCGTAAAATTGGCTCCACAATGGGTTCTGGAGGAATGGTAGTGATGGATCAAACCACCAGCATGGTAAAAGTGGCACAATTTTATATGCAATTTTCCCGAGAGGAATCCTGTGGTAAATGTGTTCCTTGTCGTGCGGGAACGGTGCAACTTTATGAGTTACTCACCAAAATCATTAATCAACAAGGGACTCAAGCCGACTTAGAAAAATTAGCAGCTTTGTGTCAAATGGTTAAAGAAACTAGTTTATGTGGTCTAGGGATTGGCGCGCCCAACCCTATTTTAAGTACCCTGCGCTATTTCCAAGAAGAGTATGAGGAATTAATTCAAGCATACAGTTTGGCAAAGTGATGAGGGATTGTTCTTGAAGGTAGATGGAGGAGGAAACTGACAATGGAAGGCATTAATTACGCGATCGCTTTGGGGATGTGGTTAGGGATGGCTGTTATTGCGATCACTAACGGCTATATCGGTAATACCTTTGTTACTCCTCGACTGGGCGATTATGGCACTCATGTTTATAAGACACTTTTCTTTATCCCTGTCATCTTCCTGTTTGCTTGGCTATATGCTTGGCAAACTAAGGGGGAAACCTGGTTGACTAGTGCCTTATTTGTTAGTTGTTTCTGGGTGAGTTTAACCATTTTGTTTGAATTTGTTTTTGGTCATTACGTCTTGGGAAATTCCTGGGAAGTATTGATAGCTGATTATCGAATTTGGCAGGGGCGCTTATGGTTGTTGATCTTGCTCAGTGAGGCGATCGCCCCTGTGATCATGGCGTGGTTAATCAATCGTTAATCAAAGAGTCCACAGATAAATATAAATATATAAATATAAATTAATTAATCAGGATTATAAATTATGTCGGTCAGAACATTAACAATTAACAACATTCCTCTAGCTGCCGAAGAAGGTAAAACCATCCTGGAAACTGCTAAAGAAGCAGGTATTCATATTCCTACCCTCTGCTTTTTAGAAGGAGTTTCCGCCGTAGCTGCTTGTCGGATGTGTTTGGTAGAAGTTGAAGGTATCAATAAACTGTTGCCCTCTTGCGTCACCCAAGTAACAGAAGAAATGGTGGTGCATACCAATACGCCTAAACTGCAAGAATATCGACGCATGGTAATCGAATTACTCTTTGCTGAAGGTAATCATGTCTGTTCGATTTGTGTAGCTAACGGGAATTGTGAACTACAGAACCTCGCCGTTGAAGTAGGTATGGATCATACCCGTTTTCCTTATCGTTTTCCCGATCGCGAGGTGGATATATCTCACACGCAGTTTGGCATCGATCACAACCGTTGTATTCTCTGTACTCGTTGCGTACGTGTCTGTGACGAAATCGAAGGAGCGCACGTATGGGATATAGCACAACGGGGTGCTGATGCTTATATCGTATCTGGTTTGAACCAGCCCTGGGGAGAGGTAGATGCTTGTACTTCCTGTGGTAAATGCGTTGATGCTTGTCCCACAGGAGCAATTTTCCGTAAAGGAACTACTACCGCCGAAAAAGGACGCGATCGCGGCAAACTACAATTTCTGGTTGATGCTAGGGAGAAACATGAATGGACAAGGTAGAGAGCAGGGGAAGACAGGGAGACAAGGGGGACAAGGGGGACAAGGACAAGGAAGAAAATAATAGTAGGGGCGAATGGTGAGGAAGTTTGATCTTGGGGGTTTCCCTCACGAACAACTTCCGAACCCGTAGGGCATTCGCCCAAATCTGCATCAAATTCAATGAACAATGAACAATGAACAATGAACAATGAACAATGAACAAAATTAAATTTGCCACTGTTTGGTTAGCGGGATGTTCGGGGTGTCATATGTCTTTTCTGGACATGGATGAGTGGTTGATCGAACTTGCTAACTATGTTGATGTGGTCTACAGTCCAGTAGGTTGCGATCTTAAAGAATATCCAGAAGATGTTGATGTCTGTCTGGTTGAAGGGGGAATCGCTAATCAGGATAATCTGGAATTAATCCACGAAGTTAGGGCTAAAACCAAAACTCTAATCTCCTTTGGTGATTGTGCGGTAACTGCCAACGTGCCAGGGATGCGAAATATGTTAGGTGGCTCTGAACCAGTTTTAAAAAGGGGTTATCTAGAATTGGCAGATGAAACAGCGCAATTGCCCTATGCACCAGGAATTGTCCCCGAATTATTAGATCGGGTTCTCCCAGTTCACGAAGTAGTCCCTGTAGATATTTTTATGCCTGGATGTCCGCCATCTGCCGATCGCATCAAAGCAACCATTGAACCGTTACTAAAAGGAGAAAAACCCGAAATGGCAGGGCGAGACATGATCAAGTTTGGTTGACAAGGTTACTGTTTGATCGGGCATTTCGCAGGTTGAGGAATAGATGTAGGGTATTAATATGAAGAGTTTAAATGACCCATTTTGAAGATTCAAGTTAAAAACTTAGACCACTTAGGTATAGTGTGCCGTAATCGTTGACCAGATAGGACTAGTTGAAGAAATAGCAGGAATAGAAGGTTATTTTCCTGACAATCGTTTGCCTCATGTTCCCCAACCCATAAAAGAACAAGCCTCTGCTCCCAAATCGTTAGACAGACTAGATCAACGCGCCCTATGTCGAATAGTAGAAAAAGGCAGAAAAACCAGAGATATTGCGATCGCCCTAATTTTCCAAGTCGTGACGAACAGTTGAAGGGCAAGATATATGATCGAGTAACTCCTGAAGAGTTATCAACCGCTATGGCTGAGTGTAAATCTTTATGGAAGCAAACCAACTATTTCTACCATGCGGGACTCTACCTATGTTCTGGATGAAATTCTCGATAATGAAACTGAGTTACCCATCATGGAACACACTACATCCGTTTTTGAGTTTTATCGCTGTGTTCTCGAACAAATTTTCTAAATTTATCTTCATTTGCGATTTTGGTTTTTCTTCCTTTATTGCCAAAGCGCGATCGCTTTTTGTTCCAAAAGCCAAAAGCATTGGTTGGTATTAAGTGAACTACCCATCGCTGTCTTGAAAATAGAAGCTGAAACAACCTAAATTCGTCTCGCCCTATTTTCATCCCTGGGTTGTGAACGTTAGTTCATGGCATCTCTTGCATAAGTCCCATAAACCTTGGTTAAGTGAGGGGTAAAGGTTAATGGGAAAGGGGAAAAGGTTATTTTTACGTTCCCGTACCCTTTCCCCTTTCCCCTGACTTCTGCAAGAAGTCTAATGATAATTGATACATCCTGTCGGCAATTCAGAAGCGGCTTGCACCCATTCGGGCATAAACCCTCGAATGGGGGTATCCTTTAGGAAAAGCCTTTGTTGCCGTTGAAGTTAAATCATCACCTCATACATTACTGTAGTCAAATTAAATACAAAGCGATCGCAAAATTTAACAAAATGGGCGGAATTCTCCATCCTTCTAAAAGGTGGGGATGGATAGCCCCGCGACAGCAGGAGCGTTAATAAATCGGCTAATAAGAAACTTATCAAATCTTTATGTACTATAGGTTTCAGTCGTTGTATAATAATTTTGTTGCTCGGTAGCTAGACTATAAATGTTGTCGAGTTCCTTAGAAGTGTGAAATGGGATTTGCTCTCTACCTCAGTCTGAGATAAACCTCTGGGTCAATGATATAAATAAGCTCATACCCAGGGCAAACGCATCTAAATTCTGTAAGCCTTACGTAGCAAGAGTTTTAAATTTTAGTAACAAAACTAAATAATAGCTAAAACCTTTATGGCGTAAGCATTGTAAAAATAAGGTGCGTTTGCCCTGAGCTCATACCTAAGTTTAGTCCAATAAAAAACAATTGAATATCAAATCTAGCAGTTGCTAGTCAACGAACGGTGCTGTCGTTGCTGCCTGTGGAGGATGAGTTTGAGCCGTTGCTAACTTGTTAGCAAAAGCCATCGACCTGTGAGACGGGAAATTCCGAAGTGGAATAAGACCCACGACCGAAAAGTAAAGTAGGAAACTCCTACTTCAACGAAGTAAGTAGGAGTAGTTCATTTTGATTAATCTTTAACCAGATAGGAACTCAAGATCTAACTTTCAGGTTTTACGATGGAGATATAGGGCTGACTTAAATATTTATTAGCCACTTCTTTTACCCTAATGGGAGTAATGGGGGGGATGGCAGCTTGAAAACGATGATCAAACTCGATACCCAAGCCCAAAGTCTCATACCAGCCATAGGTTTGAGCGATCTCGCCGTTGGTTTGTTTCCCTAGAGCATATTGTCCCAGAAGCTTATTTTTTGACCCCTGCAACTCTGACTCAGATAAAGTTATTTGGGTTAAACGTTCTACCTCGGTATTTAAACCTTCAATGGCGATCTCGGTATTAGTCGGGGCTGTCCCCATATAGGTAATAAATGGCGCGGTATCTAAGCGAGTCGGGAAAAATGCTGATATGTCGTAAGCCAATCCCCTTTTTTCTCTTAGTTCGACAAATAAACGACTAGAAAGCCCATTACCCAGATAGGTACTAATTAACTTTAAGACAGGATAATCTTCCAAATTTACCTTCGTGCCTAAATAACCCAGCATCACAATTGACTGTTGAGTATCTTGAATAATTTCTTGCTGGGAAGGATTGAAAACTGGGGAATTTAGGGACGCAACAGGACAAGGTTGATGGGGTATGTCCCAATCACCAAAAACTGCTGAGATTAGTTTAATTGCCTGTTCTTGAGTAATTCGTCCCGACAAACTAACAACCAAATTGTCAGGGCGAAAATAGGTTTGATGATAGTGCTGAAGATCTTCGCGAGTTAATGCCGTGACGCTGGCTTCTGTACCCAGTACAGAAACACCATAGGGATGGTGGGGATACATCTGCTGCCGTAGTTGATTGAAAGCGACGTTAAACGGCTGTTCTTTCTGGGAACGGATTCCTTGTAAAGTCAGTTTGCGTTCTAATTCCACCTCTGATTCGGGGAAAATAGGCGATCGCATAATCTCTCCTAACAGCTTTAACATCTGCGGAAAATCTGATGAGACAGTCTTCAGACTGAAGGAAAAATAATCAGTTGAAGCATCTGCACCTAACCCAGCACCAATAGACTCGATTTGTTCGGCAATTTCTAAAGCGGATAAATTTTCTGTTCCCTTGGTAATTACCGATGAAGCTAAATGAGCTAACCCAGCTTGCTCAGATTTTTCGGCAATTGTACCAGCACCTTTGACAAAAAAACGACCTGAAATGATATCCGAAGCTTGGTTTTCAACGACTATTAGGGTAATGCCATTTTCTAACACTGAACGGTGTAAGTTAGGAATGGCTATAGTGGAATTGGTTGACATTAGGTATTTAACTATTGGGATTAATTTGTAATTATCGACTAAACTGTCTGTATATATCTGTATATATATGTATATATCTAAGCAGTTTTTCCATCCGTAAGTTTAACTGTTAAGAAAAAAACCATAAATGCTACAAAAGGCTTGTTGTTTTATTAGTGAATAATCCACAATCCACAATTAAACAAAAACTAACTTTAATCCAGCTTGCAGACTCTTTCTTTCCCTCTGGATCTTATACTCTCTCTCATGGCTTAGAATCTTTAATTCAGCAAAACAAAATACAGCAGATTGAAGATATTATTTCTTTTCTACAGATACTTTTACATAACAAGATTGCCACTTGCGATCTGGTAGCTTTGATTCATGCTTATCAGGGTAGTGCAGTAGATAACTGGGAAATGATCATACAAGCTGATACTCAACTATTTGCTCAAACTCTGATTGAAATTACCCGCAAAACTCAACGCCAAAGTGGACGTGCTTTATTGATGGTGGCTCAATCGACATGGCAACATCAACAGTTAGAAATATTAGATCGTAGCCGACTGTTAAATCAATTTCACTGTCTACACCCCATTGTTTTTGGAGTAGTAGCAAGTATTGCAGGTTTAACTGCAACCGATACATCTTTGGCTTTCTTACACGGCTTTGTAACAGGTTTACTTGGCGCAGCAATTCGTTTAGGAAGTTTGGGACATCTACAAGCACAACAGATACTCTTAGAGTTAGCACCAGATATTGAAGCGACTTATCATACTGCATCTTCTCTGAGTTTAAATCAGATGTGGTCTTGTACTCCGACAATTGACTTAGCTCAAATGCGCCATCCCAGATTAGCTAGTCGGTTATTTGCTAGTTAATTAACAAAGTAATTAAATGAACAACAGCTATTAGAAAAATTAACGGAAATCTTATAATAATTAAAATGTAAACAGAAAATGAGTAATATTTAGATCTTAGCTTTTGTTTAAAATCTAGCTAGATCAATACCTTCCTGGATTAAAATTCTTATGGTACAAGCTCCTGTTCAAAAAACTACTCAAGAATTAGCTACCTTAGCAGTAGATCTAATCCGTCAGGCTGGTTGTGAGTATGGCGATATCCGCATCTGTAATTACCGTAAACAAAGCTTATCAGCGCGCGATCGCTCTTTAAATCGCCTTTGCGACAATGTGAGCTGCGGTTTTGGCGTGCGAGTACTCCTGGATGGTGCGTGGGGTTTTGTTGCCTCCCATCGTATTACTCCAGAAGAAATTACCAGAATCGTTAATCTAGCTGTCGAAACTGCTAAAGGAAGCCGACTGACACAGCAGGAGCCTGTTAAACTCGTTCCCGTAGAAGCTTATCAAGACAAATACGTCACGCCAATTCAAATAGATCCCTTTGAAGTGTCGATTCAAGCAAAAGCTGAGTTGCTGTTAGATATTAATGAGCAATTTTTAGCTTATGGCAAGCAAGGAATCAAAAAAGCCAGTTCATTTCTCAGCTTTACCAAAGAAGATAAAATATTTGCTTCTACCGTCGGTTCAATCATCGAACAAACCATCTATCGTAGCTATTCTGGTATGGGCTGCACGGCGATCTCTAATGGCGATGCTAAGGGCAGAAATTATGAACGCCCTCCCCTTAATATTGGTTATGAACACATCGATACTGCTGATTTACTAGGAAATATTGAACGAGTGGCGAATGAAGCGATTGAAAAAGTCTACGCCCCAGAGTTTACTGGTGATGGTAAAGCAACTCTAATTCTCAAACCCAGTAATTTATTTCTGACCATCCACGAATCTGTCGGACATCCTACCGAACTAGATCGGGTATATGGTTACGAAGCCAACTTTGCAGGAACCAGCTTTGCCACTACCGATCATCTACACAAACTACAGTATGCTGCACCTTGGGTAAATTTCGTCGCCGATCGCACTCAACCCCAAGGGCGGAGTACCATGGCTTATGATGACGAAGGTGTACCCGCGCAACAATGGTATGTCGTCAAAGACGGCATTCTTAACGACTATCTAACAGATCGAGAAACTGCCTATCGTTTAGGGCGTGGTAGCAGTAATGGGAGTGCCTATGCCGATAGTTGGTCAAGTACCCCAATGGTACGTATCCCCAACTTAGGTTTAGAACCAGGGAAGCCAGGAGATAACCATACTGCAACCTTGTCAGAAATGATTGCTGATACCGAAGACGGGATTCTGATTGACGGTATTGGTAGCTATTCTATCGATCAACAACGCCGTAACTTTCAGTTTGGTGGGGATGCCTTTTGGCAGGTTAAAAACGGCAAGATTACAGGAATGCTGAAAAATGTTACCTATCACAGCATGAGTACTGACTTTTGGAACAGTATTGATGCTCTTGGTAGCGAATCTGAATTAGTTCAGTGCGGTACAAGTATGTGCGGTAAAGGTGAACCCATGCAGATCGCCCAGATGACTCATGCTTGTGTTCCTGTCAGGGTTAGGAATATTCATGTTGGCAGGGCTTCTTAACCGATACAGGTAAGTATTTAAGTATTTCTCAATCAGCTAGTCCTATTACTACCAAATCTTCAATCTGTTTGATTTTATTGTCTCCAGCCAAATAGCCTATCCCACGATGTAAATGAAGAGTAAACTGTTGCTTTAGGGTGTCATTATTTATTTCCAACCCATCTTGATGACATCTTTGTTTAAGAGAGATTAATAATATATCTGCGATCTCTCCGCCAAAAACATTCCAGGCTATTTCTACTTTGCTATCGGTCTTAATTGGCACAGGGAAAGGAATACTGGGTTCGGCAAGAGAACGGCAAAAAGCCCAGCGACAAAGGATATTCCACTGTTTAATTTTGGTATTACGCTTTAGTTTAACTAGCTGATCTTCAGCGGTTTTGGAAATGCGAACTCGCTCTATAGGGTTGTTCATGTTTTGATTACTAATATAGCGTTTCTCAGTTTACTGAGATAGATACATCTTACTTTTGCCATCTGCCTTTATGGGAAGCGGCTTGCACCCATTTGGGCACTTGTCCCGTCTTCGTGGGACTTGTCCCATCTTCGTGGGATAACATCCTCGAATGGGGACTTGTCCTCGAATGGGGATAAACCCTAGAACGGGGGGTATACTTATCCGAAGGTGTACCCTTTAGGGTTAGGACTGTCATCTGCTAATCTAGTCGATCGCGCTGTATACTCAATAACAAGATGAGAATAGCTGTTCTGTTCTTAATTCATACATAGCGATCGCAATCTCTGAAAATTAACTGAGAAGGGTTATTGAGGACGGAAACCTGAGGAGGATTATGACCAAAATAAATCCGATTTCTGCCTGGCTCGATCGCGATTCTGTTGCTGCGGGGATATTTCTTGCTCCAGCATTGGTCTTATTAGGAATATTTCTGTTTTATCCGATTGCCTATTTGTTGTATCTCAGCTTTACTACGGGTAGTTTTACCGTTTCAGGAATTCAATGGGTAGGCTGGCGTAATTATCTCCGCTTGTATACTGATGCTGACTTCTGGCAGGTGATTGGCAACACCGCTTATTTTACGATTGCCACTGTCATTCCCGCTATTATTATTCCTCTGGGATTATCTGTATTATTAAATCGCTCTCTTGCTTTACGGGGAGTCTTAAGGGCAGCTTATTTTATACCGTCAATTACATCCCTAGTTGCTGTAGGATTGGCTTTTCGCTGGTTATTTCAAACCGATGGACTAGTTAACGATTTATTGATTTCCTGGGGTCTAGAATCGATTCCCTGGTTAAGTAGTACTGCTTGGGCGATGCCAGTTTTGATTTTATTGAGTAGTTGGAAGCAGTTGGGCTTTAATTTGGTAGTTTTTCTAGCTGGGTTACAAATTATTCCTCAATCTCGTTACGAAGCTGCGGAATTAGATGGGGCAAATGATTGGTTGAAGTTTTGGTACATAACCATTCCAGGGTTGAAACCCACCTTGATTTTCGCTATTTTAACTACCACTATTTTTACTCTCAGGAGCTTTGAACAAGTATATATTATTACTGGCGGAGGTCCTTTGAACTCAACTAACCTGCTAGTTTACTATATTTATGAACAGGCTTTTTCACGTTTTGAATTTGGTTATGCAGCAGCAGCAGCAGTTATTTTATTGATGATTGCCTCAATATTGGTTTATGTTTATTTGCGTGTTTGGAACGAAAAATAGCGATCGCTCAAAAGCTATAAGGCTTTTAATTAACTTCCTGCGTAGAAGTTGTAATCTTTTTCACCGCTTGCTTAATCCTGCCTGATACAGTTTTCGAATTTTTTTAATTGCTTTGTCCAAAGCGGAATGATTCTGGGAGTTATGAGGGTCAAGATTTTGAATCTGAGTTAATAAGGCAGCTTCTTCTGTGGCAATGTCATTATCACTATAAATCAATTTGCTGACTGCTGTAAGCAGGTTTTGGTAATCTGCTGGATCTGGATTAGTTCCTAGATATTTTTCTAACAGTAGGTAACATTGTGTTAAAGATGAACCTTGATAGTTAGCTAACAAAGCTTGTAACTCTGTTGCCGAGCTTATGTTTTGTTCGATAGCTATTTTTTCCAAAAACTTTTTCTCTTCCGGTTGAATTTCTCCATCAATCCAGGCAACTGCAACTAATATTTCTAAAAGATCTTGACTATTGTTTTGAGCTAATTGAGTCATGATTATCTGTTTTTGTTTTGATCAAATCTTAAGAAAAAAATCATCCCCAGTAGCAACTAATCTAGTTTTCTTTGCCAAAGTAAAAACAATTTCAAGAAAATATTTCTTTCTTCGTATTTATCCCAGTGTCTATCAGGCTTGCTAACTATAGCTGAATAACAAATGACTGAATATAGCGTTTCTCAAATCGATGAGGTACAAAGTTGATCGTTTTGAGGCTCTGCCTATGTTGTCGCCTGAATTTCTGCTTCAGTGATCTCTCTCAAGCGCACCTCATCTCGTTGAGGATCGGCGTGAGTCACCTGCATTTCCATGCGCTCTCCCAAAGTAACAGGACGATCAAAGCGATGGGGTAATTCCATGCCTAGATCTTCAATTAAAATCAAACCTAAGTCTTCGTCTTCTCGTAACCAGCGCAAGACTAGTACATCCCAGATACAATCAGCGTTACGTCTTAGGTATTCTACCCCCCAGTAACGGTTAGTTTGGCGTTCTACTAGAGTTGCCTCATAAGATGAACTGCTAACGCTATAAACAATCTCCTGAAGTTCTTCGCGAGAAAAGGGTAATTCTTCCCCTCGAAGATGAGCTTTGATTTGAAAATGAGATAGGAGATCTGTATAACGACGGATAGGAGACGTTACCTGGACATAACTTTCTAGACCCAAACAGGCATGTCGGATGGGAGACATACTCATTTCGCTACGAGGCATACAACTACGTAAGGCACAAAAACGGGTAGGACCAGGCGGTAGACTTAATAACTCTTCTTCTGAAGGTAATTCTGGTTGAGGCTGACCTCTATAAGGCAAAGGTAAATTATGCTCTTTTCCGTATTTTCCGCCGACTTGACCAGCTAAGATCATCATTTCGGCAACTAGCTGACGAGAGGGAGAACTATCGATCAGTTCAATGGTTACTTCTTCGTTGTCTTTAACCTTAATTACTGACTCAGGCATTTTAATCTGAATCGAGCCTTTTGATTTACGCCAATTCCTTCTGAGGTAAGAGTTCTTGGCTAGATCGGAAATTTCAGGTTCATTTTGTACCCCTAATTGCAGCATCTCATCTACATCATCATAGGTGAGACGGTAGGTGGGCTTAATTAGACTAGAATGAATTTCGTACTCTTGAATGCCTCCCAACTCATCGAGAATCACGCCAAAACTAAGGGCAGAGCATACTTTAGCTTGTACCAAGCTCATCGGTCCAGTTGCTAATTCTGAGGGGAACATCGGAACCATTCCTGTAGGTAGATAGAGGCTGGTACTACGACGGCGAGCTTCTAGATCTAACTCGTCTTCTGGATCTACGATCCGAGTTGGATCGGCAATGTGAATCCAGATCTTAGCCTTACCATTATCCAGATATTCGATGCTTAGACCATCATCAATTTCAGTGGTACTCTCATCGTCAATCGTACAAACTTTAAGATGAGTTAAATCTAAACGGTTATAGGCTTCGGCCGGGTCAGATTGAAGACGGGGTTGCACCACATCAAGTACCTTTTTAGAGAAAGTTGTGGGATAAGCACTTCGGCGTAAGAATAGATTTTCATGTTTACTCCACCATCCCAGATCCACTAGCAATTGAAAAGCTCCCTGGGGATCACATTTTCTACCAGCTTCTTGAAGTATTTCTTGAGCTTGCTTAGAAGCATTATTGGTCTGGAGAGCTACTTTCTCAATGGATTCGAGGCGGAGGCGATCGCTTTCACTCCATTGGATCTTGTCTCCTGCTAAAGCCTGTTGGAGATGAGTAATAAATGCTGCTTTTTCCTGTTCTTTCTGGGCTTGAACCTCTAACTGATGGTTGATCTCCGCCACTTGCGAAGCAGAACGAGGTTCGTAGTGATCTGACTTTTGCTTAAAGTAAATTTTGTCTTGACTAAGTAAGTAATGAGCAGCATAACAAGCCGCGGGACTTTGATCTGAAAATAACAACTCTGCCATTTGTGGTGGGGTGACAGTGCCATTATCTTCGATTAACATTTCCCAGGCTATCTCTAAACTGCTAGGGTCTAAATAGGGTTTTACTTCTGATAAAAAACTGCCGATTTCTGAAGGCTCGTAGATACCATCAACGGTGTAATCGACTCTCTGGGGACGTATCTTGTGTGACTGTCCCCCTGCATCAATTACGATCCAATCTTTCTTCCCTTCTGGTCTTTCGGCAACTGCAAGACGACGTTCTCCTTGCACTCTGAATTCAATCAGCTTTCCTTGTTCCACCAGCTTTGTACTTGAGATTTGCTTACAACATTATCTTCTAGTTTACTTTTCGCTGGTTGATTATCTCCACCGAACGATAAAAATAGTCTTTTATTTAACCTTCTGCGTTCACAAAAGGCAATAAGGCGATCGCTCTAGCTCTTTTTACAGCTACAGTTAAATCTCTTTGTTGTTGAGCAGTCAATCCTGTAATTCGACGGGGGAGGATTTTTCCTCTTTCGGTAATAAATTTACGCAGCAGTTCGATATCTTTATAGTCGATCGGATCGCTGGGTTTAATTGGGGAAAGACGCTTACGATAATATGCCATGATTCTTGGGGGTTCAGTTTACCTAATTGAAAAATTAATTATTTAAGATTTTACTTAATTTCTTTGTGGACAGTGTGAGTGTTGCAATGAGTGCAGAACTTCTTCAATTCCATTCTACCTGTGGTATTGCGACGGTTTTTCATAGTACTGTATCGGGATACACCAGAGGAACGCTTATTGGTGTTGCTGCGACATTCAGTGCATTCTAAAGTAATAACGATGCGTACGCCTTTCTTGCTTGCCATAATTTTTGCTAAGAGCTAAGAATTATTTATATTTTCTATGTTTACTCGTATTGACCGAGTGACATGCAGCTTATCATTTTCGCATACTGCGCTGGATTTGACCAAATATTTTTTTTAGTCTCAAATCAAGAGAAAAACCTCTTTCCGTTTGTACTATAAAAGTTTCGGCTACACGGTCATGAAAAGCTAAATTATTGGCTTCGTCTAACAATGCCAGAGAGCAATCTATTAACAGGGGAGCTAGCAACAGCAACATAGATAAACCGTTGCGGACGTTGATTTGCAATCCTGCGATCGCCAAAGCCGAACCACAACCAATAATTATTTCTCTTTTGACTAAAGCCAATAGCTCTGGAACACGGTTAAAACGGGGATCAATCACCTTAATGTCAAATGCCCAACGCCCTAGACTTTGACCCCGATTTTTTTCGACAATCAGCACTCGCAAAATCAACCAGGTAGGCAAAAAAACTAACCACTGAAAAAACAGATTTGAAGCAAAAAAAGAACTGATAAACCAGACGCTTAAAAAATCGATCGCAAATGCACCAATCCTTCTATCTAGGGGAACTTTGGGATATCTTCTATAATCAGGTTCAGGTCTATAGTCGTCGTACATGATCTGTACAGTAATTCTCGGATATATTGAGTGTACTGTTGGTATTGGGCTATCAGCTATACCACAAGGGCACAATGTCAGCTATCAGCTTTTGATTATTTATCTTTTATAAGTTTAGCTTCTGTAACATACAAGCATCCGTATATTTCATTTAAAATGCTCCAAACCAATTGCTCGATATCGTTGTCAATTGTCCATTATCAATTGTTTTATGTTGTCAGTTAAAGAAGCCGAACAAATTATTCTCGATCGCGTTAAAGTTTTAGATTCTCAGCAAGATACGGAGATAGTCGATTTAGAAATTGCTAACGGGCGGATACTAGCCCAAACCGTTACGGGTAAACTAGATTTTCCTCATTGGGATAACTCGGCAATGGATGGCTATGCAGTAAGTTATGAAGATGTCAAAAACTGTAGTGAAGATAATCCTATAAGTTTAGAAATCATAACTGAAATTGCAGCAGGCGATCGCCCTCAAACAGATATCAAACCAGGACAAGCTGCTCGTATCTTTACAGGGGCAATGCTGCCCGAAGGAACAGATACAATCGTCATGCAGGAAGATACTCAGAGATCAGCTAATCAAGTTACGATCCTGGGAACTCATAGAGTACAAGAGTTCGTGCGACATAAGGGAGCTTTTTATCAAGCAGGGACACCATTACTGGACTCAGGTGTGAAAATTGGCGCAGCAGAAATCGCCGTATTAGCAACCGCTCAATGTCCCCAACTTTCGGTATATCGTCGTCCTCTGGTAGCAATCTTATCCACCGGGGATGAATTAGTCACTCCTGAACAATCTTTGCAACCAGGACAAATAGTAGATTCCAATCAATATGCTTTGGCTAGCTTTGTAGCTAATAACGGGGGAATTCCTCTTAAGTTGGGTATTGTTCCCGATCAGCCTGAAGCATTGAAAAAAGCGATCGCCCAAGCAATTGCATCAGCCGATATGGTTTTATCAACTGGTGGGGTATCTGTGGGCGATTACGACTACGTAGATCGCATTTTAGCAGAATTAGGCGGGACTCTGCATATCCGCAGCGTGGCAGTAAAGCCAGGTAAGCCTTTAACTGTTGCTACTTTTGATAATAACTCTTTATACTTTGGTATTCCTGGTAATCCCGTGTCGGCATTGGTTAGCTGCTGGCGTTTTGTGCAACCTGCACTTCGGAAACTCTCAGGACATGCCAACTATCGACCCCGTTTTGTCAATGCCACTACTCGCCATGACTTGAAAGCTGGTGGCAGACGAGAAACCTATCTCTGGGGACAACTGAATTTAGTTAATGGTAAATATGAATTTACTCTGACTGGTGGTAGTCATAGTTCGGGTAATTTAATTAATCTGGCACAAACTAATGGTCTGGCGATCATTCCTGTTGGTCAGAAATTGATTACAGTAGAAGAAGAGATCAGAGCCATGTTAATTGATTAGCCAGAAATAGCCTGATCATTCTAGATTTTTTCATAACTTGATGTGTTTGGAGCATGAAAACGCCAAATTTCAAGCTAAACTCGATACAATTATCGATTGGATTGATAATCAATAGGTTTGATGGCGTTATAGGGGTCTGGCAACGATTGATAGAAAAAAGTGCGATCGCTTTAACAGTAGTTTTTAGATTCCATGTCGTCAAATCCATAAGTTTACTTGAATTACCGATAAATCACCCATATAGAAATTTTTAATAATTGGTTACAGTACCGTGATATGATCGCTGGGGATTGCGAATCAGAAGTATTACTTCAAGGTTTGTAGTAGTGCCAAGTAACGCCTTAGTAAACAATTGTTTGGCTGAGGTGAACTGCATCATCCATCTGGATAAGTAGTTGCTTGAATTGTTTTACATTTATGTAGAAAAAATCTAGTTGTAGTAGCCGAAATTAAGAATGGGTCAGCATTCGAGTAGCGTAACTTTGTCTAATCAATCTCCCGAACCATCCCTAATTAAAGACGAGCAAATTACTCCTCATGATTCTAATTCTTTAGAAAACCATGATCCAATGGCAGATTTTTATCAACTACAGCGATCGTTGTTGTTGACTACTCTGACATTGACAGGAATAATTTTTTTTCCTGTATGGTATTTTTGCTCTGTGAACACTGCTTTCAATTATTTAGTTGGTGCAGTTGTGGGGTTGGTGTATCTGAGAATGTTAGCCAAAGATGTTGAGCGCCTAGGTCAACAACGTCTCGGTGCTAAGGGGTTAGGACTTTTTGTCATCCTGATACTTGTTGCCAGTAAATGGCAACAGTTACACATTCTTCCTGTCTTTCTTGGATTTCTAACTTATAAACCAGCAATCATTATCTATACTGTGAAGTCAATTATTTTGCCCGCAGAAAAATTAGAAAATGAAGCTTAAAAATAAGAGAATTTTAAAGAAACTACAAGAACATTTTTAATAGAAGCTTTTAGCTTTTAGAGTATTAGTATACTCACTCTTTGAAGTGAAATAAGCTTGGTCAACCCAAGCATTTACTTCGCTGAATACGTTAGTTAGTCCCATCAAGTGGGATAATATACCGCAGGGCTTGCGGGGAAAGAAATTGACTATCAAATAGTCGTACTGTCGGGGATTCAGTGATGCTAATCATTGTTTTTAGATAAGTGGCTTGGGGTAGTAAGTACCTAATCGCGAGATTGGGAAACCTTCAGTTTACTGAGGGAGTATGTCACTGTTTTGCTCAATCTAGGCATATGGAAATTCTAGGTGATTTGACTTTTCTAAATATTTATACCCTGGCAGAATTGGAAGTTGGCGAACATTTTCTTTGGAAAATCGGCAATTTTTCAGTTCATGGACAGGTTTTTCTCAACTCCTGGATCGTGATAGGTCTTTTAGTAATAGCTTCTTTAGCAGCCACTAGCAATATTCAAAAAGTTCCTAGTGGCATTCAAAACTTCATGGAGTTTACTCTAGAATTTATTCGGGATTTGGTGAGAAATCAGATCGGGGAAAAAGAATATCGTGACTGGGTGCCTTTTATTGGTACTTTGTTTTTGTTCATTTTTGTGTCAAATTGGTCAGGTGCGCTAGTGCCATGGAAACTTGTTGAGTTGCCAGCCGGTGAACTAGCTGCCCCCACCAATGACATCAATACAACGGTGGCTCTAGCATTGCTTACTTCCTTGGCGTATTTCTACGCTGGGTTGAAAAAGAAAGGTTTAGGATACTTCAAGCATTATATTGAACCAACTCCTATCCTGCTTCCCATTGCAATTTTAGAAGATTTCACCAAACCTCTTTCTCTAAGTTTCCGTCTCTTTGGTAACATCCTGGCTGACGAACTAGTGGTTGCTGTATTAGTACTCTTAGTTCCGTTATTCATTCCATTACCAGTGATGGCTCTAGGTCTATTTACTAGTGCGATTCAAGCTTTAGTATTTGCTACCCTCGCAGGGGCATATATACACGAAGCTTTAGTAGATCATCACGATTAAGAGGTTGATTTAGAAGTAATCTAACTTCTAGATTTTGTTTGATTGTTGAAGCATATTTAGAAAAATATTACTTGTATCGCTTCACTTCATTTTTTAAGTTCTTTCAGTAAATTTAAAGTAGGTAAAATTTCATGGATATTCAAGCTGCTTCCGTTATCGCTGCTGCATTAGCTATTGGATTAGCTGCAATTGGTCCTGGTATTGGACAAGGTAATGCTTCTGGTCAAGCAGTAGCAGGTATTGCTCGTCAGCCTGAAGCTGAAGGTAAAATTCGCGGTACTCTTCTCTTAACTTTGGCGTTTATGGAATCCCTAACCATCTATGGTCTAGTGGTTGCTTTGGTACTATTGTTTGCCAATCCCTTCGTATAAATTTTTCTAAGATCTGTGGAGATACTTAACGAAGTGTCTCTACAGATTTAATTGTTCAATCCAATTTGCCCTATAAAAATGTTTGATTTTGATGCAACTTTGCCTTTAATGGCAATACAGTTTTTGCTCTTAACAGCACTGTTAAACGTAGTATTTTACAAGCCATTAATGAAGGTGCTGGATGAACGAGAGGATTATCTTCGTAGTGGCGATACTGGTTCTAAGGATAAATTAGCCAAAGCTGAAAGCATAGTCAAAGAATATGAGAGACAAATAGCCACAGCGCGTCGGGAATCTCAAAATTTGGTTCAAAAAGCCCAAGCAGAAGCTAAAGAAATTATTGCTAACAAAATAGCAGCAGCCCAAGAAGAAGTTCAATCTCAAAGAGAAGCGGCAACTCAAGAAATAGAGCAGCAGAAAGCAGCAGCTTTTGCGACTTTAGAGCAGCAAGTAGATTCTCTGTCTCGTCAAATCTTAGAAAAAATACTCGACCCAGAATTAGTCAAGTAAAACTGATTAACTGCGGTCATAAATGAAAAAAATAACAAAACTCAAGATCTGGGTATGATAGAAACCTTATTATTTCTAGCAGAAGCACACTCAGAGGTTGAAGGCGGTTTTGGTTTAAACTTAGACATTTTAGACACTAACCTAATCAACCTTACACTTTTAGTGGGAATACTAATTTATTTCGGGAAACCTTTGCTGACAAATATTTTGAGCGAAAGAAGTTCAAAAATTGCCGAGCAGATTCAGGCAGTTGAGCAGAAGCAAAAGCAAGCGGAAGTAACCCTGGCACAGGAACAGAAAAAGTTAGAGGAATCCCAAGCAACAGCAGCCAAAATTCGCTCTGAAGCAGAAACAACCGCTCAAAAAGCCAGAGAAACAATCTTGGCTCAGGGAGAAAAAGAGGTTACACGCCTCCAAGAAATGGCAGGCAAAGATCTTAGCTCCGAACAAGAAAAAGCGATCGCTCAGTTGAGACAGCGTGTAGTTGTATTAGCTTTAGAGAGAACAAAGTTCCTTATGGGAGATTTGCTGAACGACGAAGCGCAACACAAGCTAATCGACAGTAGTATCGCTAAATTAGGAGGTTAAATATTATGAGTGGAACTCTAATCAGTAGTGAAGTTGGGGAACCCTATGCTCAGGCATTAATGTCCTTAGCACAGCAAAATAACCTAAGCGATCAATTTGGCGACACCTTGCGCTCTTTAAGCTCTTTGCTTGAAGAGTCTAAAGAATTTAAAGAGTTTGTCCTCAATCCAGTGGTTAAGGGAGAAGACAAAAAAGCAGTACTGAAGCAAGTAATGGGTAGGGACGAAAACCCTTATTTAATCAACTTCATGATGCTATTGGTTGATAAAAGACGGATTGTCTTTCTAGAGCCAATTGTCGAGCAATACCTTAACTTACTCCGCAAACTCAACCAAACCGTTCTGGCAGAAGTAACTTCAGCAACAGAATTAAGTGAATCACAGAGGCAAAACCTGGTTGAGAAAGTAAAAGCGATCGCTGAAGCTCGTGATGTAGAGCTTAAAACCAGCGTTGACCCTGATTTGATTGGGGGAGTAATCATTAAAGTTGGCTCAAAAGTAATTGATGCCAGTATTCGTGGACAACTCCGTCGCATTAGTATCAGCTTAAATCAATAAACCATTAACTGGACGCAGGATCTAGATTAGCGATTGCGTCTCTACACTAAGACAAAACTAAGACAAACTACAACTAATCTCTTACAGACAAAAAAAGCTATGGTTAGCATCAGACCAGACGAAATTAGCAGCATTATTAAGCAGCAGATCGAATCTTACGAACAGGATGTTCAAGTATCCAACGTAGGGACTGTCCTCCAGGTGGGAGACGGCATCGCTCGCATCTACGGTTTAGAACAAGCAATGGCAGGGGAACTACTAGAGTTTGAAGACGGTACTGTTGGTATTGCCCTGAACTTAGAGGAAGATAATGTCGGTGCCGTGCTTATGGGTAACGGTTTCGGGATCCAAGAAGGTAGTACCGTTAAGGCTACTGGAAAAATCGCTTCTATTCCTGTGGGTGAAGCCCTAATGGGTAGAGTTGTTGATTCTTTAGCCCAACCTCTTGATGGGAAAGGCGATATCAACACTGGCGAAACCCGTTTGATTGAGTCCATGGCACCAGGGATTATTGCCCGTAAATCTGTTTGTGAGCCTATGCAGACAGGTATTACCGCGATTGATGCGATGATTCCCATCGGTCGTGGTCAGCGTGAGTTGATTATTGGTGACAGACAAACAGGAAAAACTGCCGTAGCCGTAGACACCATTATTAACCAGCAGGGTGAAGACGTAATCTGTGTTTACGTTGCTGTAGGACAGAAAGCTTCTACAGTAGCTCAGGTAGTCGGTACCCTTGAATCCAAAGGTGCAATGGACTACACCGTAGTAGTTGCTGCTAATGCCAATGATCCTGCGACTCTTCAGTATCTCGCTCCTTATACTGGTGCAGCGATCGCTGAATACTTTATGTATCAAGGCAAGGCAACCTTGATCATCTATGATGACTTGACCAAACAAGCTCAGGCATATCGTCAAATGTCCTTGTTACTACGTCGTCCACCAGGACGTGAGGCATACCCTGGAGACGTATTTTATCTTCACTCTCGTTTACTAGAGCGTGCGGCAAAACTTAGTGATGCTCTAGGTGGCGGCAGCATGACTGCTCTACCGATTATTGAGACTCAGGCTGGAGACGTATCAGCATACATTCCTACCAACGTAATTTCCATTACTGACGGTCAGATCTTCTTATCCTCTGATTTGTTCAACGCTGGTTTCCGCCCAGCAATCAACGCTGGTATTTCCGTATCTCGTGTCGGTTCTGCGGCTCAAACCAAAGCCATGAAACAAGTAGCAGGTAAGCTGAAACTAGAATTAGCTCAGTTTGCCGAACTAGAAGCTTTTGCTCAGTTTGCTTCTGACTTAGATGCCGCCACTCAAAACCAGTTAGCAAGGGGTCAGCGTTTACGCCAAGTTTTGAAGCAGCCTCAAAACTCTCCCCTATCCGTAGCGGAACAGGTAGCAGTGGTATATGCTGGTTTGAATGGCTATTTGGATGAAGTTGCTGTAGATAAAGCCAGTGAATTTGCTCAAGGATTGTGTGAATATCTTGGTAGTAGTAAAGCCAAGTATGGAGAAATCATTGCTTCCGAGAAAAAATTAACCGATGAAGCAGAAAATCTCTTGAAAGAATCAATCAACGAATTTAAGCAGTCCTTCATGGCAACAGCCTAAAATCAGTTATCAGTAATCAGTTATCAGTAATCAGTCTGATGATGATGAAGCTAGCGGGTTTTGGTTTGGGATAAGGGGCAAAGGTTAAAGGTAAAGGGTTTGATAAATTTCTTTTCCTTTTCCCTATAGTCCTCATCCTTTATGCCCAGCGGTATCCTTTAGGGCATCCTTTATCCTTCATCCTTTAAAATCATGGCTAATTTAAAAGCGATTCGCGATCGCATCGCGTCAGTAAAAAATACTAAAAAAATCACGGAAGCAATGCGCCTGGTGGCTGCTGCGAAAGTTCGCCGCGCCCAAGAGCAAGTAAACGCTACTCGTCCTTTCGCTGACAGTTTGGCGCAGGTTCTTTATAATATTCAAGGCAAATTACAGTTTGAAGATGTCGACTTACCTCTGTTAGAGCAAAGAGAAATCAAAAAAATTGCTCTATTGGTAGTCAGTGGCGATCGCGGTTTGTGTGGAGGATATAATACCAACGTCATCCGCAAAGCTGAGATTAGAGCAAAAGAACTAACAGCCCAAGGTATTGAATATACTTTCGTTTTGATTGGACGTAAAGCAACTCAGTATTTTGGCAACCGCAGTGCCCCTACTGAAAAAACCTTTGTTGGTCTAGAGCAAATTCCTACTGCACCTGAAGCAGCGGAAATTGGTGATGAATTACTATCACTATTCTTAGCTGAAGAAGTTGATAAGGTAGAACTTATCTACACCAAGTTTGTTTCCCTTATTGCTTCCAAACCTGTAATTCAAACTTTACTACCCCTAACTACTCAAGGATTGGAAGTAAAAGATGATGAAATTTTCCGTTTGACTACTAAGGGCGGAACTTTTGGCGTAGAAAGAGATACAGTAACTACAAAAGTTGAAGAATTTCCCAAAGATACAATTTTTGAACAAGATCCAGTACAAATCTTGGATGCTTTACTCCCTCTCTATCTCAACAACCAGATTTTGCGTGCTCTACAGGAAGCAGCAGCTAGTGAACTTGCAGCGAGAATGACTGCAATGAATAATGCGAGTGAGAACGCTACAGAACTAATGGGTAATTTAACTTTGTCTTATAATAAAGCGAGACAAGCAGCAATCACTCAAGAACTGTCTGAGGTAGTTGCAGGTGCTAATTCTCTGTAATATAAATTCTCTGTAATATAAATTAAATTAGTTACATTGATTTGTGATTTAACGTCTAGGTTTTCTCTAGGCGTTTTTTGTTTTTTATATAATACGTCTAGTGTGAATTAAAAAAAAGATTCGACGTTTTGAAAAGGCTTTTTGACCAAAATGATCGCCATTTCTCGATTTCCTCTAACTTACCTCCTCTACATCTTCTTAAACCCTTATGATGCAAGCTGTTTCGCTATTATAATTCCGAATGACTCAGAAATTTGAGCGAACGGTGAGTCTTGAAATGCCTGCCAATCAGTAATCTTGGCTTTTGAGAAATGAGGGTGGCTCGATACTTATCTGCCCTCATCAGAATTATTAACATTACAAATTCTAGTTTGGCTTCTGCAAGTTCATCGGCAAGTAAGAGTTATCTCCCCGTCAGGTGGGATGGTTTACTCGATGCCTCAAGCAGAAATGCCCAAGGTTGAGTCGGTTGCTGCAATCTATCGCTACCCCATCTATTTTCTAAAATTAAACGTCCTTAATTTTTTTAGATATTGCAATCGATAAAATATACCTTAGATAGATATAAGCTACTTGACATCCTCCCATCGGCATAGCCGAGGGATTCGCGTTGAATCAAGAGGTTCTTGGTTCAGCGAGTCCACTTAAACTATACTCCTGGCGGTGTTTAGTCCAGAGATGGTTCTCTCCCCAAGCGTTTAACCCATTGCAGAGTAGGTTCAGGGATGCCCTCCCTTACCTGAGAATACGAAAAATTGTGTTTCTCTGTGCTTGAGCCAGTCCGTTGCGCGGGTTCCCCGCGTTGAAGGAACTGGCGTGTTGCTTCGGTCTTTTACCTGTTCAAGCTTTCCTGAACAGAACCCTATAGCCGAGTTTTCAAGGTGCGTTAGTCTAACGACTACTAGGTTTTTAAAGAGGTTTAATACCTTTGCCTCTACATAAGGGATACAACAGTTCAAACCCTTTCTGTGTAAAGATTATGTATCAAAAATGTGAACTTCAAAACCCTGTCCGTGATTCATCCCAACAGCATAGCTGTGGGTCTTCTCACGGAAGACAGATAAAAAATTTCTAGTATTAGAGCAACTAAAAAATTAAAATTATTATTAACAAGTTCATGGAAACACTTGCAAGATTTGGGTATGTCGCTAAAGCATTTGTTTATGGCACCATCGGTATTTTGGCATTATTAGCAGCATTTAGTGTTGGCGGGAAAACTACAGATACCACAGGAGCATTGCACGCGATCGCGGCTCAACCATTGGGACAAATTTTACTGGCTTTAATTGCCTTTGGTTTAGTTGGATATGTTGTTTGGCGTTTAATACAAGCCATCAATGATCCTGGTGATAAAGGTTCTGATACTAAAGGAGTATTTACTCGCTTGGGTTATATTTTTAGCGGAATTGCCTACGCTGGCGTTGCCATCAATGCAGCTATGTTAGGTGATTTCTGATAAACAATGTACCCTCATTAGACAAACCGTTCATTCACACAGTTAAGAATCTAAGCAATTTTTGGGTATATTATTCCCTGGAAATCACCTTAGCTCTCGGTGCTGGGAATAGTGGTAGCGGTGGTAACTCTAAACAAGATTGGACAGCAATGTTAATGCAGCAGCCTTTTGGTCGATGGTTGGTAGGAGTAGCTGGCGCAATGATAATTGGTATCGGTTTCTGGCGACTGTATCAGGCTTACAAGATTAAATTTCGTAAAAAACTAAATCTCAATGAACTTAATTGGCAACAGAAAGACTGGTTGGTTAATATTAGTCTTTTTGGTATTGCTGCCAGAGGTGTGGTATTTGTGATGATTGGCTTTTTTGTGTTGCAAGCGGCTCATCAATATAACCCCGAAAAAGTAAAAGGATTGGACGGAGCATTATTAACCCTAACTCAACAACCTTTTGGCAAAGCATTATTAGCTTTGATGGCGTTGGGATTAGTTTCCTATTCAGTCTATTTATTACTGAAAGCTCGCTATCGTCGCATTAGAACAAGCTGAATCAGATACTTCTTATGGTAATTTATAGCTAGCTACTCGAACAGCTAATTCTCCTTGTTGGGGATCGCGAGTAAAAATAAATATTGAACAGCAAAAGTTAGATGTGTTCTCTTGTATAGAGATCGAAAACATTTTGTATTCTTCTTCAAAATGAGAATTGCTGTCAGTCAGGGACTGGGCTGGTGACTGACCCTATAAACCCAAATTTTGTAGTAAGTATCTGGTTCAAGCTTAGGCAACGGGCGGAATTTCTCTCCGAGAGAAACAAGATGCCAGTGGCCAGATTTTTCCAGATTTGCCATCTTTTCTTTGAAATCACTTGTATTGTAAAAGTCAATGACCAATGGAAAAATGATGTATCCTCCAGGTTTAGTGATTCGGATCAATTCATCAAACGAGCTGCTTGGTGCATGACCATAGGTTAGGACACCCACGCTGACGATGCCGTCAAATGAGTCTGGAGGAAAACCGAGGGGTTCACCCATAACTTTCTGATGGAGAGCGGTATAAATATTCTTTTCTGCCGCTTTTTCTAGCATTCCTGGTGATAGATCAAGCCCCTCTAAATTAGAGTAGCCATGCTGGAATAGCACTTTTCCAACTAAACCTGTGCCGACACCAGCGTCTAGAATTTTTGCATCTTTTGGTAGATAGTTTGCTAATGCTTCCGCAACTCTTTGTGGACCAATATAACCGCCCCTATCCTCTAAATCATTGTCATAATCGTTGGACCAAGCGTTATAATGTTCAGCTAATTCTTGTTCATCTTCGGAACTATAAACCCAGTTAATTCTATCTTCCACCTTCATAATTTACCCTTATATAGCACTTCAAAGTTCGATTGTGAGTTTGGCTTATGGTTTAAGATGATGCTGTAGAGCAAATCTTGTTTTATTTACCATATGGAACCAGCAGAGATAGTCAGGTCTTGCATGGTAATCCCTAATGCTGCATCGCGGCAGAGGAAAACAGCAAGATCACCTACTTCTTGTGGTTGTATCATTCTCTGTTGTGGAGAATTTCGCTTCAATTGGTCAAAATATTCGTCAAAACTTTGACCTGTTGCTTTCGCCAGTTCTTTGATGCCATTCCTCGCCATCTTTGTTTCTACCCACCCAGGGCTAATAGCGTTACAAGATACTCCATAGGGTGCGCCTTCCAAGGCGACGCAACGAGTCAACCCCAAGACTCCTGCTTTGGAGGCACAATAGGCCGAAAGACTGCGATCGCCTACTGAAGCAGCAGTGGAGGCAATGTTAATAATACGTCCCCATTGGCGTTTGATCATTCCTGGCAAACAGAACTTAATGGTGCGATACATGCCATTAAGATTAACATCAATAACTCGATACCAATCGTCGTCAGCATGATCGCAGAGGGTGGAGCGAGCCACAATTCCGGCAGAATTAACTAAAATGTCGATTTTCCCAAACTCATTGACAACAGCATCCCCAAAGCGTTGAACGGAATCCGTCGAAGAGACATCTAATGGCATAGCTAGAGTTCCCATTACGCACGTCTAAATGTAATATGTAAAATCACAGAAATTGGCGATCGCTATCCTCAGCGAGATCGGCAAAGTCGAGATTATCTAAGTATTTAAAATAGTTCCCAGGGTCCCAGGAAGATAAATTAAGAGAAAATGATTCTAATAAAAATAATGTAAAAACTTTGTTTTAATGAATCAAGCGGTTAATATTGAAGTTCAAACAATTAATCATTTAGGAATAATAGCTGGAATAATAGATGAAATAGGAATAGTAGAAATAATAAATGAACAGTTAGGTATTAAACAGGGCTATTTCATTCTAAAAATGTTCAAAATGCGATCGAGACCGTACTTACATTTTCGTTCTGCTTGAGCCATATTGTTAAACCCTGCATCTCGATATAAATTAAGGGCTAGATTACGAGCGATCGCCATAATTTGAGGTAAAGGTTTGGTACGAATTCGAGACCTATCTTCCCCTTGAGTAACATCTCTGACATAATGAACTTTATTTTCTACTCCCCAATATCCCCGAATTCTTTGTCCAAATTCAAACGCTGAAGCGGTAACGTCGCTAATATAATATCTCATCCCATGTTCTATTTTGTATTTAGTTTGTCTTTCGTACTCGACACGAATAATAGTAGTTAACTTAGGCCAATCGGGGTAATTGCCTTGAGCTTTGCAGATGCTGACTCTTCTTTTCTCTATTCGACCATGCCCTTTATCAATTTGATAATCAGTTTCTTGAGGGGTGAATTCTGCTTGAATAGCTTCATGTAAAGTCGGTTGATTTCCTTTGACTGCTGCTAAGTAATGATTGCCACTATCTACGATCTCGTTAATAGTTTTTTTTGAGTATTCATCGAATCGAAAGCAAATACTACGCCTTTAACCGCTAAAATCGTGATAAATTCAGGGATTGCTGTAATTTCATTACTTTTATCTTTAACTTCACAAGGTTGCAATATTAGCCCCCTTTCGACCAAATAAGCACTAACTAAAGTTATAGCTTTATGAGATTCACAATTAGGGTTGTCTGTTTCTAACATAAAAGAGCCTCTGAGCATTTTGCCGTCGAGGCCTAAAGTTTCTCCTGAAATCGGCTCAATTTCAAAGAATTGAGCCAGTCTCGCTGAATAGTCTTTATAGTCAAGAGACAACAGCGCACGCCGAACTGTGCTGTACGAAGGCAAGAGATCGACCTCAAACAACTCTTTCAATGGTTGCTGATATGATTTCAACCAATCACCTATCGCCAGAAATCCCTGATTCCCTGCTGCTACAGCCAGAGTAAACAAAGCTAGACATAGTGGTAGCGAGTGTCTTCTCCCTTGTTTTCTTCTGCGGTCTGGTAAGCCAGCAAATATACCAACGAGCCCGATTTCAGCCATATTCAATTTAGTGTTTTTAATTTAGCACGATAATCTTACCATTTAGCATGAAATAGCCCTGGGTATTAAACCCCAAGAAAAGTTAAATAGCGGAATAATTGTTAAAAGTATAATTTTAAATGCTATGGGTTTTGTCTCCAGACCCTTATATTTATTCCCTCAATTCTTTAATGATAAAGCGACAGGACATCTCTTCGGAGAGGGAATAGTTCCCGAAGATTTTAATGATGATAAAATTGGTCGAGTAATGGATAAACTTTACCAATTTGGATTGACCAATATTTTTCTACTAATTGCTTTAACAGCTTTGAAAAAATACGGAATTGATAATAAATATTCACATTTAGATTCTACATCGATTTCTTTACAAGGAGATTATGCTAGTTGTCAAACTGTAACGCCAGCAAATTTAGAACCTATACCTATAAAAATAGTTCATGGATATTCAAAAGATAAAAGACCAGATTTAAAGCAATTTTTAATTAATTTGATAGCAAGTGGAGATGGAGGAGTACCTCTATTTTTAGAATGTGGCAATGGTAATGATAACGATAAAGCCAAATTTGCTCAACTATTATCTAATTTTAAAAAACAAGTAGATTTCGACAGTATATTTGTGGCGGATAGCGCACTTTATACCGCAGATAACTTATTGGTGATCGAGCATTTAAAATGGATAACTAGAGTCCCACTATCAATTAAAGCAGCTCAATTCTATGTAAGAGAAACCCCAGATTCTGAATTTATTAAAACTGATAGAGAAGGTTATAAAGCAGTAGCGGGACTTTGACAATTTTTACCTATCAAAAAGGGGTGAAAGCCTTGCCAGAAGCCGAATTTACCTCGTCGAGGTAAATTCGCCTGAAACCCAGATATATTAAGGATTTAGCTATTTTGAGGTTAAACCATTGATATATCAGGCTTTCACCCCTTTTTGAACCTAGTTTTTTGTCAAAGTCCCGGTAGAAAAAGCGCACCGCCCGCGCCGAGGTTTCCTCGGCGTAAGGACGGAGCAAGCAGAGAGTAATTATGCAGGGATAAAACAAAAATGGATAATAATAGAAAGTGAACCCAGAAAAAGATCCGATTTAAAACAGTTAGCGAAAAAGATTCTTAAAGATGAAGAAAAAGCTAATTCCTTACTCACTTCTTTATCTCAGAGAAAGTATGAAAATAGAACTGAAATAAAAGCCGTATTTGAGTGCGAACAAAAAAAGCTCAAATATCATCATTTAGTTTTAAAAGATGTTTCAAAAACAACAGATAAGAAAACCAATAAGAAAGTTTATAAAGCTACGATAATTTTAGAGAAAAAATCTGAAAAAATAGAATCAGAAAAGAAAAAAGCTGGTCGATTTATCTTGGCCACTAATGTTTTAGAGAATTTAAGTCCATCAGAAATTTTGACTGCATATAAAGGACAACAATCTTGTGAACGAGGATTTAGGTTTCTCAAAGATCCTTTATTTTTTGCTGATTCGGTTTTTCTAAAATACCCGTCAAGAGTGGAAACTATGGCGATGTTAATGGGGTTATCTTTATTAGTTTATACTATTGGTCAACGGCAACTTAGAGCGAATCTAAAACAGAACAATAAAGGGGTCAAAAATCAATTAGGAAAAGTAACAGATAAACCGACTCTACGTTGGATATTTCAATGTTTCCAGGGCATTCATTTAGTTGTTTTAAATGGGGTCAAACAAATTGTAAATCTCACTGATTCTAGAGTTGAAACTCTTAATTATTTCTCCAAGCATTGCCAAAAATATTATATTTTGTCTGGTTAATTAATCCCTGTTGCTATCAAAAATTTACGCGCTTTCAAATATTATTATTTTTTAGCGTCAACCTATTCTCAATAAGATACGTTTAATGACAACAGTTTGTTGTTTTTATCAGATTTTAGGATTTTATCCTTCGCGGTGCTAAACACTCTTCCCCTGTCTAAAGTCTGAGAGTAAATACTTTGATAAAACTACAAATTAAAGTGCGTAATGGGAACTTAAATCTTTATCTTGCTCTGACTGAAGTGATGTGGCTCTTGTCATTATTCTATCTCCTTCTACACGTTGACTAGACTAAAACTACAGATTTTTTATTTCAGTGATTAAGTCCAATTATTCTGTTCAGGGATCAACCCGATCAGAATAATAGATAGGGTGCCCCTCTACCTAGCACCAGTTCAAAAGCACCCAACCTTAACTTAGGAAGAACCTAGTTATTCTTAAAGTTCTCAGGATCGTCGTTGTACCAACTCCAGTCTTTGATATTGGCTTCGAATCCTGACGTGCAAACTTCATTCTTAATGGCAGAATCTGGAAGTTTCTCCAGGGGAAGACAGGGATGAGCATCCTGATATTCGTCAGAGGGCTGGTTTGAAATAGCATTATAATGACAATGCATTAGTATCGGCTCAATACTTCGGGGTAGGCAATTATTCTGGTTGCCACGACCAACCGAAGGGATTAAGAGAAGATTGCTCACGAATAATAGCTGCGAGAGAGGGAATTGTTTCCGTTTCAGAAAGGCGATCGCGCACATACTCAAAAAAGCTGATGCCCAACTTACGAGTAGTCGCCACCAGAGACATAAAAGTGTCCCAAGCCTCAGTACCTTGGGTTGTCTGAGTCCCATAACTAATACGGCGTCGCTGCACCATTGTCCTGGCAGCTAACTCAGCCGGATTATTGTGTAAAGGTAATTCAGGATGCTCTAACACCAACAGTAACTCCAAGATTTTGGCCTCCGTTAATCGCTTTCGTTCATCCAATTGTTGATAACCACTCTCAGTGCCGAATAGTTGACCAAACTCTGACCGAAGTTGCATGGCGACTTCATCATTGGGAGCATCTCTGTAAGCTAGTAACTGTCGATAGTAATCCCAGAAATCATCCAAGAACTTATCTACTAGTTTTTGATGATAAGCCACCAGAGGACTTAACTTTTTGTAGTGTCGTCCTTCGTGTACCCAGCACAAAGCTAAATCATCAGTCAGTAACTTGAACTGAGGAGCATCATCACAAACCAGAGTTCGCACCACAGGCCAGTTGGTTTGCTGATGATAACAAGCAATCGCTGCTGCTTCAGAAATGCGAGTACGCTGTTGAGAACCGAGTTGCGGTAGGTATTGCTCAAGTAAGCCATTAAACTTTGATTCGGGGAAAACAGTTTCTTGCGGTAACAGTTGAAGACAATTCTGCCATTTAGTCGGGAGTCGGAAGATGTTGAGTAGTTCGTAAGTTTGTTGATTGAGAATAAATTCCAGTTCTTTGGTGTCTTGTAATCCTTTTAGTACACTCAGTCTATCCTTTTTAGGAGTGGTAAAGTAAACCGTATACAAGGGGTTACACACTACATTGGTGGTGTAGCTGGCTCCACCGACACGAGCACCTGTTTGGTCGAAGTGCTGCCAGGGGCTACTAGCTAGTCCTGAACGATAAACTTCACTTTTCTCCTGAGCAAAACCTGAGTGGTTTTTAATTAAGGGACTTCCAGAAAATAAAATACTCATCTTTCAAGAATGATAATCATTATGAGGGGGAAGGAGGGGCAGGCGATGCCTGCCCCTCCTTCCCGATTTTGTAGTAATATCAATCTTGACAATGAAATTTTTTAGTAGACTTCAAGTGTCCATAGAATTAACCGATTCACTCAAAAATTTGCTCACTGAAACTGTTCTTCAATTAAAAGGTACAGCCCGACGAAGATTTATGGCACAAACAGTTTTGGAGTTAGGATATGGAGGACAATCTCTTGCCGAACAAGAATTGGGGTGGAATAGAAAGACGATTCGTAAAGGAATTAGAGAGTTAAAAAGTGGCATTACTTGTGTAGATAATCATTCAGCTAAAGGTAGAAAGAAAGCGGAAGAACATTTACCGAAACTCTTAGAATATCTCAAAAACCTAGTTGATTCCCAAAGTCAAACCGACCCAAGTTTCAAAAGCCAAAGACTTTATACAAGACTGAGTGCTGCTCAAGTTAGAAAGCAATTAATTGAGAAATTTGGTTATAGTGATGAAGATTTACCGACAGAAGAAACGATTCGGGTGAAGTTAAATAATTTAGGCTATCGTCTTAAAAGAGTCGCCAAAGTTTTACCTCAAAAAAATTCCAGAAACCGAGGCAATCTTTGAGCAATTAGCAATAGTTAATCAGGAAGCTGATGACGATCCTAATATTTTGCGTCTCAGTTTAGATGCCAAGGCTCGTGTAAATATTGGCTTATTTGACCGCGGAGGTAAAAATAGAGTCACGGTTGAAACTAATGACCATGATTTTAATTCAAAAACAACTTTAACACCTTACGGGATATTTATTCCAGAGCTTGATGAGCTATTTTTGTACTTCACCGATTCAAAAATTACCAGTGACTTTATTGTTGATATCTTAGAGGATTTCTGGCAGTCTGAAAAGTCTCGCTTTAACCAAATAAAAACACTAGTGATTAATCAAGATAATGTACCAGAGAATCATTCACGGCGAACTCAATTTATGAAACGGATAGTTGAATTTTCTCAGAAGTACCAAGTCAATATACGTTTAGCTTACTACCCTCCTTATCACAGTAAATATAATCCCATTGAAAGAACTTGGGCGGTCTTAGAAAATCATTGGAATGGGAGTATTTTAGATGAAGTTGAAACGGCATTAAAATTTGCCCAAACGATGACTTGGAAGGGAAAAAACCCAGTTGTTAAGTTAGTTACTCAAACTTATGATACAGGAGTCAAGCTTACCAAAAAAGCTATGTCAAAAATTGAGGGACAAATCCAACGTCTTACCAATTCTACAAATCAAGAATTACCAAATTTAGGGAAGTGGTTTATTGATATCTGTTGTGGAGCCAGCTAGTTTTATCATAATTAAAATAATCTAGGAAATCCATAAATTGATTCTACTATTTGTCATCATTGTACTCGAAAAAAGCCACGAAGTATAAAAATTTGTGCTGCGTATTTTGGGAAAGAAAGGGTTGCCGACGGCAAACCTTTCTTTTCCTCTATAAGAATGATTATCATTTTCTAAAAAGTGATTTCCTGAGTCTTTCTTGGATAATTTATTTTTTGGAAGTCCCTAAGTGGGTAGAAGCTTTAATTGAAGTGGAGAAGCAAGTCGAAGTGAACACAAGAGTGATTCATATCTTTGACCGAGAAAGGGCTTGCCCGCATCTAGGGGATATTTCAGAAGTTTTTGACCAACTGCGTCAAATAAAGCACACAGGAGTCTTAGTGAGGGCTGCCCATAACCGCAGTTTAGACCAAAATAGCGAACGCCTCTGGGCTAAGATGGAATCGGAACCCATTCGTTTTGAACAAGAAATCGATGTACCTGCCACCGCTAATCATAAAGCGCGAAGAACCAAACTAGCAGTAAGATTTAGTGCGGTTAACCTGCGAACTCCTTATCGCTTCGAGGATCGTGACCCGTTAAAAGTCTATGCTGTTTATGCCACAGAGCTCGATTGTCCAGAAGGAGAAACCCCTCTATCTTGGATGCTTCTCACAACAGAAGTGGTTGAAGATGTTTTCATCGCAGCCACAATCTTGCGTTGGTACACTTACCGTTGGCGTGTTGAAGACTATCATAAAATTCTCAAGTCTGGTTGTCAAAGCGAACGCTATCGACTGGCTGCTGTGGGCATGAAGACCTTGTTGGGGTTTTTAAGTGTCATTGCCGTTGAACTGTTACAGGTCACTTATCTTCATCGAACCCAACCCGATGCAAGGAGCGATTGAAATTCTCAATCCTGTTCAGCTTGAAGTCTTAAAAGCTGGAGCCAGCCAAAAACTTCCCCTCATTTTAACAGTTGCTTGGGCAGTGGAGACTGTTGCTTATCTGGGGGGTTATCTCGAACATCGTCGTAAGACTCCTATTGGGATCCAAGTTCTGTGGCGTGGTTGGTTAAAATTACATGACCTCTGTGAAGGCTGGCAGCTTGCCAGAAATACTTAACGGGAAAAGTAAGAGCGATCGCTATCCCAAAAATTCTCTCCCTGAAACTGACTTTGTGATCTACTGAGACTGTGTCCATTATCAGAAGTTTCAGAGTTTAGGATTACCTATTGGCAAGGGGTGAAATTGAAAGTGCCCACCGATATATCCCACAAAAAAGGTTAAAAATCCCAGGAGCTACTTGGCACCCTGATACCATCAATCCCATGCTCGCTTTAAGAATTATTCGAGCCAATGATTGGTGGTCTGAATTTTGGAGTGGATACAGACCACAACGGAACTGCATCAATGTTTAATTAACTTTAAATTGTCAAATTCTACTTTTAACCTCAAGTAAAATTTAAGAGTAAATTGTCGGATAAAAATCCTCTTTTTCTCTATTCAAACTAAACGGTTTAGTTTGATAATTAGGCGATCGCCCTGGAGAATCACCAACAGGTTTTGATTGCACCCCAACGGTAAGTGTACCAACGCAAGATTGTGGCTGCGATGAAAACATCTTCAACCACTTCTGTTGTGAGAAGCATCCAAGATAGAGGGGTTTCTCCTTCTGGACAATCGAGCTCTGTGGCATAAACAGCATAGACTTTTAACGGGTCACGATCCTCGAAGCGATAAGGAGTTCGCAGGTTAACCGCACTAAATCTTACTGCTAGTTTGGTTCTTCGCGCTTTATGATTAGCGGTGGCAGGTACATCGATTTCTTGTTCAAAACGAATGGGTTCCGATTCCATCTTAGCCCAGAGGCGTTCGCTATTTTGGTCTAAACTGCGGTTATGGGCAGCCCTCACTAAGACTCCTGTGTGCTTTATTTGACGCAGTTGGTCAAAAACTTCTGAAATATCCCCTAGATGCGGGCAAGCCCTTTCTCGGTCAAAGATATGAATCACTCTTGTGTTCACTTCGACTTGCTTCTCCACTTCAATTAAAGCTTCTACCCACTTATAAGATTCTTTCTCGGCAAATGTTCTTTGACGTGCCGTTTTTCGGTTCTGAGCCTGTCGTTGCTTTTTCTGCTTGGCAGTTTCATTCTTAGGAGGAGATCGCTTGTGTTCCCGATTCCAAACTTTTTGCCACAGTAACCCCAAGGTTTGCCCTTGTTCTGGTTCAATTGCCAAGGCACTATGCAGAATTAAACCATTCCCACCATTCCCTGTTCACCATAGCCTTCCCTTTTAAGCTTAATGCTGCGATAATCTAAAAAGGTCGTATCTCCTACCGATAAGACCACTTTATATTCCTCAACATCGGCGGTTGTCATCTGACAGTGCGGCTCGATTATCTTGCCAAAGTCTGTCTTCGGGTTGGCAAAAATTCATACGCCCTTTTCAACTCCTTGGCTCCCGAAAAGATTTCTGAGAAGGCTTTTCCAAAGCCCTGACTCAAAACCTTGCCTACGGAAAAGGCTCGATTGTTCAACCGCTCGTCTCCCAACTGGCAATATCCGAAGGTGTATCCTTTAGGACTCGCAAAATTTTTGACCCACCATTCCAACATTTTTTGACCTGCACTCTCTCAATTTTCTCTACTATACCTGAAAATTTCCTCAAACCCATAATGCCTTTCTAGACTCCGTTTCAGACTTAACGGGAAAAGTCAGGCTCTATTAGGTTCAGCAGGCTCTCTACAGTTTGACGCAAAGACTCGTCTGCAATCAACTTCGGGTCAATAGTTTGCAGTAATGGCGATACTAACTTCTCTTTCGATTGCTTTACCCTCATGTTTCATATTCTATGACCCCATGTGCATTCTTGAAGTCTTTTTCTTTTTCTCGGCCACCCCGAAATATTGAGCCGATACAAATAATCCATGAACAATCACGTATCCATTTTCGTGATACTGATCAATCTCATCCTGAGTCAAAGGACGAATTGTACAACCTTTAGGAGCAGATTTGGGCGTAATGAGTTGAGACATAATTTCTCTGTTTGCTTATCTCTTTTGGGTTTTCAATAATATAAGATACAACAGACCTCCATTTCAACAACGGCAGATTGTGGGCAATATCGATTCCTCTACACAGTATCTGCTAAATCATAATTGTAAGTTGCTTTGCCAATATCTGAACCTGCGGCTCCATCATCATGGTGAAATGGTTCCCAGGCACTAGCTCGAAGTGTAGTTGAGTGGCTAACTGGTTCCATCCCCAGGTGGGATCTGCTTTAGTCGCTTCCAGATCTGGGAGAAATTCATACATTGGAGAAACCTCGCTGGCTCGTAAGAGAACAGTCGGATGGGAATAGCGACCCTCGGGTGCATATTTCACCGTTGCTTCGGTATTCGCCTTGTAAACCCGCACCAGGTGGGCGAGATCGGTTTTCGGCAATACTTGACCGTTCGAGTGCAATCGTTCCAGGAGATAGTCAATTTGTTGCTCTGGATCGAGAGCACGAAGGCGAGCAGCAGAAACGCCCAAATCTTTCCCCAGACTGCTTCCCCATTCATAGCCTAGATAGGAGATATATTCGGCGTCGTCCCAGCTTTCGACCTCCTGGCTCTTGTCTGTCAAGCTTGGTGGAATATCCAGGAGAACCAGCATTGATACCTCCTGACCGCGATCGCATAACTGTCGAGCCATTTCAAAAGCCACCTTACCACCAAAGGAATGACCACCCAAACAGTACGGCACTCCGGGTTGAACTGTTTGAATTGCTTTGATGTGATGGGCGGCGATCGCCTCAATCCGAGTATATGGCTCCACATCTTCATCCAGCCCCAAGTAGCGCAACCCATAAAACGGCTGATCCAAACCAAGTTCTTTGGATAGGGGATTCAGGTAAAAAACATTGCCAATGATTCCAGGAACAAAGAATAAAGGTGGTTTGCTCCCCTGAGGCTGAATGGGAACTAGGGTAGAGCAGAAGGAATCAGGAATCACCCTTCCATTTTGAGGGTTTTGAGGTGAGGAACTAGCTTCATCTTTCCACATCAAAATGTCTGAGGCTAAATGCTCTACCAAAGATTCTAGGGTAGGATGATCAAACAGCAGCGTAGAGCGCAGAGAACAGTCCAGAGTCGATTGAAGGCGATTTTTCAACTCAATAGCCATAAGGGAATCGAGTCCTAAGTCAATTAAGCGCTGCCCTGGCTCAATTTGTTCGGGGTCTTTTAACCCTACAGTTTTAGCGACTTGGGCACGAACACCAGCCATCAAAAGATCGTGGCGATCGGCTATGGCTGCAGATTCTAATTGCTGGAGAAATCCCACCCCAATCTGCTGTCGATCGCTTTCCCCTGATGCCGCGACTAAATCAGCCAACAACGGCGTACTCGCCCATTGTTGTTGGCGGAATTGGAGCCAATTGATAGGAACCGCACCCATTTGAACGGGTTGTTTTAAGAACGCCCGTTCAAGTACCTGTATTCCTGCTTGAGATTCAATCGTGCCGATCCCCAACTGATTCAACCGCTCGATAACTTCAGGTAAACGGGCGGCGGCTCCAATTTCGCCCCAAGGTCCCCAGTTGATAGTGATGGCGGGCAATCCTTGCGCCCGACGATAGGCGGCAAGGGCATCAAGAAACGCATTGGCTGCCGAGTGGTTGGCTTGTCCTGCAGAACCGAGCAGCGACGCACTCGATGCAAACAGGATAAAAAAGTCTAAGGGGGAATTGAGGGTTAAAGAATGTAAATTCCAAGCGCCCTGAACTTTGGGTGCCATCACTCGGGCAAAGTTATCCCAGGTTAATTTTTTCAGGGTACCATCATCTAACACTCCGGGCGCATGGATAATCCCGCCCAGGGGTAACGGGGATTGTTCGATTTCGGCTAAAACTTGGGCGATTTGGTCAGCATCAGACACATCTGCGGTTTGTGCGATCGCATTCCCCCCCTGAGAAGCTAACTTGTCTAATACCTTCTGAGCAGCAGGTTTGGGTTCACTGCGTCCAACCAATACCAATTGTTTTGCCCCCTGTTGCACCATCCAATCGGCAACCAGTAACCCCAAGTCTCCCAAACCACCTGTAATCAGATAGGTACGATCGCTACGGAATGTAACCTGCTTCTGGGTATCCTGGCTAGCTATCTGTTGAGGGTAAGACACCACGATTTTACCTGTGTGTTTAGCTTGCTGCATGTAGCGGAACGCACTGACAACATCTTGAATGGGAAACGTTGTTTTGGGCAAAGGCTTAAGGGAACCATCCTCAAACTGCTGCATCAAGTGGCGCAGCATCGACTGGATGAGAGCAGGCTGCGCTTCAAATTCCCTAGCTAAATCGACGATATGGTATGCCACATCAGGGCGGTTATTTGCTACCTGTTCCGGTTGCCATATATTGCGCTTTGCTAGTTCCAAAAAGCAACCGTTTTGGGCTAAAATCCCCAAGTTCTTCTCTACAAACCCATCACCCGTTAGAGAATTGATGACAATATCAATACCAAGATTGGATGTCTTGGGCATCACTTGTTCAGCAAAATCCAGGGAGCGAGAGTTCATGATGTGCTTCACGCCAAGGGATTCAAGCACAGGCCATTTGGCAGAACTGGCGGTTCCAAATATCTCTGCGCCTGCTTGCTGGGCTAGTTGAACGGCAGCCTGTTGCTAGAGCTAGCCGAGAAGTTTTTTTTGTTTGACCATTCAAAATTTGACCAGAAGCGTGAAAAGTCCAAGATTCT
The DNA here is from genome assembly GCA_942490675.1 of Cyanobacteriota bacterium. GTDB lineage: Bacteria > Cyanobacteriota > Cyanobacteriia > Cyanobacteriales > Xenococcaceae > Waterburya. Next base: position 167,942 of record CALNYB010000006.1, on the reverse strand, counting down.
CTTGATTCGTCAGTGTCGAGAGCAAGACTATAAATTTCAAACCGATAGTTGTTGGTTCCATTGGGAGTCAAAACAACTTGAACAGTTTTACTTCCATCTGTAGGAACAATCAGAGCTTGTTCCAGAACAACATCTTTTAAGGTTAGGATGTCTGTCCCTAAAGCAATTGCACCAGCCGCCAGTGCCATTTCCATATACCCAGTTCCAGGCAACAGAATCGTCTCAAACACCTGGTGCTCCTTGAGCCATCGGGGCGAGTTGGGGCTAATTTCGCTCTGGAAGCGCAGTTCTTTAGTTTCGGCTAGCGGTAGCGGTTGACCGAGCAGAGGATGGTGCGATTTTGAAGGGTGAGAGGGGCGTTTGGCGTATTGATTGCCTGTTCCTGCATCAATCCAATAGCGCTCTCGCTGGAAGGGATAGGTTGGTAACGGCTGCCGCTGGCGATCGTAATTCTGGTCAAATCCGACCCAATCCACTGTTAGTCCATGCAAATAGAGTTGAGCCGTGCTAGCTAGCATCTGTTGCCAATCGGTTTGGGGGGGACGCAAACTTGGCAACCACAATCCTTCATCGTCTGGCCAACAGTGGCGAGCCATTCCCAACAGAATCGGTTTTGGTCCGATTTCTAAAGCTATCTCAAACCCCTGCTGTTTCAAGCTTTCTACGCTAGCAGCAAATTGTACAGGCTGGAGAATATGACGGCACCAATACTCAGGCGTGGCGATTTCGTCGGTTACTACAGTTCCAGTGACATTAGAAATGAGCTTAATTTGGGGTGGGGCAAAGCTGATACCTTGAGCTACCTGCTTAAACTCATCTAACATTGGTTCCATCAACGGAGAATGGAAGGCATGGGAGACACTAAGGTGTTTGATTTTAATCTCTTGGGCTTCTAGAGCAGTTGCAACAGCATCAACATCTTCTTGTTTGCCAGAGAAGACAATGCTCTCTGGCCCATTGATGGCTGCAATGGAAACCCCTGGTGCCTGAGAATCAATAACCGCACGAATCTGTTGCTCAGATGCGATCGCCGAAACCATGTTACCCCCAGCAGGTAATGCCTGCATCAACCGTCCTCGTTGGGCAATCAGCTTTAAGCCATCTTCCAGGCTAAACACGCCTGCAACAACTGCAGCGACATATTCCCCAACACTGTGCCCCATGACAACATCCGGCGTGATGCCTCATGATTTCCAGAGTTCAAATAAAGAATATTCCAGCGCGAATAAGGCTGGTTGGGTGAAAGCCGTTTGATGGATCAGAGATCGAGTTGACAATTCTGTGTCTTCTGGGGGTATAAAACGTCCAATAAAGGTGTTTCCAGGTAAGCCCGCAGAATTTCATCACAGCGATCGATCGCTTGGCGAAACGTGGGTTGAGTGTCGTAGAGTTCGCGGCCCATGCTCACATATTGAGACCCCTGGCCTGTAAAAAGAAAAGCAATTTTCCCTAGTTTATCTGGTGATTTAACCACCCCCATAAATGCCGGGTCAAAGGTCGCCAATTGCTTGCGAAGCTCAGTTGCAGAATCAGCTACAACCGCCAAACGATGCTGAAAATGCTTGCGCCCCACATTGGCCGTAAAACAAATATTTCCCAACTCTCCCGGTATGTCTGACTCCAAATAGCTGACATACCGGCTGGCCAAGTCCTGCAATGCTTTCTCAGTCTTAGCCGACAAGGTCAAAAGATGCAATGGACGATCCCTGTTCCCCGTTCCCTGTCCCCTGTCCCCTATTACTGGCGCTTCTTCTAACACCAGGTGACAATTCGTCCCCCCCATACCAAACGAACTCACTCCAGCCCGACGGGGTGTCCCATTCCTAGACCATTCTGAGAGGGTCGTATTGACATAGAAAGGACTATTGGCAAAATCAATATTAGGATTGGGTTGCTTAAAATGTAAACTTCCAGGAATTTGCTTATGTTTGAGAGCCAGCACTGTTTTGATTAACCCTGCAATCCCAGCCGCTTCCGCTAAATGGCCAATATTGGTTTTAACAGAACCGATGGCACAGTACCCATTTTTCTGGTGCGTCCCGTTTTCCGACTCCATCTGACGGAATGCCTGGGTTAAAGCTGACATTTCGATAGGATCGCCCAGAGCTGTTGCGGTTCCATGGGCTTCCACATAGGTGATCGTATTGGGATCGGCCTCTGCTCTGGTTAGGGCTTCAGTGATCACGGCTGTTTGACCTTCAACTCCAGGGGCGCTATAGCCAATCCGTAAGGCTCCGTCATTATTTACTGCTGAACCTTTGATCACCGCATGAATAGTATCGCCATCCTCAATCGCCTGGGACAATCGCTTGAGGATTACAACCCCTGCACCATTACCAAACAAAGTGCCCTGAGCATCAGCATCAAAGGTACGACAATGCCCATCGGGAGATGCTATAGATCCCTCTTCGTAGAGATAACCCACTTTTTGCGGGGCTACAATGGCAACACCGCCGGCGATCGCCATGTCGCATTCCCCCATCAGCAAACTTTTACAAGCGGAATGGACGGCAACCAAGGACGTAGAACAAGCGGTTTGGACATTAAGACTTGGACCCCGCAGGTTGAGCTTGTAAGCAATTCGAGTTGGTAAGCCAAAAGAGGCATTGCCCAACCTCACTTGCATATCCACAAGAGATTCCAACATTGTCCGATGGTTAGAAAACCCTCGATTGGGATGCACATTGTTAAGCAAGTAAGTATTAAAGCCAGACCCAACATACACACCAACTAACCCAGGATATACTTCTGGGTTGTACCCGGCATGTTCAAAGGCTTCCCAGGCACATTCGAGTAGAACCCTCTGCTGGGGGTCGATCATTTGCGCTTCCCTCGCACTATAGCCAAAGAAGGAAGCATCAAAAAGATCGATATCAGGCAAAATCGCACCTGCTTTCACATAGTCTGGATGGTTGGATCTTTCCGGCTCGCTGACTTCTAATTCCTCATCGCTAAAAAAGGAGATTGATTCCACTCCATCCCGCAGATTTTGCCAAAATTCCTCCAGGTTACTAGCCTTTGGAAAGCGTCCCGATAAGCCGATGATTGCTATGTCACCGCTAAGTTTAACCGTTGGTGTCTGGTGCTTAACCGCAATTTTTTCTGGCTGTAATGGTTGCTTGCCATTAGTTGCAGATCCGCTTAAATGTTCGGCTAGCGCACTGATAGTTGGGCACTGAAATAAAGTAATGATGGACAAATCGGCTCCAAACTGCTCGACTAATTTGCGATGAACCTGGGTCAAGAGCAAGGAATTGCCACCGAGGTCGAAAAAATTGTCGTAAATGCCAACATCTTCTAACTGGAGCACTTCTTTCCAGGCAGTGGCGATCGCCTGTTCAATCTCCGACTCAGGTACGACCAACTCCACATCCAAATCCCGTCGCCGCACATCTGGAGCTGGAAGGGCACGTCGGTTAATTTTCCCATTAGGTGTCAGGGGCATTTCCTCCAGTACCACAAAGGCCGCTGGCACCATATAATCTGGCAAATGCTCCTTCAAATAGTTACGTAAACTCGGTTCCAACTTGCCAGCGATCTGGGTTTTCAATGGGTTATTCCCATAGGCTGACCAGGGTTGAATCGATCGAGACGCAGGGGCATAGGTAGCAGTGGGACAGGTGTGGTGTCCCCGCTGGAAGACCACATCGTAATATGCCAGGGTATCCGCACCAGAGTCATACAGGTAAGGGGTATAGCCGAGTTCCTGACTCATCTCCCACCAAACTTCTGGATCAATTCCGATGTTATTCAGATGGCTCAGGGTTTGGCGTAAGTCAGCGACAGTCGCCGATTCGTCCCGCTCCAGGCACTCCTTCAGCTTGATGGGTTCAACTAATCGAGGATTGGGAATCGTTTTGATGCCCAGTATCTCAGTCTGGTTCGCTTGGAGAAATTGACGAACCGATGCCACACTGAAATCATTTTGGTGCCAATCTAGCCAATGAATTTCTGGTTCAGGAGCAACCTCCTTGCCAATGTGGAGGATGACATCGTAGCGAAACCGGGTCAGTTCATTCTGGTCCTGTCCTCGTTTGAGCTGAATTTCGACATGGCTAATTTGGGGAACTTTTTGTTTTAAGGCCACAAAGAATTCTGGAGCGATGGTTAAATCCTTTTCAGCCCTTAAACTCTTCTGTATCCGTTGGCGCAACTCTCCAGCGGAAAGAGCATCAGGAGCTTTATAGAACTGAATATCAGTATGAAATGCCTCCAACCATGAGTAGCTACGGACATCACCGACGAAAATAAAACCACCAGGGGTAATCCGTTTTGCCGCTCGTTCCAATACATCCGCCAAATAGTCAACGCTGGGAAAAAACTGAAGCACCGAGTTAATAATAACGGTGTCAAGGTCGTCGGGTTCAATCTCCTCAAATTTGTCTGCTGTCTGCTGAGCCAGCGTTATTTTTTCCTGCCAGTTTTTCTGCTGCACATGTTGCCAAACATAGCCCAGGGCTTCCTGGGAAATGTCAATGCCGTAGTAATGTTCGCAGACTGGGGCAATCGGGATTGGGTATGGAGTGTGTGGGGGAGTTGTGGGGGGGGGTGGGTGGTTGTCTTTGGGTTTCTTGTCGGATTATGGGTTTTGAGGTGGTTGCTTGTGTTGGAGTGGTGTTTGTGGGATGGTTGGTCTCTAGGTGGTGTTGAATGGTTGTCTCTGCTCCGTCCGTGGTGTTTTGGGGGTTGGTGATTGTCTGCGCGTCGTCTCATGGTCCAGGGTGTGGTGGGTTGTTGAGTTGTGTTGGTGCTGTATGTGTTGTTGTGGGGTTCACTTTTTTGTCTGGCTCAAACCTTTGGCAAGAATTCGGCGATAAGATGCGTTTCACCTAGGGGCAATCCGAAACAAGAGCATCCCAGTGCCGCAACCAATTTCTAACACGCGTGTAGGTTGATAAGACAAAATCCGTGTGACAGTTTGTTCCACCCAGTTACGCATTTCCAATTCTGGGATCGGTTGCCCTGAATAACTATCGTTCCATCCCACCAAGTTGAGCATTGGATCTGCTGAAGAGGCTAACTTGCTGTAGGTAACATCAATCACATCCTGCCACTGAGCCTGTTGCTCTGCCTGGGTTTCTGCATCATCTTGGGCTTTGGGGACTACATAGGCCACCAGTCGTTTTTCGCCCGGTCTATCTTCCCGAACAATGACGACCGCCTCTCGCACTTCTGGATACTGGTAACATGCCGCTTCAATTTCTCCCAACTCAATGCGAAACCCTCGGACCTTAACTTGATGGTCAATGCGACCGATGTATTCGATAATCCCGTCTGGCAAGTAACGAGCTAAATCCCCTGTCTTATAAAGACGAGCACCAGACCGAGCGCTAAACGGATCATCAATAAACTTTTGGGCTGTTAATTCTGGACGGTTGAGATAACCTCGCCCTACTCCAATACCACCAATATGGAGTTCTCCAGCTTCACCAACGGGGACAGGTTTCAGAGCGGGGTCAAGAATATAAATCTGAGTATTGGCAATGGGGCGACCGATGGGAACGGTAGCGCTGTTGCGATCGCACTGACACTGCCAGAAAGTAACATCAATAGCCGCTTCTGTGGGACCGTAAAGGTTGTGTAACTCGGCATCTAGGCGGTCAAAGAACCGATCTCTGAGGGCAACAGGTAATGCCTCACCACTGCAAATTACTCGCTTGAGCGAATGACACTGATCTAGCGTGGGCTCCTCCAGAAAAATTTGTAACATGGAGGGAACAAAATGCAAGGTGGTGATGGCTTCTTGGATAATAAGGCGCACTAAATAAGCACTGTCTTTGTGACCGTCGGGTCGAGCAATCACTAACCGCGCACCCGCTAACAATGGCCAGAAAAATTCCCAAATTGAGACATCAAAACTAAACGGCGTTTTCTGAAGCACCCGATCTGAGGCGGTTAATTGATACCTATTTTGCATCCAGAGCAAGCGGTTCACAATACCACGATGATTGTTCATCGCCCCTTTCGGCTTTCCAGTTGAACCAGATGTGTAGAGGGTATAGGCTAAATTCTTACTGTTGACTGTGCTGATTGGATTATCCTGAGATGATTCAGCGATCGCAGACCAGTCAGCATCTAAATAAATGAGTCGAGCATCTGAAGTTGGTAATGCTTGAGCCGCCATCTTACTGGTCAGAACAATGGGCACTTGAGAATCGGACAGCATGTACGCTAAACGGTCTTGGGGATAGCCCGGATCAAAGGGAATATAAGCTCCTCCAGCCTTGAGAATCCCCAGCAAACCAACAACCATTTCGAGCGATCGCTCAATACAGATCCCAATCAAACTGTCTGGACCAACCCCTAGTCCTTGCAAATAGTGGGCAAGCTGATTGGCCTTTCGGTTCAATTCTTGATAAGTGAGGTGGGTTCTTTCAAACACTACAGCTATGGCATCTGGAGTTTTCTCTACTTGATTTTCAAATAGCTGATGTAGACATTGATCAAAGTTACCCATAAATGTTTTTGGAGATGTTTTTTCAGGAGTTCTAATGATTCAAAGGGGGATTGGCCATCCATAGCTCTTAGATTACCAGATATTGATAAGCTTAGACGCACTTAATTAACTTATAATTGAGACAAGAAAATAAAAGAAAAATCGAAGAATGCCAACTAAGAATTTTCTCTCTTCAGAAGAAAAGCAATACTTACAACAGGCTTTAAAAAAAGAAAATCGGCCAGAGGTAAGAGAAAGAATTTTAATATTTCTCTTGGAGAATGACGGAAAAAATTATCAAGAAATAGCAGAATTTTTAGGATGTTCTCCTAAAACAGTAGCTTATTGGGCAGTACATGGTAGTCCAAATAATTTAGAGACGTTACAAGATCAAAGAGCCAAGGGTAATAATAAAAAAGCTACGGATGAATATATAAATTTATTATTTAGAAATAGTAGATAAGAATCCAACAGACTTGGGGTACGAATTTGGGAGATGGACAGGAAAAAGATTGTCGGAACATCTAGAAAAAGAAACAGGAATAAAATTAAGCAAATCACAAATAGTGAGGATACTAAAAAGAAAGTTGAGATCCCGTGTGCTCCAATACTGTTCGGTTAACAAAGTTAACTGTTGAGACAAGCAAGGGAAGCAGGGGAAGCAGAGGAGCAGGGGGAGAGAAAAATAAGGCTTATCCGAACAGTATTGCCGTGTGCCCCACGGTACTTAATCCAATTGAAAGGATGTTTCGTGCTGCATTCTCATCTCTATCTAAGGTGCAGCCACATTCTTTTTGGACTGACGACGATTACAACGATTAAGCGCTTTTTCCCCCTGTCGATAAAACCGAGGATTCTCAACCTTATTATTTTTGTCGTCAGTATAAAAATGATTCAGTCCAACATCTAATCCAGATATCTTCATCTCAACGAGAACCCTCTAAACAAAACAAAGTGTTGCCATGAAACGCTATAGTGCAGCACTGGATAATGACTATGCTTTGAAAGTTTTGGTTAGCCATGACGCTGCCTAGTTGCCTCTAGACAAGGGTTGTGAGGATTGAAAAACACATGGGAGGAAAACATTACGAAGCACGTCCAAAACAAATAATGCCATCAACCATTTATTCCGACACGGTTGGAATAACACTTTTAGACACTCAAAATCAGAACGTGAGATTGAAAATTCGCCCCAGTTTTTGAGGACGAGGACTAAGTCAACCTGATTTACTGCGATTACCCTGATGAATGTGATGAGATAAAGTTAACTAAATCTGGTCAACAAGGTCTTCAATATCGTCAATGATACCATTGATTCGTTTAAACTTGCGAACATTGATATCTTTATCGTCACTAAAAACTCTAACATCATCTCCAAAAACGGTAATGTCATCAAAACCATTACCCACGTAAAAATCAATGCCTTGCCCATAAACGGCGTAAATACCTTTCTTGTTGTTGACATAGGCAGAAGTTTTTTGCATTCTACCACCAGAGATTTTCAGCTCTTCGTCTAAAAGTTCTCGCAAGCTACTTATCTTAGTTCCATTACTAGACAATAAAGATGTATCACGAAGATTTAAGTTACCATCTAAATCATTAATGCTAATTCCCATTTTTACTTCCTTTTTATTAATTTTAGTTACAGAATATTTGAGATTATGAAAACAGGACAATTTTGTCTCCTTATTATCAGCATAGTGATTTATATATACAAGAAATAAACTTCTTATAATTATTGAAATTACTGTGCATAATCGAGTAGTTATAGATTGACCTATTCAACATGATTTTGACCAAGAATATCGTTCACTATCAACAATAAAAATGTTATTTGTTGATATGCCAAATTAGTTGCAAGTTATTTATGTCCTGATAATCGAAATGTTTATGTAAAAAAAGACGAAAATAGATGCAACTTAGTGTTAAAGTACTTTGAGCAAATTACAAAAAACACTAGATTTTGGTTGAATTCATTTTAACCTTGTTATTTGATTGTAACTAAAAATGAAATAAAATTCATCTATTTTTAAACCTATAAATATAACTTTTTTTTACAAAATATATGTAAGCTAAATTACAAATAAAAATCGGTATCTATATATCATAAGACTAATTCTTTACCATATAGCGAATATACACGACGAGAATTTAAGCTATTTTCTAAGTCATTGATGCTAATTCCCATTCTTGCTTTTTCACCTCCAATTGTTGTAAGCAGCATATTATCGAGATTAGAGAAATAGGACAACCCTATCTACTTATCATCAGCATAGAAGATAGTTCATTGAGTAGCTGAACCTGGTTGCCTGACAAAACTCAACAAGCATAGTCAAACGACCTGATTGTAAACTCCAAACGATACTTCTTTCCCTCATCCTGTTGGCAAGAAGCGATCGCTCTCTGAGAACTTTTGTCAGTCAACCAGCCCTTTCAAGTGGATGTTGTTAACAAAAATGATTGAATATTGATACTTAATTGATCGAGTACAGTCGATAATAATTAGCCTTCATTCAAGGGGAAACCATTAGCGATAAATCCCACGTCATTTGTGCGTGGGATGAGCTTAAATTCTTGGCTTACTACTTTATTTCTGCCAAAAGTCTGTTTATCAAGTAGCTTTATTAGTATGATCTTGATCTACTGGAAGCACCAGCACTAACATCAATGTTAATGCCGCCGCCGACACCACCGCCGCCACCGCCGCCGCTACCGCCGCCGCTACCGCCGCTACCACCGCCGCCGAAGCCGCCGCCGAAGAAAGGACGGTAGAAATAGTCGGGACCACCTCTGCCTTTTTTACCGCCGCCACCAAAGTAGGCAAAACCGCCAAAGCCATTGTCGATAACAACTGGACCGCCGCCTTTTTTACCACCGCCAGAGATTTTTTGCTCTTCCTCGGAAAGATCCCGCAGGTTATCTAACACACTTTCATTCCCAGATAACAAAGATGCACCAATAGGACTTAAGTCGTTCTCCAAGTCATTAAAGTTAATTGCCATTTTTTTTCTTGCCTCTTATTTTGTGATTATGAATAGAAAATTTAGGACTGTTAATACAGGATAATCTCATCTACTATTGACATAAAGATTCACTTGTCCAAGCAATACTTAATTACTTAATTACTTAAGATATTACAGCCAAGCTGTCTATTATTAACTAAATGTTTACTAAGCTGACCTGTACTAAATTTATTTTTAGCAGAAAACATCAATCACAATCAACAAAAATCTTATTTTTTTTAGACACAAAAGTGTTTTGGGAGTTACTTATGTCTTAGTCAGCAATTAATTATCTTTAAGTATTATCAAATTAGCCGTATTAAAAAACATCTTCTTAGACACAGATTTATCGAGATGCATTCTGAGCAAATCACAAAAAACAAGAACTTACGGTTGAGTTTATAGTCGCAATTTGATTGTCATTGGGAGTTTAGCAGAAATCAGCCTACCTTGTAGTTAGAGGGAATAATTTTAATTAAGTACAGTATTTCTTAAATAATCTTAAATTAATTTTATCCTGCATAAATCATCAATTATGTCAAGAGTTTAAGATTTTAATGACAAAAGGACATTATTTTTGTCTTAATATGTAGCAATATTTAGCGTCAGATAATTTAATATTTAAATTAGGTCTTTTGATATACTTAAGTTTTGATAATCAAGTCATTATTGGCTATCTGTTAAAATGTCTGGTTTTGTTATCTTGCCAACAAAAAAGGATATTGTCTATTTTGACAATACCCTTTTTTTCGTCAGTATTTATTTAGTTAATGATTATTATGGTAGGTAATAATGCTTGTTGACATCCTCCCATCGGCGGAGCCGAGGGATTCCCCAAGACTCTGACCATGTTAGAGGTTCTTAGTTCAGCGACTCTCCGTTAGGCAGCAGGGTTGCCCCAACTGCCCAAGAGGGAGTGTCTCCCCAAGCGTAGATTCCGACATGCCCTGTCGTATTTAATCCTTTTTTGAGTATATTGATTGCTGCGGCAACGTCTCTGTCATCGCGGTACCCACATTCACAAACATGAGTGCGAGTTGAGAGAGATTTGGCAACCCTCGTCCCGCAAGCAGGACAGTCCTGTGAGGTGAAATGTGGTGGGACAGCAATAGTTATCTTGCCGAACTTCCAGCCAAAATATTCTACCCATTTACGAAACTGAGTCCAGCCAGCATCACTTATACTCTTTGACAACTTACGATTACGAACTAGATTTCTAACCTTTAAATCTTCATAGACGATGCAGTCGTTAGATGCACATACGCAACGTGCCAGTCTCTTGGCATGTTCTTCACGTTGTCTACTTACTTTTAAATGTTGCTTGGCTTTTGCCACTCTAGCCTTGTGGTAATTATTGGATTGTCGCTGTTTAGGATTTTTGACCATCAGCTTTCCCTTAACCCCTTTGTTGGGATTCTGGTATTTGCGCGATAGTCTTCTTCCGAGTCGATTGAGTCGTCGCTCACTCTTGCGATAGAATCTAGGGTTTTCTTCTGTATGACCAAAGTTGTCGGAATAGAAAAATTTCAACCCCATATCAAGACCAATAGCTCTACCCGTAGGCTGCATGTCTTCTTTTACTTCTATTGCAATCCCAAATTGGACATAGTAACCATCAGCGCGACGAACTAATCTTACTCGTTTTATTTGCTCTGGCTGGTAGTGATAGATATCTCTAGAACCTACTAGCTTGACTGTACCGATGTTGTTCTTGTCGGTGAAAGTAATGTGCTTTTTGGTAGATTCATTTAGCTTCCAGCCAGAATGCTTGTATTCGACTGAGCGAGAATATTTTTTGAATCGAGGATAGCCCTTTTTTCCTACTACTTTCTTCTTGCAATTATCAAAGAATCTAGCTATTCCCGACCAAGCTCGCTCTGCGGATGATTGTCTAGCAGTAGAATTAAGTTTTTTGGCAAAATCAAACTCTTTAGCTAAGACAGCACAATACTTATTGAGGTCGTATTTGTTGACCCCTTTATTGTCCATCCAGTAGCGTAGAACTTTGTTCCTCACAAATTGACCAGTGCGAATCGCCTCGTCAATTGCCTGAAATTGATATTGCTTACCTTTAATTTTATACTCTAGAACTATCATGGTTTTTATACTACGATAGTCGGTACAAAAAGTATAGAGCTGATATTAAGTAGTCAACCTAAACCCTATCCGTGATTCATCCCTTCGCTGAAAGCGAAGGGATGAATCACGGCGGACAGATAAAATCATCATCGTCCTAAGCCGCTTTGTTAATTTTTTTCCACATACTAGGGGGAGGAGATAAAAATTCGTGTAAATTAGGATTTCCAGTATCAGTGGAAGTAATGACAATATCGAACGACAAAGATATCCTGGTTTCTTTGGTTTTATTGACTCCTACCCCATGGGTTTGTTTTGAGGGAAAAATTAGCAGCCGTCCCTCTTTCGGTGTATAGTACCCCGCTTTGTAATTAAATGGATTCCATTTCTTGATCGCATCGGTATGTTCACCGCCGATATGAGGAATAAACTCATTCATATTGCTGCTGTTATGAATTACAAAAGATCCAGACTCAGGAGTGTCATTTTCTGGAACAGATACATAGTAAACACCACTTATATGAGAGGTGTAATGAGCATGAGGTCCGACACTTTGATTAGGACGAGAAATAACTGGCCAAGCTCGCTGAATATATAAGTCTATCTTATTCAAATCTAAACCCAGTTCTTCGAGATAGAGCAAGGTGTGAGCTTCAATTTGTTTAGTAACCCAGGAAAAACGCTGATCTTCATGAATTTGTCCCACACCATGAAAATCTCCAGTCCAAGCAGTCTTTTCGTCTACTCGTCTTTCTTGTGCTTTTGTTTCCAGTTCTAAAATAGAAGAAACTAAGGATTCTTTTTGTGCTGCTGCATTTTCTACATCTGTATAGTAGATTGCCAGCGGAAACCAAGGTTCAATAGGCATTTTACAAACTAAATTATTTGTTACTAAATGTTAATTAAAATTATACTTCTCTTGAGAAGTGGATTTACATACTTTATGTTGACATTCTATCAAGCTTTTATTTAAAAATAGTCATTTTATTTAATATTTAAGATGACTATTACTTGTCTTCCAGCAAGGTTGATCGGAATGCAGCCCCATAAATATCTATAGAATTAGGATTTAGATAAAGATATTTAATATTTGCACTCTTGCTCGATAAGCAGTTGAGAACACAATTGAATTTATGGCGATCGCATTCATCGAATTCATGGTTTTGTTGCCATATTTCTAATAGAGTTTCAGCGATAATCCCACAGTAATATTGACCGATATTTTTGGACTCAAGCTCTGAAACTTGATGGGGTTTTTCTGCTAAACCTAGTCCTGATGCCAGATACTTGCAAAAGAAAGGGATTTCTGGCTGAAAATAAGTTTGATTGTGCCGATAAACATCTTTAATGATAGGAAGCAACTGAGCAAAATCAACACTTTTAAATTCTAAAACAGCAGCATCAAGATTGGCAAAGCTAGCCACATCATAGGCAATTTTAAAGTCAAAAGTAATTTTTAAAGTGTTGAGTTCTCTAGTTAGACGATCCAACAACAGCAACGCACCTTCAGAATTGACATTAAAATAAAGTTGAACAATAGTAGACTCTGAAGAGCTTTCTGTATTATTGATAGTTGAGCCAGCGTCTCCGACTGCAATATATAGCCCACGATCAACTAGATTTGATGGCATCCTTATCGACACTGTTTGCCCAATTTGTAACACGAGAGAGGGAGCGACAAGATGCTTTTGAGGGTCGATGTACAAGTACAAACCATTCTTGGATATTTTCCACTGGGTTTCTGTTATTCTCTCTACTAGTAACCAGTTAGGATCGCTATATCCTTGACCATGATTACACTTGGTTAACTGATGATAAAATTTGGTCTTATACCATTTGTCTTCATAGTTTACTATTTCCTCGTTTGCTATTTCCTCGCGCCGAATAGCATCATCTGTCTGGGAATTATCATTTATTTCTAGAGCAGAATTATGCTTTGGTTTAAGATCGCCGTTAAAAATAGCATACAGGTATTGCTGTAGTTTGACTATCAGATAACGATCGCGCTGTGAAGCTGGCATTTGCTGTAAATAGTCTCGATACTGGTCTGGAATTTCCAGTGGTTCATAATCAGCATGGACAATAGTAAAATTAGGCGTAATTTTAATTTTCGCTACAACATCTTGAAGCTTGTCCTTAAAATTGAGATTATCAGTTACTCTTTCTGACTCTGGTTGATTGCCAGATTTTGCTTGAGAACAAATCATAGTTTAATAAGATGGTTCAAAATTGATGTTCAATCATTCAAATTAAGCTGTTTGGCAACTATATTGAATAAATTCAGCCTCAGTAGTGCCAAAAATTGTTTCAATTTCATGCTCTGGATAACAGAGTAAATTTTTGGCTACCTGTAATTTACAAAGTGATTGATTGTGAAACCGATAGTGATGCTCGACGTAATAACTTAAACGGTCGAGAATACCAATTCCAGCAAATTGCACCACTTTTCTGATAAAGTCTGGTTGATAATTGATGATTTGAGGAAACTGAGTCAAGTATCCCTCTAAAAATGCTTTTAAACTTGGTGTAATTGTTTCCAATGGCACATGAGCCAAACGTAGCATAGTATTGATGTCAAGATTGCCATCGGCAACTAGGTTGCTTAACCATATTCCTCCTATATATTCAGCAACCACCATACCCAAATCAACGGCGGGGTCTCCCCAATTAATTCGTTCCCAGTCAATTATTTTTAACTGTTCTGGTCTAATTTGAACCGAGTCTGTATCAAGATCGATTTGGGTATCAACAATGAAGTTGTCTAAAGTAAGGTCATTGTGGATCAGACAAACAGGTTGGCTCTGTTCATATAGTTCAGTCACCGCTTGTTCTAGACTGGGAAAGCGTTGGTAAAGTTTGTAAAAATTTAAACCATCAGGGCAAATTTTACTAAAGATGCTGGGGTCTAAGTTATTTAATCTTTTAATAAAGTTTGGTTGTTTTCCTGCCTCCTCTAACCTAAGATAATGACCCAAAAATTCTCTCTGCTGTTGCTGTTGATAAGTTGCACTATGGATTTTGGCTAAATTCATCCCAAAAGTACGAGCTATTCTGGGGTCGAAGCTTTTGCGAGCTTCATAAAATTGATCTAGGGAGATATAATCGTCGTAGAAAACGGAAACTAGAATAGAATTGCGCCAGTCTAACAATAACACTTCAGAAAGTAGAGGTTTAATGGCAGTTAAACTGCTATAACTATCTATTAATTTTTGGGTTACCCATTCGATAGCCAAGCTTCCTACTGTACCACCTTGACCATCAATTCGATTTTGTTTAACTAATAGGCTATGATGCTCGACAGGGTATTTATTCCACTTAGTTGTAGGATCTCTACCCTTTGCCTTTGGATGGGAGTAGTCACTTAAATTGACAACTAGATTAAAATTTGTACCCTCTTGTGATTTTACTGGAGTCGTAGGTTGAAAATCTGAAGGACAAAGTTTATGCTCCTTTAAGAAATCAACCACGTTGTTTGAACTTAAAATTAATCCCATAAAAAATTTTTTATTGCATATATACTTGTACTTTTAGTCAAAACAACTAATTGCAGTCAAGTAAAACTCTGTTTTTTTTGGACATGCATCAAGTAAGGACACTTGTTTTGTCTGATTTGATGTTGAGGCAAATTTTAACTGAGATCTTGCACCTAATATGTAATTCTGACTTTTCACGGGATCTTTTTCGGTTCTCAGGCGATCGCCAAATTCCCATTCTCCAAGCCTGATTCTTTTGTTGTTCATTATCATTAAGTATAGATTAATGATAATTAGTCTTGGAGGGAAACCTTTATTTGAAGAGGCTTTCAGAGATGGCGTGCAAAGTCAGGTGCAAGATGTGAGTTTAATAAGTTTTGATAAAAACCAGTTTTTGAGGTTTATTTGCATGTTACCTATGGTTATAGGTAGAATCGCTGATAAAAAGCTCTGAAAAAAGTTTATGCATTAGTTGTACTAGAACAAAATAATACATAATCTTGCTACTCCCATTCCGCCATAAGACTACCGAAAAAGAACAACGATAAATCAACAATAATCTGCATTTTCCCTCGGTAATCATCGAGTGGGATGGGAGTAAGACATAAATACTAGCTTAATGTCCTTACTTAAATACACAAAAATTAAGATGGAAAAACAAGTTCAGCATATAGCAGAGTTACTCGCCGAAATTTTGCCAGAAGATGTACCCTCTCATCTAGAGCCAATACATCGCCGTCGTCTCGAAATCGTAATTCGCACTCATATGGGTCAATCACAGGCAGAAATATGTTCTGCGCTGGGTTGTTCTAAAGATACGGCTCGGCACTGGATGACAATCGCCAAAAACGATGGATTAACTGGCTGGTACGAACAGCCGATGGGCAGACCTAAAAAAGTTGATGAAAGATATCTTAAGCGTTTGCGGGAGTTGGTTACTGGTGATCCCAAAGATTATGGCTACTCTTTTTCCCGTTGGACAGCCAAATGGTTAGGTAAGCATCTGGCGCAAGAATTAGGCATCGAAATCAGCGATCGCCATGTCAATCGATTGTTGAAGCAGATGGGACTTTCTACCCGCGATCGAGCCCAGTCTAAAAATACCGAAAAATCTGTGATTAAAGGTCAGACCATCGTTATTGACGACCTCAGTTCATCTTTAAAGCGCAAGCTAGAGAAAAGCGATTTGGCTTTGTACGTCGGTACAGCAAATCTCTAAAGGGCGATAAATATTTAAAATTTCTGTTTGACTAAAAGATTTATATTAATGATGCTCTATGGTCGCTTTATCAACAAATTTGGATCGGCAATTTAAAAAGGCTTTTAACAATATCATTTCTAATTCAGAACGAGATTTCGTCTATCAAAAACTCAAAATTATCGAACCAAACCCAGGTCAGCCATTTTGGAGTTCTGAGAATGTCGAAGCTGTTGTTTATTTTACTTTGGCGGGTAAAGTTCGATTGTTGGACCAGGAAGGTAACCTAATCGTATCTTTACCCGAAGGCTCGATATTTGGTCAAATCTCTTTGTTTCCAGAAGCTAAACCTAAACTACGCCCTCATGCTGTAAGGGCAGGTCTGGGATTAAAATTGGGATATCTAGATGCACAAGCCCTGAGAGAGCTATTGAGGCGATCGCCAGAAATTGAAAAATGTTTCTACGCTCAAGCCCTAAAATGGGATTTATTATTACTAAACCAACAAACTGATAATAGAGATTCAGTTCAAAATTTATTATCCATCCTGCCCTTATTGCAACAAGATAATTTAGCAGTAGGCACAATACCATCACACTTACTACAAAACCAAGATGGTTGTTGGCTTTTGCGTCAAGGAAATATAATTCATTCCTCAGGATTTAAAATTACTCCTGGGAAAATATACGACCTCGCCCAGTTTCCCCAAGGGGGTGAGTGGTTAGTTAATCAGCCTACAGAACTATATAGCTTCGATCCCGCTGCTAGACAATCCTTGTTACCCGCAAGTCCAATTCCCCAGACCAACCTAGCTCAGTTAGAAAAATTAGCAGGTAGCAAAACCGTCAATTTAGATAACAGCGAAATTAAGCCGAATCTTATAAGAGATCAAGATCGAGGGAGAAAACTATATTTTCCCAGTCCCCAAGTTAGATTTAGTCAATGGTGGCAAGGGCTAACTAAACGCTATCCCTTTCGTAAACAGCAGAGTAAATCAGATTGCGGTGTAGCTTGTTT
Organism: Cyanobacteriota bacterium; assembly: GCA_942490675.1. Taxonomy (GTDB): domain Bacteria; phylum Cyanobacteriota; class Cyanobacteriia; order Cyanobacteriales; family Xenococcaceae; genus Waterburya. The sequence goes on along the minus strand of CALNYB010000006.1, from coordinate 150,740 downwards.
AGTGATGATCGGTCAATATTGGGGTAAGGACTTTAGTATTAGCCAATTGCGCAGTGTAGCGAATGTAGATCGTTCTGGGGCATCAATCAAAGGTTTGATTACAGCCTCAGAATATTTAGGGTTCGCTCCTCGACCAGTCCAAGCGGATTTAAAGGCACTAGCCAAGCAAAAGTTGCCCGCGATCGCCCATTGGAAAGGCAATCATTATGTGGTGGTTTATCGTATTACTCGCGAGCGAGTAATTATTGCCGATCCCAGTATTGGTCGTCGTAGCCTAACTCGTCAAGAATTCGTCCAAGACTGGAAAGGCTATACTCTGCTACTCACTCCCACTGCCAAATTCAAACAAGCCCCTGAAGCTAAACGCAATCTGGGGAAATATCTCGATCTACTCAAACCTTATCGACTGGTTCTATTTGAGGTTCTAGCAGCTTCATTGATGATTCAAATAGTTGGTTTATTTACACCAATTTTGACTCAAATATTATTAGACCGCGTAATAGTACAGCGCAGCACTTCAACTTTAATTGCTATCGGCAGCGGTTTGATTATTTTTAGCTTGTTTAACATCGCTATGTCTAGCGTGCGCCGCTATTTGCTCTACCACACTGCCAACAAACTAGATCTATCCCTAATTATCGGTTTTATCAATCATACCTTGAGACTACCGCTGGGCTATTTTGAAACTCGCTACGTGGGGGATATTACCTCCCGTATTAGTGAAAATCGCAAGATTCGAAGGTTTATCACAGGAGAAGCCATCACCACTTTACTTGATGTCTTCAGCGTTTTTGTGTACATCGGTTTAATGTTTTGGTATAGCTGGAAATTATCCTTTTTGGCATTGATTGTCATTCCTATTTTTGCCTTTGTCACCCTGGTTTTCACCCCTCTTTTACTGCGGATTTCGCGAGAAAACTTTACGGCGGAAACCAAAGAAAGAAGTTATTTAATTGAAGCTTTGAGCGGGATCGGCACAATCAAATCAATGGGAGTTGAGCGCAATGTGCGTTGGCGTTGGGAAGATTTGTTGAACGAATCGGTACGGATAAATCTATCTGGCAGAATGATCTTTGAGCGTTTATCGGTGTCAACTTCACTGGTTCAAGCTTTAACTTCTCAATTCACCCTGATATTTGGAGTCTGGTTGGTAATTCAAGACCAACTTACCATTGGACAGTTGATTGCCTTTAATATGCTTGTAGGTAATGTAGTTCAACCTTTTCAACGCTTGATTGCTCTGTGGAGTGATTTTCAAGAAATCCTAGTAGCAGTGGAGCGACTAGATGATGTTATTGATTCACCACCAGAAGAAGATTGGTCTGCCGGCAATTTACCTGCCTTACCAGCTATTAAGGGCAAAATTCGCTTTGAAAAAGTTACTTTTCGCTACAATCTTGAGAGTGAAGTCAACACCATAGAAAACCTTAGTTTTGAAGTTAACCCAGGACAAACCATTGCTATAGTAGGGCGCAGTGGTTCGGGAAAAACGACTATATCTAAACTACTATTAGGTCTTTATATTCCTACTGAAGGCAAAATATTAATTGACGAACAAGAAATAAATACTATTTCTCTGCAATCTCTGCGAAAACAAGCAGGAGTGGTGGATCAAGATACCTTTTTGTTTGGGGGGACAATCTTGGAGAACTTGACTATTGCCCATCCTAACGCTCCTCTAACTGAGGTTAAACGAGTCTGTAGTATAGCTGGGGCAGCAGAATTTATTGAAACATTTCCCCTCAAATATGACACTAAAATTGGTGAAGGAGGAAGTTTACTTTCTGGGGGTCAAAAACAAAGATTGGCGATCGCTCGTGCTTTATTAGGCAACCCCCGATTATTAATTCTCGACGAAGCCACTAGCAGTTTAGATGCAGAATCGGAAAGAATTATTCAAAATAACTTTAATACTATCCTCAAAAATCAAACCACTTTAATTATTGCTCATCGTCTTTCTACGGTTCGTAATGCCGATTTAATTTTAGTTATGGATCGAGGATTATTAGTTGAAAGCGGCACCCACCAAGAGCTGATGGCTAGAAAAGGTCAATATTATTATCTCAATCAACAACAGTTGGCAGTCTCAAATTAAGATGCCAGTTAGAAAATTATAAATATTATGAAAAAAATTGAAAACTATACTGTTATACCTGAAGCCGAGTCTCAAGAAATTAAGGTACTACTGGTAGACGATCAAAGCTTTGTCCGTCGTTTTATCAGTAAATCGATTGAAAATGTAGCTCATATTAAAATTATTGGTACAGCAGATAATGGTAGCCAGGCGATCGAGCAAGTTGAGTTGTTGCAGCCTGATGTAGTATTGCTCGATTTAGAAATGCCAGGCATGAATGGTATCGAAGCACTCAAAATCATCCATCAACGTTTTCCCCATTGCCAAATTTTGGTTTTAAGTTCCCACGAAACTAATGAATACCTACAGCCATCTCTGCTAGCAGGAGCGAAAGGATATATTCTCAAAGGTAGTTCTGCTGAAGAATTAACTAAGGCGATCGAATCGGTACATCGAGGCTATACTCAACTAAGTCCTGGACTACTAGAAAAAGTCTTAACCCCAGAAGTAGAAGTAGTATCAGATATCCCAGAAATAGAAACGATTGAAAAATTAGAAGAAGAAGATTGGGCAGAGTCTACCAGAGAAACTATTAGTACAATTCCGCGAGTTTCTCTAAGAGCAATATTATATATCGTTCTGGTTCTAGCAGGGTTATTAATACCCTGGGCAATGCTGGCTAAAGTAGACGAAATTGGTACTGCTAGAGGTCGTTTAGAACCCAAAGATACCACCATTACCTTAGATGCTCCTGTTAGTGGCACGGTTAAGTCCATTGAAGCCAAAGAAGGACAGCAAGTCAAAAAAGGTGAAGGTATCCTCCAGCTAGATTCAGAAATAGTTAATGGGGAATTGCGACAACAGCAGCAAAAATTATTAGGACAACAAAATCAACTTAATCAGTTACAACTGCTCAAAAATCAGCAACGACTTTCTTTAAGTACCCAAGAACAGCAAAATCAAGCACAAGAATTTGAAAAAGAAGCCTTAATTGAGCAAGCTGAGGAGGCAATTACAGCTAGTGAGTCTGCTCACCAAACGGCAAAAATTCGCTATAGTGCAGCTCAGGAAAAAGTTCCTCGCTATCGAGATGCATATAAACAGGGAGCATTATCCAAAGACTTGTTATCGGAAGCAAAACAACAAGCAGAGGAATACAAAGAAAGCATCAATCAAACTGCTGCGGAAATTGCTCAAGCGCGATCGCGACTAGCTGAACAAAAAAGAGGTCTTACTTCTCTGATACAGACGCACAACTTAGCTATTTTAAAAAGTCAGGAAGAATATAAAAACACTGAGACGCAAATTACTACTCTACAAGGAGAAATTGCTCAAACTCAAAGTATCATTACTGGTTTAGAATATCAACTCCAGCAACACACACTTTATGCACCTGTAGCAGGAACCATCTTCCAATTACCCATACAAAAACCAGGTGCAGTGCTACAGACAGGTCAAATGGTAGCTAAAATTGCCCCCAAGGGTTCTTCTCTAGTTCTCAGAGGAAGAATGAGCAGCCGCGAAAGTGGTTTTTTAGAAGTGGGATTACCAGTCAAGCTCAAATTTGATGCCTATCCTTTTCAAGATTATGGCATCGTACCAGGCAAGTTAACCTGGATTTCTCCTGATTCTCGGAGTCCTCAAACTAGTTCCTCTAACGAATCAGTAAATCCCAGCCAGCTAGGAGATTTTTATGAAGTGGAAATCACTCTAGAACGTAATTATATTGATGCTGGCAAACGACGTATCTTATTAACTCCAGGACATACAGGCACCGCGGAAGTTGTGATCAGACAACGCCGTTTAGTAGATGTATTCTTAGCTCCATTCAAAAGCTTACAAAAAGGTGGCGTACAGCTTTAGCTTTGATATTTGAGAGTTAGATAGATAGCCAAACAGAAGTAGGAATTAACAGTCTAAACCAAAAATCTAATACCCAATTCATAGATAATATAGATAATTATGTCAGATAATCGTTCTATTACTAATCATGAGATCATCAAACATTTAAAATTATCTCGTCAAATGCCCAAGTTGGTGCGAGATATTTTTAAGCAGAAAATTATTCAAGAGATTGCTCAAGACAAAAATATTGCTCTTAGTGAATCAGAATTACAAATCGCAGCCGATCGCTTTAGATTACAAAATAATCTTTTTAGTTCTCAAGCTACCCTAGACTGGTTAAATAAAAACCAGCTGTCTGTACAAGACTTTGAAGAGTTGATTTATAATACTTCTCTTTATTTTAAATTAGCCGCACATCTATTTAACGATCGCGTCGAACCATATTTTTATGAACATTTGCTCGACTACACTAAAGCAATTATCTATGAAATTACCTTAAGCGATCCAGATTTAGCCCTAGAGCTATTTTATGGTATTCAAGAACAAGAATTTAGTTTTTGGGACGTGGCTCATAAATATATCGCCGAGCCAGAACTACGTCGTCGGGGAGGATATCGAGGCGCGATCGCTCGCAATGAAATGCCACCGGAAATTTGTGCTGCTGTATTTGCTGTCCAACCACCCCAAACACTCAAGCCAATAGTAATAGATAAACAAAGTTATTTAATCTTAGTCGAAGAGATCATCCAACCAAATTTAGACGATAAGCTACACCATGAAATTTCAACTCAATTGTTTGAATCCTGGTTAAATAAACAGGGTAATTGCAGCTAATTTTATATCAACTGTACTTGACAAATAGCTGATTCATCCCATCGGTAAATCAAAGACTATACCGTGGGACTTCCCAGGCTATAAGTTAAACAAATTGTTTTACTCCATCCCAGTATCGATTAGCTTCTAACTCCCAAGAGTCACATAGCTGTGAACCGAAGTTGGTTCTGGAGTAAACGGGTCGCCCAAAGGGGATTTCATCCCAATCTTCATTACCACCGCTTGCAGGGGCAGCAGCAGGCTCTGGAGTGGTCGCAGGTGTATCTGCATAGGTATCTACATCGGTGGGCGCTGGTGGGGGGCTAGGAACAAAATTAACTACATTATCTGGTTGCTGGTAGTTTAAACTACTGCTAGTGGAAACACCCAGAGGATAGATTCGAGAAGCAACTAGTTTGGCACGCTTTTCTTTATATCCCTCAGGCATTTCAAACAGGTTCATCGATAAACGACCTTCAATAATTACCCGATCCCCTGAACTATAGGTATTCTTAATTTCTTCGGCTAAATTTCCCCACCCTTCTACCTGTACTTTTCCTGGGGCTTCTCCTTCTCTGCTAGATTCAAACTCAACCATCATCGTCGATACGCTGATTTGATCTTGAGTAGAACGTAATTCAGGATCACTAACGATCTGTGCCATTAAAATACAACTATTCATCGGTTTGCTACTCCTTGATATCTAAAATTACTCGGAACTATGTGAACAATTGTACTATCTCTTAAAGAGACTTTCATCACCCTGTAATTGTAAAGGCATTGAGTTCTCCGCACTTTAAAAAGACGCGGATTCTAAAATGTTGTTACGAGACGGCTTGAAAGCACGTCTCTTCACATTTTATTCGATATGACTTACTCAAGTCATTGAATATGTCATATCGATGTGGAAGACTCAAAACTTCCCTAGTGACCTTGGCTAGAGATATTTTCTCTGGCTGCGTCATTACTTTTTTGCGGATAATGTTAGCTGCCCCATTGCAATCACTGTTAAGCCAAATTCCATCATCAGTTAAATAACCACCACGACCTAGATTATTTAACTTGCCTTTGATTTTCTTGCCTCTTTTTCCAGTAAATCTATGCTTCCTTTCAGATTTTTCACCGAAGGTCGGAAGCTCGTCATTAGCTAAAAAATTTGATTTACTACTGTAACTTTCTTCAGTCTCAAGAAAATTAATTCCATTCTGGACTGCTAGTTGCTCAATCCTATTTTTGATAGCTGCATTAGGTATAGTTACAAATTCTTGATTAACTTTTTTGGACATCTTAGAGTTATTCTTGATTCCTTGATTCCAGCCGTGAATTATTGTTCCAACATTATTGTTTAAGCACCATGAAATTATAAAGCGAGCAACTTTATTTCGGATGTCTTGAAATTGTCTATTTCGCTTCTCAGATAATGCAGCTAATTCATCATCCCAGTAAGCTTGAGGCTTACCTTTCTTGAGAGCAGCAACTTTCTTGTTGTACCATTGATTGATTGACTTAATCTTTTTACCATTAACAATAAAGGATTTACCAGTAGTAGATACACAAGTTAAAAGATTGCCCAATCCTGGGTCAATTCCCAGAACGTTAGACATATTAAGACTAGACTTAATTTCTTTTTGTCTGTAAACAAATTCAGCATAAAAGCATTTGTTACGAGGCAATATTCTTATTTCTTTGAGATCTTTAAAATCAAGATTACTTGCCATAGGCAACGTAAAACTATCAATGCCAAACCAAGCTTTGACTTGCTTGCCAAGAGTAAATTTAAGCTGATTATTTTCTAGCTTTACCCATCTGGCAGGATAGCTAACAACTGTTAAACCTCCTTTCTTTCTATACTTTGGTAGCTTAGGCTTATTCTCTAATTTCCCCTCGCGATACAACTTTGCTAATTTACGATAAGACTTAAATGATTCTCCCACCTTATGACAAGCTTGTTGAGCTACAGCAGAGCGCAAAGCCTTAAAGTGCAAGTTAGACTTCATTAATTCATCAAGCTCATAATTGGATACATATTTTCGAGCTTTGAAAAACATCTGACGACAGTAATAGATAGCACAGTTAGACAATTTATTGGCCTCGGAACATATAAACTCCAATACTGCTTCAGTATCGTTATCTGTATGGATTAATTGCTGTTGGCAACCGTACATTTAATTCTTTACTCCTTCTTTGCCTACAAGAAATTATTTTTGAGCTTTGTACTGAAAATAACTGGAGACTAATAGCACTAGAAATAATGCCTGACCATGTTCACTTATTTCTCAATACTGATCCTACATTCGCTCCTTCAATAATAATCAAAAGAATTAAAGGTCGGGCATCTCATCACTTAAGAAAAGAATTTCCTGAGCTAAAAAAATTACCTACACTATGGACACCCAGCTACTTTGTGGCGACTACTGGGAATGCCTCAACTGAGACAATTAAACGATATATTGAAAACCAAACTAATAAATAGGATACGCGACACTAAAGTGTCCGCGTCGCTATTCAACCAGGGGTTAAAACCACCTGGCTAACTTTCTCCCGTACTTCTTCGGTTTTTAGTTAACTCTGCTCACGATCAATAAAATTTTGGACTCGCTGACGATATTCCGCCAGTTGCTGATCTACCCAAAAGCGATCGCCACTATTAGCATAAATATGTACTAGGGGTTCCCCTGCATCAGGCAGGATCAATACCCAGTTATCATTTTGGGGATTGATTATTTTTACCCCATCAATCAATTCCAAATTTTCTGTAGAATGAGTTTCCACCAAATGCCGCATTAGAGAGCCTTTGACCTTCCAGGGACAGCGAATTGAGCAATGCTTGTGATAGACATTAGGTAAATCGCGACGAATATCAACTAGAGATCGCTCTTGAATTGTTAACATTTCAATCAATTTCGCAATACTAAACATGGCATCAAAACCAGGATGTAGTTGAGGAAAAATAAAGCCCATATCGCTATTACCGCCCAACACCACATTAGGATTATCTTGAGATGACTCCATCAGGGCGGTGGGATTGACTTTCGTGCGAATTACCTTACCGTCATGACGACGAGCAATCTCTTCTACGGCGCTTGAAGCATTCACAGGTACTACCACAGTGCTGCGAGGATTAGCAGTGAAAATAGTATTCACCATCAAGGCGGTCAAAGCTTCCCCGCGAATTGGCAAACCGACCTCGTCCACCAGAATCAGCTGCTCCCCGTTAGCGGATACCTGTACACCAAAGTTAGCTTTAAGAGCTTCTACTACTTGACCTAATTGATTCAACAACACTTCTTGTTGAACCGTTGAAATAGCAGTCTCTTTCATGCTGGCATTTAATACCACCGCATCACAACCAAATTTAGCTAATAGCTGAGGCAAAATTGCTCCAGACACCGCATATACATAGTCAATTACAATTTTTGAGCTACTACTGCGGACAGCCTCAATATTGATATGTCTTTCAAAAGTACGAATATAAGTATCCAGAATCCCGCTAGGATAAGCAACACTACCAATTTCTTCAATAGCAACTCGGCGTATATCTTCTTTAAAATAAGCTCCTTCAATCTTTTTTTCTTGGGACTTAGAAATACTAATTCCCTGCCGATCAAAAAATTCGAGCAATAGATAATCAGGACGATTAGGTTCTAAACGAATATGAATTCCCCCAGAGACATTTACCATGTTGGTCATTATGGTACGAGTAATGGGAATAGCAGTAGCTTCCAAGTTCTCCACATTAATGCCTACCGACATCAATCCCGCAATCATGGCCATACTTATCATCCGAGAGACACCACGCTGATCGCGAGAGACCATAACTGTCGAGTCAAGCTTCAAAGTTGAGCCATAAGAAGCACCAAGCTTAACTACGAACTCAGGAGTCAGATCGACATTTGCCAGTCCCGATACTCCTCTTTGTCCAAAGAGATTACGCTGAGCAGTATTCCCCCAGATCAGATTAATATTAAGAATCGCCCCAGATTCAATTCTTTTGCTGGGCCAGACTTTCACTCCAGGAGCTATTTGAGCTTCTTCCCCGACGATCGATAGACTACCGACTACCGAACCTTCTAGGGCTTGCGATCGCCGACCCATTCTGGTGCCACGAGAGATTATACAGGCACGCAAGTGAGCCTCGTCTCCCACTGTAGCGCCACTCCAAATAATAGGGCGTTTAAGATCGGCATCAGAGCCAACGGTTACATTATCACCAATTACAGTCCCCGCTTCGATTTTGACCCGCGCTCCAATACGACAATTATCACCAATCATAGCTGGTGAATTGATTACAGCACTGGGATCGACATAAGTGTTGTTCCCAATCCAGATTCCCTCAGACTTCTCATAATAAGGGAAATCGAGCTTAACCTTCTTATATAATCCATCATACTGAGCTTCCCGATAGGCTTCTAGATGACCCACGTCACACCAATAACCTTCGGCAACATAGCCATACATCGGTTCACCCTTTGCCAACAGCATCGGGAATAAATCTTTAGAAAAATCCGACTCTTCATTTTCTGGAAGGTAATCTAAAACTTCTGGTTCCAGAATATAAGTTCCTGTATTAACTGTGTCCGAAAAAATTTCACTCAAAGAAGGCTTTTCTAAAAAACGATTAATTTTCCCATCTTGGTCGGTGATTACTACGCCAAACTCGACGGGGTTCGGCACACGAGTCAAAATCAGAGTCGCTTTAGATTTTTTCTCCCGATGAAAAGCGATCGCAGCTTGCAGATCAAAATCAGTAATCGCATCTCCACTAATGGTAATAAAAGTGCCATCTAGCCACTGCTGAATGTTTTTAACACATCCTGCTGTTCCCAAGGGTTGTTCTTCTTCCACTGCATAGGTCATTTGTACCCCAAAATCACTCCCGTCCTGAAAGTAATCCCGCATGATATCAGGCAGATAGTAGAGTGTAGCGATAATTTCAGTAATTTTGTGGCGTTTTAATAAGTTAATGATGTGTTCGGCTATGGGACGGTTTAGTACTGGTACCATTGGTTTTGGCAGATCGCAGGTGAGAGGGCGCAATCTAGTCCCTGAACCACCAGCCATTAGCACTGCTCGCATCATAACCTCCTAAATTATTGGTTGATTCTAACTTGACTTTCTATTTATTTGTATCTTATTACTCGAAAGTTGCGATTAGCCCAGCAGAATATCAAAAGATATGATTATATGGATATGTTCTGACCTGGGGAGGTACTCCTCAGATAATCTTTCCCAAGGGATAGGAAACTTTTTCCTCCACCAATATCATAGCCATTTTAAAATAGCCAAAAACTAAACCATGCCCCAACCTTATCTAAGGTTTGCAGTTATTTGAATCCAAGTATGTCTTCTTACCAGAATTTGTACCTCAACGATAATGCGCTTTACTATTAAAAATCTCTACTGGATCGATGTCTCGATTCTATTACTGGCATTAATAGTAGCGTTGCTGGGTCTTGGCAGCTATGCCTTGTATGAACCCCATGAAGGTCATTTTGCGATGGTTGGTCAAGAAATGATTTGGCGCAATGATTGGATTACCCCTCATCTTAATGGCTCACCTTATCTGAATAAGCCACCGTTATTATATTGGCTGATCGCTACCGCCACTAGTATTTTTGGTTCATCTGAATTTGCAGCCAGATTGCCCATCGCTATTGCAGGGTGGTTAGGTATCGTTATTGCTTGGAAATGGACTAGGGAACTGTGGGGCATTAATCCGAGTCGAGTTGCTGCTTTAATGCTTTCTGTAACTCTGGGCTGGTTTATTTTCACCCACCAGATCTTGATTGATGTATTGCTGGGAACTTTACTGCTGAGCAGTAATTATTTCTTATGGCGATCGCTTTATCAACCCCAAGCAGGTTTGAACTGGTGGGGTGCTTATGTATCCCTCGCCTTGTGCGTTTTAACCAAAGGATTAATAGGGGTGGTGTTTCCTCTATTAGGATGTTTGGCGTTAAGTGTCTTTCGGCAAGATGGGAAAGTATTTAAACGTATCCGACTTTATCGGGGCTTATTATTGATCTTAGCTATAGTATTGCCTTGGTTTATTGCAATGGAGCAGGCTAATCCAGGTTTTTGGCACTACTTTATCGTTAATGAGCATCTCGATCGCCTATTGGATCGTCGTTTCCCCCCTGACTATGAAGTTTCTAAAATTAGTGCAGGGGGTTATCTGGCGATCACTGCCTGCTGGTGTTTTCCTTGGATTTTGTTTTTGCCATCGGTAATTAAATCTACTTGGAAAGATTGGCAAAAAGGATTTTTAAGCAACGCCTCCCTGTTAGATAGCAAAAATAGTGATGGAATATTTTTATTAGCTGTCGCAGCAATTTTGCCCGTAATTTTATTTTTACCTCTCTCCTCAAGGTTAATTTATTACAGCATTCCCGCTATTCCTCCCTATATTATTTTGTGCGCTGGCTGGTGGAGTAAGCATCACTATCCCTCATGTTCAGGAGAACAGAAATCAACGGTGATTAATTACCCGATATCTAATGGAAGCCATCCCTCATCCACAGGAACACTTTTCAAGTCTTCGGCAAAGTTATTCAGCTATTCTAGATCAGCTAAAAGTATTGATTTATATGGCGTGATCGCTCTCATGTTAGGAATTAGTTTCTATAGCCTAACTGCCATTCTTCCCTTGATAGTTAGCTTATTACCCACTGTTTTGCGAACTCCAGAAATCACTATGTTAATCATTGTGGTAGCGATCGCTTTAGGAACAGGTTGGTTAGCTTTAGGAATAGGCATATTCAAGGGTTCTTACCTAGCATGGTTACCGTTATTTGTCGTTTTAACCATGACCTATCTGGCTACGATTAGAGGATTTTCCCTGTACCAAGACGTACGCTCTTCCAAGAATTTGGTTCAACAGGCAAATTCCTGCTTGAGCGTTGATACTCTCTGGACATTTGAAGGTTCGAGGGAAATTGGTGCAGCGGGGGCAATTGGCTATTACCTAAATCAAACTCCAATTAATCATAATTCGCCAACTATAGTAGAACAGACAATCCCCAACGACAATAACTATCGCACCGTGATGGTTCTCGCTGATGGTGGCGAAAATCGTCTTCCTCCCCAGTTTCCTGGCGCTTCCCCTCAATACTTAATCTCCCAAGCAGAATTGCAAGTCTACTGGAATAGCGATCGCCCGGTGGTATTTCTGACTGACTTCCTACGTCAACCTAACGACAGGGATGATCCTCTTAAACTTAATCTACCTCAAGGAGCAAACGAACCTTACCTGACTGTTGCTCAACGCCTACTTTATCTTAATCAGGTTGCTCAAAAAATAGCCCAAGGCAAGTGTGAGAGGCTTCATAACTAAACATCTTAAAATAAGTCTATAATATATTAAGAAACATTAAGCATAAGGTCTTGTTGCTTGACATAAACGTATTTATATTGACCTAGTATAAAGAGGTTGTACCAAAATGATAGCTGCGGAAGCCACAAACATTACTCTACAGTCTTTAGCAATTGACTTTTTTCATAAATCTGCGGGCAACTGGAATTCTCAGAGAAGATACTATAGTTTAGACAAGAATGTTGAACCTCAAGAAGTTGAAAGCTTGCTTAACATTTCTTTTGTGGAACAAGGCGCACCAGAGCTAATTGAACTAGCTAAAAGCCATAACCTAAAAGATTTAGAGGCAATAGTCTGCGGAACTAAAGTAACCTGGAACAGCAACTATACCAATCAGAATCGTAAGCCTGTTAATGGTTCAACCATCTTTGGTATTCAGGGTAATATATTATACCGCGATCGCGGATTTGCTACACCCAAACCTATAATTGCAATTTGTTCTTTCCCCAATTTGGAAACTATGACGTTGCGTACCGAATATAACGCCAATGTTTTTGAGGAAGAAATAAAGTTGGTTGGTAGCAAATATCGTACTAGACAAACAATTATCTCCCGCGCAGGACAAGAAATTACTATTGGTCAATACTTAGAAAAAAGAATAGATTAAATTAAATATTGTGGATTATCGCCCTACTCATTCAGACAAAAAAAAGCCTCCAGAAAAAAGATGTAGAAATAATCTAATTGATTCCTAGAAGCGTTGATTTTGTGATTTAACTAAATTCGTTTAGAAACGGTTGTTTCGACCATTACCATTCCTATTATCTTCACGAGGTCTGGCTTTATTAACTTTTAAATCGCGTTCCATCCATTGCGCTCCATCTAAAGCTTCAATAGCCTTGTCTTCGTTAGCCTCCGATTCCATTTCGACAAATGCAAATCCTCGCACGCGACCTGTTTCGCGATCGCTAGGAATATGAACCCGTTTAACAGTTCCATACTCGGCAAAGACTTCGCTTAAGTCTTCTTGGTTAACTTCGTATGATAGATTGCCTACGTAAATTGACATATTTTAATTGTCTTCTCAATGAGTGTTGTGTTTAGAGAGACTGGATTATTGGGAAAGAAATAGCTCAATATTTTTCGGAAAAGACCTGTAGATACTGGATACAAACTTAATCGTTAATCTGTTGATTCTCAGTCTTTACCCTAACACTTTTATCGAGATAAAAACGAAATTGCTCTATTTCTCACGGGCGATCGCGCTCCATTGCTCTTATAAGCAATTATTAACGGGAAAATTGAGTGGTGTGAAATAACTGTATAACGAAGCCCTATACTTTCGCCTTCAAGCCACTCCAATGCGATGTTAGGCATTTAACGATTTAGGATTGTTGGGTCTTGTCCCTCAATCCCAATCTCCCAATGAGCTTACTCGCCTGCATTAGATATTCATTAGTTTTTCCGAGTATTGCTCGACTTGTTTCCAGTCAGTATACTCATAATCTTTGGACGTGTCAGTTCCTTCCCCTGCCTGTTTGGCGATGCGTTTCATGATCCATTTGAGTGGAAGAGAGTATTTTGAGTACATCAATGCCCCTGCAATCATCTCAGCATCCTGAAATTGAACTTGTATTTGCTCATCCATCTTTTTTCGAGCATCTTTAAGCCACTCCGCCCTAAGTTTTGAGTCTTTGGTAGCTGCACTAAGGAGGACTAGGAAAAATGATCGAACCCTTTGCTCAATTTGTTCTTTGTGGCTATTAATGAAATCAACCAACTCTTGTTCAAGACCTCCGGCGTGCATTGAGGCTCCAAAAACAAGCAGGTCAAAAACGTCTAGATCGATATCTTCTGTTACCGTTTTGTCTTGAGCATTGATGAGTTCCACATTTGCACCTGCCTTTTTCAAATGCGTAGAAATTTGTGCTGCCACCTTTTCTTCAGATTTAGACTTGGGGATTGTCAATCCAATGTAACCACCAACTCCAACTTGAGCTAAATCAATGAAAGCGGAACGGTAGTCTTTATCAATTACAGCTAGCGGTAAAGAGTAGATTAGTTACTTTACCAGTTTGAGTTTTGGGAAAGCGATCGTCAGTTATTTAGCTCACTGGTTGAACTTCTTCTAATACCAAATGTAGGATGCGATCGCTGCATGAGTAATTGCCTTCCCTACCCCATTGCAGCTTTCAGAAGGTCGTAAGGGGGAGGGTGTAGGGTGTAGGAGAAAAAAAATCATCATAGGCGGTAACGTGGTGAGAAAGTGTGGAGCACTATTTTTGATAAAAAACTTACTATATACCAGTTCCTTTGAGTTTTGGTAGGGCGATCCGAAGGCTATTTATCCCGTTTACACCGCTTAGTTTGGTGCTTAGTTTGGGACGCGGAGCGTAATCGTCAGTTATTTGGCTCACTATAGAATAAAGAACAATTTAGGGTAGTTCTAAAGAGGTAATGATGAATAAAATACCAAATTCCCCTGTGCAAAATATGTCTCGCGGAGTATTTAAAGATACAGCGTATTTTGAGTACTCCTAGCTAATCAAGACTCAAAACTTATCAAGCAGGCTATTTAAATTAATTGTCTAAATTACGCTTTTCAATGATACTGTGCTAGTGAGTAATGGGTGAACGAAAAAAGGTGTGGCAGTTAAACAATAGAGAAGCTTTGAGTAAAGAGTAACGAGTAACGAGTAAATACTTATTACTTATTACTTATTACTTATTACTTAAACAACGCGAAAATTAATTGTTGCCACCGTAAATTTCGCTCACCCGTGAGTAATACTCGATCGACAGTAGGTGTAAAAATGACACTAAATATGGAAAAATTATCCAAAGGATTTGAACTGCGAAGTACTTCAGGAAAAGGAGAAGGGATATTTGCAACCCGTTCCTTTCGGAGAGGAGAAACTGTAATGGTAGGTGTGATTCAGGAAGTTTTGGCAGCAAATCATTCTCATGCCTCTCAAATAGACGAAAATACTCACGTTCTTCATGGTGGTTTGGTTCCCAAAGTTAACCATTCTTGCGAGCCTAATTGTGGAATTAAAGTAAATGAAACAGGTGCCCATGATTTTGTTGCCATGAGAGAGATTCTTTCAGAGGAGGAAATCACATTTGATTATGCCATGAGAAACTACTCTATCGATCATTTTGACCGTTCGTGTCAATGTGGTGCAAAAAGCTGTCGCGGTCAAATTACGGGTTGGAAAGATCTGCCTGAAGCAGTCAAAAAGAAATATGCAGGATTTATCGCTCCTTATCTTCTAGATTTAGATCGAAAGAATCAGGTTGAACTAAAAGCATAAAGTATTTGCCAGAATCTTGATTACTTTTGCCGTTATCATCCTGCTTCTATCTAAATTCAGAGGTTAATCTTATGCTTTTAAGTAATAAATTCGATCTGATATTTTCTTTAAAGTTAGCTTTTTGGTATGCGATCGCCAAGCTAAAGTTTGTTCGCCCTATCCTACCTAAAAAGTTAAGAAATCGGCTGCCAATTGGCTGGAACTTTCACATGATAACGAGTTATACACTGAAACTAAGTCATAGCTTAGGAGAGTAAGTCTTTTCTACTGACCTAACCTCTTCTGAGCACCTTTAACACTCCCCAACTGTTTTAGTGCCATCCCAGTTACTAGGCAAACACCACCAGTAATATAAAGTCCTCTATTACCCGTTCCCATACCCACAAAAAAGCGCACGATCCCAAAAGCCGTGACTTGCAGCAATAATCACGGGCATTATTACAACATATTGAGTGTGTTCGGGTTTATCTTGCTTGAGTCCTAGAGCTTCATTCTTAATAATCTTTCTCGCTAACATCGGATTCCTACCAGCTAAAGGTTGGAGTTCGGCTAGTCGAGATTTACTTATCTGTAAACCTTGTTTCTGTGCCTCTGCTTCCATCACTTCTCTAATATGGCGATCGCTTGGCAAATCGAGTTCAATCTCCAACATATCCAGAAAGATATCTCGCCCAGGATTAGCCACAGCAAAACAGACGACTCTAGCCCCAGCACTAATCATGTCCTCAAGCCAATAGCGAATACTGGTAGTTAACCTCTTAGCTTCAGCAAAGATAAGTAAGGTATCTTCACCAGAGTTAACTAGAATCTCTTCCTTGAGAGCATCAACAGTCATGGCTTTACCTTCGTCATTCTCAGTGGGACAGCCAAGCTGCATGGCGATCGCCATAAAGAATTTCTTGATTGAACCCTTATAGGTAGCGATCGCACTATTAAACTCCCCTGACATTGACCCATGGAGAGCTAGGGCAAAGTCAGTTTTACCCGTACCAGCTTCACCGAGAACTATTACAGAATGACCAGCAGCGATTGCGCTCCGCGCAGTGGCAAAGCCAATCGCATTACAAACTTGATTAAAAGTTTCACTATCTCCGTAACTTACTCTTCCGCCTGTGCCTTTTGGCTGCGATGATAAAGTAATTAGAAATTTCCTGAGCAATTTCGCTCGCACCATCCTTTGCCAAACGTTCAGTTTTCCGAGGACGAAGCATTTCTTGATCCAGAAAATTCCAATCTCCCTTAAAAAATTGATCACTAGAGACAATCTGGTGCTGAGAATAGTCTTGAATGGCATTTAATAACACTGGTGCTTCAGCAAAGTCTTCACGGGTTAGGGAAACAATCGGAACATCACAACATAAGGCTTCCGAAAATGTGCTATATCCTGGTTTAGAGACTATTCGTCCACAGACAGGCATAAAATCCAAGGGGCGTAGGTTATGGTCAGCAATTTTCAATAGATTGGGAAAATCTGGCGCAGCACGATCAAAAGTAATAAATTGCCAATCAGGGAAATGCTGCAAATTATGGTAAGGAATAGCCTGTAGTCCTAATCCACCGAAGGTAAGCAAGATTGTTTTTTCTGTCGGTGCAGTCAGATTAAATTTTTGGCGCAACACCTCATTACTAAAGTGTGGTTTACTTCCTGTTAGTCCTACATCAGTAATATTGAGGAATATATCCATGGATTCGGCTAGAGGCAGGCGAAACAAGCGATCGCTCTGCCGATAATGATTTTCAATCCAGGCGACAATTTCGCTAAATTCTTCTCCCCAATCACGATAAATAAAGTCCCAACCGAAGTTGCTCATCATCCAGCAGGGAATACCCGCAGCATGGGCAATGGGAACAGCTAATGCAGGAATATCAGCCAAAATTAAGCCGATATTATTATCTTGAATATATTTTGCTTCTTGGGCAATAATGCTGTCCTGCTGGGCAATGATTTCTTGCATCTTGCTCAAGGTTGCTGACTTATTCATCGTCAGGCTGTCGCTTTGAATTACCCCTACGTCGAAAACCTGCTGACGATAAACAAAATCTCCCTTCACATATGATTTGAGTAACCATTCTGGAGCTACTGTCACAAAAGTTAGGGCAATATCGGGACGCAACTGCTGCAATTTCTCTGCCACCGTTGCTGCTCGCACAGCGTGACCAAAACCGTGGCTAGTTATCGCAATATAAATGCTTGGTTGAGTCATGAATATACTAATATGATATTTATTCAAGCTCATTAAAGCACAAACTAATTACTGGTCACTGGTCACTGGTCACTGGTCACTGGTCACTGGTCACTGGTCACTGGTCACTGATCACTGGTCACTGATCACTGTCCAACATAGCGTCTGAGAAAACTTTCTAAAGATTCCATTTTCAGGTTGAAGGTAGATTCTAATCGGGAAATTTCCTCTGTGGTACAGAAAAACTCATGAGCTAATAGAGTTCGCAGCGTACCCAAAGATTTATTTAACTGTGGATTTATTAAACCAATGCCCATTCTCAAGCCATCAAACAGTTCCAAAGGAGGATTGATGATAAATGGCTTTCGATTAAATAAACGAGCAAAAATAAGCGAAATATCTTCTCTCTTAATAATATCTGGACCACCGACGGCAAATATTTGATTTTTTGCAGCTTCTATTTGGGTCGAAGCGATCGCAATTTTGGCCAAATCATCAGTGCTAACAATTGAGGAGCGATTCTGCTGTTCTCCAAGAGAAAAGTAGATCCCTGTATCCCGAAATCTTTCAGCTAGAGGAATTAAACTACTGGCAAAACCTGAAGGGCGCAAAATTGTATAGTTTAAGCCACTAGCAATTAGATATTTTTCTACTTCTCGCTTGGCTTTAAAGGTGCCTGAATCCTGATAACCTCGGTCTGCACCTAATACAGAAATAAATACAAAATGTTCAACATTCTGGGCAACCGCTTGGTCAATCAAATCTATATTAGCTCTGTATTCTAGAGTCTGAGCATCGTTTCCACCGTGACTGCTGATAATGTACTTTACTCCGTTACAGGCTTTAATAATATCTCTCTCTAGTTTTAAGTCGCCGATAAAGATTTCTGCCCCACGGTCTTCTAGTTCGCTAAAGCTAGATGACAAACGAACAAAAGCTCTAACTAGCTGCTCACTTTCTCTTAATTGTCTGACGATTCTGCGTCCTAATGATCCTGTTGCGCCAGTTACTAAATACATTACTGCACCTATTTTTGATCTCGGTAATAAGTTGATGAGCCAGGAAATTAAACTTTTTCTCTACTAAAATTTTACGAAAAAACTAATTACACTGACAATCTATAGCTCGATAGATAAGGGCTGGATAATTGATGAGGGATAAATATAAATTACGAGGAGTAAGGGAGTGTCGTGTCACAGGCTAGCTAATTGATTAATCAAAAAAGCTAAATGTTTTTAAATTGTTTTCCTACTACATCAACCAATAAATCTCTAGGAACTAATCTCGGTAAATTGACGATCATTCGGTTAGCAAATCCTCCCGTTACTACATTAGACTGCTCTTTATCAAGTGCTTTAAAAGTTTCTTGAACAATCTTTTCGGCGGTCGTCATGGTAATCCCGTTTAATCCTGTAGCTGAATCGGGGAAATCAGCGCGATTAAAAAATTGAGATTCGGTGGGACCTGGACAGACAGCTAAAATTTTAACGCCAAGATCTTTATTTTCTGCCCATAATGCCTCGCTAAAGCTCAAGACAAAGGCTTTAGTTGCTGCATAAACAGACATGTAGGGTATGGGTTGAAAGCCTGCAATTGAAGAAATATTAATAATTGCACCACTGCCTCTTTGTTGCATCAGAGGTAGAAACAAGCCAGTGAGCTCAACTACTGCGGTAATGTTGAGTTGCACCATTGCCATCTGCTTGCTCAATGGGCGATCGCTAAATGTTCCATAGTCGCCAAACCCCGCATTATTAATCAGCAGGTCAATGAACAATCCTTTAGCCTGGACTGCATCAAATACAGCCTGTCCTGCTGCGGATTCTGTTAAGTCTTGGACTACAACTTCTGTTTGTACCTGATATTTACTACTTAATTCCGTTGCCAGTTTTTCTAACTTATCTTGCGATCGCGCCACCAAAACTAAATCAGTTTTCCTTGATGCCAATTCCCTGGCAAACGTCTCGCCAATTCCCGATGATGCTCCAGTAATTAAAGCTGTTTTCATACCCTCAAACAAATTATTGCTTTTGTTACGAATTGTAACGCAGATTTTATGATTAACTAGCAATTAGTTGTTATTGGCGGGCATTAACAGGATATTTCGCAGTATCATAATTTGTTCTATTGCCCACCATTGCCCACCCTGCTAATGTTGATATTACATTGTGCCCTTACATTGTGCCCTTGTGGTACTATTGATTGATTTAGTCTGGATACCAGAACATACCTTTAATACCTTCTGGGTCTAAGATAAAGCCTAATCTTTGATAGAACTTCACTACCTGGGGATCGGCAAATAAGGTAATATTGCTAATATCTGCACTACGTAGCTGATTAATAGCGTATTTCATCATCGCTTTACCCAAACCCCGACTTTGAAAGTTGGGGTCAACTACTACATCCCAGATAGTCGCATTAAAGGCATGATCGGAAGTGGCGCGAGCAAAACCAATTAAGCGACGATTTTTCCCTTTAACTTCCCACATCGAAACCACCAAAAAACTGTGTTCTATCGCCTTTTTGACTTTACGTAGAGGACGACGCGCCCAGCCAACGCGCTCGCAAAGCTCCTCTAGTTCATAAAAGTCGATGTCTCGGTCAGTACTAAATATGATTTGAGGTTCAGCAACGTTCTGATTGTCTAAGTTTAATAATTCTCCACTGAATTCTGTAGTTTCCGAGGTGGCTACTGCGTCCGAATTGCTAAATAATTTTTTCCAAAAGACCATGCCAATGAGGCTTCACTGATTTGTGGTTTTAATACGATATGTCTGTTATATTAGTCTATTTTCTGACGCAAAAGCATTTTTGGGCGTAAAAACTATGTAGTAAGAAGTGATAAACTGACCACAATAATCTTACGATAATACGACTAAGTAGGTAATTTGGTTGACGATCAAGGACTTTACCCCATATTAAAGATGGCTTCGTCCGTATCGGTTGCCTGACCGTTGCTCAAAATTGACGCAAGACTACAATATTGAATCTCACAATATTAAATCTCACAATATTAAATCTAAAGTTCCTTTGGATTGAGATGATACGATATAGAAATGCCATCCATTAACATACTGGAAACACCTCACATATATGAGCTAACCGCTCCTGTTGCCAACCCTAAATTGCCTGTGTTGGTATTTGTTCATGGCTGGCTATTGAGTCGTCATTATTGGCAGCCTTTGGTACAGCTTTTAAAATCTGAATATCAATGTTTAATATATGATGCGAGAGGTTTTGGCGAGTCGCACATTTCTGAGCAATCAGTTGCCAAGAGCTTATCTTCAGTCTCAGTCCAAAAATCATCAGTTGATCACCACTGCTCTAGGATAGGTATTAATGTTGATGCAGATAGCTCCCAGGATTATAGTCTCAATGGTTATGCTAATGATCTTGGATATCTGCTTGAGGGTTTGGACATAGAACAAGCATGGTTAGTGGGACATTCATTAGGGGGAAGCGTTGCTCTTTGGGCAGCAGATCTCTATCCAGAGGTAGTCCAAGGTGTTATTTGCCTCAATGCTGGAGGCGGAATTTTTCTTAAAGAGGAGTTTGAGCGTTTTCGGAAAGCGGGGGAACAGTTAGTGAAGTTTCGTCCTCGCTGGTTGTCTCTTGTTCCTGGTTTGGATTTGCTGTTCTGTAGAATGATGGTAGCTCGTCCGTTAGCAATGAAATGGGGTCGTCAAAGAGTACTTGATTTTATCCAAGCTGATGGAGAAGCCGCTCTCGGTGCATTGCTAGAATCTACTACTGAATCGGAAGTACATTTACTGCCTCAATTGGTTTCTCGCCTACAGCAGCCTGCTTATTTTATTGCAGGAGATAAAGATAAGGTAATGGAAATTAAATATGTCAATCATTTGGCTAGCTTTCATCGCTTATTTATCTCAGAAGAAAGCAATGTATTTCAAATTGATAATTGTGGGCACTTAGGCATGATTGAAGCCCCCGAAGAAGTCGCCTCGATTGTCAGCAAAGTCTTGGGGAAGCATCAAGGAGAAGGTTCGGGGTAGAGAGGTAGAGGAGTAAGCAAAGAATAACATTTGACTTCAGTAACTCCTCATTGGGTGAGCGAAATTTACGGTGGCAAAAATTAATTTTCGCATTTTAAAGTAATGAGTAATAAGTAATGAGTAATAAGTAATGAGTAATAAGTAATGAGTAATAAGTAATGAGTAATAAGTATTTACTCGTTACTCGTTACTCGTTACTCGTTACTCAAAGCTTCTGTATTGTTTAACTGCCACACCTTTTTTCGTTCACCTCTCCTCATTCTCCTCATTACTCATCCCTCATCCATTAGTCCTTATAAGCCTCCATACCTTCACAAGAACAGACTAAATTGCGATCGCCATGGGCATTATTAATCCTACCTACAGAAGTCCAAAATTTGTGTTCTCTTGTCCAGGGTGCAGGGTAAGCTGCTTGCTCACGGCTATAGGGATGTGACCATTCACCACAGATCAAAGATTCCGCCGTATGGGGAGCATTTTTTAGGGGGTTATCATGGGGATCGATTGATTCACTGGCGATCGCTTCTGCCTCTTGATAGATAGCCAACATGGCATCACAAAATCGGTCTAGCTGTTCTTTAGACTCACTTTCAGTGGGTTCAATCATCACGGTGCCAATTACAGGCCAAGATACCGTTGGAGCATGGAACCCAAAGTCCATTAGTCTTTTTGCTACATCGTCTACTTCAATATGTGCACGTTTTTTTAGGGGACGTAAATCAATAATACATTCGTGAGCCACGAAACCAGACTCTCCTTTAAACAGCACTGAATAACAAGTTTCCAGACGCTTTGCCATATAGTTGGCATTGAGAATTGCCACTTTAGTCGCCTGAGTCAAGCCAGTTTCTCCCATCATGGCAATGTACATCCAGGAAATAGTTAAAATACTGGCGCTTCCCCAAGGAGCAGCGGAAATTGCCCCAATAGGCTGGGCTTCCTTAGTAGTTGTGGGGGTAGCGGGTAAAAATGGTACTAAATGAGACATCACTCCAATTGGACCAACTCCAGGACCACCACCACCGTGAGGAATACAGAAAGTTTTGTGGAGGTTTAGGTGACACACATCTGCGCCAAAATCACCAGGACGACATAGACCGACTTGAGCATTCATGTTTGCTCCATCCATGTATACTTGTCCTTCATATTGATGGACGATCGCACAGATACTTTTAATTTCCGCTTCAAATACCCCATGAGTTGAGGGGTAAGTCACCATTAGCGCCGCTAGATTAGCTTTGTGTTTTTCGGCTTTGCTCTGTAAATCTTGGAGATCAATATTGCCATTGCGATCGCATTTTACCGCTATAACCTTCATGCCACACATCACGGCACTGGCGGGGTTGGTACCATGAGCAGATTCGGGAATTAGGCAAATATTGCGATGTCCTTCTCCTTTAGACAAGTGATATTGGCGGATTACCTGTAGTCCTGCATATTCTCCTTGTGAACCAGCATTGGGTTGCAGAGAGATGCCTGCAAAACCCGTGATTTCTGCCAGCCATGCTTCTAGCTCAACAAATAACTTTTGATAACCCTGAGCTTGCTCTAAGGGGGCAAAGGGATGAAGATTGCCGAATTCTGCCCAGGTTACGGGAATCATTTCCGCCGTGGCGTTGAGCTTCATCGTACAAGAACCCAAGGGAATCATTGATGTAGTTAGGGATAAGTCCTTAGTTTCTAAGGAATGCAAATAACGCAATAATTCAGTTTCGGAGTGATAGCGGTTAAATACTTCTTCGGTCAAATAAGGACTAGTTCTTTGCTGTTCGATAGTTGAAGACTGACTACTCAGCAACTCTGCAACGTCGAAGGGCAAGTCGATACTGCCGGCGAAGATCTGCCAAAGATCGATTAAGTCTTGTTCCGTAGTGGTTTCATCTAAAGAGATACCGATGGCATTAGTATCAAGCCAACGTAAGTTTATTTGATTATTAGCAGCAATCTGGATCATATCCGCTGCCTTTTTATTCCCTGTACTTACCTTAATCGTGTCAAAGAAAGACTGGTTAGCAATTTCATAACCCAGTTCCCCTAATCCCCTTGCCAAGGTAGCTGTGAGGTGGTGAATTCTTTCGGCGATCGCTTTTATGCCTGCTGCACCATGATATACGGCGTACATTGAGGCAATTACCGCTAACAGTACTTGAGCGGTACAGATGTTACTAGTAGCTTTTTCCCGACGGATATGCTGTTCTCTAGTTTGTAATGCGAGACGTAAAGCAGGCTTACCGTGAACGTCTTTAGAAACTCCCACAATACGCCCTGGTACTTGTCGTTGGTACTTCTGTTTAGTGGCAAAATAAGCTGCGTGAGGACCACCATAACCCAAGGGGACACCAAATCTTTGGGTACTTCCCACGGCAATATCTGCACCAAATTCCCCTGGAGGAGTCAGCAAAGTCAAACTAAGAATATCTGCTGCCACAGTAGCTAAGGCTTTGGTCTCATGCACCTGTTCAATAAAAGATCGATAATCATTGATCGTGCCGTCGGTAGCTGGATATTGTAGTAATGCACCGAAAATTGGGGTGGCAAAATCAAAGTTAGTATAGTCATCAACAATTACTTCGATCCCCAAAGGTAAAGCGCGAGTTTTAACTACTTCCATAGTTTGAGGATGGCAACCAGCATCAACAAAGAAAGCGTTGGCTTTAGTTTTGGAAACTCCATAGCTCAGGCTCATCGCTTCCGCTGCTGCTGTCCCCTCGTCTAATAAGGAAGAGTTGGCAATTTCTAAACCAGTTAGGTCAACAATCATTGTTTGATAGTTGAGTAATGCTTCGAGTCTTCCCTGGGCAATTTCTGCCTGGTAGGGAGTATAGGAAGTGTACCAGCCAGGATTTTCGAGTATATTACGCAAGATAACCGCTGGAGTGATGCAGTTGTAGTAACCTCTGCCAATAAAAGAACGATAAACTTGATTTTCCGAAGCGATTTCCTTGAGTCTTGCTAGAGCACCAGATTCGCTTTGCGCTTCAGGTAACTTTAAAGGTTTATGGAGACGAATTGCTGCTGGAACAGTTTGCTCAATTAATTCATCTAAGCTACTAACCCCCAAAATTTGCAACATTGATTGAATTTGTTGCGTATTCACGCCAATATGTCGTCTGGCAAAAGTATTCGAATTCTGATTTAAAGAATTTTTATAAGTAGAAATTGCCTGAGTTTCCGCAATTTTGGACTCCTCAGCAAAGTTTAAATTGACCATAATATCTATTAAATTTGACTTTTTGGTGGAAAAATGGTGGCTTATTGCCTGTAACTAGACGAAATCACTGCTTGGGGCAAGTTGTAGTATAGGTTAACAAATTTTATTGATATTAAGAGTAACTAATTTATCAAGAATTAACTTAAGCTTTCTAATTGGTTCTTAAATAAGCCCCCGTTTACAGACTTTGATTGGGAAAAGGGGTAATAATAATTTTCAGATCAATAATTTGAAAGCCGACCAAAGGTTGCCCCGCTTGTGTTTAAACTCATTTATTAAACTGATAAATTTTGCTAAATTTAAAGTCCCTTATTCCTTGATTTTGTTTTCAACGAATAGTTATCTTAAAAACTATAGGCTTTTAGCCACAAGGGATTATGACTCTTCCATTCCTTCTACCTGAGCGCGATATTCCTTTGCCGAGAGAGCATCTTCTAACTCATCGTCAGGATCATCAACTTTGACCTTAATTAACCAACCTTCTCCATAAGGATCGATCGCCAGAGTTTCTGGCGCATCAATGGCTGTTTCATTACGGTCAATCACTGTTCCTGATACTGGGGGATATAGATCCTCTACCGCTTTTACAGACTCGATAGTTCCTAGAGTTTCTCCTACTTCTACTGAATCACCTACTTCAGGAAGCTCTAAAAAAACGACATCTCCTAATTGATCGAGGGCAAAAGCACTAACTCCAATCGTTGCTATTCCACCATCCAAACGAACATATTCGTGACTATCTAGGTATTTTAGATCTTCTGGATATTCTATCTCCATGATTACCTTCTTAATTGTGAGCAAAAACTAGTCTACAACGAATAATCTCATATTTGCCTCTTTGTCGTTCCAATATTGAAGCTACAGAAGTTTTTTAAAATAAATCATTTTTAGAATAGCAGCAATTTGTCAAGAGCGATCGCAATATCAGGAAAAGCCAGCGGCGAAACTGTTCCTATCTTGTATTCAGCAATTTGAGAGTAAGTGTTCTTATGTACTTGAGTATGAATTATTAGTTTTTTATTCACTAAATCAATCACCCAGTACTCAGGGATACCGTTGCGAGCATAAGTGATAATTTTTTGTTTTAGGTCTTTTTGTAATGTTCGATTAGAAATTTCTACTAGCCAATAAATATCTTGAGGATAAGGATGATGATCGCGATATATCGTCTCTGGTAATCGAGCTATAGTAATATCGGGTTCGGGTTCGCTATTGTCTAGAGTAATTGGTTGAGCTTGAATTATTTCTGCTCTTTGATCGAATAATCGCCTTAAATACTTAACAACGAAACGGTTAGTATAGCTATGTTCTATTCCTTCGGGACTCATCTCGATAATTTCTCCTTCCAGAAATTCAACTGGTTTTCCTTCCAGCAAACCAGAGTTAACTAATTCATGCCATTCTTCAATTGACCATTTATAGGTAGTTACAGCCATCTAACCTTCCCAGTAAATATTTAAACCTATTATGAATTAACTTCTAGATCTAGATTAGAATAACAGCAGTTTATCAAGAGCGATCGCAATATCAGGAAAAGCCAGCGGCGAAACTGTTCCTATCTTGTATTCAGCAATTTGAGAGTAAGTGTTGTTTTGTAGTTGAGTATGAATTATTAGTTTTTTATTCACTAAATCAATTACCCAATATTCGGGAATACCATTACGAGCATAGGTAATAATTTTTTGTTCTAAATCTTGTTTCAATGTTCGATTTGAGATTTCTATTAACCAATAAATATCTTGTGGATAAGGGTGATGATTGCGATAGATAGTTTCTGGTAACTGCACTATAGCTATATCTGGTTCAGGTTCACTGTTATCTAGGGTAATAGGATGAGACTCTCTCACCTCAGCCAAGCCAGATAAGATGTTTCTTAAATACTTGACTACGCTGTCATTCGTGTAACTATGTTCTACTCCTTCAGGACTCACTTCGATAATTTCTCCTTCGAGGAATTCAACTGGTTTTCCCTCTAACAAACCAGAGTTAACTAATTCATGCCATTCTTCAATCGACCATTTATAAGTAGTTAAGGTCATATAAACTCCTGGGAAACAATATATTTATTTTCTTGAATTCAGCAATTTTTGCAGCGTCTGTTTGAATATAGCTATCTGTTCGTCATTGGGTTGAGCTTTTTGCCAGGCTTCTCTTTGCATCAAGCGATCGCACCACTCTTTAATCTTGTTATTCTGATTAATATGAAAACCTAATTTATCGATCAAAATTACCGCATTGCCTGCAACTATATCTCCCAGAGAAATATTATCTCCGCCAAAGTAATCATCATCTCCTAATAATTCTGAGAAAAATTCTATTATTCTTTTGATTTTACGTTTTGCTTGCCCTAGCTGTGGGGAATCTTCCGTTTCTCTAATTAAGGGAATTATCAAAGAAGACAACTCGTTATTTGCTACCATTTGTGCCATCTTTACTTTAGCCAACCTTGAGGAGTCGTCAGGCAACAATGGATTTTGGGGATATTTGCTTTCTAAATAATCTAAAATTGCTAATGATTCCAAGACTCGCAAGCCATCATCAATAATGACTGGTACATGATGAAAAGGACTAATAGCTAAAAAATCAGGCTGAAACTGTTCTCCTTCTTTTAAATTAATTATTACTGGTGTAAAAGAGATTTCTTTTTCGAGTAGTGCAATCCAGACACGACGGGATAAAGGAGATAGGGGATGATAGTAAAATTGCAACATGATAAATTCCTGCGATTCCTGATTACTCTTTAGAAACTTGATTTTGTAGTTATTACTTACTTGTTAGGGAAAAAATTAGATAAAAAAACTCTAAGATCGGTTGTTTGATCGCCCATAATTGTAATGCTGTTTTTAAATTGTGTTTTTAAATTGTGGGCGGTATGATCAAAAAACTAGTTTCTTTTTGGATTATAGTGATCGCAATGGCATTAGCGATCGTTTTTGTTAATCCTGCTCAAGCTCGGTTACCACTGTTGCCAGAAATAAATCTCGAAACTTTTAAGCTCGATCACAATTTAACTGATTCAGTAATTTCTGCTTGCGTACGTCTTGATGGTCGCTGTATATTTGAACTATCAGATCAAAAATCCAATTTGGCACAACGGATTAAATACACTGAGGAAAGATTAGCCGAGATTAAAAAGGTATATCTACAAAACGATAATTCCTCATTAAAAGTTTTTCACCAAACCGATAAAAATCAACAAGACATTTATGTATCTGTAGGAGAAAGAGAATTTCCTGTACTTACCCTCAACAACCGCGATGCTAGTATTCATGGTGTCAAATTAGAGTATTACGCACAGCAGATCGCCTACAAAATCAAGAGTGGTTTAGTACAAGCCCGAGAAGAAAGACAATCACCCTTTTTTTGGCAACAAAGTAAAGTAGCTGGAAGTATGGTGCTATTCATGATGCTATCTAGCTGGCTGATACTTATCTGGCTAAAACGTTTACGTCGAGATAAAGTCGATCTAGCTCATGATACTAATATTGAATTTCTAGCAACTCATTTAGAACAACGCAAAAAATTCAATCTCAAAGAAGTACAGTATCGATTATTGCAACTAGCTCAAATTACCATTTGGCTAGGAGGCGGATTACTAATTTTAGGCTTGTTTGCTCAAACACGTCTATTACAAATGTGGATCATTACCCTGTTCAGGATTCCACTGCGTTTGGCTGTAGTTATCTCCGCTTGCTATATTTTGATTCGCTTGAGTTATGCGGTGGGCGCCAGAATCAATTCCGTAATTACCAACAATACCTTTGCCAACAGCTATGTATTTCAACCCGATACCAGTCGTAGACTACAGGTTAGAGTTAATACCTTTTCTCGGTTGTTTCGCGGGTTAGTAACTTTGTTCTGGATTGGAGTTAGTCTTTTTGCTGCCCTGTCTATTTTGGGTTTAAATATTACCCCTTTTTTAGCTGGTGCGGGGGTTTTAGGTTTGGCTTTTTCTTTTGCTTCCCAAAACCTAATTAAAGACACCATTAACGGTTTGTTAATTATTTTTGAAGATCAGTATGCAGTAGGAGATGTTGTTACCATCGGCGAAGTGGGAGGTATGGTAGAAAATTTAAATCTGCGAATTACTCAACTGCGAGACGGAGAAGGACGGTTAATTACTATTCCCAACAGTGCCATTACCTTAGTTGCTAATCATTCTAACGGTTGGTCGCGATCTGATTTGAGAATACCATTTGCTTATCAAACTAACGTCGATCAAGCCGTTGAACTAATCACAACAGTAGCGACTCAGATGTATCAAGATTGCGATTGTCGAACCAAAATTATCGAACCGCCCGAAGTATTGGGAGTCGAAGAGTTTAGAGAAGGTGGCTTTGTGGTCAGACTTTGGTTTAAAACCGAACCCCTCAAACAATGGGAAGTCTCCCGGGAGTTTCGTCGTCGGATTAAAAATGCTTTTGAAGAGGCGGGAATACCTTTGCCCCTACCACAGCAGCAAATCTGGCTGAATCGACATCGCGATCGCAACTAAATAAATACTGTGATGATTTACTGTATGAAGTTATTGGTGGTTGGATTTAAATTTATGGGTCATATTTTCTACGTCACGACAATAAACTGTGTCACCATATTTTTCCCATTTTTCTTGTGACCAAGTGTGATTATGCATCGTAGCTTCCTGCACTTGTTCGATTAGAGGACGACGAAGCTGTTCATATTTGCTAAATTGCCGATCAATAATTGCTTGATTGTCTAAGTCATTATGATGGATAATATTTGCGATCGCTGTACCGATAATGGCAGCATCTTCTAAACCCTGATTAGCTCCTTGAGCAGCAAAAGGAGGCATCCCATGAGCAGCATCTCCCGCTAAAACTAAGCGATCGCTACTCCAAATTGGTTGCTCATGAGGGATATTGGCGGGATGAATATAATAAGGTCGATCAATCAATATTGCAGGATTAGACAGTTTAACAATTTGAGCAAAAATAGTCGGGAAATCTGCTTCGATTAGAAGATCTGCGGCTAAGTTAATAATTGCTTCGGATGATTTATTTTGCAGTGCATTAAGGCTTAGAGAAGTATGGAATAAATAGCCGAGAGCATTTGCACCTCTTCTAATTAGAATTAATCGAGGGGACTCGATATTTTGAGATTTTAATTGAGGAGCATCATTACGTAACGTGACAACCATGTCCCCTTGGAGATATTTCTTTTCGAGTTGTTGCATGATCTCATCAGAGACATGATCAATTTGCAAACAACCAATTGCTGAAAAACCAGAATATTGTGGTTTTGCCCATGGACTAAGATCTGAATTAGCATAAATAAGCTGGCGGACAGTAGAATTAATCCCGTCTGCTGCAACAACTAACTTGGCTTGGAATTGTTGGTTATATGTCGGTTCAGCCGATAAATCAATATTTTCTGTCTGCTCTTTGTCTGGAGTTGACCAGTGAGCAAAAGGATTAGACGAAATTTCTTGATCAGAAATACAGCCGATTATGATTGAGCTAGTTTCTGGAGTAATATCTACACAACAATGATTAGCCTTAACTATTTCTGATGGCAACAAGTTTCTTAGCTCAGTTTGTAAACGATACCAAGGAATTGATATCCTGCCCTCTCCATAGCGGTTCAACCAAAAATCAAAATCCAACGGAATTGTCCGAATAACCTCTCCTTGCAAGTTTTTTTGGTACCAAAACCTTTTTTTAGTTGCCTTTTCTATCTCCTCCTCACTATTTTCGCGACGAGCTTGAATATACCCTAAACCGATCGTTTTTATCTGTTGGTAAGCATCCTCACTAATACATTTAAGTGCTTGTGACTTCCTCCCACCGCTAACTGCAAGCAGTATAGCGTGGGCTTCCTACACTCGCGAGTAGGCATTTCTGCCCTACGCCTCTTATCTAAAACACGTTGGTACAAACGATATGTTATCTCCCACCGTTGGTTTCCCGACAGATCGACTTGACAGACAATTTCTTCCCCCGATAGACCATCGGTACATAATGTCGCGTTATTCAATTTCTAGCTGTATTTTCCTAGCTCTGGAGGTTCTGGACTTTTGGATATTTGACATCTCGACTTCGCAGTTTTCGACGCTGCTACTGACCTACTTTTCACTCACATTTAGGATGGGTACGCCCCAACTTCGGATCTATTCAGGTTTTTACCTTACGTCCACAAGTAATCATACAACCCTCGAAACCCTTAGCGCATAAAAATTTGATGAATCTTAATTCAACTGTTCAAAAGTCACCCGAAGCTTATGCTCAGAGGTATCCGTGATAGAAATCCTTTAGGGCAACCCTAATCAGGCAAAGTTCGTTTTCATCCCATCGCTGATTACTCCATCCTTCGTAATTCAGCGTGGGACTTCCCACTCACAAAGTTAAACCATTAGGTAAAACATCAACTACTTGTCCTACTGGGCGAAAACTACGAGTTTGATCGATTACCAGGATATTATCAATACCACGTTCACGTAGAGCGATCGCAGTAGCTAATCCAACTGGCCCCGCACCAACAATTAAAACGTCGTAGATCCGATCTAAACTCATAGGATTTTGGTAAAAAAATTAAGTTATGTTGTGGAAAAATTAGGATGTTTACTTTGCGATCGCCGTTCCTACAACGCAAGCCCTCTCCATGTTTGAGCCGTCCAGATTACTACCTTCGAGTTCTGCGCAAAGTAGATTCGCTCCAGTTAAATTTGCCCCAGCTAAGTTTGCTCCCCGCAAATCAGCTTCTTCTAGATTTATTTCACTTAAGTTTGCCCCCTGAAGATCTGCCTGGGATAAATTAGCTCCCTTGAGGTTGGCACTGTTAAGATTAACACCCCTAAGATCAGTCCCTCTAAGATCTACTCCTTTAAGATTTACCCCTGTTAAATTAGCACCGCTTAAAAATGCTCCCGATAAAGAAGCCTGGACTAATTTGGCCCCCATTAGGTTTGCTCCTCTCAGGTTACAGCCCCGTAAGTCAGCACGACTAAGATCAGCTTGCATTAAATTTGCTCCCAGTAGGTTTGCTCGCACATCAGCCAGGGTTAAGTCTGCCCCCAGAAGATTGGCGCCATCTAGTCTTGCTCCTTTAAGATTAGAGCGAGAAAAATCTACTCCTGTGAGGTTAGCACCAGCTAAATTAATTTTTTCTAATTGGCAATCCGCCAGATCCTCATCTTCCAAATCTATTCCTGGAAAGTGCTTTTCTTGCCCTGCGCGAATGATATCTACGGTCATTATTTGCGTTTAAGTTTTGGTTAAATTTGAATTGTATAATGTTACTTGCAAGTTCTCAGATATAAAATAATTTAAGAAGATGAGGTTTTGTTTTGACCAACACGTTCAGAATCTAAGAGCCACATGCCCGCTGCAATTTTAGGTCGATAAGCTTGAAGAGTCATTCCCTGCTGCATTCCCATGACCAAAAGCGATAGAGCATCTAGTAATTTGGGGTCATATCGCTTACCCGCTAGAGCTTGGCAATCTGCCAAAGCCTGAGTTACGGGGTTTTTGTCGGAGGAATATTGCTTATATGCCTTCATTTTTTGTTGAAAGTCTGATAGCAAACAAATAATCCGCGACTCTAAAGGAATCTCATCGTAAGCTAGTTTTGCGGGAATCCCTGAGCCATCCCAAGCCTCTCTCTGGTGAGTCAATATCTTAGATATCGCCTCTAACTGTGGCATTACTCGCAATACTGATGATTTGGGAGCGGATTCATTTTGTAAAACTTCTTGCTGAACTTGAGTTTGTTTCTTTCTTTCTCTGGTTAAGTCTGGTAAACCGACTCGGTGTAGCAAACTAGATAGATATAGTCTTTTAGCCTGCCAGGCAGGAAGATCGAGCAATTGGGAAATTGCTTCAGCCATTGATGCCACCTCTGATGCTGCCATCGGGTTACTAACGTCAGTAGTATCCAACAACTGAGCCATACGCAAAAAAGCTTGCATTTCATTGGAAACAATATTTTCGCTGAGATCTTTGAATCCAGAGAAATGAGCAACCTGATCCGGTTGATGTAAAATTTTATGGGAATCTTGCAGATATTTAACCACCTGAGAAACTACTGCATCTAGGTCATCTCTTTGCCTAGTGGCAGACTCAGCAGTCATCTTTGCCACCTTTGCTGTCATTAACTCAGCTAATTGTGGTTGATAGCTTTTAATGTGATCGATCGCTATTTCTACAGTTTCACAGACTAATTCTGGTTCAAATGTCCAAAAACCATAAAATTTGCGTTCCAAGTCTTCTTGGGGCTGATGTTCGCCATAATCCTCGTCAGATAACTCCTGGCATAGCACCATTGCTGTATAGGTAGGAGAAAGAATTATCAAGTGCCACTCTTCGGCAACAGGGTCTTCTGACTTAAGATAAACTAAA
The DNA here is from genome assembly GCA_942490675.1 of Cyanobacteriota bacterium. Lineage (GTDB taxonomy): Bacteria > Cyanobacteriota > Cyanobacteriia > Cyanobacteriales > Xenococcaceae > Waterburya. The sequence goes on along the minus strand of CALNYB010000006.1, from coordinate 117,621 downwards.
GCTACGTTTTCCTTCTTACTAGTAGGATGACTATCAAATCCAGAATCTGGAGTAGCCATAATCGTGATGTGTTCGGATTTATCTGCCAAATCACTATAGCGTTCAGCTTCTTCTAGATACCATTTCCCACGCTGAAAGGCTGTTAGCATCAGTGGCGCACTGTTAGCATCTAAGATAAAGTCTTCTAAAGCATGGCACAAAGCCACTAAAGTATTTTTATAATAAACACCAAAGTTTAATGGCCGTTTGCCATGGCGATGAGCCTCATGTAATCTACTTAATATCGAACCTTCCAGCATAATAATAGTTAATTGTTAAAGTTGAAGGGCGAAAAACAAAGGCACCTTCTGGTTAATTGTTAAATTTTACTTTTATACAGCAGTTAGTTCCTGCTTGTTTAATTTTACAGGTGCGGTCAACGCTTCTTCTAGGGGCGCTTTACCTAACTTATCTTCCAGAATCTGCATTACCTCCCTGCCAAAATCGTTGGGATTCTGGTTCCACCCTTGAAGACATACTTCACCAAAAAAGGAGCCCAGGGGTTCAGGATTCCAAAGTAGTTTCTTAGCTGTCCAGGGCATTAAGCTCATCGGATTATATCCCGGCTTTAAAATCTCGTTTTCCAAAGCATATTCCTCCAAATGAGTATGAGGTTGTAGACCAATAAAGAAAATTGCTGGCTCAACTTTATCCTGCCCAAAAATAGCTTCTAACTCTCGATGGTAGGCGATAGTTTGTCTAATTGTTTCATCGGTTTCATCAATCACGTTAAAAGAATAATTAACCGAAACCAGATCATTAAAGCCTGCTGTTTTTAGATCACGACAGTTCTGCAATACAGTACGCAAGTTGTAGCCCATGCGCATCTTACGTACTAATTCCTGAGAACCACTGGTAATGCCAATTTCAAAATAATTCATGCCCGTTTTAACCATTAACTCGGCTAATTCAGGAGTAACATTGTCGGCACGAATGTAAGCTGCCCAATGAATATCTTCCATGCCTGAATCGACAATTTTTTGTAGCAACTCGATCGCATCAGGAATATACTTTTTGGCAGGGATAAACTGAGCATCAGTAAACCAGAAATTACGAATTCCTCTCTCATAAAGTTGGCGCATTTCTTTGACCACTTCATCAGCAGGGTTAATGCGCACCTGTTTACCTTCCACCACCGTGTAAACACAGTAGCAGCAGTTATGAGGACAGCCTCTTTTGGTTTGTACTCCAATATAGAAGTCGTTTTCTTGCAGGTAATAGTTAAATTCTGGCCAGATAGTAGCAATGTAGTCATAGTTGCAGGCGGTTTTTTCAATCGGAGTAGGCCATTCATGGATTAGTCTGGCTCTTATTTGGTTTTCTCCCACCACATAGCAACGTTCATCACGAAACTCTTGATTGCTCAGAATTTTCTCTAATAATTGCTCTCCCTCTCCCACGGAGACAATTGTGCCTTTGGGTAACGACTCTTGTAGTTGTTCATAAAATACACTTACCGCCCCACCGCCAACTATCGCCCGCGCTTCTGGATGATACTTTCTCGCTCTAGTTAATCCGCGTTTGATCAGACCATTGTTGCGCCATAGTTCCCCATAATAGGCAGTAGCTACTTTCAAACCGCCTAATGCTCCTCGCAGTTTAATCAAAGGATTCTTGGCGTAATAAAGCTCAAAAGCATTCTGTAAGGGATTTCCTCCCCTACCCCCCACTGGAGCATAAATTTGAATGTCTCGCCAGGAAAATACCAGTAGAGAAGGCATAAACTCATCTATACACTGATCCAGAGCGCGATTGAAATCTAGCGGAGGAACTGTACCTAAATCAAATATTTTCTGTTCAACCTCAGGAAAAAGTTTGTGAACATGGTCTGAGAGATAAACTACTCCAATCGGAAATATGGGATTGCAGGGAAGACGAACATAGAGAATTCGCTGAGTCATAATTTAAGTAATTAAGTGAGTAAGTAATATTAAATTTTGCGATTTTTATGAGTTTATCTGAACGGAATAGATTTATTTTCTGGTTCTGACAATCATAAATTTTCATATAACTTAACTTTAGCGATATTATCTGCTAGGATCAACCAGATGCAACGAATCTCAAGAAACCAAGGTATTTGAAGACCATGATCAGTGATCTGATTATTGGCGATCGCTGGATAGATGAAGTGTTTAAAAATATTTACAGAAAGGACGGGAGCAAGAAAGCCAAGTGTCTTTTAGACCTTGGATGAATTGCGCCCTAAAGGATACCGCTTCGCATAACTCGGATGCTTTAGCGTCCGTCAAGTCTTTCCCTGAGCAGCAATATATTTTTCTATAGTACTACTAGAAACGTTACCAGCAGTAGAGACAAAATAACTTCGAGTCCACATAGAAGGCATTTTCTTGAGATGGGGAAATTCTTTTCTCAACACATAAGATGAGTAGCCTTTAATGCGGTGTATTATTTGTTTTGGGGCGAGATGGGGAGAGCAGTTGAGGAATAGATGTACATGATCTGGCTCAACAGCCAAGCTAACTATTTTGCAGTCCAACTCATTCGCTTTTTCATATATCAACTCAGTAACTCTAGTTTTGACAGCACCTTTCAATACTTTTCTTCTACGGCGAGGTATCCAGATAAAGTGATAGTTGATTAAAGATACAGTGGTATTTGTTCGTCTATAGGATTGAATCATAGACAGTATTGTACTATGATTCTTTTATGCAAGTCACTACTACTTTAAAACTTAAATTTCACAATCTTAATGCCGTCAAAGCAACTATGTTTGCTGAAACGACAGCAGCTTGCACTGACCTTGCTAACGAACTTCTGAAGCTTCCGATTAAAGAGAGGAAAAAATTAACTACTGCCAAAGTAGTAACACCTCTCAAATCAGCACTAGCTAATCAGGTTATTCGTCACTGCAAAGGTAAAGCTGGCAAAAAGACTAAGAGATTTAAGTTGCTCCCTCCAGAAGTCAATTGTCAAAACTGGAGGTTATTCAAAGTGGGTGATATTTATTCTGTTTCGTTCCCCACCTTGTTTGGCATTAAACGAGTCCCGATCACAATCAAAAGTCATCATTGGCAACCAGTATTAGACAAGCTGCTAACTAATGATCAAACCATGACCAAAGGAACTCTAAAGCTATGGCAGCATCGAAACAAATGGTACGCACTAATTTCAGTCACCGAGGAAGTTCCAGAGGTGATGACAGATAAGAGAGTAGGAGTGGACAGAGGTCAAAATCAAATCGCTGTAGCTGCTGGCAAAAAGGGATTTGGATTATTCTTTTCTGGTAAGCAGGTTAAACATTGCCGTCGCCAGTTTCAGCAACGCAGAAAGCAGCTACAAAAGGCTGGCAAGTATCGCGCTGTCAAGAAACTAGAGCAAAAAGAACAACGCTGGATGAGAGCAGTTAATCATACTGTGTCTCGTCGCATTGTCGATTTTGCCGATTGGCAAGATGCAGACTTGGTTCTAGAGGATTTGTCTGGCTGCCGTCAGACAATGAAACAGAGTCAGAAATCTCGTTCTGATAATGGGACCTCTCGCCATGCTTGGGCTTATTATGATTTGGGGCAAAAGCTAGAATATAAGATGGCGAAACTTGGACGACAAGTTCATGTTAGACCGCCACACTATTCTTCCAAAACTTCATCTGTTAATGGGGTAATTGGCAAACGAGATGGTCATTGGTTTAAATGCGTATCTGGCGTAACTTTAAACTCAGATTTTAATGCTGCTCGTAATCTCGCTATTTGGGATGATCGCAGTTGTCCAGTAGATTTTGAGGTCGAGGGAAGCTGCTTCGCAAGCAGCTTGTCCAATCGACCTGTTCAAAAAGCTGTATCCGCAATGGGTACAGACAATCTATTGGACGGGGTAATTGGCAGTCCCCTGAACTTGATGAACGCAGTTAAAGGGAGAGTGGAGTACAGGCAATTGTCTCTATTCGATTGTACCTATGACTGAACTAGACGCAAGAATCCCACTGTCTTTAGCGACGTTAGTCGCGGAGACGTGGGAGTGTCAATACTCCAGATATCCTTTGAAAAAAATCAAAAAAATCAAATCTTTCTTAAGAAGTATCTGGTAAAAAAAGCTACACAAAAGATTAGATAAATGTTTATTGGTAGCTTGGTTTACAACGAGCAGGGATCAAGCAATGTTAGGTTGTGTGTAATCAATAAAAAACTAATTTGTATAGAATTTTTCAAGAGTCATGTCTCAAATTTTAGATCCACTTCCCAATGATCAAGACAGTAGCATTCTCTGTTGTTATGTAAATGCTACAAGTCAAATTCAAGTAGCTCGAATCACTAATATTCCTAACTGGTATTTTGAGCGAGTAGTGTTTCCAGGTCAACGCCTAGTGTTTGAAGCAGCGCTTAAGGCAATTCTGGAGATTCATTCTGGAATGATGGCTAGCGCCATCTTATCTGATACGATCCCCTGTACTAAACTCAGCTTGCACAAAGCTGAAGAAGATAAAGTTGAAGTTGAGAGAAACAAGGTAACCAATATTAAACAGGTGAGAAATAATACTTCTTTAGAGCAGTCCATTGTTTCACCATCAGTTAATCTTGCAGTTTAAAAGGGTTTATAAAGTATAAATAAGCCACAAGTTTTTCAACTAAATATTGAAGATAATGATAATTGTTGGGGTTGCTAATATAGTAGCCCCATTGTCTATACTGAAGAATAGAATTAAAACTATTGTCCGTATCAGATAATACTTGGTTAATAAACTTGGATTTACCATCTTTTCTTTGGCTCTGGAAAATTGCTGCTTGGGCAATGGGAGGAGCGATCGCTTTTTATTTTTTGCTTCTCGTTTCAGGAGCGTTAATGTTTTATGGTCGTGTTGTTAGAGTTGGTCGTCCACCTTGGCTGAGAAACGCCCATTACATAGGGGGTATAATTATAGTTTTTTTAGTCTTACTGTTGCTAGCGATCGGGATAGTAGGAACGGTAGGCTACTATGGCAGCTTAGGACATTCTCCTCACCTATGGGCTGGATTATTTGTCGTGGGGTTAATTTGCCTTTCTGCTTGGAGTGCCAATCAAATTGATGTCCGCAATACTTGGGCGCGATCGCTTCATATTACAGTCAACGCTATACTATTTGTGGGGTTAGCTTACGTATCCTGGACAGGTTGGTCAGTGGTTCAGAAATACTTGTGATTGACTAAAAAAATATGAAGGCTTGAAAATATCAAACCTCCACACTGATCTAAAACTTTAAGTAATTTGGCTTTAGTTAAAGCTAAAAGTTGAAAGTTGCTCCGAAATCAAGAGCTACACCATTGGCATCATCACCGTCAAGAAATATGTTGAAAAACCGAGTTTGACCAAAAAGATCAATTTTCTCACTGATAGGATAGCCAACGCCACCTTTACCCTGAAGCAAAAAGCCTGTTTCACTGGTGTCAAAGCCTGCATCATCGAGATTATCCGCAACGTCTCCAGTTGCATTTGACACCCCAACCCCGACACCAAGTCCAGCGAAGATATAAAGGCTCTTGGAATCGTTGGGCTTGAGGTAATATCTATACACCCCACTAGCAGCAGCACCAAAAAGATTGTATCCTAAGTCATCTACCTCTGTGCCACCAAAGTAATCATAAACATCTATGTCTAAACTGACATTTTTGGTGAATTTGTATCCACCAAAAATTCCTCCTCCAAAACCGACATTCGACTCACCATCAAAAGGAAAAAATGGCGCTAGGTGTCCCCCAATATGAAACTTGCTATCGCGACTACGGCGGCGAGTGCGACGAGTTCTAGTCCTTCTGCTTTGGGCAAGTTGATCTCCATCAGATTGTTGCTCATAATTGACATCAAAATTACTGCATTCTGATCTAGAGTCACAGGCAACCTGATAGTTTTCGTATTTGTTTGTATCCTTTGCCTGCACTGCCATGGGAAAACCCATAGCCAAAACAATTGCTAGAACAGTATTTTGAATATTCATATCTTTCTCACGCCACATCATTATTCTTCGCCAACTCAACTCAAAGATCTAGGTAACTAATGCTATCTGACATTTTTTTGACTTGAATCCTTCAGAGGACAGATTTCTAACTGGCAGCTTTTAGCTACTTTTAAACAAAATCAATGAAATTCGAGACTTATAAAGAACGAAACTGGATATAACTAATTAATTTCTAATTATACGTTTAAATAATGCTTTAGGGTCTAGATAATTGCATTATGTTTTCTGATGTATAAATGCTCCTCTATTGGTATAAGGTAATTAAATTGATCAGTTTTTTAAGTTTTATTTGTAGATTAATGAATTCAGAATTTAAAATTCGTCAGGCGATCGCTGAAGATGTAGCGCAAATTTTTGGCTTGATTGAAGCACTTGCAGAATATGAACAACTAAGTCATCAGGTGACAGGAACTATAGAAGATTTACAGGAACATCTGTTTGGCAGTCGAGTTTATGCTGAGGCGATTGTCAGCGAAACAGATAGTAAGATTGTTGGTTTTGCCTTGTTTTTTCCCAACTACTCAACCTTTTTAACTAAGCCAGGTATCTATTTAGAAGACTTATTTGTCCTCCCCGAATATCGCCGTAGAGGTATGGGCAAGGCAATGCTGTCTTATCTCGGCAAATTAGCCTTAGAGAGAGATGCAGGACGATTAGAATGGAGTGTTCTAGATTGGAACGAGAGTGCGATCGCTTTCTATCAAAGCATGGGAGCAAAAGTCCTCCCCGATTGGCGTACTTGTCGCGTCACCGATGATGCTTTCGTAACTTTAGCAGCAAAATCCTCAGTAATTAGTAATTAGTTTAAGTTACATATTCTACTTAAAATTTTTGGTTGGTTAGTATTGAAACTATAAATGCACTTCGATCCACATTATCTGAAACTGAGACCAAATTATTTGAAAAGACTTGTCCGAAAATTAAATTTATGGAAAAAAAGAGAAGAAAATAAAATATTGATTTATTACTTTCTCAATACTGATACTTCGAATGCTTCTAAGCTCTTAGGAAGATCGATTATTTTTCCTATTTCTCTTGTATTAGAAACTAATACTTGCCAATTATCTAGAGAAATATGTTCGTCTATCACTAACTCTTTTTCATAAGAAAAATTAATCAAAATTAAAATTCGTTCGGCTTTCGTTTCTCGGACATAAGCTAAATGTTCGTAAGGATAATAAATCAGGGTTCTCCATTTACCAATCAGCAAAGCTTCATTATTCTTTCTAACTTTGATTAATTGACGATAAAAATTTAAGATTGAGTCAGGATCTTTTAATTCTTTAGCTACATTAACTTCCTGATAATTTTTATGTACGGGTAGCCAAGGTTCGACATCTTTACCAAAGCTAAAACCAGCATTAATAGAATCGTCCCATTGCATAGGTGTACGCGCTCCGTCTCTCGTTTCTGGAGCTTCATCTGTTTCACTTCTAACTACGACTTTGTCTTGAATTTTTTCTGGAGGAATATCTTCATTATCTACCATACCAAGTTCTTGACCATAATAGAGAATGGGAGTCCCTCTAACTGTTAATAGAATAGTTGCTGCTGCTTGAGCAATTCCTAATGAGTTTGTACACAAACTACATTCAACCCAACGAGATAAATGTCTGGGAATATCATGATTGTCTAAAAAATAACTCGACCATGCTCCTTTGGGGGTTACTAATTCTTTTTTCACAATTTCTTGCTGTAAATAGCCTGGATACCAAGGGCTAAAAGGAAATTCAAATGTAAGGGGTAAATGTAATTCATCATTATTTACACCATAAAAATTTGCCGATTCATAAACTGTACTATCGATAAAAGTTTCCCCAATCAAAACGCGATCGCGATATTCATCAATAACTTCTCTAATTTCTTTAATTATTTGATGATTTTCTGGTAAGTTTTTATCATATAAATGATGAAAATTATTGTATTTCTTATGATCATTAGAATCAAATTTTTCGGGATTATAACGATAATATTTATCTTTACTATAAACACTAGAAGCATCTAATCTAAAACCATCAACCCCTTTTTCAAGCCAATACCTAATCATTTGAAACATTTCTGCTTTAACTTCTGGATTACGCCAATTCAGATCGGGTTGATTTTTATTAAAAGTATGGAAATAATACTGTTGTCTCACTTCATTAAACGTCCAGCCCGTACCACCAAAATAAGACAGCCAATTATTCGGCAACTTTCCGTCAGATTCGGGGTCTTGCCAATGATACCAATCACTTTTAGGATTATCTTTACTAGAACTAGATTCGATAAACCAATTATGTTGATTAGAAGTATGATTAATTACCAAATCAAGAATTATTTTAATACCTAGTTTGTGGGATTCTTCTAGGAGAATTTCCAAATCTTTTAAAGTCCCAAATGTATCGCTAATATCATAATAATCACAAACATCATAACCATTATCAATCATGGGAGATTTATTAATAGGGGATAGCCAAATAGCATCAATTCCTAAAGAAGTTTCACTATCAGGATTACCGTCATTGAGATAATTTAGTCTTTTAATAATTCCCTGTAAGTCTCCTACACCATCCCCATTCGCATCAGCAAATGTCAGGGGATATATCTGATAAATTACTCCTGTTTGCCACCATTTTGGAGAATTAGATTGATTATTTTGTGTCATTTTGAAAATTATCTATTGTTTTCTCGTAAATGAAATAAGTCTTAATGGAGGATTACTTGAGCTTCAAAACTATACTGGAGAGCGATTTTTTACTCCTAAAGTATCATAGTAATACAAAATATTGTTAAATTGAATGCTCTTTATATTTTTTTCAAATTATTCAACTCAGCTTGTACGTAATCTAAATTATTTTTATTTGGTGTAACATCAGTTCTTAAATCCACGGGAAATCTTACGTTCATATTCTCTAAGGCTAGCCAACATATCTTTAGCTGATTGATATGATTCATCAAGAATTTTATTTTGTTCCTCCTCATCATTAAACAAGCCTGCGCTGATTAGATCTAGACGATTGAGGAGAGTATTTAAATGACTACGGATTTCTAAGGAAAGACTATGATTTTTTTGTTGGGCTAACTTTTGGGCAATCTTCTGAGCTAGTTTTAGTTGACGAGACTGCTGGTTGATTTTGAACTGCATCGAATACAGACGTAGATAAACATCTCCTTGCTGAAGCAATTGTTCATGAGTACCTGTTTCAATGATTCTGCCTTTATTAAAGACTAGAATCTGATCGGCTTGTTTAGCTAAATTTAGCTGTTTGGTAATAATTAAAGTAGTTCGTTCTCGACATAGCATCTCAATAACCTTTGGTACTGATTCTGGATCAATAGAATTGTCCTTACTCGATATTGTTGGCTCACTTAAAACCACAATTTCGGGATCTCGCAAAAAAGCTCTGGCAATACTAATTCTTTGCTTTTGCTCTTCCGATAGCACTATTCCTCGTCCTAGTTCTGTCGCAAAGCCTGCGGGAAGCTGATTAATAAACTGAAAGATTTTGGCTTTTTTGGCAGCAGCAACAATATCTGTTTGGCTGGCATTATCTACGCCATAGGCAATGTTGTAAGCTAGAGAATTATTAAACAAAAAAGGATTCCCGTTGATTATAGCGATCGCTTTTCTGAGGCTGTGAGTATTATATTCTTTTAGCTCTTTCTCATCTAGCAAAATTCGCCCTTCAATTGGCTCGTATAGTCGGGTTAATAAATCAGCCAGAATAGATTTCTCAACTCCAGGGAAGCCAACCAAAGCGATAGTTTTTCCTGGGGGAATTTTAAAGCTAATTTTATCGAGAATTATTTGGGCGTGCTGAGGATAGGCAAAAGTCACCGCTTCAAATTCGATACCAGTTTGTAAATTGTCAAAAGTAATATTGCCAGAGGGAGAAATAGGTTTGTTGGTCTCAGTTAAAAAATTCGCCACTACTTCGACGCTGGAACGAGTATTAATATATTGCAGTCTGGCACTATTAAACTGGCTGAGAAAGGGCAGTAAACGGCACAATATGACTAAATATATCAATAGAACAGGAGTAATTTCTGATATTGATTGAGAATATAGATAGTAGCTGGCAACGATTAATATTAAAAGCACCACCATGCTCCCAATCTCAGTAATTGGTTTGATGGTTGCGGAAATAAATTGAGTATTTAACTGTGCTTGATCTTTCTCTTGAAGTGATTCAGCGATCGCTCTAGATACTGCTGACTCATTAGCGACTGTTTTGATCAAGCGAATTCCTGTTAAAAATTCGATTATCTGGAGATTGAGGATTTGTGATTTTTCTGATGCCGAGATTCTGCTGTCTCTTGCCTGAGATGCCAACCAGATATTGATAAAAATAATCGAGTTGATTGATATTAAAGAAACTAAAGTTAGCTGCCATGAAATGACCAAAAGTATCACAGTAAGGGTTAGAATGATTAGAGAAATAATCAATATATTGTGGATGCTTTTAACCGTCAAAGCTGTTTTATCTATTTCTCGATTTAGCTTGGTTAGAATATCTTCATTTCTGTTTTTTTGATAGTAATCTAGATTTACTTTGCAAAGTAGATTTAATCCTCTAATTTTTAAACGAAAAATCAAAGATTTAGTATGATTGAAATTTACAATTGAACTAAGATAATTAAATATATTCTTAAAAACAATTATCAAAAACATGCTAGCAATCATAATCACTAACTTGGCTTCTGGTTGATAGTGGTCGATCAAGGTGAACCAAGAAGCAATAAATGGTAAATTCTCAAGTAAGTTAGTTTGCTCTTGCTGGCTGAATAAAATATATAAAATGGGAATTAATAATGTAGTTCCAATCACATTTAAAAAAGTACTAAATAAGCTTAAAATTAAAGAAATAATTATATACTGAGGCTTTGATTTAATTAGGTCGAATAGAAGTTTATTGGCGGAACTATTAAACATATAATTTTGATTATGGAAATCCAACGTATTCCTGTTTTAACAGACAACTATATTTTTGTACTGTCTGACCCTCAACAAAAAGTTGCGGCAGTAGTCGATCCCGCAGTGGCGAAACCTGTAATCGACTATCTAGATCGAATTGGCGCTCGATTAATTGCTATTTTTAACACCCATCACCACTGGGATCACGTTGGAGGCAACAAACAGCTAGCTGATCGTTTTCCCGAACTTTGTGTCTACGGTGGCGTAGAAGATCGGGGTAGAATTCCCCATCAGCAAGTCTACTTAAAAGAAGGAGATACGGTAGAGTTTGCGGATAGGAAAGGACAGATATTTTTTGTTCCAGGACATACTCGCGCTCACATCGCTTACTATTTCCCCCCGACGACATCAGCTACAACAGGAGAACTATTCTGTGGTGATACGGTTTTTGCTGGTGGGTGTGGCAGATTATTTGAGGGAACTCCCTCTCAGATGGTTGAGTCGATAGATAAACTACGTCAGCTTCCTGACAATACCCGTGTGTGGTGCGCTCATGAATATACCTTGAACAATCTCAAATTTGCCTTAACAGTAGACAGTAAAAATGTAGAGTTACAAAATAGATATCAGCAAGTAAAACAAGCTCGAAGTCGAGGGCATGCCACAGTCCCTTCTCTTTTAGGTACCGAAAAACAAACTAACCCTTTTCTGCGTTGGGATACTCCTGCCATACAAGCTATTGCTGGAATTAAAGAGCCTGCCAGGGTGTTTGGTCGTATTCGTGGTATGAAAGATCAGTTTTGATTTAACTTGATACAGTGGAAATTATCTGGTTATCCGATATTTTGCAGGTAGGTTAGCAGAGCAGATAATATTCTTAATGATATAATAATTTACAAAGTATTAGCAAACAGCTACGATCTTTGATCAAAGCTAAATATAAGATTTAAATTTAAAATACCCTCGCCGAAAAAATCATTATTTTCTTGACAAGCGATCGCATTTCCTGATTAACTAAAAAATACTATTCATAATGGGAATATTGACACTTGTAAATAGATTCAACTACCCCCATTATAAAAAAATTTTATCAAAACCAAGAGAATCTAGTCAAGACCCAATTAATTTTTTTTCGTGCGGGCATGATTCTTGCTAATTAGGGCTTACTGACTTGACCAAAACGGCGATCGCGCTGTTGAAAAGACTCCAAAGCGCGATCAAATTGTGCTTTATCAAAATCGGGCCAAAGAGTTTCAGTTACGTAGATCTCTGTGTATGCCAGTTGCCATAACAAAAAGTTACTCAGGCGCATTTCTCCACTAGTACGAATCAATAGATCTGGGTCAGGACTAGCTGAAGTATAGAGATGCTGCGAGATAGTGTTGTCATCAATGGAGTCGGGGGATAATTCTCCTTGCTGTACCTTTTCGGCGATCGCACGACAGGCATTAATCATTTCATGACGACTGCCGTAGTTGATTGCCACGTTAAAAAATACCCCTTGATTATTCTTTGTGCGTTCCATTGAATGACTCATTTCCTGTTGCAAAGATTGAGGTAAGGGAGTTAAGTCCCCAATAAAATTGATACAGACTTCTTCCTCTTCCATCTCTTTAAGTTCTTTTTGCAACAGCCTCTCAAACAAAGTCATCAAGAAGTTAACTTCTCCAGTGGGACGACCCCAATTTTCCGTAGAAAAGGCATAGGCAGTTAAAGTTTTAATTCCCAAGTCTTTGCAATAGCGCAACAATTCTTTAAGTGCATTTGCACCCCGCCGATGACCTTCAATGCGGGGCAAACCCTTTTGTTTTGCCCAGCGACCATTACCATCCATAATCACTGCAACGTGCTGGGGCAATTTAGCTTGATTGATTTCGGTGGATAAACTGGTTAATAGTTGGGCTGTCATATCAATTATCTTAAATTAAGGAGGATTAGACCAAGAAAGTAAGTTTTGTTGCTTAGAAAATAATTATCCCTCGCTTTCGGGGACATGTTTTCAACATTGTTGTTCTCATCTAAATACGTCGGGATGAATCAAGAATTACCGTCCTTCAGGTTAGTGAGTTGATTGTTGATTATAGTCAACACTATTATTACCAAAAAATTCTGGGGTCGCACAGTAAGGGTGCAAATATTCTGGAGTTAACTGACTACTCCAATGCCACATACGTTTTAAAGTCTACATAAAAGTGTAAGTTAATTCTCTTTTAGATAAAACTGATAATCTTTTTCATAAATTTTTGTAGTATAATTTCTTGGCTATTGTAAAATAATACAATTATATTTACTCTTTGCCAAAGGGCAAAAATTTGCTGTCGGTTAGCTACTGTGACTAGAGGAATTCTAACCGAATTGAATCCTGTTCTGGGTTAAGATGTAGATGTATATCAAGATTATGATTAAAACTCCCTGTTTAGATTAATTCAAGTTAGAGTAGGAAAATCGCGATCGCAATAATTTTGTGATTTTTTTGATTATTATTTAGAGGGACACTGTATTTAACCACCGCTAAATCGAGAATTTAACAATAGAGAATTGGTCACCACAATCAAAGAACTTGATGCCATAGCGACTGCTGCCCACACTGGAGATAAGATTAACCCAAAGTGAGGTAATAAAATTCCTGCTGCGATAGGAATGGCGAAGACATTGTATGCCAAAGCCCAAATCAGATTCTGCTTGATTTTATTAACCGTAGCGCTACTAAGTTCAATTGACTTAATTACATCCTGAAGCTGATTTTGCATCAAGACAATATCAGCAGTTGCTATTGCTACATCTGTACTGCCCTGTAGAGATATCCCAACATCTGCCTGTGCTAATGCGGGGGCATCATTAATCCCATCACCAACCATAGCTACTGTTTTATCCTGCTGTTGTAATGATTGAATGATCTGAGCTTTCTGATCTGGCTTTATTTCAGAGAAGATCTGAGTGATATTGAGCTGACGCGCGATCGCTTGTGCCACTTCTGAGCGATCGCCTGTAAGCAAGGCAACATCTAACCCTAAGCCACGTAATTGTCTGATAGTTTTAACTGCATCAGGGCGCAGACTATCTTCAATGGCAATTAAACCCTGTAAACTGCCTGATATAGCTAAATAAATAATTGTTTTACCTGATTGAGCCAGGAATTGAGCCTTTAAATCATGATGCTTAGAAATAGTAATTCTGTGGCTGGTTAACCATGACTGATTACCCAAATAGGCTGTTACTCCTGCAACTGTGGCAGACATTCCTTGTCCTATTACAGTATTAAAATCAGTAGTCTCCAGTAAAGCAAGATCTTGTGACTGCGCTGCGGTGATAATTGCTTGCGCTAGAGGATGATTGCTACCACTTTCAACTGATGCAGCTATCTGTAATAACTTCTGGGGGGTGATATCTGTCAGAGGAATACATTCGGTAACTTGAGGTTGACCAACAGTTAAAGTACCTGTCTTATCAAAAACTACTGTATCTAAGTGGTGCGCTCGCTCCAAAACATCGCCACCTTTAATTAAAATCCCTGATTCTGCTCCAATGCTAGTACCAACTAAAATTGCCGTCGGGGTAGCCAAACCGAGGGCGCAGGGACAGGCAATTACTAGTACAGCGATCGCCAATTTTAAACTCAGAAGCAGAGGAGAAGTGGTTAGCATCATCTCTTCCGTAAGCATAGACATCGACATGGAATTAGATGCAGTGACTAATACAGAATCCCAGATGTTGGTACCGATAAAATACCAAAAGAGAAAAGTTAGACTAGCGATCGCCATTACGCCATAAGCAAAATACCCAGCGATCGTGTCTGCTAGCTTTTGTACTGGTGCTTTACGAGTTTGAGCATCTTCTACCAGATTGATGATTTTTGCCAGGGTGGTATCTTGACCAATACCAGTTACCTCAATGGTAATTACTCCAGACTGATTAATTGTTCCTGCACGCACCACATCAGATATTGTTTTGGCTACGGCTAAAGATTCCCCCGTTAACATTGCCTCGTCGATGGTGGTTTCTCCCGTAACTATCGTGCCATCCACAGGAATTTTTTCCCCTGGCAAGATTCGCAACCATTCTTCAGGCTTGACATGTTCCACAGGAATTTCAATCGTCTCCCCATTACCTTGTTTACCAATCAAACGAGCGATGGGAGGTTGTAAGGTAACCAACTTGGCTAAAGCAGCAGAAGCGCGGTTACGGGCTTTTTCTTCTAAAGTACGTCCCAATAAAATAAAGCCCAGCAACATCACAGGCTCATCAAAAAAACATTCCCAACCCAAACTAGGCAAAAACAAAGCAAAACAGCTAGCTAAGTATGCGCTCACTGTACCTACACCTACCAGGGTATTCATGTTGGGCATTCCCTGTACTAGACTATAAGCCCCATCAACTATCAGTGATCGCCCTGGAATTAATAAAGCCAAAGTTGCTAAACCAAAATGAACCCAGATATTATTAAGTATCGGTATGGTAGGTAAACCCAAATGATGAAGATGACCAATACTGGAAAAGATTAACAATACCGTAGCGGTAATTAATTGGCGAAATTGCTGTTGTATTTGTTGCTGCCGTTTTGCCTGATTTTCCTGGGCAGTTTGATAGATACTGCGATCGCTGGCTCGTAGTTGACTAGGAAAACCTGTTTTAGTTAATTTCTCGGCTAAAGCTTCTGGGGCAATACTTTCGGCTTGATACTCAACTACTGCCACTTCGGTAATCAAGTTAACACAAGCAGATACTACCCCTGAATTTTGCTCTAGCTGTCGTTCAACGGCTTTAACACAACCCGCACACTTCATTCCTCCGACGTCAAGGGCAGCTGTCTTTAATTCAGTCTTTAATTCAGCAATATTGGATGTATTTTCTTGCTCCTGATGTGACGGAGATAGGGGAGACTTAAACATAAAACGAGTATTTTAAAATGCTTTATATTTTCTAGCTTAGATCAATCAGTAAGTAAAAAATTTAAATATCAATGGTTACTGGTAACTGGTAACTGTTCATTGCTTACTGATATAAGCGCGGATCATGGCTTGAGTACCCTGTTCTTTGCCTTTTCCATCATCCATTGTCATGACTGTTTTAAATAGGCGGTCGGCTAATTCTGTCCCAGGGAGATTATCCCCCGAAGTTTGATTAATTGACTGAACTAATCGTAAATCTTTAACCATGTGCTTGATGGCAAAACCTGGATCGTAATCCTCGTTGATAATCTTTCCTCCTAAGTTAGACAATGCCCAAGAGCCTGCTGCACCAGTACCGCATACTTCAACAATTAAATTAGGATCAATACCTTGATGCTTGGCAAGCTGCATTGCTTCGCATAACCCTACCATGTAGACTGAAGCAAGAATCTGATTACACATTTTTACTCCTTGCCCACTACCAATAGCACCACAGAGAGTAATATTTTTTCCCATAAATTCAAACAGCGGTTTACATTCCTCAAAGTCTGCTTGGCTTCCTCCTACCATAATGGTCAGTGTACCGTTTTGAGCTCCAATATCTCCTCCAGATACAGGGGCATCCATAAATCGAAGCTGCCGTTGCTGTAGCTTTCGTCCAATTTCCTTGGCTGCCACGCTACCAATGGTACTCATGTCTACTACTAAAGTATTTGGTTGAGCATAGTTGACTACTCCTGCTTCCCCTAACAAGACTTCCTCCACATCTGGAATATCGCCAACGCAAGTAAAGACAATCTCGACATCATTTACCGCTGCATCAATTGAATCAACTACAGTTGCCCCTGCTTCTGCTGCTATTGATACCTCTAGGCGATCGCTCGTACGATTCCAAGCCTTTACCTGATAGCCATGTCGGGCTAAATTAGCTGCCATCGAACCACCCATCAAGCCTAATCCTAAAAAAGCTACTTGTTTGATCATTATCCTTGCTTGTTTACATACACTTCCCATATGTCATTATGTCGATCTTGCACCAAAAATAACTTTGACATCCTCCCATCACGGGACGTGAGGGATTCCTAAATCCCAGTCTGCGATAGAGGTTCTTGGTTCAGCGACTCTCCGTTAGACAGCAGGGTTGCCCCAACTGCCCAAGAGGGAGTGTCTCCCCAAGCGTAGATTCCCGTATGCCCTACGGTATTTAATCCTTTTTTCAGAATGACGATAGCTGATGCGTGGTCGCGGTCTAATACGCAGCCACACTCGCAGATGTGAGTTCTAGTAGAGAGTGATTTTTTCACTCTTTTCTCGCATTTGGGGCAGTCGTGAGAGGTGAAATGAGGAGGGACAGCAACTGTTGCCTTCCCCATCTTCCAGCCAAAATATTCTATCCAATTGCGAAATTGCGTCCAGCCAGCATCAGTTATTGATTTAGCCAATTTACTATTTTTAACTAGATTTCTCACACTCAAATCTTCATAGACGATGCAATCATTAGATGCACAGACGCACCTTGCTAGTTTCACAGCATGGTCTTTACGTTGTCTACTTACTTTTAAATGTGCCAAAGCATATCTTTTTCTAGCCTTATGATAGTTAATTGACTGTGGTAATCCTCCTTTTTTGTACTTTTTGGATTTTCTTCTATTCAGACGATTTAGATTACGTTCTCCTTTTCTGTAGAATCTGGGATTTGCTTCTGTATGACCAAACGAGTCTGAATAGAAGTATTTGAGTCCCATGTCCAAACCAACAGCTTTCCCCGTAGGCTGCATATCTTCTCTGACTTCGATAGATATACAAAACTGACAGTAATACCCGTCAGCACGACGAACTAATCTAACTCGCTTAATTTGTTCTGGTTGATAGTAATAGATGTCTCTTGAACCAACGAGCTTAACTCTTCCAATACCGTTTTTATCGGTAAAAGTAATATGCTTTTTGGTTGTCGTATCTAGCTTCCAACCAGACTTTTTGTATTCAACGGAGCGAGAATGTTTCTTGAATTTGGGGTATCCTTTCTTTTTTACTTTCTTTTTGCAGTTTTCAAAGAATCTGGATATTCCAGCCCAAGCTCGTTCTGCTGATGATTGTCTAGCAGTAGAATTAAGTTTGTTAGCAAAATCAAACTCCTTCGCTAAAACGGCACAATATTTGTTGAGGTCATATTTGTTGACTCCTTTATTGTCCATCCAGTAGCGTAGAGCCTTGTTTCTTACAAATTGGCTAGTACAAATCGCCTCGTCAATTGCCCGAAACTGATATTGCTTTCCTTTTAACTTGTACTCTAAAACTATCATTTCCTTATGCTACATTGATTGGCACAAGAAGTATAGAGTTAATATTAAGCGGTCAACCTAAACCCTGGACAAAATTCATCCCGTCGCTAAAAGCGAGGGTCTTCTTTTGGAAGAAAGATAAAAACCACTGTACACCTATGGAGGGGAAAGTTTGAGCCATTTTCTGGGCAGGTTTAGAAGGCGCAATCATCTTTCTCCTAGTGCATTAGGAGATTTGGCAGGTATTGGTGGTGTAGTAGCTCGTTGGGAAAAATTTTACCTCAATCCTTTTCCCAAAGAAAAAGAACTCTGTTCTCTAGCCAAAGTCATAGGAATAGAAAAGCAAAGATTATTGGAAATGCTTCCAGCAAAAGGGATGGGGATGAAATGCGAACCCACTCGTATGTGTGGTGCTTGTTATGCAGAAAATCCCTATCATCGGCTGGAATGGCAGTATAAGTCTGTTTGGAAATGTGACAAGCACAAGTTAAAACTCATTTCTAAATGCCCTAATTGCCGAGCTAAATTTAAGTCTCCTGCTCTGTGGGAGTTTGGTTGTTGTCATCGTTGTCGATTGCCTTTTACAGAAATAGGAAGTTTTCAAGCTTCAACATAACTATATTTTTCTTCAACTTAAATAGCAAATTATATGATATTGATCGATTTTATTAAATAGAGCAAATTTACTAAATAAAAGTAAGAAAAAATACTTGTCAATAGAGAAATATACACAACACTAAATATAGAGTACTTAGAGAAAACAAAATAGTTAAATTAGTTTCATCCATAGCATTTTTATTGAAAATTGCAAGGCACTATTTTGTTACTTGTATTATGTAAAAAACATTTTACATACGAATAAAAGTATTTAAAATTGGTTACTTATCCTGATTTCCTATAGTAGGAGTAACAGCTACACTTGTTTTCAAGGGTATGAAATCAGCGTTTTATCAATAAAACTCATTTTAGATTTTTTTGTGTAATTGATATTGTGCAAAAAGACTGAAAACTATTTTGAGTCTCAGACAAATATATTCAAAACCAATCTAAATAAGGTTGATACTAACCAAACAATAGTTCAAAGGAATTAAAAGATTTAAGAAAAGTAATCAAATCTTTTCTTGAAAATTTTATTGATTAATTTTATGAATATTGCTTATTCCCCAGGGTCGATTGTGGCTTGTCGCGATCGCACTTGGGTTGTTTTGCCATCGGATTTATTAGATATTATTCGTTTACGACCATTGGCGGGTAGTGAATCGGAAATCTGCGGTATTTTCACCCCTTTAGAAAAAGATATTAAAGACGCGCAATTCCCCGCTCCTGATGCACGAGCATTACAAGACCATACTGCGGGTCAATTACTTTTAGAAGCAGCAAGATTGAGTTTGCGTACTGGTGCAGGTCCTTTTCGCTGTTTGGGTCGTTTGTCAGTTAGTCCTCGTCCCTACCAACTTGTACCGTTGTTAATGGCTTTGCGGTTGGAAACTGTGCGGATGCTGATTGCAGATGATGTTGGTATTGGGAAGACAGTAGAAGCAGGATTAATTGCCCGTGAAATGCTCGATCGCGGTGAAATAAAACGTATGGCTGTTCTTTGTCCGCCTCAGCTATGCGATCAGTGGCAGCAGGAATTAAAACAGAAGTTTCATATAGATGCGGTAGTAATTCGTTCGGGTACGGTAGGTAAACTTGAGCGTGAATTACCTTCGGGTGATAGTCATGTATTTAGTTACTATCCTCATATTATCGTTAGTCTTGACTATGCTAAAAGCGATCGTCGTAGAGCCAGTTTTTTAACTCATTGCCCAGAACTAATAATTGTGGATGAAGCACATACTGCTAGTAATAAGAATAAGGATGGAGCTAATCAGCAACAGCGATATCAGTTAGTTAAGCAAATTGCTGAGAAAAAAGACCGTCACTTAATCTTATTGACAGCTACTCCTCATAGTGGTGTTTCAGCATCCTTCTTATCTTTACTGGGCTTAGTTCAGCCAGAATTTGAAAACTACGAACTCGACCATTTGAACGAGTCTAGACGTAAAGAATTAGCTCGTCATTTTGTTCAGCGTCGTCGTGCGGATGTTCGTACTTGGTTGGGAAATGAAACACCTTTTCCCGAACGGGAACCTCTTGAATGCGCTTACAAGCTATCTAAAGATTATCGCGTTTTATTTGAACAAGTTTACGATTTAGCCAGAGGACTAGTTAAAGATGACGATGGAAATCTTTCTCATGCTCAACGTCGAGGAAGATATTGGTCTGCATTAGCGATTATACGCTGTGTAATGTCTTCTCCTGCTGCTGCGATCGCAACTTTGTCTCGTCAGCTAAGTAAAGATATTAATCTCGATGCTATTGAAGAGATCGACGATGAGTTAGCTGCCAATCAGGTTTATGACTCGACAGAAACCGAGCGAGTGATTGATGTTGTTCCTGCTTCGGTAATTGAAAATGTCAAACAAACCTACAGTGAATCCCAAAGACGCAAACTAAGGGAATTTGCCAAAGCAGCAGAAGCGTTACAGGGAAGCAAACAAGATAGTAAATTACAGCAGCTAATTGGTTTGGTTCAAGATTTGTTAGCAGAAGGGTATAGCCCGATTATCTGGTGTCGCTATATTGCTACGGCTAATTATGTGGCTGATTCTCTCAAAGGTAAATTTGAGAAGAAGAAAAATAGCCAAGTTCGAGTGATTCCGATTACTGGGGAACAGTCGGAAGACGAGCGAGAAATTCGTCTGTCGGAGTTAAAAGAATATCCCCAGCGAGTCATGGTAGCTACTGACTGTTTGAGTGAAGGAATAAACCTCCAAGAACACTTTACGGCAGCGGTTCATTACGATCTCCCCTGGAATCCCAATAGATTAGAGCAGAGAGAGGGAAGGATCGATCGCTATGGACAAACTGCTACTAATGTTAAGTGCATCCTGCTTTATGGGCAGGATAACCCCGTTGACGGTGCAGTATTAGATGTTTTGATTCGTAAAGCAGTTAAGATTCACCGCGCCTTGGGTATTACCGTTCCCGTACCAATGGACAGCAACACGGTGCAGGAAGCAGTGTTTAAATCTTTGTTTGAAAAAGTAGAAGCTAAACAACTATCTCTATTTCCCCCCGAAGCCGAACAGCTAACTTTAGATCTAGTACTTCAAGAAGCTCCTGTAGTTGAGGTTAATCAAAGCTGGGATAGGGCAGTAGAGAGAGAAAAACAAAACCGTACTCGCTTTGCACAACGGGCAATCAAACCAGAAGAAGTCCAAAGAGAACTGGAGGAAAGCGATCGCATTTTAGGCAATCAGGAAACAGTAGAACATTTTGTCAGAAATGCTTGTGAGCGTCTGAATACTCCTTTAACGAAGAAAAAGAAGGGTTGGTATTTGTCAACTGTTCCTCAATGCTTGCAGTCTACTTTAGGCGACAAACCGCGATCAATTATTTTTACCTCTCCTGCGCCAGAAGGGATGGAATACATCGGACGTAATCATCCCATTGTTGAAGGATTAGCGAGATATTTATTAGAAGAGGCAATTTCTGATAGTCAAGAGCCAACGGCTGCTAGATGCGGAGTAACGGTAACTAATGCGGTTAGTAAACCTACTGCCGTTCTTTTGCTGCGTTTGCGACACCTATTAGAAAGCCCCAAACATTCAGATTTATTGGTTGAGGAATGTTTAGTTAAAGGTTTCACAGATACGCCTAGCGATCCTAAATGGTTATCTCAAGAGGAAACCTTAGAGTTAATGACAAAAGTAGAACCGACAGATGATTTACCTTTTGCTAGAAAGCAGTTGTCAATAGAAAGATTGCTGTCGAGCTTATCGGATTTGCAAACAAGTTTAAACTTGTTTGCCGAAGAAAGAGCGGAAGCTTTAAAAGATTCACATCGCAGGGTTAGGGCAATCACTAAAGAAGGGCAGGTAAAAGTCAAACCTCAGTTACCGATGGATATTTTAGGGGTTTATTATCTGTTTCCTGAATGATTTAAATACCACATTAGTCAGGAAATGAATTTCCTGGCTGAAAGCGAAAACCTGCTGAAACAGGTTCGTATTTTCTTTTTTAGTCAGTTAATTGACTTGCGCTATGAGACTCGAAATTTATTTCGGGGCTGTTTATATATCTTGAATCAATTATTTATTATGAATACTCTTACAGGAATTCAGATTGAGGGTAATTTGATTACTTTCGATCTAACTACTGAACTATTAAGTAATGAATTAAAAGGACAAACGCCTAAAGACTTTGGCATTGCTCAAACTAACAAATTAGAAGATGAAATCGCGATCGCTTGGGGAGATGCAAAAACTTACTGGGCTGCATTTCAACGACGACTGGCTAAATTGGGTGAAACTGAAACTGCGACTAGTTTAACGCGAGAATACTGGGCTGTTCCTCTACTGGAATCATTGGGATACAAGCCAGAATATCAGGCTAAAGCAGAGATTGTGGAAGGGCAGACTTTTGCTATTTCCCACCGTGCGGATGCTGGTGAAGATAAACCGCCAATTCATATTATTGGTAGTCGTTTGCGCCTGGAAGAACGTATCGGCAAACCCAGACTATCTGCCCATGCTTTGATGCAGGAGTATCTAAACTGTACCGAACACCTCTGGGGTATTGTTACCAATGGTTCGCAGTGGCGATTGTTACGAGATTGTTCTTTAATGACTCGTCTTACTTACGTTGAATTCGATCTAGAGCAAATACTCAAGAACGAAAACTATGCCGAGTTTGGCTTATTTTACCGTCTGTTCCACCGCACCCGTTTACCAGAGGGCATGGATGATGCGGATAAGTGCTTATTAGAGTTCTATCACCAGCAGACACTACAGCAAGGCGGTAGAGTACGCGATCGCCTTAGAGATGGTGTAGAAGAAGCTCTACAAAAGTTAGGGACAGGCTTTTTACAGCATCCCAAGAATCAGAATCTTAGAGACAAGGTTGCTAATGGCGAATTAACGGATAAGGATTTTTATCGTCAATTATTGCTGTTAATCTATCGTTTGCTGTTCTTAATGGTGGCGGAGTCGCGGAATATTCTTTCGATTGGCGAAGATATAGAGAAAGCCAGGATATATAACCAGTATTACAGCATCGAACGCTTGAGAATATTAGCCGAACGCCCAAGTTATAGAAGAGAAGGTTTTGTTGATTTATGGAATGGGTTGCGAGTAACTTTTGATATCTTTGACGAAAATTGGCGTGGAGAAATACTGGGTTTATCTCCCCTGAATGGAGATTTGTTTGGTTCGACTGTGTTGCAGAGTATTCAAGAATGTACCCTTGATAACTACGATCTGCTTTACAGTATCCGTCAACTATCTCTTTATACCAACAAAGGACAAAGGCGGAGAGTTAATTACGCAGCTTTGGACGTAGAGGAACTGGGTAGCGTGTACGAGTCGCTCTTGGATTTTTCACCCAAAATCGAACAATATGAGGGGATTTACCAGTTTAAGCTAGTTACGGGAAGCGATCGCAAAACGACTGGTTCTTACTATACTCCTCCTGAATTAGTAGCGCAGTTGATTAAAACTGCTTTAGAACCCGTAATTGAGGAGAGGCTAAAAGAGGCGGAGGAACAATATAAAAGCGATCGTAATTTAGATAATAGCCAGAGAATGAATTCTCCGTCTGAAAGCATAAGAACGAATGATTCTCTTGAGAGAACATCAGCTATTAGCCAAGAAATTAATTTCTTGGCACTTAAGGAATATCAGGAACAAGCATTATTAAACATCACCGTTTGCGATCCTGCCTGTGGAAGTGGTCATTTCCTTCTCGCAGCAGCCAGACGCATTGGTAAGGAATTAGCCAAGGTACGCACAGGGGAAACTCAACCAGGAGTCGAACCGATCCGCGAAGCGATACGGGATGTAATTCAGCACTGTATCTATGGTGTGGATCTCAATCCTCTAGCGGTAGATTTGTGTAAAGTAGCGTTGTGGATCGAAGGATTTAATCGCGGTAAACCCCTTAGCTTCCTCGATCATCGGATTAAATGCGGAAACTCCTTAGTTGGGGTATTGGACTTAGATTGTCTCAATGACGGTATTCCCGATAATGCTTACAAAGCGGTAACTGGAGATGATAAAAAACTAGCCACACAGATTAAGAAGGACAATAAGAAGCAGTGCAAAAATCCAGCTCAATTAGCAATTTCTTTTGATAATTTGGAAAAACAGCGATCGCATTACGGAGAGACTCAAAGTGCGATCGCCCAATTACCAGAAAACAAAACTGGTGATATTAAACAAAAGCAAGAGCAATATAAAGATACACGCCAAGAAAACTCTGATAATCCTTGGTGGCGCGATACTTCCGCCTGTAATCTCTGGACGGCAGCTTTTTTCACTCCTTTAACCGAACAAAAGTTACAATTACTGCCCACTTCTTCTACTTTATTTCAATTATTGCAAGGCAACTGGACGACTCAGAAGGTAGTCGATGCTGCCAATAAATTAGCTAAAGAAAAGCGGTTTTTCCATTGGGCGTTAGAGTTTCCCGAAGTGTTTGAAAATGGCGGTTTCTCTTGTGTACTAGGTAATCCACCTTGGGAACGGATTAAATTACAGGAAAAAGAGTTTTTTGTTACTAAAGATAGTGCGATCGCTAATGCTAAAAATAAAGCAGTCAGAACTAAGTTAATTAACAAGTTGGCAACCGCTAATCCTGAGTTATTACAAGACTTTGAAGATGCCAAACATGATGCTGATGCTACCAGTAAGTTTCTACGAGAGTCAGATCGCTGTCCTTTAACTTCTAGAGGAGATATTAATACCTATAGCGTCTTTGCCGAAACTACCAGAAACATTATTTCACCTACAGGAAGAGTGGGCATAATCGTTCCCACTGGTATTGCTACTGATGATACTTGTAAAAACTTCTTTGGCGATTTAACTCAAAAGCAAAACTTAGCCACTCTCTATGATTTTGAAAATCGAGAAAAACTATTTGCTGCTGTTGATAGTCGCATGAAATTTTCTCTGTTAGGAATGAGCAATCAAGCCATACAGCAAGCCAATTTTTCATTCTTTTTAACTCAACCAAGACAGATAGAAAATGAGGCGCGGGTTTTCCAACTATCACCCCAAGACATAGCTTTAATCAATCCCAACACCTTAACCTGTCCCGTCTTTCGCAGTCGTACAGATGCGGAATTAACTAAGAAAATCTATCAGCGCGTATCTGTTTTGGAAAACGAAAAGACAGATAGTAACCCTTGGGGTATTTCATTTATGCGTATGTTTGATATGTCAAATGATAGTGGATTGTTTAAAAATGAAGCTGGTAATAATTCACTTCCTCTGTATGAGGCGAAGATGTTTCATCAGTTCGATCATCGTTGGGCGACATATGCAGAAGATGGTAACACTCGCGATCTAACTGATGAAGAGAAAAGCGATCGCACTTCCGAACCACAACCTCGTTATTGGGTAAATAAACAAGAAGTAGAAAATAAATTAGGCGATAAGTGGAATAAAGATTGGTTGTTAGCTTTTAGAGATATTACCAACTCTACTAACGAACGTACTTTTATTTCAAGTATTTTACCAAAAACTGCAATTAGTAATAAAGCTCCTCTATTACTATTTAGAAGTAATGATACAAAACTATCAGCCTGTTTTTACGCTTCTTTAAATAGTTTGGTTTTTGACTTTGTAGCCAGACAAAAAGTAGGAGGAACAAGTTTAAATTTTTTCATTGTTAAACAACTTCCCGTCATTTCTCCAGAAACCTACACCAAAGAAGACATCAAATTTATTAGCACCCGTGTTCTCGAATTAGTTTACACTGCCTGGGATATGCAACCCTTTGCTAAAGACATGGGTTATGATGGCGAACCATTTATTTGGGATGAGCAAAGACGGGCAATATTAAGGGCAGAACTAGACGCATATTACGCCAAGCTTTACGGACTTACCCGCGATGAACTGCGTTACATTCTCGATCCTGCTGATGTTTATGGCGAAGATTTTCCTAGTGAAACCTTTCGGGTATTGAAGAACAAGGAAATCAATAAATATGGCGAATATCGGACACAGAGATTGGTATTGGAGGCTTGGGACAAAATGCTCAAGTAAGAAAAAATTATGAGTTTACACTATTCGGTAATGAAGAAGGTAGCCCGAAAAAGAACCCTGAGAAATTGGGAAGTGTTTATGAGGGTTTGTGTAAGCCTGTTAGTAAAACAATAGTAATGAGAGTAATGTCAGAAGAAAATAAGCGTGAATTTGCCCTATTTATTGATGAAAGTGGTAGCCCAAAACCCAATCCCAAAGACAATACTCCTTATTTTGCTCTTGGTGGAGTTTTGGTAGAAAGGATAGACGAAGCAATTATTGAACAAGCCGTAGCCGATTTTAAACAACGTTGGTCTGAGTATATCAGTCCCGATACTCCTCTGCATGGTAATGAAATCCGTTCTAAGAAGAAGAAGTTCGCTTGGTTGGGAATAGTCTCAGAACAAGAGAGAAACAACTTTATGAAGGACTTATCGAAAACTATTACTTCTCTACCGATTATTGTTCACGCCTGCGTTGTATCTCGTCCTGGCTATCACAATCGTTTTCTAGATGTATACGGCGACAACACTTGGGAAATGATGAAAAGCGCGTTTTCTATTCTGGTAGAGCGTTCTGTGAAATACGTTGGCGACAAAAACGAATCAATCATGATTTATTACGAAGAAGCAGGAAAGCGAGAAGATAGACTGCTCAAACAATACTTTAATGAGATTCGAGAATCAGGTCATCCCTTTGATAGCGAAAATGCCTCAAAATACTCACCTTTAAGCGCAGAACAAATATCAAACTGCTTACGAGGAATTGAGGGAAAAAAGAAAAGCAATCCTATTTTACAAATTGCCGATCTATGCCTTTATCCAGTTGCGAGAGGTAAAGATAGACCAAAAGACAAGGCTTACTTAGCTTTAAAAGAAAAATCCTTGTTAGTAGATTCTCAATTGAGTTCTGAAGAGATTATATCGAGAGGAATCAAATACTACTGTTTTGACAACAACGTTCCCTAAAAACAACAAAACCGCCTAACTAGCGGTTCGTCGATCGGCAGTCATACGACTACCCCCAGGCTGTGCCTATATCAATAATAATACGAAAAACAGGATTATGCAAACACCCAAACAATCTATAAATCATCCAGAACGGCGATCGCATCTACAATCAATGTCTTCCTTGACGGGATTAGACGACGACAAACAAGTATTTTTTTATTTAACATGGTTAATTTGGGCGACGGTAGTTTTTAGTGCGATTGCGAAGCTAGCCGAAGGCATCGCACTTTGGTCGTATCAACGAGAACAAGCAGTTCAATAGAAAACCCATATTACCGAATAGATAATCATGCAAGCTATTACAACTGAAAGAACCAAGCAAATTAAAGCAATAATCGCTCAAAGACTTCCTTTAAGAGAGAAAATTGCTACTGTCGAACAAAACTTGCGTTCGCTTTCTCGTTCTTTGGAGACTTTAACCCAAAATCGCGATCGCCTTGTTACCCTAGTTACCGATATAGAATCACAAAGCAACTTACAGCAATTAAATTTTCAGCAGCTACAAACCCAGATTCAGTCTCAGCTAACAGGACTAGATTTACTTAAAAACCGCTTCAATCGCGACACTATCAACATCGGAGTGATTGGTCGTGCGGGACAGGGGAAAAGTCGATTATTGCAGAGTTTGACAGGACTATCTAGCAACGAAATTCCAACAGGCGATCGCGGACACTGTACGGGGGTTCGCAGTACAATCCAGCACCAGTCTGGAATAGATACCTATGGAGAGATTACTTTTCATTCCGAACATTCATTTCTGCAAGAGGTTATCGTACCGTATTATCAAGAGTTAGGCTTGGGTGAAGTTCCCTACAGTTTAGATGAGTTTAAAAACAATAATTTGCCTCCTCTACCCGAACATCTTTGTGATAAAGCAGAGGCGATCGCAAAATATCAAGACCACCTTCAGAAATATCGCCATAATTTACCTTTTTATCGTCATCTCTTAGAGAAGAGAAGTTCACTCAAAGTTGCCAAAGAAAATATCAGAGAATATGTTGCTCAAGATTCTATCGACGGAGAAGAAGAGTATCACAATTACGTTGCCGTTAAAAGCGCAAGAATATCTTGTACGTTTCCAAAATCAGATGTGGGGCAAATTGCTCTAATTGATATGCCAGGGTTGGGTGACACGGGCATAGGAGATGAAAGTAAATTAATTGAAATTCTAGCTCAGGATGTCGATCTGGCATTGTTTGTACGAATGCCTCGACCGATGAGAGATTTCTGGGCAGATGTAGATGTTAAGCTTTACGACACGGCAAAATCTGCTTTGACCTCTCTACCTTTAAAGGAATGGTCATTTTTGATTCTCAATAACACCAGACAAGATTCACCCATCGGCGATAATACGGTTCTTTGTCGAGATTTAGAACGCAAACGAGAAGATAAAGGATTATATTTTGCTGAATGTATCACAGTTAATTGCGCCGAGTCTGACGTAGTTAATCAAAAACTGCTCGATCCCGTTCTAAATTATTTGTGCGATCGCATTACCGAACTTGACCGCCAATACGTATCTTCCTGTCAGGAGAACGTATTGCAGTTGCAGCAAGAAGTAGCAGTAGAATTAGAAAAATCCAGTCGAGTATTAAAAGGTTTAGCTCAAAATAGCAATTACTTTCCCAAATTTATCGAACTGTTTGATGAGCTTTGGGTAGACTTAGCTAGCGGTTTGGAAGAATTACTGCAAGAACTACGAGCTGAAAGGGATTTGGAAAATTTAGAATTTAAACAACAGGTAGAGGCTGCGGTTGCTGCTTGTCGAGATGATAATGGCATTCCTACAGAAGATGAGATTGAAAAACTGCGCCATAGCAAGGGTGGTTATCCTAATGCTTACTATGAGTGCCTCAATGAAGTTCGCGCTCATCTATCCCAGCATTTTCTGCTTCTAGATGATGTCCTCAAAAAAGCAATAAACCAAGTCAAAACTCAAGTCACTCAGATACTAATAGAGCAAGGCAAATTAGGAAATCTAACTGAAGCTAGAGAAGCTGAATTTATTAATGCGATCGCTGAAATAATTCCTAATAATTTGAAACGTCTCAAGTTAGGGTTTCAAACTTTAGCAGAGTTTGAGCTTTCCTATCGCGGTTTAATTCAGCACCGTATTCGCAAACATCTCGACGATCTCACACCCGATGAAACATCATTACAACTTTCTCCCTCTCCATCGGCTGCGGAAGTATTAAGCTGCTTAAATTCCCTCCACGCTGAAGCGATCTATAAGTGTGAAACTGCTTTAGACGACTTGTTGGCAGAACCCAACCAAGCTTCATTTGCTATTGTTGAGGAGTTTCTCGATCGCATTTTAAGAGCCAAAAAAGTCAGACAAGAATGGCTCAAGTTCTTGCAAGAAATCTACGATCGCGTTTGGGTAGATGAATTTGAAGAGTTTGGGAACAATAGCAAAATAAGCCAAGAGTGGATGACAGGAGTTGAAAGCGCGATCGCAGCCAATCACAAAGATAATTTTCAATTTTAAAAGGAAATATAAATGCAAGAACTTAAGATAACTATGCTGGGTGCAAGTGGTGTAGGTAAGACTACTTTGCTAACAGCAATGTATGAGCAGTTTGAAAGCAACATTGGCAATACCAATCTACAGCTAACTCCCGATGATGAGAGTGCTGCAATCTTACAAGATCGTTTGATCGAGCTTAAGAGCTTAGTAGATGTCTTTGAAGCCAGAGACAGAATGGGTCTTAAAAGAACAGAAGCAATGGCGGGACCAGAGTCTTTACGTTCTTTTACTTTTGGCTTAGGGAAAAAAGGTGAAGCACCTTCTCTTAATCTACGCTTCTATGATTACCCTGGAGGCTATCATGCAACGCAAGCAACCAAAGAGGAAAAAGAGTTCGTCAAAAAGACTTTAAGAGAATCGACTGCCGTTTTAATTCCCATTGATGCGCCTTCATTAATGGAGAAAAACGGTAAATTCCACGAAAAAATAAATCGCCCACAGCAAATCAAAGCCTTATTCAATGCAGCATATCAAAACTTAAATTCTCCCCGTCTAGTCATCTTTGCTCCTGTTAAATGTGAAAAGTATCTAAAAAATAATAATACTGCTAAAGAACTATTAGAAAAAGTCAAACAAGGATACGCTCCATTATTAGATCACTTTAATTCACCCAGTCTAAATCCTTGGGTTGCTAATGTAATTACACCCGTACAAACTGTTGGTAGCGTTGTTTTTTCTCGTATGGAAGTAGACAGAGAAAATAATCCTCATTTCTATTTCCGTAAAACTAGACACGATGCTCAATATTCTCCTAGCGATAGCGAACAACCATTACGTTACTTACTACGTTTTCTGTTAAAGCTTCATCTTAATTCCCGACAATGGAAATTTTTTAATTTTCTACGCAGTTGGTTGGAATTAGATACTCACTTGGAAAAAGCAGTTAATGAATTTGCTCGTGGATGTAAAACTAACGGCAATTTTACTGTCGTTAAAGGCGAAAAATGGCTCAATATATAGATATAGGAAAAAGCAAAAATGGCTATTTATATTCAAAGTTGTGGTATTTCACAAGATAATGACTATCGTTGGTTAAAAATCAACCAAAATGAGGCTAAACCTGAAAACCCACAAGTTTTGTTGCAATCTATCAATAATCTATCCATTAAACCAATTGAACTAATTGACAGCCAAAAATCTTCGATAATTTTGTTAAGTCTACGCAATGATTATTGTCTACTAGTGACAGGTTTAAGAGCAAGAAAGGAAAGAACAGACTTTATGGGTCGTCCAATACGTAATTCTGTACTTTGGATTTGCCAAAAGGATAATGAAAATCTAAAGATTCGTTCTTTAGTCATTCAAGCTTTGCGTGGAGAGCTAGATAGTAAAATCGATAAAACCATCATAAATGCTGGAGAATATGGTTTTGAAGTAAATTACGATAGTCTCAAGGAATTATCAAATTCAACTTTAGCCATAGGCAATAGTTACCAGACTAATTCAAGTTTTAAAATAGGAAAAAACTGTGATTCTTTAAGAGAAGAACTAGCTTTAGAACTAGAAAGCAGTACATTACCAGATAAAGAAGGCTTGCTTATTGTAGTTACCAGTATAAAATCAGCTTACTCATTACAAGAGTCTGGAGTATGGCGCGGTTTATCTAATAGAGTTGAATCTGAAGAATTTAAACCATACAGTTCCTTGGCTATCGCTAAACCTGGTACTGAAAAAAAAACACTGTGGCTTGGGATCGCGATCTCCATGATACTGCTAATCGCGATCGCTCTTATAATCATCAAACTGACAACACCCCAGCAACCTCAGCCACAAATCAATCCCAGTTCTTCATCCCAGAAAACATCCTTCCCCCAGAACTTAGAATTATTGGAGCAGTCCATAAACTGCATCCAAGCACAAGAGAACAATTACTTTCTATCGCCTTGTTCTTGGAACGCCAGCAAGAATTGAAAAATACAGTCAGTAGAAAAAAACTGAGCTATGAACAACAGCAAATAGTTAATCGAGCAAAAAATTCGGCAAGTGATTTGCTAGATGTAATAAAAGAAATCAACAAACAAGATAATAATCCCGCAACATGAAAATAAAAACATATTTTCGGCAAAATTAAAGTCAAAATTTGGGAATTATAAAGAAATAGGCTTATTTCTGTTTTGAAATTGAGCCTAATCAAAACTCTTTTATAGTCGCGTTTACATGAAGCTACCAGTTAACCTTCAGGAATTATTAGCCCAAAACCCAGAAGCGATCGCAGCTACTAGAACTTTGATTGCTCAAGAAATGGTTATTCTAGATGCTAATGGCATAGATAGCTTAAATGCAGAAGAGTTAGACCACATACTGGGCAATATTCCTAAAACTTGGGACTTCAATCGTTTAAAAACTATCTTCAATGGCGATACTGTCAGCAGTAGTCTAGAACAGCAATTAACTGAGTGGTGCGATCGTAGGGAAGGAAAACAGACTCAAACTATACTTCTTCCTCAAGACAAAGCGGAAGAGAACAAAGCCCTAGATATCTTCAAGCTTAGAGATGAAGTCGTTAGCGATTATCGCACTTATATTGAGAGCTTTTTGGAAATACGCGATCGCCGTATAGCAGACTTTGTTCGGCAAGAATTAGACAAGGGCTATCTTTGGAGCGATCCTTTAGTTCAAATCAATCCCGCCTATAAAAAAGGTGCAACTATCGATGCCTTAATCAAAGAGGACATTTTACATTCAGACTGCAAAAAGTATTTTCCTGGCTTTCATTTCTACCATCACCAAGAAAAATCCTTTCGCTGCGCTAAGAAGAACGAACCCTATGTCGTTACTACTGGTACAGGTTCGGGGAAAAGTCTTAGCTATGTCGTGCCAATTATCGACGATCTGTTACGTAATCCTCAGCTAAAAGGAATTAGGGCGATATTGGTTTATCCGATGAACGCTTTAATTAACTCTCAAGCAGAGGAATTTAAAAAGTTTTTAGATAAATACAAAGAAATTTCGGGTCTGGATTCTCATATTAGAGTTGCCAGATATACAGGACAAGAAAGCCTTTCTCAAAAATCCGATATTCAAAACAATCCGCCTCATATTCTGCTGACTAACTATGTGATGCTGGAGTTGATGCTTTCTCGCGTTCACGAAAAGAAGTTCGTTGAATCACCAATTTTAAAGTATCTCGTATTGGATGAATTACATACATACAGGGGTCGTCAGGGTGCAGATGTAGCGATGGTAATTCGGAAACTGCGTCAGATTTCTTGTAAAGCAAAGCAGGGTAAAGACATTCCTATTCTATGTATCGGGACTTCCGCCACTATGTCCACTGAGGGCGATCGCGCGGATCGCAAAACTACTGTTGCCAATGTCGCCAGCAAATTATTTGGGGTAGAGGTAAGAGCAAGCAATGTTATCGACGAAACCTTAGAACCAGCTATAAATAGACCTCAACCAACCACAGAAGAACTAACTAAGTGTTTGCAAACTGGATTACCTAATGAAGAACAGCAAACATCCAAAGCATTTTTAAAGCATCCTCTTAGTAAATGGATTGAGATGAATTTCGGTCTAGCAGAAGAGGATGGACATTTAGTTCGCAAAACTCCTATTGCTCTTCCTGAAGGAAGCAAGGAATTATCAAGAGTTACAGGCGTTGATGCCGAGATTTGTGCTGACAGATTGAAACAGATGTTTTTTTGGAGTAGCCGAACAGACAAAGGCTTACCCTTCCGACTTCATCAGTTTATTTCTCAAGGGGATAGCGTTCACGCCACCTTGGAAACCAAAGAGAAAAGATATTTAACTTTAGAGGGGCAGTATAAAACCAAAGGAGATCGCTTATTATTTCCTTTAGTATTTTGTCGAGAATGCGGTCAGGACTATTACAAAGTCCGTTGGAACGGCGATAAAGACGAAATTACGCCTTTATTGCCTACGGCGATCAATAATGATGGCGATGAAGATTTAGCAGAAGGATATCTAACCTTAGAAGAGCCAGATCTTTGGAGTGACGCAGATCTAGATTCCCTACCCGATAATTGGTTCAAGGAAACCAAAAGATACGGAAGAACCGTCAAAAAAGAGTATCAAAAATTTATTCCCCACAAGCTCTATCTCTATCCCAATGGCACTATTGAAACAGGAGCAGTTGCAGATACTAAAGTCGATAAGCCAATTCCTTTCTGGTTTATTCCCAAGCCGTTTTTAACTTGTCTTAACTGTGGTGTCGTTTACGACAAGAAAACGAGCGAATATACTAAATTAGCTCGTCTCAGCAGCGAAGGGCGCAGCACTTCTACAACTTTATTGTGTTTATCTTCAGTCAATGTGTTTATCTTCAGTCACCCGCCTGAAAGAAACTCAAGCGATATCGGCAGACTCGGCAAAAATTCTTAGCTTTACCGATAATCGCCAAGACGCATCTCTGCAAGCGGGACATTTTAATGATTTTGTGCAAACCAGCTTTTTACGTGCGAGTCTTAATGGGGCATTACAAGATAAACAAAGGCTGACTCATTCAGATTTAGCAGCAGTTGTCGTACAGCAGATGGGACTATCCCAAAGTGAATATGCAGAACAACCAGCAGAATATGGTACGGGCAAAAAACGCAATCAAAAAGTTTTTGAACAGTTAATCGAATATCGTCTATATGAAGACCTACGAAGAGGCTGGCGCATTGTCCAACCTAATTTAGAACAGTGTGGGTTATTGGAAATTGAATATGATGAATTGGAAGCAGTATGTAGCGATCGCAATGTTTGGACAAAACATCCTTATTCAGTTTTACTACAGGCTACTCCCGAACAAAGATATAGCGTCGTTAAAACCGTCTTAGACTATCTTCGCAAACAGTTAGCTGTTGATGCCGAATTATTACAGCCAGAGAACCTAGACAAATTAGAAAGAGAAGTATCTCAGGCTTTAAATTACAAGTGGAAATTTGATAGTCAAGAGAGACTCCATAAAGCAAAATGGGCAACCCTTACCAAAGGAGATTCAAAAGATAAAAGCAAGGTCCAACTCACAGGACAAAGTAAAATTGGACGATTTCTCAAAAGTGATCGCGCTTGGTCTTGGCTTACTGCTTCTTTATCCGAACCAGAATACCAACAGCTAATTACCTCACTGATTAGTACTCTGAGAGATTATGGTTATCTAAAACAAAACGGTAAAAACGAAATTCAACTACGCATTGACTCGATAGTTTGGAAAGCTAGCAATAACAAACATCTTGACGTAGATATTCTTAATAGCAAGCGTCTTCAGGGAAAAGAGGAACAAGGACGTAAAGCAAACCAATTTTTCCAAGGTTTCTACAGCAGCAACGCCCAAACTATTAAGACAATGGAAGGGCGAGAGCATACTGGTCAGGTAAACTATGAAAATCGCAAAGAGAGAGAAGAAAATTTCCGCAATGGCAAACTATCTACTCTTTTTTGCTCTCCGACAATGGAATTAGGGATTGATATTTCCGATCTTAGTGTAGTTCATTTACGCAATGTTCCTCCTTCCCCTGCTAACTATGCCCAACGTAGTGGACGGGCTGGCAGAGGCGGTCAAAATGCTTTGGTAGTTACCTACGCTGCTGCGGGTAGTCCCCACGATCAATATTTTTATCAACGCCAACAACAAATGGTAGCGGGTGTAGTAGTTCCGCCTAAACTGGAATTAGCCAATCAAGATTTAATTAAATCCCATGTTTATTCTCTCTGGCTATCTTATACAGGGGCTAATTTTGGCAACTCGATGAATGAGATTCTGGACTTGGAAAAAGAGGGTTATCCACTAAAAGAAGACATCAAAGCTCAACTCAATTTAGATGCAGATAGCTTACAACAGTGTTTTGAAGATTTGAAAAGGGTATTAAGCGATCGCTTTTGCCATACAGATTTACAGCACGTAAGTTGGTATAGCTCCGAGTGGTTGAATAATACTCTTAATACTGCTTTCCATGAATTCGATCGAGCTTGCGATCGCTGGCGCGATTTGTACAAAGATGCCGATCTCCAGTTAATTAAAGCCAGAGAAGTTATCGATCGTAATAACAGAGGCGACGTACCTATAAAAGAAAGAAATGAAGCAGAAGCTTTACGAAAAGAAGCTCAACGCCAAAAAGATTTGTTAGTTGGTCAATCTCAGGGCAAAAATAATAGCCAGTTTGACTTTTATCCCTATCGTTATTTTGCATCCGAAGGCTTCTTACCTGGTTTTAACTTCCCTCGTTTACCTATCCGAGCCTATATTCGTGCGGGAGATAAGGGCGAATTTATTTCTCGTCCCCGAACTATTGCCATTCGAGAACTTGCCCCAACTAACGTTCTTTACTACGAAGGTAACAAGTATCAGGTCAACAAAACTCGTATTCCTGTAAAGGGCGTTATATATAATCGAGTCGCTATTTGCCATCATTGTGGATATTTCCATGATGGCGAAGACTATATTCGCAATACCTGTGCCAACTGCGGACAAACGCTTTCGCAAGATGATAAAGGTAATCCTTTTAAATTTAATCGGGTTCTGGAAATGGACAATGCGATCGCTCGCAGAACCCACAGAATTACCTGTGATGAAGAAGAAAGGCTTAAATATGGTTATCAGTTAATTACTCATTTCCGTTACGCCAAAGACAAACAGCAAGTAGCTACCATTAAAGCTAATGACGGTACGGAATTGTTACGCCTTACCTATGGAGAAACTGCGGATATTTGGAGAATCAATCAGGGATTAACGCGATCTCAAGAAAAAGGATTTAAGCTCGATACTAATTCTGGCGAATGGGTGAGCAAAGAACAAGAAAGTGTTACCGAAGCAATAGATAACAACGTCCAGCTTATGGTTAAAGATACCTCTAACGTTCTTGTTATCGAACCTCTTAGTCTTCCAGGGAAAGATACAGAAGCTTTTATCATTACTCTGCAATACACTCTAGAAAGAGCCATTCAAGCGTTATATAAACTTGAAAATAACGAACTGGCATCGGAAAGAGTCGGAAAAGACAGATATCTTTTATTCTGGGAAGCAGCAGAAGGTGGTGCAGGAGTGCTGTCTCAAATCTTAGAAGATCCTACTTCATTCCAAAAAATCGCCCAAGAAGCCTTAGATATATGTCATTTCTTAGAACCTAAAGATAGTTGCGCTCAAGCCTGTTATCAATGCCTACTTTCCTACCGCAACCAATTCGATCATCCTTATCTCAATCGTCATTTGATTGGCAAATTTTTGAAGCAGTTACAAAATAGTCAAGTTGCTTTAGAGCAAGATGAGCGATCGCGAGACGAACAATATCAATTATTACTCAAACAAACAGATCCCAATTCTGAATTTGAACGAGTGGTTTTGAAAGCAATATACGAACAGAGAATAAAATTACCCGATTCTGCACAGGAATTAATCCCAGAAGCCAACTGTAAACCAGACTTCATTTATAAAAAAGCCAAGATTGCTATTTTCTGCGATGGTTCGGTTCACGACTCACCAGAACAAAAGCAGCGCGATCGTATTCAAAGAGAAAACTTGTTTTGGCATTGCAGTTATCAAGTTATCGAACTGAACTACCAAGAAGATTGGCAGTCCAAATTAGAATTTCTTTTGTAAAAATAAAAAACATATTATTTCCTCTATTTTGCTAAAAAGCTACCCAAATAAATCCAAGGTAGCTCCAATAATGAACGATGATGAATACTGGTGATAAAATAGCGAACTGATAGACCAGAAATACTTTTATCTAATTGTTTAATTTGTTGCTGAATGGGACGAAAATATTTTTGTGAAACGTAAGAATTGCGTTGTTGCCAATTTAACTGAGGACGATAAGGAGAATAGGCTAATTTAGTTGCTTCTTGTTCTAAATTACAAAACAAATCTGCTTTGTTTAGACATAGAATTAAATGACGAATTTTGGGACAATCTTGGCGAAAAAAATCTACCCAACGACTAAAACGATTACACCACTGTTGTTGGGTAATAAAAGTTTCAGGATTAAACTCTGATTTAATAATTTCGCGATAGGGAGGAAGAAGAAGCATAATTCCCTCACTACTGCGAATAGTATCTAAGAAATTTTGCCATCGCTCTGGTTGATTATCCTGCCAGCTTTTGCGCCAAATCTCTCCTGGAGTATCAATCCAATCTAGAGTTACCTGTTTGGAACCTGTTGGAAGCTGTACTTGAATTTCTAAATATTCATCATAAGTTGCCTTATCATCAATAGTTGCTCTAGTTCTACCTTCGTCTTCAATATATAAACGAGATTTAAGAACAGAATAATCAGGATAATCGACTTTTACATATTCATTTTGGGGATTGGCTAACTCCATAGCTAAGTGAGTTTTGCCCACTTCGCGATCGCCAATATAAATTACACCCAACTGTAACACCTCCAGTTCGGATTTAGATTTAATGAAAACTTATAGTTGTTATATAGATATAGTTCCCAAAAATACGGAGAAATTATGCCACTATTGTGAAAATATTTATTCACTAGAAAAATCTAATGACAACTAAGTTTCATCTACTTTGAAAAGCGTATTGGATGAAAATCTAAAAATGGAAGCATAAAATTTCCGCAGTGCAATGGAAGTATAAGCTTTCCGCTGCGGAAAAGTTATGCTTCTTTCGACAACGACAAATAATTAGTCACTGTACATTTCAAATGGAGCATAGCGGATTTGAACCGCTGACATCTTGCATGCCATGCAAGCACTCTACCAACTGAGCTAATGCCCCGATACTTGAATAATATTACCACAAACAATTCGATACAATCTAACGTGGTTAGTTTAGATCAAACTACTCAAACAATTGCCTACAATAAAGTAGACTACTAGCATAGCAGCAGCAGCAGCAGCAACTAATGTCCCGGCAAGCATCAGAGAAAATTCTTGCTGTTCCAAAGCCGACTGCATTAAGTGCAATGACCATGCCACCAGAGCAACATCAAATATGAGAATTGGAATCAGCATACTTTACGAAATGTAAAAACAACTCTATTTTAGTACACAATTTTTAAGTTTTAACACTATATTTTTAATTTAAGCTTTGCTAAAGATTATTAAGTTACGCAATTCTCACTGGTACTTTGCGTTCTTGAAGATAAGTTTTAATTTCCTGAACGCTTAGCTGACCAAAGTGTAGCAACGAAGCCAGAAGAGCCGCTTCGGCTTTCCCCTGATCCAAAGCTTCGTAGATGTGTTGACAGTTTCCAGCACCTCCAGAAGCAATTACAGGAATTTCTACTTGTTCAGCAATCGTTCGGGTTAGTTCTAGATCATAACCTGCCTGGGTTCCATCAGCATCCATACTAGTTACTAGCAATTCTCCTGCGCCTCGTTTTGCCATTTCTGCTGCCCAGAATATTGCATCTATGCCTGTATTTTTCCTCCCCCCACGAACATACACATCCCACCCAGGATTACTTGCTTCAGTGCGTCTGCGAGCATCGATCGCTACTACGATACATTGTTTACCAAAGCGATCGCTAGCACGATTTATTAAGCCAGGATCATGAACCGCTGCGGAATTGATGCTGACTTTATCTGCCCCAGCGCGTAACAAAATTTTAATGTTTTCTAAGGATTGAATCCCACCACCGACAGTTAGAGGAATAAAAACTTGCTCTGCTGTGCGATATACTACGTCCACAATTGTCCCTCGATCTTCATGAGTAGCCGTAATATCGAGAAATACAAGCTCATCTGCTCCTGCATCATTATAGACTTTTGCTAGTTCTACAGGATCTCCAGCATCTTTTAGGTCAACAAAATTAATCCCTTTGACCACTCGCCCCGCATTGACATCAAGACAAGGTAATATTCTTTTGGCAAGCATAGTTCAGCTTCTAGTTGTTAAGCAAAATAATTTTTAATTAGAAATTAGACATAGTAGTTAGCTAACTTTCTGTTTGGGTCAAGCGATCATCGCCTTATTGAAGAAAACTTAATGGTTAATTTTCTAAACTATGCTGTTTAGAATATCTTACATAATTTGAACAAGAAAAAAGGACGACGTTAGTATTTGCTACTGGCATCATCCTTAAAACTATTGAAATGTATCTTTATAGATCTTTATTTGCAGATCACAACTAAGACACAAGATTCACGACAACTAAGCTGCTTGCGTCCTAAAAACGGTTTTGGGTTGGCTTGTAAACAATGAAGCTTACAGTTTGACATTGTTTAATGTTGTCGAAACCAACAACACGAATGTAGCAATCAGAGTATTCAGAACGACATTCACGAACTTCATTCAATACATCTTGGGAACTGCGAGCATCAAATAAAGGTAGTTTCCATAGGGTCCAGTGGTGTAGATCGGGACTAGGATCTTTCTCAAATTCCACACCAGGAATATAACCTTGATCGATCATGAAATCGATTTGTTTAGCAATTTGCTGATCTGTTAAAGGAGGTAAATATGAAAGGGTTTCGTAACGACGTTCTTTAGGTAATGTTTTCATGTTTTATCTTGTTGTATGTATGTTCTAATCAGAATCTTCAGTTTCCCCTGATGTCTCAGAAGTATCCAGGTTAAGAGCTTCATTAGACGTTCGGGTAAGACGCTCCAAAAGATGACGGCGATGAACCAAATTATCTGACTTAATTCCAGCAGTTACTATTTCAGGTAAAAACTCAAGAGTCTGTTCTGCAATGTTGTCGCGAACGAGCATTATTCGCAAAGCCAGTTCTTTCCCTCGTGGCTCAGACATAATCCCTTCTAGATAAGCTTCTGCATCTCGCAGTTTGCCTCCTGAAGAGTATTGCCTCAACCAGATAGATTCTTGAGGATTAGTTTCCGCTAGTTGAGCAATAACTAGCTGCACTGCTTTATAAGTCAAGTAATTTTGGACAACTTTTGCCGTATCTTTGGCAATATCTTTTGGTTGCATTTAGTTCAGATAGCTATTCTGGAATTTTAAATTAGGCTTGTTTAGTTCCTCATTTGTAATCCCAGACTTAACTACTTGCTGTTCACAAATAACTATTCTCTAATCGCGGAAGGCGGCGTGGCTTTCAAGCACCTGAAATAAATTCAGGTGACAGCCCCTTGTCAACGCAGACACCGTCGTTCTACGGCGGTGTAACGTAACGTTGACTTAGAGAGTATCTACTGCGTCAAACTCGAACTTGATTTCTTTCCAAAGTTCACAAGCTGCTGCCAACTCAGGACTCCAACGACAAGCTTCACGGATAACATCGTTACCTTCGCGAGCCAAAGAACGCCCTTCATTACGAGCTTGAACACAAGCTTCTAGAGCTACACGGTTAGCAGTTGCACCAGGAGCATTACCCCAAGGGTGACCTAAAGTACCACCACCAAACTGTAAACAAGAATCATCGCCAAAGATTTCTACTAGTGCAGGCATGTGCCATACGTGGATACCACCAGAAGCGACAGGCATTACACCAGGCATAGAAGCCCAATCTTGAGTAAAGAAGTTACCACGAGAGCGGTCTTCTTCTACATAGTCTTCCCGCATTTGGTCTACGAAACCTAGAGTAATGTCTCTTTCACCCTCAAGTTTACCGACAACAGTACCAGAGTGTAGGTGATCACCACCAGACATACGTAAACACTTAGCTAATACACGGAAGTGAATCCCGTGATTTCTTTGACGGTCAATTACAGCATGCATTGCACGGTGAATGTGTAATAGTAAACCATTTCTCCGACACCACTTAGCGAGAGTCGTGTTAGCAGTAAAACCACCAGTAATGAAATCGTGCATGACGATCGGAGTGCCAATTTCTTTGGCAAACTCAGCACGTTCCATCATGTCTTCGCAAGTAGCAGCAGTTACGTTGAGGTAGTGACCTTTAACTTCGTTAGTTTCTGCTTGAGCTTTTTCAATTGCTTCTTGGACAAACAAAAAGCGATCGCGCCAACGCATGAAAGGCTGCGAGTTGATGTTTTCATCATCTTTGGTGAAGTCAAGACCACCACGAAGACATTCATAAACGGCACGACCATAGTTTTTAGCAGATAGACCTAATTTGGGCTTAATTGTACAACCCAATAAAGGACGACCATACTTGTTTAATAAATCTCTTTCCACAGTGATACCGTGAGGAGGTCCTTGAAAAGTTTTCATCAAAGCTACAGGAATACGAAGATCCTCTAGACGCAATGCACGTAAAGCTTTGAAACCAAATACGTTACCTACCAAAGAAGTAAGAATGTTAGTTACAGAACCCTCTTCAAACAAGTCCATAGGATATGCGACAAAACAGAAATACTGATTGTCTTCTCCAGGAACAGGTTCAACTTCGTAACAACGACCCTTATAGCGGTCAAGATCAGTCAAACCATCAGTCCATACTGTTGTCCAAGTCCCAGTTGATGACTCAGCAGCTACCGCAGCAGCACATTCTTCAGCAGGAACACCTGGTTGAGGGGTCATGCGAAAACAAGCCAAAAGGTCTGTGTCCTTGGGAGTGTAATCTGGGGTGTAATAAGTCAGGCGATAATCT
Source organism: Cyanobacteriota bacterium (assembly GCA_942490675.1). Classification (GTDB taxonomy): domain Bacteria; phylum Cyanobacteriota; class Cyanobacteriia; order Cyanobacteriales; family Xenococcaceae; genus Waterburya. Next base: position 75,550 of record CALNYB010000006.1, on the reverse strand, counting down.
TGTACACCAGCCTTAAACCCACCAGAAGTCGTAGTTGCCATGTTCGGTCATTCCTCCATAAATAAAACGCTTAATTTTTACTTTCTAATAGAGCCATCTGCTTAGTAGACCTACGGTCATTTCAAGTAGGAGTCTTTAGCATCAGGCTGCATTGCCCCCTGATAAAACTCATCCTATCTTTGATCGACAAGCTGTTTCGCGACTCTTAATATACCGTTAAAAAATCAGTAGAAAGATGTTTCGTAATCTTCAAAACCGTTGCTCTAAATAGCACGCTTAAGCTATTTTCCTTGGCAATTTCTTATGTTAACACCATAGCATGAATGTTAATACTTTATTTGTATTTTTGGCTCAAGTTTGATTGGATTATTTTCTAGATTAGATTAATTAAACTAATGAATATTAGTTCCCCGCCCTTGGTTTGTTAAGAATTATTAATATTTTCTTTATCTAGTTAGTTTTAAGAGTTTTTTTGCATTAAAAATTGATTAATTCAATTGAGTATATTTGCCTAATCCATATCTGAAAATAAGGTTTGCTGAATTTACTTTCTGGTTAAACAAGTAAACAAGATTAAGCTGGTCTAAGTATAATCAGACTTATCGTCATTCCAATTAATTGACCCACGATTGATACAAAGAGGCAGAAGTCCCCATTCAAGGATAAAGCAGAAGTTAATAACGCTGCTCCCAATAACTAATGTTGTTTCGTATGGTTTCTATTTGGAATGACTATAAATTTAGCAAAAATTATAAGACATAAAAAAGCTGGTAGTAACGAATAGTCACACCAGAAAAATAAGATTAAATAGTATTTAGATTTGTTTTGATTATGCTCAGAATAAGTTTAACCAGCTATCGGCTAAGAGAAATCTACTTCGATGAACTAGAGTCTGAAGCATTTTTGTGGGGAAACAAAGTTATTAAAAGTTCGTTGATATAAACTTGTCCGACTACTGGTACTTTTGACTTTTGAACAGGATATTCAACTGCTGTTTCAACCTGAGGAATTGAAGCTGAATTTTGAGCAGTTTCCTTTGGTTTTTGCGTTGTGGTTGATGTTGGCTTTTGAGCTACATCATCATTGTTGGCAAAACCATTGGCGTTTTGATTGCGCTTGCTCGGTTGCGGTTGCTTTTTATTGTCAACACTGTCACTTTGTTGATTACTTTGTTCTTCGTTGGTCGGTGCTGGACGAGAGCCATCACCAACAATTGAACCAGGCTCTACTACAGCCATAGCTGCTATATTTTGACGAAAAATAGTGGTTGAAGTACCAATACAAGAACTATTACCAATTTTACTCTCACCAATGATTAACACTCCAGCACCTAGAATAGCTCCATCTCCAATTTCCACAGATCCTTGGCAGGCATTGATAATTACCCCCATTCCAATGCACACATCTGCACCAATAACAATCCGACTGTCTGATGCTGCTTGTAGAATGACTCCTGGAGCTAAAGATGCTGTGGGATGAATTTCTACGTCACCACTTATACGTATATCTTTATTCAAAATAGGTTGCGGAGGCGGTAGATAGATCATTGAAAAAAGTAAACATATTGTTGGACTTTGGAACAGTTGTGGGGGTGATCACTAGCAATTATCGATAGGGAAAACAACCGCTCCATTGTCCTCTTGGATAAGAACGCAACCTCTATAACCTTGGCTTATGGTCGTTGAATGATAGTTTCGGCGACTCGACGTTTTTGTTTGGGGTCAATACCAATCATGCGAACATATTCACCAGAATGCTCTGATAGACAAGCTTCTAGGGCAGCAACTACATCCGACTCATGACGACTATCAATCGGAGAGCAACTATTCCAAGACTTAGTTCTAAAGCGACGCTTGTTAGCGTGTTCTGTCCCAATTTTAAACCCAGCAGATAGCAAAGAACGTAACTCTTGAAGGGCTTCTGAACTTAGTTGACTACTACTGTAACCATTACTTCGACCATTGCCATTGCTTCTGTTACTACCATTACTGCTAATGCTATAACTAGAGGTCGCAGAGTTAGACTGAGCAACGGGACTGTTCCCAGGTCTTTGAATGATAGTTTCAGCGACTCGACGTTTAGCCTGGGTATCAATACCCAACATACGCACGTACTCACCTGAATGTTCTACTAAACAAGCTTCTAACGCAGCAATCACATCGGATTCGCGGTTAGTATCAATAGGAGAACAACTTTGCCAAGATTGGCTTCTAAAGCGGCGTTTATTCGCATGTTCTGTACCAATCTTGAAGCCAGCAGCGAGTAAAGAACGAATTTGTTGAATGATTTTCGAGCTAAGTTTTCCGCCACCACCATTACTACTGTAGCTAGTACTACTACCATTGCTGTAAGAATTAGAAGAACTTCTAGCAGATTGGGCAGGTGCATCCCCAGGACGTTGCACAATTATTTCGGCAATTCTTCTTTTGGCGTTAGCATCAACCCCAATCACACGAATATATTCCCCTGGATACTCAGCGGTCGCTTGCTCGATAGCGCTGAATACTTTGTTTCCGCTTACTTGTCTGATCGTCAGCCAAGACTTAGTTCTAAAGCGACGTTTGTTGGCGTGTTCAATACCGATTCTACAGCCTTGAGCAATTAAGCTGTTTATTTGAGATGCAACATCTCCGCCTAAACTACTTCCACCATGACTGCTCGAACTAGTACGGCTTCTGCCACCACGGTTGTGCTTGGCCACGCTACTAACAGATCCTTCCCCTGGATTATCATCAGGACGTTGAACGATCATTTCGACTACTCTTCTTTTAGCTCTGGGGTCGACTCCGATCAACTGAACATATTCTCCTTGATACTCACGGAGAACAGATTGTAATTCAGCCACTACATGACCCTCATTACGGCTTTCAATTCTTTCTCCTGTCAGCCAGGACTTTGTTTTAAAACGACGGCGGTTGGCGTGTTCAGTGCTGATGATACAGCCTTGGGCCAATAGCGATCGCACTTGGGTTCTAATATCTGAACTTAAACTCATATTCCCTACTGAATTTATATAATCACTCTCATTATTGATCTCGTTCGTCAGACTTGCGTCTGTTTGATCTCGTTCGCGGGCATTGTTAAAGTGGGGATTAACACAAGCATCATCATCGGCACAACGATAACCAGCCAACAGAGCCTCATTTATCTGGACAACATGGTTAGCAAAAGAGCGATCGCTATCTATGACATCTGGCAAGCGATCCGCTTGCTGTTGATTGACGATCACTGCTCCCGATGGAACATATTTACCAGGAGGAATCTCCACGTCCTGAATTAAAGCATGCATCATGATGATGCAACCATTTCCTACCTTGGCGTTAAACACCGTAGAGCGAAAACCAATGAAACATTCGTCTCCAATGTAGGCTGGTCCATGAATTAATGCCATGTGGGTGATACAAGTATTACTGCCAATCCAGACAGAATACTCGTTGCCATCGTCACCAACTACCCGACCCTTTTCTAGACCGTGAATTACAACACCATCTTGGATGTTGCTACTTGCGCCAATGTAAAAGGGTGTTCCCTCATCGGCTCTGATTGAACTGCCTGGAGCAACAAAAACATTTGCTCCGACTCTCACATCTCCAATTAATCTGGAGAAGGAGTGAACATAGGCACTCTCATCTACCTGTGGTGTTGCCAAATCACTTGACCACGGAGTTGGGGGAGCCGCTTTAGTGCGGACTACCATTGTCTCAATTCCTCCTGAACTAATTCAACCATCTTTTTCTACTAATCCCAATTAGGTTACATTTTTACCCCATCCACTGATGTCATGTACGTTTGTGCTGATTAAGCCCTAGGACAAACGCTCTGCCTCTTTTTTGCTGTAGAGTGCATTGCGGTCTACATTGACCGTATCAATAATGCCAACGATTGTGGCATCTAGTGGTTTGGATTCCTGACCAGCCTCAATACGAGCCGCACTACCTCGACTAACCAAGACCCATTCACCCTGACCTGCACCAATTAGATCCCCTGCTACCTCATATTTAGGTAAAAGTTGTCCTTCTTCGTCAATATATTGAACTAAAAGTAACTTAATCCCTCCCATGCTAGGAGCTTTGTGAGTGCTAACTACCGTGCCGCGAACTTGGGCTATTTGCATGCCAGACTGCCTTGATTAACTTATGGTCTTCTTAGAGGGCGAGGATTTACGCTTTCACGAAACTGTTCTACAGCCTCGGTGTAGCGAATAGGTAGAACGTATTCGAGGTTTTCGTGAGGACGAGCAATGATGTGAGTAGAGAGAACTTGTCCGCCGTCTACTCTCTTCACGTTTTCTGTCCCTGCGCTTACGGAAGCCTGGACTTCTGATACATCTCCACGCACAATTACGGTGACACGACCTGTACCGATTTTTTCGTATCCCACTAAGGTGACACGGGCTGCTTTAACCATGGCATCTGCTGCTTCTACCACCGCAGGAAAACCTAAGGTTTCAATCATTCCGACTGCAATTGACATATTTTTGCTCCTGAATTATTTATTGGCATGTTCCGCAGCATACACCCATTAGTCCCATCGAGGCGAGACTTGTCTTCGAATGGGGACTTGTCCCATCTTCGTGGGATAATGTCCTCGAATGGGGATAATAAGTGCAAGTGCGGAGGTTCATCGCCTGATTATTTAGTCTTTTTTTCTTAACTTTGAGATCAAGCTAATTGAAAGTTTCCGCTCAAAAATTAATAGGTACGAAACTGCTCTACTTCTTCGGTGTAACGAATCGGTAGCACATATTCGAGGTTCTCATGGGGACGAGCAATGATGTGAGTAGAAAGAACTTGTCCACCGTCTACTCTCGTCACGTTTTCTTTCCCTGCGGCTACAGAAGCCTGGACTTCTGATACATCACCGCGCACAATTACCGTGACGCGACCTGAACCAATTTTCTCATATCCCACTAGGGTAACGCGAGCTGCTTTAACCATGGCATCCGCTGCTTCCACTATCGCAGGAAAACCCAAAGTTTCAATCATTCCGACTGCAATTGACATATTTTTACTCCTTTATAATTAGCGATCGCTAATTATGTTTAATTAATTAACTGTTGTTTAATTTTGAGACTGAAATTATAATTTTTAGTCACAGGTTCACCACCTTCAACGGTCGGGAATCACTAATAGGAGCGAAACTGTTCTACTTCTTCGGTGTAACGAATCGGTAGCACATATTCCAAGTTCTCATGAGGACGAGCAATGATGTGGGTAGATAGCACTTTACCACCGTTTACTCGATTGGCAGATTCAACTCCAGCAGCCACAGAAGCCTGGACTTCCGATACATCTCCGCGCACAATTACTGTGACACGACCTGTACCAATTTTTTCGTATCCCACTAGGGTGACACGAGCTGCTTTAACCATAGAGTCTGCTGCCTCTACTACTGCGGGAAAACCCAAAGTTTCGATCATTCCTACTGCGATAGGCATTTTTTATTTTTTCCTCTTCAAACCGAATGTAAATAACATGGGTAGCTGAGCCATAAGTGATCAAATGCCTTACCCTAGCTACTTTTTATGCTGTTCTACTCCTGGATGTGGCTGCCAAATTAATCTTCCAGACTCATATTTAATATGAGTTTTTTTATTTTTACCAAGATTATCTTCTGGGACAGATTGCTCTGTCTTGACAAAATTACTTTAGTCAAAAAAATCTGGTACTGGCTAATTTACCACCCATGATCCAGCATAAATAACCTTGACTCCTTTGACAACATAAAACATGATTATATTTTTTAATTTGATTGTTAATAAGAATTAATACTTATTCTAAAAACATTGGCTTTCTGTAGAATTGCACTGCTGACAATTAGCATTAAAGATACTTTTTATAATTTATTTATATTGACTAGATATTACTGGTTGAGCAGATGTCCGTGATCAAGTTGTCCAAGATTACTCTGAGTTCATATAATTTAGCTTAAGGAACATCTGAGTCTTTTGAGACATAGCCCACAGACTGTTGATGTTTAAATTTAATGGTCAGCAATAATATATTTTTAAAAAAGATAAAAATACTACTGGGCAGAGCGAAATTTGGCTGAACAAATCTAACCAAACCCTAATCGTCCAATTAACAACTGGTACAAATACTCAAAGAACTTAGGTTATTACTACATCACTAAGACGAAAAATACGGCATAAATCAGCGAAAACTTGAAGTCCATCAAGAACTCAGAAGGTCTATCAAAGACTATTTGTACTGTACTAGTCATCAAATATTTGAATTTATCTTGGTCAAATTTAAATGGTATTTAAGGGCAGGATAGCTGTTAAGATCAGGTTTTAAGAAAAGTAGTAAATCACAGTTAGCACAACTAAGAAAATTGTCTGACTAAATATTGATAACTATAAATTTTGGTGTTGTAAATTCCCAGACAGTTTTGATGACGGATTTTTTATTAGAAAATTCTTGGATAATACCTATATATGGCTTGATAGGTGCAATCCTGACCCTGCCTTGGTCTTTAGGTATTGTTCGCCAGACAGGGCCCCGTCCAGCAGCTTATCTCAACATTTTGATGACTCTGGTGGCATTTGTTCATGGGTCGATAATTTTTAACCTTATTTGGACAAGAGAAACTCAACAATTTGTGTTTCATTGGTTACAGGTAGCCGATCTAGATTTGACTTTGTCTTTTGAGTTGTCTCCAGTAAGTTTCGGCGCATTGGAACTAGTAACGGGCATTAGCTTGCTCGTGCAGATTTATGCCCTGGGTTATATGGAAAAAGACTGGTCTTTAGCTCGCTTTTTTGCCCTGATGGGTTTTTTTGAAGCGGCTTTAGCAGGTTTAGCTCTCAGTGATTCTCTGTTGTTGAGCTACTGTCTTTTGGAAGCTCTAACCTTATCAACTTATCTTTTAGTTGGTTTTTGGTACGCTCAACCCCTAGTAGTCACTGCCGCCAGGGATGCCTTTCTCACCAAGAGAGTTGGAGATATCGCCTTGCTCATGGGGATAGTGGCTCTTTCTAGTTATGGAGAAGGGTTAAGCTTTTCTGAGTTAGATACTTGGGTAGCCGGAAATCAGCTTGATCCTACCGTAGCCGCCCTGTTGGGTTTGGCTTTAATTGCTGGTCCTATTGGTAAGTGCGCTCAGTTTCCCCTGAATCTTTGGTTGGATGAGGCGATGGAAGGACCTAATCCCGCAGGAATTATGCGAAATTCCATTGTAGTTTCGGCTGGAGCTTATGTACTAATCAGACTAGAGCCCGCGACAACTCTTTCCCCGATTTCCGCTGATGCCTTAATAATTGTGGGGGCAGTGACGGCAATTGGCACATCTTTGATGGCGATCGCCCAAATTGATATTAAACGGGCTTTATCTCATTCCACTAGTGCCTACTTAGGTTTAGTATTTATCGCAGTAGGACTAAGACAAGTAGACATTGCTTTTTTGTTGTTGTTTAGCCATGCGATCGCCAAAGCGCTATTATTTATGAGTGCAGGCTCAGTCATTCTCACAACCAACAACCAGAATGTTAGTGAGATGGGAGGATTAGGCTCAAGAATGCCTGCAACCAGTTTGTCTTTCCTGGTAGGAGCAGCAGGATTAATTGGATTTGCACCCTTGGGTATGTTCTGGACTTATCAACGCTGGTTTAATGGCTCTTGGGATGTAGACTGGTGGCTATTGTTAATTGTGATGTTTGTCAATGCCCTGTCGGCAATCAACTTGACCAGATTATTTAGGGTTATTTTTCTGGGTGAGCCTCAGGTTAAAACTCGTCGTGCACCTGAAGTACCCTGGCAAATGGCAGTACCAATGGTTTCCCTGATGGTCGTTACGTTGATTGCTACTTTTGCCCCTATCCAATGGTCTCTCTGGTTAAGTCCCAATACTCCATTACCCCTCAATCAGCCAGAATTAATTAATCAATATGCCATACCTTTACTGATCGCTTCTGGTGCATTAGGTTGTGTAATTGGTTCAACCATAAAAGTACATCAAGCTTGGTCAAGATCCCGCAATCTAGCATTCCGATTTTTACAAGATTTATTAGCTTACGATTTTTATATTGAAAAGCTGTATGAAGTGACTGTAATTGCCGCAGTGTTTAATCTGGCTAGATTTACTTCTTGGGTTGATCGCTATATTGTAGATGGGGCAGTTAATTTAGTTAGTTTAGCCACAATCTTTAGTAGCAATGCACTGAGGTACAATACTTCTGGACAATCTCAGTTTTATATCGCCACGATTGTAATTGCTGTGGGATTGCTTTTATGGTCGATGCTCAATGGTCAGTGGTCAATAGTCACTAATTATTGGTCATCAATTATGTAATACGTCTGGTGTAAATCAGCTTCGATCAAGTTTTAAAAATAATTTTTCAGTCGATTTTGTTTAATCTCCAGAGATAATAATTCATTAATTCATTATGCTCACTGCCTTAATCCTCATTCCTTTTCTGGGTGCAGCCATAGTCTGCTTGCTTCCCTTAGAAGGGAAAAATACCCGCAATATTGCTCTTGTTACGGCAGTCATTGTTCTAACCATCAATATAATTCTCAGTTTTCAGTTTGATTTTCAACACTCAGGTTTGAAGTTTGCCGAAGATGTTCCTTGGATTGAATGGATTGGTTTAAACTACCATCTAGGAATTGATGGTCTTTCTTTTCCTTTAGTACTGCTTAATAGTCTGTTAACGCTAATCGCCATTATTAGCACTAGTCCCACAATTCAAAGACCTAGATTATATTATGCAATGCTGTTATTGCTCAGTGGTGGTGCAGCTGGTGCATTTTTGGCTCAGGATTTACTGCTATTTTTCTTATTTTATGAACTAGAAATTGTTCCTCTATACTTCTTGATTGCCATCTGGGGTGGTGCCAGAAGGGGCTATGCCGCAATGAAGTTTTTGCTTTATACTGCCCTGTCAGGAATTTTAGTTTTAGCTTCTTTTTTGGGTTTAGTTTGGTTGACTGGAGAAAGTACTTTTGATTATCAAACCCTGCAAGGATATACCCTTCCTTTAGCTAGTCAGTTATTGTTACTGGCGCCATTACTAATTGGTATCTTTATTAAGATTCCAATTTTCCCTTTCCATACCTGGCTACCCGATGCTCACGTACAGGCATCTACACCCATATCAGTACTACTAGCAGGAGTATTGTTAAAACTGGGTACTTATGCTCTGTTGCGTTTTGGCGTCGGCTTGTTTCTTGAAGGTTGGGTTTATCTTGCTCCCTGGTTAGCAATATTAGCCAGCATTAGTGCTTTGTATGGGGCTTCCTGTGCGATCGCCCAAACAGACATGAAGAAGGTGGTAGCCTACTCTTCAATTGCGCACATGGCTTACATTCTCTTGGCAGCAACCGCCACTACCCGTCTCAGCATGACCGCAGCAGTATTTCAGATGGTTAGTCACGGCTTAATCTCTGCCTTTCTCTTCCTCCTAGTGGGCATGGTCTATAAAAAAACTGGCTCGCGAGATGTAAATGTTTTGCGGGGGTTGCTCAACCCAGAAAGAGGACTACCTGTTACTGGAGGATTAATGATTCTAGGAGTAATGGCAAGTTCAGGATTACCAGGGATGGTGGGCTTTATCTCAGAATTTTTGGTATTTAGAGGTAGTTTCCCCATTTTTCCGATACCAACTCTTTTATGTTTAGTGGGAACTGGTCTAACGGCGGTTTACTTTTTATTGGTAATCAATAAAGTCTTTTTTGGTCGTCTTACAGAAGGGTTGGCTCAAATACCTCCCGTAAAATTGACAGAACACGCTCCTGCTTTTGTCCTGTTGCTGCTGATTGTAGCCTTTGGTATCAAACCAGATTGGGTAACTCATTGGAGCGAAGTACAGGCGATCGCCTTATTAACAGGCGGTTAATCTTATAATTAGGTAGGAATCAGACAAGATAATTATGGTTAGCACATCTACATCAGTTAAACGTTCTAAATCCTTTATCGTCGATGAATATATTGCGAGATTGGAAAGTGGAGAAGCTCTACTGGACGATTCTGCTCAAAATCTAGTGGAAGTGGTCGGTATCCTCAAAAGCTATGGAGTAGTCTTAGATGCTTATTCAATTAACTTGTGTTACGTTGCCAACACTCAGTTTTTGAAATTATTTCCCTTGTTTAAATATTTCAATGGGGAAGTAAATACCAATACAATCATAAAGTTTATCTGGCACGACCGCCTCAACTATGAATATGCTGAGTATTGTATGAAGTCGATGTTTTGGCATGGCGGAGGTGGCGTAGATGCTTATCTTGATACCACCGAGTTTGCCGAGTCAACTGAAAAGTTAATTCAAGCCTACTATAGGTACAATCCTTTGATGTTGGCTTTGCACAAAGCATTTAAAGACTTTCTCCCAGAACAAATGCGTCAGATGGCTTACTACAGTGCATTGGGACAGTTTTGGCGGGTAATGAGTGATATTTTCCTTAACCTATCTGATAGTTATGATCGTGGTGAGATTAAATCTATTCCAGACGTAGTTAAGTTTATTCTTGATGGCTTAGTGGCTGATGCAGCACGTCCCATTACTTATAAAGTTAAGCTGCGTGACCAAGAATACGATATTATCCCCAAATCAGCAGGGTTAACCTTTTTAATGGATACGGGTGTTCCTTATGTGGAAGCTATTTTCTTCAGGGGAACTCCCTTTACAGGAACCGTATCCTATAACGCTCAAGCCTATGAGATTCCTTATGATCCAGGGATGTTTAACTACGGAGCATTATATGCTGATCCTCTGCCTATTGGTGGCGCAGGTATTCCTCCTACATTATTGATGCAGGATATGCGACATTTTTTACCAGACTATCTACATCAGTTTTATGAACAGAACAGCATTCGTGGATTAGGGGACTTGCGGATTCAGATTTGCGAAAGCTTTCAGAAATCAATGTTCTGCGTGACTACCGCTGCGGTAAAAGGATTAGCCCCCCATCCTCTTGATACCAAAGATGCTGAAGAACAGTTAGCTAACCGCAAATATCTTAAAGGGTGGCTCAATCGAATCTTAGAATCTCAACTGCTCAAAGTTAATAGTAAAACTGAAACTCAGTCAAGGTAGAAAGCCAATTAGTTTTTCCTTAACTCTTATTCGACAAATTTGCAATCACAGTGAGATAATCAATAGCGGACTGTTTATTAAGATAATCTTAGGACAGTCAGGCTTAACTCTGATGATACGGGCGGTTTGAACATTCAAAAAAGTATAATCTCAACCAATGATAAAAACAGCATGGGTTTTCCCTGGACAAGGTTCTCAGGCGGTAGGAATGGGAATGGATCTCCAAGATATTGCGATCGCACAAGCCAAGTTTGAAGCGGCAGAAAAAATACTGGGTTGGTCTGTATTAGATATGTGTCAGGGAGAGGAAGAAACTCTTGGTCTTACTCTGTATACTCAGCCTTGTTTATATGTTGTGGAATCTATTTTGGCAGATCTCTTGGTAGAGAAATTGGGTTCACCTGACTTATTAGCAGGTCACAGCTTGGGAGAATATGTTGCCCTTTATGCAGCGGGGGTATTTGATTTTGAATCAGGATTGAGACTAGTTAAAAAACGAGCCGAATTGATGGATGGTGCTGCTGGAGGAAAAATGGCAGCCTTGATGAAGTTTGACCGTTCTGAACTAACTACAGCTTTGAAGAATACTCCTGGCGTGGTTTTAGCCAATGATAATAGTGAAGCACAAGTGGTCATATCTGGGACTCCTGAAGCAATAGAAGATATTTTAGGCAAGGTAAAAGCAAAAAGGAAAATGAAAATAAACGTATCTGGTGCTTTTCATTCTCCTCTGATGCAAGATGCGGCTGATCAATTTCTCGCCGTATTAAATTCAGTGAGCTTTAGTGATGCCCAAATTCCGATCCTATCTAATGTTGACCCCACTCCAACTACAGACCAACAAGAACTAAAAAAACGACTAGCTCAACAAATGACTAGCTCAGTCCGCTGGCGAGAAATCATGCTGCAATTTTCCCAATCAGAAGTTACAAATATTATCGAAGTTGGACCAGGTAAAGTATTATGTGGCTTGATTAAAAGAACCTGTCGTGAAATAAAATTAGAAGCTATTGGCACAGCAGAGCAACTGAATGCCAAAACCCTAGCATTAACTTCTTAAGTTATGAGCTACCTTATTGAAACCTTATTGAATTTATAAAACAAGCGGCAAAGTAATTCAAATAGAATTAATCTTTGGGAGTTAATCAAAAAATTTACTATGGCGCAACTGTTTATCGATCGCCTAATAAAGCAAATCCAACTAAAAAAAACTCCTTGTATTGTCGGATTAGATCCCGCCTTGGAGAGAATGCCTAAAAGCTGGTTAGAAAAACAGGGAATTACTCAGCAAAGTAGTTGGGCTGATTGTGCCGAGGCGATTTATCAATATAACCTGATGGTGTTAGATGCGATCGCCGATCTTGTTCCTGCTGTAAAACCCCAGAGTGCTTACTACGAGTTATTTGGTTCTGCTGGAATAGTAGCTTTAGAGAAAACAATTATGGCTGCGCGCGATCGCGGTTTATTGGTAGTTTTAGACGTTAAACGAGGTGATATTGCCTCCACTGCCACAGCTTACGCTCAAAGCTATTTACCTAGCAAACCAGTCCGCCCTTTATCAGCTGACGCGATTACCATTGTTCCTTACTTAGGGAAAGACTGTCTCGAACCTTTCTTTGAGGAAGCAATTAACTGGGGCAAGGGTATATTTGTCTGTGTCAAAACTTCTAATCCTGGTGCTGCGATCATTCAAGAACAGAAAATAAATAACAGATATCTCTACGAAATTATTGCCGATTTAATTAAACCTGCTTCCGATAAGAGTATCGGTGAGTTTGGCTATAGCGGTATTGGTGCAGTAGTCGGTGCAACCTATCCTGAAGCAGCCATTCGTTTACGCAAACAATTACCCAATAGTTTATTTCTTGTACCAGGTGTCGGCGCACAGGGTGGCGGGAATGAAGGAATCAAAGCCTGTTTTAATCCTGATGGCTTAGGTGCAGTAGTTAGTAGCTCTAGAGCGATTATGTATCCTCATCTGTATGGTAGCGAGGATTCAAATCAAGAGACAATTAGGCAAGCTGCTTTGGATTTAATTACCCAGGTAAGAGAGATCTTAAAAAGTTAGGATATTAAAATGCTATTAATACCTAAAGTTGGAGTCAACAACAATCATTAACTATGCTTACTCGACTGTTTTGATTTGGATTTTCGATCGCCCCCCGATTTAAACTTTTAGAATTAGTTTAACGATGGAGATAAAGCGATCGCTGGGCTTGTTCCCAGTGACTTAGGATAAACCCCCATGTGTCTAAACCCAGGATCTTTGGTAAAGCGCGATGCTTGCTTCTGTCTCAAGTAAAAAAAAAATTGCGCTCGACGACAATTTTGGTAAGAGAAAATACAATAGGATACTGACTGAGAAACGGAATAGCTACAGAACCCAACATTAATATCATTTGTAATTGGACTATCTTAATCATTGCTTTAAAAAATATCTTGTTTTATAAACGTAGTATAAAGCAACTCAAGAAAGTGTGATCTGGCTCACATTAAGGACGTATCGCAAAGATCGAATAACTGAAGGGTGATATCGACTTTAGCAGCAAAATTTAATCAAAAAGCTTGATCGCCTAACAAGATAAGATGAACCTATAGAGTGATCATCAGTAAGTAATTTTATCTTGCAAGTTTAATCATGTCAGAGTCAATATTATCGTAATTTTACTGATGTTTTATACACGTAATATACTTTACTATTGTTAGGTAATAATCTCATAAATCTTTTGAGATATAACCACACTTTTAAAATAATTATTCCCGATGAAAATCAAAGAAATAATTACAGCATCAACGCTTTTTTTGGCAATTACCTTTCCTGTTGCAGCTACGGATAAGATACCAGTCGACATGGAATTGGTTTTATCTGTTGATTCCTCTAGTAGCATTGATAATGATGAATACGATTTGCAAAGTACTGGATATGCAAATGCTTTTCGAGATTCAGAAGTAATTTCTACTATTACCAATTTACCCTTAGGATTAGCGGTTACTATGGAGCTATGGACAAGCGAATCAGATACTTCTATGGGTTGGTATCATCTCAAAACGGAGTCAGATGTATTAGCTTTTGCTAATGTCCTGGAAAATTTTAGTCGCTTAACTTCATCAGGGACGGATATTGAGCTAGGAGTTAGAACAGCAACCAACTCATTACTTAATAATAACTATCAAGGAGAAGCTTTAGTAATTGATGTGTCAGGAGATGGTATCTCCTACTATACTGATGGCTGCGATGTAGAGATGATTTGTCCTACGTTACAAAGTACTCGTGACAATGCAGTTAATCAAGGAATTATCATCAATGGATTGCCGATCAATATGCCAGATGGAGACTCAGACTGGTTTGAAGATCGCATTGATGAACATTATCAACTTAATGTAATTGGTGGAGAAGGTTCTTTTATTGAGGTTGCCGAAGACTTTTCTGATTTCAGTCGAGCAGTGAAAGCGAAAATTCTCAAAGAAATTGTAGATAACACTCCCCCTTCAATATACCCAGATTGAGGATAATATTATACGTTTGATGTGAATTAGCGGTCAGACCCCGCTTACCACAAAGGCACTTGTCCCATCTTCGTGGGACTTGTCCTCGAATGGGGATAATATCCTCGAATGGGGATAACATCGGTGTAAGGCGCAAGGCTGACTGCCTGACACAAGTACCTCAAAGCTTTACTCTGTATAGATTTTGTTTTTTCTAACCAAAAGGGATTTTTCCCTGATGCGATCGCTTGTTGCGCCAGCGAAGCTGTCCGCGCAGCGCCTGCACTCAGGCAAATCGCCTGAGTGCCTGGCAGAAGTACTTGAAAACTAGATATAGTAACATTAAGAGAAACAGAGACATTATTCATGGGAAGCTGAAAAGAGATATTTTTGAGCTTCGTTGTCTATGTCAATCGCTACCCCTGTTTATAATCACGGATTTTCATGTTAAAAAGCGCCCCTAAATCTGCTGGGAATACCTGAAGAGAAATACAGGTATGGATAATGTAGGGTAAGAGTTGTAGCAGCTTAAGGGAACTTTACAAAGGGCAAGTAACAGGGGCTGTTACTGGAAAAAGTGAAATTTTGTGAAGCTCAGCTTTGAGATACTGAAGGTAATTGTAGGACTCAAAGCCCTATTTAGCAGCCGTTTTCAGTCCTAACACCATGTTTGACCATAAATTAAGCAGATTTTATAATTGCTTTCACTGTAACAATAGCCCCTAATCCATGCAAGCGAAAGATTTCTTTACAATCCCTCAATCCACAGCTCAGAAACAGTATGAAGCGCTTCGAGCCTTCTACATAGATGTTGGTCAGGCACTCGGAATAAATCACTTACCAGTATTCTGGCTGTTTTAGCTCAAGACCCTGACAGCTGTGGCCGAATGATACGATTCTGCAAGAGTACAAAAATCAGCAGTCCTGCGAACGGGGCTTTCGATTCCTCAAAGACCCCCTATTTTTTGCCTCTCGGCTGTTTGTCAAGTTACCTCAACGAGTAGCTGCCCTGGCCATGATTATGGGCTTATGTTTGCTGGTCTACAGCATCGGTCAACGACAACTTCGCTCTTCTTTAGCCGAGGCCATAGAAACGATTCCCAATCAACGGGGTAAGCCCACAGCGCGACCCACACTGCGGTGGGTGCTGCAATGTTTTCAGTCTGTGCATTTAGTTTGGCTGGATGGTCGAAAGTGGTCGATTAAGTTGAACGATTCACAAAGACACATTTTGCGCTTCCTTGGTTCAGCCTGTCAAAAATATTATTTCCTCTGTTAAAGAACCTGCTGAATGTAGGTTCTTTAGGGGCTGTTTCTCACCATGAAAATCCGTGATATCAGGGAAAACAATCGACGTTTTTTCTTTCTCTTGACCTTACACTTTTATTGGATGTTTATTTAATTGGACTTCCCTTAAGGTGATTTCCATCAAAGAAAGTACCAAGTATTGCTGTCACATCACTAGCTGCTCTGTCGATTTACTGGTATATTTATTTCTAGAAATCACCTAAGCCCTAAGCTCTAAGTTTAAGAATCAGAATGTGATATATTCCCAACAGTTTCTATATCTCCTGTAACCTCCTCTTCTTTGTTTATTGCTACTGGTTCAAAAGATACTTTCCCTTCCAGCCAAGCTGTAAGAAGGTTTGGCAGATTTCTTTTTATCCAAAATAGAGCGGCTTTGCGAGCGATAGGCTTAATATAACTCACCAAAACCTTCATAATTTTGTTTAAAGGAGGATTGTGTAACTTATGATTGGCATAGTTAATCGAGCCGACATCAATCAAGCTATCGATAATTAGTTTTAAAGCTACCTCTTCTCGTTCTACAATTTGCTGCAATAGCAAGGTAACATCACGCATCCGCTCTTGTTTTTTTAGTTCTTCAGCAGAGATAGGTTTGACTTTAAGAGATTCTTCTGAATAGGTCAGCATTTAAAATAATTAAAATTTAGATTTAAAGATATTCCTCTCCCTATCTTATGGCTCTTTTTCCTCTGAGACTATAAGTAATATCGCAGTAGGTTAATCGGTTAGGACAGAAAAGTTAACTGCTCGTAAGTAATGAGTACCACAAGGGCACTTTTCCCCGTCCCATATGGGGATAACATATAACATAATGAGTAATAAGTGTCCTAATACAAGTGCCTATTACTATAAGACATAAAGTAATAAGACACAAATCCCACTTGATCGTCAATTCTAACTACTCTATCGGAAAAGTTACTGGTAATTGGATATATTTGCTCGTCTCTTCCACAAATTGACTGAGGTTATTTCTCGCTTTTGCTAGGAGCTTGCCGTTGACATATACTTGCTGCGTCGGATAATTCTCCAATAATTCAATTAAAGAAATCATATTATCATCACTGGCGGAAGCTACCAAAGCGCCTCTTAAGGCTGTAACGTTAGCTCTTTCTGATTTAGAGCTAACAACATTACTAGTTTGAGACAAGACATATTCTCCAGGCGCGGTATTGAGCAAGTCATAAACTAGTTTAATATTTGCAGGAAATTCTTGCTTCAAGATCCAACGCATCATCGAGGGATTTTGCTTACTGAAATTTAACAAAAAGTCTAAAGAAGGAGATATCTCTCCAGTAGCAGCAAAAACCTGTAATTCCTCTAATGAAACTGATTGAGTTGCTCCACCATAGGTAAAAGTAATCTCTTCAGAAGCTTTAGCTCGATATGGACTTAGAGAAATAGTTATCCCAGCGACCAAGATAGCAATTCCAGTTTTTCCAAACCATCTCCCTATTTTGGTTGCTTGCATTGTACATTATTCCACTGAATATTAAAGTTTTACTAATATTCTAGCCCACGCTCTGCACTTCAAAATGTAGTATTTTTCAATAAATAGAGATCTCATCTTGGTAGTAGCTATCATCAGAAAGTTTTACTTTTTTATTGCATAGTAAATAGAAATCAGCATATTACAAATAAAGGCAACAACAATCTTTCTAGTTTGACTATGAAACTACCAAACCGAAGAAATAGAAGAAATAAATTTAGTCTCACCGCATTAGCGATCGCTATTACCACAATCTCCATTAGCTCGATTAACTCAGTTCAAGCTCAGACCGCAAAAGGTTTCAAGTGCGATGCTAGTGAGACTATTCCCACCACCATGTATCACAATTCTCAGGGAGTTAAAGAACCCTGGATCAAATGGATTTCTGAGCATTTTTCCGATTCTAATTGGACTCCTTTATCTCGCTGTCAAACGGTGAGCGAACGCTTAGAAGAATACAGAGTCAATGGCAAGCTCAAATACGTCACTTTGGGAATGCAAAACCAACAGCAGATTATCTGCGTTGCTAGTCGTGATAATGGTCCCTGTGAGGGCATTGTATACACCCTAAGACCAGGACAAGATGGCGTGGCTGCCCTGAATAATCTCTTTGCTTGGGGAAGTGGACAACAAAACTTAGACTCCAATTATGAGTCTTCTAGCACAATCCCATATATCAATGTCGGTAAAAAGTTGCAAGAAGCAGAAGATAATTAATTAATAAGTATCTTCTAATAACTAGTTTTAAGAGTCTTAATTATATGAAAGACTGCAATCCTGTCTGGCTTAGGTTCAGACTAAGCTTATTTTCTCTGACGGCGATCGCTGCTTGCTATGGTCAGCTTAACTTGAATATAAGCGCTCAGGTATTTGCTCAGTTAGTGCCAACTGAGAATGTCATACCCAAAAGCAATCTCCAGAATGATATTTATCAACTGTGTCAATCAGCTACGGTGCGAGTTGTCAAAGCCGATTCTGCTGGTTCTGGGGTAATTATCAATCGCCATGGTAATATTTATTCAGTTTTAACTAACTGGCATGTAGTAGACTCTAGCAACCCGTTAATTCTAACTGCCGACAATGAGCAGCATCAATTGCTTGAAATACCTCAACAATTGGGAAATGCCGACTTAGCATTATTACAATTTTATAGTGAAGTTGAATATCCCGTCCCTCAGTTATCAACAACCATGCCTCAGATTGGAGATACGGTTTATGCAGCAGGATTTCCTTTAGAAATTGGCGAATCTAATAGTCTGGACTTGGGTAACGAAGCATTTCGTCTGACTCAGGGCGAAGTATCGGTCATTCCTCTAAAGTCTCTACCTCAAGGCTATCAGCTTGGCTATACCAACGACACCGCAATTGGTATGAGTGGCAGTCCCATTTTTAACGCTGAGGGATTATTGGTGGCAATTCATGGACGAGGTAAGTATCGAGATCCTAGTTTTGGAGTCTATATTTTTGAAGACGGTAGTGAACCCCCACCAGAACAGTTAGAACAAATGATTAAATCTAGCTGGGGAATCCCGATTAGTACTTATGCTGAATTAGTTAACTGATGTTACTAACGTTACGCAGGACAACAACAGTTATCAGTTTTTACTGCTAAGTCATAAAATAAAAAAAGAAACCCATTTACTACAACAACATTAGGATTCACAAATTTCTAAAAATCTTAAACTGCAATTATAGCAATGACCACCACATCTAACACAGATATTCAACAACTTAAAGAATTTATCAAAGATAATTTTAATCAATTAGATAAAAAAATCGATAATAAGTTTAATGAGTTAGATAAGAAAATTGACAACAAATTTAACGAATTAGATAAGAAAATTGATAATGTTAAATCTGAATTAAAACAAGAAATTTCTGATATTAGACAAGAAATCGCCGATGTTAGAGGAGACATTAAAGTTGTAGATGCTAAACAGAAAAATATTGAAACCTCTGTTCAAAAAATACCTGAAATTACCGAAAAATTTGGTGAACTTAAAAATTGGCGACAGATAGCATTTATTATTATCGCTGCAGTGGTTGGTTGGTTCGCTAGAAATGGCAAGATGTAATTAGGGCGATCGCCTTTTTTCAGTTAATATTCCTATCCCAAGAATGTGTATTAGTTGACCTAGTTCTATTTGAATATTCTGCTCGGAGCAAATTTGGGCTAATTTACGATAAACGATATAAAGCTCAGATAACGGCGTACCGCCCATGGGGTGAGCGAAATTTACGGTGGCAACAATTAATTTTCGCGTTGTTTAAGTAATGAGTAATAAGTAATGAGTAATAAGTAATGAGTAATAAGTATTTACTCGTTACTCGTTACTCAAAGCTTCTCTATTGTTTAACTGCCACACCTTTTTTCGTTCACCCCCGCCCATGCCATTGACAAAAGCCAAAACGCGATCGCCCTTGTCTAGATTCGGATCGGTTATTTCTATTTCTTCCCAGTCTTCTTTTAGCTGTTGAATTCCAATGATAAGCAATTTAAGCACTGGCTTTATATGTCAAAGCTGCCACTGGAAAAAATCAACCAGATTACCCAATATGCGATGTTGCCACCAGGAACGATGTTCCCATTCTGAATAAGTAACAAGCTTGCTTTGAGCAAAACCATCTTCAAATATGCTTTTAATACTATTGACTAATTCTGGTTGAGGACTAGCAATATCTAATTCTTCATTGTGGTCGAAACTACGGGGATCGAAATTAGCACTGCCTGTGATTGCCCAGCGATCGTCGATTAATAGCATTTTGGCATGGGTCATACTGGGCTGATATTCATAAATTTCTACTCCTCCTCGGAGTAATTTGCCATAGTGTTCGTAGGAGGCATAGTAGACAGGTTTTTTATCGCTGCGTTTGCTAGTGGTTAGGATGCGAACATCAAGACCCTTTTTCTTAGCTGCTACCAGTAAATCTTGAGAATTGGGATCGGGCAAAAAATAAGGACTGGCAAGCCATATTCTGGTTCTGGCACAAATGATGGCATTGTATTTTAAAGCTTTAATCGGTGAAAAACGATATTGAGGGTTTGCCCCTGGAGTAACTAACATCAGACACTGTTTATCTTCAGTAGATTGAGACAGTTGTTCGCGAGAAAGATTTGCTGTACCTCCTCCATAAGTCCAATGCTGAGAAAATGAACCTTCTAGATATAGGATTACATCGCCTTGTAAGCGCATTTCTACATCCAGCCAGGGTTGCCTGTCGTCAGCTTTTTCCGTGCCATCCCAAAGATCGGAAATTCCCGCACCACCCACTAAAGCTACTTGGCGATCTACTATTAATAATTTGCGGTGAGTTCGCCCAGAATAATCTAAGGGAGCTTTCCATTTAAAAGAATTGAAAAAAACTATTTTAATCCCTGCTGCTTGTAAACGCTGCCAATATTGCTTAGAAATATCCTTTGTGCCATAACTATCAACAATTAGCCTAATTTCTACCCCCGCAGCAGCCCGTTCGGAGATCGCCACAGCAAAGTCATCCGCTCGTTTACCTGGGGTCATAAAGAAGGTTTCAAAATCAATCGTACGTTGTGCTTTACTGATAGCATCCAAACGAGCCTGTTGAATTAAATCGGGCTTTGCCCAAAAATCTGTAACTATTCCTTGAGTAACAAAAGAGTTAGTGATACTAGCTAAAATAGTGGCAAATGATGATTCTGCGGTGTCTGGAGGGCAGTCTACTCGATATTCAACGCGATCGCGAAATGCACCTTGAAAATAAAACCCCACTAACAAAATCAAGCTAATTACTACTAAGCTAATAAATAGCCACCACAGCCCAGAAAGTACTACATTCCACATAAAAAATTAGGTTTAAATCCCTCAATATACTAGTAATGTGTCGAAAATTGAGGGATTAATCATCTAGCTATGGCTATATAAAATGGCTATAGAACCCATTTGGGATCTTTTTAAGCATTAGCTAATCTTTTGAGCATCAGTCTGACAAAACAAAGGTTAATCTTGGTGGTGGCATTCTCAAGAGTTCGTTCAAAATTCTTGACTAAACTTTTGCACCTTTCCATCCAGGAATTGGTTCTTTCTATGGATTAAAGGAGATTAATTGATCGGTTTTCAGTCCAAAATTCAGGTAATCTTAAGACTATAAAGTCGATTTATTCTAATTTTATAGGTCATGGATATTAGGAATGGTTTTGTCGCTACGGTGGGTAATACTCCTCTAATTCGCCTCAATAGCTTTAGCGAAGAAACAGGCTGTGAAATTTTAGGAAAAGCTGAGTTTCTTAACCCTGGAGGTTCAGTTAAAGATCGGGCAGCTCTATACATTATTGAAGATGCTGAAAAAAAAGGTCTGCTAAAACCAGGAGGCACCGTAGTCGAAGGGACAGCAGGTAATACGGGAATTGGGCTAGCTCATATTTGCAATGCCAAAGGTTATAAATGCCTGATTATTATTCCCGAAACTCAATCTCAAGAAAAAATCGACACTCTGAGAACTTTAGGAGCAGAGGTGCGACTTGTTCCCGCAGTACCCTATAAAAATCCCAATAATTACGTCAAAGTATCAGGACGAGTGGCAGAAGAATTAGATAACGCCATCTGGGCAAACCAGTTTGAAAATTTAGCTAACCGCCAGGCACACTACGAAACTACAGGACCAGAAATTTGGTCGCAAACCGATGGCAAGATTGATGCTTGGGTGTCTGCCACGGGTACAGGAGGAACTTATGCGGGAGTTTCGATGTTTCTTAAGGAGCAAAATCCGAATATTCAATGTATAGTAGCCGATCCGATGGGGAGTGGTTTATATAGCTATGTCAAGACAGGAGAAATAAAACCTGAAGGAAATTCGATCACCGAAGGTATTGGCAATAGTCGGATTACGGGTAATATGGTAGGCGTGCCTATTGATGATGCGGTGCAAATTGATGACCATGAATGTATCCGCGTCCTGTATCAACTATTAAATAAAGAAGGTCTATTTATGGGTGGATCTGTCGGTATTAATGTTGGTGCAGCAGTTGCTTTAGCCAAGCAAATGGGTCCAGGACATACCATCGTTACCGTATTGTGTGATGGTGGAGCGAGATACCAATCTCGGATATATAACCCAGAATGGTTGAAAACCAAGGGTTTGTCAGCGAATTAGAGTTAGGATTTTTCCTTGAAGCGATCGCTCAATTAAGACTTTTTTGTCAGATATGTTTGCAGAAAAGTAGAAGAAAAGTAGCTTATTTTCTTTTAAGATCCAAAAAAAGTAGGATAATTGATTTAATCAAAAACATAGATAATCTTCTATTAGAGAACACGGCAGTATGCATTTAAGCGAAATAACCCATCCTAACCAGTTGCACGGTTTACCAATCCGACAGCTAGAGGATGTCGCCCGCCAGATAAGAGAAAAACATCTACAAACTGTTGCTAGCAGCGGCGGTCATCTCGGACCAGGATTAGGTGTAGTAGAGTTAACTATTGCTCTATATCAAACTCTAGATTTAGACTTTGATAAAGTTCTTTGGGATGTGGGACATCAAGCCTATCCTCACAAGTTGCTTACTGGCAGATATAGTAAGTTTGATACCCTACGCCAGAAAGATGGCGTTGCTGGTTATCTCAAAATTGGTGAAAATAAGTTCGATCACTTTGGTGCAGGACATGCTTCTACCAGTATTTCCGCTGCACTAGGCATGGCATTGGCGAGAGATGCTAAAGGGGAAGATCATAAATGTGTCGCGATTATTGGTGATGGTGCTTTAACAGGAGGAATGGCTCTAGAGGCAATCAACCATTCAGGACATCTGCCTCATACTAATTTGATGGTGGTGTTAAATGATAATGAGATGTCTATTTCTCCTAACGTGGGGGCAATTTCTCGCTATCTAAATAAGGTTCGCTTGTCCGATCCTGTTCAGTTCATATCTGATAATTTGGAAGAACAGTTTAAACAGCTACCCTTCTTCGGTGAATCTTTAACTCCAGAAATGGAACGAGTCAAGGAAGGCATGAAACGCCTGGCGATACCCAAGGTAGGTGCTGTAATTGAAGAGTTGGGCTTTAAATATTTTGGTCCAATTGATGGTCACAACTTAGAAGAATTAATTTCCACTTTCAAACAAGCTCACAAAGTACCTGGTCCCGTATTTGTTCACGTAGCGACAGTTAAGGGTAAAGGATATGCGATCGCTGAAAAAGATCAGGTAGGCTATCATGCTCAAAGTCCCTTTAATCTGGCTACAGGAAAAGGCATTCCTGCCACTAAACCTAAACCACCCAAGTATTGCAAAGTATTTGCCGATACTTTAACCACCCTGGCAGAAAATGATTCTAAGATCGTCGGTATCACTGCGGCAATGGCAACAGGGACGGGTTTAGATAAGCTACAACGTAAACTACCTAAACAATATATCGATGTCGGTATTGCCGAACAACATGCGGTTACTCTGGCAGCGGGGATGGCTTGTGAAGGCATGAAGCCTGTGGCAGCAATTTATTCCACCTTCCTCCAGCGGGCTTACGATCAAATAATTCATGATATTTGTATTCAAAAGCTGCCAGTCTTTTTCTGCTTAGATCGAGCAGGAATTGTCGGTGCAGATGGTCCTACTCACCAGGGTATGTATGATATTGCTTATCTGCGCTGTATTCCTAATATTGTCGTGATGGCTCCCAAAGATGAAGCCGAATTACAACGGATGGTAGTTACAGGAGTTAACTATCAAGGTGGTGCGATCGCCGTACGCTATCCGCGGGGAAATGGTGTTGGTGCACCACTGATGGAAGAAGGTTGGGAACCAATTGAAATCGGTAAAGGAGAAATCCTGCGCCATGGAGACGATTTATTGCTAGTTGGCTATGGGACTCAAGTATATCCAGCATTACAAGTAGCGGAAATCCTCCGCGAACATGGCATCGAAGCTACGGTAGTTAATGCTCGCTTCGTCAAGCCTCTGGATACAGATTTGATTGTTCCCCTGGCCAAACGTACTGGTAAGGTTGTAACCCTAGAAGAAGGCTGTCTCATGGGTGGTTTTGGTTCAGCCGTCCTTGAAGCTCTACAAGAGCATGATGTGCTGGTGCCAGTCAAACGCTTTGGTGTGCCAGATATTCTGGTGGATCATGCTACTCCTGACCAATCAAAAGCGAATTTAGGCTTAAGCAGTCCACAGATGGCAGAAAGCGTTCTCAAAACTTTCTTTGATAGCAAGGACAAAAAACCTTCTATAGTCAGTTAATTGAGCCAACAATCATTAGCTGTAGCCAATATTGTGACAGTATGCAAAGTGGCACTCTGACTGAGCATAAATCTAGTAATCCCCGTAGACTATTAATTGTGTGTGAGGAGTAAGTGTAAGAGAAGAAGGTTTTGGGGTCGAAACACGGCAAGACTCCCGAAACCTTTTTCTTTTGTTTATAACTAACGCAATTGATATAACTCGACTCTCTACTTTTTGGCTCTTAGTCAGTTAATTTTTGTCAAGTATATAACTTGGGCAAGAACTTTAGTCTAGTTCTTGTTGAGGATCATCTTCAAGAGAATCAGAAATTGGTATTTTTTCTCCAGTTTCGTCGATTATTTTGATGTCAAATCTATTGATCTGAAGACTATCTTCACGGTAATAACGTTCTGGATCAGCTAAGATTGCGCTTTCTCTTGCCATATTGCGCCTTCCTTCTTCAAAGAATCTATCGGCTGCCGTGGGTGTAAACAACCCATTTAATGCAGATTGACCAACATTGGGTACAGTAGTTTGCGCTTTAGCAGTACCTATCGCTCCCACAATTACTAAGAGAATTGCGATCGCTAAAGAAGTACCGAAAAAAGAAATAAAATCTAGAGTATCAGTTTTCATCTTGCCCTCCCATTATCATGGAATGACCTTTCTATTTATATTATAATGGCTGCGATCGCTATACTTCTTTTACAGGGAGCAGTTTGTTGTGGGTACGGTATTTATTTATTTATTTATCTATTGGTCTGATGGGATGGGCTATAAATTGATTGATAATGCCGAATATCAACAGGAATTAGTCGTAGATCTAAGTCCATTGCTTTAATGTCGTGAGTAGAAGAAATGGAATCGAATATCTGTTGTTCTGTATCCTTTAAAAAATCATCCTTCAATAAACCTGTTGGTACGATAGTCAAAATTTTAATATAGGCAGTGGTCCCCTCTAAATTGACATATACATAAAGGGTTTGAGCTTGTTGGGCAATTTCGGGGTTCTCAATTCTGATTTGATTGATTTCTTTACTGACTTGGTTAGCAAGAAAAAATTCTCGTAGTGAATTGTTTAGCGGAAAAATCAAGAGAGCAATAATCAACAACCAAATCACAAGCGTTTGAAATGCCTTGTTAATACTACCATAGGCTTGAGAAAGAAACACAATGCAAGAGGTAAAAGTAATTCCCGTTAAGTTGGCTAGAAATAGTAAAAATGCTCCTTCGGTTACATTAATATCAGTGAATGTAGTTTGACCAATCTCTGTAATCAGCCCCTCGCCAATTCCTAATCCGACTCCTATTACGCATAATGGAGGGACTAGAGCAACAGCAATGGCAACTCCCGCGATCGAATTAGCGATACTTTTGCGGGTTAAAGAAAATGAACCAGCCGCCCCAGCAGCAATCGCAACTCCTAAGTCAATTAAACTAGGAGCAGTTCGTGCCATAATCTCTGAGCGAACAACCTCAACTGGGAGGAAAAAACTAATTAAGTAAGCGGTGAAGATAGCAACAAAAGTTCCGAGAGCCACAGTTGCTATCGAACGCTTATACAGTCTCCAATTAGCTGTAACAATGCCAAAAGACATACTCAGAATAGGGTTCATTAAAGGTGCAACAATCATCGCCCCAATAATTACTGCTGCACTATTTGCATAGAGTCCCAAAGTAGCAATGATCGTAGCGCTAATCAACAAGAAAAAGAAACCAAAAGAAGGGATGGAAGCAGCTTCGCGAGACTTGGCTAATTCTTCTAGGGGAACAGGTTGTTCTAGATAAACGCGCCAACTAGCGGTGAGTGCTTTCCAAAATACCAAAACTTGACGGAATGGCGGAATGCGAAATAGGGATTTAAGAATTTGGCTAATCTGATTCATTGATTCGTTGAGGTAACTATTTCGCTTATCTTCGGCTAGATGAAATCACTAAATAATGAGTGAAAGTTTTTCGGGAGAGGGCAGTTTCCATCCTAAACATATAAGTACTTAAGCAAAATTAACTGTATAGTTTTAGCAGGGGAGCAGGGGAGCAGGAGAGCAGGGGAGCAGGGGAGGAAAGACAACTATAACTACACCTAACAAAATATACAAATAAATTTGCCTACATACTTACTTTTTACTCAGCAAGACTGCTTGCAATAGGAAATTTAATTGCTGTTTGCTCAAAACCTATAGTCTAATAATCCTGTGGAAAACACAAATTTTCTTCTGTTAGAGTAAAAGTATTAATACTGAAGTTGCTTTGATTACTTTTCCTCTTACTTCATTTACAGTATTTTTCAGACCAATAAGGTATTGAGGTATTCTCTCAAGTCAGAGTTAAAATCTTAGTATTTGTCCTTTGTCTTCGTTTCCTCCTGGGCAACTGTAAAATAAAACTTTTTAATTTTTTTGTCAGCGTAACCTATAAATCTGAGTAAAAGTGAGAATTTCTATGATCAGGAGAATTATTCGGATTCTAGCCTTGCAGCTCTCCATTGGACTACTGGCCTTAACTCTGGTATTAACTTGGGACTTTCCTACAGTAGCCCAAATGACACCCGATCTAAACTGGTCTGAAGATAGTATTAGTCCTGAGTCCTACATTCCCGTCTTCACTATTGGCAACTTAGAAATTTCTCCGGTGTTTCTCGATGGAAAAATGCTCGGGACTGTTGAATCATTCGTCAACTTGAGAGTGGGTGATAGTCAATTTGATCGCCATGGTTCAGCTATTCGCTCCCATGTAATTCACAGTAAGCTGCAAAAAATCTTAGATAATATGACCCGCTATTCTCGCGATGTTCTCCCTCACCGGGGAATATTGGAACTAGAGGCACAAGAAAGAGAACTGAGAAAACAGCTAACAATTGATGTCTCTGAAAAAAAAGAGACTGCGGTTGTTTTGATCAGTTTTCCGAAAAACGATGTGCCAGAAATACTTTACACAGTTACTCAAGCAACGGTTGCAAGACCTAGATTCGGAGGTTCACAACCGTTAAAAATCGCAGAAAGAACAGCCAAGATTGCAGAAAATGCCTTGATTCAAGCTTGGAGAGAGCGTCAGACTTCTCATCTGTTCTCTCAAGGGCGACATGGTCTGCTCGTCTTTCTCGTCCTGACCGTGACTAGCCTGAGCTTGAGATGGGGACAAAAGCGCCTCAATTCAAAAAAAAGGAGGATCAATAATAGCTTATACAAAGCGGGAAATGTTCAACTCCAGGATAATTCGATTTCTGATTCATCGCCAGTTACAGTTGAATCACCAAAGATTGCTCAACCGCTCCAACAGATACCGTTCGAGCAAACCCTTTTTCTGAGGCAAAGCTATAGTCTCAATATTTTTTATAGAACTGTATTGTTTTGGTTTCAATGGCTGATGTGGATGATCGGGATTGGCTACTTGAGTAGCTTGTTTTACAAAACTCGTCCCTTGAGTAATTGGATTATCGGTGTGACCATTAATGGTGCTTGGGGTTCCAAGGCAATTAATCACTGGCCTCCAGTGGATTGGTTTCTCACTTTGGGACAGAAAGCTAACCTTGCCCTACCGCTACTTATTTTACTGCTCTTACTGATATCTCGTTTGATTCTCACAGGGGGGGATTTTTTCATTGACTTTCTTATTAGACGTTGGAGTGAAGAACAATCAAACCGCAAAGCTTTGCGTCTTCCTACGTTGTCTAGAGCGCTTAAAGGTTGGCTGAAAGTATTTGTTTCCCTCTTGATTGGAGTCACCCTCCTCTATCATCTGCATCAGTTAGGTACGATTACTCAAGCGATCGCAGTTTTCCTCGGTTTTGCTAGTTTTGCCCTTTCTCTGGCCTCTCAGAACTTGCTCAAAGATTTAATCGGTGGTCTGCTTATTTTGTGGGAAGACCAGTATGCAGTGGGAGATGTGATTGTCCTTGGTGACCAAGGCGGTTTAGTCGAAAAAATTACCTTGCGGGTCACCCAATTGCGGAATCTTGATGGAGAGTTAATCACCTTTCCCAATGGGTCAATAGAGATGGTGCGAAATCTCTCCAGTGATTGGTCGCAGGTCAATTATGCCATTGAGGTCGGCTATGATAACGATGTGGATAGGGTTATGGAGGTAATAGAAGAGGTTGCCCAACAACTATATGGCGATCCCCAATGGCAAGAGAACATTTTAGAAGCACCAGAAATCTTGGGCATTGAGAATATTTCCCATACAGGAATTTTGATTCGACTTATTATCAAGACTCAACCCCTGCAACAGTGGCCAGTGGCACGGGAATTTCGTCGCCGTCTGAAAAAAGAATTTGACCAGCAGGGCATTGAGGTGGGAATTCCGCAACAAATGATGTATTTTGGTGAAACTTATCCCAAGTCAAAGACTTATCGAGTAAGCGATCAAAACTAATCTTAATTGGGGGATATTACCTGCGGAGTTATAGCCGCCGTACGAATTCTTTGCTTAACTTGTGGTGTTTGGTCACATAAGGTTTCGGATTCCAGATATCATCTAGCTTTACATTGCAAAAAGGTATGGATTTGTTACGTAATTTTTTGGCTAAACGTGGATCTTGCCATTGCAATTGCATAAAAAACTGGGTTTCAAAGCTTTCTCTGATTTCGTCAAGTTGAAGAATATCAATCAGATAAATGCCAATAGATACTTTAGTCGGTTCATCAGCTTCTAAAGAAGGTCTGGTTCGGGGAACAGAGGAGGTAAAATTGCAATCAGGGCCAACTTTAAATGATGCTCCTTTAACTGGTTGAACAAACAAGACCAGAACACAAAAAACTAAAGATAACCAGAAAAGCGATCGCTTAAACATATTAAATAAAACAGGGACTTCATTTAAAGTTAGTCTATTTTAAAGCTTAAACATATACTTTCTACTCATTAAGCCTGCTGGAAAGAGGGAATTTAATTAATTTTTGCTCAATGCTCAAAACTTATAGTTTATCCCTGTAGAAAACACGAATTCTAGATTAGGATTGTCTTCAAAGATTTTCTCATTACGATAGCGCATAAATAAACGATTACTGAATGACCATTTTTTACTTAAAGGAATAGAAAGATTACTATCAGAAACAATGAAGAAATTTTCTAAACTACTTATCGACGGAAGAATGGCAAAAGTTTGATTCAGCGTGACCTTGCCCAGGGGCACATTTCTCCCCAATAAACCCAAAATAAGAGTTGGATCTACTTGATTACGCCTGCGTTCAAAATCGATGTAATCAAACTCATAACGAGCTCCAATACCTAATTGAAAATCTAGAAAATTACTGGGAGATTCTCCCCTCCACAAATTTAAACCTCCGCCAGCAAAAACAGAAGTAATAATTGTCAAATCCTCATCATCATTTTTTGAGGAATATAAGTCTTGGTTAGTGCTGTTAAAAAAGTCGGTAAAAAAATTCCATTTTGCGTTCAAATGACGGCGATAAACACTCAGAACATAAGTTATGGGACGCAGTTGATTAACGGTACGGCTATTATCATAATCTAGACTAAAACTACCATCAATAAAAAAATCATGTTTTGACCATTGTTGAGCATAATCCAAATTAATCCCCAGCAAAGCAGTGGTATCTCGATAATCATGAAAATTTCCCGCAAATCCTAAGGTGAAAGTAGGAGGAGTTGGGGTAAAAGGGAACTCTGGTTGGGGTTGATTGCTGGCGGCGATAGCAGTTTGACTTTGGGCAAATAGAGTTTGAGCTGTTTCTTCTTGTCCAATTTCTCCATATTTTAGGGAAATTTCCCATAACAATTGCCCCTGCTGGGATTTATCGGCAACAGTACTTGCCAGCTCAACAGCATTGTTGAGAATCTCAATTGCTTGGAGTTTTTGATCTATTTGGGCGTAAGACTTAGCAATATTAGTGATGCTAGTTACTTTTAAAACCAGATCCTCAAAGCTTTTGGCGATCGCTAAACAATGCTCTAAAATTCTGTTTGCTATGTCCATCTTGCCCAATTGTGCATAGGATACAGCCAAATCCTTTAACAGATTGACTTTATGTTCAGAGTCATCCATCTCCTTAATCATTTCTAAACTTTGGTCAAGTCGAAATTTTGCTTCAAGATCCTGATCTTCGGAGGATGCAAGCATTTGAATCTGGTTGTTTTGATTAAATTTCGGACTGGCGATCGCCAGATTGTCTAAACCAAAGAAGAGGAATTGACCCAGAGAAATCCCCCAAATTAATCTGAGTCTTGATATCAATGAAACTGAAACCATTAATCTGAACAATAATTTTTTATAGAGAATCGTTAGGTTCCATCAATTTCTTAACTCCCAATTCTTCCAGTTCCCTTAAGCTGTTGAGCAGATCGCGACTGACAATGGATTGGAACTTTTCGCGCATCTCGGGTCGCTTGTCGGTATACTCTCGCAGTTGGACGACCGACCAGCGCATGTAGCGAGACGAAGTGCCCAACTTAATTCCAACAAGACTAGGTTCCCCTGCCAAGGCAGACGGAACCCCGAGTAGCTTGCCTTCAGGGATTTTTGCCAGTTCTCTATCCTCTAAAAACGCAACTGCCTCACCACGGCATAAAACCGAAACGTAAGCACTTTGCTTGTTTGGGATGAGGATTTGTTCTCCTGCTTCTCCATCTCGCCACTCGCCAATTGTCAGGAGTGTAAGAAATTCCCGACGATTCAGTGTCTTGAACCCTAAATTGTATAGTTTCTCTTCATCAGGGTTAAAAATGACAGGTCGTTTTTCTAGGAACAGCTTGACGACATTGAAAAGATTGACCCCCATAAACAAAAGGTTCCAGACGATTGGTGTCCAGAGAGGAGTGGGTTGAAAATAGGCATAGGGAATGAAGGTCAACTGAGCGCCGATCGCCAGAAACCGCAGCGCCAGCATGCTCCGAACGGAAAAGGAGATTAGAGTGAAAATACTGGAAATATCGACCAGATAATCAGGTTTGAACCAGTTTGGAGGTAGCTTGTATAGGGCGATCGCCATAATAATCCCCAGAAGAATTAAACCGCCAAAAATCCCAAATTTTCTTTTCATTATTAAACTTGTAGGTAATCTAGAACCATTCCATAAAACTTATCCAAAGTTTCTTAGATGCTCGTGTTAGAGAATTTTCCCATATTCTGACCGAGCAGAGCTGTTCCCAAATAACAAACTATTCATGGGCTGGTTTGGCACGAGAAGTTTATTAAAAATATCTCAAAAGCTTATAGCTAAAAACAAACTAACAAACAGCGTAGTGTCTTAATTGGTCACTAATGGGTAGCAGTTGCGTTATTAATACGAAATTTACTCGGGCTAGTCCCAGTCCAAAGCTTAAAGGCACGAGAGAAATGCTCAGGATATTCATATCCCAGCTTAAAAGAAATTTCTCCGATCGAGTCATTGCTATTAAGAAGTTTCTGCTGGGCGATCTCCAAGCGGTTTTGTTCTAATATTTTACGATAACTAGTCCCAGAATTTTCTAAACGCCGTCGCAATGTGCGCTCACTAATACCTATTAAATCACCGATATCCGTAATTTTGATAATACCTTGTTCTACAAAAGACGGCATCAGTAAGTTTATTTTTGCGGTAAATGATTCGGGAGGTTGTGAACTCATCCATGATTCAACATCCGACTGCGGAATTTCTAATTTCTTCCAAAAACCAGAAGTATACACAAGATTACTAGGGAAAGTAATGGCGTAACAAGAATTGCTCAGATGCCATTTTTGCTCATCAAAAAGTGAGGAAGAGCGCCAGTAATTAAGTTTCTTGATATCTGGAAAATAAAATTCGCATAATTTGGTTTTTTTCCCTAAATATTTTTGGATGATTTTAAAAATGCCAAATAACAAGGTTTGCTCTCCAAGATCATGTCCAGAAAAATCAACTAGATTATATTTCGGGAAACTAACCGTTGCTATGGGCGGTTTGATAGTGAAATGGATTTTATTTTTAAGACGAGTTTGATGCTTTCCAATTAAAAAACAAAAAATTTGTAAAGATTTTTCAAGGGTTGGTTGTTGTATCGCTATCTGTGTGATCAGACCATGATCTTCGACAGAACAGCTTAATGAAACTAAACCTCCAAGAGTCTTGAGTCCTTCCAAACGAGCAGCTTGTTCAATAAAGAGCCAACGTTGATGTTCTGGCAGATAGTCATTGGGATTGAATATTAAATCTCGCCTTAGTTTGTGTTGTTCCAGAAGACGGTTAACTGGACAGCCTATGTTATCTAAAAATTTAACGAAAGGTAATAATCCACTGGAACGAACAATATGCAATGATTTCATCTCAAAAAATTAAACTGTAGATGATAATTGACCGAAAATGGCATTTTTTTTGGTTGAGATTTCTGGTATGTTTATTTAGTGGATTATAGTTTAGTCAATTTTGCTTAGATTCAGTGGTTTGCATAACTATTACAATTACAATTACAGATTAATTTCTTAATAGTTTCTTAATCTTGATTATCATCTATTAACTTGAAAATTTTATTGTCCCAGACTAATACGCAAACCACTGTAATTTTGCTAAGTTAATTTCGCTAAAAAATTATAACTATCAGCAATAAAACTATATTTTTTTAAACTTTTAAAAAAGAATTAAAACCCGCTTAAAGCCAAGAAATACTTAATTAAATATTTAATCAGCACAGCAATGGAGTTTAACCATTGGTGACAACAAAATACGCCAAAAGCTATTGGCTTAAAACTAATTGAGCAACAGCGTAGTCTCTCAAATTATCACGAATGAGTTCAACTCAAATTAAGCAAAATTTCAGTGAATTGTGATAGCTAAAAAAGACTACCTAATGCAACTAACGGTAATATCGCAACGAATGTAAAGCAATGTTTTTCAATTATGAAACAGTGACGAGAAAAGAAACTAGGTTTCCCGCCAGTAAATCTCGTTCCTTGTCCCCATACGAGAGAATCCACGGAGGTTCTCTATCTGGTTTCTCTTGTCAAAATAAAAATAAAGAGACTGTCCTTAAAGTATTTGGGTTTATTTTAGGATTAGTCGGCTCGACGTTGATGTTCGATTGTCCTGTTCTAGCTATGGAGACAGAGCTAGAAGAAGATAGTTTAATGTCTCAAGTCACCAACGTTCATCAGTTGAGAAATAAGTCTCAAGTCACCAACGTTAATCGGTTGAGAAATAAGTCTCAAGTTACCAACGTTAATCAATTACGTGATATTGCTCCTAATGATTGGGCGTATGAAGCCCTTAGGAGTTTGGTCGATCGCTATGGCTGTATTGCTGGTTTCCCCAATCAGACTTATCGTGGCAATCAATCTCTGTCTCGTTATGAATTTGCGGCTGGGTTAAACTCTTGTCTCAATCAAATCGAACGTTTGATTGCTTCCTCTAATACTATGATCCAAGAGGACATCGATAAGATTAATCGTTTACTTCAAGAATTTGAAGTTGAACTCGCAACTCTTGGCGGACGAGTCGATAACTTAGAAAGCCGTACAGCTTTCTTAGAAGACCATCAATTTTCCACTACGGCTAAGCTTTCAGGGGATGTGATTTTCGCTCTGGGAAATGCCTTTGGCAACAACCGTGCCGTGCCCAGTGGGGAACAACCCTCTGACGAGAAAATCGACCGAGAGACATTTTTTAGCGATCGCGTTCGGCTAAAATTTGACAGTAGCTTCAGTGGTCAAGATAAACTACATATTCTCTTACAGGCCAATAATACGCCCAATTTAGGTATAGCCCGCACTGGGAGTGATATGAATCGCTTGGGCTTCGATGGGGAAAGTGATAACAATATCTTTCTCGATGAACTTTGGTATCAAAGTAAAGTCGGCGATAAATTCTGGTTTCTCGTCGGTACCAGCGATGTGGATTTTGACGACGGCATTTTCTATCCGGGTCCCTCCTATCTCGAACCCAGTGCCACTGGAGCTATCTCCCGATTTCATCGCCGCAACCCTTTAGTTAATCGAGGTGTAAGCGGTGCGGGTGGGGCTGTTAGATATACATTTAACGATTTGTTATCTCTAACCTCTACCTATTTGACAAGTGATAGCACCAGCGGTAGTCCCTCTCCTGGAGAAGGCTTGTTTAACGGTTCATTTAGTACTGGTGCTCAACTTAATATTACTCCCAACGATAAACTCACTATTGCTTTAACCTATCTCTATGATTATTACACCGATGATCAAGTCGCATTGGGTGCCAGCACTGGTAGTAGCATTGCTGACAAACCCTTTGGTGATGTTGCCACGGCTATTCACAAGGCAGGAGCCTTAGTTAACTGGGAAATAAATGATTTAATCAACTTGACTGCTTGGGGTGGCTGGGGCAATGCGACTGCCTTGTCGAGCGATCGCCGAAATGACAATGCGGTACTTTGGACTTGGCAAACAACCCTGGCGTTTGTTGACGTAGTGAAAGAAGGTGCCGTGGCATTCGTGGG
Source organism: Cyanobacteriota bacterium (assembly GCA_942490675.1). Classification (GTDB taxonomy): domain Bacteria; phylum Cyanobacteriota; class Cyanobacteriia; order Cyanobacteriales; family Xenococcaceae; genus Waterburya. The sequence continues at coordinate 40,668 of CALNYB010000006.1, read as the reverse complement.
AGTCGGCTCGCCGCCCTATGCCCCAAGTGTTGATGGCAGTCAGGCTGACTTAAATACTCCGATATCTATTTTGGCTCAATATAATTTTCCTTTCACGGACAATATTCAATTATCTCCTGGGGCGTATGTCACTATCAATCCCGATGCGAATAATGACAATGATACGACCACAGTTGGGTTAATTCGTACTACTTTTAAATTTTAGCACTTGAATTACTACTGAAATTACTATTATGTTTGAGGATATCGTTTTATGATTGAATGGATAGTTGCTACCCTAAGAGATAACCCTGTACTGGCAGTTTATGTAGCGATCGCGATCGGCTATTGGGTTGGAAGCTTCAAATTTGGCAGTTTCAGCCTAGGATCGGTCACTGGTGTGTTGCTAGCTGGTTTGCTAGTCGGGCAGTTAGGCATGACCGTCGGTGGAGATGTCAAGACCATTTTCTTCTTGATGTTTCTCTTTGCCGTGGGCTATGGAGTTGGGCCACAGTTTGTGCGTGGTCTAGCTTCCGACGGGATTCCCCAAGCTATTTTTGCTGTGCTTATTTCCCTGCTCTGTTTGGGTTCGGTGTTCGCCTGCTCTCTGCTCGGAGGGTTTACCGGAGATCAACTTGGTTTTGGAGCGGGACTGCTTTCGGGTTCGCAGACGATTTCCGCCTCGATCGGCTTGGCAACCGATGCCATTAATGATCTGGGTAAGTCTGCGGCTGAGACTAAGGCACTGCTGGATCAAATTCCTGTTGCCTATGCCGTCTGCTACATTTGGGGGACTCTTGGTACAGGGATGATTGTTACCTACCTAGGGCCGATTCTCATCGGAACCAACATCGAAGATGCCTGCAAAGATTACGAAGCTAAGATGGGCGGGAAACCTGACGAGGACTTCCAATCGGCGTGGCACAAACTCGAAATGCGGGGCTACCGCATCGATGCCACCAGTCAGGTTGTCGGTCAAACGGTCGCTCAAGCAGAAGGGTTGCATGCCAGTGGTGAACGCCTCTTTATCGAGCGCATTCAGCGGGGCAAGGAATTTATCGATGCGGAACCAACTACAGTTTTGCAACCTGGTGATATCGTCGCTGTTTCAGGTCCGACCCAAATCCTGGTTGAGTCGATCGAGCAGCAAGCCACGGAGGTTACGGCGCGGGACTTACTGAATATTCCAGTCGAATCAGTCGATATCGTGGTCACCCGCAAGCGTTATAACGGCAAAACTCTAGAAGAACTAGCTCAGCTAGATTTCGCCCGCGGTGTCTATCTAAATAATATTGCTCGTGGTTCGGCAGGGGTGAGCATCCCAATTTTGCCCAAAACCGCTATTCATCGCGGCGATCTTTTGAAAATTGCCGGCACCCGTCGTCATACGGATCGACTAATCAAAGAAATGGGTTATGCCGATCGCCCATCACAAATGGCGGATATGGTGTTTGTCGGGTTAGGTATCTTCGTCGGTGCTTTATTGGGTGCGATTACGGTTCCGATCTCTGGCGTACCACTCACCCTTTCTACCTCAGGGGGTGCCTTGATTGCTGGTCTGATTATTGGCTGGTTGCGTTCGGTGCATCCTACCTTTGGTCGCATTCCTGGCCCTACCCTCTGGTTTATGAACAACGTCGGCTTGAATATGTTTATTGCCGTGGTGGGGATTAACTCTGGTACTGGCTTTGTTTCAGGATTGAAATCTGCTGGTTTGAAAATATTTATTTTGGGCATTTTGGCAACTTCGATTCCCATGTTGCTAGCTCCCCTGATCGGTAAATATATTTTCAAATTCCACCCAGCGATTAATTTGGGCTGCTGCGGTGGGGCGCGCACCAGTACGGCATCGGTGGGAATGGTTGCCGAGGCTGCCAAGAGCAATATCCCAATGTTAGGCTACACCGTTCCCTATGCGGTCAGCAATACGCTGCTAACTCTGTGGGGATTGGTCATCGTTCTGATGTTGCCCAAGTAAATCGACTTGCTTCTGGTTTTGTTTGCTAATTGCGAGTAATTGAGCGATCGCGTTCAAGAAAAAAATCCCGTGAACTATCGGTAGCATATTAAGGTGATTTAAGGCGTGTCAAAAACTTAAAATAAGGAACAGCATCATGAGTCAAAGAATTGACAATCTTCGCACTAACCTCCAGACCAAATTGAATGCGATTTCTAGTCAGTTAAACACAGTCAAGACCCACCTAGAAGCTGCTCCCAAGGAGGTCGAGAGCTCCATTCATACCAAACTGGATGCAGCTAAAACCAAAGTAGAAGCTAAAAAGCAAGAAATTATTAACGCTAAAACTAAGTTGGCAGACCGCGTCGAGGCTAAGAAAACAGAGATTGAGGAATGGAAAGCTAAGCGAGAACATAAAAAGCTAGCAGCTCGTGCTGACCGTGCTGAAGATTATGCTGCTGCTGCGATCATAGTTGCCTTAGCTGCTGTTGAAGAAGCAGAAGTAGCCATCCTAGAAGCAGTAGCTGCTCGGATAGATGCTGAAGCCGAGTGAACCATTTCGGACAATAGACTCTTTTACCAAAATTTTTGAAGTTAATTAAGGAGAAAAATCATGACAACATTAACCGTTTGGAAATTTAACTCAGCCTCTGGTGCAGCAGAAACCCTTGCTAAATTAACCGAACGCCAAAAAGAACATCTAATCGAAATTCAAGATGCGGCAATTGTTACCTGGAAAGAAGGCAAAAAGAAACCTAAAACCAAGCAAGCAGCAAATTTAGCAGCAGCAGGTTCTTTAGATGGAGCCTTTTGGGGTTTTCTGTTCGGATTAATCTTTTTCGTTCCCCTTTTTGGCATGGTTGTGGGAGCAGCCGCAGGGGCGTTATCTGGTTCTTTCGCTGATTATGGAATTGATGACGATTTTATCAAGAGTGTTCGGGCAAAAGTAACCGAAGGAACTTCAGCACTTTTTCTCTTAACGGGTCAAGTTACCGTGGACAAAATAGAAGATATTTTTCAACAAAGTCATGCTGAACTGATTCAGTCTAATTTGACGAAAGAGCAGGAAGAGAAATTAATAGAGCATTTTAGTGCAGTCTAGATTCACTACCCCAGCCCGATCCATTAATTGTTGATAAATTTTACTTTAGGAGATTTAATCCCATGCCATTAACCGAAAAAGATGCGATTCGCGAATACATCGATGATGATGTTTATGCTTCTACCGATTTGTCGGTATCGATGCCCAAATACAAGTTCCCAGAGCAAGAGCATTCTCCTCGCAACGCCTACCAGGTAGTACATGACGAGCTAATGTTGGATGGCAACGCGCGCCAAAACCTGGCAACCTTCTGCCAAACCTGGGTTGAGCCAGAAGTCCACAAGCTGATGGATGAATGCGTCGATAAAAATATGATCGATAAGGATGAGTATCCTCAATCTGCTGAGCTTGAGGGGCGCTGCGTCAACATGCTGGCCGATCTCTGGAATGCCCCCGACGCTGTCAACACCATTGGTTGCTCAACTACAGGTTCCAGTGAAGCGGCAATGCTCGGTGGTATGGCTATGAAATGGCGCTGGCGTGAGAAGATGCGTGCCGCGGGTAAACCAACCGATAAGCCCAACATGATTTGTGGTCCAGTCCAAATTTGCTGGCACAAGTTTGCTCGCTACTGGGATGTGGAGCTACGGGAAATCCCGATGGATCAGGATCGTTTGCTGATGACACCAGAAGAGGTTATCAAGCGTTGTGATGAGAATACTATCGGTGTGGTACCGACCCTTGGCGTAACCTTCACCTGCGGATATGAACCCGTGAAGGCTGTGAACGATGCCCTCGATAAATTGCAGCAGGAAAAGGGTTGGGATATCCCGATCCATGTGGATGGAGCTAGCGGTGGTTTCCTGGCACCATTCTGCGTCCCCGAATTAGAATGGGACTTCCGCCTGCCACGGGTTAAATCGATCAATACCTCTGGTCATAAGTTTGGTCTGGCACCCCTGGGTGTTGGTTGGGTAGTCTGGCGCGAAAAGTCCGACTTACCAGAAGATCTAATCTTCAACGTTAATTATCTAGGTGGTGAAATGGCAGTCTTTGCCCTCAATTTCTCCCGACCTGGGGGTCAAATCGTCTGCCAATATTACAACTTTTTGCGTTTGGGTAAAGAAGGTTATCGCAAGATTCAGACTGCCTGCTACGAAACAGCTCAATATCTAGCCGATGAAATCGGTAAGATGGGACCGTTTGAGATTCTCTATGATGGTGATATGAAAACTGGTATCCCCGCATTATGCTGGAAAATCAAGGACGGTTTTGACACTCATGGTTACACTCTCTACGATCTGGCTGACCGACTACGCAGTCGTGGCTGGCAAGTGCCCGCATATTCCCTTCCGGCAAACTGCCAGGACATCGTGATCCAACGTATTTTAGTGCGCCATGGGGTAAGTCGAGATCTAGCGTCGCTGCTAATCGAAGATATTAACCGCTGCCTCGATTATTTCAAACAACATCCGATCACTAACCCAATAACTCCTGGAGAGGGGACAGGTTATCATCACTAATCGAGATCGCCATCGAGTCGTTTGGTTTGCGGACCCCGACGGCTCGTTCGATTGAAATTCGGAGTGTGGTGTTGGGAGTATAGAGAAGTAAACAATATGCAAGGAGAATAGTAATCGTGTGTGAGCTTTTTGGACTGTCGAGTTCCCTTGCTGTGGATGTGAAATATTCGTTGCACGAATTTGCCAAACATGGCGGTCAGCTACACCAGCAGGGCAAACGCATCTAAATTCTGTAAGCCTTACGTAGCAAGAGTTTCAAATTTTAGTAACAAAACTAAATAATAGCTAAAACCTTTATGGCGTAAGCATTGTAAAAATAAGGTGCGTTTGCCCTGGCTACACCAGAATAAATCTGGTTGGGGCATTGCCTACCACGAGAGCAAAGACGCTGTTCTCTTGAAGGAGCCTGAACCTGCAAGCGATAGTCCCTGGGTTCAGTTTATCGAGTCCCATCCCATCAGCACCACATGTGCGATCGCACATGTGCGCTATGCCACAGCGGGTTCCCCCAGTTTTGCCAACACCCACCCTTTTACGCGAGAATTAGGTGGTCAGCGCCATATGTTTGCTCATAATGGCAGCTTGCCAGGCATTTGGGACAAAATGAGCTTGAAATCTGGCAGATTCCTTCCAGTTGGGGAAACTGATTCAGAATATGCCTTTTGTTTGTTGCTGGAGCGTTTGATGCCACTTTGGCATCAGGCAAAAGAACCGCCTCCATTACAAGATAGGCTGGACATTGTCTCCCAAGTTGCACGGGAGTTGCGATCGCTTGGTCAGATAAATTTTTTGTATTCCGATGGGGAAACTCTGTTCGTTCACGCTCATCAGCGGCGTTGGGAAGAGAACGGAAGCTTCAGCGAACCGCGATCGCCTGGCTTAAGTATCATTTCTCTCGATGGCGCCGAACTGTCCACAAGGGGGCTGCATGTTAAAGGTACTAATGAGAATGTAGCCATTACCGCAGTTGCCAGTGTGCCTCTGACAGCAGAGGGTTGGACACCATTACCAGAAGGAGCCGTTTTAGCCATATGTAGAGGTAGAGAAGTAGCACGGATTGAGGCTTAGGGGTTTTCATTTGTTTTCTCTCATACCCTAATTACATTTCTGATGTCGCGCCGACATTTATTGTTGCCGCTCGACATCTTCTAAATGCTTAATTTTGTCAAGTATTTCCCAATTCTTTAACTTTATCATCCACTAGGAGATTGAATCATGCTCAGAGAACAAGAACGTGCATACGAAAACCTCAGTCCGTTTGAGATTAAAAACAAGCTGATTGATATTGCCCAAGAAAAACTTACCGACCCCCACGAGCGCCAAAGCGCCCATATGATGCTCAATGCTGGTCGCGGTAACCCCAACTGGATTGCCACAACTCCTCGGGAAGCATTTTTCACCCTGGGACAATTTGGGATTGCTGAATCTAAAAGGATTTATGATGCCCCTGACCTGGGAGGTATGCCTCAAAAGGACGGAATTGCTGACCGCTTCGATGCTTGGGCAGCTGATCATGCTGCTGCCCCTGGTCTGGGTTTTCTCCAGGCTGCGATCGCTTATGGAGTTGAGACCCTCGGTTTTGAACCTGAAGCATTTATTTACGAGCTCACCGATAGCATAATTGGCGATCACTATCCCGTTCCCGACCGCATGCTTCAACATACTGAGCAAGTCGTTCATGCCTACCTGGTGCAAGAGATGTGCGCCAAGCGACCCCCTGCTGGTAAGTACAATCTGTTTGCAGTTGAGGGAGGCACAGCAGCTATGTGCTATATCTTCAACTCCCTGATGGAAAACAAACTGATGCACAAAGGGGATACTGTTGCCTTGGGAGCGCCGATTTTCACCCCCTATATAGAAATTCCCCAGATCAATGATTACCAATTCAAAACCATCGATCTTATCCCCGATGAAGAAGACGAATGGCAGTATCCAGCCTCAGAGTTAGATAAACTGAGAGATCCAGCGGTGAAAGCCTTTTTTCTGGTCAATCCTGGTAATCCTGCCTCCTATGCCATCCGTCCTGAAGCCCTGGAGCGTTTTGCTGAATTCGTTAAAACCGAACGTCCCGACCTGATTATTATCACCGACGATGTTTATGGTACTTTTGTGAATGGATTTCGCTCCCTCATGGCCGTTTTACCGGAAAACACTATTGGCGTATATTCCTACTCTAAATATTTTGGCTGCACGGGTTGGCGCTTGGGTGTGATTGCGATTCACGAAAACAATATCTTTGACCAAAAAATTGCTCAACTCGCCCAAAGCGATCGCCAGTCTCTAACGGAACGTTACAGTCGTATTACCCTCGAACCCGCGAATTTGAAATTGATCGATCGCATGGTAGCTGACAGCCGTCAGGTTGCCCTCAACCATACAGCAGGGCTGTCTCTCCCGCAACAAGTGCAAATGGTGCTGTTTTCCATGCTTTCCCTAATGGATAATGAGGACAATTATCGTCAGCAAACCATGGCGATTATCAAAAAACGCATTCAAGCTCTATACGACGGAATGGGAATCGAGCTAAAACCCAGCGATATTGCTGCCTATTACTACCGTACCCTCGATTTTGAACTGTGGATGCGGAAACACTATGGCGAAGATCTGGTGAATTTTGTGAAAGCAAATTATGAGCCAGTGGATATCGTGTTTCGCTTAGCCGAACAGTTCTCAACTGTACTACTAAACGGCAGTGGTTTTGATGCCACAGAATGGTCGGCTCGGGTTTCCCTGGCTAATCTAACCGATGAGGCTTACGAGCAAATTGGTAAGGATCTGCATGCGATCGCTGCACAATATGTCAGCGAATGGGAAGCGGCGAAAAAGAACAGCTAGCCTAATGTTGCCTCCTGGTTATTAATGCTAATCATTCTAAGTAGAACCCTGATACTGTTCTGTTAATCCCACATTTCGCACCTTACGAATGCGACACAATTGATTATTGTAAAAATCACTAATTTTGTCAGATCTTCATTATTGCGTCTTAAATTATTTTTGACTTTTTACAATGAAACCTATTATCAAGGTAAAAAAGAAATGGAAAAATCTTAGGGTGATTATTCTGATCTTAAACGGGGCAGTTGGGGCTTATGCTTTATTTGTACGGGGTTAATTATTCAAATCTGGTCGGCTTAAACCTTAGAGCTTGTGGCGATCGCTTATCAGGCTTCTGCATCTGTCGCAATCCGTTACAGAAGTTGGGTATGATTTTCTTAGCGGGTTGTTTATTATTTATCACCATTTTTGTTGTACCAGTGAGTTAAGTTTGTATGAAAACCTATTCTTCTTGGCTTGATACTTTAGAAAATCCTCTTGCTGCCCCCAAAACAGAACTACCCGAACAAACAGATTTAGCGATCATTGGAGCAGGCATTACCGGACTAACTACTGCGATTTTTACGGCTAAAGCAGGGGTCAGTGTGACCATCATAGAAAAGAATCAAGTAGGATATGGTGCTAGTACCCGAAATGGTGGTCAAACCCTAGCTGGCTTAAAGTTATCTCCTGGTGCTCTACTCAAACAATACGGACAAGAGAAAGCAATTGCCTTTTACCGTGAAACATTAAAAGCTATTGATGGATTAGAACAATTCCTCAAAGCACACAACATCGATTGTGATTTTAATCGAGCGGGAGGACTCTGGGCAGCTTGTACTCCTGGACATTATCAGGGGTTTGTTGGGGCACACAACCTCTTAAAGGATCTTTATCAGCATGAAACTTGCTTGATTTCCCCGCAAAATCTAAAAGAAGAGCTAGGAACGGATTATTATCATGGGGGATTATTAGATCCTCTCAGTGGAGGACTTAACCCCGCTAAATACGTACAAGGATTAATGCGGGTTGCCTTAGAATCTGGAGTTAAAATCGTCGAAAAAACCGAAGTTGTGGGGGTTTCTCGTCAAGGAAGTGGATTTGCGGTCGATACGAACCAAGGAAGGATTGTTGCGAGTAAAATTGCCCTTGCTACGAATGGTTATACCCCAGACTTCCTGAAAGCAATTCGCCGTCGTATTATCCCCGTTGGCAGTTATATCATTGCCACAGAACAACTCGATGAAAGTACAGCTCAGGAATTAATTATCAATAACCGTCTGGTATTTGATTCTAAAAAATATCTCCATTATTTTCGCGTGTATGATCGCCGTCTAATTTTTGGGGGCAGAGCAAGTTACGTAGAAATCGATCCTCTGCTCTCCGCAAAACGCATGATTCCTCAAATGCAAGCTATTTTTCCCCAATTAAAGAAAGTAGCAATTGAATATTCTTGGGTCGGATATGTGGGATTTACCTTGGATCAAATGCCCCATCTCGGTCAAATGGGTGATATTTACTATAGTATGGGCTATTGCGGTCATGGAGTAGCTAATGCCTTCCATTTTGGGCGTAATTTGGCAGATTTAATCTTAGAAAAACCGACTGACTTTCCCTTCCTCAATTTGAAAACCCCAACCATTCCCTTGTACAACAATCGCCCTTGGTTTCTACCAATAGCAGGGGTTTGGTACAAGTTCAAAGATTTTTTAGCTAATTAATCTAGGTATTTATGTTCGCCTTGCAAAACCTTTGTTGTGTAAGGATTTCAGAGAAACCTTCCAAGTCGTGTACTGAATTGTTTACTGATGATTTTTTTAGTCTAAACCACTCTCTGTACCCCATTTTTTGTCTAAACCACAGTAATTTAGGTTGACCTACTTAGTAGTTTTACTCAGTAATCTTCAACTCTTCCATATTCCAAAATGCACCGCCCAACGCTGAATATTCCACACCTTCTATTTTGTTACGCACTGCACCCAAAGCTTTAGGATTGACTAGATAAATAAACGGTAAGTTATCTGATACTAGCTGCTGAATTTCAGCATAGATAGCCTTCCGCTTCTCCTCATCTAGCTCTCTAGCACCTTTGACAAATAGTCGATCAATTTCTTCTTCCCATTCGCTAATAGTTCTATCTTCGACTGGTTGTTGTCCAGGGGCAGGTTTTTGATTGAACATATGCAAATTACCGTCGGTAAACCAGACGTTTGCGCCATTGTGGGGTTCATTACCACCAGTTAAGCCCAGGAGGATACATTCCCAGTCCAGTGAGCCACTTAATTTGCCAATTAAAACGTTAAAGTTGATCGCTTTAAAGTTAACGTCTATGCCGATAGCTTCCAAGTCTGATTCTACCTGTTCTCCCATAGCTTCACGAATTTTGTTACCCGTATTGGTATTAAAGGTAAATTTAACTCGATTTCCTTGCTCGTCCAGTAATTGATTTTTCTGATTGTATTTAAATCCTGCTTCTAGCAATAATTGTTTTGCCTTTTCTGGGTCATAGTCATAACCTTGTAAACCTGCGTAAGCAAAAGGAGATTGAACTGAAACAAAAGAATTTTGTGGCTGTCCCAAACCACGATAAATATTTTTGACCATTCGGGGACGATTGATGGCATGGGCTACGGCTTTTCGGAAGTTGAGGTTATTAAACCACCGCGACTTTTTCGGGGCAATCAGGGGTTTACCGTTTCTTTTGCCTGTATTGAGATTAAATACTAGATAGTTGGTGCCGTAATCTGGTCCGCCATTGTAAATTATAAAGTCACCCTTATCTTCTTCTTTTTTGAGCAAAGAGAAATATTCAGGAGAGACACCGATATAGTCTAAGCCACCAGATCGAAACTGCATTAAAGATGTATCGGTAGATTCGACAATTTCCCAAATCACTCGCTTAATGTGAGGAATATCTTCATTTACGACATCTCGTTTCCAGTAATGAGGATTAGCTTCAAAAACAACCCTTTGAGCAGTAGCATAGCTGGCTAGTTTATAGGCGCTACTAGCGGGAATTTTTGTTGGAGGAGTATCTAGTGTCCAGGTAGTGAGAAACTTTAAATTTCCATCTCGATCTTTTTTTTCTACAGTAGGACGCAGGACATGAGCAGGTAAAATCTCGCTGCTTGTCGCACCCAGAAAAGGGGCAAAGGGTTCAGGAAGAATAAACTCAATTTGAAGATCGTTTAGCTTACGGACTTTTGGTAGAGCTTTACTTTCGCCAATTTTAAAGCCATCTTTGGAACTAGCAGGAATTTTGGGATTGAAATAAAGCTGATTATAAGTGAAATCTACGTCGGCTGCGGTTAAGGGATGACCATCAGACCACTTGAGGTTTTTTCTCAGGGTGAATACTAACCGTAATTTATCCTCAGAAAATTCCCAAGACTCAGCTAAAGCGGGTTCAATATCTCCCGTAATCGGGTTTTGGGTTACTAAACCATCAAAAATCATTCCGCCAACGCTACTACTAGTGGCATCTGTAGCAATTACAGTATTAAAAGTTTTAGGATCGCTTAAAATTGCCTGGACTAATTCAGGTGGTCGATTGGGATTAGCAGTTAAAGCTCCTGGATTGCAAGCCGTGACAGGAAGTAATAACAGTACAGTCAAAACAATTGTGAGCCATTTAGTAATCAAAATTCGGAGAGAGTTTAGTAAACCCAAAGCCTATATTTTCCCTTACTCAGTTTTAGACCACATTATACTTACAGCTATCAGCTTTAGGCTATAAGCTATAAGCTTTGGTTGATTTTGCAGACAACTTATAGATTGAATCAGTTTAGGCGCGTTACATTTCATTAACGCACCCTACTGGATAACTTATAGATTTAATCAGTTTATGGTCGATTTGAGGTATGGATTTGATAGTAATATTGTTTTTAGCTACTAGCTTCTTGGCTTTTAGCTTTTGATAAATGGTCAATGTTAAATGATAAATGGTAAATGATATGGCATCTACTAACCAAGTTGGCGTAGCTGTAGTTGGGACAGGGTTTGGACAGAAAATACACATTCCTGGTTTTCAAAATCATCCTCGCACTGAAGTCGTAGCTGTATATAATCGCAATCTAAATAAAGCCAAAAGTATTGCTGATGAAAATAAGATTTACTATGCTTACAGTGATTTAGACAAAATTCTCTCTTTGCCTGAAGTGGATGCTGTCAGCATCTCCACTCCACCATTTTTGCACTACGAGATGGGCAAGAAAGTCTTAGAAGCAAAAAAGCATCTGCTCTTAGAAAAGCCGATGGCAATGAATGCCTCCCAGGTTAGAGAACTATATCATCTCGCTCAAGCTCAAGGCGTAGTTGCGATCGCCGATTTTGAATTTCGCTATGTCCCTGCTTGGCAACTGTTAGCCGAACACCTGAAAGATGATTATGTGGGCAAGAAAAGATTAATTAAGATTGATTGGCTGGTAACTAGTCGTGCTAATCCCAAACGGGATTGGAATTGGTATTCTCAACGGGATGCTGGCGGTGGTGCCTTGGGTGCTGTGGCTTCCCACTCCTTTGACTATATTAATTGGCTATTTGGCTCAGTATCAAGGCTCTGTGGCTATCTTAACTGTGCTATTCCTGATCGCCCCGATCATAACGATGGAGGCATAATGAAGCCCGTAGATGCGGATGATACCTGTCTGATCATGATGGAATTAGCAGATGGTACTCCTCTACAACTATCCATCAGTTCGGTCACCTATGGGGGGAGAGGGCATTGGGTAGAGATCTATGGCGAAAAAGGAACTTTAGTTCTTGGCAGTAGTAACCTAAAAGACTATGTTCACGGGTTTGAATTGTTGGCTGCCCCCCCAGGCAAATCTTTAAAAAAGCTTTCGATTCCCAAAAAATATGACTTTTCTCAAGTGTTTACTGACGGCAGATTAGCTCCTTTTATTCGGGTAGTCGATCGCCTGGTGGCAGCGATCGATTCTGGTAAATCCCTTGCCCCATCACTAAAAGAAGGGATCTATTCCCAACTATTAATGGATTTGACTCATAAGTCTCATCAGCAAAAATGCTGGGTAAATATACCTAGTATCGAGGAATTTGTTGATTGTTAAACTATTAAACAGCTAGACAAATCTCAAGAGATCCTGACATTCGGTAATTGGCAAAGACTAAAAAACAGAATACTATTAAATTAGTATCAGTAAAAACACTTAATGTATCAGCTTAGAGAAGACAATTCTGTTACATATTTAACCGTTCAACTTTAACCGTTCAACAAAAATTGTTTTCAGAGTAAGCAAAGGTGAGTAACATCTTAAAATTGAGAAAATTTTATTCACCAATGATTGTTGTCAAACTAAATTTCATCATTGAGTAGAAAAAATCAGTTATGATATCCACACCATCAGCAACACCAGTCCAACGCTATTCCATAAATACCATTCGAGAAGAAGCTCTCAATCTGGTTCAAAATGGGGTCATTGCCTTGAATCAGCCTCTACGAATTTTGTTGGAATATCTTCCTGCTCGCCAGTGGAATTTAATTGAATGTGAGTTGGAAAGATACGACTATTTACTGCGGGACCACGTTATCGACCTAGTTGGTGCAATCACCTGGGAAAGTGACTAGATAAATAGTCTAGAGCCTAGAGTTAAAAGCATTCAGGTTTCCCGTTCAGTTATGGGTGGGTGAAGGTAATGGAGATTTATGCGATCGCAAAGAAGGATTTAGAAGCAATATCGCAGCTATATGTCTCTGTCTTTAGTCGCCCACCTGGGAATGAGACTTAACTATAATATCTTTTAAGATCTTCAATGTGAATCAAATAGTGTGAATCAAATAGATTGGCATCAGCTAGCTACTTTATATCGCCAGAGGTATGATGGTCAACTCTTAAAAGAAAGTAGCAGCAGTTATCAATATCACAATCTGGGGATTCCTACTTTTCCTAATAACATAACTCTTAGAAAATATCAGCATCAAGCAGTAGCTAATTGGCTAGAAAATAAGGGGAGAGGAACCCTAAAGATGGCAACGGGTAGTGGGAAAACTATCATTGCCCTAGCGATCGCTTTAGAACTATACCAACAGATTGGACTACAGGTACTTTTAATAGTTTGTCCCTATCGACATTTAGTTTCGCAGTGGTCGAGAGAATGTCAAAAGTTTAATCTCAAGCCGATTATCGCGATGACTAGGGTAGATAATTGGCAAAGAGAACTATCAAATCAGCTATATAATTTACACAATACTCCTCAATCTTTTCTTACTATTGTTACCACTAATTCCACTTTAATTAGTGAGGGTTTTCAATCTCAGCTTAAATACTTTCCTGCAAAAACATTAATTGTCGGGGATGAAGCACATAATCTCGGATCAACTCGTTTAGAGTCCAGTTTACCTCGCAATATAGGCTTGCGTTTAGCTCTAACTGCAACCCCAGAGAGACAATACGATGAACTAGGAACAGAAGCTTTGCTTAACTATTTCGGTGCAATTATCCAACCAGAATTTACCTTAGCTGATGCGATCAAACAGGGTGCATTAGTTCACTATTTATACTATCCAGTGTTTGTTGAGTTAACTGCCTCAGAAGCCTCAGACTATGCCAAACTAACCAAGCGTATTGGCTGGAGCTTAAATAAAAATCCTAGCTTTCATCATAACGATAGTTTAACCTCTTTGTTGACCAAGCGATCGCGCCTGATTGCTACCGCAGCTAATAAGCTAACCTGTCTCAAAAATCTTATGGTATCAAGACTTAATACGAGCCATACTCTTTTCTATTGCGGTGATGGGCATTTAGATGATGAGACAAGGCAAATCGATGCTGTCACTCATCTATTAGGCAAAGAGTTGGGCTATCGCGTTAATACTTACACCACCGATACCTCATTAGAAAAACGAGAACGTCTGCGCCGTCAATTCGAGTCAGGAGAACTTCAAGGGTTAGTCGCAATACGTTGTTTAGACGAGGGAATAGATATACCTGCAATCAAAACCGCGATCATTCTCGCCAGCAGCAGCAATCCTCGTCAATTTATTCAACGTCGCGGTAGGATCTTACGTCCCCATCCTAGTAAAAATCAAGCCACCTTGTTCGACACTATAGTTCTTCCTCCCAATTTAGATCGAGAGACTTGGAAGGTAGAAAAAAATTTATTACGCAAAGAGTTACTCAGATTTCTCACCTTCGCGGAGTTGGCAGATAATGCCAGTGAAGCTACGAAGCAATTACTAAGATTGCAAGAACAATATGAACTTTAGAAAAATTACCTCTGATATGAATTAACGGTATCCCAAACTAAGCACCAAACTAAGCGGTGTAAACGGGATAAAAGACCCCGTTTTTGCACAACGTCTAAAGCGATCGCCGATTTACGATGGAATTAAACTCGAAAAGCTGGAGATTAAAACCGAAGGGGATATCGATCTGCGTGGTTTTTTAGCGATCGATCAAAAAGTTATTCCTGGCTACGAGCAGATTTCTTATACCGTAACGGAGTTACTAGTGCTTTTATAGGATGGAAATTCCTATCTTAGTTTTTTATCTCTCCCTAGCAGAAGACCCTCGCGTCCCGCGATGGGATGAATGCTAGCCAAGGTCTAGAGGTGGAGAATCTTGGTCTTGAACATACTTCTTGAGTACATCTATCGTAACCCCTCCGCAGCTTGCGACAAAATATGCACCCGTCCAGAATACTCGTTTACGCCAGTAAACTTCCTTTAGTTTTAGCTCAAACTTACGCCACATTGTCTTTGATGATGTGGCTTTTAAGTTGGCAATTAAACTGCTTAAAAGCTTGTGTGGCGGGTATGACACGAGTAAATGGGCGTGGTCTGTTTCGCAATTGAACTCAATTAGTTCGCTGTCCCAAGAAGATAGTACCGATTGGAATACCTCTTTTAGTTCTTGTTTCATTTCAGCATTGATAACTTTACGCCTATATTTGGTTACGAAAACAAGATGTACGGTTAAATTGTATACTGCCCTGCGACTGCTACGATAATTAGTTTTCAATGATAAAATATTTGCACGGTTAATGCTATAATCCTGTCATCCTAAAGGATACCGCGACCCATATGCGAAAAACCTACCAGTACAAACTTCTCGTGACAGCAAGCCAACGGCAAGAAATTGACCGATGGCTTGATATGTTACGCTCGCAGTATAACTATTTATTAGCAGAACGTTTTAACTGGTGGAAATACAATCGTTCTGATGCGGTTTTTCCTCAAGGAGAGTTTTGCCTAAGATGGTGCGAGATAGGCAGTGGAGAACTCAAAAACCATCCTGATTGGCACTCACAATCAGCTAGTTTACCTCAGTTAAAAAAAGAGCGTCCTTGGTACAAAGACATCTATTCACAGGTGCTTCAGGATTGTGTCAAAAGAGTAAAGCTGGCATTTGAGCGATTTGTCAAGGGAGACTCAAAAGGTAACAGAAGTGGTCGCCCTCGCTTTAAAAATAAAGTGAGATATCGCACCTTTACATTTCCTACTATCCCCGATGAAAATCTTGTCGGCAGTACTATTAAGTTACCCAAACTGGGTTGGTTTAAGTTTCGTAAATCTAGAAATATTGAATCTGGCTTCAAACTGAAAACTGTCTCTATTACCAGAAAAATTGATGGGTACTACATTAATCTTTCTGTTGAGGACAAATCTGTTCCTGATATTGAGATTAATACTGTACCGACTGAATTAAATACTGTTGGAATAGACGTTGGACTAGAAAAACTATATGTAGATTCAAACAACAGTCAAGCCTTACCCCAAAAACACCTAAGAAAATCTGAATCCAAGCTAGCTAAATTACAAAGAAAACTAGAAGATAACAATCGTAATCAGAAGACGAAAAGACTCGTACGAAAAGCTATCTCTAGACTTCATCAAAAAATAGCTAGACAACGTAAGCATTGGCATTATAGCGAAGCTCATCGGTTGGTTCAAAACTGTGATGTTTTAGTTATTGAAGACTTAAAAATTCGCAACATGAAGCGAAGAAATAAACCGAAGAAAGTAGATGGGGTCTTTGTACCTAATGGTCAAGCATCATCTTCGGGTATGAACAAATCTTGGAGTGACAATGCTGTAGGTAACTTTTTAGAGATATTGTCCCAAGTAGCTCAAAAATACGGCACTCGGATAGTTAAGATCAATCCCCGAGGTACATCACAGCATTGTAGCCAGTGTTTGAATCGAGTCAGTAAAACTCTATCAGACCGTTGGCACTCATGCGATATATGTAATTTAAGTTGCGACAGAGATTACAACTCTGCATTGCTAATTAAAAAGCTGGCTGTGGGCAGCAGTCAGGATAAAAAGCTCCCGAACTTAGCAGATCTGTTAGGTTGAGGAGAATCCCTCGCGTCCCGCGAAGGGAGTATGTCAAAAGCCGTAACTTAAAGTATCTACAAAGCAGCGGAATTATCATTTTTGCCAAAAAGATATTTAGAAAGATATTTAGTAACTTATGGTGGCTCTTGAATAAACATTATGTTAATGGAACCCGAAGAAGCGATCGCGAGCTTGAAATTGTTAGTCTGTTTGGCAAAGGCGGATGGTAAGATATATCCACAAGAAGAGCAGATCCTCACAGAAGCTTGGCAAAAAGTCCAACAGCTGTCAAATATGCCTAAAAATATAACTCTTGACAGTATTTTGGCAGAAGATATGACAATTGAGTCAATTTTGCCTCAAATTACTACTCCTAATACGCAAAAAGTGCTCTACAAAACTGCTTATCTCCTGGCTGAAATTGACGGAGTTGCTCCTGCTCAACAAAGTATTCTAGACAAGATTGAAGCTAGTTTTAAATTACTAGATCGTAATTCTTTAGTAGACAATCGTTCCCTGGCTGAACTAGCTGTAACATCACCCCATGATTTTATGGAAGCGATAGCTTCGCAACTATTACCCGTTAAAGAGGTTCGCGATTTAATCTTAGACTATGCTATCGGGATTGCTATTCTAGGTTTTAATCCCTTCCCAGGAGTCAATCTAATCACTGACACCATTGCCTGTGGATTAATCCTCAAGATGATTAGTGATATTGGTAAGAAATGGGGTTACCCTAAAGGACAAGATGTGATCGCCATTATTGGCAGTATTTTTGGTGGCTGTGGTGCTTTGGCTGCTGCCCTTACTAGTTGGGCTACGGTCTCCTTCGTCGGCATTTATGTACCGATAATTGGAGAATTTGCTGCTACCTCCTTTTTCTTTACTCTCACTTGGGCGATCGGTCAGGCAACTAATCAATTTTATCTTAGTGGTCGTCAATTGAATGCTGCTGATCTCAAGCAGGCTTTTCTTCAAGCGCAAAGAGAAGGCAAAATCTTAAGCACGACTATCGATTTTATTGGCAAAAAATCTAGTCATGATCGTTAATCTGTCTATTAGTTGCATGTGAACAGTTATGGCTAAATTGAGTCGTCGCCAAGTCTTGCTAGCAGGATTTGTGGCAGGAGCAGGAATATCAATTACAACTTCCCATTTCCGTCGCCAACAGGATGCTGATAAATTTGAGCAAGATGAGGAAGGGGCAGACATAGCTTATCAAACGGACATATCTGCCAGTAAGATTCGTCAGATCGAACAGTTAGTCAATCTCAAAAAACCAATAATTCCCTATAATCGTCAGATGTCGAAGCTGTTGGTGCGTTGCTGTCGGTTGGCTACCGAACAATATCTTCAGGGAGTAGCAGAGCCAAAATATAATGGCGCGATCGCGACTTTGGCAAGTTACATTCCTCAGCTCAATGAATATCAGCAAATTGCTGCTTTCAAAGCTATCAGACAGCGTTCTTGGCTTCAACCCGTTCTGAAAAAAACCTTTCTGCGGGAGCTGATTCCTGAGACAGATTTAATTTACCATGGCTTTGTTCTCAAATCTTCGATGAATAATATTATTGTGTTTAGAGGTACTCAAGAGCCCACGGAATGGATTGCTAATATTGATGTCCAACAACTTGAATACCTAGACAACAAGAGCCATGCTGGAAAAGTTCATCAGGGCTTTTACTCTCTCTATGTAAATAATTTAGCTCGACCAATCCGCCAAGCGATCAACCAGCTCGATCCTAATATTCCCTGCTACATAACGGGTCATAGTTTGGGGGGAGCGATGGCTGTACTAGCTGTGATCGATCTTGCCTTAAATTTCAGTAAATTTAAAGAACAAATACAAATCTACACCTATGGTGCACCGAGAGTTGGCGATCCTGATTTTGCTAAGTTTTATAGTGACTTAATTCCTAATAGCTATCGCATAGTTAATCAAACAGATTCCACCTGGCTCTTACCCCCGACACAGCTAAATAATTCTATCTATTTGCATGTAGGGCAGACTTGGTCGTTTATCAATCAAACAGGTGATTTAAGCCCCAATCATCAGTTACTTACTTATCAAGCTGCGATTGATCGCCAGGTTGAAACATTAGAATCTCCCACCGATCCTGGTTCTAATTTTTAAATTTTTAAATATTTTGCTTGGAAGATAAACCAGAAAAAAGTGAATTATATCAATTAGCTCATCTATTATTGAGAAAATCCTTAATTAAGATTTCTTCAGTCCAAGTTTTGACTACTACTGCTAAAGGAAGAGCCAAAATTAAACCAGGAAGACCTAAAAAGGTGGCAAAGAAGATTTGGGCAATAAGGGTAACTGCTGGCAGTAAATTGACTTGTTTTTTCATTACCAGAGGACTAAACCAATAACTCTCTACTTGTTGAACAATGACATACAAAATAATTACAGCGATCGCTTTACCTGGAGAATTAATCAAGGCAACTGCTACAGGGAATACCCCGCTAACAATCGGTCCAATATTAGGCATAAAATTAAATACACCAGCTATCAGTGCATGAGTAAGGACAAAGGGAATTTGTAATAGTAACAGCCCCAACCCAGAGAGAATAGCCACAAAGAGAGAATTAATCGAAACTCCCTTGAGCCAGGCAAGTAAGCCTATTTCGCTGTGACTAAGAATCTCATCAGCTCGTCGGCGATAAGAAGAAGGGAATAATTGCAAACATAGTGATCGATAAGCTTGAGGATCTGCCAAAAACATCAATGTTAGTACCAAAACCAGTAGTAACTGCAACATAATGGCTGTGGAACTTGAGAAA
This sequence comes from Cyanobacteriota bacterium, assembly GCA_942490675.1. GTDB lineage: Bacteria > Cyanobacteriota > Cyanobacteriia > Cyanobacteriales > Xenococcaceae > Waterburya. The sequence goes on along the minus strand of CALNYB010000006.1, from coordinate 21,265 downwards.
AAGCTAAAAAAGTTGCTAAATACTTGAGGAGCTAGAGAGCCTAATTGTTGATAAAATTTGCCAAAGTTAGGTAAAGATTCTAATTCCAATTCAGGAAACCAAGGAGGAGGATCTTTGATTAAGCTGTTGAGCCATTCTCTTAATCTTTCAAAGCCAATGGGAATTAATTTAATAAGTTCCTGAAACTGATCTATAAATGGGGGAACAACGAATAGCATAAAGAGAGTAGAAGCCAAAAATACTCCTACTAAGACGATCGCGATACTCTTCCCCCGACTCAAATTAAATTTTCTGACTAGCGATCGCACTAAATTATTGAGAGCAGTTGCTAACACAATCGCCGTAAATACCAGCAGTAAAATCTGTCGAAACTGCCAGAGAATTACTAGAGAAATAATTAGACTGAGCAATCCTATTCCATCGTTAAACTTCACATTATTACGTCCTAATCGGGTTGTTCTGACTCAAAGTTTAAACTAAAGATTTACAATATTTGATCGCAGCCTGATATTTTCAGTTTTCAACAATTAACATAAGCTAAATTAGGAATTACCCTGACTTCTATCGCTGAATAGTCTACTGGTTCGCCATCCACGACTAAAATACCCTTGTTAGTCAAAGGCTCAAGGCGAAAAGCATGCACTTTATAATATTCCATGTGGGGTAAATCTAGATGTTGTCCTTTACCACAGCGCAACAAGGCTTGTAATAATTCTAGACGGGATGTTCCTTTCCTCATTACTAATACATCCATCGCCCCATCATTCAACTGTGCATAGGGCGTAACGTTCATGTCATGGGCAGCCCAGGCGGTATTCATTGCCCAGAGGAAAATAAAATCATCTTCCATTACCAGCCATTCTCCTTGTTTAGAGGTTGTTCTCTGATGAGTCAGCTCAAAATCTGGATGAGGAATAAAAGAAAATCTGCCTCTGTAAGTACGCAGCAAAGTAAGCAGCATCAAAGCATAGACATCGAATCTTAATGCACCTAAAAAATTGAGCTTTTCCGACTTAATATCAACATCACTGATTAAACCCCAAGATAAAGACAAAAAACTGTAATATTCAGTGTTATTTTGTTTTACAGTAGCCAAATCAAAACTTTGCTGCTTACCTTTAATAATTAAAAAAGCAGCGTTGAAGGGATCGTAACTCTCTTGAGATTGTTCCAATAAAGTTTTACATAAACCATTGCCAGTCCCTCCAGGGATGATACCCAGAGGGAGTTTAATCGCTATTGCGCGATCTGGACGACTCATCAAACCTGCGATCGCATCATGAATTGTCCCGTCTCCTCCCACAATCACTAATCCATCTATATTGGCGAGATTTAACTGCTGAACCAGATTTTTGGTATCTGCGGCACTATGGGTTTCGGTAACGGTATATTCCAGATTGCTGAGATCAAATAGAGGGCGCACCTGCTCAAATATCTGAGATGCTTTTTTCTGACCACTGGTAGGGTTAATAATAATCTGCAAACGACGAGGTTTGATCTCTGTATCGATGGGTTGATTCGCCAATGTATTATTGATTGCCTGTTGCCATTGCGATCGCGTTTCTACATCGGGACAGGTAAAATAATATTTCTGCAATACCCGTTGCTGTTTTTTGCCCATCAGACCAACTTCAACCTTAGGATAAACGTAGACTAATAAACCAGGGGGGTTATGCTCTTCTTGCTCAACTAAGGAAGTTCCGATCACATCATTCAAATTAAGTTGCTGTTCTACTCCGTTGTGCTGCCAAAATAAGGTATTTTTGGTTAAAGTACCAGACTCTTCGGCTTTTTCAGGATAAATAGCTAGCTTGTGTTTAAAAACGACGTAATTTTCCATTCAGGTTCACAAAAAATAGTTATCAGTTATCGGTCTTCTGCCTTCTGCCTTCTGCCTTTTGCCTTCTGCCTTCTGCCTTCACACAACATTTAAATGGTGTATCTCAACAGGATTTAGTATCACTATCTTCTTTGCCACCACAAATAAACCCCTGTAACCAAAGCCATAAAGGGCATGATCCGTAAAGCTAACCAGCTAAGAATTCCTGTTTGTAGCGAACTAAGATTAATCCGACGATTAGCAACTTCTTTAGGCCGAATCGAGAGGGTATCCTGATCTTCCCCAACTAGCCAACTGATAGAATTAAGTAACATATCTCCGTTTAACTGCTGTTCAAACCAGCCGTTAGTGGCAAAGGTAGTGCTGCCAAAAACCACCATTCGAGAGGCTTTTGCTTGATCGCGGGAGGATGCGATCGCAATATTTAAAGGTCCTAAGATATCTTTGGTGGCATCAAAGGTGATTTGTTCAACCTGTAAATCGCTTTCTGCCCAAGTTTGCTGATTGGTGCTCGCCAGAGGCGTACTGATAATTCCTGCTTTCTCCACCGATTTTATCGGTCTTGCTTCAGGAAATAGGGAAATCCCATTACGAAAACTAGCTGTGATTGGATGTTCCCCATAGCGATTAACAATTGCCACCGCAGGACCAAAACCCATTACATTACCCGCACCTGAGCCATCAACGATCAAACGCTCATCTAGTTCAATGCCCCAATTTTGTAAGATCGGCGTAATGCCAATATCAATATTGGGGGATAGCAGTAAGAGTAAACTACCTCCTGCTTGTAAATACTGCTGCAATGTCGAGACTTCAGCTAGCAAAAGTTTTCTGGTAGCCCCCGCGATAATAATTAGATTGGCATCATCTGGCATTTTTCCGCTGCTAGCCAGGTTTAATGGTTGAACCGTATTCCCTTTATCTTCTAAGTTTTTTACTGCCTGTGCTAAACCCCCTTCGACTAAATCTAAGGGTGCTTCTCCGTGTCCTTGGAGAAAATAGATATTGATGGAGCGATCGCGTTTTATTTTCTCGATACCGTTGGTTAACCGAGTTTCGCTGAGGGTTTCCCCTAGTGCAGCGTTAACCGTATCTAGCTTTTGCCTTTTGTCACCATACTGTAAATAGACTTCTCCCAAAGACTGTACGCCAAACTGCTGTGCCAATCCTATTTGTTGTTCTGGATCAATAAATTTGAACTGAAACTGATCACTATAGCGACGATAATTTTGCAGCAGATTTTCTAATTCCGAGTTATTGTTGCGGTTAAATACTAGTACTTCTAAAGGTTGCTCTAACTTGGCAACCATAACCTGAGATTGTTGGGAAAGAGTATAGAGTTTATTTTCCGTAAAATCCCAACGTTTACCATATCTGATGCCTACCCAATTGAGCATAGCAATGATGATTAAAACCGCCGTAATTTTGGCGATCGCTCCTGCGCCTTGTTTGGTTGAGCGGAGTTGCCAAAACTTATACTTATTGCCCCATAGCCATAAGCCCGATAATAATAAGAACACACCTGAAATTAACAGAATTATGGGCATTGCTGACCAGTTTTCGATAATACTTGCTGCTACTATCCCTGCAACACACAAGGAAATACCTAAAAAAAATAATATTATTTTGGTCATAGAAAAAGTTAAATATGTCTAATGTGAATTAAAAAATCAAGTAATTCAGTTATCTATTTACGATTTAGTCTTAGGGAATGAATAGATTGGGCTGTTAGAAATATCCCTAAAAATATATAGCTAAAAAACAGAATAAAGTCACTAATATTGACAATTCCTTGTACTAAATTGTTATAACTTTCTATTAGAGAAAGATGTAGTAATAATTCTTGCATTAAACCACTAAAATTATTGGCGATTAATTCCAACATCCACATTAATAAAACTAAGCCAAAAGTCAAGATCGCCGCTAAAATTGTGCTGTTAGTTAATGAAGAAATAAACATGCCCCAGGACAGGAAACTGGCAGCTAATAAAAATAAGCCTAAATGAGCTAGGAAAGGGACTACTGGCGGAATAGTTGGTTCAGCAGCGCTAAAAGCGATCGCTTCATAGATTAAAGCAGGTAGAATCATAAAGCTAAATAGGATAACTACTGCCAGTAACTTTCCTAATGCTACTGCCCAGTTAGTAATGGGAGAAGTGGCTAATAGTTCCAGAGTTCCTCTCTTTTTTTCCTCTGCATAAAGCCCCATGGATAATATCGGCACAATCAGTAAAGATGAAGAACCTAAAATGGCTAAAAAGGAGCTTAAAAATTCTGTAGCAACATCAATAGAACCAAGATCACCCCCCATTCTTTCACTTAGAGCTACCTGCTGAATAATTCCCTGCTCCCCAATCAAGAGTTCTATGAAAAATAAGCCAGAAATAAACCAGAATACCGCTGCCACAATATAGGCCAAAGGAGAAGCAAAATATCCCTGTAATTCTCGTTGTGCGATCGCAATAACGTTAGAAAATATCATTATAAATAGTATGTTTTCCTCGTGACGTTAATCGAAAAAATTCTGTTCGTAAAGATGTTTGGTGATCACCGCATCTGTCAGATTATATTGTAGGGGGGTAATGGTAATAAAGCGATCGCGAATTGCTTGAACATCAGTCAGAATGTGAGGCGGTAAATTATCATCCTCTGGCTGCTCTATATCTTCAACAATTTCCCCTTCCAGCCAGTAATAGCTTTTGCCACGGGGGTCTAATCTTCGTTCAAACTTTTCAATGTAGCGACGTAAGCCCTGCCGAGTAACCAACACTCCTGCTATTTCAGAGGACTCTACGGGAGGAATATTGATGCTAAGTAAAGGTGGTTTAGGATAATCCTTATCTGCTAACTGTTGTAGTAGCTTGAGGGCAAAATCGGCAGCAGGCTGAAATTCCCCAGCAGAAAAACTGGCTAAACTAAATGCCACACTGGGAATACCTTCTAATACTCCTTCCATGGCTGCCGACACCGTACCAGAATATAGAACATCCGTACCTAAATTTGGACCATGGTTGATTCCAGAGTAGACAAAATCAGGACGGGTTTTTAGTACGGCGCTGAGGGCAAACTTCACACAATCAGCAGGAGTCCCAGAGCAAGACCAAGCAGCCACATTCTCATTAAAGATAGAATCGACTTGATTAGCTCTAATCGGCTGATGAAGCGTTAGTCCATGTCCAGTAGCCGAACGTTCACGATCTGGACATACAACCGTTACCTGATGACCAGCCTGGGCAAGTGTATTGGCTAAAGTACGCACTCCCAAAGCAAAAATACCATCATCGTTGCTAATTAAGATATTGCTCATCAATTACCCGCTAGATTGAAGTTATTCATTGCTACAAACCATAGCAAAAAATAGCTTGAAGAAACCCTTAAGTCCATCTAGTTGATTATTTACTCTACAATTGCCTCAATTCTGTCTAAGCGATCGCTATTATTTCCCTTATTACTTGTCATTGGTATGCAGTCGGGAGGCTTCTTTCTATTCAATAGCTTGATAAATTGCCTGAACATTTACAGTACAGCTTGCTAGTAAAGCCTCAACACAAAATCGACATAGCCTAGAACTATGCCGAGGGAATATAACTATAAAATTATAAGTATAGATATAAGCATAATATTCAGGATTTCGGGTAAGAAATATGGCTACTTTACAGAAAAAAAGAGCGGAAAATATTGAAGGGAATTTCTACGTAGACTCTACCTGTATAGATTGTGATACCTGTCGTTGGGTAGCCCCCGAAGTATTTAATAGACAAGTTGATCAATCAGCTGTTTACCATCAACCTGTCACAGACAAAGAAGAGTTGCAGGCAATGCAAGCACTTTTAGCCTGTCCTACCGCTTCTATTGGGACGGTAGATAAACCCAGAGGAATTAAGCAAGTACAGCAAACTTTTCCCATCTTGGTACAAGACAATGTTTATTATTGTGGCTATCATTCCGAAGCCTCTTTTGGCGCAGCTAGTTATTTTATTGAAAGACCAGAAGGCAATATTCTGATTGACTCCCCTCGATTTGTAGCACCATTAGTTAAGCAGATCGAAAAAATGGGCGGCATTAAATATCTGTATCTTACTCATCAGGATGATGTTGCCGATCATCAAAAGTTTCATCAGCATTTCGGTTGTCAACGCATTCTACATCAAGACGACATTCAACCCTCTACTGAAAAAGTCGAAATAAAACTATCGGGACAAGAAATCATAGAATTAGCCTCTGATATCCAAATAATTCCTGTACCTGGACATAGCGAAGGACATACAGTGTTGCTCTATCAAAACAAATTTTTGTTTACAGGAGATCACCTAGCTTGGTCGCCCTATCTCCAACATTTATATGCTTTTTATCGTTTTTGCTGGTATTCTTGGTCAGAACAGATTAAATCCATCGAAAAACTTGCTAATTACTCTTTTAAATGGGTTTTACCTGGTCATGGTCGTCGTTATCATGGGACTGTTGCCGAGACTGAGCAACAAATGCAGCAGTGTATTAGCTGGATGAAAGAGCAATAAGTAGGTCAACCTAATTATTCGTATCATAATTGCATCAGCGTTTTAAAATTAGCATTAAACAAAAAAGGATAGGAAATCAAAGAGGTGAATCTAAAATGTCCTATCCTGATACTGGTAGAAAAATTAAACTAATAGCCTTTAGCTATTAGCTCTCAAAATTAGTTATAAACCTTACCGCCACCCCAAAGGATGCCACGAATTGCAGGTTGAGTTAGAATATGTCCTGCAACTGCTTCGAGATCATCATCAGTCAAATTACGCATTAAAGGATAAAGATCTGAGCGGGTCGTATTAGGATGAAACTCATAAATCTCTACTTCTCCATCGTAAGTTTTGGGATTTTTGAGATACTCAACAATTGCTTCGATATTATCTCTAGCAGGATAAGCACCAGCCAAAGCAGTCAAACCTAAGTTAACGTTAGGGTTAGTTTTAGTTGCCCCACTTTTGTGACAATAAGAACATGTGTCATAAAATACTTTCTGTCCTTGTTTTACTTGTTTTAGACTAAGAACAATTTTTTCTCCTTGGTCGTTAAGTGGAACAGTACGAATGCTCTCATCCAATTCAACAGCATTAACGCTACCGATATTAAACTGAATTGCCAAAAATAAGGCAGCTACAGCAGCATATAAAAATCGCTTCAACATTGTTCTCCTCAAAATTTTAATTTGATCGTGGTGCTATGCAAAATGCACCAATATACATAATCTTCAGTTATTTATCTTGACAGAATACCTAATAGTTAATAAAAACAGTAACCAATCTTATCGCTTCGGACGAATCTGGAACTCATTGACTCTCATCTAATTCAGACTCAATCAGCTGCCGAATTGGTCTGGGTAGCTAGAATTTCCATAATGATTGTCTTGGCATCTTCTAATGCTAAGCAGGTGCGCTCGTTTTTATAATTGATTTTAAAGCGATCGCAAAGTTTAAATACCGCTTGTTCTTCGATATTATATTCTGCTGCAATGTCTGCAATTGATAGTTCTGCAAAGCCCATAGGTAAGGTCTATCTAAATCTCATCAATGAAGATTGAATGATTAATAAATTGCCAGAATTAAGTAATTATGTATTATATTAGGATTTTGTCTTAATCAAATTTGAGTAATAATACTCAATTGATTAGTCACTCCTATATATTGTTTAATATCATCCCATTTAATAGACCCAATTGCTGCATAATTTTGTCTTGCTTTTCAATAGAGGCAGGAGTTAGGAGTTGTAATTAATTTGCTGTCAAGTCTGGTTGTTGCTGGGGAAATAGTAAAGAGCGTAAATCTACTACTTCGCCAATTACAACGATCGCTGGTGCCTGAAAGTCTGTCGCTGCTACCTGTTCAACAATAGTGGCTAAAGTGCCAATTAGTTCAGCTTGATCGGGTCTAGTTCCCCAACGGATTAGGGCAATCGGGGTTTGGGGGGTCTTTCCCCCTGTTAATAATTGAGGGATAATTCGCGGCAGATTATGTACTCCCATGTAAATTACGATGGTTTCCGAGCCTTGAGCGATCGCTCGCCAATTAACTTCAGGGCGGTATTTTTCCGTGGCTTCGTGTCCCGTAACAAAAGTAACTGATGAATTACAATGGCGATGGGTAACTGGTATGCCCGCATAGGCAGGAGCAGCAATTCCTGAAGTAATTCCTGGAACAACCTCAACTTCAACCCCTGCTTGTACTAGATCTGCCATCTCTTCTCCACCTCTGCCAAACACAAAGGGGTCACCCCCTTTCAGACGCACCACCACGGCGTTAGTTTCCGCCTTGACTCGCAGTAACTCAGTGGTTTCCTGTTGGGGTAGGGAATGACGACCTTTTCGTTTGCCAACGTTGATTTTTTCGGTTCGTGTGCCGATAATCGCCAATATTTCTGGACTAACCAAGGCATCATAAATGACTACATCGGCATGTTCTAGCAGTGTTTTCCCTTTTACTGTTAATAAACCAGGATCTCCTGGTCCTGCACCAACTAAATAGACCTTTCCGATATATTTTGCTTGATTCATAAGTTATGCTTCCTGGACAATCAATTCGGCTAAAGCTTCTGTTGCCCCCAACGGCTGACCGAGAAATAATTCTACCTGAGGATATTCTGTTTGTAATTTAGTAATTTCCTGGGCGATCGCATCTGTGATTTTTCCAGGGAACAGGAAATACGGCAGGAGAGCAATTTTCTTAATCCCTAATGCTATTTGCGCTTTGATTCGTTCGGTAAACCAAGGAGTAGTTGACCAATAAGCTAAATCCGCATTTAATTGATGCGCCAAGTTTTCATAGTAAATCGCACCTAACGGTAATCTAGTTCCGTGGGCGATCAAAATGCGCGTTTTGGCAGGCAATTCGGCAAATTTACGCGATAACAATGGTACTATTTCCGAATATTTACCTAAATAGGGAGATAATTTAATAGTTACTTGGTGATTAATTTGTTTTCTAGCTAAGGCAATTTCAGCAGGAATATCTTGCTGTACGTGGACTCCTGGAGTCAGAAATAAAGGTACGACCTTTATTTGCTTGAGTCCTTGTTGATTTGCCTTTCGAGCAAAGCTAATTAAGCTTTCACTCAGAGAAATGGGGGTCAATTCCAAAGCCGCCACTTCTATTAAAGGAGCCTCAGAAAAATTGGAGGTTGAGGTCAGTTCAGACTCAGAATTAAGTAGACTCGATCCTAAGTAATTTTGCTGGGATAATATATTTGTGGATTGATATTTAACATTCAGCAATTGCCTAAGGTTAGCAGCAGCAGCCTGAGTTCGACAGTCTCGACTACCGTGAAAAACCAATAAATATGCGCAAGATGAAATCAAAAAAATTACCGATAACCTAAAATAAATAAACTGCAAAACTTATATATTCCGAAAATTATAGCGATTTAAACAGTTGATTCTGTAGTAAATGATATATCTTAAGGGTCAGTATGAGTGTAAACACTGACAAAAGTGTCGCCATAATTTTAAAAAAAAACATAGTAGTACTATAAAAATTAGAATTCCCAAACCGAAATATGTTGAGTAATAACTCTAACGATCAAAACGCAAACAATTTCTCTTCATCAGCAACTTCTTCTAGAGAATCTCTGGATGTCAATTTGAGCGAATATCTTATCAAGGTAAAAAGACGCTGGAAACCAGCTTTAGCAATATTTCTTTTAACTTTAGGAGTCACTGGGGGGCTGAGTTTATTACAGAAAAAAACATATCAAGCAGAAGGGAAACTGGTATTCAAAAAAAGCGCCACGGGTATAGGAGAACTTGGCCAACAAGCATCTACCCTAGAGCCAATCATCAGCGACCAAACTCCCGTTAGCACCCAGATCCAAATTCTGGAATCTGAGCCAGTTATTCAACAGGTGATCGATCGTCAAAAGCTGACTGACGGAGAGGGCGATCCTTTGAAACCTAAAGACTTTAGGAAAAAATTGAGTACTGAGATCCTAGGCGGTACTGATGTAGTAGAAATAGGGTACAAACACCCCAATCCGAAAACTGCTACTGAAATAGTCAATTCCTTAATGGATCTTTACATTCAGACCCAAATCAGAGGTAATCAGTCCGAACCTGCTGCTGCCAGAGAATTTATTGACAGGGAGTTACCTACCGTAGAGACAAAAGTTAGAGATGCAGAAGCAGAAATTTCCGCTTTTAGGACTGAAAATAACATTGTTGATCTTGCCGAAGAAAAAAAAGGGTTAGTTGCTACCATAGGGGAGTTGAATCAACAGATAACAACGACGGGTTCTGAACTGCAAGGAATGCAGGCTCAAGCTGCCGCCATACAAAGTCAACTAGGATTAAATCTCGAACAAGCTGTTAAAGCTAATCAGCTCGGCTCTTACCCCGAAGTTCAAAGTCTTTTGGATCAGCTGGCTAAGACTGAATCTAATCTAGCCCAGGAGCGTCAGAGATTTAGTGAGCAACATCCTTTAGTTATTAGCCTCAATGAAAAGAAAAATAACTTAACTCAGCAGCTAAGAGGTTTGATTGCGGCTAATGTCGGAGAAGGGGTTAACGTATCCCAAGGTTTACTGCAAAATGATAACGGCACCAAAGAGAATCAGCTAGAAAGATTCATTAGTATCAAGATTGACGAGTTAAGTCTTCAAAGACAAGTAGCCTCTTTATATCAGTCTCAGCAGGAATATCTAAAGCGAGCAAAAGACTTGCCTAGGCTTGAAAAGAAAGAGAGGGAGTTGCTTCGTTCCGCCGAATCTGCGGGAAAAACCTACGAAACGTTACTCAACAGTTTACAGGAGGCACAGTTAGCGGAAAATAATGAAAGTGGTAACGCAGATATTGTTGAATATGCTTCTATACCTGAAAAAGGCAGCTCTGGGAGGGCTATGTTGCTGGGAATGGGTCTTGTCTTAGGGGCATTTCTGGCAAATTTATCAATTATTCTGTTAGAGATGCAGGATCGCTCAATACAGTCTTTGGCGGAAATTAAGAAAAGATTTCCCTATCAAACTGTCGGTATAACTCCTCTGGAGCCACCAAGCTATCAGGGTAGGATCGTCACGAGGGATGAACCAGATTCTTTCTCTAGCGAAGTTTATCGGATGATTCAGGCAAACTTGAAGTTCTTGACTAGCGATAAACCACCTAAAGTAATTTTAATCACTAGCTCAGTCCCCGAAGAAGGAAAATCTACCGTTGCAGCTAATCTAGCAGCGGCGATCTCTCAACTGGGACGAAATGTTTTATTAGTAGATGGGGATTTACGTCGTTCTTCTCAGCACTCTCTCTGGGGAGTAGACAATACCAAAGGCTTGAAAGATATTGTCACCGACCATCTCAGTCCAATATCAGTAATTAAGGAGCCCATGCCGAAGCTAAACCTGTTGACTAGTGGCATGGTTCAATCTAATCCCTTAGTAATCCTAGATTCCCCTGAAATGAGCGATTTAATCGGTCGCTCTCGCAGAGAATACGACCTAATTTTAATTGATGCACCGCCCTTAGCCGTTACCGCTGACGTATTAACGATCAGTAAGTTAGTCGACGGTATTTTGTTTGTGACTAGACCTGGAGTTGTTGAACAAGAAAGCGCCGATTTAGCTCAGGAAGCTTTGGCAAGCACGAGACAAACAGTTTTGGGAATGGTAGTCAATGGCGTTAAACCGAATGACTTTGATCGTTATTCTTACCATGGTCGTTATGGCAAGAACTATTTTAGTAAGGGCAATTCTGCACCAGAAGCACAGGGTCAGAACAATTTCAACGGCAATCAGAATTTGTCGAACACATTTACAGGTAATAGTTCTAATGGGAGCGTTAGTAAAGCCAAACTATAAGAACATCGTGTAAGATAAATCTCTCAGAAGATTCAATATTGGTGATTACTAAGGCTACTTGGCTTACCTTGCAAATATGACTTTACAATTGCGCGTTTATGTTCCAGAGCATCCTTTGATCAAACATTGGCTGTCGGTAGCTCGTGATGTTAATACCCCTTCGGTGTTGTTTAAAAGTGCGATGGCAGAATTGGGACGATGGTTAGCTTATGAAGCCACTAGAAATTGGTTGCCTACGGTAGAGACAATGGTACAAACCCCTTTGACTCAATGTCCTGGGACTTTTGTTAATCCTGAAGTACCGATGGGGATTGTACCCGTTATGCGTGCTGGCTTAATATTAGTTGAGGAAGTACAAAAAGTTCTACCCATTGCATCCGTCTATCATTTAGGCTTGGTTCGTAATGAATCATCTCTTGAGGCAAGTTGTTATTTGAATAAGCTACCCGAAAGCTTTGAGCCTCAAACCAGAATTGTCATTTTAGAACCCATGTTGGCTACAGGAGGATCGATTATGATGGCAATGAAGGAGGTTACTAGTCGAGGCGTAAAGCCCGATTTAGTTCGGATTATCTCGGTGGTGGCTGCTCCTCCTGCTTTGAGACAACTAAGTGAAAATTATCCTGGACTAGAGATTTATACCGCTATCATTGATGAAGGACTTAACAATAAAGGATATATTGTTCCAGGTTTAGGAGATGCAGGCGATCGCGCTTTTGGTACGTAAATAAGTAATTTTATTTTGATCAATATTATCTAGAAATACAATCACTATGAGTCAACAAAATGGTTTTGGTAGTGGATTTATCTTGGGTTCGATCATTGGTGGCGTAGTAGGAGGTGTGCTGGGAACAATCCTGACTAGTCGCAATGAAAAGCAAATTACTAACCAAGAAGATTCCAGGTTACAAGATGGTGCTAAAATTTCCCTCAACAGCGAAGAAAGTATTGAACTAGCTCGTCATGGTTTAGAAGATAAAATTGCTCAGTTGAATTTAGCAATTGATGATGTGAGACAGCAGTTAGGGACAGTGCAAACTAAGTCTTTAGAACAGGAATAGAGTAAGTAATCTACAATTTAAGCAATCATAATGAACAAATGCTTTTCAGCTGCGATCGCACTTATGTTGCTTCAGATCTTTGCTTCCGTCGCTCAGGGGTCTGAAGTGAAGATTACTCCGTTGGGTAGTCACGACGGCGAGTTTTGTAAATTTGATCGCGCTCTAATGTTTGAAGACCCTGATGGCACACGATTAATTTATGATGTAGGACGAACTGTGGCTGGGGGAGCAGATGAGCGCCTGGGTCGTATTGATGCGGTGTTATTAAGTCATGCTCATGGCGATCATTTGGGCGATCGCCATATACCGAGGGTTAATGCTGGTGAATGTGGTCAGCCAAATGTCAATCAGAATGCCACGCCATCATCTAATACAGTCAACATAGCTATGGCAAAGGACGCTAAAATTGTTGTCGGTAGCGAGATGAACGGTTTTTTGGCAAATAAGGTTGGACGTTTGGGTGGTAACCCAGAATCAGTCCAGCTTGTCCGTTTTGGGGCGGAGATCGAAGTTGGCGGAGTTAAGATTACAACGGTGCCCGCGGTTCACTCGAACGGATTGAGTGGCGAGTTTATCGAAGGGGAATTAGGAGAGCAGTTAAACACTGCTGGTCTTACTGCATATGTTGGACCGCCAACAGGTTATGTACTCACCTTTACTAATGGTCTGGTAGTATATTTATCGGGTGACACTGGTGTTACAGCAGAGCAGGAAACCGTGGTGAAAAAGCAATACGATGCGACCTTGGTAGTGATAAACATTGGCGACACCTTCACAACAGGACCTAAAGAAGCAGCTTTCGTGGTTAATGAATTGATTAAACCCCTTTCTGTAATTGCTTCCCACGCCAACGAAGTTGCTACCGAAAAAGGAGAGGTTATTCCTGGCACGAAAACAGACGAGTTTATTAACGCGACCAATTTTCCTGTATATCTTCCCTTAAGTGGAGCAACGATGGAGTTTAACGGCTTAGGAGAATGTGTCTCTGGCTGCCAAGATGTACCATTGCCAAAGTAATTGCCCAACATCGTGAAATATTTGATCAAAACTACAACGCGGCGTAATTAATATCTAGAGCGACGTTAGCAACTACTTCTTGAGATCCGCCAATTATAGGAGTTGAGGCATCAAAGGCAGCAACATTGAATTCTGGCGAAAATGACCTTGGGGAAGGGCTGCTAACTTCTAAAATATCAATATCAACAATTTCTAAGGGCGTTAAATCGAGGGTATTCAATAATGGAATAGCCTGATTTTGAGCATCTTGAGCAGCTAATTTAATTGCATCTAAGCGGGCTTGATTTAATTCGCTCTCTGGGGCAATGAAGTCAATATTTTCGATTAGATTCGCACCTGCTTGTATTGCAGCGTCAATTGTTTCTCCTGCCTGCTCTGTGGGGATTTCAAACTGTAGCACGTTACGTCCCGCGAAACCAACTACCGTGCTATTACCTTGATCGTCGAATTCAAGTTTAGGCTTTAAGCTAATACTGATAGTTTGGAGTTCCTCTACTTCCAGTTGATTTAGTTGTTCAACTACTGCGGATGAAGTTTGAGCAACTTCTTGTTGAACCTCGCTGGCAGTAGCCCCCTCAACTTCAATTCCTACTTGAACTTGAGCCGTATTAGTGTCAACAGAAACAACTCCTTTACCAGTAACTTCCAAAATTCTAGAAGTATCTGTTTGAGTAGGAGTTACATTTCCAATTAGAAGATCGCGGCTGAAGTTACCAACCAGAGGAGCTGTAGAACTTGCTCCAGTAAGCAGATCTAACAGGGAGGGATCAGTTGTATTTTTTAGTACAGAAGACTTAGCTGATGAATTATCAGGAGGGTTTTCTTTAAAATTTATCTCTTTGAATATCGCCTCATTTGTGACTTCCATGTGACTACCATAAGTTCTATTCTTTTATAGCAAGTCCAGATTGAAAACTGGAGTTTCTTCTCTAGGTAAAACTACGGGTTTCAAAGTAGACGCGGTTTATCTCTACTTTGAATTTAGCTAAGGGTAGCTGAAAGCAAACATAAAATTAACTAAAATTTATTTTTTCTGAGTCCTACCCAAACCCATCTTTTAACTTGCGTATTCCCTTGAGGTTTAATTTGACCCACCTACTTAGCTCTTAGCTTTTTATTTACTTGTGAGATGCAAAAGTAATATTATGATTCAAAGATTGCATTTCATAACTAATTTGCAACTCAGGAATATTCAGATCTTTGATTAGCTTTTCTAGAATCAATTTATCTGTGACTAGCTGTATGTATATTTTTTGATTGTGGATCATCGTTGGATAATGATAATTGCCTAAAACATGACCTAAATTTACTAATTTGGTAGCAGAAATATGGTTCTCTAGAGAAGATAAATCCAGCACCATTACTTCTTTTTCCTGAAGCTGAATTAATATCAGCTTACCTGAATCAGTTTTAAATAAATCTCCCGATTGTAAAGAACGATCGCGACTTTTAATAATTCCGACTGCAACACCAGCCAAAGTATGAGCATGAATTCTGCCTTTGTTGCGATCGCTCTCTTGCAGGGTTACTTCCAGATAGCTTTCTATCTTAACTAGTTCAGCTAAATCAGAATTATCATTAATATTTCCCAAGTATGTTTGAGCTATTTCAGTCATTGCTATCTATTTGGCAATATAGGGTAGAGATGATTGGTTACTTATGGCACGTATACAGTTGAGAGCGTAAGTAAAATACTTTTTTAACTCGCTAGTTTTCTGGCTCAAGGCGCGAATTAGAATGCCATTATTGCTGGGTAAAATTGTCGTGGCTATCTCAATATTTTTACAACCAGCCGATTCAACGTTTTCTAGTTGTCTGGTTAGTAATTGAAGATCAGTATTTGGTAATACGGCGATCGCATTTCCCATAATCGGCAATGAGGTAAACAGCTTATTATTTTTAAATTTATTTTGTTGACCTGCCAAACGCATGGCATCAGTAAATAATATTTTTGCTTTTAAATCAGTAACCTGTAAGCGATTAAAGTAATGATTAAAATCATAATTTTCATTCCTCGCCAACCTACCTGGTAAAATAATTTCACTTAAGAATAGCTTTGCTGTTGCATCAAGTCTAATTATTGTCTTTTGTTCTAATACTGAATCCTTATAGAGAATAATTGGTTCTGGCACTAATTCTAAACTAGCATCAGCATCAATTAAAATCTGATAATTAACAGTTGCTTTAGTTCCCTTTTCTGGCATCGGATGTACCTTAGTTGCAGCCTGATCTGTGAGATATAAACTTGTATTAGGTGCAAGTTGGAGAGACAAATTAAGCTCATCTCCAGCAAGTAACCCAGGAGAAGTGTTAATTAGATAAACGTAGGCGCGATTAGAGTGCGCTCCCTCTAAACGAAAAAGGGAAGATAGGCGTAGGGGAAAAGTAGTATATTGGTGCTGACAAATCGTTTGACAAAATGGACTAGATTGTAGCTTTAACTCTAGATGATTTTGATATTTAATACTTGCCATACTTATTTATTTAAGATTTTGTTTTAAACAAAACTGTTTCTAAAATAAAATCTCTGACCTTATTTAATCCTGCTCCAGTCTTACAGTTAGTATAAGCAATCGGTTTTCCTCGTCGATGATCTGGTGCTTGCTGACGTATCAAATCTAAATTTGCACCTACATAAGGAGCTAGATCAATTTTATTAATCACAACTAAATCCGCCTGCACAAAACCTGGTCCATTTTTTCGCGGAATATCATCTCCTGCACCGACATCAATTACAAAAATATAGGAATCAACCAAATCGTAACTAAAAGTAGAAGCCAGGTTATCACCACCACTTTCAATAAAGATCAGATCTAAATTAGGATAAAGTAACTCTAAATCATTTACCGCCAACAAATTCATCGTCGGATCTTCTCGAATAGCCGTGTGGGGACAGCTGCCAGTCTCCACACCAATAATTCTCTCTGGTGCCAGAAACCCTTTGCTCTTCAAACGATCTGCATCTTCGGTGGTTAAAAGATCGTTGGTAACTACGGCTATTTCAATCCCTTGCTGAGTTAATATCGGCACTAAACACTCTAACAAAGCAGTTTTGCCACTACCTACGGGTCCACCTATTCCCAACCTGGCAACATTATTCATCGAACAAGATTCTTCCTGCTTATTTCTTCTTATAGTACAATTCATATTACTAAATATTGTTATTAAAGAGATTCAACCAAAGCGTGGTTATAAATTCGGTATCAAAAAATGATAGTTGGTCACAACTGGATTGGCATTGGCAGGGTCATAAGGTTCGCTACACCGTTGCTGGGACTGGTAAACCATTGTTATTGATTCATGGCTTTGGTGCGTCCATCGGTCATTGGAAAAAGAATATTCCCGTATTGGCAAATGCAGGCTACAAGGTATTTGCTCTCGATCTATTAGGATTTGGCGGTTCGGATAAAGCTCCCTTGGATTACACTCTGGAACTTTGGCAATCACAAATAAAAGATTTTTGGACAAATCAGATCAACGAGCCCACTATCTTTATTGGTAATTCCATCGGCGCACTACTAGCATTAATGTTAGTAACTAATCATCCTGAGATGGCTGCGGGAGGAGTATTAATTAATTGTGCAGGAGGATTAAATCATCGCCCTGGAGATCTCAATCCGATTTTGGGTTTGGTAATGGGCGGGTTTACTAAATTGGTTAATTCCCCCATTACTGGTAAATTTATTTTCAATAATATCCGTCGCAAAAGTCAAATTCGTCGCACTCTTTATCAAGTTTACTGCGATCGCAATGCAGTGACAGACGAACTGGTAGAAATGCTGTATCAACCATCCTGTGATCCAGGGGCACAAAAAGTTTTTGCCTCAGTTTTAACCGCACCAGCAGGGAAATCTCCTGATGAGCTTTTAGCTAATTTGTCCCTACCATTATTAGTAGCTTGGGGCGAAAAAGACCCCTGGACACCAGTAGCAGGGGCAAAAATTTATCAAGAATTAGCGAATAGTAACCCCGATGTTCAGTTTCAGATTATTCCCAACGCTGGTCATTGTCCCCACGATGAAAACCCCGCAGCAGTTAACGCCCAGATACTTGAGTGGTTATCTAACTTAGATTAACCTTAACCTCAGTTCGGGTTAAGACAATTAACGGCTTAGGATAGGGGAGCAACGGGAAAAAGTTGGTTTTGACCACATTTGTCTCGGCTAATTCTTTAACAAATATTTACAATAATAAGTAAGGTGTATAGTAAACAACCATGATGAATCTTACTTATTTAGATAGTAATTCCTGGCTCATAGAGATTGATGGCACGAGAATTTTGCTCGATCCCTGGTTGGTTGGCAACCTAACTTTTGGCAATCTGTCTTGGCTATTTGAAGGTAAAAAAAATAACCCCCAGCCAATTCCTGAGAATCTTGACTTAATTCTGCTTTCCCAAGGATTAGAAGATCATGCCCATCCTCCCACCTTGAAACAGCTCGACAAAAATATTCCTGTTGTCGCTTCTCCTAACGCTGCGAAGGTAGCCAAGGAACTAGGATACAAGACCATAACGACTCTCGAACATGGGTCAAGTTTTAAGCTGGGACAATTAGAGATTAAGGCTGTTCCTGGTTCACCAATTGGACCAACTTTAGTCGAAAATGGCTATATCATCAAAGGCTTAGCATCTGGTAAAAATATTTATTATGAGCCACACGGGTATCACTCCGAGTCTCTTAAGCAAGAAGCACCTATTGATGTAGTTATTACCCCCTTAATCAATCTCAAGCTGCCCTTGTTAGGTGCAGTGATTAAAGGACAGCAAACAGCACTTAAACTTTGTCAGTGGTTAAATCCCCAAGTAATTCTATCTACTGCTGCGGGGGGAGATATCGATTTTAAAGGGTTGATTATATCTATTTTGAAAGCAGAGGGTACAGTAGAAGAATTCAATCAGCTATTGCAGCAAAATAAACTAGCGACTAAAGCGATCGATCCTCAATCTGGAGAAACAATCGAACTATCCTTGGTTTAATGACTGGACTTTGGACAAATAATGAATAACAGACGGATTTCCATCTCCTTAACCAATATTGTTCTGCTAGTTACTCTACCTTTACTGCTAATTCTCTTGTGGCAGTTAAGGAGTTTGATCGTAGTTCTTATGATTGCGATAGTAATTGCTGCCACTTTAGCACCTATCGTGAATACCACGCAAAAAATAGGAATGCGGAGATTTTTAGCTGTTTTGATTGTTTATGCTGGTTTAATCGCAACTTTGACGGGATTTGGTCTAATTATAGGTCCAACAGTTGCAGAACAAATACAACGCCTAATTGGAAAATTTCCTGTTTATTTAGAGGCATTGCGATCGCTTTTGTCCGATTTGATCTTACGTTTTGGCATGAACGATACGGTTGCACCTAATATTATTAATCAGCTACTGGATGTTCAGGGGTTAACCTCCTGGGCAATTCGTTCTAGTCAACAGTTAGTAGTTCGTTCCTATAGCGTTACTAGAGGCATCATTGGTAGTGTTTTTAGTGCTTTGTTAGCCTTGTTGCTTTCGGCATATATGATATCGAGTTCTAAACAGCTATTAGAAGATATTATTAACCTCTTTCCAGAACCCTGGAATCAGCGTTTGTCAGCACAAATTCAACCAGTGGGCAAAAGAATGGGGGGTTATATCCAAGGAAGAATTTTAGTTTCAGGAATTTTAGGAGTAGTAATTACTGTGAGCCTTAAATTCTTAGGCTTATCGGAGTTGGCTTTGGGTTTGGGAGTGATTGCAGGTTTTACGAACCTAATTCCTTTTTTTGGACCAGTTTTAGGGGCAATTCCTGCTTTAATCGTCGCAACTTCTCAGGGAGGAATTACCTTTTTATCGGTATTACTGTTGTTTGTAATTGTCCAAAATGTAGAAACCTATGTATTAGATCCTCTGTTGGTGGGAAGCTCGGTCAAAGTTTCTCCACTTTACCAGTTATTGGCGGTTTTAGGTGGCGCACAGGTATTAGGCATTATTGGTGCATTGATTATTCCTCCTTGGATAGCGGGGATGGGAGTATTGCTAGAAAATCTCTATATCAAACCTAAATTAATCGCTGAAGGACATCATGAGTTAGAGTAAGCTCACCCACGGCTAAAAGCGCGCACCATCCTTTCGCCAACCGCTAAACCTTGGTGTTTCAGCAGCCCTGAATCATCTCGATTGAGTTCACAACTAAGACAATCCGAACCTCGAAGGAGGCTTACAACCCCTCCAATAATAGACAAGACATAGCTTGCGTTCTCATCAGCATCACCATGCCAACCGCAACCACTGTTCGTACACTTAAATCTTTTCCCACTTCTCAAACCCAAGTGCATACAAGCATGGCAGGTTTGAGAGCTATAACGTGGCGAAACTGGAATTATCTCAACTCCATTAATCAACCCTTTATACTCCTGACTTGTACGAAGTTGATAGAATGCCCAGGAATTAGAGCGTCTTCTTTCAGTTTTGCTTCTGGGTTGTTGATTTGTCCTTTGTCTGATGCCAGACAAATCTTCAATAGCAACAATACTATTGGTTTTCTTAGCACTCAAAACAATAGTATTGCGGCAACCAACTTAAGACGGGACAGTAGGCAGGGTAAAAGTTTGAGACTTAGATAGTTTTCTCGACTTTCTAGGCTGAGGTAATTCATCGAGATTTTCAAGAAGATATTCAAACAAGTCTGGAAACTGCTGACCAAACAATCTTTCCGCAGCAGTAGTCCCATCATTTCGTTTCAGGGCAAAGTTATGAATAACCGTGGCGACTTTTAATCGTTTGGAGGATAATCCTCGTCGGTTATGATGGATTTGAGACAGATATCCATTCCGTTCTTCTACAGCAGATGAAGAACGCTGAAACTTACTGACCATCCAAATCCCCCAATTCCACCATTGTTCTCGGTCTGATTGATTCAAACTCTGAGTGAATGGATGTTGTTCAAAAATTTGGTTGGCTTGAATGTTAGCTGTTTGATAGTCTTGTCTTAAATTAGGATTTTTAGTACGTTGAGTTTGCTGTTGCCAGTAAATTACTGGAAGAAGATACTCTCGAACCCAAAGACGAATGTTGATCTCATAGTCTAAGTGAGCCAAACATTGATCGACCCACGACCACCAAATATCAACGATTGCCGATAGAGATTGAATTTGATTTTTTAGCTTTCTAATACCATTACGAGGGTCTTGTAATTTGTGAGTGGTATAGATATTTTGAAGTGTGGCTTGAATATCTTCAAGGGATTGTTGGACAGTTTCAGTAGTTTGAACTGTATTGTAGTTAATGCTAAACGGATGTAAACAACTACTAATGCTATAACAGCCAGCAATTCTCATTTTAAAAATTCCCAGGGAAAAATAGAGGAGAAATGAGCATTTGTTCGCGAAAGTTATTAGTGAACAAAAACCCCTGATTAAGAGAAGGGTGAATTAGATTAAAGTAAAAGGCATTAATCTCTCACAGGGTAGCAACATGGGTCTAGCAATAGGGATGCCTGAATTATTATCGATGCTGACTGCCGAGTTAAATAATCTTCCCGATGAACGAAAACCA
>CALNYB010000005.1:0-141334 GCA_942490675.1 Cyanobacteriota bacterium | reverse complement strand
ATAGCACAAATAATATAATTAATTATAATCAAGTAAGTTAATGATTTGAAATGCCAGAATCGAGAATACTTTTATCCTTATAAATAATTTATTAAAAATGTTAAAGAAACTAGTTAAAACAATACTACCGAACCGCATAGTACGTAAATTTTACGAATATTATGCTAAATCTTTTTCCCAAGAAGGAGAAGACCTGGTTCTGAGGAATATATTTCAAGATGAACCAAAAGGATTCTATGTTGACATTGGTGCTCACCATCCCCGACGCTTTTCTAACACCTATTACTTCTACCTACAAGGGTGGCGAGGAATTAACGTTGATGCAATGCCTCGCAGCATGGAAAAATTCAAAAAAACACGTCCTAGAGACATTAATCTTGAAGCGGCAATCTCTAGCTCAAAACAAGCATTGAAATATTACATGTATAATGAGCCAGCTCTTAACACCTTTTCTTCAGAGCTTGTTGCTCAAAGAGCTGCTCGACAAGATAATTCAAAAAATTACAAAATAACTTCTGAATTAACAATACCAACTTTTACTTTAGAGGAGGTTTTAGATCAGTATCTACCTGCTAATAGTAAGATAGATTTTCTAGATGTTGATGTTGAAGGTTTCGACTTTCAAGATCTAGAATCTAATAATTGGAATAATTACAGACCCAAAATTGTGTTGGTCGAACAAATAGGTACTTCGATTGCGGAAATTAGTAAAACAGAAATTGGAATACTTATGAAAAAGAATAATTACAAGCTCTATTCATTTATGCGTAAAAAAACAGCTATTTATAAGGATAATACTTTGTAAGTATTAAGGACAACATCGTTATATGTTTGATGAAGAAAATCTGCCCATTATTGAAGGGAATTGCTACGGAAGTGCATCAGGCATTCCTGTAACGATTGGCACAGCAGCGATCGCGCAATGTTTCCCATCCGAATATTTAAGATATTTAATTTAAAAAACCCATGATCAAAGCAAAAAAATCACAGACAACCTCTCAATAGGCGATCGCCAGCCCCTAACTCTGATTGGCGAATCGTGTACGTCATAGAATCAGAAGATTTCACTTTAAAAATGGCCGAGGAGATCCGTAAAATATACGATCGCCCTTGTTCTTCCTTATTATCTTAGAATTAATTTTTGAAATGACAACTACACAACATACAGTAGACTCGGTGCCAATTCTCGAAAGCGGTGACAGGCTGACTCGTCATGAATTTGAACGTCGCTATCAGTCGTTGCCTCACAGTAAGAAAGCGTGAATTAATCGAGGGAGTTGTTTACGTGGCATCATCTCTGAGATATAGCAGCCATGGTCAACCCCATAGCGATATCATGACTTGGCTAGGAGTTTATCGGGCTGCTACTGTCAGATATTGGGCTGGCTGATAATACTACAGTTCGGTTAGGGTGAGACAATGAACCTCCAGCAGATGCTCTGCTTCGGATTGAAACAGATTTTGAGGGACAATCCCGCAGTGGTTTAGATGACTACGGTGAAGGTGCCCCAGAATTAATCTGTTGGTATACTCTCTAGCAGTGCCTCCTACGATCTGCATGACAAATTAAAAGCCTACCGCCGCAACGGTGTGCAGGAATACATAGTCTGGCGGGTAATAGATCGACAGTTGGACTGGGTTCATCTCCAAGCAGGAGAATATATTCCCTACCAGCCTGACGAGTCACGTGGTGATTTTTAGCAGGATCTTCCCTGGATTGAACTTGCAAGTGGCGGCACTACTGGCAGGGGATCTGGCAAGAGTTTTAGCAGAGGTAGAAGAGGGAATTGCTACGGAAGCCAATCAGGCATTCCTAGAACGATTGGCACAGCAGCGATCGCGCAATGTTTCCCATCCGAATATTTAAGATATTTAATTTAAAAAACCCATGATCAAAGCAAAATTACAGTCAACATCTCAATAGGCGATCGCTAAACCTTAACTCTAGTTGGCAGTCCCTGAGTTTATGACACTCAAGCCAGCATATTACGGTTTTCAGCAAGCATTGAAGCACACAAAATAGTAAAAATATTGCTCAGAAGAAATTAATCTTTACCAAATTTATTAAACCAAATATGATCATTTATATTGCTTCTTATCCCCGCTCGGAAACTCACTAACACAGAAAACAGTACTACCTATTTTGAACGACCATTACTGCTTTAAGTCCTAAGAGTACATGTGCTAAATTTTATGCTAACGGCGGAGCTAGCTTTATCAAGAATTGGCGCTATAACGTCCAACCAATCTCTGGTGACAAACAAATCTGGCAATTATTATGGAATAAATTAAATAACCGAATCTTCAAAATATACGACTTAAATAAGTGGATTGCACTGTATGACCTGGATGTACCACCATACAGACAAAATTGTCGCTTCTTACTGCCTGGATCTGACAATGTACTAACACCGACAAACCGTAAGTTATTAGCAGCTGATCTTAATTCTCATATCTTTATCAAAACCCATAAACTTCCCTATAAGAACTATTTTGAAAGTGAATATACAATACAACCTATTCGTTATCCTGGTGCGGTTCTTTGGTGTATCTTTAATTTGATAAGAGCAAACTATAAAGGAGAATATGACAATAGGGCAATTACTTTAGAAAAAGTTATTAGAGGAAGATATGGCTGGTTCATGGAGTAATTATCATCAGATGTGGAGTCAAGCGATACCGATTTTAAACGGCAGATTAATACGTATTCGCTATGAAGATGTAGTCGCGAATCCCCTTAAAGCCTGTGACCAAATATCAGCCACTATTGGACTTGGATATAATCCAGACAACAAAATACCCTCATTTGAAGAGTTACATAAGAAAGACCCCCATCATTTCCGTGCTGGTAAAGCCACAGGTTGGGAAGAAAATTACACTGATAACCAGATACAACTTCTGGAAAAATTACATAGTGAAACTATGCAGGAGCTTGGTTATGAAATATCAAAACCGCTAAAAAGTCGCTTAGAGATAAGTAATTTATGCATCACACTCAAATCACGGATAGATTATCTATTGGCGATCGCCGTCCCCCTAACCCTGATCACTCCATTTCCACTATCATTAGTGTTTGAGTTTTTCTGAATGACTATAGCTAGAGTTTTCAGAGTGAGTTTTACAACCGTAGAAAAAAAATCAAATCAAATGACAGCTACACAACATACAGAATACTCGGTGCCAATTCTCGAAAGCGGCGACAGACTGACTCGGTATGAATTTGAACGTCGCTATCAGTCGATGCCTCACCTTAAGAAAGCTGAATTAATCGAAGGAGTTGTTTACGTGGCATCACCTCTGAGATATAGCAGGCATGGTCAACCTCATAGCGAGATCATGACCTGGCTAGGAGTTTATCGGGCTGCTACTGTCGGTATTGGGCTGGCTGATAATACTACAGTTCGCTTAGATTTAGACAATGAACCTCAACCAGATGCTCTGCTTCGGATTGAAACAGATTTTGGGGGACAATCCCGCATTAGTTTAGATGACTACGTTGAAGGTGCCCCAGAATTAATCGTAGAAATTGCCTCTAGCAGTGCCTCCTACGATCTGCATGACAAATTAAAAGCTTACCGCCGCAACGGCGTGCAGGAATACATAGTCTGGCGGGTAATAGATCGACAATTGGACTGGTTTCATCTCCAAGCTGGAGAGTATATTCCCTGCCAGCCTGACGAGTCAGGGGTGATTTTTTTAGCAGGATCTTCCTTGGATTGCACTTGCAAGTGGCAGCACTGCTGGCAGGGGATCTGGCAAGAGTTTTGGCAGAGGTACAGAAGGGAATTGCTACGGAAGCGCATCAGGCATTCCTAGAACGATTGGCACAGCAGCGATCGCGCAATGTTTCCCATCCGAAATCATCCGAATAAAAGGAATAGTTAAAAAACCATGATCAAAGCAAAAATTACAGACAACCTCTCAATTGGCGATCGCCAGCCTTTGACTCTAATTGGCAGTATGTGTTATCGAATCGGCAGATTTCACTCTCAAGATGGCAGAGGAGATTGGCCTGGTGTGCGATCACTTAAACATATCTTTCATCTTTAAGTCTTCTTTTGACAAAGCCAATCGGACTTCGATTAATTCCTTTCGGGGACATTCGATGGATAGAGGATTGGCGATCCTACAGAAGGTTAAAGAGGAGGTAGGCGTACCGATTCTGACCGATATTCATGAAAGCGCTCAAGCTGCTACTGTAGCCGAAGTCGCGGATGTGCTGCAAATCCCTGCCTTTCTCTGTCGTCAAACTGACTTACTCATGGCTGCTGCTGCTACGGGGAGAGCGATTAATGTCAAGAAAGGTCAGTTCCTCGCCCCTTGGGACATGAAGAATGTTGTTAAAAAACTAGAACACGGTGGAGCTAAAAATATTCTGTTAACTGAGCGGGGCACTTCTTTTGGGTACAATGCCCTCGTGGTAGATTTTCGCTCCCTACCACAGATGCGAGAACTGGGTTACCCAGTAGTATTTGATGCGACCCACAGCGTCCAGATGCCAGGAGGCAAGGGTGATAAAACAGGTGGACAGCGAGAGTTTGTCCCCTACCTAGCGAAGGCAGCAGCAGCAGTAGGGATTGATGCCTTGTTTATGGAAGTCCACGAAAATCCAGATATTGCTCCTAGTGATGGCCCTAATATGGTGCCCTTAGCCAACTTAGAAAATATTCTGAGACAAATAGTGAGTATCCATAATATGACTGTTCACAACAACAGCTTAGAAGCAACTATTCCTGTAGGCGTGTCATGAGTAGAAATATAAGCACCGAATTAGAGAATCGTTTGTCTCAGGTCAAACTACTAGCATTAGATGTAGACGGAGTCCTGACTGATGGTGGTCTTTACTATAGCAATAGTGGAGAAGAGTCAAAAAAATTTAATGTCAAAGACGGACTGGGAATTAAGCTAGTCATGCAGGCGGGGATTGAAGTAGCTATCATAAGTGCTAGTGATTCTGCTGCTACTCTGCATCGTGCGAACAAGCTAGGTATAAAGCGGGTCTTCATTGGTATTGAAAATAAGTTAGCTACTCTCCAACAAATTTGTGAAGAACTAAATTTGTCTCTTGCTCAAGTCGCCTATGTTGGGGACGATCTTACCGATTTGCCCATTTTACAAGCTGTGGGTTGTCCGATAACGGTAGCGGATGCAATAGCAGAAAATAAAGCTCATGCTGTGTATGTGACTGAGTTGTCAGGAGGACAAGGATGTGTTCGCGAGATCTCGCGATCGCTTGTTACAAATTCACAGTAAAAGCAAAATTCTGGTTAATTAAACAATGAAAAGTAGCAAGCTCGTTAAAAGGATTGTCACTTGCCAAGGTAGTATTCAGTTAGTTACCGCACTTTCGGTTCTCGACTATCGAGAACAAGAGCAAAAGCTAGACTACCAATATGAAAATTACCTCGTTATCTACGATCTGTATTCTCATCCAGGACAAATCGATGCCTTTGCTGACTTCATCAAAAAAATGGCAACGCTAATCTGTGACTGGAAACAAATTGTCTACATTACTCCTGAACAAATGAAGGCGATCAAGAATGATAGTAAGATCAGCAATCCTTCAAACTATTTTCGGCGAGTATATCAGCTAATTGGAACCGATTCTACTGATGAAATTTACCTGTCCCGCAACTGGCAATTTGGCAATCAGCTTTTGATTAATGCTTACCGCTCAGCCGAAAAAATTTGCTACGGCGATAGTATTGGGATCTATTTTGCACCAGATTCCAAGGCATTCTTCTTGCCCCAAAGTTTGCCCAAACGACTATTAATTAAGCTGTGGAAAAAAACTATTGAGCCTACTAAATCAATTTTGGGTTCAACAGTCTTGTCTGCGATCAACTTTGATCGAGGATACTTTACTTTACCAGACATCTTAGGCGAAATACCGCCGATGCCAGTTACTGTGCCCGACAAGGGGAGTCTACTCAAAGTATTTGGACAATTAAAAAGTCTATTAGATCCAGATTACATCAGCCGAATGAAGCAGCAGATAGGAGATGCACCCGTATCAATTCTGTTGGCTTCAAATTTTTCTGAGGCTGGAAGAATGACGTTGCCACAAGAAATAGAAGCTTATCAGAAGTTTTTAATAGGAAAGGGAATTAGCGATCGCTCGATTTTAATTATCAAGCCTCATCCCAGAGATAGCAGTCAGAAAATACTAGCTTTGAAGGATGCTCTGCAAGAGCTTTATGCTCAAGTAATAGTTTTATCGGAAACAAGCTTATTTTTTATGCCTTTTGAAGTATTTTTTACAGAAGCTTTTCTCGATGAAACTTTAGAGTTAACTAATAAGGTTGAAGTATTTGCCTGTAGTTCTGCTTGTTTATCATTAAAATTATTATTTAACGTACCTTCATTTATTGGTTTCGGCAGTGAAATTACTAATAGTTTTTTTGACCGAGACTATGCTCCAGGAAGGATCAAACACGAACAAGATTTAAGAACAGCATTAACCAAAATTTAAACCATAGAGATACTGAAATTTTATTATCTTCATTTATGCTAAAACTGGCATCAGCAGAATTGGATTTGATACTTTATCATAGAAAATTGCAATTTACATGAATGTTTTATGACTACAAAAAAGCCTTGGCAAAAGCTATTCTGGATCGTCAGAAAACCCCTGGTTCACCTCATCAGAAATCTTTATGTTCAATATAAGAATCCCGATGCTAATATATCAGCTCCAATAATTTGGAAATATGATGACATAGAGGCGATTAAGATTGGTTCCGATTCACTTATCG
Source organism: Cyanobacteriota bacterium (assembly GCA_942490675.1). GTDB lineage: Bacteria > Cyanobacteriota > Cyanobacteriia > Cyanobacteriales > Xenococcaceae > Waterburya. Next base: position 134,579 of record CALNYB010000005.1, on the reverse strand, counting down.
GGCCCTTTTCCGAGATCGTAGTTGAAGTTAAATCCCCATTTACTAGCATTCCAGGTAGTCTCACTATTGCTGAAAGAGTAATAATTGGCTCTAGTGCCAACATTCGTGCTGCGGGAGGGGAAATAGCAATCGGTCGCGACTCCATGCTGGGTCAGCAGGTATCTTTAATTGCCTCTAATCATGTAATTTCCAGGGAAAAACCCTATCAAGATTTACCTTGGGATGAATCTAAAGTAGGCATTTTAATCGAAGAGAATGTCTGGATTGGTGCTGGGGTGACTATTCTTCCTGGTTGTGCGATCGGTAAAAACTCGGTAGTTGGAGCAGGCAGCGTAGTTACCAAGAATATTCCCGCCAATGAGATCTGGACAGGAATACCAGCAAGAAAGAAAAGAGATATTATCAACTCTTCAGAGTGTTTAGCCCATTCAAACATCTAAGAGGATAACCTAAACGACATCTAAAAAATGATGAATCAAATGAATTCTTATCTTAACAATCTAAAATACAAGCGTATTGAAATTTCATTTCCGCTCAGAAGTTTTTTTGGTAAATATCCATTATTGTTCTATTTTCTTTATGGTTTGCTTCCTAAAAACCGTATGTTATCAGTTAATAGAAATACACAGCTTGTAATTGAAGGATTTCCCAGATCGGCTAATACATTTGCTGTCGTTGCACTTCAAAATGCACAATCAGTAAAGAAATATATAGTGAGTTTTTATCCTGAAATATGCACCAAATAGAATAGTCAATAACTCTTCGATTAATGGCTTGAGATAGCAAAAGCTATCTTACCGACCTTTTTTAGTAAAATCATTGTCTAGTAATCATTTGCATCTTATGAGTATTCCTAAAAAAATTCACTATGTATGGCTTGGCAGAGGACAGAAGACACCTTTGATAAAAAAATGTATTGATAGCTGGATGCGACACCTACCTAACTATGAATTTAAGGAATGGAATGAAGATAACTTTGATTTAAATGTTCATCCTTGGATAATCAAAATGTACACTAGTAAAAAATATGCTTTTGCTAGTGATTTAGTGCGATTATATGTCTTAAAACAGGAGGGAGGGATTTATTTAGATACTGATATAGAGATTAAAAAGAACTTGGATTGCTTTCTTGATAATAAAATGTTTATTGGATTCATGTATGATTGCGCTTTAAGCACATCTATTTTAGGATCAGTTGCAAATTATTACGTCATTGATGATTTGATAAATGTTTATAATACCCGTATTGATAAGAGTCCAATAGTAAACAACACTATATTTACAAATTATTTTATTCGTTCCTTTCCTAATTTTAGGTTGGGTAATAAAAAGCAAGTGGTTGGAGATAATATTTATATATTACCCAAGGAATATTTTGACGTTCCGACGTTTAATAGAAAAATGGGGTATTCTCGGCATCACGGAACGCGACTTTGGGGTGAAGGAAAAGTACAACGTTCTCCAATCAAAATAATTTTGAATGCTGTAATCGGAGATGTATCATATCACAAATTATCTCATTATAAAAGTTTGAAAAATAATGAGTTTTATTCTTTATATAAACAACACACGTTAAAAGACTAGTGGATCGAGGCTTAAATAGAGTAAGCATTAAAATGGGGTCAATTTATTTATGAATCAACTTTGCCAATGGTATCGATATTTAAGGAGCATCCTACTTATGCAAGTAAGTACAATTACTCAGCTATTAAAACAACGTATTTTTCAAGAAACGTATTTTTCAAGATTTTTACGCACTTGACAAAGTACAAAAGATATGGTGAGCAAAAAGGCGGGACGCTCTTGATATTTACGCCCATGACCACTAGACAAAAAAGTAAATTGGATAACTAATTGTAGAACAACAATGGCTTCCATGGTATGAGAGAAGACCAATAGCATTCTGGAGATTGGAAGCAGTGGTACTAGTATGTGTGAAACATGAAAATGAAAGATGATTAAAAAAGTCATAAGAAAAGTAGCAAGCTTAAAAAGTAGCTCAATTCAAATACTAAATAATGCTGAGAATGAGATTGAATTATTAGCGATTGGAAAAATGCTCTCTAATCAACAATATTCAATGGAATCTAGAAATATTAATGATTATGAATTTAAAATATTTAGCCAATTTGGCGATGATGGAATTATTCAATACCTGATAAAAAATATCTCTATACAAAACGAGGTATTCATAGAGTTTGGCGTTGAAAATTATTTTGAATCTAATACAAGATTTTTGATGATGAATAACAATTGGGCTGGATTTGTCATGGATGGTTCAGAAGATGCCATGCAGTCTCTGAAGAACCAAAGCTGGTATTACAAATACTCTTTAACCCAAAAAGCTGTTTTTATAGATAAGGATAATATTAACGAACTATTAGCAAATACATTTAGCTTCTCAAACATTGGGCTATTAAGTATTGACCTTGATGGTAATGATTATCACATTTTGACTGAAATAGATTTATCAAGATTAAACCCATCGATACTAATTGTGGAATACAATAGTGTATTTGGAAAAGACAGACCGATAACAATCCCGTATGACAAAGCATTTATTAGAACAAATGCACATTACAGTAATCTATATTATGGGGCTTCATTATCAGCTCTTAACTATGCGGCATTAAAGAAAAGCTATTCACTTATTGGATGTAATCTTGCTGGAAACAACGCTTATTTCGTAAAAAATAGTTTATTAAATGACAAGGTAAAGGAACTGTCAGTAGAAGAGGCATTTAAGGAAAGTAAATTTAGAGAGAGTCGCAACAAAGACTATTCCCTTTCATACCTTGCTGGAAAAGAAAGAGTTGAGATGATTAAAGGGCTGGAAGTCATGAATGTCATGACGAATGAGATGGAAAAGTTATAGAAATATGCACATAACAATCCCATGCACTCGGACAACTTCAAAAAAGGAGGGAATCGAAGCACTCGTTCCCGATCATGATCAGATGAGAATAAAAATGATGAACTTGATTCGAGAAAAAAACTATGAATATAAAGCCTTTCCCTTAGACAGAAGGGGATGTTTTGTTTTGGCATCCTTATACTATTCATGGCGCTTTCAAAAACAATAACCCTCAATTCAGTCGCAAATCTTTTACAGCTCACTTTTATCCCTCCTATCTGGAAAGATTAAATGCTAATACTCCTAAAAAATCAAGAAATTTTGAAAGCCGCAGAAAAAATTTATAGTGAATTTATATTTTATTTAAGAGTCTATGGAAAGTACTCATAATTTAAAAATTTTTCCTGGTTTTTCAAAAGCCATAAATCAGCAAATCAATTATTACAGGCTGTAAATACAAATTATCAAAACAGGAAATAACTACGATGAAACTTCAAACTATTAGAGGGACAACAAAAGCAATTAAATCAAAACTAAATTATATTGAAACAATAAAATCTCAAGATTTTAAGCTAAAAAGATTAGAAGAATATTCTAAAACTCATACACAAATTGAGTTTGAAAAGGATAATCTCAATGCTTGGAATGCTTCTGTTACTTTAAATGGCAAAGATAGAACTATAATTTATCATTTTTATACCAATTTAAAAACATTTTGTTCGATTCAGTTTCCCCGCCAATTAATTAATATTTATGCAACTAGATTTCCATCTGTAAAGCTATTACAAACCCACACATTATTTATTAACTTTTTAAAGTCTCATCCTGATATAAAAGGCTCTTTTTTAATGAGCTGGCATGACATTGCTAAACCCAAAAATACATTGTCTAATAATCAGAAATTTATAACTTTTACTTGTCTTAAAACAGATCCTTTGGGATTCTGTATAGCAGATGATTTTTTTTTAGAAAGCCAAGCTTATTCCCAATTTCGTCAGCAAGTAGAACAACAATGGTTTCGATGGGATGAGAGAAGACCAATAGCATTTTGGCGAGGTGCATCAACTGGTTCAGTTTTAACAAAAGAAAACTGGCAAAATAATCGCAGAGTAAGGCTATGTCAAATAGCCAAAAAATACGATGACGAGCAATTTATTGATGCGAAAATAACTAAGTTAATTCAAATCAAAGAGCGTGGAGTTAAAAAATTGATACGGAATGCCAACTTGGTAGATTCCTATATACCTACTATCGAGTTTCTAAAATATAAATATGTTATTGACATTGATGGTAATAGTAATTCATGGCCTGGATTATTTACCAGGTTACTAACAGGTAGTTGTGTCCTCAAAGTTGAATCCCCGTGGAAGCAATGGTACTATGACAGGCTAAAACCATGGGTTAACTATATACCTGTAAAAAAAGATATGTCTGATTTAATTGAGAAAGTCAACTGGTGTCGTGAAAATGACGATAAGGCACGTTTAATTGGAGAAAAGGGCAGAAACCTTGCTCTTTCAATGACGATGGAGACAGAAATACCAAAGGCTTATCAGGCTATTCTTGAAGCTTTAAGGTAGCATTGGATGTTTTGTTATTCTTAGGAAATTGGAAAAAATAAACATTAAATTCACTATAGACAACAAAATTAGTATTAAGGATATGTGGTAATCAAAAATCAAAAATCTTTTATTTCCTTAATAAATTAAGAGAGCAAAAGTCAAATGAATTCTTATCTTGAAAATTTAAAATATAATTGTTAGCCTTACTCCTACTGGCTCGGAGCTAAAAAATAAAAAAACACAAAAACAAGAGAATCCAACTATTTAAATGGAGCGAGATAGAAAAATATTGAACAAGAATTTATCGAGAAAATTAGAACTAGGAATTACTTTTTGCTTATGTTTATTTTGCCTAGGAGTTAAACTTCCTAGCCCAATTGGTAAAGCTCTAATTTTACTACACTATGTAATTATCCCTCTTTTAATTATTAGGCAATGGAGGGAATGTATTTATGTTGCCACTAGAGATATACCTCTGCTCTTGGCTGTAGGTCTTGCTGGTATCTCAGTAGTCTGGTCTACCAATCCAGGGGAGACTTTAGCTCAGAGTAGAGCCTTGTTCTTTTCAAGTGCCTTCGGCATCTATCTGGCAACGCGCTATACGCTAAAAGAGCAAATGCGATTAATGGTCTGGCTATTCGGTATTTATGTATTGCTTTGTTTTATAGTTCCTTTGGTCTTGCCATCTTACGGTACGGCTATGAATACTGGTGGACTATCGTGGCAAGGGATTTCCGGTCATAAAAATGGCTTGTCAGCTGCCATGGGTGTAGCTGGGATGCTTTTTCTAGATCTTGCTCTTTATGGCTATAAGTATCGACGGGTTTTCTCTTTGGGAGCGGGGATTTCCTTTCTTGTCTTAGTTCTTTCTAAAGGTAAAGGCGGTCTTGCAGTATTTATTGCATTGCTTCCTTTGTTACCACTTTATAAGCTTGCCAAACAGGAGTATCGGTTGAGAACTTTTTTTGGTATTTTTGCCTTCGTGATGGGTTTAGTTATGATTATAGCTACTTTGGTCAATCTGGAATTTATTATGGTTGATCTTCTGGGCAAAGATGTAACATTAACTGGACGGGTTCCTTTATGGAATTATTTAATCCAAAGAGGTATGGAAAAACCTTGGCTAGGTTATGGATATGGTGCATTTTGGCATGATCCCCAAGAGGTTTTACAAATTGCCTTCAACGTACCGTGGATGTCAGCTATAGCAAATGGCTCTGTGACAGCTCATGCTCATAATGCCTATATCGATTTATTTCTCCAATTAGGTTGGGTGGGTCTATCTTTAGTGATACTTAGTTTTGTAACATTATTGTTTAGAGTGGTCTTGCTGTTAGGTCTAACTAAGCAAATAGAATATTTTTGGATGCTTCAGTTATTACTTTATATGGCTATAGGAAATTTTGCCGATAATCAAGGGCAATTTCTCGATTTTCGCTCTTTGTATTGGGTTTTATATGTATCAACTGCCTGTTCCACTGCCATTCACTTGAAGAGAATTTTGAAGACAGGTAACAAATTAGAGAATCTTCAATATGAAAATACTACATATCAGCACTAAGGATCTTGAGGGGGGAGCCGCTCGTGCTGCCTATAGATTAAATCAAGGGCTGCAACAAATTAACCTTGATTCTCAAATGTTGGTACAAATTAAAGTCAGCGAAGATTCAACTGTAGTTGCGCCCCAAACCCTAACTGAAAAAAGTCTTGCTATGGTAGGAGGTATTTTAGATACTATTCCGCCTCGGTTTTATCGACGGGATACTCAAATCTCATTCTCTACTCAATGGCTGCCTGATGTAATCTCTGCTCAAATTACTCGACTAAAACCAGACTTAATTAATCTGCACTGGATTCGTAATAGTCACCTGCGGATCGAAACCCTTGCTAAACTAGGGCGACCGCTCATTTGGACTCTTCACGATATGTGGCCTTTTACAGGAGGATGTCATTACGATCAAAACTGCGGTCGATATGTTGAATCCTGTGGTGCCTGTCCTCTACTGAAGAGTAACAAGAATTTTGATTTATCTCGTTGGATTTGGCAACGAAAATCTCAAGCTTGGAAAAATGTTGATTTGACTATTGTTACTCCCAGTGAGTGGCTAGCTAAATGCGCTAGTTCTAGTTCTCTATTTAAAAATTTACGAATTGAGGTAATTCCCAATGGTCTCGATCTACAGAGATATAAACCAATTAATCGTCAGATAGTGCGATCGCTGCTGAACTTACCTCAAAACAAGCATCTAGTACTATTTGGTGCTATTAAAGCCACTAGCGATCGCCGTAAGGGATTTCACTTGCTGAACCCAGCTTTGCAAAGGTTATGTCAGTCAGGATGGCAGAATCAAATAGAGCTAATTGTAATTGGGGCCTCGGAATCAGATGATCAGGTCGATTTGGGCTTTAAAACTCATTATTTAGGCAAATTAAGTGATGATATCTCTTTAGCACAGGTATATGCTGCCGCAGATATTTTTGTCGCACCCTCCCTACAAGATAACCTGCCAAATACGGTAGTAGAGGCGATCGCTTGTGGAACTCCCTGCGCCGCTTTTAAAATTGGTGGGATGCCAGAGATAATTGAGCATCAACAAAATGGCTATTTGGCTCAACCCTTTGAAGAAGAGGATTTAGCTAGAGGAATTGCTTGGGTATTAGAAAATAAAGAGCGGCATCAGAAACTGGGCGATCGCGCTCGTGCCAAAGCCGAACAAGAATTTACTCAGGAAATCCAAGCACGGCGTTATGAGTCTCTCTATAATGAAATACAACTTGTTACTAATAGCTTCTAGGAGCTAGTTAATCAAGCTCAAGTTTCCGAATCTGAGGTAGGAGTCTCAATAAAGGTTGGGGACAAGAAAGCAACCACCGCACCTAACATAAAACCGATAATATTACGGAATAATGGCAAAAATTCGGGAGTACGGATTACCACTGGACCCATCCCAAAAGCGATAAAGAGAATGCCCCACAGTGGTGACATAATTAAACCCCACTGCCAAGCAATAACCTGATCTTTGTTACGAGGAATAACGGCAACTCCTAAAATCACTCCCCCCACGATTGAACTAATCAAAGTTAAGATCCACTGCTCTTGAGGTAATCCTGGCACTGCATTACAACCATTTTTTCGTAGACATCCTTTAACTGATTCTAATGCTTCAACAATGGCATTATTTTCGCCATGCTCTCTAATATAGTACATGTTACCAAAGCGGGTCTGAAGTTCAATCCAGAAGTTACGAGGCAGTAATTCATAAACATCATCGCCGATACTAAAAGCTAACAGGTTTCCCCCTCTACTATCAGCTACTAGCAGAATACTTTTATCGTCTAAATCCCAGAATTTTTTGACTGCGCGACCAGGAGAGCGGTCATACTGGGTTAGAACACGCATTTTCCAGCCTGTTTCTGCCTCAAATTCCTCTAAATTTTCAATTAAAGATTCTTCTTGCAGTTGTGGTAATAAGTTGGCTAAATCTACTACAGGAGTTGCTTCATCGGGTAATAATTCTGGATTATTCACTGCTAAGGCAGGGGGAGTTAACCAAGTCGCTAAAACCAATAAACAAGCCCCGAAGATAAGCAGGGAGCGCTGTAGAAGACTATTTGCCATGAATGTTTTATTTAAAGATTTTTTAGTATACAATTTCAACTGCTTAAAAATGTTCTTATTTTCGTTACATATATTTACTTTACATTAAGGTTATCAGTTATTACTATTGCTGTATACTCTCCCTGATAAATACCTGATAAATAAAGACGCCCTGATGTGAATTAGCGGTGTCTCAAACTAAGCACCAAACGAAGCAGCGTAAACGGGATAAAAGACCTCGGGTGGACAAAAAGGGCTTGTCCGCATCTGCTTATTTATCTTGAGGCTTGTCCTGAGGTGTCTTTTGCGGAAAATCACTTAACCTAGAAGAAGCTGAAGTACTAATAATCTTGGGGTTTCGCCATACTTTCCAAGCAGCTTTCACTCCCGCAACGATACCAATGCTATTTTGTTGCACCTGCTGCACTTGTTGTCGAGCATTCAGCAATCCTTGATCTACTTGTTTAACTACTCCTGTGGCATTGTTGATTCCCTGGTTAAGCTCATCAGTCAGATCTCCTACCTCCTTCCCGGTGAATCTTATTGCTTCGAGGGTGGGAGGAAACTCTCGATTGAGGGTATCAAATAGTTTTTCAGCACTACGAGCCGCTCTAGCTACTTCCTGTAGAGTCGGAATTGTCACCAGTAAAACAGCAAATAGGCTAAAAGAAACTAGAAACAAAGAAAATCCTAGCCAAAATAAAGGGTCTATCATAAAAGTTGAGCATAAGATCGCATCCCTCAATTTTAAAGGTGATCGGTCATGGAAGAGTTCAATTCCTGATCTGGGGTGTTCAATTTAGTAGCTCGTGTAGTTGCCTGACTAGTTTCAATTCCTACGGCGATCGCTTCCCGCAGTCTGTCTAATGTACCTTCCCAGTTTTCTAAAGTAGACTCCGAGAGACGATCTGCCTGTAGCTGAATGCTAGTACTCAAATCTTCGGCTATTTCGGGTAAAGCATCCGCCGATTTTTTAATTACTCTCCTGGTTTCTTTACCTGTACGTGGTGCAATCAGTAATCCTAGTACAGTGCCAATAGCACTGCCAATCATCAGTCCGCCGACAAACACGCCTGTGGGATTCTGTTTTGACATTATATTTTATCTCTCTCCCGAACTTGATTAACTTAAGCTTATCAGTAGAATAGTTTTCCTAAACAGCCGAAGGAAAAATTTCAGCTACTTTGCTCAATTTTATTTATATTGGTTTGATCGAGGTACATCATGTTCAATTAGATTTTAATGTCAGACAAGATTGTTATTTCCATACCGATAAATTTGAAGAATAGGCAGCAAATTGCTTCTACTTTAGAAAATAAATATGGTACAGAATATGTATTTATAGGACGAGTGTTCCAGTCAACCAATACTAATAACAGTTGTGAAATTGAGATCTGTGATGCTCAGGTTAATCTTGCCGATGCTTTGGAAATTGCGGGACAAGATCAGATATCTACTAGCAGCATACAACAGATTATTTATTTAGTCTCTAGTGATACGGGATACTATGCCTGTTGGCAAATTGCTCGACTAGCTCAAGTTTTTCTGAATATCGGCGGAATTGCGATTAAAGTTGAGTCCGCAGGCATTACTCATCAAAAAGAGAAGTGGCAAGCTAACTATAACTCCGATGATGTATTTGATATTTATTCCTTATATGTAGTATTGCTCGAAGGAGATAATTATTATTATTCCTGTGGAATGCACAACTTTGGTAAAACCGATGTAGCGATCGCCATTACTGAAGAAATGAGCTTGGCGATTTATGTGATCAATGTATTTAACTACTATCGTTTAACTGAGTCCCCGATCCTGCAAGATGGACATACTTTTCAACCTGATATTGAATCTCCTATTTATCAGATTAAGTGGATAGCAGACCACGAATATGAAACAGATAGTTTTTTATATAACCCTCACGGAAGATGGCATTTAACTAGATCTGTAATCAATAATTAGTAAGCAGTAATTATGCTTCAGTGCGATCGCAAGTCTGATTAACTACAGGCATCCAATTAAGCAATACGCACTCTTTTTTAGGACACTTGTTACTCATTACTCATTACTCATTACTTGTGGTTCATTACTCATTACTCATTACTCATTACTCATTACTCATTACTCATTACTTACGAGCAGTTAACTTTTCTGTCCTAACCGATTAACGTACTGCGATATTATTCAGAGAGGATGTCAGCAAACTTGCTCTGGGTCTAATTGCTGGCGACCATTTTGGATAATCTCTAGCATTTGCTGAAGTCTTTGTTCAATATCACCCAAAACATCATCAGCATAATTATCTGCACCTATTTGAATAGATTGGCATTCAGCGATCGCATTTTGTCGCAACTGCGCCACTTCATTTTGAATGGTTTGCTTTAATTCTTCACACTCTCTTTCAGTTTTTAGTCTGATTTTTGCTCCATCCAATTCTGCTTGGCGTACTATTGCCGAGTCTTGTAAGATTTGATGGGCTTTTTCTTCGGCTGATTTAACTACTAACAAGGCATAACTTTCGGCTTCGGAAATAATTTGTTGTCTACAGTTGGCAATTTCAATTGCTGTGGCTAAATCTATAGGTAAGTTCTCTTTGATTAGATTTAGTTGATGTAGCAACAAATTCCGATCCACAATCGTTAATTCTGTCAGGGGAATGTTAGTACTATCAAGAATTAGTTCTCCTAAAGTGTTCAACTCACTTTCAATATTAAAACTCAGGGATGAACTGCCATTTAAAGCATCTGAGGTATCAACTGAACTTGTATTTTCTTGAATATAATTTGCTGACGACATCACTATATTTAATTCTTTGAGTCTATTTTTAACTCAAATAAGTAACAATTGCCAACATATATTTTATATTTTATATTTTATATTTTAAATGTTCATTGATTCTGAAATTGATACCGAACTAAAATATTATTTGTTTTGATACTTTCGATACATATCTTGAGCAACATTATCTGAAACTAAATGATCAATTAGACCTCCAAATTGAGCGATTTCTCTAACAATACTGCTGCTTAGAAAACTGTATTCTTTAGTGGTAGCTAAGAACACGGTTTCAATTTCCCTATTAAGGGTTTTATTTGTGTGAGCCATTTGTAATTCTTTCTCAAAATCAGATAGGACTCTTAAACCTCTTAGTAAGACTCCTGCATGATGTAGTTTGGCATAATCCACAGTCAGACCGATAAAACTATCTACTTCTACGTTAGCAATATGTTTTGTGCATTCAGTAATTTGTTCAATTCTTTTTTCAACGGTGAATAAAGGCTGTTTACTAGGATTAGAAAGAACAGCAACAATAACTTTATCGAATAGTTTAGCTCCTCTTTCCACAATATCAATGTGACCCAAGGTGACAGGATCGAAGCTACCTGGATAGATGGCAATCATAATTTTTAGAGCTCAAGTACTAATCAATTTCTAATCAATATTTAATTAATTTCTAATTAATTTCTAATCAATATTTAAACATTAATCGGTATTTTATTATGCTCTGGTGTGACGTTAAACAGCGAAAACAAGGTTTTGATAAAGCTAGCTATAGGTACAGCTAAAATCAAGCCCAAAAATCCTCCTAACTGCGCTCCAATCAACAAAGAAACCAAGACTAGTACTGGATTCAATCCTGTAAACTCACCCAAAAGTCGAGGTGCAATGATACTCTCTACAATTTGTTCTATAACAAAAGCGATCGCCAATACTTTTAATCCTAACCAGATACTTTTTAAAGCCATCAAAAAGCTGACTAAGCTAATACTCAAGGCTGCACCAAAAGGAAATAGTGCCATCAAACCAACAACTAAGCCAAATAAGAAACCAAAAGGAATTTGAATAATTAAGAAGGCAATCGTAATGGAAACTCCCATCACCAACGCAACAGTTAGTTGTCCCACAAAATAGTTATTGAAAGTACGTTTTAAGGAATCGCGGATATTTTTTCTGGAGTTATCAGGAAAAAACTGGAATAGATCTTCCCATAATTCATCACCATGGAGCAGCATATAAAAGGTAAGGACAATGGTTAATAGTAAATCTAGCAGGCTGCCCACTACCGAGAAGAAACTGCCCAAAATCTGACCGCTCAACTCTTGTAATTGGTAAGAAACACGACTCAGCAAATCGGCTACTAGGCTACTGATACTGACGGGGAAATTACGCTCATCTGCCCAAGCTTCAAAGACTTTTGCCTGTTCACTACCAGATGCGACATAGCTAGGTAAACGTTCCAATAAACCATTTAGCTGATCTAGCAGAATCGGAATTACGGTAACGCCAATTATCCCTAGAAGCAGTATCCCAATTAAGAGAACCAACAAAATAGCGATCGCTCTGGGAATCTTGTGTTGTTCGATAAAACGGACGGGATTATCTAAAATGAACGATAGTAAAATGGCAGTAATAAAAATGGTAACTAGGGATTGAAAATACTCAAACACCTGTATCAGTAACCAGCCATTCAGCACTAACAATGGTATAACTAAGCCGATAGTCAGCCATTTCGGTAATTTTGCAATTTTGTCGATCATATTCTCGGTATAGATGGCAGGGTTAGATATACTAATCTATCAATCTATCTCAGAAATATCATAATCGACGTCCCGCAGAAGTTAGATAAACCCTAGTTGAGCTTGATGATTTTTTTATTGCTAGGGTGGGGATGCACCGCCCACAGTTTAAAATGATAAATTTAAAATGATAAATAATCTTAGCTAATTTTACTAACTCTAACAACCAAACTGATTCATGTGCGATATAGATATCTTAATCGCTCAAGTGCAACAAGAAGCACAGCGAGAAGAATTTCCTATAGATATTCCAGTATATAATTCTGCTGATCTTGAACCGACTAAACCAATTCTTTATGCAGGAAGCTTACAAAGCCCCCTGTGTTTTTTTGGTCGTGACTTAGGCAAAGAAGAGGTTCATGCTCGCCAACCTCTAATTGGTACTTCAGGGACTATGGTTCGGGAAGGTTTTTATTACGCTATTCATAAGCAAAAAGCTCCCTCAAGAAAAGATTTAGACAATACCACTATTGACCGAGTTTTACTAACAAATACTGTTCCCTATAAACCACCAGGAAACAAAGCTTATTTAATGAAGGTCAAGAATAGATTTCGCCCTTTTTTAGAACAACTTTTTGTGTTCCACTGGCAAGGAGATCAAGTTATTACTTTAGGTACAGAAGCTTTTAAATGGTTTGCTCCCTATGGCGCTAAAGGAGAAGTAGATAGTTTTTTTCGCCGTGATGATCGTTTTGAACAGCAATTAACCGTGAACATCAGTACTAAAAATAATTTAGGTATGGCTCAGACCAAAGCTCTAACTTTGTTACCTTTGCCCCACCCTTCTCCTCTTAACCAAAAATACTATGCAGCTTTTCCCAAAATGTTACAGAACAGACTGTCACAAGTTGAATTCTGAAGCAGATTTTCTCTCTCTATTTATTAAGATATTGTCAACGGAATTGAACCAAATAATCTAGGTAAATTAAAGATATTAGTTTTGTCTATACTCTCTTGACGGAAAAAACATGATATCTTATTAGTTAAATAGATGAGCTTTTGTTACACTCGATACAAAACCTAAGAGAAATAAAATCTAAGAGAAATAAAATTTATGACTAATAAGAAAACTGTTATCTCTCCTTCAATTTTATCAGCAGACTTTAGCCGTTTGGGTGCCGAAATCGAAGCTGTAGATAAAGCAGGCGCAGATTGGATTCATATTGATGTAATGGATGGCAGATTTGTACCCAATATTACTATTGGTCCAATGATTGTTAAGGCAGTTCGCCCCCATACGACAAAACCTTTAGATGTTCATTTGATGATTGTCGAGCCAGAAAAATATGTAGAAGACTTTGCTAACGCTGGTGCTGACATTATTTCTGTTCATGCAGAGCATAATGCTTCTCCTCATTTACACCGTACTTTGGGTCAGATTCGTGAATTGGGGAAACAAGCGGGCGTGGTATTAAATCCTGGTACACCATTGACTTTAATTGAGCATGTTCTTCCTCTTTGTGATCTAATCTTGATCATGAGCGTCAACCCTGGTTTTGGTGGTCAAAGCTTTATTCCTGAGATGGTTGATAAAGTAGCCCAGCTACGCAAAATGTGTGATCAAAGAGGATTAGATCCTTGGATCGAAGTTGACGGCGGACTAAAACCCAGCAACACCTGGCAGGTTTTAGAAGCGGGAGCTAATGCGATCGTTGCAGGTTCGGCGGTATTTAAAGCTCCAGATTATGCTGGAGCGATTGAAGGTATCCGCAACAGCAAACGTCCTCAGCCCGAGTTAGCTACTGCCTAGAAGCTTTTTAACCTCTTAACCTCTCGGACTCAGAGTTAAGTTTTGCATAATATTTTGCATAATATTTTGCACAATATATAGACAATAAAAAAAGATTCGTAATCAATAATGATCATGAATCTTTTTTATTTTGAGATAAAACTTTCCAGTAATTTCCTTAGCTAATTTGGCTCTCCTAGAGCGTATTTTAACTACTCGTTTACAATAACTAGTCTAAGAGAGCCGCTAATTTCTATTTCTGATATCGATAGATAATGAATGGAGTTCTGCCAGAAATACTAGCGCTACTATCACTTGCTCCTGATTCAAGAAAAACTTCTCTGGTATTATCTCGAGTGGCAAATCTTGGACTCTCATAATATCTTCTGAAATATGCCAAGCGCCTACCATCGTAATAGATTCTGCTAGAGGGTCCTAGAGTAAAAGGTAGGGAACCATTACCGAGTGTATAAACGTCTTCAGTATTGTTAACCTCCAGTGCCGCTACTTTAGACTTTTTCGTGCGCTGAGGTTTTACGTCACAAATATCTTCTAAATTTACTACTTCACCAGAAAGTTCGATCATATAACAGGATGGTTTAGGTTGCGCCTTGGCTACTTCAATTGCCAAAAAACTGATCATGGCGGTAGAAGTAATTAGAGCCAAAGCATTACGGGAAAATGAGAGTGCTTGTGCTAACGATTTCATAATCTTGCTCCATATAAATAATCAATCATAGTACAAGTTAATCTACATCTTGTTGCAAAATCACCAGTATTTTTTAATTGATATATCAAAAGTTTGTCTGAGCGGAATAAAATTATCTGATCGCCATTCTGCGATCGCCAAAAAAAGGGAGTCAGAACCTCGCTGTTTGTATGGAATGTGGCAGGAGATCAGGATTCTAGACTCTTCAGCTTACGAAACAAAGCCTCTAAGAATTTTCTGGTATGCAGCCTTGGTATTTTTTGAGCTACCGAATTTGGCGACAAAGTATTGCTTTTGACAAAAAAATTATCTTGAGCTTGAGTAACTCGTGGAAAGGATCACACTACTAAAGCAACAAATAACTTATAAACATAGTGAATATCGAATATATTACTAATATTTAGCAAAATTCTAGAATATAATTGCTGAAAAAATATTATTTAAAATAAAAGCTAATTAACTATCAAAATCTTTAATATTCATATTTATTACTTAAGTTTTTTCTATGGCATCTTATCGTTTAACCCCAAAAGCTCGTTCAGATATCCGCCGACTCCTAGCATTACAAACTAAAACTTTAGGAGAGACTCTACAGGAAGCCGATATAATATCGTCTTTTCAGATCGAATCTGCCTTACAAACTCAGATTGATCATCCTCATTTTCGTATTGGTGAAATTTTGGCACAGCAGGGCTTGATCAAACCAAAAACTGCCGACTTTTTTGCTCAAGATTGGTCAAAAGTAGTTATTCAACCAGAGAAAGATGCTTTGGGCTATTATCTCGAACAAGCCGGAATTCTCAACAGCGCACAAATAGAAGTAATCCTAGCAGAACAGCGCTCGACTGGAGTTCGTTTTGGCACAGTTGGCGTATTTCAAGGGTTTCTCAAATCAACTACCTTAGATTTTTTCTTAGCTAATTTATTCCCTGAAGAGTTGCACGTCTCGCCTTTTATTAATATGTACCATGGTTCATCCATCTAAATCCCCTTCCATGACAGTTGAGAGTGCTTTAGCTGTGCTTTCTTTAAATTCGTCGATATCAACGCGATTGAGAATAGCGATCGCCAAAATCATACTCAAAGCTTGGATGGTAAATACTAAGCCGTAAGAGAATAGAGGAGTGCCGAAGATATCTTTGCCGATATCTAAAATTATTCCGCCAATTAGAGTAGCTAAGCCCCTAGACATTGCTTGAGCTAGTCCCCAGGCGCCGATAAAAGTTCCTGCGGTTTTGGCAGCAGTTAAGTCTAACATCAAGCTAATACCACCAACGGTAGTTATCCCCGCAGCAATACCAAACAATACCATCGCTGATTGCAATATTTTTGGCTGTTGAGTAAAGCCAGCTAGAATGATTAATCCGAAACAAAATGCCACCAAGATACAGCCAATCTTAGTAGCCAATTTTTTGCCTAGTGCAGGAATAATCAAAAATCCCGTAAAACTATAGCCAAGTAAGATTCCTATTCCCCAGAAAGCATTGAGTTGGGTAGTTTCACCAATACTCATACCAAATACTTCCCCTCCATAGGGTTCCAGTACTGCTTCCTGCATAAATAAACCGATAGTTAGAACAGATAAGAAAGCGAAGAAAATACCTGTTTGACGGCTAGTAGTTAAAACTTCAATTGCACGACTAATACTGATACTGTCTTCTCGATTAGTTTGAGTGTTACGAGTAAAACGAGAGTACCTTTTTTCCACTCCCCAGGTAGCAATAAAAGCCAAAGCCAGCACTAAAAAAGGAACAAAGCTAAATACGGAATTAATTGGAGGCTGTAATATCTCTAGGGGGATGTTACCTGCGGTAATTCCATCTACCTCGATTTTTTTAAAGACAATGCTGCCAGAAACTCCACCAATAACAATTCCCACCATCAACATAGACCAAACGATCGCAATTAATTTAGAGCGTGTTTCTTCTTCGGTAATATCTACTAGTAAAGCTGTAAAGGGAGTTGAACTAGAACTTACCGCCAAACCATAAACAGCCATAATTAAGCACAGCAAAGCACTCCAGCCGATAGTTTGGCTGTTCCATACCCAACCACCGCTAGTTTCTACTGCTGCCCCCAATTGCCATACAGCCTGTACTGCTAAAAACACTGCTATACCGAAGCTAGCTGTTCCCAACAAGACATAATTGGTGCGATGTTTACCCAACAACTGTTTATTATCCGATAGCTGTCCAAACCATACCCTTGCAGGGGAAACAAACAGAGAAGTAGCTAAAATTCCCCCAGTAATAGTTGCAGGAATATCTAACTCACTAATCATTACTCGATTTAAGACAGCGAGGGTAAGTACTGCCATCAAACCCAACCCCATATTGAACAATCCTAGACGGAAAATAGTTAATAGTCCTATCTGTCGTTTTGGATGGTTTTTAACCTCAATAGATTCAGAAAAATCTTCAATAGTCATTTTCCTATGTTGTTAGTTTTAGATAATGAGTGTTGGCAATTTAATGTTTTTAGCTATCAGCTTTTAGATTTTGTACACAACTTGGAAAGTTAGAGCGATCACAGTCTTAAGTGACATCCTCCCGACGCTCATCGCAAAGCGATAGAGCGCGGGCTTCCATCGTCGCCAATGGATCTTGCTCCCCTGACACCTAACGGTGAGTTGCGCCACTTATCTAGAACCAAGTTCCCCGACAGTACGACTTGAGAGCCAATTTCTTGCTTTTCGGGAGTCCCCCGATACGTTTCTATTCCTCGGTTACAGATTTCCTGTGCCGAGGCAATATCTCTATCTACCACATAACCACATTCTCCACATTCATGCCGCCGAACACTGAGATCCTTTCTCACTGTGGTTCTACAGTTAGGACAAGTCTGAGATGTGCCACGATGATCTACTCGTCCCACAAATACATCTCTCTTTCTAGCTACATATTCTAAAATGGTTCTTTGCTGTCCAAAAGAAGCATCAACTGTATGCTTGCCTAACATTCCTTTTGCCATGATGCGGAAGTCACAATCTTCAATGTAGATTGTCTCTGCCATATCCCATAGCTTATGAGCTAATTTGAAC
Organism: Cyanobacteriota bacterium; assembly: GCA_942490675.1. Taxonomy (GTDB): domain Bacteria; phylum Cyanobacteriota; class Cyanobacteriia; order Cyanobacteriales; family Xenococcaceae; genus Waterburya. The sequence goes on along the minus strand of CALNYB010000005.1, from coordinate 116,513 downwards.
TGATAATCTGTGCGCTGGAACCCGATGTGGTTATGTTGTTTTGCTACTTTGACCCGAGCTTTCTCGTAGTTGTTCCCTCGCTTCATCTTTCTCGACAGTCGCTTTTGTAGCACTTTCAGCCGACGATGGGCTGTCTGGAAAAATTTAGGTCTTGCTTCGGTATATCCATCGCTGGTTGCCACATAAGACAACAAACCGACATCGACACCTATTGCATGACCATGAGGTACGGGACGAGGAAGTTCCATATCCGATTGTATGGCTAACACCGCAAACCAACCTACTGCTTTTTTCACCACTCGAACTTGTTTGACCACAAACCCCTCTGGTATCGGTCGGTGCAGATTGATTGGCACGAACCCTAACTTGGGTATCCCAATAGTCCAATCCGTTAGAGGATTAGTCTTGAACTGAGGGAACAGCAAAGATTTCATCTGTCCATATTTTTTGAACCGAGGGAAGCCATATCCTCTGCCTTGAAAGAAGTCCCAGGCATCGTGCAATCGCCTAACATTGGTCTGAAGCACTTGGGATGGGGCAGCTTTGAGCCGAGGGAACTTTTTCTTGGCTGGAGGCAGGTTATTTTGCTGTTGGTGGTAGCTAGGAAAGGGATAGTCCGCAGCCATAATGTATTCTGATTCCAAACTGCATCTGGAGATCGGACATTTGCGAGATGCAATCCAATCTTTTAGCTCCCTCAGGGCATAGTTATAAGATAGGCGACAAGTTTCTAACCACTCCGACAGTAGTTCGATTTGCTGCTTATCTGGGTATATCCTGTAGGCGTAATTTAGAATCATCTGCCTATTCTACCATACTAAAGTGCTAATGGTAAAAATTCAGATTGATTCGTCTGCCCTATCGCTTCGACTCACAGGCTTTTCATCCCGACCCTGAATTAGTTTTTCCGCTTTCGCTACAAAATAACTACGGCGCGGGACTTCCCAGCCTAAAGGTTAAAAGATCAAGCGATCGCTAATCTATATAAAACATAATTAGTAATCAGTAATTACTGATCATTCTTTACCTAATTTCAAAACTGCCATAAATGCTTCTTGGGGAACATCTACGGTGCCAATAGATTTCATCCGCTTTTTCCCTTTAGCTTGTTTTTGCAGTAGTTTTTTCTTACGAGAAATATCACCGCCATAGCATTTTGCTAATACATCCTTACGTAAAGCAGGAATGTGTTCACTGGCAATGATTTTAGCTCCAATCGCCGCTTGAATTGGCACTTTAAACTGATGGCGGGGAATCAACTCTTTAAGTTTTTCGGTTAATGCTCGACCAACATAATAAGCTTTATCTCGATGAACGATAGTAGATAAAGCATCTACAGTATCTTTATTGACGAGAATATCTAATTTAACTAGATGATCGCTGCGATAGCCTAACATTTGATATTCCATGCTGGCATAGCCCTTGGTTCGAGACTTCATTTGATCGAAGAAGTCCGTCACTACTTCCGCAAGAGGTAATTCGTAAATCAAACAGGTACGATTTTGGGTGAAATATTTCATGTCTTTAAATATTCCCCGTCTAGTTTGACACAAGTCCATCAAAGTACCGACATAGTTTTCGGGAGTAATGATTTCTACTTTGATAAAGGGTTCTTCGATTTTTTCTCGTTTTTGCGGATCGGGTAACAAACTAGGATTATCAATTTCGATCACTTCTCCCTCGATGGTAGTGACGCGATAAATCACCGAAGGAGCAGTGGTAATAAGCTCTAGATTGTATTCTCGTTCCAACCTTTCTTGGACAATTTCCATGTGTAGTAAGCCCAAAAAACCGCAACGGAAGCCAAAACCCATGGCGCTGGAAGTTTCAGGTTCATAAGAAAGAGCAGCATCATTAAGCTTAAGTTTTTCTAAAGCATCTTTAAGATCGGGATATTGATCTGAGTCGGTGGGAAACAAGCCACAGAATACCATCGGCTTGGCTTCGGTATAGCCAGGGAAAGGTTCTGATGCAGCATTTTCCACTAAAGTAATAGTATCGCCAACACGAGCATCTTCCACGGCTTTAATCGCCGCAGCAAAATAGCCTACTTCTCCTGCATGAAGCTCATCCACTTCTATTTGAGTCGGGGAAAGAATTCCTAGTTCATCGATGACATATTCTTTCCCCGATGCCATCAGACGGACGTTATCACCTCGTTTAACCGTGCCGTCCATCACTCGAAAATAAACAACTACACCACGATAGGCATCGTAATAGCTATCAAAAATTAGGGCTCGCAGAGGCTTATCGACTGTATCTTGAGGTGGTGGTACTTTTTGCACGATCGCCTCTAAGATATCATCTATTCCTAAACCTATTTTGGCTGAAGCCTGGATAATATCGGTACAGTCCAAACCGACTACATCTTCGATTTCTTGACCGACGCGATCAGGTTCGGCTCCTGGCAAATCAATCTTATTGAGTACGGGAATGATCTCTAGGTCGTTTTCCAGGGCTAAATAAACATTGGCCAAAGTTTGTGCTTCAACCCCCTGAGAAGCATCTACTACCAGTAATGCGCCTTCACAAGCAGCTAAGGAACGAGATACCTCATAGGAGAAATCGACATGACCAGGAGTATCAATTAAATTTAAAACATATTTTTGACCATCTTTGGCAGTGTAGTTCATTCTTGCTGCCTGTAGCTTGATGGTGATTCCTCGCTCTCGCTCCAAGTCCATATTGTCGAGGAACTGTTGTTTCATTTGTCTCTGGGCAACGGTGCCAGTATCTTGCAGCATTCGATCTGCCAGGGTAGATTTCCCATGATCGATATGAGCAATAATTGAGAAATTACGGATGCGAGAGACGGGAACGTCAGTCATAAAAGTTTATGATGAATTAAAAATATGTAAAAGTTTAGTATTTAAACTATTGTAATGTTCATTTTTACCTATTTTCTAACTCGGTTGCAGATTTTTCTGGAGTTCGTTTATTTTAAACCAGGGTTTTCACTGGAGTAGGTAAAATAAAATTAGAATACAGGAATAATGTTTATGAACGACGATCTCCCAACCTCAGAGCAGTCAAATTCTATCTCTGAAGAGAATAAATCTCACAGCACAGCTAGAATCACAGATAAAGTAAAAGTTTCTATTGATCTAGATTCAGAAGTTTTAGAGCAAATTCAGCATCTAACCAACGATCCTAGCCGAGTGATTGAAACAGCGATCAAACAGTGGCTTAGAGGAGAAAGAAATGATGACACAGACTTAACTCGTACTTTTCAGCGTAATCCTCCCGTCCCGCCTCAGGGGGAATGGAACGATTAGAAAGTATTAGGGATGAAGGATGAGGAATCGACTAATACCTACCCTAGATATCTATAGGTTATAGTTTCAGAGGTGATGTCCAATTTTTTTGGGCTAATTTCCACGAAATATAATCTACTTGCCAATGCTCCCTAGATTTGATTCAAAACTTAATGATAATACCGCTATGTTTGTCAATCAGATTGGATGGCAGCATTTGGGAGCAGAATTAGTTTTTACACAAGATATTGCGGGTAATTATCTTTCTTTTTGGTGGTCCAAAGCTAAAGAATATGGGTTAGAATGCGATCGCCAATCTCAGACAGAACCAGCAGATCAAAACGTTTCTCAGACAATCCCCAGTGCCGTCTTCGCTCCAGTAGATTCTTTTGCTTATTTAGAAAAGATTCGTCGGGTGATCAAGCGTCGCTTGCCAGAACAATGCTATTGCTTGTTTCAGTGTGACAAAACTTCTTATTCTTTTGAGTTAATCATTAGCCCAATCTTACCTCCCCAAGGTGAACCCGAAGCTGTGATGGTGATTGGACATCTGCTAGAAGAAGCAGAAATGTTTTCTTTTGCCGAGGATGAAGCACCAGCAGCAATTTATAGCTATCAAAAATTATTAAGTCAAGTTGTTTCTCAAATTCGTCGTAGTTTGGACTTAGGGACAATTTATCAACATACTGTTGACAACATTGGTTCAACTTTTGCTGCTAGTCGTTGTTTAATTCTGGCAAATCATAGTAATATCACTCGACTATCTGTAGAGGCTGAATACCGTTGTGACGGATACAATTCAACTACAGAATATCAGATTGATTGGTCTAGCGAAGTCCATATACAACAAGCTCTTTTGTCAAATTATCCTCTGGCAGTAGATTTGATTGAACAAGATTCTCTGCAACGTAAATCTGTCTTGGTAATTTCTACCAATTGCAGCAGTGAAGATAATATTTTAATTTGTTTACAACAGTGCGATCGCTATCGCCATTGGACAACAGCAGAAATGGAAATGCTGCGGGAAATTGCCGAACAGGTAGAAGCGTCTATATCCTTAGCTAAGCTCTATCGAGAAGTTGAGCAGGCGAGTATCCAAGCCGAGGAAGCTAACCGTCTCAAAAGCGATTTTCTAGCTAATACTTCTCATGAACTACGTACTCCTCTCAACGGTATTATTGGGTTTCTCAAATTATTGCTGGAAGGGATGGCAGATGACCCAGAAGAACAACGAGAATTTATTCAAGAAGCCTACAAATCTTCGATTCATTTGCTCAATTTAATTAATGACATTCTTGATATTGCCAAGATTGAAGCAGGCAAAATGGAACTGGAGTTAACCGAAATTGAACTAAATGAACTATTTCAGGATGTTGATAATCTGATCCATGCCCAAGCAAAACAAAAAGGTCTTAATTTCCAGATCAAATCTCCTGCTACTCTAACGCCTGTGACCCTCTATGGTAATTATCAACGCTTACTTCAGGTGATGTTAAACCTGATTGGTAATGGAATTAAATTTACCAAAGAAGGAGGGATTGTGATCAGTGCCGAAGTAAATAACAAAAAAGTAGAATCTCAAGGAATAGAATTCCCAGGAATGGTTAAAATTAGGGTTGCTGATACAGGTATTGGGGTTTCTCTGGAAAAGCAAAATAAGCTGTTTGAGAACTTCTATCAGGTTGATGGTTCCCGAACTAAATCCTATGGTGGAACTGGTTTAGGTTTAGCTATATCCCAAAAATTAGTAGAGGCGATGGGGGGAACTATTTCTTTTTATAGTATGGGAGAAGGTTTGGGTTCGACAGTCACTTTTACCGTACCGTTGAGTCATCTACCTGTGATTAAGACTGCTCAATCTGAAGGGTAGCTTCTACATGAATACAGTTCCTTGATATTTCTGAAAGTTGAGAGGAGCAAGTACAACTATTACTCTATCAGGACTGTGGCTCATTATTTTTACTTTTTTCCTCAAGTCCAGATAACAAGTTTTTATTAGAGATCGCCCATTGGTGACAAGTTAAGGGTTTGTGTTGTTTGTCAAATGATTACTAGCCAATAGCTCCAAGCTTTAAGCTCTAAGCTTTAAGCTTTTGAGGTGTTTCTAGAAAACAAACAGAGAAATAAGCGCGATCGCCATCCCCATCGACTCTAATCCATATTTAGTGTTATCTGAGATATAAGACACTATCTGTAGTAGCGGTGCATCGCGGTCTTGTTGGTTCCCGTGCCGTGAGCGAATGCACCAAGAAGTTGACTAAAACTGTTTTTTCTTAACTTGTCACCAATGGAGATCGCCTTAAATAATTATGCAGGTATAGATGTTAGATTTTCTATCAAATACTCTCGACCCATTCATAAAATTCTATTTCCTCAGAATCACACTTTTGACAAGTTTCACACTCTTCTGCTGTAGGGGACTTTTGAACTATACCCTGTTTAATTAAGCTATCGAGCATTGAGCTAAGAGTATCCCCATCAATTTGGAGAAATAGTTTCATCTCCGCCAAAGAGACACGACGGAAATCGAATACAAAATCTTGTAGTTCTTTTGAGTTCATTAGAAAAATCTCAATTAAGCTTTTATTGACTGTACAGTAAGATAATTAATTCGGTCTCCATTTTAGATGTTGTTTGACCGATTAAATTCCCTTTCCGCACCTCAAATATAATATGTTAAGATTACGTTTTCTGTCCAGTTGGGGGATTTCCAAAGGGATAAATTTTCTGACAAATCAGGAAAAGCGCGCTCGCGAAGGGGTCGGCTTTCGCCGCACCAAAACCAAGATTTTGTTTCGAGGGAGTTAAAACTAAGAGAAAATGACTCTAATAAAAATAAATTAAAAACTTTATTTTCATGAGTCAATTAGCCAATCTTGACTTTTTTCTCTTTTGCTTAACTTGTCACCAATGATTCAGACCCATATTTTATTTTTACTACAATCTAAAGTGCGTAATGGGAATTATTAACATTAATAAGGTACATTGAGAATCAAGGCAATTAGCCTCGCCCTACCCGCACGTCCTAACTCAGCCCTGGCAAAGCCGAGGACTGAGAATGCGGACTGATTTAATGTTCAAAAACATGGAACACGGCATTACCGTTATTCTCAAAGGAGAAGTTAGGTAAGTTTTCTTGAATGTAGTTTAATTCGTTCTGATCGATAGTATACAGGTGTGAACCAGAGTCATTATTGAGCATCCTAAATACAGGAATAGTATCAATTTCTGTTGGTTCAGACTCAAAGGCATAATATTTAATTCCTTCAAAATTATAGTTAGCTAAAGTGTCCTCAATAACACTTTTCTCATTCTCATCGCTAGTGTAGAGATGAGCGCCAGTTTCAGTATTAAAAAAACGATAAACAGGCTTGACCCCCTCAATAGTTTCCCCAGTAAAAGCGTCCTTGTCATCACTGAGAACAGTATATTTCTCAGCTTCATATCGATAAGACATTTCTCCAACAGCACTTTGTTGTTGAACATATTCAATCTCATTATCATCAGTAGTATAGAAATGAAATCCTTTCTCAAACTGATAGAAACGATGAATATCATCAGTACTAAAACGACTCACGGGAGGTTCTGGTGTCGATGCACTTAAATCAATCACAAAAACATCGCCAGTTTCATTAGTATCGTTAGGAACTAAAGTATTAAGGCTAGAAGTAAAAACTAAAGATTGAGCATCACCACTAAGAATAGGAAAAGAATCAGCATCGAAAAGTTCAGTAGTTTGCTCCAGGCGATCGCGAATAAAGACATTAGACTCGGCATTAGTATCTCCTGGAACCAAATTACTAGCGTCAGACAAGAAAGCAACGTACTTGCCATCATCACTAATGGTGGCATCTCGGCTATTGCCGTTAGATGAAATACCATTAGTAGCAACGCTAATTAGTTCAGTAGTCTGATTAACGCGGTCATAGATAAAAATATCGCTCTTGCCATTAGTATCGTTAGGAACTAAATTACTAGCATCTGACTCATAGACCACAAATGAACTATCACCACTGATGAAGGCTGAAGTACTATCCCCATTAGCAAAAGCATTATTAATACCTTTGCTGACTAATTCGACAGTCTGATTAACGATGTCATAGACAAAAATATCACTCTTGCCATTAGTATCGTTAGGAACCAAATTACTGGCATCTGAAGCAAAGCTGATATAGTTCCCATCGTCACTGATTGAGCCTAGATAACTAGCACCATTAGCTTGAGTGCCGTTTAATCCTATCTTAATCCGTCTAGTAGTTTGATTAACGCGGTCATAGACAAAAATGTCGCTTTTGTCATTAGTATCGTTGGGGACTAAATTATCAGCGATTGATTCAAAAGCAACATAGTTGCCATCATCGCTAATGGCACTGAAAAGACTTAAGCCATTGGCTTGAGTACCATCACTCGCAACAGTAACCAATTCTGTAGTTTTGTTTAGGCGATCGTAAATAAAGATATCGCGCTGTCCGTTGGTATCATTAGGAACTAAATTACTGGCAAAAGAGGCAAAAGTGAGATATCTACCATCACCACTGATAGAGCCAGAACTACTAGAACCGTTAGCCTGAGTACCGTCAGGGGCAATACTGACTAGTTCTACAGTTTTATTTAAACGATCATAGATAAAAGTATCAGTCTGTCCGTTAAAATCATTGGGTACTAAGTTGGTGGCATTAGATTCAAAAGAAACAAATCGACCATCATCGCTGATAGAACCAGAACCGCTTTGCCCATTGGCTTGAATTCTATCACTATTAACACTAATACGTTTAGTAGAGTAGGATTGCTCTTGATTATTCATAAAAAGTACAGAAAATCACTATGTTTAGCGTTCCCCAAACAATATATAAATACTCAAGTTTATTAACTGATAAAAAAATGGCGATCGCCCTGATCAAAAAGCGATTATCCCCATTCGAGGGGAAACTCCCTGCGTCCCAAACTAAGCACCAAACTAAGGGGTGTAAACGGGTGAACGAAAAAAGGTGTGGCAGTTAAACAATAGAGAAGCTTTGAGTAACGAGTAACGAGTAACGAGTAAATACTTATTACTCATTACTTATTACTCATTACTTAAACAACGCGAAAATTAATTGTTGCCACCGTAAATTTCGCTCACCCGGTGTAAACGGGATAAATAGCCGACCGATCTCCAAAATATTCAATTCAATTAATATTATTAATATTATTTACAGTTCAAAAACATGGTAAACAGCATTACCGTTATTCTCAAAAGAGAAGTTAGGTAAATTTTGCTGAATGTAGTTCAACTCATTCTGATCGATAGTATAAAGATGGGAACCAGTATCATTATTGAGCATTCTAAATACAGGAATGGTTTCAATTTCCGTTGGTTCAGATTCAAAGGCATAATATTTTATTCCTTCAAAGTTATAGTTGGCTAAAGTGTCCTCGATCACACTTTTCTCATACTCATCGCTGGTGTAGAGATGAGCGCCTGTCTCAGTATTGAAAAAGCGATAGACGGGCTTGACTCCTGCCAGAGTTTCCCCAGTAAAAGCATCTTTGTTATCAGAGAGAACGCTAAACTTCTCAGACTCATACTGATAGGCAAGTGTTCCAGCAGCGCTTTGTTGTTGAACAATGTTAATCTCATTCTTGTCAGAAGTGTAGAAATGGAAACCTTTCTCAAACTGATAAAAACGATGAACCTCCTCAGTGGAATAATGACTCGTGCCTCCAAATTTATCTAAATGGACAACGAAAACATCGCCAGTATTGTTAGTATCGTTGCCAACTAGATCACTGAGACTAGAGGTTAAAACTAAAGATTGAGCATCACCACTTAAGGTAGGCAAAGAATCAGCATTAAAACGTTTAGTAGTTTGTTCCGAGCGATCGCGAATAAAGACATTAAACCCAGGATCAGTATTCCCGCTCACCAAATTATTAGCCTCGGACAAAAAAGTAACTACGTTGCCATCATCACTAATGGTGGCATCTTGGCTATTGCCGTTAGATTGAGTACCATCAGCAGCGACATTAACTCTTTCTGTAGTCTGATTCAGGCGATCATAAATAAAAATATCCCTCTTGCCATTAGTATCTCCGGTCACCAAATTATCCGCATCGGACTGATAAACCACAAATAAACCATTGCCACTAATAAAGCCAGCAGTACTGTCACCATTACCTAAGGTGGCAGCTTGACTAACCAATTCCACGGTATTATTAAGGCGATCGTAAACAAAAATATCACTTTTGCCATTAGTATCTCCAGTCACCAAATTACTCGCATCTGAAGCAAAGGTGATATAGTTGCCGTCATCACTGATGGAACCTAAAGTTGTGACACCATTAGCCTGGGTTCCATTAGATGCCACATTGATTCTTGACGTCGTCTGATTAAGACGGTCAAAAAGAAAAATATCTCCTAGTCCGTTAGTATCCCCTGCAACTAAATTATCCGCTGTGGATTCATAAGCAACATAGTTGCCATCATCGCTAATGGCACTGAAAAGACTTAAGCCATTGGCTTGAGTACCATCACTCGCAACAGTAACTAATTCTGTAGTTTTGTTTAGGCGATCGTAAATAAAGATATCTCGCTGATTATTAATATCGTTAGAGACTAAATTACTGGCAAAAGAGGCAAAAGTGAGATATCTACCATCACCACTGATAGAACCAGAACTACTAGAACCGTTAGCCTGAGTACCGTCAGGGGCAATACTGACTAGTTCTACAGTTTTATTTAAACGATCATAGATAAAAGTATCAGTCTGTCCGTTAAAATCATTGGGTACTAAGTTGGTGGCATTAGATTCAAAAGAAACAAATCTACCATCATCACTGATAGAGCTAGAACCGCTTTGTCCATTGGCTTGAATACCATTACTAGTAACGCTAATACGTTCAATAGAAATAGTCTGTTCTTGATTGTTCATAAAAATAATTTTAATTTAATTTTAATTTTTCTTCTTTAATATGCTTACTTGCACCAAAAACATCAGGATTCTTAGAACATGAGTATGAAATAAAAAACCGAATTGATTTAATATTTATCTCCATGCCAAACAATGTCCTACCCAGTTGAATATTCAAACAACTAAAAGTGAATTGCTTACCTGAAGCTTTTTAAACAGTAAGAAATCTGGATTTTATTTAAACGCGAATTTGTTATGTTTTTACTTAAACTAAGAAAGCTAGATCTCAACACTGTGTTTAAAATTTCGCTTTTATCAGGTTTACTGATTTAATTGATAAATCAAATCATCTATCTCAGTATTCTTAAGCAACTATATACATGTTACTTCGCTCAAAAGTCTTTGTGTGTAAAGATTGAATGAGGGTAGTTGCGGATAGAAGTATAGCTTTAAAGCAATTTTATAAATGTTGAGTTCAACCCAACTTCTTCGCGCTATTTCCTATTCCCCATTAAACTCAGATCTTGCACCAGTACAAAAAAACTAAATATTTTGAAGTTGGCAATCAATTTAATGCCCTTTTCCCCTTAACCTTTCCCCTTTACCCTCATGGCACAGATAAATTACATATTAGGTGCAAGATCTCAGTTAAAGCAATTTATGGTTAGCTAATATTAACGATCGCCCGTAGCAACACTTACATAAAAACTACATATTCAAGATGTCAGAACAAAAAAAAGTTATAGTTATTGGCGCAGGTTGGGCAGGTTTAGCTGCTACATCACATTTGACAGCGCAAGGTTATGATGTGACTCTTTTGGAAGCAGCACCCTATCCTGGTGGTTTAGCGGCAGGTTGGCAAACTCCTGGAGGCAGATCTGTTGAGGGAGGAATTCACGGCTTTTGGTATCCCTATCGCAATATCTTTAATCAGGTTAGAGAACTCGAACTAAAACCATTTACCCGTTTTACGAGATCATCTCAGTATTCACCTGCGGGATTAGAAGTAGAGTCACCGATTTTTCAGAATGAACCTCGTTTACCTTCTCCATTGGGGACATTTGTCTACACTAAGTTTCAGCGTTTGCCATTGAGCGATCGCCTTTCTGCTTTGCCTCTGCTATACGCAGTGATCGATTTTGATAATTCTCATCAAGCCTGGCAACGTTACGACAAAATGACTGCCCGAGAATTGTTTAAACAGTATGGAGTTACAGAGAGACTGTATAAAGAATCTTTTGAACCGATGCTACTGGTAGGTTTATTTGCCCCAGGAGAACAATGTTCCGCAGCCGCAGCCTTAGGAATGCTTTACTATTTTATTCTGGCGCATCAGCCCGATTTTGATGTGGTGTGGTGTCGCGGTACCATTGGCGAAAAAATCTTTAAGCCCTGGATTGCGAAAATCGAACAAGCAGGGGGAAAAGTACTTACGAATAAGAGAGTTAGCGACATTGTTATTGATGAGTCAGGAAGAGCAACGGGAGTTAAATGTGGAACTGAATTTTATGTTGCGGATGCAGTTATTTCTGGAGTCAGTATCGCAGGTCTAAAAAAGATTGTTGACCACAGCAATAGTTTAAATAATTACCCTCAATTCTGTAACCTGTCAAACCTTAAAAGTATTGATGTTTTAGCCACTCGTCTCTGGTTTGACCGCCAGATTAATATTCCCTTACCTTCTAATGCTTGTTTTGGTTTTGATCCTACAACTGGCTGGACATTTTTCAATTTAAACGATCTCCATGATGAATATCGAGATGAACCCAACACCGTAATTGAAGCAGATTTTTATCATGCTAACCAATTGTTATCGATGACAGATGAGCAAATTGTTAATAAGGTGCATCATGATCTTGCTACCTGTATTCCTGCTTTTAAGTCGGCGAAGGTATTAGATAGCAGCGTAATCCGTGTTAAAGAAGGTGTAACTCACTTTTTCCCTGGTAGTTATCAAAACCTACTCTCAGTAAAAACTGATATTCCGAATCTATATATGAGTGGTGACTGGATTGTGACTCGTCATGGTTCTTGGTCGCAGGAAAAGGCTTACGTCACAGGCTTAGAAGCTGCTAACTTCGTCATTAACCAGTTTGGGCTTGGTACTGAAGCAAATATTATTCCGATTGAAGCTGATGAACCTCATATTCAAGTAGCCAGAATTATTAATCAAACTATTAGAGATTGGACAAAGTTTATCCCTAATCCTTGGTCACCTTAAGTATAATTTCCACTGCTTATTTCCTTATTATTGATCTCGTTCCAAACTAATTTTGCTGCGCCTAACATTCCTGCTTGATTACCTAATTTAGCAGTAAGTAACTGTAAGCCTGTGCGGGAGGGAGATACAACCCGTTTTTCAATTTCTTTTGAAGTACTGGGTAGAAAAAATTCAGAACTGGCACTAATTCCTCCGCCAATGATGATTGCTTCAGGAGTCAGCACGTAAATCAGGCTGGCAAGTCCTGCACCTAAAAGCTTACCGTAGTCCTCCCAGAATTTTAAAGCTGCTGGATCTCCTGTTTGAGCTAACTTGCCCATTTCCGAGGGGTCTTTACCTGTACTGCGACGAATTGAACCAATAGAAGCATATTGTTCTAGTGAACCCTGATTGCCACTACGACAGGGATAACCATTGGAGTTTAAAGTAATCAAACCTAGTTCTCCTGCTGCACCATAGCGACCAGTAAACAATTTCCCATTAAGAAATATTCCTCCTCCTACCCCCGTACCCAAAGTTAGCAAGATAAAATCTTGAAATTTTTGTCCTGCACCTAACCAGGCCTCCCCAATAGCAGCACAATTAGCATCATTTTCCAACACAGTAAGTAGTCCAGTTTGTGTTTCTAGCCAGTCTGCAACAGGGACATCATCCCAACCAGGGAGATTAATCGATTTTTTAGCAATACGACGAGTATTATCAGTCGGTCCAGGCATACCAAGACCGATCGCACCACAGGTATAATTTAAATTAAGCTGCTTCACGCCTTCAGCGATCGCCCTAACTACTGCCTTCGGTTTAGCGGGTTGAGGAGTAGCTACTGTAATTGCCTCCAAGCAAGTCCCATCTCTCAAAAATCGTCCTAGCTTAATTGCAGTTCCACCTAAATCTACCCCCACTACTTGATTAATCATGTTTTGTTTGGCTTGATGTAAGTTTAATGATTTCCTTTCTGGCAGGCAATCAAAGCTGTAATTATTACGATTTACGAGTACGTCGTGAGGGTATGGACATAGACTTAAGAAATTAAACTTTATTGCTAGGGATTAATTTTCCCGTTCTTTCCTGAGTTTATCTAATTTAAAGTTAGGAGGAATAAGCTCTGATTGAGAGGAATTGAGCTGAATCTGCCAGATTTTGATTTCTTTCTGGGCAGGAGTAAAGCTGCTTGTGCCAGAAGGGACTTGCCTAGCGATTTCAATTGCCCTTGACAGAGAATTATTAGAAGCCTGTCTGGCTATGGCTAGTATTTGGTCAGCCCATTCGTTAACATCCCGCACTGCCTGGTAACGAATCGAGCTATTGGCAGAGACTAGTTTGGCAGTTTCGATGGCTCTGGCGAGGTATTCTGGTGTGCCTTGGCTCGCCAAATCCGTAGCTTCCCGCAGATACCTTTCCCCATCTATTTCTTGTTGCCAGAGGGCTATTCTACTTTGAGCTTCGGAAAATAATGCTCTGCCAGAGGGAATTTTTTTAGCCGTTTCAATTGCTGCGGGATAGTTATTGATGTTGGCCAAGGATTCTGCTTCGTCGAGAATCGGTTGGTCTTCAATCTGCTGAATATTGCTCCGCCAAGTTCTGACATATCCTTGAGCTTCGCTATAAAGAGGACTGTTGCTCGAGATCAGATTTGCTTCGGCGATCGCTCTTTGCCAGGCATTGACGTTGTTGCCATAGGATAATTCTCGGGCGCGATTTAAGATTGGTTTGTCTTCAATTGTTTGTATTTGCCCACGCCACTGAGCAATTTCTTGACGAGCTTCACCATAGCGAGGATTAGCTGTGGGGATTAATTTTGCTTCACTGATGGCTTTACTCAAATTAGCGATCGTACCAACTCTAGCTAAATTTCTGGCTTTAGCTAAATGTTGAATATCCTTAATCTCCAATTTCCAACGTTTCATTAGCTTTTGACCAAGCCGATAGTATTCACTATCTTTTTCTAGTTTTTGAGCTTCCTCGATCGCTTCTTCCATCCCAAATACCGTATCCAGCTTGGCGCTAGAGCCAGCATTAGCCAGAATCTGCCAGTCTCTATTGCGTTCGTGCAACTTTAAACTTCTAGGAATACGACTGGTCGCCTGTAGCAGTTGTTGCCACTCCTGTTGTTCGATTAGCTGCTCAACATTGGCAACTAGCTTTCCTTTTGCTTCAGCAATAATTTCTTGAGCTTGATCGTAGGCATAGCTGTTTTTATTGATCTTGTTAGCTTTATCAATAGCTAGGATTAAATCGCTAATTTTTCCAGTGGTAACCTGAGTTTTAGCTTTCGTCAGACTAGCGTTTTCTTCTTGAGCTACATTAATATTATTGATACTTTCTTCATACTTAGTAGTTGCCCAGTAATCATTAGGGCTATCGGTCAGGCGTACTGCCCAGGTAAAAGCATCGTTCCAATCAGCTTCGCGGAGCTTATTTTCTACCTGTTCGTAGATTTCTTCACCTTGGGACCATACAGATTGCCATTGCTCAATTTTTTGTTCCACTAACTCTTTGGCGGAAACATTGTCTGGAATCTTTTTAGCTGTGGCGATCGCTTGATCCAGATTTCCAGACTGAAACTCTTCTTCCCCAATATCCAGAATTGAAGTTGCCCAGCGGTCAATATTACGGTTTATTTCTGGTCTAAGAGGATGATTTGGTGGCAATACTGCTACTAAATCAATGGCCGATAGTAGACCCTTGATATTTCGATCTTCTGCGGCAGTTTGAGCGCAATAGAGGCGAATTGAGGCCGAGGCGATGGGCCAAAATACCTGAGAGCAGCTTTGAGTTTTGGGCAGTTTCAGCAACATTGAAGTTGCGCCATAGCCAATCCCACCAGAGCATAACACCAGTAAGATTCCCCATAGCTGCCACATTTTCCACCAAGGTGTTTTTTTACGTCTAGCGATCGCAGGTGTTGTATTGGTCACAGTAGGTGTAGATGCTGGGGTCGTCACAGAGTATAAAATATTCTCGGAAAAATCTTGAAGACTTGGGCTTTTATCAGGTTGTTGTGGCTTCTCACTATTTATTTTAGCCTCAGACTTTTTGCTTGCTGCATCTGAGCCAGAGTTTTGTGGTTTTTTATTGATCGCCATAAATTACCTGATGTGATGCCAGTAAGTTTCAAATCGATTTATCCATGGTTACAGTTAAATCGTATCTCATCTTACCACTTGATTTTATTGAGTAAATATCATAGATGTGTCGAGCTAATAAAGATTTGGTTTGCATGAAGATTTTGCCTAATTTAGCAACAAAATTTTGCATCTTAACGGCGTAATCTAGGGAATCATAGTTGTTATTTACCATTCTCTTCTTAAGTCAACTATTAGCTGTGTTAGCTGAGTTTCATTTGCTTGGTAGACTTCTCCACAAAATTGGCAAATTGCTTCTGCGCCCTCGTCTTTTTCAATCATATCTTGCAGCTCGTCTTCTCCCAACATTTTGAGTGCCCCCAAAACTCGTTTCCACGAACAGCCACAATGAAAGCGTACTTCATGAGATTCGGGAAAAATGAACAGGTCTAAATCTCCCAACAATAGCCTCATAATTTCTTTTAGGGTTTTACCTTTTTGTAACAAAGGAGTAAATCCAGATAATTGAGATACACGAGACTCCAGTAACTCTACTAGCGATTGATTTCTGACTGCTTTAGGCATGATTTGCAATAAAATTCCCCCTGCTGCGGATACTCCCATTTCCCCCACAAAAACGCCAACTAATAAGGCCGATGGCGTTTGTTCTGAAGTAACTAAATAGCTGGCAACATCTTCTCCTACTTCTCCTGAAACCAACTGCACCGTACTAGAATATGGTTGCCCATAACCTACGTCTCGAACTACGTGCAGATAACCGTTGCGACCAACTGCTTTCCCTACATCCAGCTTGCCCCGATTATTTGGCGGAAGCTCAACGTGGGGATTTTGAACATATCCTCGTACCGTACCATCTAATCCGGCATCAGCCAATATTGTTCCTAAGGGACCATCTCCTTTGACGTGAATATTAACTCTAGAACCTTCTTTTTTCATACTGGAGGACAGTAATAATCCAGATGCCATTGACCGTCCCAAAGCTGCCGTGGCGACGTAAGAAAGTTTATGTCTGCGCCTTGCTTCTTCGGTTAAATCAGTGGTAATAACGCCCACGGCTCTAATGCCACCATCTGCTGCTACAGCTCTAATTAATTTATCTGTCATTAGTTTTTAGTATTGGATATTTATGATTTGCGGTAAATAAATTTACGAATTTTTTATCTATTTTAGAACCAGCTGTGAGATAAGTAACTTTAGATAACAAAGGTAAAGCTAACCATATTTAGATTATTGATTAATCATGCTTAAAATTCTTTTTCTCTCTACTTCTGTGGGTGCTTTAGGTTCTGGACAAGGTGGCGGCGTAGAGTTAACGTTACAAAATCTAGCTCAAGAGTTGCTTCGTCGTGGTCATCTTCTAGAAATAGTTGCGCCCCAAAACTCTTGGTTAACTGATATTCCTGTGACGACAATCCCTGGAAATTTACAAGTTCCAGTACAAACTCAACGCCGAGATGTACCCACCTGTCTCCCAGATAATTCAGTGCTGGCGAATATGTGGGAATATGCGCGACAAGTGCAACATAAGTACGATTTAATTGTCAACTTTGCTTTTGACTGGCTACCTTTCTATCTGACTCCTTTTTTTAAGACCAAGATTGCTCACTTTATCAGTATGGGTTCGATGACTAATGCTAGCGATCGCATTATGACCCAGATAATTCAACAATATCCTAGTACTTTTGGAGTTTATACGCAATCTCAAGCTGACACTTTTCCCTTTGCTCAAGATTGTGAGATTTTAGGTAGTGCGGTTAATTTGTCTCTCTACCAGTTCAATAATCATCCCTCAGCAAGTATTGCCTGGTTAGGTAGAATTGCCCCCGAAAAAGCCTTAGAAGATGCGGTAGAGGCAGTTAGTATTACTGGCACACCTTTAAAAATATTAGGCAAAATACAAGATCAAGCTTACTGGTCACAAATTTGTCGTGACTTTCCTCATGCACCCATAGAATACTTAGGATTCTTAGATACTAAAAAATTACAGCAAGAGTTGGGTAAATGTCGTGCTTTGTTAATGACTCCCCGCTGGATTGAAGCATTTGGCAATGTGGCGATCGAAGCTTTAGCCTGTGGTGTGCCAGTTATTGCCTATCGTCGCGGAGGACCTACGGAAATTGTTCGCGACGGCAAAACAGGCTTTCTAGTTGAACCAGATAGCATTTCAGGACTAGTAGCAGCGATTAACAAAATTGAGCAAATAGACCGCACAGCCTGTCGTAAACAGGCAGAAGCAGAATATTCGCTAGCAGCTTTAGGCGATCGCTTTGAAACCTGGTTTAATCAGATTATCGATGATTGATGGGGTTTATTCTTGATCTTGACCTTCATCTAGTTGAGGATTGTCCATTTCTTCTTTAAAGCCTCTAATCGTTTTACCCAATGCGCTGCCAATTTCAGGAATCTTTTTGGGACCAAAAATAAGCACTGCTACTAAGCCGATTACGGCGACTTCAGGTATACCTAAACCAAACATAATTAAATCTCCTGCACTAAAATCTATTACGATTAATAGCTATATATATCTTTAAAGTCAGTCTCAGTATATCGTTAAATTTATAGACATCTGTGGCTAGTATTTTTTAATTGCCAAGATTAAGCGTTTTAATAACCGTAATGTTAGAAACTTCTCAACCTTCCCTGCGCCAAGAACAACATCCTTTAATCCATCGACTTGCAGAAAGAATTATCAACTATTGGCAAAAATATTTAGAATTATCCGCTTATACTCTGCCTGAAGGATTAGGTTATGTTGAAGGTAAGCTGGAAGGAGAAAGGTTGCGGATTGAAAATCGCTGCTATCAAACTCCCCAGTTTCGTAAGATGCATTTAGAATTAGCTAAGATTGGTAAAAATCTGGATATTCTGCACTGCGTAATGTTTCCTCGTTCCGAATATCCTCTGCCAGTGTTTGGCTGTGATATTGTGGCAGGAAGAGGGGGGATCAGTGCCGCGATCGCTGATTTATCTCCTACTAGTCCTGAAAAAACTTTATCTGTTGAGTATATTAATTCGCTTTCAGCTTTGCCCCAGTTAAACTTCACAGAAATCAGAGAATTACCGCCCTGGGCTGATATTTTTTCTGATTTTTGCCTGTTTGTTCGCCCTCAAGGTACCGAAGAAGAACAAGATTTTTTAGATCTCGCCTCTAATTATCTGCGTATTCACTGTAAGCAAGCAGTAAAGTCCGATTCGGTTTCGCCACAGCAACAAAAGTTATATTTGGCAGGGCAAAGGTATTACTGCACTCAGCAGCAACAAAATGATAAAACCCGTCGCGTCTTAGAAAAAGCGTTTGGCGAGGAATGGGCAGAAAACTATATGACTTCTGTGTTATTTGATCTTCCTGAGATGGACACAGAAGCAGTATCTATGCTTAAGGAAAAAACCACACTCTGACATCCTCTCTCAATAAATTGAGAGACTACGTGGGGCTTAAGCCTTTGTTTTTGATGAAAGTTAAACTCGATTTTGCCTTTTGACTATGTAAAATAGAATTGGCATATACTTGATACTTTATTTCTTGCCAAAATCAATATTTATCTCTGCTTATTGATAATTATTCTGTTCACAAATAGCTCTAAGCTATCAATTAATTTGACGTAATGCAGCCTAACACCCTACTATAAGATTAGTAAATATACTGTAAGTTAAATTTTGAACTGCAGTTAAATTACAGTTGTCTGTAGAGAAGAGTTCAGCCCTAGATGGAAATATTATCTCTTTCTCTCATACTAGTATTGATTACGGTCTATGACTTAGCTGTTAACAATAAATGTTGAGCAAGACCCAAAATAAATACCAGTATTTTGAAGCTATTCAAAACTCAATAGGGAGAAGAAAAGAGAGATTATAGATTGTGCTTCAATGTTAAATCTTTTCCCTGGTTCACCTTAATTCAAAAATAAGTAATTTCAATGCACCATCTCAAATAGAGACGGTGCTTTTTTATTAATAGCAACTATGGTTATTGTTGGAATTAAGCATGTTTTTGAGTCATGAGAGAATACAGTTAAAATCTGTATCTGACTGAATTATAGAACAGGATAAATATTACTAAAAAAGCGATCACAAATCACCGTGAAGTCACATAATAAAAATTTTATAGCCACAATATTCATCCAAGCAAACATCAAAATGCCAAGTTCGTTGAGCTAAGCCAGATTTAAAAAATTCTTAGTTAACTGCCAAATTTTTTCTGGGACATCATTTAAACCATGATCGCTATCAAGCTCAATTAGCTTCACTTCGGAGTGTTGGTTGGTATAGTCTCGACTGAATTGAATTGGCACAACATCATCATGAATACCATGGATAATCATTGTAGGAAGCGATCTCCTTAGTCCCGATAAAGGATAGTTATCTGCGTCCTGCAAAAATTGGTAGTGTAGCGGAATTTCCTTCCCCTCACCATAGTGATATACCGCTAGATAACCAGAGTTTCGCCATTGTTTAATTTGCTCAGGTGGCAGCCGAGAATACCAACTGTGGGGAAAGCCAAAAGCAGGTGCTAGCAAAACTAAGTTTGTTACCTGAAGCTGTTGTTGAGCAACCCAAGCGCAAGTCAAGCCACCAAAGCTTGAGCCAATTAAAGTGATCGGTGTTTCGGAGTTGGTCAAACCATTAGTGGTTTGTTTAATCTGTCGCGTTAGGGTGAGGTTAGTAAAATCTCCCTGATTAAGATCTAGCACCTCCAGATTGAGGTTGATCTCAGCAAAGCGATCGCGTAGATACTTAGCCTTCCTCGATTCTGGACTGGAGGCAAAGCCGTGGAGATAAATATAGGCTGTCATGGTTGATATTTATTGCTTGAGAAAAAAAGTCAATTCATGAATTATTTTGTACATCATTGCTTTAAATTAAATTCACAAATTTACGGCTGTTGAGTAGCTTGAGCATTGCGGAGGGCTTTTTGCGCTTTGTTTAAGTTATCAGTAGCCACTCTATAGCTGTCATTGTCTCCTTGTTGAAAAAACAGCTCGGAGGCTTTTTCAAAATCAGCGATCGCACCTTTAAAGTCTCTTTGTTCGTAACGAATTGCACCGCGATTGTGATACGACTTACCGTAATCGGGGTCAATCTTAATTGCCTGATTGTAGTCGGCTAACGCCCCTGAAGTATCCTGAAGATCTTCGCGGACAATACCTCGATTTAAGTAAGACCAAGGATCGACAGGATTGACTCTTAAGGCATTGTCATAGTCGGCTAGTGCTTTGGATTTGTTTCCCAGTCGATAGTTTGCTAAACCACGACTAAAGTAAGCCAACGCAAAATTAGGATTAACCTGGAGCGCGCGATCATAGTTGGCGATCGCCGAATTGATATCTCTTTTGGTATAGTCAATCAAGCCTTGATAGTATACTGCCAAAGCATTCTTAGGGTTTTCTTCCGCCGCTTCGATTAAATAATCATTGGCTCTGGCAGCATTTCCACTTTGGAGTAATTCGATTCCTTCGACGTATTTTTTCGTTGCCTCAACGCTGACTTCCTCGTCTTCTTGATCGGGCTTGCCACCATCGACAATTAGATCGGCATCATCTAGTCCGACAATATCTAAGGAGGCAAAGAAATTCTCAATCGGAATAGCAGCATTAAAGCCTGTTTTCAAAGGTTCGGGAATACTAGAAGACTCGTTTTGGATACTGCCAATGACATCTCCTTGTCCGTGAACTCCAATTAGTTGACCGCTAGTATTAAATACTGGACCACCACTCATGCCACGGCGAGTTAATGCCTGATAGCGCATCCCATAACCTTCTGAAGCACCTTCACGAATACTAGTGACCATTCCCGTGGTAAATTCAAGTTCACGCTCGGCATTAACATCTACCGACAAAGGATAACCAGAAACATAGACACTTGCTCCAGCAGTAGCATATTCCGAATCGCCAATAGTTGCAACAGAATAGGCTTCTGGGGTTTCAAAAGTGACGATCGCCAGATCTAGTCCTGCCTGTCCCTTAAGGCTTTTTACCGAATTAACAGAATGTTGCTGTGTGCCGATTTTGACAATGTAACCCAAGTTAGGATTGATCACAACATGATTGGCAGTTAAGACAGTATAAGTATTGTTTTGTTTAGCAATAATCACTCCCGAACCGCCAGGAACACCCAAGGTATTATCAATCTTGACCGTAGTTTCAGTTGCGATCGCTGCAATCTCAGTTGCGCTTTTTGCCATCACCTCAACTTGAGCCACTACTAATGCTGCGGTAACAGCAGTGGCAGTAATCATGCTTGTTCCTAAACCAGAATTAAAAAATAGACGACTCATAGTTTCAGGTTATTTTTTGATAATTGTGAAACATATTGTAAGTATACAGTGACGGAAGGCAGCAGTTAGGAGGGATGAGCGAAATTTACGGTGGCAACAATTAATTTTCGCGTTGTTTAAGTAATGAGTAATAAGTAATGAGTAATAAGTATTTACTCGTTACTCGTTACTCAAAGCTTCTCTATTGTTTAACTGCCACACCTTTTTTCGTTCACCCAGTTAGGAGTTAGTTAGGGGTGACGAAAATGAGTAATGTAATCACAATTGGAATTGAAACTATGACTAACGAAAATGAACAACGTAATTACAACTGGAATTGAAGCTATGACTAACGAAGAACAGGAAAATTCTGTACAACTGACTGAGACAGGTTGGGAAAAAGACTCAATTGTTCTGGGCACATGGACTAATGAGAGAGACATCGTAAAAGACTTATATAGCGGGATTGAAGTTGCTGATATTGTAGAAGCTAATACTTTAGAGGGGAATGACTTGATTCATGGTCAAGTTAGTAGCGGAAACGGTATTCTCAATGATGGTACGATCACCACAGATCAAGGTAAGGACTCTGTTATCGCGAGAGTAATCGGGGCTGGATCAGAAAACAGTGGTGTCCTCAACCAAGGGGTCATAAATACTGGAGCAGGAAATGACAGGATTCGGGGTGCTATCTCCCTTCAAGGAGATGGGGATTTTAATCAAGGCATCTTTAACAATGGCACCTTTGATAGTGAAGCCACCATCGATACTGGGGCAGGTAAGGACAAAATTATTGGTACTGTTGCTGTAGAAGGAAGCGGAGACAGTAACGCAGGCATCATAAATTACGAAGCTCTGATCAATACAGATAATGACAATGATCAGATTAAAGGCTTGGTTAAAGTCAAAGGAAACGGAAACGGCAACAGCGGCATCTCTAATGCTTTTACCAGCACTGATGTGGAGTCTGGGAATGACCAGATTGCAGGCACTGTTACGATAAAAGGAGACGGGGACAACAACTACGGCTTCTCTAATAATTTTTTCGGCATCGATCTGGGAACTGGCGAGGACAAAATTACTGGCACTGTTGAAGTTACAGGAAACGGTAACGGCAACAGAAGTTTTACCAACGGTGACGGCGCTATTATTACAGGGGATGGCAATGACCAGATTGACGGTGTTGTTACAGTTAGAGGAGACGGAAACGGAAATTCTATTATTTCTCTTAGCGAAGCTCGTATCAGTACAGGAGATGGGAATGACCAGATTGACGGTACTATTACAGTAGACGGAAGCGGGAACGAAAATAAAGGTCTTGATCTTATCTTCGCCAGTATCGATATGGAAGCGGGTGACGACGAAATTACCAGTGTTGTTAACTTAAAAAAAGGTGGAAACGATAACAATGGTCTTTTTATTAGTTCCTTTAGCGGTATCGATATGGGAGCGGATGACGACGAAATTACCAGTCTTGTTAACTTAAAAGAAGGCGGAAACAACAACAATGGTCTTGCTCTTGATTTCTTGGATTCCAGTGGAGAAATTGAAATCGAAATCAATACGGGGGCTGGTGATGACAAAATTATCGGCACTGTTGAAGTAGAAGGAAATGGGAACGACAACAATGGCATCTTCATCGGTGAAGATGAAGAAGAAATAGGTACCAGCATCATCAAGACTGAGGATGGCAACGACGAAATTTACGGTTCCGTCTCCTACACAGGAGATGGGGAGTCCAATTTTGGCATCTTCAACCAAGGTACTATCGACACGGGAAATGATGATGACATTGTTCAAGGAATGGGAGTCGATGCCTGGAGCGGATTTGCTGGTGGCGGCGACATTTTGTTAGGTGATGGCAATGATCAGATTATGGGCTTTGGTGAGCAACAGGTTGATGGTGGTAGTGGTTTAGAGGATATTGCTCAATTTGATTTTGCCTTAGACGACTCGATTACTCTGGGTAGTAGTATAAATGCGATCGCAATTACAGTCAATGAAGTCACCATGTCATTCACTAACGTGGAACAATTTATATTCACTGACGGGGCTAGAACCTTCGATGAGCTAATTGCTTTACAATAGCTCTAAACTAGGCAATATAAAAAAGCTTTAATTAAACTCGAATTAGCTACCTCGGTGTCGCTTGACGGTATAATTCGAGCAGATTGTAGGTTGGGTTTCCTAGCCTCAACCTAACTAAATAATATAAATAATACTTCTGAGACTGACAGCAGAGGGATTATTTGTGTAATCCAGTGTCAATCTACTAGACGTAAGCCTCAAGTTACGCCATTACAACGGGAATTAGAAAGCGGAAGAAAAGAATCTATAAATGTAAATGTGAATATTAACAGTGGAAACTTGAATCAAAGTCGTAATATTCAAATCAAAGATTCAACAGTAGTTAGATTTGATTAGGAAGCTTCACTGTTATACAGACTATCGAACCGCGATAGGAGTTATGGCTCTGCACCTCAGGGCTATTTCATTCTAAAAACGTCCATGAGCAGATCTAGGGATTGTGAGCAACGCCGTTGTGCCTGAGCCATATTAGTCCAGCCAGATTCTCGATAGTGCAGTAATTAAAGTATTTACTGGTACAGATTGGGTGTCGAACTCAGGTTAGAAATAGCGGAGATAGCCCGAATGAAAAAGCTATCCGAACCGCCAAAGTGGGTGATTCTCGACGAGATTTAGCCAGGAAAGCAGGGAGCAGGGGAGCAGGGGAAGTAGACTAAGGGCTTGCATTCATGTAGCCAGTATTAAACTGAGATCTTGCACCTAATATGTAATTTATCTGTGCTATGAGGGTAAAGGGCAAAGGTTAAGGGGAAAAGGGCATTAAATTGATTACCAACCTCAAAATATTTAGTTTTTTTGTACTGGTGCAAGATCTGAGTTAAATATCAGCTAGCTCTTACCTTTCCTCGTCCTTATATCCCTTATCCCTCATGCCTTTAAAGGTTTGGTTGTTTTTTATGCCATTCTGTAGCCTGTTCGTAAACATGGGCAGTGTGAAACAGTAGGTCTTCCCGTAGGACATTACTAACTAGCTGCAATCCAATAGGTAAACCTTGGCTATCAAAACCGCAGGGAATACTCATGCCTGGTAAACCTGCTAAGTTAACAGGAATAGTCATCAAGTCAGAGAGATACATTGCTAAAGGATCGTCGGTTTTTTCTCCTGCTTTAAATGCCGTTGAGGGTGAAGTAGGACAGACTAAGACATCGACATCGTTAAATGCCTGATCGAAGTCTTGTTTAATTAGGGTACGAACTTTTTGCGCTTTCAAATAATAAGCGTCGTAATATCCTGCGGAGAGGGCGTAAGTACCTAACATGATTCTGCGTTTAACTTCTGCTCCAAAGCCAGCAGAACGAGTATTGGTATACATCTCAATCAGGTTGTCTGATTCTTCCCTGATACCATATTTAACCGCATCATAACGAGCAAGGTTCGCTGAGGCTTCGGAAGAGGCAATCATGTAGTATACGGGCAAACCATAGCGAAAACGAGGACAGGAGATTTCTGTGACTTCTGCGCCTAATTCTTCTAATTTAGAAATCGCTGTTTTAACCGTCTCTGCAACCACAGGATCTAACCCTTCCCCAAAGGTTTCAGTAATGATCCCTACTTTTAAGCCCTTGTTTAATTCTGGCTGGAGATATTGAGTATAGTCGGGAATATCTACCTTAAGACTAGTAGAATCATTGGGATCGTATCCTGCGATCGCATTTAATAATATTGCCGAATCTTCTACGGTACGGGAAAAAGTACCAATTTGATCCAGGGAAGAAGCATAAGCTACTAAGCCAAAACGAGATACTAAACCATAAGTCGGTTTCAAACCCACTACTCCGCAAAGAGATGCTGGCTGGCGAATTGACCCCCCTGTATCTGAACCCAGAGCAACCACACATTCCCCTGCTGCCACTGCTGCTGCTGAACCGCCAGAAGAACCTCCTGGTACTCGTTCTAAGTCCCAAGGATTAGCTGTGGTTTGATATCCAGAGTTTTCGGTAGAACTTCCCATGGCAAACTCATCAAGGTTAGTCTTCCCGACAACAACCATCCCCGCATCCTTGAGTTTTTGGGTAACGGTAGATTCATAAGGGGGGACAAAATTAGCTAAAATTTGGGAAGCACAAGTGGTTCGAATCCCTTTGGTACACATATTGTCTTTGACACCTAAAGGAATACCTTCAAGCATGCCGATAGATTCTCCTGCTGCAATTTTGTCATCTACTGCTTTGGCGGTGGCTAAAGCTTGATCCGCAGTCACAGCCAGAAACGCTTTGACTTTTGGCTCTACTGTTTCGATGCGTTTTAAAGTAGCTTGGGCAATTTCTACTGCCGAACGTTCTTGACTTACTAACTGCTGATGTAACTTTTTTATACTTCCTTGGTACATCAAATTACCCTTGTTTATATTTAATAGCTGTTGAGATTTAGTTGTTTTATCGTGTTCTGGTGACTCTTGGCAACCTACGTCTGTCCTTGCGTCAACCGAAACATATTAACTCTACTATTTTCTAGGCAGGTGAGGCGAGATACCCTAAATTGAGAATTTATTTCTCTTTTTGCTATACATTTCTTAATAGATATTTGTGCGATCGCTTTTTCACTAGGAAGTAAACTAATTCTGGAGTAGAAGTTAAGATGCCTAATAAGGCTAGCAGACCGATAAGAGTGCCAAGAAGCTGAAAACGTGAAAATTTTTGAGAATTTGAAGGCACAGACCAATACCTATATTGGTGATGTACGATAATTGAAAAGAACTAATTTTCTAAGGCAATTTGATTCAAATATTTTTTGACAGTTTCCTAAGCTATTTCCCTCTCTTGGCTCATTCTAAAGATTGAATAGCTTAATTGCTGCATTTCAATTAGCGGTTGATAAGTTTGTTTTGAGGGTCTTGCACAAATTGTCTTCCACAGTCACGACATGTATAATTTTGCTAGCCGTTGTGAATTTTTCCATTTTTTACAAATTGAGAATTAATTTCTGGTTTTGCTATACATTTCTTAATAAATATTTGTAAACTACTTTAAGAGACCAATTTCTATACAGTTGTTATTTAGAGTATTTAATCTATGAAACGATCATCGAGTATTGAAAATTATCTATTGATAGGTCATATTTTGTCAATGGCGTTTGGCTTGGCGGGAATTATTCTGGTGTTGCCCAATGTTGAATTCCAGCAAAAGCTAGCTCAGTTTGCCTGGGGTTCGACGATTTTTGGTTGGTCAATGGCTGGTGGTGGCGTAGTTTATATGCTCTTAGCGACGGCTGCTGTTGCTCTTTATGCCTATCGCACTTTAGGGGTATGGCATTGGTTAAGCTTTATGATTCCTGCTATTGGATTATCTTTAGGCAGTGAATTATTGGGTACAAGTACAGGCTTTCCTTTTGGAGAGTATCGTTACCTCAGTGGCTTGGGCTATAAGATTGCGGGATTAGTACCATTTACAATTCCTTTATCTTGGTTTTATCTTGGATTTAGTGCCTACATCATTGCTCTGGCTGGATTAAAGAGATTAGAGATTAGCAACTGGTTATCTCAATTGGGTGCAATTATCTGTGGTGCATTATGTCTTACTTCGTGGGACTTTGTTCTCGATCCCGCGATGAGTCAAGCAGCTATTCCTTTTTGGGTATGGGATCAGCCAGGAGAATTCTTTGGTATGCCCTATCAAAACTTTGCAGGTTGGATGGGTACAGGAATTTTATTTATGACGGTGGCTACCTTGTTATGGAAAGTAAAACCTTTAACGATACCTAGCGACGATCTCAAACTTCCCCTGGCGATCTATTTAGCTAATTTCGCTTTCGCTACCTTTTTGAGTTTGGCAGCAGGATTTTACACCCCCGTATTGTTAGGATTTATCTTGGGCATTCTTCCTCTAATGATTCTTTACTGGATGGCGATTAATAGAGATCCTACTTCTCTCGAAGGTAATGCGTTAGCAACTAATACTAATTAATAATTAACAATCAAATAGTGAATTCTGAGCTGTTATTCTATTTACTTGCTTTTGAGATTTTGATATCTCAGATAGCAGCCACCGCAATTTTATTATCTCGCTTACTCAAAGGCGCAAAAAGACGATCTCCTTTACAACCCCAGGCAGCGAATCCTGATTTACTTGGTAAAGTAAGCGTGGTTGTGCCTACCCTAAACGAAGCAGCAAGAATTAACCCCTGCTTAACTGGCTTAAGTCATCAAAGCTATGAACTGCGGGAAGTGATTTTCGTGGATAGCAATTCCCAAGACGGTACAAAGGATATAGTTAAGGCTGCTGGACAAAGTGATCCTCGATTGCGTTTAATTACCGATGCTCCTCTACCCCCTGGCTGGGTTGGTCGTCCTTGGGCTTTACATACAGGATATTTGCATGTTTCTCGTCATAGTGAGTGGTTTTTGGGCATCGATGCGGATACTGAACCTCAGACTGGTTTAATCGCCAGCTTGGTTAGCGTCGCCGAAACTGAAGGTTACGATCTGGTGTCTCTCGCTCCCCAATTTGTACTGCAATATCCAGGGGAATGGTGTTTGCAACCTGCTTTATTAATGACGCTGCTATATCGTTTTGACTCTGCGGGAGTTGATGCTGTTAGTTCCAGTAGAGTGATGGCAAACGGACAGTGCTTTTTATGTCGTCTTTCAGTATTAGACCAGCTTGATGGCTATACTTCTGCTGCGGGTTCGTTTTGCGATGATGTTACCCTCGCCAGAAATATTGCTGCTGCGGGTTATAAAGTAGGCTTTTTTGACGGCTCGAAAGTAATTAAAGTCAGGATGTATGAGGGCGCAATAGAAACCTGGAATGAGTGGGGGCGATCGCTAGATCTCAAAGATGCTGCTTCCACTGCTCAAGTATGGGGAGATCTTTTATTTTTGATATGTGTACAGGCTTTACCATTGCCTTTGCTGCTACTAAGTAGTTTCCTGCTTTATTTAGGCAATAATTACCCCATAATAATCACATTATTTAGTTTAAACGCTTTTCTGTTTTTATTACGTTGCGGAATGTTAATCGCGATCGCATCTTCTTATTCTGGCTCGTCTTTCTTTTTCTGGTTGTCTCCTTTGGCAGATAAACTGGCAGTATTGCGAATCTTGTTATCCTCCCTGAAAAAGCCAACCAGATGGCGAGGGAGGACTTATAACGGTTTTAAGTAATTTTCTTACTGAGGCATAATTCTTGCCCAAAAACCAGCAATAGCTAACTTTTGCACCATCTCTTCCGCATTGTTTTGTTGACTAAAGATTCCCACTTGAATAATATTTCCTTTAATAAAAGCTCGTGGCTCAATATCTCTTACCTGAAGCAAAAGTTCTTCGCCACTGCCATATACTTCTACCTTATAGCCTTGTGCTGCAGTTAAACTTCCTGTGTTGGTTAAAGTCTTGTTGTCAGGTGCTTTGAAAATGTATTCCCGTGAGTGATCATTTTTACTTAAGTAAATAGAGTTACTGTCTGAGATATTTAGCTTTTGACTATTAGCATTGTCCTCAGTATTGACTGCGATCGCAGTATTGGCAGTTATCAATAGGCTAACCCATGACAACCAACAATATTTATAGTAGTTTGAGTTCATATTGGAAACGAAAAAATTTAAAGTTAAAACAACTAATCAGTCAAGCTGATTTGCTCAAAATAAAGGTTTAATTTAGCTACTTAATTAATAGACGGAACTATTAATTTTGTCTAGCCATAATATAGTTAGTTTGTAAGTCCAAGTGACGCCAAAAGTATCTCCCCAAGCAGAGCCTGAGCTATACTGCACAAGAGTTAGTAAAATGAGATACTGTATATAAACACGGTGTAAGTGATTTAAATATCACAATCTCTGACTATTTTCGTTGATATAGCGAAACTTATATTTATAAAATACCCGCAATCTTTACAAAAGTTAACATTCTCCCCTTATTTCCATGAAAAAGGTCGTTGTCGGCTTATCAGGTGGCGTAGACAGCTCCGTTGCTGCTGCTACCTTACATCATCAAGGTTACGAAGTAATTGGTCTGACCCTCTGGTTAATGAAGGGTAAAGGTCAGTGTTGTTCCGAGGGAATGGTGGATGCTGCTCGGCTTTGTGAAGAATTAGGCATCCCGCACCATGTTGTGGATAGTAGAGATGTCTTCCAATCAAACATTATTGATTATGTAGTTAACGGTTACGAAGCAGGGGTTACTCCGCTGCCCTGTTCTCAATGCAACCGTGCGGTAAAATTCTCCCCCATGTTGGACTATGCCAAACAAGAACTAGGGACAGATAAAATTGCCACTGGTCATTATGCACGCATTCACTATGACCAAACGAGCGATCGCTATCAGCTATTAAAAGCAGTAGATGCCAATAAAGATCAGTCTTATTTTCTCTACGATCTACCCCAGGAATTACTAGCTGGATCTGTATTTCCTTTGGGTAATCAGACTAAAGAAGAAACTCGCAGAGTTGCAACTGAGTTCGGTTTGGCGACAGCAGAAAAACCCGAAAGCCAAGACTTATGCTTAGTTGAGGCTCATGGCTCAATGCAAACCTTTCTTGATCGCTATATCAACCAAAAAGAAGGAGACATAGTAGATCTGGCAGGAAATGTCTTAGGTAAACACACAGGAATCCACCATTACACCATTGGACAACGCAGAGGCTTGGGTATTGCTGCACCAGAGCCTTTGTATGTAGTTAAGTTAGATGCGGTGATGAATCGAGTGGTGGTGGGAGATCGCCATGCTGGAGGAAGACTGGAATGTACGGTATCTAGAATGAACTGGGTATCTATTGCTGAACCTACCGCGCCTATCGGTGCTGAAGTCAAAATTCGCTATCGTTCTAAATCTGTTCCTGCAAAGATAATACCTTTAGGAGACTCTCGTATCAAGATCATGTTTGAGGACCATCAATTCGGCGTAACTCCAGGACAAGCGGCAGTTTTATATAACGGCGCAATGGTTTTGGGTGGCGGAATTATTGAAATGACTGAAGAATGAATAGCAAGTATTTTGCTTGCATCTTTACTAATTTCAAAAAGCTAATAGCTAATAGCTTTAATAGCTATTAGCTTACACAACAGACTAAATGTAATGCACAATCAACACAATCAAAGAACTAAATATGGAAAGAGGATTGTTGTGGCTACCGCTATTAGTGGCGTTTATCTGGTTAGCCTGGAGTGGCTGGAATGAGTATCAAAAGTTAGAAGCTTATAAAATTTGGGCAGAAAATTTTGATAACGCTAAGTTTGATATCTATGCAGTGTTAGGTAGAAAAGAACGTCAAGTTACTTGGGGAAAACCTACCCGCAACGGAATGATTGATCTTAAAAGCTTTTCCCTAGACAACGTTAGAGAGATTAATCTGCTGCTAGACGGTTGTCCTGTAGAACTTGATAATCTGCCGAACAAAGGAAAACCCAGTCTAGAATTTGATTTGATAGACCAAGAATCGATACAAGTTCTTTTCACTGATATTTCTCTGGCTGCGAAATGGTGTAATTACTTGCTAGAAGCCAAGCAAAACAAGATTGCTTGATTGTGGATCACGGGTGAACGAAAAAAGGTGTGGCAGTTAAACAATAGAGAAGCTTTGAGTAACGAGTAACGAGTAACGAGTAAATACTTATTACTCATTACTTATTACTCATTACTTATACAACGCGAAAATTAATTGTTGCCACCGTAAATTTCGCTCACCCGTGGATCACAGCCAGAAAAGCGATCGCCGTCGGTCAAAACCATCACTTTTAATTACACCCAGTAAAAAGGAAAGGATAAGGTTCGGTTTATCCTTTTATCCTTTTAATTTTATCCTTTTAATAAAGATGGCTCAACCGAGAAGTATTGTCCGGGTATGAACTCACGTTGCCTAGGCAAAGTCATCAAAACTATAGACGCGATCGCTATTGCCAAAATAGAATGCTTCTACGTTCTTAACCGTCAACATCGAATCAGAATCTTCAATGGTCACAGCCTGATTACCAGATGAACCAAGGGTAATTTCGTAGTCGTCCAGATTGCCCCAGAGCTTGATAACATCATGATCTCTCCCGCCATCAATCGAAACGGTTGCTTCAAAACCTCCGATCTCAAAGGTATCATTGCCAAGACCACCAAAGATGGCAGTATTTTTAAGGGAGCCAGACTGATCGTCTTGCAAAGATATTTCGCCAGTCAAGGGATCCAAATCAACTATGGCTGCTTTGAAAAAGTCATCACCTTTACCTAATTGAATCTTAATATCTTCAACGCCAACAAAGCTACCATAACCCATAATGCGATCATTACCGTTGCCTGCCCTGATGTTACCACCTGTAATGCCGATGGCACCGATGCCAATAACTTGATCGTCTCCTCCTGCCGTGATCATTAGTCCCGAGGCATTATCAATGCCGATGGCGATCGCTTCTGAAGTATCGGCAATGGCATTAGTATTAGTTTGGGTATCTGGATCATCGGCAAGACCAACGGCATTGGCATCGGCATCGGCAGCAGCAGTAGCATCATTAACAGCTATACCAATAATGGTGTCATTACCCATACCAGTATGAATCGTACCTAAATTAACAATTCCCACAGCAGCACCTTCTGAGATCGCCAGAGATTCACCATCTGCTGTGGCAATGGCTACATCGTTGGCAATAGATTCGGCTTCAGATATTGCCTGAGAACTACTCGAACTTGTATTGTTGGCTAAACCAATAATTACATCGTTTCCCCTATCCATCAGGATTTTACCAGAATTAAAAATTCCAAGGGTAGTTGTTTTACTATTAGCTATAGCTGTGGATGTGCCTTTAGAAATAGCTGTCTCAAGTTGATTGAAAGCATCGGAATCATATTCTGTAGCTAATTCTGTAGCTAAAGCAGCCGTATTATTGGCCAATGCAGTAGCTTCAGCCTGACTGATCGCCGAGTTACTAGCTACACCAATAATAACGTCATGACCTTTTCCTGTAGTAATCTTATATATATTGTCAATACCGATCGCCAGGGTTTCAACAACGACTATAGACTCACTATTAGCAGTAGCTGAAGAGTCGTTACCAAAAACTGATGCAGCTTGAGAGTTAGCCATTGAGCTACCAGAAGCCGAAGCATTAGCTACACCTATGATGGTGTCATGACCTCTACCAGTGGAGATCTCACATACATTACTAATTCCGATAGCAGTTGCAACCACATTTACCGTAGCAACGGAGTTGCTAATCGCATCACCGGAAGAGACTTTGCCCAAAACTAATTCGGCTCGGGAGTCAGCCATTGAACTACCTGAAGCTGAAGCATTGGCGATACCTATGATGGTGTCGCGACCTCTGCCTGTAGTAATCGTTTCTGTATTATCAATTCCGATCGCTATTGCCTCTGCATCCGCAATAGCTTCGCTATTAGCATCCGCAGTAGATATATCATCATCATCAGCAATTAATTGAACTTCAGAAGCAGCTTTAGCCTCACTCGAAGCAAAGGCATTGGCTATCCCTATGATGGTGTCATGATCATTGCCTGTGGCGATCGCGTCCATATTATTTATAGCAAGAGCATTAAGATTGTCTTGGCTATCAGTAGTGTTAATTAATAAGCTATCTAAGTTCGATTTGACTTCATAATTATGGATTGAGTCTTCTATCTGATGCTGAATATTTTCTTCAAGTCTATCGATCTGAAGCGGAAAAGTAGAAGTTTCATCAGTAAGTAGGATATCTTTAACTAATATATTTGTAGACATAATATTTGTGATAACTAAGATAATTGAGTGCAAAAAATATTGCTCATTTGAGAATTAATTATCTACTAAGTTATTAGCAATTTTCATCAAGTTAAGATGAAAATATGTCTTTTAAAATCAACTAGAAGTAAAACATTTATGTTGTTCAGATAAAGTGAATATTAATAAATTATAAAAAAGCCCTAAGATACTCTGTTTGGTTCAAGGATAGTAGAATTTTAAATTAATTGAAGTGCATTTCTACCGAGTACATATACTACTAGTAAATATCTTTTAGCTCAGATCTTGCACCTAATATGTAATTTATCTGTGCTATGAGGGTAAAGGGCAAAGGTTAAGGGGAAAAGGGCATTAAATTGATTACCAACCCAAAATATTTAGTTTTTTTGAAAGGCGTGCAAGATCTGAGCCCCCCACTATCAGCGCGATCGCCAATAGCAAAAGATTAAAACTTGCACATTTATTCAGAAAGATAAAACTATTACTGGGTAAGGGTTTCAAAATGTGCAAGTTAAGAGTTAGATGAATTTATTCCGCGATCACTAAATCTACTTAGGTGATTTCTCAATAAGTTTGTAAAGTTTGTACTTCGTAAGGTAGGTAAAAATAACTTTCAAGTCTGTTATTAAATTAAAACGGTGGTTTGCCCACCCTACTTAAATTGGTACTAAAAGCTATGAGCACTATAACCATAAGTCCCTTAGCTTAAATTATCAACAACAATCAAGATACCTGATTCATCTTCTCTAATAAGATTTCGATCATTGGTGCATCATCGCTATTGGGAGCAACTCTAAGGAAATACGCTAGATCAATGATTGCTTCATCCCAACGGTTCATTTGATAATATAGCAAGCCGCGATCGCGTATCTCTGCTACATTTTCGGGAAATATTTGGAGAATGCCACTCATTGTTGATAGAGCTTTATCTAACTCTCGACGGTGTAAATAAATATACTTTAAATTATTGAGCATTCTGGCAAGTATCTGCTTCTTGCTCACGGGTGCAAGCCAACTGAGATCTAATTGTAGTTGTTGCTGATAATTCTCATCTAATCTTGCTTGACAGTCTTCTACAAATAAAACTTCTCCTCGGTTAAAGGCATCAACAAAGAAACCCACGCCTTCAAATTCAGGGCGGATTAAGAAATGTCCTGGCATGCCAATTCCAACCATCGGAAAATCAAGGCGGTAAGCGATCGCTAAATAAATTACGGATAAGCTGATGGGAATCCCTAACTTGCGCTCAATTACTTGATGTAAGAAACTATTATCTGGATCATAGTAGTTTTGCTTATTTCCTCGAAAATTAAGCCTATCAAATAAATGATTATTAATTGTCTTAACAACTTTTAAGGGATAACGCTCTAGAGTTAACTCCATGGCAATTTCTTGAGCCATCTCGTCTAAGCTATCTAAGTATTTTTGAATATCTAAATCAGGATATTCTGCCTGAGCAAAGTAAAGAGAAGCTTTAGCAAGATCAATCTGTTCATCTGGTTGATTGATTTCTTGATAAAAGTTATGCCATAGCAGTTGATTATCCATCGAGCTTATCACTATTTTTTGGAGCTTATTCTAATACTAGTACAGATGAGTAAATTTACTGAGTAGTTGTTATTGAATGTTTATAGAACCGTTAATCAGCCCCTCTTTAAATTATTTAAATCACTGATTCAAATTGAGCGAGGGCTACTGAAAACCATCGCAACATCGCGAAAGCCAACGAGCAAAGCGTACTATATGAAAAATTCCTTTGTTTAGGCGTTGGATAGATCTCTACAAAATTTCTCGTTTTAGATATGGTTGCAAGACATCAGGAACTTTAATCGTACCGTCTGTTTGTTGATAGTTTTCCAGTACGGCTGCCATTGTACGACCGATTGCTAGTCCCGAACCGTTTAAGGTATGAACATATTGCGTACCTTTTTTTCCTGCCTGCTTAAAGCGAATATTGGCTCGACGAGCCTGAAAATCTCTGAAGTTGGAACAGCTAGAGATTTCACGATACATACCCGCTGAAGGTAGCCATACCTCTAGGTCATAACACTTCGCAGCCCCAAAACCAATATCTCCTGTGCATAATTCCAAGATACGGTAGGGCAATTTTAACCCCTGAAGAATTGCTTCAGCATTTTCTACTAAAGCCTGATGTTCAACCTCAGAAGTTTCAGGAGCAACTATTTTAACCAACTCTACCTTATTAAACTGATGCAGCCTAATTAACCCTCTAGTATCTCTGCCTGCACTACCCGCTTCTCTACGAAAACAAGGAGTATAGGCACAGTGGTGAATCGGTAATTCAGTATCTTCAATGATTTCATCTCGGTACAAGTTGGTAACAGGGACTTCGGCAGTGGGAGTAAGCCACAAATCGTCATTACTGCATTTAAAGCTGTCTTCGCCAAACTTGGGTAATTGACTCGTACCCTGGAGAGAATCACTATTAACTAAGACAGGAGGCATAACTTCTAGATAACCAGCCTCAATCTGGGTATCTAACATAAAGCTAATCAAAGCCCTTTCTAAGGCTGCCCCTGCACCTATCAAATTAACAAAGCGACTTTGGGCTACTTTGACTGCCCTTTTAAAGTCTAAGATGCCTAGTTTTTCACCAATTTCCCAATGGGGCAGAATATTTGGGTGATCAGTGATGTATTCATTTCCCCAACGCTTGATCTCGACATTCTCCGACTCTCCTTTCCCAATGGGAGTAGATTCATCGGGTAGATTAGGCAATTCTAGCAACAGAGCCTCTATTTTGGATTTAAGCTCTTTTTCTTGGGGTTCTAGCTCACTAAGCTTGGATTTAATATCGTTTCCTTCCGCTTTTAGCTGGGCGATTTCTTCCCCTTGAGGATCGCTGCCGCTACCAATTTTTTGACCAATCAGCTTGCCAATTTCATTACCGCGCGCGCTGAGTTGACTGCGGTTGGTTTCTAGTTCCCGTGAAGTCTGGTCTAGTTTTATAACTGGCTGAATATCATAATTACCGTTGCGGCGATTAATCAATTCTTGAATTTGTTCAGGGTTAGTTCTGATTAGTTTGAGGTCTAGCACCGCTTCTCTGTTTAAATTGGCTTTGTTTTTCTCTATGCTAGGATATCTCGTTTTTGATTACTAATTGAAGCGTTGTTGATTTAATGTCTGAGACTACTAGTATTACTGTTTTTAGCTATAAGCTGTAATCTATAAGCCTTTTCAATGCTGTTCTAAAGTCGTTCTGATTTTGCCACAAATATTAGCTGCTGTACGCCAAAATGTAGCATTATTAAAGATTACGGCTTTTTTTGAATTAGCGATCACGGAATCAGATATTGGCGATCATTAATTCTCAGTTTTATCCCTAAAGCGATCGCCAAAATTCCCATTCAAGGTATTACTCAGCATATTACAAACTGACGTGCGGAAGGTGGGGTAAACGAGTAGTTAAAATACGCTTAAACTCTTGAATAGCAAGAAATTCAACAAAACAAAGAGCGAAGCTGA
This sequence comes from Cyanobacteriota bacterium, assembly GCA_942490675.1. Lineage (GTDB taxonomy): Bacteria > Cyanobacteriota > Cyanobacteriia > Cyanobacteriales > Xenococcaceae > Waterburya. The sequence continues at coordinate 79,584 of CALNYB010000005.1, read as the reverse complement.
ACTTGTGAACGGTTAATATATACCCAGCTAACTTAATATTGGGCGTATTTTGTAGATGTCTAATCTAACTCCTGAACAACAAGCAGCAGCCTATGCACCCGGTAGCGTGGTAATTACGGCGGGGGCGGGTACAGGTAAGACGCACATGTTGGCGGAGAGATATCTTTATTATTTACGAGAGGGAAACTTATCGCCTTTAGAGATAGTTGCAGTTACCTTTACAGAAAAAGCTGCTACAGAGTTGCGATCGCGCATCCGCTCTCTAGTCAGCCAGGAGTTACCCCAGCGTTTAGATCTAATCGCAGAATTGGAAGCTGCTCAAATCAGTACCATTCATGCTCTTTCGGCACGAGTCTGTCAGGAACACTTTCAGGTAATAGATATTCCTGCGGATTTTAAAGTATTGGATGATTTAGAAGGGAAGGTTTGGTTAGGAGATGCTCTGCAACAGGCATTAACGCAACTATCATCCCTAGTTTTTCAAGCCATTCCCTATTCTTTGTTACAAGATGTTTTACACAGGTTGTTGGACGATCCCTACACGGCGAATCAAGCACTAAACCAGGGTATCCAAGATTGGCATAAATTGATTGTAAATGCGCGAACCCAGGCAGTGAAAACTATTATTAACAATCCTGTCTGGCAGTCTACTTGGGAAATATTAGGACAGCATCAAGGACAACCAGGGGATAAATTAGAAGCTATCCGCACCTCTGTATTAGATGCTATGGCGGATTTAGAAGATGGGGAACATATTGCTCATGGAATCGCAACTATCGAACAGGTTAATCTTAGAGTAGGCAGTAACAAGAATTGGCAGGATATGAAAGCTGTCAAAAATGCTCTGAAGACTTTAAGAGAGTCGGTTAAGAGAGTTACTAGTCAGGGATTACTAGATTTAGAATTAAGTGATGCCGATGAACAGCTAAAGTTAATGCTGCCAGCCTTAACCGAAGCCTACCAGGAAGTTACAGACTATCTGAGTCGTCTTAAGCTACAAAAAAAAGTACTTACCTTTAGTGATCTGGAATTATATGCGTTGCAAGCTTTAGCTGAGGTTCAAGTACAAGACTATTATCACCAGCGATGGCAGGTATTTTTAATTGATGAATTTCAGGATACTAACCCGACTCAGGCGGAATTACTTAACACCCTGACAGCACAGGCGGAATTAACCGTGGTAGGGGATATCAAACAGTCGATCTATGGTTTTCGACGGGCAGATATTCGAATATTTCAACAATTCCGCGATCGCATTTTAAACAACAATGGTACGGAAGTTATTCTCAGCACCAGCTTTCGCACCCATCAAACTTTAATTGATCGCTTGAATCAGATCTTTGAACCCTTGTTGGCAGAAAATCATCAAGATTTAAATGCCTTTCGTCTGGAAACTCCAATCCAAACTGAGCAAGTGAATGACTTTAATTATTTGCAGGTATTAGTTATTGGCGATCCCCTTAAAAAAGAGCAGGAGGGAGAAGAGAAACCACCTAAACCAAATAAAGCGAACCGACAGCGAGTAGAGGCATATAGTTTGGCAGAGAGAATCAAGCAAATGCTCGATCACAACACTCCTGTATTTGACAAGGAAATCCGACAGACACGCCCCATTGAACCCAAGGATATTGCGATCCTGACTCGTACCTGGCAACCATTGGAAGTATACGGCGAAGCACTAGCTGCCATGAAGATTCCTGTCGCCCCTGCGGGGGGAGGTAATTTATTAGCTACCAGAGAAGCAAAGGATGCTACCACATTGTTACGTTTTCTGGCTAATACGCGGGATGATATTGCTTTAGTGGCAGTCTTACGGAGTCCATGGTTCGCCATCAGCGATCGCTTATTATTTCAAATACGTGATTCATTTAATAAGCAATCACAAGATCAAGAGGATGGTTGCTGGTGGGCAGAAGTACAAAAATCTCAGTTTACTGAATTATCACATCCGATTCAAGTATTGCAGCAACTATTGAAGTCTCGGCAATCGGAAATGCCATCTCGTATCTTACAGCTTGCAGATCGTCTTACGGGATATACGGCGGTAATTGCCAATCTACCAGGTGCAGAAAGAAGGTTCCTAGATTGGCAGGGCTTTCAACAGTTAGTTAAAGATCTCCAACAGGGGACTTACGATTTATTTGGAGTAGTGCGTCGTCTTAAACGGCTATACGAACAAGAAGTTGCCGTACCCCGCCCTGTCTTAAGGGTAAGTAACGCTGTTTCGTTGATGACGATCTATGCTGCCAAAGGTTTAGAGTGGGGCTTGGTAATCGTGGCAGACTTGAGTAAGGAACGCCCAAAGTCTAATCCTGCAATACGTTTTGATGCTCAATTAGGAGTGGCGGTAAAAAGTAAAAACCACCTCGGAGAAACCCAAAAACCAGTACTGTATAGCTGGCTGGAATATTTGCAAGAACAGAAGGAACGGCAGGAAGCAGTTAGGGTACTATATGTAGCGTTGACTAGAGCCAGAGACTATTTAATTTTGAGTGCTGCCGAACCCTACAAAGGCGAATTAAACCGCCTCCAGCGTGGCTTGTCTGCTGCCAAGATACCAACTTTTACAATTCCCTATACTGATGTAAAAGCCCTCCCTCCAGTTTCTCCATCCCCCGCTATTTACAAAAATTTACCATCCCTGTTGTTGCATTCCGTCGGTTCAGGATTATCAGAACTTCCCGTTACTGCCCTAACTGACTATGCCCGTTGTCCCCAACGGTTTAAACTCCATTTTATTGATGGACATCCAGGTTTAGGGGAAGGGCTGGCTTCTGGGATGCAGATAGGAACTTTGGTACATAAAGCTTTAGAACACAATATTACCCAGCCTCAAGACTTATTGCCTTTTGCCGAGGGAGATTGGGAGCAATCTGTATTTGATGAAGCGATCGCTTTAGCTCTCAGATTCTTTAAAATGCCCATATATCAGCACTTACGTAATACTGCCCTGGCTAAAGAACAACAGATTAGTTTAAAACTCGACCAGATAATTTTTAATGGTGTAATTGACCTAGTGGGGAACGATTGGGTACTAGATTATAAAAGCGATCGCACTATGCAGCCCAAAGATCACCGTTTTCAACTCTGGGTGTATGCAGCAGCTTTAAAACATGTCAAGGCTCACATCGTCTATCTGCGCCACGATCAGATCCATAGTTTCACTGAAAGCGATTTGGCGGAAATTGCCATTGAAGCACATACTTTGTCACAAAAAATTTATCAGGGTATTTATGCAGCCACCCCAACTATGGAAAAATGCGCCTACTGCCCCTATCTCGCTTTTTGTGACGATGCCATGATTTGAAACCGATTACTGCTCATTGATCACTTGCTCACTGTTGCGTTGACTGAATTAAGCTTCGTCGTAAGCTTCAATATCTAACAGGTGAATATAGGGTTCGACTAACTCTTCTCGTTGAAAAGCGATCGCTCTGAGTAAGTGCCAGTCTTCCAAAGCTTCAAAAGGAGTTTCATACTCATCCTGTTCTAACCGTCCAGCAATAGTAGCTACTTGTTCTTCGGTAATTCCTACGATGTCTTGCTTGGTCAACTTTAAAGCAGTCATAAGTGTCTATCCCAATTACAAGGTTATAAAAATCTTACATACCCTTACTTTTAGTATTCTAACCTAATTTGTTCTAGATTCAGTATTCTTGAACACCTTTGGATTTTGATTGATCATTCCACCCCATTTGTGACAAGTTAAGAGACTAAGCTGTTTGTCAATTAGTTTTAAGTCAATCCCTTTGCAAAAGCGATATCTTCGGCTTGTCTTCTCTTCAATGGGACAAGGATAAATGCCGTATAGTTTGCTGCTATGCTTCGCAAATCTCTTAATCAAAAAACCTAAATCTACATTTACTGTTAGCTAACATACACAAACATTATTTATAGTAGTTGAACGATAACATTTTGCGCTTTCTTGTTACCAATTTATTAGTTTGATTTCAATGAATATTTTAGTTGGATTACACTAATTTTCTTCTATAGCTATCCAGTATTAACACTGATAATGTCACTGCGTGTACATATTGAAATACGTATTTTTATATCTTTCAATCTATCGGTAAAATAGCTTAAATAAAATTAAAAGCTAGTTACTCTCTATTATTTTAAGTATTTGCACTAATGCCATCTTGATGTGTTTAAAGTTTAAATGATTCTAGTTAGATCAATATAACTTGTAATTAGAGGTTAACAATTATCACTTGAACTTTGGGAATCATAGTATCCGACATAAGCTCAATATTTAGTTTTTAATTCAGCACGCAAGCTCTTTAGTTCTTGATAATTTAGATTCTTGTCTTGAATTTATAGACAATGAATATTTTTATCAATGCTGAAAAAATAAACCTATTGCCTTTGCTTTAATCTTTTAAAGATCAACATCAAACTTAAAATTGTTTATTGTTTATATTTAAAAATATCATCGGTAATTTAGCGGATTATTAGTAATCCTAATTGACTTCAAATTAAGTATTGATGATTGAGTTATTTAAAAGTGTTGCTAGCTGAAAGCTGTGGTCTGTAATTAAAAGCTTTTGAGCTAAGAATTGATGTTGTCAACTGTACTGCGCCACCTGACTGCCTGTTTGTGCTTTTGTGGTGCGCGTTTGGTTAGTCAATTTAATCCCTAATGTTATCAAATTTGCTCAACAACAATAGCTAGATATTTTATGAATCAGCATAGCTCTACCGCTAAAAAATACTATTCTCCTTTGATTGGTGCAGCTTTAGTTGCAGCCAGTCTATTTCATTTTTCTTTTCCCGTATTTGCTGCGGGAACAGAAGCAGGAACAATATTACGTAACACCGCAACAGGTAGTTATGAGGATGATACAGGAAACGATTACACTATCGAGTCGAATACAGTAGATGTTACCGTTGCCAAGATTGCAGGTATTACAAACCAACCTTCAGGTTTTACTGATGAAACCACAACTAATAATTCTGTTTTAACTGGTGATACAGTATCGTTTGAATTTACGATTACTAACGTCGGTAACGATATCAGTAATATCTTTATTCCCGATGCTGCTGATTTAGCTACCAAGGGTTTGGCTCCTGGAAGTCTCGAAGTAGAAGTTTCTCCAGTAAATCCTATTGCTACTTTTGATTTTGATGACGGGAATGATTATTCCCGTCCAGCTAACGGTATTGTTCCAGATGTTCCTATCAACGGTCAAATAATTGTTAAGGTGACTGGTGATGTTACTGCCACTGCTGCGGGTGCGCCAATTGAGGTACTTCTCGGCGATACTGGAACGAACAGTGATCCTAATGCTCCTGTAGCGGATACTCAAAACCAACCTGATGATGGCATCAACAGTGACGCAGCTCAAGCAGATAATGAGGTTCGTACTGAAACTGCTGATAATCCTGGTTTTGCAGGAGCACCAGTTGATGGACAAAAAGAGGCCAGTGCTTTGCAGCAGACATTCTTAGGGTCTAATCCCTTAGCAATGACCCGCATTGAGAAAACAAGAGCAATAGACGATGCCCTGCCAGCCAATAGTGACGCAGATTTAGACAACAACCTGATTACCTATAATTTAGAGCTGGAAGTCCTCAGTACTACCCCCAATGGTCTATATACCCCAGGACAATTAGAAGGTCGAGATTTCGGTGGTCGTGTAGTTGGTGTGGCTGATACTTCTAACTTAGTTCTAATTTCTGATGCAATTCCTGAAGGTACCGCAATTCAAAGTGCTCCTCTTGCTGTAACAGAAAATGGCAGAACTTGGACTCCTGTATATGCAGTAGACCCAGAGCCAGCTTTTGTTGAGGACTCTAGCTTGGCAGCAGATCAAATTACTTGGGATACCAATCCCCCTGCTGATCTATCTACAGTTACTCGTGTTGGTTGGGTTTATGATGCCAATTCCGTCGCGACTGGTGCGATCGATCCTGGAACAACTATTCCTGGCTTTACCTTCGATGTCATAACTAATGGATTGAATCGAACTAGCGGTGGTACTGTAGCTAACATTGCCCAAGTTTTTGGTGGCACTGTTAATGGCGAGAATATCTTTGATGAATCTGGGGACCAAGATCCTAGTAACTTCAATGGTCCCAATCCAGGACCTAAGGAAACCGTAGCAATTTCTACTGGTATCGCCAATCCCTCAAGTCATGGGGTAGATAGTGAGAACAATAATAATCTTAATGGCGCAGATCCCCTATCTCCTGGTGGTGAAGACAACGTAATCACTATTGGTGCCCCTGGAACATTAATTAATGGTCCCGATGGGCAACCTACGGCGACAGGTAATGTTTTTGGTGTTGGTCCAGACAACAATCACGATTTCCAAAATATGGGTGTGGACAATTTCCCCACCGATGCTAAACATAACGCGGGAACTGTGTTTGATCCTAGCAATGTATTGTTTAATAATACATTAAGCAATCCTGGAACGACAGATTTATCTAATGTATTGCTCCAGCCGATTAACCCAGAATATGATCCTAGCTATAACGGTGACGTGACGGATGAAAATTTACCTATTGGTACTACCGTCACTATTACTCTAGGGGGACAAACTGCAACCTATACTTATCAGGATAATGCTGCTACTACTGCAGATAACACTGATCGTGTGTTTGTGTTAACCTCTGGTACGCCAATTATTATTCCTACTTTGGCTGCGGGTGTGCCACTAAACTATTCCGTTGATGTGGATCTTCCTGCTAACACAGGATTATCTACTGATGATGCCATCAATGGAGGTTTCCCAGTGCCTGTGATTGCCTTTGTTGATGGAAATGGCGACGGTACTCCTGAGCCTACAGAAAATGCGAACTTAACTGTTAACCAAGTTTACACTGGTTACGTCAGGGTCAGTAAGCAAGTAAAAGTTGTTCAGTCTGATGGTACTGGCAGACCAGGTATGGGTTTTGCTAATGATAATGCTGATAAGAGGCCTTTGCCAGGAGATACTTTAGAATATCGCGTAATTTATCGCAATATTTCTGAGCCTCAGGTTGGCACGGGTAACAACGGTATCTTGAATGGTATCGACGTAATGATTGATGAGAACGGTACTGTTGATGCTGTTGATGGTGGTGGATTGGATGAAAGTGGTAATAACTGGGCCTTAGACAACAACAGTGATGGAGACATGGACACTACCAATGTTCAAAATACTGCTGAAGATAGTAACAATGGAACCATAACTTTCTTTACTGGAGAAGGTGTAACTACTGGTCTAGATAGTTTAACTTCTGCGGGTACGGTTGATCCTGGTGATACGGTTACAGGTTATCGCAGTACTATTCCCCTTCTTCCTCCCACTGGTGCCGAAGATCCTGGGAATTTAACAACTTACGATCCTGCTGATGGAGATTCTGACTTCACCTTCATCCGTAAAGTTGATGAATTTGATGGTTTGCCCCAAGAAGGTCTTGATTAACTAGATTTGATTTGAACTTATAGTTGCGTAGATGCAATCTTCGGGACTGATAAAAACGGAACAATAGGCTAACTTTTGTTGGTCTATTGTCCCGCACAAATTCTTCAATGGACATCATAGCAAGATATAAGAGATTGGAACAGAGATGAAACTATTACACAAGATATTAGGTATTGGGACTTTAGGTCTAATTATTACTTTGCCACTAATTAGCCAAACTCCAGTATGGGCAGGTTTTGATCAAATTAATCAGGTCATTACTCAAGTAAGTCCTCAACCGACGGTAAAGTTAAACCTTTCCGCCGCCAAAAAAACCATAGTGGTAACCACTGGTGACGAGAAAAAGATCGAGTGGTCAAGTCTTGATGATGGTGCGGTAGTCAATCCAGGGGATATTTTACGCTATACCGTTAGTAGTCAAAACTCTGGAGCTAATGCTGCCAACAACCTGACTATTACCCAGCCAATTCCTGAACAGATGGTATACGAAATTGGTACAGCTACCAGCCAAAATCAGGCAGAGGTTGTTTATAGCATCGACAATGGTGAAACCTTCGTTGCCGAGCCAACTATCACCATTAAGACAGAAGACGGCGCAACCATCGAAAAACCAGCTCCCCCAGAAACTTACACTCATATTCGGTGGAAATTTGGTTCTCTGTCTTCAGAGTCAAAAATTACGGCAATGTATGAAGTGAAGGTTCAGTAATCAGGCTTTGGCGACTAGTTGCTGATTTTTAAGTGTTAGTCGCTGAAATCGTTTTTTATTGTAGCTACTTTTTGAATTTTAATTCTGAGATCAATATTATTCAGCTTTCTGCTTTGCCAAGGCTGCTGATGATAGTTGCTGCTCATGAAAATCTTGTGAATATATTTCTACCAAGCCTGACAGGTAAATCGAGTCAGAAAATTACAGCTATTTTAGGCAATATTTTGCTACTTTCAGGATTAATTCCTTATGGGACAAAATCCGCTACTGCTCAGACTACTCTCGCCTGCGACGGGGTGGTTTTGGATTTACTCAATCTTTCTAATAGTGCAGTCGTTAGTTACAGGAATAAACCTGATGGTAAGGGAAATGAATTAATTAGCAGCAAAGTTAATCTATCAGCAGATCCGATCAGTGAGGCTAATCAACCTCTGAGGCTTGTTGCTGCTGGAATTGAAGATCTAGAAGGCAATACTGTCACTGGGTTAGGCGCGATCGCTTTAGACCTAGTCGAACTATATATGCAACAGGGTTTAACAGCAGAAAAGGCAGAAACAGCAAGTATCGAAACTATTGTCAAATGGGCAGTTTTGTTACCAGAAACCTCTTCCGCGCAAATAGCAGCAGCAATTAAACAGACTCTCTCTAGCAAATTTAAAGATGTTAACACTCAAGAATTAATTACAGCAATTCCTGATTCTAGGCTACTTACTACCCTGGCTGGATTTGGACCGTCTAGTCTGAGAGCTTTAGGGTTGCCTAATAAAGATAGTGAATTAGTTAGCCAAACGGTAGTTGCTCCTGAAGAAGTAGGTGACTTTCTGAGTCAAATTCGTTCCGCTACTCAAAGAGCAGCAGCAAAAATCATCCTCCCTCAAGCCCAAGCATTACTAATTGCTGCTCAAGAAAGATACCAGCAGGAGCTAAACAAGATTCGCTTGGGAGAGCAGCTAAACATTACCACTGGTAGCAAAGTGCGCTTTAAATTTCGTCTTGATAACCAGAGAGATAACGTCGCCAAGATTGCGTTACCGACGGCACAGACTATTACAGCCGATGGTTTAACTGGCTCTGGCAAAGTTACAGCGGTGACTTATCGTCTATCTAAGGGCGGGACAATAGAAACTGGAGACACTAGCGAATATACGGCAACAGTTGTCATACCTAGTCAAACTTCTCTAGAGCTTGCTGTTGATGTCGAGGTCGGTGAAACCTCTGCAACCAAGGTATCTTCGATCGCTGTCGATCTTCAGCCTAGCTGCGGTAGATCTGTAATTCAATCTTTAAATATCTTGCCCGTCGTTAGAAATATCAACGGGCTAATCGATCCTTTAGGGCAATTAACTGGCTGCGCAGGGGGAATATTGCCTGAATATGAAGGATTCTCCGTAGCGTTATATGATCCTGACCCTAGTGATGATACTGGTGGCAGTGTTGAGAGTCTGACAACTTTAACTAATACAGAACTGCCCGATAATCCCAATAACAATATACCGCAGGGCATTGAACCCAATACACAGAACAGCAATCCTTTTTTCTTAGTTAATAGTGATGAAGGAAAATATGCTTTCTTGTTGGATGATGGACGGGGGCAACTGGATTTTGGGGAAACCTATATCTTGGTGGTTCAGCCTCCTAACAACTCAATTTATGATGAACGTCGAGTCAAGCTGGTCATTGGCGATCGCCAAGAAAACATCGTTGAATATACCGCTATTTCTTTAGATGGGAAACCGATTAGTGCTGTTGATGGAGAAACAACCGTTACAGGGCAATTTGTCCTCGTGGAAGATGCCGAAAGAGTGACTTTAGATTTATCTGTCTTGAATCTTTCTTCTAGCGTTTGCGATGCTCAGGAAATTCAAATTACCAAGACAGGCGATCGCGCAACCGCCGAACCAGGAGACATTGTTATCTATCGTATAGCAATTCGCAATCTTGCTTCGACACCCCTGACTAATCTTCAGATTACTGATACTCTCCCCGCAGGCTTTAAGTTAGAGCAAGACAGTGTAACCGCAGCAGTTGATGAAGTTGAAGTTGAAGTTAACCTGGCTCAAAGCGATCGCACAGTTAACATTGCCACGGATATTACTTTAGCAACCAATGAAGTAATTAATCTTGTCTATGCAGCTCAAGTTACCCCCAATGCTCTACGTGGTTCGGGGCAAAATTCTGCCATTGTCAATGCCCAGAGAACGGATAACAATTTTTCTGTGCAGGATGGTCCAGCAATTCATACCCTGTTACTTGACCCAGGAATTATTGAGGATGCAGGAACTCTGATCGGTCGGGTCTTTGTCGATAAAAACTTTGATGGGGAACAGCAGAGAGGAGAAGCAGGAATCCCTAACGCAGTTATTTACCTTGAAGACGGCAATCGAATTATTACCGACCCTGATGGTTTATTTTCCGTCACTAATGTGCTTCCTGGAGTTCATACGGGCATTCTAGATTTAACCACCATTCCCGAATATCGTCTGGCTCCTAATGTCCGCTTTATCGAACGCAATAGTAACTCTCGTCTGGTCAGATTAGAGCCTGGAGGTATGGCGCGGCTGAACTTTGGCGTAACCCCCACTGCTGCGGGAAAAGCAACCGAATCAAGGCGCGAGATTGACCCCAAGGAAAAATCATCACCTGAAATTGAACTAAATATCCCCAACTCAGATCTTTAATTCTTTTTGCCTTAACAAAGTCTGAAAGCTAATTATTTTATGAATTCTAGAATCAGTCACAGAAAAAACTTATCCCCCTCGCTAGTTGCTCTGATGGCTGCTTTAGTTTGCACTATCTTTCATTCAGCGATCGCCAAGGCGGAAATTACTCCAGCAAAAAATACTCAATTAGAAGTTCAAGATCAGAAGCGACAATATCCTGTTAAATCTGAAATGTTAATCGCTCAGGTATGGTCAGATATTGAGACAGAAAACCTCAGTTTGGCTGCGCCGACCGCCGCTGAAAATAATTCTCAGTCCAGTCAATTATTAATCAGCCAACTTCTACCACAGGAACAGGAATTAATCGCTCAGGTATGGTCAGATATTGAGACAGAAAACCTCAGTTTGGCTGCGCCGACCACCGCTGAAAATAATTCTCAGTCCAGTCAATTATTAATCAGCCAACTTCTACCACAGGAACAGGAATTAATCGCTCAGGTATGGTCAGATATTGAGACAGAAAACCTCAGTTTGGCTGCGCCGACCACTGATAAAAATAATTCTCAGTCCAGTCAATTATTAATCAGCCAACTTTTGCCACAGGAACAGGAATTAATCGCTCAGGTATGGTCAGATATTGGGACAGAAAACCTCAGTTTGGCTGCGCCGACCACTGATAAAAATAATTCTCAGTCCAGTCAATTATTAATCAGCCAACTTCTACCACAGGAACAGGAATTAATCGCTCAGGTATGGTCAGATATTGATACTGCACAACTAAGTCTTGTCCAACCCGAAACAGATGCTATTGATACGGTACTTACAGATAAAGTATTAGTTGACCAACTTTCACAGCCACAGCAAGAATTAATTGCTCAGGTATGGTCAGATATGGATAGCTCCCAACTAAGTCTGACAACTACCAATGAGTTTCCTGCCATACCGACCCAACCTACGGCTAAAGTTTCACCAGCAGAATTTATTCAAACAAAACTAAAACCTGAGCAAGAATTGATTGCTCAAGCTTGGTCTGAACAAGATAGGGAGCAACTAAGCCTATCGTCTCCAGTGGAACAATTTGACGAGATAGCAACCTTATCTAGTCCTTTTGCCAAACCAACTCCCGCGAATAATGTTCCTAGCAAAGAAGAAATTGCTGCTCGTATTATCCTCAATAAAGTCAAGATAATTACTCCTGCACCTGGGGTAATTATTAATGGTCAGAGCAGTAGCAACGTAACGATTCAATATCCTGCTAATATCAACGTGAAGCTTGAGGTCAACGGAGCAGAAGTTGATGATGCTTTAGTAACCAGAGAACAATTAGATTTTAATACTAATTTAGTTACTCAAACCTGGAAGGGGGCAAAACTAAACCAAGGTGAAAATCAGGTTAGGGTAATTGCCAGTAAAGGTGGCTTTGCCAAGGAAACTACTCGGGACGTAATCGTTAAGGATGACACATCTGAAGTACAGTCAGAAACAGCCCCAGAAAAAGCCCCAGCAGTAACACCAGTCTTAGGCAATGAGACTGATAAATTGCCAAATTCTGAGCCAAATTCTGAGCCAAATAATGTCGCACCACAGTCGAGTATTGACAACAGACCCTCGGAGAAATTAGTCAAAATCTTGACTCCCAAAGCTAATGCGGTGCTGGATAATATTTCCAGTAGCGTTGTGATTCAGTTTCCTGAGGAAGCATCAGTAATCTTACAGGTCAATGGTAGATCAGTTAATCCTTCTCAAGTAGGACGTACTGAAGTTAATCCCGTCACCAAGCTAGTTACTCAGATTTGGTACGGCGTAATTTTTGATAGTGGCACTAATGAACTTAGTGTTTTAGCTACTATTGATGGCAGAAACTATTCCGAGACGAAAATTGATGTCAAGGTTCCTGGGAAACCTGATGCACTCAAAGTTGAAACGGTAGAATCTTATATTCCTGCGGATGGTCAAAGCGTTGCTACCGTCAAAGGTAGATTTTTAGATGATCAAGGTCAGGTTGCTTTTTGGGATGAAACCATAACTCTCAATAGTAGTGAGGGAAAGTTTGTTGGTAATGACTTTGATCTAGATCAGCCAGGATTTCAGGTACGAAGCAATAAGGGTGAATTTTCTGCTTCTTTACAAGCTGGATATGATGGGTCGCAAGTAACTATTCAAGCCAAAGGGGCAGAATTAGAAGCTTATACTCAAATTCAGTTTAAGAATGCCTTGAGAGAGCGACCTCTGTTAACGGGTTTTGCTAATCTGCGAATTGGCGCCAGAGGAACAGACTATTTTGACAGCTTCCGTGATTTTCTGCCTTTAGATGAAGATAATGATACAGAAATTGATTTTGATTCAGCAGCTTTCATTACAGGAAGTATTGGTAGATGGGCTTACACGGGGGCATACAATAGCGATCGCCCGTTAAATGAAGATAGCCGTGGTGAAAAACGTCTGTTCCGCACCTATACCAATGGTTATTCAGACAAAAATTACCCAGTTTTTGGCGACAGTTCCACCACCGAAGTTGTCACACCATCCATTGACCAGGTTTATTTTCTCTTGGAACGGAGTTCGCGACTCGAATTTGCTGAATCTGATTACTTTATGTGGGGGGATTACAATACTGAAGAATTTGCCACCGAAGCTCAGGAGTTTAGCGCGATCACTCGGCAACTCCATGGCTTTAAATCTAACTATAATCTAGGCGCATTCCAGCTAAATGCTCTTTATGCGAATAATGTCGAGGGTTTTCAACGGGATTCCATTGCTCCTGATGGTACTTCTGGTTTTTACTTTCTCTCTCGTCGTCTCTTAATTCCTGGCTCAGAGGATATTTATCTTGAGTTGACCCCCTTAGATGATCCTGGTATTGTCGTCAGCCGCGAGCGTTTAAGTTTGGGGCTAGACTATGAAATCGATTATGACCGCGGTACATTGTTCTTCAAAGATCCTATCTTACAGACTCAGGTTGACCAAAATGGCAATATTTTGATTCGTCGGATTGTTGCTACCTATCAGTTTGAAAGTGAAGCTAGCGATTCAGAGTTGTTTGCTGGTCGAGTACGTTATCATTTTGACCGTGATGTTGATCGTCCAACCTGGTTGGGAACGACCTATCTTACCGAAGATCGTGGCGATCAGGATTTTGAACTATTTGGCGTTGATACTTATATTTCCCTGGGAGATTGGGGCAGTCTGATTGGCGAATATGCCAACTCAGAAAATCAGACCATCTTTGCCAATGCTAGTGGTTCAGCCTATCGCTTTGAGGGAAAAGTAGAATTTAGCAACAGTATATTAGGCAGGGCTTACTATCGTGAAGCAACAGAAGGATTTGCCAACAATGCGACTCTTAGTTTTGTTCCTGGACAGACTCGTTTTGGTAGCGAACTAATCGCTCAAATTGCTGATAAAACCGACCTGCGATTTTTATATGAGCGTCAGTTAAACAACGGGGTTGCCCCACGACCTCTAGACGAACTAGAAGACTTTCTCGATCTTGAATTTGCTCCCGTCCCTGGAAGCAGATTTGATAATAATCTATCTACTATCACCGCTGGAGTGGAGCAACAAATCGGTGCAGCAGATTTAGCTGTAGATTTGACATATCGCGATCGCCAAGACAATACTGTCCCAGGAAATTTAACCAGCACTTCCACCCAGTTGCGATCGCGTTTTTCGATCCCTGTAATAGACAAGCTAACTTTTCAGGCTCTTAATGACCTAACCCTTTCAGATAATACTGATGCGGTGTTTTCTGATCGGATTGGTTTGGGCTTGGGCTGGGAATTTTATTCAGGTTTGAGTTTGGTCTTCAATCAGCAATGGTTTACTAGAGGAAATTTGGCAGGAGAGGCTTTAACTACCCTGGGACTACAGGGAGAATATGAACCCTGGGCGAATGCTACTCTCACGGCTAAATACGGTATTGTCAATGGGGTTGCTGGAACCAATAACACTGGTTCTATTGGTCTACAGCAAAAGATCCCGATTGCCCCTGGTTTAGACCTTGACCTAGATTATGAGCATAGCTTTAATGACTTTGATCCTGATGGTACTGGTACTCCATTTGCTCAACCTTTTGCCGTAGGTCAGAGTGCTTTTTCTCTTGGCTTGGATTCTGGGTCTACCTATGGTATTGGCATTCAGTATACTGATAATCCTAACTTTACTGCCGATGCTAGTTTTCAATATAGTGATAGTTCTGGCAATAGCAACACAGTACTGTCGGCTGGGGTAACAGGTAAGCTATCTCGGGCTTTGACCAGCTTATTTAGCTTCAACCAAGCAAGTTCTGCTAATCAAACTTTTGATATTGGTACTACGAGATATATTCGTCTTGGTTTAGCCTATCGAGATCCCCAACAAGATAAATTTAATGCCCTGCTACGTTACGAGTACGAAGAAAACGGGGGACTGATTCCCGAAACTATTCTCTTAGGCAGAGGTACAGGTTCACAAGATCACCTCTTCGCAGGAGAAGTGATTTACGCTCCCCACTGGCGATGGGAACTCTACAGTAAATTGGCCTACCGCAATAGCAAAACTTTTATTGCCGATGATTTCGTTAGCAGTAGCAATATATCTTTGGGACAACTGCGCGCCACCTATCGCCTGAACTATCACCTGGATTTAGTGGTAGAAGGACGAGGGATCTGGCAACCCTCCGCCGACTATACCGAAACTGGTGTTGTCTTAGAAACGGGCTACTATCTCACCCCTGAACTTAGGTTATCCGCGGGCTATGTCTTTGGTAGTGCCGATGATGAAGATTTTACTGGTACTCGTTCCGCGGGGGGCGCCTATTTTGGCATGACGGTCAAGTTAAATAGCTTGCTAGACGGTTTTGGTCAACATCGCGCTCCTACACCACCTGAAGGTATTCCGAAGAAGGAGACTAGGGAGTCTAGAGAGGCAAGGGAGACTAGGGAGTCTAGGGAGTCTAGGGAGACTAGGGAGACTAGGGAGACTAGGGAGACTAGGGAGACTAGGGAGACTAGGGAGACTAGGGAGTCTAGGGAGACAGCGAGACAAGGAAATTAATCAACTATCTATTATCTACTATCTACGACCTACTATTTTCTTACTTATTTTCTTATGTTCATCAATAGCGCCCAACAAAAGAGAATAGCAAAAGTTCTGTTAACGGCTATAAGTATAAGTAGTTTAATTCCTTGGCAAGCACAACAGGCTTTAGGGCAATCCAATCTGCAATCATTTAAGGTTGTGGTTAATAGCGATCGCGATTTGATCAATCCTGACCAAGAACTCACACTGCGAGAAGCCATTGCCATCGTCAATAATACTCTCCCCTGGGCTGAACTTAGCCTTGCAGAACAGGAACAGGTAACCACCGTCGATCATTCAGATGCTTCCCGGATTGAATTTGACCTGAATACACCAGTCAAAATTGAATTAGAGAGTATTCTCCCTCCCTTAATTAGTCCTGGTTTGGTAATTGACGGTACGACTCACTCAGATTATGACCTTAATCATATAGCTACCGCAGAGATTCCGATTCCCGTTCCCGTCGTTAGCCTCACCGCAGTCGAGGGTAAAAATATTTTTCGTGGTCTAACTATTGTAGGCGATCGCATTACCATCAAAGGTTTAAGTATTTACGGTTTTAGTCAGCCTAATCAGCCTACAGATACTATCCCAGGAGCAGATATTGTCGTATCTTCTCGTTTACCTATGGAATCTGAGTCACTACAGCCCTATGTCTCGGAAAATCCTCCGTTAAATGTCGAGATTATTGATAATTGGCTGGGATTACCCCCGGATGAATCCCTCCAGGAGATTCCCTCCAGCTTTGGGATTTGGCTCTTTGATGGCGAAAATACCAAAATTCAGCGCAACCGTATCTACCATCACGGCGGTAGCGGTATTCTCACCTCAGTTGATGTTCGGGGAAGTCAAATTAGAGAAAACATCATTGTGGGCAACGGCTTAATGGGTATGCCCCACGCAATTTATCTTGAAGGATCAATTGATGACAGCGTAATTACCGACAATCTTCTCTGTGGTAACGATGGTAGTGGGATTTATCTGTTTAAACCTGAAGGATCAATCAAGATTAACCGTAATCAGATTAAGTTCAACGGGAGGAGAGTTCCTAGCGCAGCGGTATATCTGATGGGAAACGATCATCAGGTGATAAATAATCAAATTAGTTGGCAAACAGGTACAGGAGTTACCATTGCTGCCTATCCTAGGAGCGATCGCAATTTTATTAAAAATAATACTTTTACGGATCTTGAAGGCTTGAGTATCGACCTCAACACCAGAGATCACACTAGTAAGCCTTTCTTTAAATTAGGTGATGGCATAAATCCCCCACGTAATTCTGCCAACCGTAAGCGAGATACGGCAAATCGGGCAATTAATGCCCCGCAGTTTATGAGTACAAACTTTTACCTCATAGACGACCAGGTATATATCGATGGTATTGCCGACCCTGGAGCAAAAATAACCTTATATCAAGTTGAGCAGCCTATTTTGCGAGATATCGAATCACAAAGTCCCCTAGCTAGTCAAAGCGAGAATTATGGTCCTTTGAGTCAGCCTTTAACCGATGTGATCGCCGATAAATTAGGTAGATTTACTTTTAGTCTACAAGACATTGCCCCTGGTCAAATTATCAGTGCGATCGCTAGTAAATCCGACTCTGGTACATCAGAACCAGCTTTTAATGCTGTGATCAATTCCTTTGACCAGATAGATTCTAGTCCACCGCCAAATGTAACTATACCCAACTGCACCACCAAGCCAGTTGCCGAAATCAGTCAACCCCCAGCAGAACTGGAAATATCACCTCCTGAGCAACCAATAATCTTGCGGGTTCCTAGAAACATCCACTTTGCTCTAGATCAATCAAATATTTCTCCCCCTACTGCCAAGGTATTAGATCAGATGGCGCTGGTTTTAAAAGAACATCCTTACCTGACGATTGAACTTCAGGGACATACGGACTTCCGCGCTAGCAACCAATACAACTTGGCTTTAAGTAAAAAACGGGCGATCGCTACTCGTAATTATCTACTCCAACAAGGAGTCCAACCCGAACGAATGACGATTCTTCCCCTAGGTGAATCTCAGTTGAAAAAATCAGGGAATACTATCTTAGAACACGCTTATAACCGTCGAGTAGAAATAATCTTTCACGATCTGCGAGGCGCAAATATCATCTTTGAAGAACAAGATTCTGATTTACAGCCAGAACGGTAACTTGGGAAAAATAAATACAACTTAGTAGAATCTAGAACATGAATCAAGCACCTCATACCTATACCAATTTAAGTCATAGCGATCGCTAGGAACTGAAAAGACAAGTTTAGAGACAGAAGCCACTTGAACGTTAGCAATAAACCTTCAAAAGTATGAATATCTATGAATATCTTTAAACTAATCAGCCAAATTGACAGCAAAAAAGATCTACCAGGTCAACAACTTGTCTCGCAAAAAAGATCTAAGCGATCGCCTTTAGCAAAATTCTTGATCTCTGGTTCTTCTGGCACTTTAGCAGTTAAGTTAGGATTAGCTGCCACCCTGCTGCTCTCAACCGCTGAAATAGCCCCTTCTCAACCACCAAGCGGTACAGTCTGTTATGCAGTATCTGATGGCTCTAGTCCTGATAAACTAATTCAAGTCGATATCAATACTGGTGCTGCATCTAATATTGGTAGTCTTGGTTCGGGTATAACCAATGTAGAAGCGATCGCCTATTGGCCGATTACGGGTACTCTCTATGGTGCTAATGCTAATCGATTAGGAACGATTAATACCAGCACAGGTACATTTACTCCTGTTGGGACAACTTTTGGTTCTGGTAGTGGTAGTGCAGGTAGTAAAAACTTCAACGATGTAGATGGTTTAACCTTCGATCCCAATACTGGGGAACTCTATGGTTCAGTACGAGATGGAGATGGTGGTGCCCCCGAAGATTTACTGATCAAAATCAATCCAGCCACAGGGGCTCATATTCCTGATGCTTTTGGCTCTGGAGTTGACTATCTGGTAATTAGAACTGCTAGTGCAACGGGTTACAACGACGTTGACGATATTACTATAGATCCAGATGACGGTCAGCTCTATGGTGTTGCTAATCAGGGATCGGGTTCTACCGATAGATTCGTCAGAATTGACCGCACTGATGGTACAGTCACTCAGGTAGGCTCTTTTGGCTTATCAGATGTCGAAGGGATGAACTCCTTTAACGATGGTAGTATCTACCTGAGTGCAGGAAATAGCAGTGGTAATAATCAGGATGATCGGTTTTACCAAATTAATAAGACTAGTGGCAGTGCTACGGAAATTGGGGACTTAAACAGTCTTGGTTCTGACTTTGAAGGGATTGCTTGTTTAACTGGGGCACCTAATACCATTTCTGGGACTGTGTTCGTTGATGATGGAGGAACTACAGGAACTACTAACGATGGTATTTTAAATGGTGATGAAGCAGGAAATGATGGTGTAACTGTAACCTTATTTAGAGACAGCGATGCTAGTGGTACAGTGACGGCAGGAGATATTCCCTTGACGACACGGGTGACTTCTGGGGGTGGTAATTATAGTTTTGTGGTTGCTTCCACAGGGGATTTTGTTGTAGAAATCGATCAGAACAACATACCTGCTGGTCAATCTTTAACTACAGATAATCTAGAAACTGCTAATTTTGGGGTGAGTTTAGGAGCATCTGATACTGATAATAATTTTGGTCACGCCAGTCCTCTATCCTTAGACTATGGTGATGCCCCCGATACCTATGGCACAGATGACACTGGGGGGAATAGTAGTAATAACAATGATCCTGTGGGAGCAAATCATGTCATTGAACCCAGATTATATTTAGGTGCAACAGAACCCGACGTAGACAGTAATGGTTTTGTTGATGGTACTGATGATAATAATAACGCGACTGATGATGATGATCCATCAGGCACAGGTACGGGGAATGGGGATGATGAAGATGATTTCACTCTACCGACTCTAACGGTCGGGGATACTGACTATACTATCTCCGCAGCGAATATCACCGCAACTAATACCACTGGCAGCAATGCCACCCTCCATGCTTGGATTGATTTTGACAACAGTGGCACTTTTGAAGATACAGAACATACAAGTGTGGCGGTTAATGATGCAACTAGTGGCGGTAACCCCCCAGCAGATTTAACCTGGAATGGCATTACTGTGGGGGCAGCAGGAGATACTTACGCCCGTTTTCGTTTAACTACCGATAGTTCGATTAACAATACTACTCCTGGTGGTGCTGCTAGTGATGGAGAGGTAGAAGATTATCAAATTGCGATCGCCGAGGCCCGAACCTATCTTTGTCCTGACACCAAAGCTGATATTTGGTTTGCTAATGATGAATCAGGCAGTGTAAGTGCTCAAGAATTTGATCAAGCCTTAGATTTTCTTTATCAAATATCTGATGAATTGATTTTTGATGATGATACAGGAATTAAGGCAGGAATTACAGGCTGGACACAGCAAATTAACTCGATTGACATAATCATCCCAATTTCTGAATCCTTTGCTGATCCTGAAGATGTTGGACTATTATCCACTGGCAACATTACAGTCAACGGTAACGGTCAAGGTATCAGAGAGTTATATACCAGCAAACAAAACATTAATCCCGGCACTCGTCTGGATTTTGCCACAAGTTATCTAGCCAACCTGATTACAGCAGGAAATGGTCGTCGAGCAGACGCTCCGCAAATTGCTGTAATTCTTACAGATGCTGAGGAAAATTCATATAACACAGACCACAGAAGGTGGATTTTTTAACTGGATATCTGCAGCAAATCAGCTCAAGGCTACTGGAGCAACAATTGTTGTAATTTTAATTGATAATGCAGCCAGAGCTTATGACGAAGATTTCATTGCCCAATTTATCGTTGATAATGTAGTCGGCACTGAAGGCGCAGTAATCACTGTGCCTAACTATGAAGATGCTGCTAATCCAACATTTGGCTATATTGAAGCTGTGACTCAGGCTGTTTGCGATCGTACGGTGCCAGTTGCGTCTGATCCCGAATTACTTCTTGCTAAGCGTATTACAGCTATCAATCCTGGTCAGCCAGACGAAATCCAATTTAATGATTTTACTGATGATTTTAATACGTTAGATGATAATCACCCTCTCTGGCCAGATTCTGATGAAGATCCCAGCAGTAACACTAATTTGTATCTGCGTGGGGTGATTGATGGTGGTCAGGTTAAACCAGATGATGAGGTGGAATATACAATCTATTTTCTTTCTAGTGGTAATCAAGATGCCCAGCAAGTCAATATCTGTGATGTTATCCCAGATCATATGACCTTTGTGAAAGACGGCTATGGACTTGAAGTAGGAATTGGCTTGGGATTAGATAACGCTACTCTTCCTATAGTTCCTAATAAATATCTCTCTAATCTACTTGACGACGATGAAGGAGATTTTTATGGGCCAGGTACAACTCCTCCAGGGAATATATGTGAAAAAATAGACTCTTCAGGTAATCGGATCACAGTCGATGGCGCGACAAACACCAATGGGGCAATTATTGTTAGACCATCATCTTCCTTACCCCCAGCCGTTTCCCCAGGACAGCCCACAGACTCTTACGGCTTTATTCGTTTTCGCGCCAAGGTTAAATAGAAAATCTAGTCCGCTACTTGTTGTTCTGGGAAATCAGTGAAATAATCGATTTGGATCGAACTAAAGTTAATTTGCCATATTCTTCATGATTTAAAAACTGTTATGAACCAGGACGAGATTCTCACCTCAGACCAAGATCAGCTAGAGATAGCTATTCAACCTCCAGATCAGCAACCAGATCTGGCAGAATTTACTTCTACAATAGTTCATGATTTACAAGCGCCACTGCGATCGCTTACTATGTTTACTGAGCTATTAGCCGAGGAATATCAAGATAAGTTAGACCAGAAAGCACAACAGTATCTCGATCGCATCTGTGATAGTAGCTCTAGAATGCAGGGATTAATCGAGGACTTGTTAACCTATTCTTGTGCAGGTAAAGGAGAACAAACCTGGATCATAGTAGATCTCAATCAGATAGTAGATCAAATTAAGTCCGATTTACAATCAGCGATCGCCGAAACCAATGCTGAAATTACCGTTAAAAATTTACCCCAGGTATTGATTAATCCGCGGGAAATTCATCAGCTATTTCAGAATCTCATCGAAAACGCGATTAAGTATAGTGGAGCAGAAACTCCTCAAATTGAAGTTACTGCAATAGCACAGGAACAAGAATGGTTATTTGCCATTGCAGATAATGGTATAGGTATTGCTGCGGAATTTCAATCTCAGATATTTGATGTTTTTCAACGGCTGCATCCTGCTGATGTTTATTCTGGTAGTGGCATGGGACTCGCTATCTGTAAGAAAATAGTCAAGCGTTATGGTGGCAATATCTGGGTAGAATCGTCAGGGGTAAAAGGATCCACTTTTTACTTCACCTTGCCAATGAATACCCGCCCACAATCACCAAATGCAAAAGTGACATGATATTATTTGTTAGTCATTGGTGACAAGTTAAGACACTACGCTGTTTGTCAATCGGTTTTTAGCTCTAAGCCAATAGCTCTAAGCTTTACTGTCAGTTTAATCTTTTTTATTCATCGCACTAACACCTTGGAACAGTAGAAACATGCCACTTAGCACAATAAGTAGCGCCACCACTCCAAATACTATATCTGCCCAGTTGATGCTTTCCATTTGCTTTTTTGGATATGATAGCGTTATTAATTATTCCTGACTAGTTTCCAGTCTTCGGGGGTGTTGCAGTTGAAGAGGGAAGTGCGATCTCCTATTACTAATTCTTTTACAGAGTTTTTCTTCAACCAAGTTTGAAAAGATTTTCCTCCATTATTAATATGCGCTTTCCAGTGAAGCCAAACAACTTCGACGATAAAAACCACACAAAGGCTCCCATCCTTTAGCATTACGTGGCAAAAGAGCGATTTCTGTGGGTAATACTGTTGTCAAAGCTAGCGACCACTGTTTTACTTGAGACGAAGATAAATAAGGTAAATCGCAAGCCAGTAATAATATCCATTCTGTCTTAACTAACTGCATTCCCTGAGCAAAACCGATCAGAGGTGTATTAGATGTCGCATTCAAAACCAACTGTTCTCTGATTAGTTGGCTACCAGGAGGTAAAACATCTCGGTATCTTTCAATCCAGGGCGTTACTACAAAAGTTTGAGCAGCAAATTCATTGGCTACCAAACAAACTTGTGACAACAACGTACTGTTACCTACATTTAGTAAAGCTTTATCTTTTCCCATGCGGGAGCTTTCTCCTCCAGCTAGGATAATTGCTGTAATTTCATCTTCTATCAGCTTGGTCATTAAACTAGTAACTATATAACTATATGATGAATAATCAATCATATTCCTCAAACCATATAGAGCAATATCTCAAGCTTTGGATTTATCTGTTACCTATAGTCGGAGTAATTCCTGCCATTTGGACTCTATATCGAGCCAAGAATAATATCAGCATCAATTCAAAAGATAGTCTACCACACAGTTTTGCTGCCTTACGTCAACAACAAAAAGCTAGCCGACTATCGATTAATTTAATGATAATTTGGTTAAGCTCCTATGCTTTATTTTCACTTGGTGCTGCTAATGTTTCAGAATTAATGTCTTTTCGTTTGCTGTATGCTAATGCAGTTACTACGACAGGATACTTTTTAACTTGTACTTGGCTGATGTCGCAGTTAGGCAGAAAAAAACTATTCTCTTTAAAGGATATAAACTAACTTTTAAAGATTATTGTGGCAAAATAATTTATTGCAAAAATTGCCAGTTCCCAAAACTGTCGTTAATCTAAAGATGAAGCTACAGGCAGCAAGCAGCAACAGGTGTATATATATATATGAAATAGCTGTTAATATTGATAGAATTACGTTTGTGTTTATTCATATCTAATTTTTCATTTAAAAAATATAATTTATTTTTACTCAGGGTGAGGGTATCCAGTGCCAGTTAGAAAAGCTTATCAATCGACTCCTTCAGGAAGAAAAACCACTGCTCAATTTAATTCTACTAACTACCCCCTCAAAAATCAGCGAAAGAAATTGAATAAAGGAAGAGCTATTTTGGTGGCGCTGGGTTTAACCAGTGTATCTCTTGTTTCAGCAGCAGTAGGTGCCTTTTTAGCCATTGCTTTATCTACTGCTTCTCCACTCCAGCAAGCAGAACTAAGTAATGAAGAGCAAAAAGTCTTTAGTAAAGCAGAAACCGTAACTGCCAAGAACTTAAACTTGCCTGAACTAAAACGCCCCGTGAATATCTTAGTTTCAGGAATCAAAGTTATTAGCTCTGACTTAGAAAACCAAGGAGTCGAATTTGAAAAGAAAGATCTTGGCTATCAATATTTAGTTAATTCTTTTGATGGTCTAAGTGACAGTCTGTTGCTACTGAGATTTGACCCCAAAGAAGAGCAAGTATCGGTACTTTCCATTCCCAGAGATACTCGCGTTTATATTGAAGGGCACGGAGTTAGAAAAATCAATCATGCCAACAAATATGGTGGCCCAGCTTTGACCGCAAGTGTTGCTAGCGAACTATTAGGCGGTATTAATATTGACCGCTATGTGCGGGTTAATGTTCAGGGAGTAGAAAAGCTAATTGAGGCTTTAGGTGGCGTTACGGTTAACGTGCCTAAAGACATGAAGTACAATGATTTTAGTCAACATCTTTACATTGACCTCAAAAAAGGTATCCAGCATTTAGATGGCGACAAGGCAATGCAGTTTTTACGCTATCGCTATGATGATTACGGCGATATTTCACGGGTACAACGTCAGCAAATGTTAATGCGTTCAGCAGTAGAGCAAACCCTTAAACCTGCCACGGTAATTAAAATCCCCAAAATACTTTCGGTAATCCAATCTCATTTAGATACTAACTTAACTGTTAGAGAATTAATGGCTCTATCTAATTTTGCCTCCAAAACCGACAGATCTGACGTCAAAATGATGATGTTACCTGGAGACTTCAATAGTGGAGATGAATCCGTTAGTTACTGGCTACCTAACTATCAGAAAATCAATCAGCTGATGGTCAAGCATTTTCAGTTACCAAGAGATCGAGATGATGAGCTTGAGCTACCTAGTAATAATCGCTATGCTAGCTTAGAGGGTGTCCCCGATGTTACTAATCCTCGCATTAGAATTTCAGTCCAAGACAGTACCCAAAATCAAAAAGCGCTACAGTCTGCTTTAGATACTCTTAGAGAAGCTGGTTACAAAAAAGTATTTGCTAGCAAAAATTGGCAAGATCCTTTAGCTAAAACCAGAGTAATTGCTCAATCTGGAGACGATGAAGCAGCCACAGAAGTACGCTCAATTCTTGGTGTGGGTGAAGTGGTAGTAGAAAGCACAGGAGTTCTGTATTCTGATATTACAGTGCAGTTAGGCAGAGATTGGAAAAAACAACTTAAAAAGCTAATGGAATCGGACTTTGAACTAGAGAAAGATCCCCTGGATGATTTTTGATACAGTCTCTAATTTTAAGTTAGCGTAACTTCAGTTGTTTTACATACTACTTCAACGCTATAATTCAATTTAACATTTCAAGCACTAATAATTGATAAGTTAATGAGAACGCGTGATCTGGTTTTACGTACTGGTGCAGTATTAGATATTCCTCCCCGTACGGCAAGTCTGCTTGGTACAGTAGCTGCGATTGGAGTAATTACTATCGTTGTCGAGAGTTTAGTCGGCAATCGTTTGGAAACTATTGAGGTGGACAAGATCCTCCACTTTATGGGATATGCTAGCTTAGCGGTCGTATTTTTACTCTCATTGCGCCCTAAGTTTTGTATTCCTACCTTAGTGGGTTTAGCACTGCTTAGTTACCTGATCGAAATACTGCAACCACTCAATATGCGTTCACTCGATGTGGGTGATGCAATCGCCAATACTCTAGGGCTAGTGACTGGCGCTTTACTAGGTCTGGTTATACGCTTTTCCTATGGCTACATCAGAACGGAACTAGAGAGTAAGCGTATGCGACGCAGTTTGATTACTCTGGGACAAGGAACAACCATTGTTCGACAGGGAGAACTGATAGATCGGTTTTTTGTGATCAAAATGGGTTTGGTTGCTCTTTATCAAGAAAGTAACGGAGAGCAAGTCGAAGTAGCCCAACTGGGCACAGGTGAAATGTTTGGTTTACTAGCAGAAATCCTCAAGATTCCCCAACCCACAACAGTTGTTGCCCTAACTCCTGTTGTACAAATCTATCCTCTTGATTATGATGAACTGATTAAGGATTTTGGCGGTCATAAGCAACCTCTGGGGATTCTCCTACGCTATATGGCATCTAAATTAGGAGAATTGGGAGAAACCATAGTCCAAGTGAAAAATCCAGGAAATGATCTAACTTAATTACCAAGATTGCTATACTTTGGTTTGCCCATGTAGATTTTAATTCTCATAATGAGCGATCGCCAAACATATCAAGATCATCGCCCTGTTCGTAAACGCTTGCCTAACCAGAGATGGCAGATTGCCCCACCACAATCCGAAAAAGCTCAAGAATTAAGTTTATCTACTGGTTTATTACCTCTCGTTACCCAGGTAATTATCAATCGGGATATTGCTACTCCTGACGAGGCTCACACCTACATCGAGCCAGAGTCTCAAGATTTACCCTCTCCCCTGGATGAGTTTAAAGATTTAGCAGCTAGCGTCGAATTAATTAAAGAGGCGATCGCAGATGAGGAACAAATTGCTATCTGTGGTGATTATGATGCTGATGGCATGACCAGTACTGCGTTACTACTTAGGGCTTTGAAGCATCTGGGGGCAGAGGTAGATTATGCTATTCCCAGTCGCATGAAAGACGGTTATGGTATCAATAATCGCATCGTTGAAGAATTTGCCGAGAATGGGGTGGGTTTAATCCTCACGGTAGATAATGGTATTTCTGCTTATGAACCTGTTGCTAGAGCGATCGAGCTAGGTTTAAGCGTGATTATTACCGATCACCATGATTTACCAGAGAAGCTTCCTCCCGCCGATGCCATCCTTAACCCTAAATTATTATCGGATAATTCTCCCTATAAGGGATTAGCAGGAGTGGGAGTTGCCTATATATTGGCGATCGCTACGGCTCAAAGTCTAGGCAAACTAAAGGGTTTAACTAATCCCATTATGGAACTGTTTACCTTGGGAACAATTGCCGATCTTGCTCCTTTGGTAGGAGTTAATCGTCGCTGGCTCAAGCGGGGTTTACGGGCATTACCTAATTCACAATTGTTAGGCATCCAGGCATTAATGCAGGTAGCAGGGGTAGACGAAGAACAAAAACAATTAAAACCAGATGACATTGGCTTTCGCTTAGGACCCAGAATTAATGCTGTGGGGCGGATTGGCGATCCGCAAATGGTTATCGAGCTGCTGACAACAGATGACCCTGGAGTAGCTTTAGAAAGGGCAATGCAGTGCGAACAAATCAATCAGCATCGTCGTCAACTGTGTGAAGAAATTGAAAAAGAAGCAATTTCCCTCGTCGAAAATACTCCTATTCCCTGGAAACGCGATCGCATTTTAGTAGTAGTAGCCGTAGGTTGGCATCATGGGGTAATTGGTATTGTGGCATCAAGATTAGTTGAGCGTTATGGAGTGCCTGTCTTTATTGGTACTTATGAAGATCATGAAGAAGATACGGATACAAATAAAGATACACCCCCCTCTCCCAGAATGATTCGCGGATCAGCTAGAAGTATTGACGAATTCAATGTCTTTGATGCGCTTAATTATTGCAGCGATTTACTAGGTAAATTTGGCGGACACCGCGCAGCTGGGGGCTTTAGTTTTCTGGCTGATAATTTAGAACAGATAAAACAAAGACTAAGGGAGTTTGCTCATAAGTGTCTGGAAGTAGAACATCTCAAACCCTTAGTAAAAATCGATGCTCAAGCTAGCTTAGGACAAGTCGATTTTGAACTTTATCAACAGATAGAAGGATTACAACCTTGGGGTATTGGTAATAGCACTCCTGTATTTTGGACACCCAATGTCAGAGTTGTTGAGCAAAGAGCGATCGGCAAAACTCAAAGTCATTTGAAACTAACTTTACAAGAAGAAAATTCTTCTAGGCAAATAAAAGCACTAGCTTGGCGATGGGGCGAATACTGTCCATTACCAGAATGCTTAGATATTGCCTACAAGTTAAAAGAAAATCATTGGCAAGGCAATACTAATATTGAATTAGAGCTAGTCGGGGTTAAACTGCCTCAAGCACAACCAAGCAATAATATCACTGATCCAAACAAGGGTATCAAGAATAGTAACGTTCAAAAAGCAGTGTTTACTCATAACGGCAGAATCTATGTATGCAGTAAAACTATTAAAGAACTTCGTATCAGAAATGATCGTGGAAATGTCTTAGCCGTTAGTCAAGGCGATCGCACGGGGTTATTAGGTAAATCTAGAGATGAGGCTAAGGAAGTGAATGTAACCAAAGAACCTTATTTCCAGTTAATTAAGATGGCATTACGGGCGATCAAAGAAGGTAAATAGTCCACAGATGAACACAGATAGATTTATCGGTAGGGGTTGAATGTTGATCGGTGGAGTGGACTCTTTACCCTTAGCAAAAAATTGACTAGATCTTAAGATTTTTTAGCTAGTGTATTATGTTGTGGTATCCTTTGTTAGGAGAACAAGATTGTGACATAAGAAAATTAGACAATTGCCAAAAAAATTAATACTGACAATTGGTGTGATTGGCTTGATTAAGTTTATTATTGGTTTATCTAGTGATACAGTCTCAGCACAATCCGCCTCATATTGCGAAGAATATGCCAGGGATTATGCTAAACGCAATAGTAAAAATCACACTCTGGGAGACGCAGCGGGTGGAGCAGCGGGTGGAGCCTTATTCGGTGCAATTTTGGGAGATGCTGGAGGCGGAGCTGCTATTGGTGCAATAGCTGGTGGAATAGGAGGTGCGTCGAAGGAATCTGCAGACTACCAAAACCTTTATAACCTTGCCTACCGAGACTGTATACAAGGACAAACCCCTCAGAATTATTAACTATAATTTATTAACTATAATTATTTATTTATTTATTTATTTATTTATTTGTTGTTTGAGCGTAATAATTATTTTACGAGAAAATTAAGATTATGAATCAATTGAAATGGATAGTTGTGTCCACGGCTTTTCTACTAAGCATCTGTCCTATTGTTGCTTACGCGCAAAATGAGTCCGAACAAGAGGACGAATCAGCGACGATCAATGTAGAAACTCTTGATTGTAGAAGTTTGCTGAAGCAAAGTGATAGTGACCAAGAAGGTACACTAACTTATTATCATGGTTTTATGAATGGAAAGAATAATGAGTTGATTGTGGATGTTTTGAAATTAGCTGATATCTCAGAAAAAGTGTTCGATCACTGTGTTGATAACCCCAATGATTCCTTACTCAGCATATTTGAGCAATACCAAAATACCACTGAGAAAACTCCATAAAATTGAACAGGCAATCAGCCCGCACTCTCAGTCTTCGCTTCAGCAAGGCTGAGTTAGGGCGCGGGACTTGAGGTTAAGTTAATCATCGTAGCCTTGATTCTCAATATACTTGATCAAGATATCTATTGCTGCACCTCCAGCACAAAGGGCTTGCTTCCAGGGACTGAGGATAAACCCCCATGTAGTGTAACCAGATCCTTGCTGCCAAAATTTCGGTTTCCAGTACAATACCTTCGCCAAATGATGAGCGAGGACTGAATCATTTGTCAACTCTGACATTACAACTCATGAAAGTAGAACAATTGAATTGTTTTTGCTCAGAAATTGACCCAAAGTTCGATTTTACCCCCCTTCCCGATATTACCTCCCGCCCTCAACCCCTTCTTGGATTTATTCGGGTATTCGTAATAGGTCTTTCTGTTGCAATTCTTTTCTAATCTCCCTGATATAATACTGAGTATGGTACAGCGTAATATCAGAACAGACAAGTGGCAAATTCTTGCCACTCCAGGACAAAGAGAGTTGTTACTAAGCACTGTGCTTGAGTTTCGATATTTAGTACGCGGTTTGGTGAGCGTAATTTACACTCACTGGACTTCCCTTGGGGGATTAAAAGCAGATGCTCAAATACCAGCGGTAGAAAGACTAATTCATGCTACTGCTAAAAATCCAGACATCAAGTACAAGTACTTTGGTTCACGCTTTCATAAGTTCCCTAGTTACTATCGCCGTGGAGCAATTCAGTTTGCTATCGGGCAAGTATCTAGCTTTGTGACTAGATATAGAGAATGGCAATCAGGAATTAGGAAAAGGAAGTCAGCATTGCCACCTAGGCTGAACGCAGACTGTGGAACTTATCCCCCTTTGTACAAAAATCAGTGCATTAAGTTTGCTGAAGATAGCCAAAGCGCAGAGATCAAGGTATTTACTGGTAGTGATTGGGTCTGGACGAAAGTTATAATTGCTGGTCATAGACAACGACATCTAAGTCCAGACAACATACGCAAGTCCCCTTACTTAATTGTCAAGGCTAAAGGATGTCATTTGTCTGTACCATTCCAAATCAAGAAGCCTAAGTTAGCTGACAAAGAAGCTGTTTTGTCTGTAGATCTGGGCATAAATACCACTGCAACTGTTTCCATCGTTAACTTTGACGGTACTGTAAGCCATCGTGAATTTATTCACTCAGGCAGAGACATAGACCGCAGGGATAAACGACTGAAGCGAATCAGTAGAAAAGCTAGCTTGACTGGCAAGCTGTATAAAGGTTTTGCCCGTGGATTGTACCGAAAAGCAGGGAATATTAACCGAGAAATCGGACAGAAAGTATCTGCTCAACTGATCAAGATAGCCAAACAATACGGTGTCAAATACATTGTCTTTGAGTATCTGAAAAGTTGGCGACCAAAAGGTGGTCAGAAACGATCTGTCTTGAGACAAAGGTTTCACGGCTGGCTACATCGTAGGATAGTCGAGCTGACTCAAATGAAGTGGTCAGAGCTTGGTGGTAAAGTTGGTTTTGTCTACGCCCGTGGCACTAGCAGCAATGCTTTCGATGGTTCTGGCAAGGTAAAACGTAGTTCCAAGCAATACCAACAAGCCATATTTGCCAGTGGCAAAAAGTACAACTGTGACTTGTCTGCTAGCTATAACATTGGCGCCAGATTTATTCTTAAACTGATGGGCGGAAACGACCCACAGGACAAGCAAGGCGAAAGTTCCTGCTTGTCACCTAGAAGTCGGGGAACGCTTTCGATGTTATGGTCTGAAAGATCAACATTGTAGAGCAGGATACTCAGTCCTCGCCACAAGGCAGGGCTGAGAGGCTTCATACTTACAAAAAAAGTGAAGGAAAACCTTCCCCAGCAGCCCAAATGAGAATTCTGTAATTATCTGCGATCGCCTAGTTAGATCAATTAACACAACCAACAAATAACCCCATCTGTGTTCATCCCCGTTCATCTGTGGACATGATCCAAGTCAAACCCGCTAAAAACAACAATCCCATTACCCCTGCGATCGGATTCCCATCGATCCCTGTAACCCAGACAGGAATGCGATCGCTATATTTAATCAACTGACCAACATTAACAATATAGTAGCCCCAGACTAAACCTGTATGAATACCAATACAGATACCCAGGCGATCGCCATATTTATATTTAGCCAACACCAAAGCGATCCCCAGGAAAACTAAAGCAGGAAAAGTTACCGCCATCCTGATAATCTCTTCAATTGGTCTAAAAAAATGAGCTACGGCAAAGACTAGAGCAGTTACCCCAATACAAATTTTTTTACCGTAGTCTCGCTGCAATTCATCTAGTAACCAACCACGAAACAGTAATTCTTCTGCTAAGGCAATTCCTACCGCACTTAACAAGCCTTCGATCGCAATTCGTATCAGATTAAGCCCAGGATTAACAATTTCAATCCAACCGAAAAGTGCTTCGGTAATAAATAAGCCCAGACATAGCCAAAAGCCAATCCCTAAACCCTGAAAAAATTCTCTAGTATTTTTCTTATTTCTAACTAAACCATAACGGGCAAAAATATTGAATTCATCATGTACTACCCTGCCCCAAAATTTCCAGAAAAACAACAACTCTACAAACAACAACGCCATAGTTAGAATACTGGCAAGATTAGGATCTTTCTGTAATAGCCAATAAATCGGTATTGCTAACGGCAGCCATAAAATAGCCAAAGCACCGATAAAGATGATTAACCTTACTGGTGCTGAAAACTTCGATATTCTTTTTAGGCGTGAGGTATATGGCAATTGATTATCAAGAATTAACCAGCCCTACCATAACATCACCGAGGCTTGTTTACTCGTCAGCCTCAATAGTACTAGTCAAGCCATGATTACACAAGGTTTCGGAATAAAACTCAGCGTGTTCTAAAGCGCAGGTAATTACCAACCCAACTCCGCTGTTGTGAGTTTCCATCATAATATTGACTGCTTGGGGTTGAGTCATGCCACCGATAGTTTGCATTAAAACCTGAACCACATACTCCATTGAGTTGAAGTCGTCGTTATGGAGTAAAACTTTATAGCGGGGTGCATGTTTACTCACAGTTGAAGTTGAACTTTTATCTTTTACCGAAGTTCCTAAGGACACAACTATATTCTCCTTTAAAATTTTCTTTATTTTTACAGAATCCTTCCTCTGATTCTAAAATTTGAGCTTAAAAGAGTTGAATCACATACACATATTAACTGAACCTATTGATTTGTTTCCAGTTTTTAATGCTTTGCTGGCAACTAAACTCAATGATTAGGATTACTTATCAATGGAATATCTTTAACTGAGATAAACTGCATAATAAAGAAGTTAACATAAATACATAAAATTAATAATAAAATATTTTTAGTTCACCAATGCCGACAACTTCCCCCCCAATTATGCAATCTCTCCCTGGTACATATTGGCAGTGGCGAGGCAACTCTATATATTATCTCTGTGCAGGAGAAAAGCAATCTAAAAAACCTCCTTTGCTATTGGTGCATGGCTTTGGTGCATCTACAGATCATTGGCGCAAAAATATTGCCCAGTTACAAGAACAATTTCAGGTTTGGGCGATCGATCTCCTGGGTTTTGGACGTTCAGCCAAGCCTAAACAAGAATATAGTGGCAATCTGTGGCGAGAACAGTTAAATGACTTTATTACCGAAGTTATTGGACAGCCTACAATATTAGCAGGAAATTCCCTTGGTGGTTATGCTGCTTTATGCGTAGCAGCAGAATATGTCCAATCTACGGTAGGTTTAATTTTACTCAATAGCGCAGGACCTTTTTCGGACAGGACAGAGAATTCTGCACCGCAATCTCGTTCTAATCCCTTCAGTAAGTTACTACGTTCAGTCCTTTTACAGCCCTGGGCAAGTTTTTTACTATTCCAATATGTCCGTCGTCGCTCTATAATTCGTAAGACATTGAATAAAGTTTATTTTGATCCCAATGCTGTAACCAAGGAATTGGTTGAAGATATCTATCGTCCTTCTTGCGATCAAGGAGCAGCAGGTGTATTCAATGCCGTGTTTAAAACTCCTCAGGGAGAGAAGGTAGATGTATTGTTGAGCAAAATGCAATGTCCTCTGTTGCTTCTCTGGGGTGAAAAAGATCCCTGGATCAAAGCTCGGGACAAAGGAGTACTATTTCGTCAATACTATCCTCAATTAACGGAGCATTATCTTCAAGCGGGTCATTGTCCCCATGATGAAGTTCCAGAACAGGTTAATGTTCTAATGACTGACTGGATTTTATCCGTCAGTGAGCTACAATCTTAATTGCTGTCTTCTTAATAATTTGTTACAAGGTAAAAGTAACTCAATCTATAGCTCTATGTTTGGTGGATTTGTTGGATTTGGTAATAAACAAGGCGGAGATTGGGGCGAAAACCTGATCAATACTGTCGCAAGCAACACAATCCGTCACTTATTTACTCGTAGTGATTCAGTAGAAGTGTCGGTAAAGTGTAACCCTTCTAGCAAGCTACTCCAGGGAACAATTGATAGCTTCAAGATGAGTGGTAGCGGCTTAGTAATCCGCAAGCAATTTCGTACCGAAGAAATGTCTTTTGAAACTGATGCTGTGGCAATAGATTTCGGTTCGGCAGTTCAAGGAAAAATAGCTCTTAAGCAGCCAACGCAGGCGATCGCTCAAGTAAAGTTATCTCAAGCTGATATCAACAAGTCTTTTGAAGCTGATTTAGTTAGAAAGCGTTTAGAAAATCTGACTCCTGATGCCTTAACCGAAATATCTGGCGGTGAACCTGTTTCCTTTACCGACATTGAAGTGCAGCTACTACCCGAAAATAGGGTGAAATTATTAGCTAAAGCCAGTTGGAATGATACAGTTATCCCCGTCAGCCTTAGCTGTGTTTTGGGGATAGGTAAGCGCAGAAGAGTCAAATTTGAAGAAGTTCAGTTTGAGCAAGGAGATATTCCCTCTAGGTTACAAGACACTTCTAAAGAATTAACTGTCGCTTTGGGGCAAATTCTTAATGGAATGATTGATTTAGACAAATTTAATCTTGATGGAGTGAAACTACGTCTCAATCGCCTAGAAACAGAAGGTCAAATGCTGCTTTTTAGTGGTTACGCTCAGATAGAAAGAGTACCCCAGACTGGTTAAGTAATAAGTAATAAGTAATAAGTAATAAGTAATAAGTAATAAGGCTTTAGTTCCATGTCGTCAGCAGTGAGCAGTGAGCAGTAAACAGTATTGTTCTAAAGTTTTCTGTTCATGGTGATATGAGATATTCCCGTGGTGGAGGAAAGGAATGGGATACCAGAAGTTTGGAAGCCTAGTTTTTGGTAAAACCCAACGGCGGTTAGTCTAGCATTGAGGGTGATGGCGATCGCCTTTTGTTGTTTAGCTACCTCAATTAAAGTTGAAAGTATTTGTTTGCCCAGATTTTGCCCTTGATAAGCTGGTTGAACTACCATCTGGCAGATTTGGTAGATCCTATTACAGTGAGGCACTAACTGACCATAAGCAACCACAAAATCTTGAATCAAAATAGCTCCATGGAAGTATTCTGCTTGGCGTTCATCTTGAACTACTTTCCAGGGTAAATTGTGCTCGGCAAAGAACAGTTCATATCTCAATTGACAAGCCTGCTGATATTCTCTGCTGTTGTATTGAATAAGCTCAACTGAAATCTGCCCTTCATTCATAGTTTCTTATTTCTCTGTATTTCCAATTTAGATGACCAAAGAAAGATAAACTTGGAATTGTATTTAGGTTGGTCTTTCCTGAGGACGCAAAATATTCTCTCGGTTATTGATTGAGCTTTTTTAGAATAAATTTATTTCCAGAATGATATTAATCGGTTTATATTCTCTATCTGACAAATATAAAAATCTTATT
The DNA here is from genome assembly GCA_942490675.1 of Cyanobacteriota bacterium. Lineage (GTDB taxonomy): Bacteria > Cyanobacteriota > Cyanobacteriia > Cyanobacteriales > Xenococcaceae > Waterburya. Next base: position 44,426 of record CALNYB010000005.1, on the reverse strand, counting down.
CAGTTAATACGACAAGTTAGATTACGACTCCCCTTATCCCTAACTAAGTTGGTGATTAGCTTGTTAATTTTGGTAGCAAGCTTCTCTATTTGGATATCTCCTGCATCAGCAACCATCGATGACGATCGCTATGAAGGCAATATTTATATTTTGTTTGGGGGTAATGGTTCTTTAGTTCCTCCTCGCATGGATCTAGCGACTTCTTTAAAGCGGGAAAAACCAGCTATTTTGGTATTTTACGTTGATGATAGTAGCGATTGTAAGCAGTTTTCGATTGAAGTAACTCGTCTTCAAGAATTTTATGGTCGAGCAGCTAGTATTATTCCTGTTACTGTTGATTCTTTTATAGACAAAGACCAATACACCCCCGAAGAACCAGCATATTACTATAGTGGTGTTGTTCCAGAAACCGTAATTCTCGACCAAAAAGGAAAGGTGGTTTACGACGGCAAGGGACAAGTTCCCTATGAAGAGATGGATGATGTTTTACGCGAGGTGTTTGATCTGCTACCACGTTCAGAATCTCAAGTCTTAAAACGTCGCTCTTTCAACGAGTTTAATTCGGGAATGACTCAGGAATAGAAGCATCAAGCTAACTGGAATTAATTGCTCTAAAGACGAGATGCGATCGCAATTATGATAATATCCCGACTTGGCAAAATTAAAGTAGTGATCAAGATAGGGTGTTTGGTTTTTCAGTATTAAACCCCACACCTCAGACAGAGAAGAGATGTTGGCTACTTTTTCGGCTTTAGCCAATCTCGAACGTGAATATGCTTCCTCTAGAACCAAAGAAGGATTAGAGAAATTGAAAGCTCAAGGTAAGGTTTTGGGTAGACAGAGTAATTTTGAGTATTGGAAACCAAAGCTGATTTAAATGCAGCAATTGGGTTATTTAAACTTTAAAATAAGCAAATAAACTGGAATAGCTTACGAAACTGTCAAAAAATATTTAAGCCGACTTGACTTAGAAAGCTAGTTTTTTCTTGGCTCGACCAACATTGATAAGAAAAGCTAATTAAATAGATCAGGAATTCTTTGTTACATTTGTTTACACTTACTCTAAGATAAGTACATACATCAAAATACATACCAAACAAACGCAATCATATAAAACATGACAACTACTTTACAACAACGCGAAACTCGCGGTGCTTGGGAGAACTTCTGTCAGTGGATTACCAGCACCAATAACCGCATATACGTCGGTTGGTTCGGTGTCTTGATGATCCCTACACTCCTAGCAGCAACAACTTGTTTTCTAATCGCCTTTGTCGCAGCACCTCCTGTAGACATCGACGGTATCCGTGAGCCTGTAGCAGGTTCCTTGATTTACGGAAACAACATCATCTCTGGTGCAGTAGTACCTAGCTCCAATGCAATTGGTCTTCACTTCTATCCCATCTGGGAAGCAGCTTCTCTAGATGAGTGGTTGTACAACGGTGGTCCTTACCAATTGGTAATCTTCCACTTCTTGATCGGTGTATTTGCATACCTTGGTCGTCAGTGGGAACTATCATTCCGTCTTGGAATGCGCCCCTGGATCTGCGTAGCATACTCTGCTCCCGTGTCCGCAGCAACAGCAGTATTCTTAATCTACCCTCTAGGACAAGGTTCCTTCTCCGATGGTATGCCTTTAGGAATCAGCGGAACATTCAACTTCATGTTGGTATTCCAAGCTGAGCACAACATCTTGATGCACCCCTTCCACATGTTGGGAGTAGCAGGTGTATTCGGTGTTCATTGTTCTCTGCCATGCACGGTTCCCTAGTAACATCTTCTTTAGTTCGGGAAACAACTGAAACTGAATCACAAAACTACGGTTACAAATTCGGACAAGAAGAAGAAACATACAACATCGTAGCAGCACACGGCTACTTCGGTCGTTTGATCTTCCAATACGCATCCTTCAACAACAGCCGTCAATTCACTTCTTCTTAGGTGCATGCCAGTAATCGGAATCTGGTCACCGGTATTCCACGATGGCGTTCAACCTAATGGATTTAACTTCAACCAGCCGTAATGGATTCACAAGGAAGAGTAGTCAACACTTGGCAGACATCTTAAACCGAGCTAACCTTGGTTTTGAAGTAATGCACGAGCGTAATGCACACAACTTCCCCTTAGACTTAGCAAGTGGCGAACAAGCTCCTGTAGCTCTAACCGCTCCTGCTATCAACGGGTAAGTTGAAAGTTAACTGGAATTGAACCTCCCATCGCTAAAAGTGAGAGTCTTCTTTTGGAAAAAAGATAAAATTCTGACAGGAGCGTCTCTCTTATCTAGGAGGGACGCTTTTTACATAAACTCACATCTTGCACGCCTTTCAAACAAACTTAATAGTTAAGGACTGATAATCAATTTATTATCCTTTTCCCCTTAACCTTTACCCTTTACCCTGATGACACAAGTCAATTACAGATTAGGTGCAAGATCTCAGTAAACATCACTCAATCTAGATACCAAGTTAATATTGAACGAGGGTAATAATCATCATGTTTCTAATTTGTCTATTTGGTTTTCTGGCAGTAGCATATCTGAGCGAGAAAGCATTTTTAGCTTTTGAAAGCGCAGAATTTGTGACTGTGAGTGTGAAATCCGAGCGACTAGAAAGTAGAGATAGACAGCATTTTCGCTGTTAAGGTATGCAGTATAAACTTCACGTTAGTCAAAAGTTTTATGAAAAAGAAAGAGTCCGTTTTACAGATTGCCAGTACTGCTCTGATAACTATACAGATTGGACAGAAACTCAGCGAGGCGAGCAAACTCATGCGGGTCAATCAAATTCACCATGTTCCAGTAGTTGACGGTACCAAGTTAGTTGGTTTGCTGAGTGCTGTAGATCTAGCTAGTCTAAGTTTAACCAGCTTTGGCGGAGATGAACATTCCAATGATACGATGCTCGATAATCAGTTTGACCTAAAAGATGTCATGTCGAAGAACATGGTGACAATCAAACCCACTACCTCGATTCGAGAAGCCGCCGAAATGTTAGCGGAAGGGCATTTTCACTCCCTACCAATAGTTGACAAGTCGGGGGATTTACAGGGACTAGTTACCAGCACAGATTTAATTCGATATTTGCTGAAGCAGTATTGACCTTACCAGCTCTCTGACAAATAATAATATGATTAAGCATACACAGGCTCAAATAACAAGAACTGTTGATAAGAACCAGCCTAGTGCAGTACTAGAGAAGACCCAAAATCAAATGGAGTACTATATGGGTGCTAAGTTGGTTGAGATTGGAGTTGACCCCAAATCAGCTATTTATCGCTGGTCAGTATCCAATCAGGATAATGAAAAGCTCTGGAGTCTCACTGCCTACTGGGGTTCAGACAAAGAAAAACTCCTCTCGGGAAAAATGCCCCTGAGTGGTATTGATTTAATCGACTGTGCCAAGGCTAATGCTCCCTCTGGATTGGAAACTACCGCCATGCTATGCGGCTATGGCTCCGATGTCAGTGGTTTTCAAGCAGCCGTACAGCAAGCTTGTTCACAATTAGGGCTGAACATCAAATCTTTAAATGACTCGCTCAAGTCACAGAGCAATCGAGGCATTGATTTCGCTCCTGACAATAACTCTTCTCTCTAAATACTGATAATAGGTTGAGTTAGATTAAATCAAAGGTGTGAATTCAGTACACCAATAGGTAAAGCTGAGAAAACCTAAACCAGTACTGACAACAAGAAACAAAATCGAGATTTCACTGCAATTCAATATCTATATCTATAGTCCGCCGATGCTAAAATTGTGACTAGCTAATAATGGACTCAGGGCAGTTGCCTTGAGTCCATTACATGGTTTTTTGAGATGTTATATGCCAGCCGTCTTATAAGTTAGGTGACTGACGGTTTTTAATGTATCTGCTCCTAACTATAAGATGAATATGTACTTTTGTAACAAAAACTTGACGAAGTTTTAAGATTTTAACATTTTGTCTTTTTATGGACGACATTAATTGCTACTAAGCATAGCTAGGCAACTTTTACAGCTTGTATTATCTATTGGCGAGAGTAAGAGGATTGAAAGACTTAGGAATTACTGCTTTTTACTGAGATATTGCACCTAATATGTAATTGGTCTGTGTCATGAGGGTAAAGGTTAAAGGTTAAGGGGAAAAGGGCATTAAATTGATTACCAATATCAAAATATTTGGTTTTTTTGTACTGGTGCAAGATATGAGTTTTACTCCAATGTTAATTGTCAAAGATCGCCCGTGCGTTGTCTATTGGCATCGCTCTCAACAAAGCTGCGGTTGTTGATGTTAAACCTTTGACAGTTTCTATAGTTTTGTAGTATTTAAAATACTATATGTAGTATGTGGGTTAAAAAATTTTCCGAGCAAAGGGCAAAAGGGTAAGAGAGCAGAGGATTATGTTCTCCCGAACCCGCACACTACCCGAAAACCGTTAATGAGGCTGCGGTTGTCGCGGCAACGGGAAGCGGAGCGGCAGTACTCTGGTTGAACAATCCAGGAACCGCCCCGCAGTACTTTTGTACTGTTTTTATCGAAAAGCCTTGCACTGCCATCAATTGGCGCATCTTCATAGTTACCATGCCAATCATCTTGACACCATTCCCAGACATTGCCGTGCATATCGTATAAACCGAAGGCATTGGGCGGATATTTTCCTACAGCGGTGGTTTCACCGACATTTCTGCCGTAATTAGCTAGCTTATCTGTAATATTCTCGCCAAAACAATATGAGGTAGTTGTTCCAGCCCGACAGGCATATTCCCATTCTGCTTCTGATGGTAATCTATATTCTGTTCCTGTCTGTTTTGATAACCTTTGGCAAAACTCGAATGCATCGTCCCAAGAAACTGTCTCTACAGGTCGTTCATCACCTTTGAAATAAGAAGGATTGTTATCCATTACTTGTTGATACTGCGCCTGAGTTATGGGATATTTGCCCATGTAGAAGGCTTGAACAGTCACCTCATGTTGCGGTTTTTCATACTTTTCTCCTTCACCTTCTGGTGAACCCATCAGAAATGTGCCACCAGGAATGTAGACCATATCCAAGGTGATACAATTGCCCAGGTTTTCGGTTTTGTTGTCAACTATAGGCTGAGAATCAGGGACAGATTTAGTAACTTCTGGCTCAGTTTCAATTTTTGCCTTTGGCTGAGGATTAAGTGGCGCTTCAATTGGTGCAATATCTTCGTCCCTAAGTTCTAATAACTTCTGAAAGTCTTTCAATTCATTGCGAGTATAGTCACTCAGGGGATATTCCTGCTCAACAACTTCTCTATAAACCTGTTTATATTCTTGTAATTTCTGTTGGTATTCTCGATAAGGTCGAAGAATTTCCCCTTCAATAGTTTCAGCCTCTTCTTGACTTAATCCCAATTCCAATTGGAGGTGAGCTAAAATTCGGCGACCAATCAGGGTAAATTCACCTTTTTTAGCACGTTTTTGAACTGCCTTGCGATATTTCAGCTTGGGATCGTCCTGGGGCGATCGCGCCAAATAAATTCTGTAACCTTCCTCTACTGGATAAAACTGTGGAGTCATAGCAGGAGAGGCTTGTTGCACCTTTTTACTGGCGTATTGATGTAGTTCATCGGCAGAAATCTGACCATCACTATCGAGATCCGCCGCTCCTGTTTCAATGCCTTCGACTAGATATTGGGTATAAATTGAAAGTGCCCCTGACTGTTGAAAGGAAGACTGTACAGAAGTGGAAGAAGTTAGAATTGCTCGTCCTTTTCCTCCTAACTCAGCGATTATGTCTACCGCTCCTTCATCTTTGGCTGTCAGTCCCTTGGCGATCGCGCCACTATAGCAACAGTCCAGAATAATGACCTCATGCTCTGAACGACTATCGTTTATTTGCGTTTGCAGGTAACTAGCAGCAACTGCTGTGGGTGGAACAACTAATCCTTTTTGACTCTTGGTGGTTTCTGGGGTAGTTAGGTACAGGTTACGGTTCTGATCTTTAACTCCATGACCAGAAAAGTAGAAAAGCACTAAGTCTTCTGAGCTACAGTCGGCAAACAGACTATAAATGGCTATTCTCATTGTTTGAGTGTTCGGGTTGGGCAAAACTTCGACCCGATCAAATCCCCCCATCTCTGGATGCTGTAAAACTCGCTCCATTGACCTGACATCTTCGATAGCACTAGGTAAGGGTTGTAAGCCTGGCTGGTATTCACTTACTCCTATTAGCAATGCAACCTTGACCATTAAACTATAGACTACCCGTTGATAAACCTTTCTACCTGCGGCATTACCTTGTCAATGTCTTCTGGACGGCTAAGTTTGACCTCTAGCTTTCTACCGTTCCCTTCTGCTTTAATTTCCACTGTCCGTCCAAAAAGATTATGACCCACAAAACTAACTAAGGTTTTGAGATGTTTGAGACTTACCAAAGCCTGGAGCTTACCTAATAAGAAACCTCCAATTCCTTTGGAGTCTGGCGGTGCTTGCTCTACTGGAATCAAGTCAGCTTCAGTAATTCCCTCAACTTCTCTTAGTTCCAACTGTAAATTTTGGACAGCCTCTTGTAGTTCCTCATCTCTTAACTGAGGATCTGACAGAGTAATTGTTACTTGAACGGGAGTTTCTGACATAACATTTTTGACGTACCAGTGTGGTCGATGTACTGATCTAATTCCACCAGCGGCGATGGAGAAAGTCTAACAGTAATTTGTAGTTTGTCCATAATAGCTAACTACTTCTTTAATCAATGTTATACCTAACAGCACTTGAATAGATAACCTATTTCCCAGGAGTTAAGACACACTCTACTAAGGGTTTGAATTTGGGGATTAATTCACTGCGACAGATGCCCAAGCAAGGAATGGGGACTTCACCATAGTCTTTACCAGGTTGCAAAGGAAATATGGGGTTACCATCCAGAAAGACTAACTCTCCCCCAGCAGCTTTAAGAATGACCCATACTGCTGCAATATCCCAAATTTTGGGGGTGGCTTCTACTCCACCAATTGCGACTCCTGCTGCTACTAGCAGTAAGTTATAACTAGCAACTCCCAGCATTCTCACCTTACAAGGAAATGGATGTTTAAAAATGGCTTTACTACGGGCGCAGAGATTAAACAATTGAGTCCCCCCAGGATAGCCCCGACTAGTATGTATTGGTTGATCGTTGAGATATGCACCTTGGTAGCCAGATAGTTCCGAATCACCATACCAAAAGCCATGAAATGTCTGCTTGATAGGTGGTACATAAACAAAGCCAAAGACGGGAGTACCTTTATATAGTAATCCAAGGGAAATTGCCCAAAGAGGAACGCCACGGGTAAAGTTAGTTGTACCATCGATGGGGTCGATAACCCAACACCAATCATTATCAGGAAAGATATGTACTGTCTCTTCTGTTAGTACGCCATGTTCGGGAAAGGTCTGAGCGATCGCATCTCGAATTTGCTGATCTGACCATTGATCCGCCTGGGTAACTAGACTACCGTCTTCTTTTTGAATTGCCTGAATTTTACCAAAGTCTTGCATCAAGCGATCGCTAATTGTCTCGGTAGTCTGCACACAAAAGTCTAGGACTCGATCCCAAAATTCATTCATTAGTTATTGTTTTGGAGTAATTTATTGATTATCGGTGCTTTTGAGACTTTGTACTAACTGATTCAATCTTTCCTTATCCAGAGTTACCTTAATTTCTAGTTTTTCAGTTTCATCCCGCAGCAAGATAATTCTATTACCATCCTTAATGGTTGCTGCTATCTGGGGATTCCTGATACTTAATTTCTGATATATAGTCTCAGGTAAACTAATACTAATTACTACTTGGGATTGGGATTGAGGAAAAACATAGAGCTGTTGTTTAATTAAGTTTAATTGCAGCTTACTGGGAGTAATATTGCGCTCATCTGTTACTTTACTGTTGCGCCAAAAAATAGTGATACCTTTTAACTGCGGAGTTAATAAAATAAATTTTTCATCAAACTTTTGCGGTTGCCAATCAATATCCTGCAAGTCTCCACTAGCGGGAATTAACCGCTGTTGCCAAGCAATTTCTCGATCTTCTAGGTTCGACCACCATTTAGCGATCGCTTCTAAGTTTTCTCTATTATTAGGTTCGCTACTGTTTTGTTGCCAAATTATTAAATCATTGATCATGGTAAAACCCCTCATAATACCAAGATAGGCAGAAGAATGTTCTAAAATAGTAAATCGTACTCAACACTTATCAAAGTAATTTTTTAAAATATGTCAGTATTAGCGGCGATCTCAGTCGTACTCCTATTAATCGTAGTTCATGAGTTTGGTCATTTTGCAGCAGCGCGGTTACAAAAAATTCGCGTAAACCGTTTCTCGATCGGATTTGGTCCGACTCTTTTAAAATACCAGGGTTCAGAAACAGAATACGCTATTAGAGCAATTCCTTTAGGGGGATATGTGGGCTTTCCCGACGATGATCCCGATAGTACTATTCCTCCTGATGATCCAAACCTACTTCGTAATCGCCCCGTATTAGATAGAGCGATCGTGATTAGTGCCGGGGTAATCGCTAACCTGATTTTTGCTTACTTTCTTTTAGTTGGTCAAGCATTTACCATTGGGTTTCAGGATATTAACTATAAGCCAGGGGTCATAGTGCCTCAAGTGCTGAATGAAGCTGAATCTGCTGCTGCCCAGGCAGGTGTCAAGGCAGGTGATATTATTTTAAAAATAGATGATGTTGAATTGGGAGATTCCGCCAATGCTTTAGAAAATTTGCGTCGAGAGATCCAGAAATCCCCTAATCAGACTTTAGAACTTACGATTAAACGCAATACTGAAATTGTCACTCTTAATGTAGAGCCAGAGGTGGGTCAAGATGGCAAGGGCAAAATTGGTGTCATGCTAGCCCCTAATGGAGATATTGTGCGTCGTCGGACAGGAAATGTGCTAGAAGCTTTTACCGCAGGGGCAAACGAATTTCAGAGAATTGTACAGTTAACTATTCAAGGTTTTTGGCAGCTAATTAGCAATTTTCAGGAAAATGCTCAACAAGTGGCTGGTCCAGTTGCGATCGTTGCTGTGGGTGCTGAACTAGCACGCAATGATTTAGGTAATCTGTTTCAGTTTGGTGCATTAATCAGTATTAACTTGGCAATTATCAATATTTTGCCTTTACCAGCTCTAGATGGCGGTCAGCTAGCATTTTTAACTGTTGAAGGAGTTACTGGCAAACCTCTACCCAGCAGACTACAGGATGGCATTATGCAGACTGGATTAGTTCTGTTACTCAGTTTAGGTGTGTTTATTATTGTTCGTGACACGGTCAATCTGGCGTTTTTCCAAAATTTATTTCAGTAGATGAATGCCCCAGAATGTTGTTAAAAAATCTACCAACAAGATAACTAAGAAGCAGAAGCGATCGCCTAGTAAAGCTTTAAGAGCGCGATCGCTTGATATCTTTGCTCTGTTAACAGAACTATATCCCGACGCTACCTGTAGTCTGGATTACGAAACTCCTGTCCAGCTTTTAGTCGCGACAATTCTCTCGGCTCAGTGCACTGATGAACGGGTCAACAAAGTAACTCCTAAACTTTTTGCTGAATTTCCTGATGCCCCTGCTATTGCAGGGTGCGATCGCGATCGGCTAGAAACTTTAATTCGTTCGACAGGTTTTTACCGCAATAAAGCGAAAAATATCCAGGGTGCTTGCCAAATGATTATCACCGATTTTGACGGCAAAGTCCCTAGGGGAATGGAACAGCTTCTAAAATTGCCAGGAGTCGCCCGTAAAACCGCCAATGTCGTCTCGGCTCATGCCTTTGGTAACATTCAGGGGGTTACGGTCGATACCCACGTTAAACGCCTTAGTAATCGCTGGAAACTAACTAAATCTGATAACCCACTTCAGATAGAACGAGATCTGATGGCACTACTACCCCAGGCAGAATGGGAAAATTATTCGATCCGTACTATATATCACGGTAGGGCAGTCTGCAAAGCTCGCAAGCCTCGATGCGAAATCTGCCAGCTTGTTCACCTTTGTCCCGCATCAAAAGAATATTTAAATTAAGTAAGAATATAGGATTACTTTTCGAGTTCAGTTATAGTCACAAAATGAATTGGACTCACTCAATCTAATTCTCTAGTTATCAAAGAGAACAATAGAAAATCTAGATATTTTGACTTAATATTGCCCTCTGTGATCTGTTTAGCTTTACCTCCTGGGAAGCCCTGCGTTCTATCCGCTAGGATGAACGTCGGGAGAAGTCACTTTTCAAATCAGCAGTAACAACTAAATTCTCTAAATTCTCTACCGATTACTTATTACCTGAACTAAATTAGTAGTCGTGTAAGAATTAATTCTATGAAGGATATTTTATGACTATTACTCTAGTCACTCAAAGAATCGATGATCAGACTGTGACTGAAAACGCCACAGAGGCTACATTTGATTTATCTCAAAACTTTGATGATCCACTGACTACGGGACAGATAGCTCGATTTGAATTTGCCAATAGTTCCTTGGGAGGTGGGATAACTGATGTCTTGTTATTCGATCAGACTGGTGCAGGTGCGCCAGAGTCGGTAAAGAACTTTCGGAACTATGTTAATGACGAAGATTATACTGGTTCAATCATTCATCGTTCTATTCCTGGTTTTATTATCCAAGGAGGCGGTTTTAGGGTTGATCCATCCACCGACTTTAACGCCAATCTAGAAGAAATAGAATCAATTCCTGATGATCCTGCTGTAGTTAATGAATTTAGTGCTGCAAGGTCGAATAGGAGGGGAACAATTGCCCTGGCAAAGTTGGGTAATGATCCTAATAGTGCTACTAACCAATGGTTTTTTAACCTAGCTGATAACTCGGAAAATCTGGATAATCAAAACGGTGGATTTACTGTTTTTGGCGAGGTTCTGACGGAATCAGATTTAGCCCCAGTCGATGGTATCTCCAATTTATCAGCTTTTGATGCCAGTGGATTTTTTAGCGAGCCTCAGCCAGATTTTCGCGGTGCTTTTACTGATGTACCCCTCATTTTTGATGATGCGGGGAATGCAGATTTTGTTGGTCTTAATAGCGTTACTATATTTCAAGAGGAAGAACTTGAATTTTCTGTAATTGGGAATTCTAATCCTGACCTAGTAGAGGCTATCATTACCGAGGGGGAACTAGTATTAGATTATGCTCCCAATCGAAGTGGCGTAGCGAGAATCACCGTAAAGGCGACAAATTTACTGGGTGATTCAGTCGAAGATAGATTTATCGTCGCGGTGGGAGACGCGGAACCCGATTTAGATCCCCAAGGTTCAACTGTTTATCGTTTTTTAAACACGGATACAGCTGTTCATCTGTATACTTCCTCGGAGGTGGAGCGAGCATTTATAGAAGAGAACCTGCCCAATTATATTTCTGAAGGCTCGGCTTATGTTAGTGTAGATCCTTTCACTGGTAACCCTGAACCTGAAAAAGTCTACCGCTTTTTAAATCAAGATACAGGAACTCATTTATACACTACTTCCGAAATAGAACGAGAATCTGTTGAAGATAATTTACCTAATTTCAGCTTAGAAACTGAATTTTTCTTTGCTTTCGCAGAGCAACAAGAAGGTACAGTTCCCGTTTATCGCTTTTTTAATACTGACACAGGAGCGCATTTTTATACCCCGTCGGAAACTGAAAGACAGTCTGTTGAAGATACATTACCCAACTATCAATCTGAGGGAATTGCTTATTATACCTACCAAACAAGTTAGTAAACTTAGTAAACTTCGTCGCGTCAGTCGGCTATTGGACAATGCCATATCGATCCCTGGTACTAAAATTAGCTTTGGACTAGATCCGATTTTGGGTTTACTTCCTGGAGGTGGTGATGCCTTAACTGGTGGAATATCAGCTTACATCGTCGTAGAAGCTGCCAAAATGGGCATACCCCGCAAGATTCTCTGGAAAATGGTAGGTAATATTCTGATAGATTCTTTTGCAGGTACTATTCCCCTCGTGGGAGATTTGTTTGATGTCGGCTGGAAGGCTAATATCAAAAATGTTGAACTATTAGAAAAACAGCTTAATGTTGCTGAATCTAGTAAAAGCGATCGCCTATTCATTTTCGGCTTAATTCTTCTACTTGCTATTATTGTCCTCGGATTTGCAGCAATAGCATTTTTCACCGTTACTTGGTTTTGGCATCTTATTATCAGATGAATCGCCCAAAGCTTACTGACTTCTTACTTCTTTTACTTCTTACTTAAGAAATGGATTTTACCGCTATATTACCAACATTTATTGTCACTTTACGAGAAGGATTTGAAGCTGCTTTAGTCGTCGGTATAGTGATGGCTTGTTTAAAGAAAGCAGGGCAAACACAACTCTATCGCTGGGTTTACTTGGGCATTTTGGGTGGGATTATTGCTAGTATTGCCGTCGGTTTTTTGCTAACTGGCGTTATCTCTGGAGTGGAAGCTGCGGGAGGGATTTATGCCCCTGTAGTGAAGCAATTACTAGAGGGAATCTTTGGCTTAATGGCGATCGCAATGCTCAGTTGGATGCTGCTGTGGATGACTAAACAGGCAAAATCCCTCAAAGGAGAAGTTGAAGGAGCAATTAGCTCGGCATTAAGCAACAATAGTGCAGGGAAAGCAGTATTCCTGTTAATTTTGATTGCAGTGGTGCGAGAAGGCTTTGAAACCGTCTTATTTATTTTGGCAAAGTTTCAGCAGGATTGGACTTTACCTGCTGTTGGTGCAGTGGCAGGTTTAACTCTGGCTGCCATGATGGGAGTAGCCCTGTTTTCCCTGGGAGTGCGAATTAATATTCGTCTCTTTTTTCAGGTGATGGGAATATTTTTATTATTAATTGTCGGTGGTTTAGTCATAGGTATGCTAAAACACTTTGATGCTGCGCTGGCTTTATTCTCTCAGCTATCGAATAACAACTGGTGCGTATGGGGTAATGATTCCTGTATTTTAGGTACTCAGGTGTGGGATGGCTCAAATCTGTTACCTGATAAAAAATTTCCAGGTATTATCCTCAAGGCTCTTTTTGGCTACCGACAAACTCTGTATCTGGGACAAGTCATTGCCTATGTCTCCTTTTTCGCAGCAGTCGGCACAGCTTATTTTCAGAGTCTTGGTGTTGAATTGTTTGTGAGCGATCGACAATCGACACAGGATGTTTGAAAAGTAAACTTTTGATTTACTTGAGTAGAAAAGAAAATAATCCGAATAACTATTGATTTTAGTAATTATCAATTATCAATTATCAATTATTAATTAGCTTTTCTAGCTTTAAACTCAAGTAAATTTACCTGTTTCTGCAAGTTTTTATTCTCTGTTTTTAAAATAGCAAGTTTCTTTTGCGCTCTGCGGAAATGACCTTTGTAAGCTCCCAGACTTTTGTTGCTAATGCCTAATTTTTCACGGCGTTTTACTTCTCTAGCATATTGACGCTGAAGTTTTTTATATGCTGTTTGTAATTCTTTTAAACCACCTTTACATTCAGATTTTAACTTTTTTAATTCGCGATCGCGTGTCGCCACCATTTTATTTAAACATTCAATCTTAACCAACATTTGGCGATCAAAATTATTGGTTTTTACCTGTTTGATCAATCCTTGATAACTATCATGAATCCAATCATGTTGCGCTTTAAAAGCTCTTCTGGTAACTTCATATTTAATTGTATTTAAAACCGCCTCTTTATAAATTCCGTTGTGTTTACCTTTGATTTCAATTAATAATCTGTCGTAATTAGTAGCGTTATGTCGCAGACTATCACAATCAGCCTCAATATATTTAACGCGATCGCCCGTACTGGAATTAATAATATAGGCTTCTGCTCCTTCTCCTCGGGGAGGATGGCAAACAATTCGATCCTTCCAACTCTGAATAACTTCCTGTAGCGAAAATTGTTGGGTGTTAATACTCATTTACCTTTAAGTTACAAAATATTGGTAGCAATAAAATCGAGACTAATAAAAAAAATAAATATCCGTATCTCAGACCATAGCAACTACAACTGTTTACCTAACTCAGTTGAGTATTTAGCTATTTAAGTCACGTCAGTTTTAACAAGCAAACTTAAAAATCGCCACCGTAATTTCAGTTACCAGTTACTAGTTACCAGTTACCAGTTAGTTATACTAAGTTGCAACTGTCGAGTTAGTTCGGGTGAACGAAAAAAGGTGTGGCAGTTAAACAATAGAGAAGCTTTGAGTAACGAGTAACGAGTAAATACTTATTACTCATTACTCTGGCTGCCTGACACATCTATGTCAAACCCATATTTTTCGTGAAAATTTAATTTTGTTAATACAGTAAATCAATGCTTTCAAGCGATCGCTTTATTAGAAAATACCTTTTTAGCAGAAAAAACAAATTCTATACGGCGTAAGGTTTTGAGGCACTTGTGTCAAGCAGCCAGCTCATTACTTATTACTCATTACTTATTACTCATTACTTTAAAATGCGAAAATTAATTGTTGCCACCGTAAATTTCGCTTACCCAGTTAGTTCCCTCCACTGGGAAGAGCGATCGCAATTTTTCTCTAAAAAAGTCAGAGTAATCAATTATGAAAACTCTAACTTCTAAGTTTTAACTATCGACAAACAAAAACTTATTAAAAGCTAATAAGAGCTAATAGCTTGTAACTACCAACAGTATTGTTTTGTATGTCATTACTTAAATTAGCAACGTCAAAATTACTGTTCAACGATAAATGCTTCTGTCATTTGATAAGCTTGATCATCGGTAAATTGTTCAGGTGGGTGCTTCATGAAATAGGCAGAAGGTGCAGTTAATACCCCGCCAATACCGCGATCTAGTCCTAATTTGCAGCAGCGAATCGCATCAATAACTACCCCAGCCGAATTAGGAGAATCTTCTACCGAAAGTCTCATCTCTAGATTCATGGGCACATCGCCAAATAACTTACCTTCAATCCGAATAAAAGCGACTTTGTTATCCTTTTGCCAGGGTACATAATCACTAGGACCAACATGAATATTTTCGTATTCCAGGCGTTGAGCAATTACTCCTTGCACTGCTTCGGTTTTTGACTCTTTTTTAGAATCTAGGCGAGTGCGATCGAGCATATTACGGAAATCGGTATTGCCACCAGTATTTAGCTGATAAGTACGTTCAACTTTCACCCCACGCTTTTTACAGAGATCTACCAAAGTACGGTGGCTGATGGTTGCCCCGAATTGAGACTTAATGTCATCGCCAATAATGGGAATATTGTGGTGCTTAAATTTATCTGCCCACAATGGTTGACTGGCAATAAATACGGGAATGCAGTTTACAAAAGCGACTCCTGCATCCAGAGCGCATTCCGCATAAAATTCCACAGCTTCTTGTGAACCCACAGGCAGATAGTTGACTAAAACCTCTGCCCCAGATTGCTGAAGACTGTTAACAATCTCCGCTTTAGACTGTTCTGGGCGATCGCTAACCACAAAAGTGTACTTTTCGTCAGCACCATTCATATGAGCTGCAACCCCATCCAGCACTGCCCCCATCTGAACCTTTACCCCAGTCAGAGGAACATTTTCACAAAAAACAGTTGTACAGTTAGGAGGAGCAAAAATCGCCTCAGCAACATCCTTTCCTACTTTACGCTGGTCAATATCAAAAGCAGTAACTACCTGAAGATCATAAGGTTTGTAGCCTCCAATATCCCAGTGCATCAAGCCAATAGCATCTTCTGCTTGTTTGTCTCGATAATATTCAATTCCTTGGATGAGTGAACTAGAACAGTTACCCACGCCGACAATTGCAATTTTTATGCTCCCCACGGTTTAAACTTCCTCCATTATTGGACTACATTATAGGGAAATCTTACAGTCATTGTTTAAAGAATAGTAAACGAATGGTAAATAATTCCACCATAGTAGATGTTCTACTTGATAAATCGGTAAGCCAACCCAATCAAACTGCTTATACTTTTTTAGCCGATGGAGAAAATGAATCTGCTAGCTGTACATACCAAAAATTAGATTTTCAGGCGCGAGCGATCGCAGTACAGTTACTAACCAAGGTTAAACCAGGAGATCGGGCTTTATTGGTTTATCCTTACACTGCTGGCTTAGAGTTTATTGCGGGTTTCTTGGGTTGTCTTTATGCTGGAGTTATCGCCGTTACCGACTATCCCCGACAGCATATTAAATCTCTTAGCCAGTATCAAGAGCGTATTGTAGATTGTCAAGCAGCAATTGTTCTAACTACCCAAGAATTTGCTGATCGCGTTAAAGGACAACTAATCTCTAATCCAGGTATGGCAATGAAGCTGAACGCTTTACCCTGGATTGCGAGCGATCGCGTTGATCTTGATTTAGCTAAACAATGGCAAATGCCAGATATTTCTGCTGAGACTTTAGCTTTTTTGCAATACACCTCAGGTTCAACAGGACAACCCAAGGGAGTAATGGTCACTCATGGCAATGTGCTGCACAATTCAAAGGTAATTTATCAGTCTTTTGCCCATCATTCTCAAACTAAAATTTTAATGTGGTTGCCAATGTTTCATGACATGGGACTAATTGGTGGAGTAATGCAGCCTCTCTTTGCGGGATTACCCGCAGTGTTGATGTCTCCCATTGCCTTGGCACAAAAGCCCTTTCTGTGGTTACAGGGGTTATCAAAATATCAGATAACTACTAGTGGCGGACCTAATTTTGCTTATGACTTACTCTGCCAGAAAGTTACTGATGAGCAACGAGCTACCTTAGATCTCAGTCATTGGGAGGTTGCATTTACGGGGGCTGAACCTGTGAGGGCAGAGACTTTAAATCGATTTGCTGAACTATATAAACCCTGCGGGTTCAAAAAAGAAGCTTTTTACCCCTGTTACGGCATGGCTGAAGCAACTTTGTTTATTACAGGGGTTAATGCTTCAAAGTACCCTACTATTACCTATCTCGATAAACAAGCTTTGACGGAGGACAAGGTGGTGGAGGTAACACCAGAACATCCTCACTCTAAATCTACCGTTAGTTGTGGTTATACCTGGTTAGGAGACGAAATTATTATTGTCGATCCCGAAACTAAAATTCAATGTACAGAGGATCGAGTAGGGGAAATTTGGGCGACAGGTGCAGGCATCGGCAAAGGATACTTTCAGAGAGAAGAACAAACAGCAACAACTTTCCAAGCTACTTTAGCTGACAATCCGAATCAAACCTATCTTCGTACAGGTGATTTAGGATTTATCAAGGATGGTGAGCTGTATATTACGGGACGTATTAAGGATATGATGATCCTCTGGGGACGTAATCACTATCCGCAACATATTGAAGAAACAGTAGAAGGCAGCCATTCTGCCCTTCGCCCCAATCATGGTGCAGCCTTTAGCGTGGACTTAAACGGAGAAGAGCAATTAGTTATCGCCTACGAAATTAATCGTGCTGACTTGCGTAAACTAAAAGCGGATGAAGTGATTGGCGCAATTCGCCTAGCTGTAGGAGAACAAAACATGGCTAATGTCTTTGCCGTGACATTACTCAAAACAGGCAGTATCCCCAAAACCTCTAGCGGTAAAATCCAGCGTCGTGCCTGTCAGAGTATGTTCCTCGATGGCAGTTTAAATGCGGTGGCACATTGGCAGCAATCGGAAATACTTGAAACCGATATCACCGATTTAGCAGGACAGTTTTTTAGTGATTAATTTGGTTGTTAGTTGTTAGTTGTTAGTTGTTAGTTGTTAGTTGTTAGTTGTTAGTTGTTAGTTGTTAGTTGATTGACAACTAACTGTTCATTACTACCATCTTGGATATTTTCGACAACTCCTCCAGAATTGGGTGCAATTACCAGGATTCCCGCAGCAAAGGCTTCTAAGATGGTCAAGCCTTTGGTTTCTTTCTCTGAAGTAGTTACTAGTGTTTAATAGACTAAAATCCTCCTGCCTTCTGCCTTGACCGAAGGGAATCCTTTAGGGCTGCCTTCTGCCTCCAGACAACATTTAAATGGTGTATCTCAACTGGATTTAGTATTACATCCCGATTCAGCAACGCGAGAATTAATTGACAATATTAACTTGATAATCAACAATATCTTCTGGTCGGTAAAAACAACTAGCTATCGGCGATCGCATTAAACCTCAAGCTGTTTTTTGAAATATATGATGGGCTGGACACAATTTTTTATCTCAGATACTCTAAATCTACTCTGGCTGGCTCTTAGCTTATTTTTTGCTGGCGTAATTGAAGCCTTTTTATGGAAAACTAGTCCGTTTCAGATATTAAATATTCCCATTCAAACACAATGGTTTGGGGCAAATAAAAAGTGGCGTGGATTAATTAGCTTGCCGATCGCAATGGTAGTTAGTGTTTATTTTTTAAATTTGATTGAGTTATTAATTCCAGCTTTAACTCAGATAGAAATTTCATTTTCTAATTTTAATTTACTAGAATTTGGTTTATTAGTTGGATTTGTGTTTAATCTATCAGAACTACCCAATTCTTTTGTCAAACGTCGTTTAGAAATACCTCCTGGAGATGAAAGCCGTAAAATCTTTTATTTCATCGACCACATGGACTCTACTTATGGCGTTCTAATTCTCTGGTATTTCTATTTTCATTTTCCTCTACACTTGATCGTTACTGGTTTAATTGTTACCCCTTTATTGTTTATGGGTGCAACAGAATTAAGAAAAAAACTCGGTTTAAAGTAGGCGTTAAATATCGCAGTACGTTAATTGGGTTAGGACAGAAAAGTTAATAGCTCGTGAGTAATGAGTAATGAGTAATGAGTAATGAGTGTCCTAATACTTAATGAGCTACTAGATTCTGCCGATTTTTAACTACAGTTACAAAATTAGCCAGAATTTTTAATCCGTTGTCCGAAGACTTTTCAGGATGAAACTGCACTGCCATCAAATTATCACGAGCGATCGCAGCAGTTACAGTTTGTGAGCCATGAGTTACCATAGCAGAATTGAGATTCGGCTCTTGAGGCTCGACATAAAAAGAGTGTACAAAATAAACATAAGGATCTCGAGGCAAATCTCGCCATAATTCATCTTGTGGCTGACTGAATTCTAGTTGATTCCAACCCATCTGAGGAATAGCAATATTAGGTTCGCTTTTGAAACGGCGCACAATCCCAGGAACAATTCCCAATCCTCTTTCCATTCCCTCTTCTGAACTATCAAATAAAATTTGTAAACCCAAACAGATACCCAGAAACGGTTTACTAGCTGCTGCACGCTTGATAGTTTCTTCCAAATTAAGCTCTCTTATGTGTTGCATGGCAGGGTCAAATGCTCCCACTCCAGGCAATACAACCGCATCCGCACTCAAAATATCTTGAGGAGAATTAGTTATTTTAGAGACTGCACCTGCTTTCTCTAAACCCTTGCAAGCAGAATGAAGATTTCCCATATCGTAGTCAATCACGGCTACGTTAACCATATTGCTTCCCCAGTTTTAATACTTCTTGTAAATATCTTAAACAACTTTGTCTTAGTTGTTCATTGAACATTGGTCATTGGTCACTGATTATTCACGAGTTTTAAGTTAATTCTCAATTCCGTAACTAAATTGCTTAATTCTCTCTGATACGTAGTAGCTTAGAGCTAAAGACCAATAAATTCTGACTATATTAATTCCAATCAAGCATACAATGAAACCGACTTTTAAAAATAGGTTAGCTTGGGAACAAGCCCAAATATTGATGCAACCTTCAATGTTGCGGGTAGTGGATAATATTCGGAAAGAGATCGAGTCTTCAAATTGGAAAGGAACATATAAAGAAGTAACCGCACCCATTCCTGGGTATCATCTTTGTCTAACCCGTTCTCATTATCAGATCGAGGTTGATGTTTGGGAACTTTGTTACAAGGTTTGTTTCAAGGAATACGAGCCAATCCAACATCTATTTAGCCAGGAAAATGAGGCAGCCTATCCTGTGGAAATAGACACTCGTTTAATCGATGATTTAGGAGAAGTTGACTGGCAACTATTAGAATCAAAGGCACAACAATCTGTGCGACAAGTTTTTAATTCTTTGCCGAAAGAGTGAGCAGTTACCAGTTACCAGTTACCAGTTACCAGTTACCAGTTACCAGTTACCAGTTACCAGTTAATAGAAATTTAAGATGGAATTGAGAAAACTTCAGGAATCGAATGGGGCAATTTTTGATGAGTCAGGAGTTGTTTTGGGTTTTGATAACGAGGCTCAAGCCAGGGAAGCGATAGATCATGGGGTGGCAATTTGCGATCGCTCTCATTGGGGTTTGCTCAAAATTACAGGGGCAGATCGGCTACGGTATCTTCATAACCAAAGTACTAACGACTTTGAAAAACTTCAGCCAGGACAAGGATGCGATACGGTATTCGTGACTTCGACAGCGAGAACCCTAGATTTAGCAACGGCTTATGTCACAGAAGATGCAGTTTTGATTCTGGTTTCTCCGAACCGCCGAGAGCAGCTATTAACTTGGTTAGACCAATTTATATTTCCCTTTGACAAGGTTGAATTAACTGATATTTCAGCAGATTTGGCTATATTTAGTCTCATTGCTGAACAAAGCGATACTATATTATCAAAAATAGCGTCTAAAGCTATTTCGTTAGAAAAAATAGGAGAACATATCACAGTAAATATTGCTGATGTTCCTGTACGAATAGCGCGGGGCAGTGGTTTGGCAAATTCTGGCTATACTTTAATTGTAGATTGCGATCGCGCAGATCTAGTCTGGTCAAAGATATTAGAAATGGGAGCCATTCCTTTTGGCGATCGCCTGTGGGAAAATCTTAGAATACAACAGGGTAGACCAGTTCCTGATCGGGAATTGACTGAAGACTACAATCCTTTAGAAGCAGGACTTTGGGGCACAATATCTTTTGATAAAGGTTGCTATATTGGACAAGAAACTATTGCTCGTTTGAACACTTATAATGGAGTAAAACAAAAGCTGTGGGGGATTAGGTTAAGCGAGCCTGTAGCCCCAAATACACCGATAACTCTCGAAGATAGTAAAGTCGGAGTCTTAACCAGCTATGGGAATACTCCCTCTGGTTACTTTGGTTTGGGTTATGTTCGCACTAAAGCTGGAGGAGAAGGTCTACAGGTTAAAGTTGGCGAGGCTCAGGGTGAACTTGTGCCTGTCCCTTTCATCCGTCATGATCATTGACCAGCGTGGTCTCTGGGACAATTGCAATT
The DNA here is from genome assembly GCA_942490675.1 of Cyanobacteriota bacterium. Lineage (GTDB taxonomy): Bacteria > Cyanobacteriota > Cyanobacteriia > Cyanobacteriales > Xenococcaceae > Waterburya. The sequence goes on along the minus strand of CALNYB010000005.1, from coordinate 23,341 downwards.
GAATTGTATCTTTACTGAGTCCGTTGAAGAGTGATTAGCTAATCAAACCAAAAAAGATCGACAAGGGCAAGGCTATAAAACCGATCGCAATTAGAATAGCTAAGATAAGAGCGATCGCATAAACTGCGGGACTTATTTTAGAATTGAGTACGCCGATTGACTGCCAAGCACTCCAAATACCATGGCGCAGGTGAAAAGCTAGCATGATCATTACTCCTGTATAGCCAAAAGCATAGATCGGGTTCTGAAATTTCTCGATCACTAGGCTGGATAAATCTCGCATCTCCACCCCATCAATCACCGTGGAATCGTAGGTGCCAAATTTAAAAGTTGATAGGTGCCAGACCAAAAATCCGAGCAATACAGCGCCAGTAATCATCATGCTGCGTGAACTTATTGACTGTTTGCTGGGTTCACCGATACTTTTAAGCTGCCTATAGCCAATTGTTCTAGCTTGCAGGGTATTGAGCTTGATTGTGATACCAACTATCACATGAAATATCGCCAATCCTAATAGGGTAAACTCAACTATATACAGTAAAATACCCAAACTATCGAGCAAATGCGCTAGTTGGTTATATGCCTTGCTGCTAGTCAACAAAGTTAGGTTTGCTGCCATGTGAAACAGAACAAATAAAGATAAACCTAGTCCCGTAATACCTGTAATAATTTTTTTACCGATAGGGGAATTGTAGAAGTTAATTGGTTTCGGGCGATCGCTACTCAAAGTCATGACAATATAAAACAATATAAAGACGTTGCTAATTTAAGGTATGAAACCGCATGATCAATGCTTAAGGTACTACGTTGACGGTATAGGTTAACTCAAAAGGACTAAAACTATTATCTTTAGCTGTTCCGCTAATTTCTAGTTCATAAGCTCCTGCTTGAGGAAAAACAATTTCTGCTCCAGGTATCTCTTGGTATTGCTCTACATCTATAGCGGATAATTCTGGCTTTAAAACTGCTTCTACTTTCTCTCGACGGGGAACAGCATAAACCTTGAGAGTGCAGTTGCATTCAGACAAAGGAATGCTCAAACCACCACGACGGGTTAGGGCAAACCAAGCTGTAGTTGGCTTGCCAGCTTTTGGGTTATGGTTTGGTTCGATGTGGAATGTAGCAGCTACATCATTAGATATTTCTACATTATGGGCAATTACAGGCACTGAGAACGCAGCAGTAGATAACAAAACTATACCCATAGTTTTAAGCATTTTTGACTGGAACATATCTGGCTTCAATTTGTAAATGATCTATCCGCCTACTTTACTGTAACGGTAATTGGTTCAGAGATCACAGGGTTATCGTGAGGAATATGCAAATAGTTACCGAGAACTAACTGTAAGGTGTGCTTTCCTGGTTCTAGAGTAAGCTCAGTCTCGGTTTGTGCTTTCCCAAAATGGCGAATCTGCTCCGTTGCAGGTAAAGAAACTGTGAGATTAGGTAATTCTGGTTGGTCGATGAGTAGATGATGATGTCCAGTATTTGCTTGTTCTACTCCCGCAGGAGCGAGATCCATCCCCGATAAGCCAAATTTCACGGTAAACGTTTCGGGAACGGTAGTACCGTCGGCTGGTTCCAGAATATATGCTTGGGCTTCTAGTGGTGCATGAGAAACTAAGTCTGCTGCCAATGCACTATAGGGGACAAACAAAAGCATCGAGACATAGATAAGACTGAAAAATATAGCTTTAAAGCTCATATATTATTTAGCACGATATTAATAAATATTTACGGTTTTAATCATATCAAAACAAAGGTTATAACTGCTTAGACAATCTTGATAGATCGAGCAAATAAGCTAGTTTAATCTTGCTGATGGTGGAAACATCTTGATTTGAGCAAAATACAATTGCAAAATACAATTCATGACTATCCAAAACAAATTAAATAACAAATTAAATAATGTCCCCTGGTTTCAATGTATTCTTCCTCTGCTTTTTTTTCTGGGGGAATTAAGCATTATTCACTGGTATGGTTGCTTGGAGTTTGATCCTGATGAAGGAATCAATTTAATGAAAGCTTTTTTAGTTAATGATGGCTATTCCCTATACCAAGAAATTTGGAATGATCAGCCACCAATACTGACTCATATACTAGGTTGGGGTATTAATATTTTCGGGGCAAAAGTTCAGTTCTTGCGGGGCTTAATTTTAATATTTTCCACCCTGCTTTTATGGCAAATGTGGCTGATTTTATATCTTTTGGGGGGAATCTTACATGCTTATATTGGCTGCTTGTTTTTACTCGTGGCTCCTAACTATTGGAAGTTAAGTATTTCAGTGATGGTCGGACTTCCATGCATAACTCTGGCTATGGGAGCAGTATTGAGCATTATTTTGTGGCATATAACTCAAAAGAAGATTTGGTTAATAGTTTCGGCTTTCTGCTTAAGCCTATCAGTCTTAACTAAACTATTTACTTTTTTCCTTGCCCCAATTATCTTTATTGGTATCGTTTTAACTCAAGCTTCAAATCGTAAAATAACTAGCTGGCAAAAAAAATTACAATTACCAGCTTTATGGATAATTATATTGTTAAGCTCTTGCTTGCTAATTTTCTTCTTGTTTGTCGGGATCGATAATATTCGTCTTTTAGTTGAGAACCATACTAGTGCCAGAACCATTGATGTTTTTCAGAATATCGAGTTAGGGGATTCGATTAAAAATGATTACCGACTGTTTTTGCTGGGATTGACAATTTGGGGATTACTGATTGCTTACCAACGTAAACAATGGCAGCTATTCTATTTAGGAGCCTGGTCAATAATTGCCTATCTACTGTTAGTGCAACATCGACCAGTTTGGTATCATCAAGTGTTACTTTGGTATATTCCTGCGATCGCTATGGTGGGATATGCTCTGGGAGAAATAATTACTACAGGGATACGATTTGGCAGTCGGTATTTCCGCTTTAATCAACGAATGATTCTCACTATTTTTACTCTAGGCGTATTTTACGGTGCTGTACTTTTGGTTGGGGAACAAACTAAAACAACCACCAAGGATATTAAGTATTGGTGTCAAGCTTGCAGTGATAGTGTAATTTCTAGCAGTATAGAGGGACAATTCTTAGCTGAGATAATTCAATCAAGTTCTCAAACAAACTGGATCATAACTGATTCCCCTATATTTGCTTTTCGTGCTGGTATTCCCGTTCCCCCTGCAACAGCCGTTCTTTCTCGGAAACAACTGGAAACAGGGAATATTACTAATCAGCGGTTGATCAATATAATTAGACAATATCAACCAGAACAGATTTTCTTTAAGCGTTTTGAATGGGCAGAAGTGACTAATTATCTTCAGCAGAATTATCAACTGAAAAAACAGCAAGATACTGACTTATATAATTTTCGGCTTTATGTTAAGGCTGAAGAAGGAATAAAAAGTAAAGATTAAAAGCTAGTTTTGAATGTCGAGTTAAAAATAGCTAAGACTGAATTTAAGCAATAATTCAGCCCCTGCCATCTTTAGCTTAATCGTGCTAGCTAGGCGGAAGCAAACGTCCAACAGTACGATTCTCAGCAGTAAACGTTTTCTGAGCTACTCTCTGAATATCTTGTGGGGTAATTGCCTCTAATTTAGTCAATTCTTCAAAAATATTGCGCCAGCTACCTGTTTTTGCCTCGTATTCAGCAAGTATTCTTGCCATGCCCATATTGGAATCGAGAGTGCGTAACAAACCTGCTTTTAGCTGCGTTTTCACCTGTTCGAGTTCTATCGATTTAACTGGTTCAGTTTTTAAACGCTCAATTTCTGCTCTGAGGGCAGTCGCCAACTGATCAACATTAGATCCTGGTGAGGTTAAAGCATAAACTAGCATCAGGTTAGGATACTTATTACCTGGAAAACCACTAAATCCCTGTGCTGAGAGGGCTACTTGTTTTTCTTCAACCAAAGATTTATAAAGACGAGAAGTTCTACCGCTGCTGAGTAATTCAGAGATGACTTCATATACTGGATAGTCTGGGTGGCTGAGAGCAGGAATATGATAGCCTTCAAGATACCAGGGTTGTGAGGGAAAATTAACTGTTACATCTCTAGTTTCAGCTTGAACAGGTTCAACTTTAGTTACAGCAGATGGTTGTGGTTGAGCTTTAAAACGTCCAAAATAAATTTTAGCTAGCTCTTGCACCTCTTCGGGATCGACATCTCCAGCGATCGCCATAGTCAGATTATTTGGGGCATAATAAGCTTGGAAGAACTGTTTTACATTATTCCGCGTCAAGCCATTGATATCCTCGCTATAGCCAATTACAGGACGTTTATAAGGATGAGTAGTATAGGCAGTGTCTAAAAACTCCTCGATCATCTTGCCTATCGGTGAATTATCGGTACGTAAACGTCTCTCTTCTAAAATCACCTGTTTTTCTTGGTAAAATTCTCGAAATACAGGCTCTAGAAATCTTTCTGACTCTAAAGACATCCATAGTTCTAGTTTATTTGCAGGAAAGCTATAGAAGTAACTAGTATAGTCGGCTGAGGTAGCTGCATTTAAGCCTACTCCCCCTGCTGTATCGACAATTTCGCCGTATTTATTTTGTTTGACATATTTGCTCGCAGCCGATTGAGTAGCGATAAATTTTTTGGTTAATTGGGCGAGTTTTGCTTTATCTCCAGACTCTTGAGCCTGTTTAATCTGAGCAAATATAGCGTCGAGTTGATCTAGCTTTTTAGCTTCCGCGCGATAGTTAGTCGTGCCAATTTTTTTAGTTCCTTTAAACGCCAAGTGTTCTAAAAAGTGAGCTACCCCAGTTTGACCATCGGGTTCATCCACCCCACCGACGTTAGCATAAGTGACAAAAGAAACGACAGGAGCGTCATGATTTTCCAGAACAATAAACTTTAAACCATTGTCGAGAGTAAACTCCTTAATTTGCTCCATGAATCGATTTATATAAGGCTGAATCGATGATTGCTGCTTATCTACAATATCCGCCACAGCAGATACAGTAAAAAAGTTCCACCATAAAAAAGCGATCGCTATCAGAGTTATCCACCGTGGTTTTCTCAATATCTCACTTCTCAAGACCTCACAGCGATCTAGTTTGCTTGATTTCATCCAGTCTCCCCAATTTCTCAATTTGGCTATCCATATAATGTAATGACTGCGGTTATATTTTACTCAGATTTTTTGCTTTGCTGTGATGGCATTTCACCATCAAAAGATAACAGTCTCTTATACTATCAACCCCTCAATTCAAAATTGACGAGCGACCCCGCGCCGATATGCGTAGCGGTATCCTTTAGGACGAAAGGCGTTTACACCGCTTAGTTTGGTGCAAGGGAATGCGCGAGTCGTGACAGACTACTAGCTAGCCTTTGATACATTGTGAGTACGATTACGATCTCTCTGGCAAGTATCATAGCCGTGACATACTCCCGACACCTTCGCAGTGCGATAGGTGCGGGCTTCTCCCACCTGCTACATCTACTACGAAACTCCGTACTGGGAGTGCAGGATTCAAGCATTTTATAGTGTCGAAGATGCCCAACGCCACTACCACAGTTAAAACTATGGATTTGAATTCTTATTTGTATGTATTGTTGTTTCTCTTTCAACGTTGGCTAGCGGGGGACTTGACGGGTTTTATCCCTACGGGTCGGTCATCTCCAGTTGTCGGGGGAAACACCCCAATCTTAACCTTGTCTAATGCTGTGCAGCTTGCAAGGCGCATAAGTAGTATACCATTAATCCTGCTTAGTTCAAAGTTCGCTTTCATCCCACCGCCTCCGCAAGCTGTAGGCGTGGGTCTTCTCGCTCACAAAAGATAAATAACAATCTGTAAAGAATTGAACAGGAAAAGAATCCCCAACGCCAAATACATTTATCGTGGAGTACTAAGCGATTAAAATTTTAGACAATCATGAATATAGTTAGTTATAGTCAGTATTGCTATATTTTCAAGCGCACTGTAGTTTTTTATTAATCATCACTAATATCACTATGCAAATTTTTTCTCAGCAAGCCTGGAGAGAGATGCGTAAAACACCTCAAACCGAAGAAGATACACGCACTAAGATCTTACAGGCAGCACTGCGACTATTTGCAAAACGTGGCTATGACGGTACAACTACCAAAGACTTAGCCAAATCGGCAGGGGTAGCTGAAGGAACTTTATTTCGTCATTTCGCCAGCAAAAAAGCCATTTTGATTGAGGTTGCTACCGCGGGATGGGTTGATATTCTAACTGATTTGCTTACGGAGCTTAGTGAAATGGGCAGCTATAAAGCGGTGTCTCAAGTCATGCGCCGTAGAATGCTAAATATGCGCCAAAATGGAGATTTAATGCGAGTTTGCTTTGTTGAGGCTCAATATCATCCAGAATTACAGGAAAGCATTCAAACTGAAGTAATTAGTAAAATGACAGATGTGGCAGAAGCTTTTTTTGAAACTGCGATGGAAAAGGGAATTTACCGTCAAATGAACCCTAAAATTGTCGCCAAAGTGTTTTTAGGTATTTTTGCAATCTCTGGATTCTCAGAAGAAACTATTATCGATCCCAACGCATCACCCCAATCTATGCAGGAAATGGCAGAAGGTATCTCCGACATCTTTCTTAGAGGAGTCTTGAGCAGTGAGCAGTAATCAGTAATCAATAAATAATCAATAATCAATAATCAGTAATCAATAATCAGTGACTATTGTTAAAAGATCTCCCAGAAAAGTTAGAAGATATCGACCAAATCTTTGGTTTGAAAAATTGATGGTTTTGTTAGCTGTAATCGATCTCATCATTGTGACTTTTGATCTCAGCTATGTTGCTTTGCGCGATTTTTGGTTATCTGGTGAAATTACGGTAGGAGGAATTAATACTGCATACATTCAATTCCAAGGAATAGAATTAGATCTGCTGCCAGATAGTATTTCCCAGTTGGTAACTCAATACGATGTGGTAAAAGGCATAGTTCCTCATCGAGATACGGAAGAGTATTTAGATAAGGTAGAACAGTTGGAGCAGGAACTGACAGTTAATGGAGTCGATTCTCCTACAGCTAAAGCTCTTTTGGGGGACTTACGCCGTCGCAGTATTGAAATAATCCAAACTGATCCCTTTTCTGAGGCAAACAAAACAGGTAATTTGGAGAGGATCAAAAACAAAATGCGATCGCATCTTCCTAATAAAGCTAATTCGGCGAAGACAGCATTTTGGCGATTTTGGACTCCCGCAAACTTTGAGTCAAAAACAACTGAGGAACTGACTTTTTTCAAGACTGAGATCCAGCCCCTATTCGAGACGAATTACTATCGCGTCATTGGCGAAAATGGAGGCTATGTTGATTATTTTGGCTATATTGACTTTCCTTTTGGTATATTATTTGCTCTAGAACTTTTCGGGAGGAGTTGGTTTATTAGTCGCCGAACAGTGGGCATAAGTTGGTTAGACGCGATCCTTTGGCGTTGGTACGATTTATTCTTTCTACTTCCTATTTGGCGTTGGCTGAGGATAATCCCTGTCACGGTTCGGTTGAATCAGGCGCAGATTATTAATCTTAATTCAATTCAGAAGCAGATTAGTCAAGGTTTAGTGGCGGGAATTGCTGAAGATGTGACTGAGGTAGTGATTATTCGCCTAATTAATCAAATTCAGGCTTCAGTACGCAATGGCGATATTAGTAGATTGCTTTCTCAACAAACTGCTAATCCCTATATTGATCTTAATGACACTAATGAAATTGCTGAATTAGTAAGAATTTTAGCTAAAGTGTTGGCAGATCGCGTATTACCTGCCATCCAACCCGAAGTGGAAACTCTATTAAAATATTCTGTAGACAAAGCATTGCGCCAAAGTTCAGTCTATCGAGGAATTAAACTATTACCTGGCGGCGATCGCACTATTACGGCTCTTAGTCATCAGTTAGTATCCCAAAGCTATAGTGCCTTTAGCAGCACTCTTCAAGCAGCTTTAGCAGAGGATAAGCAGTTTGATCGTTTATTGGAGAGCTTGATTAGTAATGTCGGTAAATCTGTCTCTAGTGAACTACAGGCACAGCAAAGTATGAACAAAATTGAGCTTTTATTAGTTGATTTACTAGAGGAAATTAAAATCAACTACGTCGTGCGGCTTTCCCAGGAAGATATTGAGGACATCCTGGAACAAACCCGTAGTTTGCGTAGCACAGCTCGTAAATAAATAGGATTTGCTCAAAAACGTTGAAACAGAGTAACTGTCTTTTATTATCTTTATTTCTGAATCCATCTAAATTGGGCTTAAGAAGTGATTATTTTATTGTCAAAGCTGATATTAAAGCCCAATACTTTTTGTTTAAGGATTAAGCAGAGTTAAAAATCGAAAAATGTGTATTGAGTTGTGGTACTTTTCTCAACTAACTATAATTTGGGGACATTTGCAAGACCTTGAAAGGGCTGGTCCTATAATTATTAAATTATAAGATGGCGATCGCAACAGTAAAAACTCTTTGACTCATTTTGCGTTGTTGCCTTTAATGTAGTTTTATTGTATGGTTATTGTTGTCTTCAATGTAGGTTTATTGTATGACTACAAGAAATAATCACTGCCCAAAAGTTAGTATTGGCATACCTGTGTATAACGGTGAAAATTACCTTGAGTCAGCCATTAATTCTTTGCTTCAACAATCCTTTCGGGATTTTGAAATTGTCATTTCGAATAATGCTTCAACGGATAGGACTCAAGAAATTTGCCAATTTTTGCAATCCCGAGACAAGAGAATTCGTTATTACAAAAATCCTACTAACTTAGGGGCTGCCTATAATTACAAGAAAGTATTCCAGTTATCAAGAGGAAACTTTTTCAAGTGGATGGCTCACGATGATAGGTGCTCTTCAAATTATCTAGAAGAGTGTATTAAGGTCTTAGAAAGTGATCCTACTATTGTGATGTGTTTCCCAAGAGTATCGCTTATCGATGAAGATAATAATCTTCTGCCTTTGATTGAGGAAAATACCTTCCTTACTCCCAAAGGAAAAATTATATCTACTAACTTGCAGCGTAATTTTACCTCAAGTCACCCAAGTGAGCGCTATTCAGAAGTCCTGTTTAGGACAACCAAATGTTATGAATTTTTTGGTTTGTCTCGTAGAGACATAATTGAACGAACTTCTCAGCATGATGCTTACTATGGTTCAGATAAAGTGCTTCTCTGTGAACTTAGCTTGATGGGTAAATTACAAGAAGTTCCGAGTGCTATGTGCTACTTTAGAATTCATGATAAACAATCGCAATCCCTCAAGAGTGCCGAAGAGAAAGCAAGATGGATTTCCCCTGAGTTAAATTATGGGATAATTATGCTTCATATTAAATGCTTTCAGGGATATTATCGCAGCATATTTGCTTATCCTCTCTCTTTATTTGAGCGAGTTAAGTGTCTATTGATACTTATAATCTGGTCAATTAATTTGAATAAATTGTGGACTTTGGTCAATCGGGTATTGGGACAAAAGACAAAACAAAAGGCTCTTTCGAGTTAAATATACCAAATTTTAAATAATTCAATGTCGAGCTGATGACCGACGCAGAAATCGAAGAGGCGGCAGGTCGCCGCCCGCCACTCCGTCCGCCGGAGTCGGTGATAGGGTTTTCTTCTAAATAAATTGAAAAAGCTATTAGAACCTTTGAATAGTGAAAAAAACATGCTGGCAAGTAGTATATTAAAAAAAAAAATTGGCTCTTGATTATTGGCATTTGTTGCCTCATATCGATCACTTCTACAGTTTCAGGACAGAAAGCCTTAGATTTAGATCGTTCTAATTCTAAGGTAATCAAAGTAGGATTTGAAAACCATGTTCCTGGTACAAAATATAGCAAAGCTGCACAAAGTAAGGATTGGGATGTAATTGGCTCTAAAGAAAGCTGGATGAATCAAGCCATAATTACTGATCGTGAAGCACACTCTGGCAAAAAGTCTCTCAGAATTACTTATCCACCAGATATCAGATCGGGGGGAAGTGCAGTATGGAATCTGCCTAGCGAGAAAGAATATTATCTTTCTTATTGGGTGCAGTTCGCTGATGATTTCGATTTTGATGGTCCCCAAAAAAGTGGCGGTAAGCTTCCAGGATTAGGTGCAAGAGATGACAAACATGATCTTTGTAGCGGAGGTCAGACCTGTAATGGAGATAACGGCTTTTCCTCAAGATATATGTGGAGGAAGAATGGTAGAGCCACTCTGTATTTATATCACATGGATAAACCAGGTAAATGGGGAGAAGATTTCTATTTTGAGGGAAGCGAAGGCGGTGAAAAATATTTTCAGCGGGGCAAGTGGCATAATCTTATTCAGAGAGTAAAAATTAACGATGGAAATCAATCCAATGGCGAAATAGACGTGTGGATGGATCAAGAACAAGTACTCTCAATAGATAAACTTAAGTTCGTTACTAATAATCAGGGAATTGATAGTCTATATTTCAGTACATTTCATGGGGGTTCTGGAAGTGACTGGTTACCTGAGCGTGAAGTATATAGCTACTGGGATGACTTTGTAGTTTCTACTAAGGGAGTTGCAAAAAATAAACACTTCCAAAAAAATCAAGCAAGATAGTAAACTAAAAATTGCGCTCACAGAAAACAAAACAGGAATGCTAGAACTGACTGATTCTCTTAAATCACTGTTAATCGAGACAGTAAATAATCTTAAAGGTCATCAAAAAAGACGATTTATGGCTCAGACAGTGAAAGAGTTAGGACTCGGAGGTCAACGTTTAGCACAAAGAGAATTAGGGTGGAATAGAGACTTAATTCGTAAAGGAACAAGAGAAGTAGAAACTGGGATTGTGTGTCTCGATGCCTTTCAGGCAAGAGGAAGAAAACGTGTAGAAACTCGGTTACCGAATTTGTTAGAAGACTTAACAAGTTTACTGAATTTGTTGTTATTTTCAGCTTACTACTTGCCTTTTTCCTTATCCCGAACTCAGGTTAATTATTGTATTTCCCAAGAATTAATTATTTTATCTACAGTACTATAAAATTTAGAAAACTTAGCTCGCTCAGCAGTATAAATAGCTATATAAACTTGATTATTCTTAATAGTAAAAGTTTCCATTTGTTTAAGCTGCAATCCTCCTTCCTGGCGAGAATAAATTACCTTGCGAGCAGGAGACTTATCGATGCTAGTTTTATAGTCTTCGTAGACTTCAATTTCGCTATCTTCAGTTTGATTAATACGCTCGAAAACAGTTTGAGTATATTGTTCTAAACTAGTAGGTTCAGATGGTAAGTATTCAACCGCAATAGATACCTTTTCAATAAACAAATCTGTGTTAGTTTCTAGAGGGGAATCAAAAACTACTACCTCTCCAGTAATAGGATCATCTAGCTGACGCTGGGACCAGTTTTGAGGATATTTTATAGCAAATTGGTAATCATTATTGACGTAATGAGCAAATTTTTTATAAGAGTTTTTATTAATTCCAATGAATATAATTACAGCAGCAACAGCAAATGGTAGAGCTAACAATAACCAAATTATTTTTTCAATATATTTATCTATATTTTTAAATTTTGAATTACCAGCTTTCACCTGATTGTTATCTATATTTTTACCTTTTCTAGATGGCGGTGATGAAAAGTGAGAACTATTAAAAAAAGGTGGAGGGAAAGTAATTACGTTCTGCTCAAAATCCAGATCTGCTAATACTTCAGCCACAGATTGATAGCATTTATCGGGATATTTATCGACCATTTTGTTGAGAACATTAGCTAGTTCAGGTCTAATATTTGCTATAGAGGAGTTTTCTGAATTTTCTAGTTTTTGATATTCCTTGATATCTGCTGATTTTGCCTGAATAGATGGGGCAAAGTTGCCAGTCAGAGCAAAAATAATAGTTTTGCCTAAAGCATGAATATCGGCACTATAATCTGGCTTTGCTGCTGGTTCTGAAGGAGGCGAAATAGAATGAATTGTATTTTGCGATCCTTGAGAATTCAAGAACAAAGGGTTTTGGAATAGAGCAAAATTGGTCAGAAACTTTCTACCGTCTTGATGCTCAATTAAGCTTGAAGGCTGAATATTAAGATGAGCTAGACCCAATTTATGACTAAACTCTAATACACCTATAATTTCTCTGAGCCAGACAAGTGCTTCAGCTTCATCAATCAAGTTACTGTCTAACTTTTGCCCTAAGCTTTGCCCTTCAATATGTTCATGAACCAGATAAAAATCGCGATCGCATTCAAAGAAATCCAGTAGTTGAGGAATTTGTGGATGCTGACTAAGATTTTGCAGAACTTTACCCTGAGCTAGAAATGCTGGGAGAACTTTCTGCCACGATTGAGAGCCTAAAACCTCGTTGTCATAGCTCGGCTGTAATCTTTCTATTATGCACTGAACTTTACTATGTTGCGATCGATCTTCTGCAAGATAAACTTGATAAAAATTATCTTGAATAAAAGTTTCAGCAGTCTCAGTCGTCCATGGATCCAAGTCTTCTTGATGACGAAGCAGATGGGAGCCAGGACTTAGCTCTTGAATGATACGATAGCGATCGCACAATATTTTACCAACTATTGACTCCATTCAGTTTTAATTAAACTCACGGCAACAAATAAATTAAATACGAGATTCTATTGTAACTAAAACAATGTATTAATTAATACAGTTCTGGTGCCAATTCATCTAAGCGAGCTAATACTTCTTGGCTATGAATACTCGGTCTAACTCCCAAAAAAGTCTCCCGTAAAATACCTTCAGGATCGACTAAATAAGTGTGTCTTAAGGACATTGCACCTAGCCATGAACCATAAGCTTTACTTACATTACCATTGGTATCTGCCAACAAAGGAAATTTAAGTCCTTCTGCATCACAAAATTCAGCATGAGAATCAACATCGTTGACGCTGACTCCTAAAATTTGGGCATTTCTCGACTGATACTCTGCTAAATCTTGTTGGAAACGTCGAGCTTCCAAAGTACAGCCTGAAGTGAAATCCTGAGGATAAAAATACAGCACAACCCATTGTCCACGATAATTCTGCAAAGAAATGTCACCGTCCCCAGTATTAGTCGGTAAGACAAATTCAGGAGCAGGTTCATTTATCGCGGGTTGTTTTCCTCCCATCGCCCAAGCATCAGAGGGAGTTATGCTAAAAAGCAATAAAGACAGGCTAATTGCTAACCAAAATTGAACGTGGGGGATGGAGCGTCTCACGGCACATATCCAACCACGTTGTTGAATTGAAAACAAACCTTTCATAATTTACTAAAAATATGATTTACTTATCATAAGATTACAAGTAATGCTAGAATCATAACAAAAAATTAACATACAAAATTAATTTGTTCTGGTTCTACATCGAGTGTAAACTTCTAGTTATTTGTTAACATGGTTGCCCGGAGCTAGCCTAAATAATAGAAATACGGAAATATGAGTACAGATTTGATTGCACCCCATGGCGGTAAGCTAGTAGATCGCCTAGCTACCCCCGAAGAAAAGCAAGACTTCTTGAGCAAAGCTGATTCTTTACCCAAAGTTCAGTTAGACCAGAGAGCAACTTCTGATTTAGTTATGATTGCGATCGGCGGTTTTAGCCCGATCAATGGCTTCATGGGTCAAAATGACTACCTAGGCGTGGTTAAAGAAATGCGTCTAGCCAGCGGTGTTCCCTGGTCAGTTCCTGTGACTCTCTGTGTAACCTCAGAAGTTGCAGAGCCTCTAAGTATTGGTAGCTTGATTCGTTTAGACGATCCTGATGGCAAATTTATCGGAGTTTTGCAGCTAACGGAAAAATATAGCTACGACAAAAAATTAGAAGCTGAAAATGTTTACCGCACTGAGGAAGATAAACATCCTGGGGTAAAAGTCATCTACGAACAGGGAAATACTAACCTTGCAGGGCCCGTTTGGCTGCTAGAAAGAGACGACCACCCTCAGTTTCCTAATTATCAAATCGACCCTGCTGCTTCCAGAGCCATGTTCCAAGAGAAAGGCTGGAAGACAGTAGTGGGCTTTCAAACTCGCAATCCGATTCACCGCGCCCATGAATACATAATTAAGTGTGCTCTAGAGATCGTTGATGGTTTATTTCTCCATCCTTTAGTCGGAGCTACCAAAAGCGACGATATCCCTGCCGATGTCAGAATGCGCTGCTACGAAATTATGATGGAAAACTACTTTCCTCAAGAGCGGGTTGTTTTGGCAATTAATCCTTCGGCAATGCGTTATGCAGGCCCGAGAGAAGCGATCTTTCATGCCCTAATTCGTAAAAATTATGGCTGTACTCATTTTATAGTTGGTCGAGATCACGCAGGTGTGGGAGACTATTACGGCACTTATGATGCACAAGAAATCTTTGGTGAATTTGACCCAGAAGAGCTAGGTATTACTCCCCTCAAGTTTGAACACGCATTTTACTGTACTCGGACTGAACAAATGGCAACGGCAAAAACCAGCCCTGCCAACAAGGAAGAACGAATTCATTTGTCAGGAACTAAAGTCAGAGCAATGCTCCGAGAAGGAAAAACTCCTCCTCCACAATTTTCTCGTCCTAAAGTTGCTGAAGAATTAGCCAGAGCAATGAAAGTTAGTTAATAATTATTAATCGTCAAGGCAAAACACTATAATAGGTTACAAATTGAGGAGTTTAAATTCTCGATCTGTAACCTTTATAATTTCTACCAAAATCTAAACAGCTATTATTGATAGGCTGATCGCATATTTCTGGAAGCTATTAGCTAATATGGGACTTGACCGCCGAACTTTTCTACAGCAAGCTGGATTGACGTTGTTTACTTGGGGAGCAACTGAAGCTGGAATTTCAGTTCTAGCTAACAATGAACCCCTGGCAGCCTCGATTAAAAACTACCAACAAACTCTAGCACAACCCACCAATCGTAAATTGGCTCTCCTGGTGGGAATCAACCGCTATCCTCATCACGATGATTTAGCTGGCTGTTTAATGGATGTGGAGCTACAGCGAGAACTGCTAATTCATCGTTTTGGCTTTAACCCTAGCGATATTCTCGTTTTAAGCGATCGCCAAGCAACAAGAGCCAATATTGAAACCGCCTTTGTCGAACATTTAACGGAACAGGCTCAACCAGATGATGTGGTACTGTTTCATTTTAGCGGTTATGGAAGTCAAATCAAAATGCCGTTAGTTTCAGATATCCAAGCAGGCAAGGAAACAGATGATTCTGTTGCTTTTCGGCTAGAAAATAGCTTTGTGCCTGTAGATGGACTATCATCCGCTAAAAAAAACTTGTTTGCTAACAGCATTCTGCAAGAAACCCTTTTAGTATTGGCACAGTCTTTGTCTACCTCTAAATACACTTTTGTCTTAGATACCTGCTTTAATACTACTCCTCACCGTAACCACGGCAGCTTTCGAGTACGTTCTATACCTCAGATAGCTGAAAATGCTAATTCTCAGGAGCTAGATTTTTTAGCACAGCTACGGAGTAAAATAGCGGCCAAGGGACTCAAGCTAAGTAGGAGAATCTCATCTCTGCCTGGGATAGTTTTATCTGCCACTAGCAACAATCAAGTAGCAGTAGAAAGAGAGTGGGACGGTTTAAGTGCAGGACTATTTACCCAAGCCTTGACTCAGCATCTTTGGCATCTTACCCCCAGCAGCAAAGTACAGGTGGTCTTGAGTAGAACTGCCGAAACAGTAGAACAAGTCATGGGGAGACAACAGCAGCCTACTATAAATAATCCTGACAAAACAGCGATCGCCTATTATTTAGCTGTTAGTGATGTGCCCAACGCTGTGGGCATAGTCAGCAAAGTTAATAAAAACAGTGCAGAAATTAAGCTTTTAGGCTTACCTGCTAATATTTTGGTCGGCTACGGAATCAATTCTTGTTTGAGCTTGGTATCTCCCCTCGAAGATTATTCCCCTCAACTACAAATAAAATCAAAAGAAGGCTTAATCTCAAAAACTCAACTATTATCCTCCACAACTGCCGAACCGCTAACAGGACAATTAGTTTGTGAGTCGATTCGTATTCTAGCCCGTGATCTCAACTTGAATTTAGCTCTAGATGACAATTTACAGAGAATTGAGCGAGTCGATGCCACTAGCGCCTTAGCTAGTATTTCTGCTATTAATTCTGTGGTGGTAAGCAAAGAACAAAATGCAGATTGTCTTCTGGGAAAAGTGGTTTCAGAGGCAGCTTCCGAATCAATAACTCCAAATTCAGAAACCGAAAACCCCTCTTTCAGCTATGGTCTTTATACTGCTGGAGGAAATTTGATTGGTCAAACAACAGGATTAGAAGAAGCTGTGAAAATTGCCATAGATCGTCTTCAGCCTCAGTTTAATAATCTACTGGCTGCAAAATGGCTGGAATTAACTAATAATGAATTTTCTTCAAGATTAAAAGCTAATGTGACTTTGATGGTAGGAGATGAAAAACATTCTACTAGCTGGCAAAGAGCAACATTTTTAGCGAAAAAGCAACCGACCTCTCCGACTAAGAAATCCATTTTTTCAACGGTTAACGTGAACGCTGATCCCAGCAATAATTTTCCTTTGATAGTCAAAGGAACAGAAATTAAACTGGTTTTAGGCAATATGGATGATCGCCAACTATATGCTGTAATTTTGGCGACTGACTCCGACAGTAATATTTATGCTCTCTATACTCCTGCTAAATCTCCTAGTGAAGAAGCAAAACCCCATTTAGAAAATATTGCGATCGCTGCTGGAGATGAATTAATAATTCCTAGCACTGAAAATTACTGGAAGTGGAAAGTTCCTGAGTCACTAGGCATCAACAGTCTGTATGTTGTTATGGCTCTTCAGCCTTTTGAAGAAACTCTTCAAGCTTTTGCCACCCAGCAAAACTTCAAGCTCGACCAACAGCAAGTATTAAATGTAACTAATCCAGTGGTAGTAATGAATGCTTTGATGCAAGATTTGCACAATGCTAGTTCAGTTGCTAGCGAACTTTTGCCCAACGAAGACGCTTATGCTTTAAATATTGATAGCTGGGTAACCTTAAACTTTGTCTATGAAGTAATCAACAACAGTGAGCAGTAAGATTTGCGAGTGTCAGCCTTCAGCCTATATGCAGCAACCAACTGATATTGTTATTTTGTCCAATGGGCCTGGAGAGGTAGCCACATGGGTACGTCCTGTAGTTAGGGGATTGGCTCAGGTTTTAGGTCCGCAAATGCAACAGGTCAGAATTTCGGTGCTGTTGTCACCTTGTCCCCATAGCACTGGCAGAGAAGCAGCGATCGCCATAAGTTATCCTGAAGTAGATCGAGTATTATCAGCTTCAGATTTCTGGGCATTTTTGCTTAGGGGTAAAACTAGAGATAATTGGCACTGGCACCAACGTGGCATAGTAGTTTTTTTAGGTGGCGATCAATTCTATACTATTGCTGTCAGTAAACGATTAGGATACTCCAGCTTGATTTATGCCGAATGGGATGCTCGCTGGTATCGCTTTGTAGACTATTTTGCAGCAATGAATCAAAAAGTAATCGAACGAGTTCCTAAGCATTATCAACAGAAGTTTACTCTGGTAGGAGACTTGATGGCAGACGTGGCTTTAGAAGTAGATGAGCAGACTACTTTAAATCAGGATGCCCCTTTGATTGGATTACTCGTTGGTTCAAAGCCAGCCAAGCTATTTCAGGGGGTTCCTTTGTGCTTGGCGATCGCTGAGAAAATTCAGCAAATAAATCCCCAAGCTCGATTCATCATTCCCGTTGCACCTACTTTAGATTTAACTACTCTCAGTAATTATGCCAATCGGCAACACAATCCTTTAATCTCATCTTTGGGTAACGTTGAGGGAAAATTAATCACCGAGACAGCAACTCAAGTCTCTCATTTGATCACCTCTGGAGGAACTAAGATTGAGCTAATTACTGAATTTCCCGCCTATAAAACTCTAGTGAATTGTCAATTATGTCTCACTACCGTCGGTGCAAATACTGCTGAATTGACGGCGCTAAAAGTACCGATGATTGTTTTGTTGCCGACCCAACAGCTAGATGCGATGCGCTCTTGGGATGGACTGCCAGGAATTTTGGCCAATCTTCCAGGTTTAGGGACAGCATTTGCCAGACTAATCAATTGGCTCGTACTTAAACAAGGACGCTTATTTGCCTGGCCTAATATCTGGGCAGGAGAAGAGATTGTTCCAGAATTAATCGGTAAACTTGAGCCAGAAATAATTGCCAAGTTAGTTTTAGATTATCTCGCCCATCCCAGCAAACTGCAAATAATGCGCGATCATTTAACCGCAGTGGGAGGACAAACTGGTGCAGCCAAGCAGATTGCAGATATAATAAAGCAAGAAATAACCAAAACTTAATAATCATTTGACCTTACCGAATTTTTAGCTATACTCAGCTATGTAGTTCAGAGAATAGTTTGATTACCTTGCCAAGGATTGCTCTTCAAGGTTATATTCAGGTTAAAATTTGTATAGTAACGTCTCAGCAATATTTGTGGTTGCGTATTAATCGTAGTCAGAAGAATGTGAGTTCAACTGGTGGTCGCCCTTAGAAACGGTTAAGCTAACCGTTTCCTAGAGTAAACAAAATAAGACCCCATCATAAAAATTACAGCAGTCGCCAAAGCCTTTACCATCCGTCACAAATTACCTCCTCGTCTCATCTAGAACCTACTTGATAGGACGGTAGAGTAATCGGTGATTAATCTTAATAAAGTCGCAGCCTCAGCTATCTATTTCCATTACTTCCGACCAGCGATTCTCTTTTTCAACTACATCTTTTACAAGAGCGAACAAGTAGCAAGCTTATTCCACAAGAGACAACTGACAACTAGCCAAATAATCAGTAAGAATGCTGGAACAAACATTATTTGGTAATATCAAACGCCATATAGCTATATATGTGGAAGTTACTGATTTATTTCTATTGCTTGATTTTTTTGCTTTGAGAAACATCGAAAAATAAATGATTAACCATTTCTCAGTCACTGGATTGCGTGGTTTGAAGACAGGCTCATTGATAATTAGCCATCAGAATTTTTGAGGAAAATTAATGCCAAAACAGATCATTATTGCAGAACAACATCACATCGCTGCTGTTTTTTGGGAAGAACAAATACAAGAATTGATTGTTGCCACCGGTCATCAACAAGTGAGCGACATCTATCTTGGTACAGTAGAAAATGTTATTCCTGGTATCGATGCTGCCTTTGTTAACATTGGTAATAGCGAACGCAATGGGTTTATTCACGTTACAGATCTAGGTCCATTGCGTCTCAAAAAAAGCGCAGCAGCTATTACAGAACTATTAGTGCCTCAACAAAAGGCACTAGTTCAAGTAATGAAAGAGCCTACAGGAAATAAGGGACCCAGACTCACGGGAAATATAACTCTTCCAGGGCGTTATTTAGTATTGATGCCCTATGGCAAAGGAGTTAAACTATCGCGTCGTATCTCCAATGAAAATGAGCGTAGTCGTCTTCGTGCCTTGGCGATTTTGATTAAACCGCCTGGTATGGGGTTATTGATTAGAACTGAAGCAGATGGTAAAGCCGAAGAAGCCATCATGGAAGATTTAGAATTTCTGCAAAAGCAGTGGGAAACAATTCAGTATCAGGCAAACTACGCCAAGCCTCCTGTTCTACTAAATCGTGATGATGATTTTATTCAGCGCGTACTGCGAGATACTTATTCGGCAGAAGTTAACACCATCGTAGTCGATTCCTCCTCGGGGGTAAAACGAATTAAGCAGCAGTTGGCAAACTGGAGTAGTGGTCGTTCTCCTCAAGGAGTATTCATTGACTCCCACAAAGAAACACAGCCAATTTTAGACTATTATCGCGTTAGCGCAGCGGTAAGGGAAGCTTTAAAACCTAGAGTAGAGTTACCATCTGGGGGTTATATTATTATCGAACCCACAGAAGCTTTGACAGTAATCGATGTCAACTCAGGTTCATTTACTCGTTCGGCAACAGCCAGAGAAACAGTACTTTGGACAAATACAGAAGCTGCAACCGAAATTGCTCGTCAGCTACGTCTACGAAACATTGGTGGGGTAATTGTCGTAGATTTTATTGACATGGACTCTCATCGCGATAAAATTAAGCTTTTAGAACACTTTAACAACAGTCTCAAAGGGGACAAGGCGCGGCCCCAGATAGCTCAACTTTCTGAGCTAGGCTTAGTGGAACTTACCCGTAAACGCCAGGGAAAAAATATTTACGAACTATTTGGTCAGACTTGTCATACTTGTGGTGGTTTAGGTCAAATAGCCCTTCTACCAGGGAAACCAGAAGCAGAATCAATTGAAACTTCGCCAATTCTGACTCCTCCCGCAGCAATTCGTGAACCTGTAAATAGCATCCGTCCTGTGACGGTGATTCCCTCTCCTTCAGAAAGACAGGAGAAAATCGAAATTTCGAACAAACCCATTCCCAATGTGAGATATGACGATGATAACAATCAACCGTCAGATTTGCTTAATCATCCCAACTATCAAGAACAAAGTGCCAATACTAACGGTCGTCGTCGCCGTCGCAGTCGCCGTAACGATTTGTTGATTAAAGATGAGTTGATAGAACAGGAAACTACATCAACTGAGGAAAGTCTGGATCAAGATCTCGAAAACAATGGAGAAGAACGAAAATCCCGTTCGCAATCGCGATCGCCCCGTCGAGATGAAACTAATCTCGAAAAAGTCACGGTAGAAATGGGAGATTTAGAACAGGAAATTTATGCTCTAATGGGTGTTTCTCCTTTGGTATATGCAAACCAAGAGTCCACAGACCCTAAATCAGTTTTGGTCTACGTCAAAAAACCAGGTGAGGAATTAACTACAACAAATTATGAGACAACAACAGAAGTGGCTATAGAGCAGCCTAAGACAGAAAGAAAACCTAAAACCAGAGGCAGAAAAACACAAGTTAAGGATCAATCTGAACCTAAAGTCCAGGCTGAAGCTGAGGTTCAATTTGAGCCTATTACGCAGCCAGAATCTACTAATGGTCGCCGTCGTCGTCGCCGTTCATCTGCTGCTAAAGAAGCAAAGGTATAAAAGTATTCGAGGTAAGATTTAATTAATTAATCTGGAAGTAATTGGTCAGGGAAAACCAAGCCAGAAGCATCTTAACTTTGCCCCATTTACCCTCGATAACCTTTTCAATGGATAAACAACTGTTTGATGACTCATTATTAGCAGAATTTACTGCTCAAAATACTTTAGTTGCGGGAGTGGATGAAGTTGGTCGTGGTGCTTTGCTTGGTTCAGTAGTTGCGGCAACAGTAGCGTTACCACTTTCAGCTATTCCCCAGTTGATTGCCCTAGGAGTCAAAGACAGCAAAAAATTATCGCCCCTCCAGCGTCAGGAATTGATTCAGCCAATAAAAGAATTGGTTGCTGGCTGGCACATTAGCTACGCTAGTGTTGCGGAAATAGATGAGCTGAATATCTTACAGGCTTCACTTTTGGCGATGAAGCGATGCCTAATAGGCTTGCGAGTCGTTCCAGATATCTGTTTGGTAGATGGGAATTTTGCGATTCCCAACCTCAATATTCCCCAGAAAACGGTGATTAAAGGTGATTTGCGATCGCCAGTAATCGCAGCAGCCAGTATCTTGGCTAAAGTGTGGCGCGATGAATTGATTGTTGATTTAGCTCCACAATATCCCGAATATGATTTGGCAAACAATAAAGGCTATCCCACTGCTAAACATCGTTTAGCTATCAAACAGCACGGTATATCTGTCGAACATCGTCGTTCATTTAAATCCTGTCAATAACTGTTTTTCCAAGAAATTCCTGCCTTGGTTTAGTATCCTAGATCTAGATCGGGTAATAATTTAGCAGCGGATTTTGGTTCTAACTCAGTTGACTGAGATGCCCAGATGTAATAATCGTGTACTAGTTGAGTTGCTAGCTTGTGCTTCATTCTACTTAAAACACTTTTAAGCAATTTGCTGCCAGCCCCTTCCAAAAATGGTTGAGGAGTAAACATCAAAGCAGTGGGTAATTCAACTCCTACCTCTAAATCGGCTTGACCCTTTAAAATTGTTGATCCGTTTAGTTCTTGAGGATATAAAACACCTTTAAGCTTAAGGGAAAAGCGTTCGTTAATATAGCCAACACCTTCGATCTTACAACCTTCAGATTTCAAATATACACTGCCATTAGAACCAGACCATACTTTAAGCAGCACAATTGGCTGGAAATGATATATTTCCATAAAGTTAATGGGGCGCATTTTTAATTCATACTGATCGTTAGGTATCTGTTTCGTTAATTGTGGATCAGAGATCGCCTCAACTAGCCTTTTTGGTTGACGCAAATAGTGCTGTATTGGCGTTGCTTGATTATTTACCGATATATGAACTGATTCTGATGCGCTGAAACTAACGTACATAAGTGAAAATACTGATTGTTTTACTATTGATTAATCTTAAGTTACATTTCATGACCAATCTGTTCATGTGTAAAAAAATGATACCTTCTTTATACTTTTATGTTGTAACAACAAAGTTTTTATGAAGCTTACCCTTGCTTACCTTGGCCCGACAGGCACTAATTCGGAAACCGCTGCTTTAGCCTACTCAACCTGGCTATCAAACAATCAACAACTAACCGTTACCCTATGTCCCTATCCTAGTATTGCTCAGGCGATGCAGTCTGTAATCAAAGGTGATATAGACCAGGCTGTAGTTCCCATCGAAAACTCGATTGAAGGCAGTGTCACTGTTGTCTTAGATACTTTATGGCAATCTACTAATCTCCAGGTACACCAAGAATTGACTCTTGCTATTTCTCATGGATTACTATCATGTGGTCAATCGCTAAAACAGCTTAAAACAGTTTATTCCCATCCTCAAGCTCTGGCTCAATGTCAGAAATGGCTCGAAAATTTTCTCCCCCAAGTTCAGCTTGTGCCTACGAAATCAACCACGGAAGGAATTAAGCTACTTAAAGATGATTTAACGGCAGCTGCTATTGCTTCTCCCAGAGCATCTGAGCTATACCAAGTGCCCTTGTTAGAATCAGATATCAAAGACAATTCTGATAATTGTACTCGCTTTTGGATTGTTAGTTCTGAAATGAGCGACCGCGGAAGCCATCTTGCTTTAGCCTTTAGTCTCCCCCGAAATGTTCCTGGAGCATTAGTCAAAGCCCTAGAAATTTTTGCTCGTAGAGATATTAATCTTAGCAAAATTGAGTCTCGTCCCAGCAAGCGTTCGTTAGGCGAATATATTTTCTTTATTGATTTAGAAGGGAACTCTCATGATGGTGAAATTAGAGATGCTCTAGCCGATTTGTCAGCTTGTACGGAAGTCTTAAGAGTTTTTGGTAATTATAATCTTTTACCAATATCAGCTTAGACATTGATTAGTAAAGCAAATATAAATCCCTCATGATAATAATTTAATTATGTATTCAATTACAGCGATTTGCGTAACTA
>CALNYB010000004.1:0-7937 GCA_942490675.1 Cyanobacteriota bacterium | reverse complement strand
AATTTGTGTATTATTATATGTGTGAGGGGCAAGACGTACCCCGGCCTAAAGCACGTGTTTCCGACGCAGTGAGGTGTATTGTATACCCTCGACTCAGCATTAGACTGAAGTCCAGCAAATTTGTTTAGATAAGTTTTGATAATTTCTTTAGTGATATACGGTATAGGTATATATCCTATTATATGTTATAAGCGTTGTGTACTGCGAAGTTTTAAATATTGTATGCAGTGAGTCGGATTTGCTTGAAGTGCGTGCCGGAAGTTGCTGTGTACAGTTAGACGTGGAGTAGCAGATAGCAGTAGGAGGTGGTTTGTTTTACGTCGCCAAACTGTAAGTGTTTTTTTTGTATTTATTGTTATTAGAGCTAGTAAAGCTCGGAACATAAACATTGTTTGATGGCATCCAAAGAAGATAGCTATGATGAATTTAATAAGAAGGTGAGAAGGATGAATAGCGAGGCATTGAGAAGAAAATTAGTAGTTCAAGGTTATGATGAACCGGAAGTTGTCTCGTGGTCGAGGGAACAGTTGATAAAAGAGGTGATGGAAGCTCAAAGATTGGGGCCCCACCATCTTCTCAAGCTCCCGACATGGAGGCTGTATTAAGATTAATACAACAAATGTCAGCGCAGAGAAGCGGCAACATAGACGGCAGCAGGATCAGCAAGAAGCCACAAGGCAACAACTGTCGGCGGCAAGAGGCGGCTGATAGACGGCAACAAGATGCTCTAGAGCAGTTAATTAAACTGCACAAGGAGCGCTCAGAAGGAGTGAGGGACGAGGATGAGGAAGAGTCACACACCAGTGTGAGAGCTGACAGAGAGCCCTCTAAAGCTAACCTTATCAAAAATTTTGGTGGTTTAATTAAATCTGTAATAACTAATTGTCCATCAAACCCAGCGGACATGTCCGATTGGATTGCGTGTGTAGAAGGTACGTTCGATATGTATGAAGTACCTGATGAGATAAGGCATGCGTTGCTGATGCCATATCTCAATGATAAAGGTAGGAGGCTAGTCGCTAAGATGGATTGCGAGTCAAAGCAAGACTTTGAAAAGTTTAAATCATTGTTGCAGAAGGAATTTCGTTTGACGTCAATGCAACATTTGCATGCGTTTCAAACAGCTGTACGAAAACGAGCTGAGTCGTACTTGCAGTATGTAACTAGAGTTGAAACTTTGTTAAAATATTATTTAACTAGTAGGCAAGTAACGGAAAATTATGATGATTTGTTTAACTTGTTAGTGTCTGACCATGTAAAGGGCACGTTGAATGATGACTTGAGAGCGCATGTTGTTAATTTGGAGCAGGACGAATGGTTTAAACCTGAGAAATTGTCGGTTGTATGTGAAAATTTTGTAACGCCCAGTTCGTTTTGCAGCGGAGAACGGAGGAGGTTTGGGTTGAATGATAATTCTTTCAGGGAACGTGCAGACTGGCAGGAGGCCAAGGGCAACCTGACGCAGGCTCGAGTACCTGAGTACAGGAAACAAGAACCTGCGACTAATAAATTTGTTGCGAGGCCGCAAGCAGCATCTAATTGGCGAGGAGGTGGATTTTCAGGCGGTAGCGTGACGAGACCATTCAATGCGCATAGCAATATGACGACGAGAGGGAGTCAGCGTTTTAATTTTCAGGGTGGACGTGGGAGAGCGCCGGACAAACCAGCTAATACACATAGAGTGTCAGTGCATAATGTTACAGATGTTTGTGAGTTTCAGAGTGGAGCAGTTGACGGCGCAAGTAAAGGCCTGGAGTTTTGTGAAGCTGACATAACCGATGACATTGTTTGTGACCAAAATAATGATTGTAAAAATGTGGTTTTGGATGATGTTATGCATGTTAGCATTATTGTGAACGGATCACCGATTGTAGCTATTGTTGACAGCGGAGCGCAGATTACTGTCATTAATCCTGCTAAGCTATCAGTTAAACCGTATCATTCACAACGTAGCATAATATTGAAACCTGCTTTAGGTATGTGTGTGAAAGCTGATCTGGCGAATGTTTGTTTAAAGTGGCCTGATTCGATTAATGATGAAAAAGTGTTTGCAACTGTTGCTTTGGCAAATGGTTTGCATGAAGACTGTCTTTTAACAGTAAAAGATTATGAACAATTATTAACACTGAAATCGAAGGCTAATGTATGTGCTATTACTAGGTCGCAAGATATTGCAAATTGTGATAGTGGGAATTACATTGCTATGGA
The DNA here is from genome assembly GCA_942490675.1 of Cyanobacteriota bacterium. GTDB lineage: Bacteria > Cyanobacteriota > Cyanobacteriia > Cyanobacteriales > Xenococcaceae > Waterburya. Next base: position 5,729 of record CALNYB010000004.1, on the reverse strand, counting down.
TAATTGTGCTAGTAATGATGTAAATAATATGCATGTTGTGGAATGTAAAACTGGTGATAGAGAGAATGTGATGAATGATTCTATTGTTGATACTGATTCGGCCAACGACAAAGTGCTGAATAAATCGATTGTGGTTGACTGTAGTAATTCAGGTGGAGGTGAATTAGTTAAGACGTCAGAAGTAAACACTTCTGTAATATTTAAGGAAGCTAATGTTAAGGCTGAAGTTTTTGTGTTTAGAGATAAACAGAGATGTGATAAAACGTTGTCGCACATATTTTTACGTTTGGATAGCCTGAAAGACTCGGGTAATGATTATTGCGGTTATTTTGTGAATGTTGTAGATAATTTGTTGTATCGAAGAACGGTAATTAATTCTACGGAAGTAGTACAATTAATTGTACCTGTGGGTAAACGTGAGCAAATTTTACAATTAGCTCATAACTCTGTGTGGGCTGGGCATATGGCAGGAGAGAAAACATATGATAGGATTAAGTTTTCATTCTTTTGGCCAGGCATGCGGAATGACGTAGAGCGTTATTGCAAAGCTTGTCAAGATTGTCAGCTGAGGGCAAGGAAGACAGTCTTTGACAGAGTACCCATTGAGCCTGTTATCAGGGAGGGTAAGACATTTGAACAAATGTCAGTGGATTGTTTGGGGCCTATATTAAAGTCAGGTAGAGGTCATGAATTTGTTCTGGTAGCGGTTGACTCACATTCCAAATGGGTGGAGGCGGTTCCACTCAAACGTATTAATGCTCAGTCTATATGTAAAGCTTTGTTAGAAATTTTTGCGAGAACGTCTATTCCCAAAGTGATTGTCGCTGACAATGCAGGCTGTTTTTCTTCTAAGTTAACTGAAGAGTTTCACAAGATGATAGGAGTTGCTCCTCGTTTTTCTACACCATTGCACCCTCAGGGAAATGGTTTAGCAGAGCGCAACGTAGGCAATTTCAAAAATTGTCTGCATCATGTAATAATGAAATATGGGACTAATTGGGATCAACAAATTCCGTTTGTGCTTTGGGCACTGAGGGAAATGGTTAATGCAACCACGAGGGTATCACCTATGTTGTTGGTTTATGGCCAACAAGGCAGGGGTCCGCTAAGTTTACTTAAAAATATGTGGGCTGGAGAGAGTGAGTATTCATCGATAATACCTAAATCGATATCGCAATATCTGTCTGAGCTTAAAGACAGGTTGGCGAATGCAGCCAGTATTGCAGAAAATAATGCAGTCAAAAACCAAGCTGCTTATACTCAAAATTATAACAAAAGGGCTGTAGCTAAACATTTTATTGCAGGTGACAAGGTTGTAGTGTTTGAGCGTGACTCAACGCACAAGATACTAGCAAGGTGGACTGGTCCTTGTGAGATCATGTATCCGGTGTCTAACAATTCTTATATGGTGTTGATGCCTAATCAGGCACACAGATTATTGCATGCTAATCATATTAAGAAATTTATTGAATCAGAATGTGTGAATGATAATGAATGTGAATCTAAAGACAGTAAGGATGTAGCCAGTGTGAATGATTCAAGCTTGTTTAACAGTAAAATGAGAGTTAAACAGTCTACATCTAATTTGTGTTCAATAGGGGTTATTGAAGATGTTAGCACTAAAGATTTTGGTGATATTGTTGTAACGCCTATTTTAACGTCGGGTTCAGACACTGATTTTGATACTGTTCTAGATGAACAATGTGCACATTTAACTGTTTTGCAACGGAAGCAGTTAGGGGATGTGTTGAGAAAGCATGCGTCAGTATTCTCGGATGTTCCAGGACTTTGTAGGGTGGGAGAGCACTCTATTAGAGTGAGACAGGGTATGCCAATACCAAAACGTAAGCTGTATCCTATTCCCATGTGCTACAGGGAAGAAGTTGACAGACAGGTCAAGGACTTGTTAGAGATGGACATAATAGAGCACTCCAATTCAGAATATGCGCATCCCGTGGTATGTGTAAAAAAGAAAACCGGGGATATTCGCATGGCTGTGGATTACAAAGGAGGTGTGAATGCTGTGAGTCTAGACGACAGATATCCAATGATAAATGCCAACGAACTACTGTATACAGTGGGAGCTGCGCAATATATTTCATGTTTTGATTGTACACAAGGTTTTTATCAGATACCTTTAGCGGACGATGGATCCAGGGATCGTTCTGCATTTGTAACCCATAATGGTTTATACAATTTTAAACGCATGAGTTTCGGTTTGAAAGGCGCGTCCGAAACATACCAACGAGTTATGAATACAATACTCCAGGATGACAAAGAGTATGCAAATGCGTTTATTGATGATGTTGCTGTTTATAGCGGAACCTGGGAGATGCATTTGGGTCACGTGGACACGGTGCTGCAGCGGCTTCAGGACGCAGGGATCACGCTCAAGCTCAGCAAGTGCACATTCGCCAGACCAAAAGTTAAGTACTTGGGTCATATCATTGGTTCAGGTGTACACGCGCCCGATCCTGAAAAGCTGAAGGCAGTAGCAGACCTGGTGTTTCCTAAAACCAAACGTCAAATGAAGAGTTTGCTGGGGCTAATAAGCTACTATAGAGCTTATGTGCAAAATATGTCAGATCTAGTAGGATGCCTCACAGAAATGACGAAGAAGGATAAACCCAATACATTAAATCCAGGAATAAGGGAGTGGGAAGCGTTCGAATCCGTTAAGCAGAAGCTTATGTCGGCGCCCATCCTGAGATGCCCTGATTACAGTAAACAATTTGTTATACAGGCAGATGCGTCCAAATATGCTGTGGGCAGTTGTCTGGTACAGGTTTTCGACGGAGAGGAGCATCCCATAGCGTACGCGTCATCGAAACTGACGGGAAGTCAACTTGCATGGTCGACTGTAGAGAAGGAGGCGTATAGCATAGTGGTAGCTTTGAAAAAATTTGACGCTTATGTATACGGAAGGGAGGTGGTACTTGTAACAGACCACAACCCATTGTGCTACCTAACGAATGCAGCGCCGAGTAACCCTAAACTAACAAGGTGGAAGTTAGGTTTACAGAGGTACAATATAGTTTCTATTGTACACAGGAAGGGTGCTGAGCACGTTAACTGTGATGCGTTAAGCAGATTATTCACGAACTCTGAGGATGATAATGATTAAATACATGTGTGTTACAGGAGTTTGATGTTCGTTTATATTAATGATGAATTAATAAAAGTTTAATGTTCAATAGGATGTATATGGATGAAGTGCAGTTATGATGATATTGATTGATATGATTTAAAAGTTTATGTTATTTATGTTCTAATGCAAGTATTGCAGGTTACGTTAACGGTTTGCTATTATTGAATATGTGATGGAGACTTGAGTCGCTAGACCATTCAAGTATTGGTTGATTGTTTATTATGTTAATGTAACATGAATACACATGTGGATTTGTTTATTTTTGTAATATTACATAAGATAATGTGAATGTTTTATGTTTAAATAATAATAATAATTGTGTAATAATTATTTACTTGCTGGTATGTAACAAAACGATATTGTTGTATCAGGACAAGTGACGTACAAGGGGTAGACGTTAGTGATCGAGTCGAGATCGTGGTCATCTTCTGCGCTCTCTGCCCGAGTCAAGTCAAGTTACGTCGCGTCACGTCGCGTCGCGTCAAGTCACGTTGCGTCTCGCTTACAAGTCACGTCACTTAGTGCCAAGGCACGTAGTCGTGGTGCCAGTTTGGCAGTTAGGAGCGTTGTGATGAAAGCGTGAGCTTAAGCTTTGATATAAGCTGATTATTTTAGGATTGATATATTAGAAATGTTGATCAATATGCACAAAGTAGTGCATCACATTAGTTTATTTGAAAGTTGTTGTATTTTAAATTGATGTAACTTTATAAATATGACGCGGGCAGAGGCAAAGAAGAGACTCCTCGACAGCAGAGAGGTTGGTCTGCCGAAGGTTCAGTCAAAAAGTCCATGGAGCACCAGGCGGAATAGGTTAACTATTTAGAAGGAGGATCAGGAGGAGGAAAAAGGAAAGTTTTTAAAGCGGAGCGAAAAGAAGAAAGAGAATCAAGAGCACGTAGGTTATCCGGTAAAGAGTTCCAGATGGTAGGAGCAGCGTATGAAAAAGAGCGACGTCCTATTTTAGAATCAATACGTGGACAAACAAGGGTGTTTTGGTATCGAGTACGAAGGGAGCGTGAAGGATTATGACGAGTGAGGAGTTGATGAAGGTAGGTAGGTGATTGGTTGTGAATGGTCTTGAATGTGATGCAGGCGATTTTGAAGATGATACGCTGATGAATAGGAAGCCAATGAAGTTTTCGAAGTGAGGGAGTGATGTGTTCATGACGCTTAACGTTGAGCACAACCCGAGCTAAAGAATTTTGTATTGATTGCAATCTTTTTAGAGAAGTGTTAGGAAGGTTGACATATAAAGAGTTGCAGTAGTCTAGTTTAGAAGACACTAAGGAATTAGCAAGTGTTATAGAAGAATTGGTATCAAGGGAAGAGCGAATTTGGCGAAGTTGACGGATTTGGAGAAAAGAAGATCTGGAAATAGAAGATATTTGAGAATGATGAGAAAGGTGACTGTCAAATAAGAAACCAAGATTACGAGCAGATTTGGATGGATTAATAGTAGATCCTTGAAAGGTAATAGAAGGAGAGGCAATTTTTGAACGTTGTTGAGGAGTGCCGATAAGAAGGAATTCTGTTTTAGTGGGGTTGACGGTGAGACGGTTACATGTGAGGAAGGTGTGGACAGTATTTAGAATGTCAGACAAATCATTAAGATAAGAGGAGGAATCGGAAGGCGGAAAGGAAACATAGATTTGAGTGTCATCTGCGTATAGATGAAAAGAAATAGCAGAGTTAGAAAAAATTTGGCTAATAGGAGAAGTGTAAAGAGAGAAGAGTAGTGGACCTAAGACAGAGCCAGATCAGTCCACGAACAGGTGAAATACGCCTGGTCGTGACACCCCCCACCTCTTTGAAAATCTAACATAGTTAGAAAAAATATGGGTGACAAAAAATTGCACAGAAATACATCTGAAGCCCAAAAATACCTAAAAACACAATATATATATATATACTACTAACAAATAACAATCTTACTCTCACAGAAACGCACCCCAAAATCTAATTTACATTGTACATTTAAAACAAACCAAAAAAAACACACAAAAAAACTAATTGAAAACACGGGATAGAGCATCAGCATTGCCATTCTTAACACCAGATTTATGTAATATACGAATGTCATAGCGCTGTAGAGCTAAGCTCCATCTTGTCAGCTTAGAACTGCTCGGTGCTGATTCTGATAAAAATTTCAAAGGATTGTGGTCACTGTAGCAAGTAATTGGACAACCATATATCACTAAATCAAATTTTCGCAACGCAAAAATTATTGCAAAAGCTTCTTTCTCTATAGTAGACCAATTTTTTAAGAAAACTATTTCATTTTATTAAGCGGGACTTAATATTAAAGTAAGAGATAGGGATAGAGGCACTGCTTGCGTACCTCACATATATACTTAATTATTATTGCTTTAGTTGTGTATACTAAGTGATATTTGTATTTGTTATCTACTAGTAATAAATTGTATTTATTATAGTATTGGTTAGAATTGATTGAACAATAATATTATAAGCTTGATTTATTTAGTATACTAATATCTATTAGTATACAGTACATGTTTAATAGTATATAGTACTATATAGTTAATTACATGTAATGTAATATTTATCACATGATAATATA
>CALNYB010000003.1:0-251262 GCA_942490675.1 Cyanobacteriota bacterium | reverse complement strand
CTCAAGTTGAACTTATCTGTCTGACTTCTGGTGCGATCACAACTAAGGCATCATGTAAAAATAAGTTGTACAAATTTTATCTGAAACCATCTTTGACTTTGGCTTCCACATAAAAAGTGTTCAAGTTATTTTTACACAAATCCTAAGGGGATTATGAGATTTTTTACTGTTGCTCTTTAGAAGAGTTTTCTGGGCACTTGCGGCAAGAATGACCAAACCAGGCTCTTTCTTCTTGGACTGGTGTATATTTGGATTCTAGTAATTTGGTGACATCTTCCATTGTTCCATTAGCTGCCACCCAACCATTATCAACATCTGGAAAATCTAGTTGACAATTTTCACATTTTTTCTCGGAATAAAAGCGAATTGGACACCAAAATGACTCGACATTGCGTAACATTTCTGTTCCTAATGACCATACGCCAGTCATCCAATCACAATACAAACACCAAATCAAATCGTATCCCACCAATCCCTCAAACTTATATCGTGAAACGTTTACCCAATCTTGTTCGTTATATGCAGGTAATTTCACTAACTTAGTTAGAGGAGGATAAACAATTAATTCAGCAAAACGAATTCCCCAAAAAAGAGGAAGAGCCAAAGCAGTAATCCAAAGCGCCACATGATTCTTCCAAGTACCAACTATGCTACTCATCTGGCGATGAATTTTAGCTTGATGCCTTTGCTCTCGATGAGCCAATTCATGGAAAATTATCCATAACCATAAAGCACTTAATTCTGCTAGTAAGGCAACTCCCAATCCTTGCCATCTTGATGTAAGCGATGCAACAGTGAGGGGCATCAACATAAAATAGGCTAATGCTAAATCTATACCTGGCGCACAGCAAAACCAATCAGAAATTTTTTTTCCTACTGAACCCAAACGCGGAACCAAGTGCAGAAAACCTGCTCCTACAATCAATAATCCAACTAAATAAGCATAAAGAAACAAGAGTTGATTCATCGAAATATTTTCCTGTGATTTGGTGGTGAGAACTTGTAGATCTTAATATATCGACGTTGCAGATTTAAGGGCGGAATCCGAAAGCAATACTGTTAGAAGCTCTTAGCTCTTAGCTTTTGGTAGACTCTTATTTCTTAGATTACAAAAGTAATCAACTGACTGCCGCACCTCGGTTCAGCAACGCCTATCTAATTGATACCTACCTTTTAGACTAGAGTCTATAATCAGTTAAACCCATCCACTACATTTAGTAATAGATTCAGCGATTATTTGCCTATATCTAGATACTATCTAAGATAATCTCTATCAGATGGTCAGTTATTAACTATTTAATTTTATTAACTATTTAATTTATTAATTAATGACACGTATTAGTTATGTAACAACAATGCACATATTAATTCGCAATTTTGAGCAACTTGTGAAGAGAGAATCCCCTTGGTCAACTTAAATACCTAAATCATTTGGGGGGAATGGAATCATAAGAAGATATAAACAAAAAAGCTAAAAGGCAAAATCTAAAAGCCTATAAATTGGAATATAGCTAATTCAGATCAGGCGTTATTTATTACTGGTTCCTTGACATGTTTTAAATTGGAAGTAGCAGTGTTCTACAACACCTAATATGTCAGACCCCTCAAAACAGTTTCCAGAATTTGCTGCAATTTGTCATCTAAAAGAGGCAACATCAATTTTGGCTGATTTGGAAACCTCCATAACATTAGGACTATCCCTCTCAGCAATACAACAAAACCAAATCAAATATGGCAAAAATATTCTTGACGAAAGTCAACCGCGTTCTGGGCTAATTGTTTTGCTGGCATATTTTTGGTCGATTCCCGTTGCTCTTTTAACTCTGGCTGCCATACTTTCTGTTGCCACTGGTAGTAAAGTTGATGCGTTAGTAATTATGGGTGTGGTGATTATCAATGCGGTTTTAGGTTACGTTACCGAAAGCAAGTCAGAACGAATTATTCTCTCCTTAAAAAACCTGGTAAGTCCTTCTGCCTTAGTAATTAGAGATGGTCAAAAAAATGAGATTGATGCTGAAGCAGTAGTTATCGGCGATATCTTGATTCTTAAGCCTGGTAGTTTGGTTGCTGCCGATGCCAGATTAGTGGAAATCAATCATCTTAGAATTGATGAATCTGCCCTTACAGGAGAAAGTGTTCCTGTTTTAAAAACCAATCAAACTCTTCTAGATCGAGACATTCCCCTAGCCGAACGTAGCAATATGGTTTATCGCGGTACTCTGGTTACTGGCGGACAAGGTTTAGGAGTGGTGGTAGCGACAGGACAGCATACGGAAATGGGGCGGGTTCAAGCTTTGGTAGGAAAAACTGCTGTTCCTCAAACACCTTTATCAAGGCAACTCGATCGCGCTGGGGGTCAATTAGTTTTATTATCCAGTGCTGTTTGTATTTTAGTCTTGGGACTAGGAATAGTTCGCGGTTATGACTTTCTAGAAATGCTCAAAACCTCGATCGCCTTAGCTGTCGCAGCCGTACCAGAAGGACTACCTACCATTGCCACGATTACCTTGGCACTGGGAATCAATAAAATGAGACAGAAACGGGTTTTAGTGCGTCGTCTCGATGCCATAGAAGCCTTGGGTTCGGTACAAACTATCTGTCTTGATAAGACGGGAACCCTCACTGCCAATGAGATGTCAGTGATAGAAATTCAGACCCCCAATCACAAAATTGAAGTGGAGGATGAAGGTTTTGTCTACGGGGAACAGCCGTTTGAGCTTAACCAGGATCTTAACCACAGTGCAGAATTATTACAGCTAGTTAAAGTGGCAGTTCTTTGTAACGAAAGCAAAGTAAACCATAATAGCGAAGGCGCATTAGTAATTGAGGGTTCGCCAACTGAAAAAGCTTTGATGCAGATGGCAATCGCTGCGGGGTTAGATATAGCTACGGTACAAACTCTATATCCTCTTCTAGAAATCAACCATCGGGCTGATGATCAAAACTATATGGCGACGGTTCATCAGTTCGATCAATCCCAGAAACTAATTGCAGTTAAGGGCAATCCCTCAGAAGTTCTCCAGTTGTGCCGTTATCAATTTCAGGACAATCACCTCGTAACATTAACAGAAACAGCTAAAAAAGCGATCGCCACGGCGAACCAAGAAATGACTAATAAAGCTCTGCGGGTTTTAGGAACGGCTTATGCAGAGATAAATACCAAGGAAGAAATTACTCATGACAACCTCATCTGGTTAGGATTAATTGGTATCACTAACCCAATCCGACATGGAGTTAAAGAACTAATTGCCGACTTCCATCGGGCAGGAATTGACACCGTAATGATTACAGGAGATCAAGCCAATACCGCTAGTGCGATCGCTAAACAATTAAATCTCAGTCAGGGAGAAAAATTAGAGATTTTAGATTCAACCCATCTAAATAACTCCGAACTACTAACTACTAACTCTCCCCATTCGAGGGCAAGCCAAGAAGATGGGACAAGCGAACTCTTTCAAACAAATGTCTTTGCTCGCATCAGCCCCGCCGATAAATTAGAGATTGTCCGTGCCTTCCAAGCAGCAGGAAAAGTTGTGGCTATGACAGGAGATGGGATTAATGATGCCCCTGCCCTTAAAGCCGCCGAAGTGGGAATTGCCATGGGAAAAACAGGTACGGATGTTGCCAGAGAAGTTGCCGATATTATCTTAGAAGATGATCATCTCGAAACGGCGATCGCTGCTGTCAGTCAAGGCAGAACTATCTATAACAATATCAAAAAAGCCCTACATTTTTTGCTTTCTACCAACCTCAGCGAAATTATGGTGATGGTGTTGGCAAATCTATTAGGAATCGGTCAACCTCTTAATGCAATCCAGCTTTTATGGCTCAATTTAGTAACTGATATCTTTCCTGGTTTAGCACTGGGCTTAGAAGCCCCCGAACCCGATGTTTTAAATATTCCGCCCCGATCTCCGGATGCAGCAATTATTAACACTGCCGACTTTAAACGACTTGGTTTTGAAGCGGGTGTAATTTCTCTATTCACCTTAACAGCATACGCCTACGCCCTTGCCAACTATGGTATCGGCGATCGCGCCAGCACCATTGCTTTTATGAGCTTAGTTACAGCACAACTACTCCACTCCCTAAGTTGTAGATCGAGCCAACCTTTTTGGCAAATAAAACTACAGCCCAATTACTATTTAACCATTGCCGTGGGAATTTCTCTCGGGTTACAGTTTATCTGCCTGGTCGTCCCCAGTTTGGGTAGTTTACTTAAGGTAACTGCGATCGCTTGGCTGGATGCTGTAGTCATTGCCATTAGTGCTTTGCTGCCATTAATTATCAATGAAGCATCAAAAAAGGATACTCCGTAGCTTGCTTCTCGCGGAGCGAGTACTCCTAATTCTTCACAAGTTCTTCAATATTTTAAATTAGGCTCTAATTAAATTAGGCTCTAAATTGCAGTGTATTCAGTAGTGTATTCAAAAAGAAATACAACTATTCCTATTCCTATTCCTATTCAATTATTCCTGGCTGTCCTTCTACCAATAAGAAGAACAGTTTATGGGAATAAAAATCAAGAGATTTGAATTTTAAAAAGTTCCCCTTGGCTTTAATTATTATGGGATTTTTTCTATAGCTCTACGTACCAAGGATCGATAAATAAGATGGACAATAACAATAGCATTCTTGTATCCAGCGGCGATGCAACTGTCAATTCTATTGACGAAGTTCAAGATAACAATGAATCAACTCAGACTAATTTTGTTGTTTCTACCCTGGAAGATGAAAATGATGGTGATTTTAGTACAGGAGATCTTTCTTTAAGAGAAGCGATCGCTTTAGCTAATGAACAAGAGGGAGCAGATACCATCACCTTTGACAGTGATTTAAATGGCAGTATCATCCTGACAGCAGGCGAATTGAGCCTTGGAGATGCTGTAACTATCAGTGGGTTAGGTGCAGAAAATCTGACTATTGATGGTAGCAATAGCAGTCGTGTGTTTAAGGTCGATGATGGTAATTCCGAGACAGATATCGATGTGACTATAGATGGCATGACCATTACTAACGGTCTAGTTACTGAGGAAGCAACAGATGGTCTTGGTGGAGGAATTCTTAACCAAGAAAACTTAACTATAGTCAGCAGTATTATTACTAACAATAGAGCTGAAGACCCAAGTGGCGGGGCAAATACCACCAGAGGTGGCGGTATTTATACTTCGGGAACACTTAATTTAACTGACAGTACCGTTAGTGGTAATGATGCAATATACGGTGGTGGGATATTTTCTCTTGACGCAACAGTAAGCATAACTAACAGCAGCATCGATAACAATTATGCAGGGTTTGTTGGCGGTGGACTATATCATGAAGAAACAGAACTCAATTTAACTAACAGCATTGTAACTACTAACGAAGCGAGTTTTGCTTTTGGTGGTGTTGCTATAAAAAATTCTACAGGAAACATTAGCTACAGCACCGTAAGTAATAATGTTGCTCAAAATAGTTCTTCAGGGGGCATTAATTTCAGTGATTCTACAGGAAATATTAGCCACAGCACGATTAGTGGGAATACGGCACTGAGACAATCAGGCGGTGGTATTAACATTAATTCTTCCACTGTTAATGTTGACAACAGCACTATTAGCAATAACACAGCAAACACTTATGGCGGTGGGATTTTTAGTGGTTTATCTTCCAGCACAAATCTGAGTAACAGCACCATTAGTGGTAATTTTGGGATTCAGGGTGGTTCAGGTGTTTATCAACGACCAGAACTAGTTATTGAATATGATCAGAGTGTTCTGAGGAGTAATGTCAATCTTGAAAGCACTATTATTGCAGGAAATGTTAATAACGACGACTTGGGTGGAGCTGGCTTCGATAGTGATGGTAATAACTTAATTGGCAATGGTGAAAGTGTAACTAGTGGTTCCTTTGTCTCATCCCAAGGGGATATTGTGGGTACGGCAGATAATCCCCTTGATCCTAAGCTGGGAGAACTACAAGATAATGGTGGTGCAACTCAAACGATCGCTTTATTAGAAGATTCTCCTGCGATTGATGCTGGCAGCAATCCTCATAACCTAACTACCGATCAACGGGGTGAGGGATTTAACCGTACCATTGGCAGTGCTACCGATATTGGTGCTTTTGAAGTTCAAGATCTTGGGGGGGAAATTCCTACTGAGTTAGTTGTATCTACCCTAGAAGATGAAAATGATGGTGATTTTAGTATAGGAGATCTTTCTCTAAGAGAAGCGATCGCCCTGGCAGAGAATAATGAAACTATTACCTTTGATTCCAGTCTAAGTAGTGGCTCAATTGTCTTAAATCAAGGTGAATTATTAATTGACAAGAGTCTAAGTATTAATGGTTTAGGTGCAGATAACCTAACTATTGACGGTAACGATAGTGACCGTGTTTTTAAAATCGATGATAGCAATTCCGATAGCCAAGCAGAAGTATTTATTGATGGGCTAACTGTCAGCGGAGGAGATCTTTTTCAGAGTACTACTGAAAAACATAGTATTGACGGTGCAGGATTTTTGAATCAAGAGAATCTGACAATAACAAATTTAGCCATTGTAGATAACGGAGCAGGAAATGGAGCAGCTATTTATAATACTGAGACTGGACAATTGGAGCTTCAAAATAGTCTAATTTCTAAGAATGGAGGGGGAACTGGTCCGATTTTTAATAGTGGTGGCTCTGCCTCAATATCTAATACTACTATTTTTGATCATGATTTTTCTGGTATTGGAGCTATCGTTAACACTGGAGGAGGTGAATTAAGATTAGCCAACAGTACTGTTACCAATAATCATTCTTATGATGCAGCCGTATCTAATCGTGAAGATAGTACATTTACTGTCACTAGTACCATAATCGCAGGTAATTCAGGTGCGGTAGTACCAGAAAGAGATGATGTGATTGGTACTTTTATCAGCGGTGGCAATAATTTGATTGGTAATACAACGGCAAGCAATGGTTTTGATCAGCCAAGTGATCTTGTAGGTACGGCAGATAATCCCCTTGATCCTAAGCTGGGAGAACTACAAGATAATGGTGGTGCAACTCAAACGATCGCTTTATTAGAAGATTCTCCTGCGATTGATGCTGGCAGCAATCCTCATAACCTAACTACCGATCAACGGGGTGAAGGATTTAACCGTACCATTGGCAGTGCTACAGATATTGGTGCTTTTGAAGTTCAGGATCTTGGGGGGGAAATTCCTACTGAGTTAGTTGTATCTACCCTAGAAGATGAAAATGATGGTGATTTTAGTATAGGAGATCTTTCTCTAAGAGAAGCGATCGCTTTAGCTAACGAACAAGAAGGGGCAGATACTATTACCTTTGATACTAGTTTAAATAGTGGCACTAGTGGCACAATTGTCTTTGATAGCTCTCTAGACAGCAATTTAAATATTATTGATTCCCTCTCAATCGTGGGTTTAGGTCAAGATAATTTGACCCTAGATGGTGGTTTTATTTTTAATATTGCTGAACCTAATATTGATGTCGCCATTGATGGACTAAATATTGTTGGCGGTACAGTTGATAGCTCTGGTAATTTAACTTTTACCAACAGTACAATTAGTGAAACTCTAAACATTGAAGGTTCTTCAGACTACTATGCAATACTAAGTCGAGGAAACACCATAATTAGCGATTCTACTGTTAAAGATAATAGTGGCGGTGCTAATGTGGGCATTGTGGTTGAATCGGGAATAACTACTATCGAACGTAGTGCAATTGTTAATAATGATTCGACTGACTATGCCCAGTCAGGAGTTATTGTTCGCAGTGGTGCAACGGTAGATGTCAGTAATAGCACAATCGCCAATAATCAAGGCAGATCTACTGGAGGTATCGAGAATGCTGGTACAGCTAATATCACTAATAGCACCATAGCCAACAATACTAGTGGTTTATCTGCGGGAGGAATTAATAACCTTCTTGATGGAACTGTAACTTTAACAAGTAGTATTGTTACCAATAATACTGGTGGCTCTAATATTGGTGATGTCTCAGGAGATGGAGAGTTTATTAGTGGCGGAAACAATTTAATCAGTAACGGCGACGATGCAGTAGGTTTTGTTAATGGGATCAATGGCGATCTTGTCGGTAGTAATGGAGACGATCCCTTCAATCCACAATCAGAGCTACTAATCGATCCACGATTAGGTAACCTGCAAGATAATGGTGGTTTGACTGAAACCTTTGCTTTATTAGAAGATTCTCCTGCAATTGATGCTGGTAGCAATCCTAATAACCTAACTACTGATCAACGGGGGGAAGGATTCAATCGCACTGTCGGTAACGGCACAGATATTGGTGCGCTTGAGGTTCAAACGATTATTAGCGCAGCAGAAATAATTGGTACGCCTGGTAATGATTTTCTGCAAGGTAGCGGGGAAAACGATCGCATTCAAGGTCTTGATGGCAAAGATGTGATTCAAGGTTTAGATGGTAATGATTTCCTTAGTGGTGACAATGATAACGATTTTATTGAGGGAGGAAATGGCGATGATGATGTGATTGGCGGGGAAGGCAACGATCTGCTCAATGGTGGTAATGACAACGATGTCGTTATCGGCGGTGAAGGCAACGATCGCATTTTTGCTGGTAATGGTAACGATACGATTGACGATGGAGCGGGTAATGATATCCTGTTTGGTGATGCTGGCAGCGATCGCTTCGTCAATTCCAATTCAGGTAACGACCTTTTAATCGGTGGAGATGATCGCGATTTATTTATCTTTAATCTCAATCCTGGGGCTGGCTTCTTTGATCGAGATCGGATTATCGATTTTCAAACAGGTACAGATGTGATCGGGTTTCGTCCTGTGGTTGATGCACCTCAATCCTTTGATAATTTCGATGATTTAGATACTGATGGTTCGGGAATATTAGACGAACTTGACCAGAGAGTAATGATTATTGGTAGTTCGACTGCTATCGACTTTTCCGACTTATTTGGACGCCCTTTCAATAGTGACACGATTACCCTTGTGGGAGCAACTGATTTAAGCAGTGATGATTTTTTGTTTGCCACCACTATTTGAATTAATTTGAATTAATAGGTCAAGAATTTGGCTTACTCATCTTGAATACTGAATTAAGTCTGCAATCCTTATCCAACTAAGGATTGCAGACTTTTAGACTATGCTGATTACTATAACTATTTTTCTATGGTAATCATTGATACAATAATTGACTAAACTGATTACCATAAGCGGCAATTTATCTTAAACATTATTTTATAATTCTTAAAGTATCCTATATATGACAGCGACAGTATCGTAGGTGGATTTTGCAGCAGAATTATTTCTTTGCTTTGGAACAGTTAATCGATCGCCAGCCTTTAACCGTACCCTCCAAAACTCCTTTAACTAAAGTTATTCGCTTGATGCAGGAGTGGGGTAATAGCTGTAATTTTTCTGAGGCGAAGACTTCAGACAATGACCCGACTGTTTACAGCAACAATAGTTGTGTCCTGATAGTAGAAAATTCTCAGCTTCGGGGCATCTTCACCGAGAGAGATTTAGTAAGGTTGATTGCTGATGGCACAGATACGGAGAGTGCCACGGTGGATGAAGTTATGACCCAGAATGTGGTGACAATAACCCCAACCAATTCTCAGGATATATTTACAGTTGTTGCAATACTGCGCCAGCATAGCATTCGCCATTTACCTGTTATGGATGAGCGCCATAACTTACTGGGACTAATCACAGCTAAAAATCTGCGTCAAAAGTTGCAACCCATCAATCTGATGAAATGGCGCAAGGTTAAAGAAATCATGGAAACTGAGGTCATTTACGCTGCGCCAAATGACTCCATCAGACATCTAGCTAGATTAATGGCAATTCATCACATAAGCTATGTCGCGATTGGCGAATCAAAGTTAGATCCAGATAGTAACAGTTCTTTTATTCGACCCATCGGCATTATTACCGAGCGCGATATTGTTCAATTTCAAAACCTCAATCTGGATTTAGAGCAGCCAGCCCAAAATCTGATGAGTACGCCGTTGTTCTTGATTAATCCCGAGGATACCCTCTGGTCTGTAAAACAACAAATGCAGCAGCGTCGGGTAAGGCGTTTATTGGTCGGCGATGCTAAAGAGAAACTTCTGGGAATTGTTACTCAAACCAGCTTACTTCAGATATTTGAGCCCACAGAAATGTACGGAGTAATCGAAGTATTACAGCGACAGGTATGTCAGCTAGAAGTAGAGAAAACTCAGCTTTTAGAACATCGTCAAGCCGAATTAGAGCATGAAGTACAAGAGCAGACTAACAAAATGCAAGTCGCCCTTCGCAATCGTCAGCAAGCTGAAATAGAACTTAGAGAAAGTCAAGAGCGCTATGCCTTGGCAGTTGAGGGTTCAAGCAACGGTTTGTGGGACTGGAATATTCTGACAGATGAAGTATTCTATGCCCCTTGGTTCAAAACAATGATTGGCTACAATGATGCCGAAATGCCTAATACCTTTGAAGCGTGGTCATCAAAATTACATTCTGAAGATCGAGCACGAGTCTTAGCAGCAGTACAAGATCATCTGGAAAATCGTATCCCCTTCGACATCGAATATCGCTTGAGAACAAAACAAGGTGAATATCTTTGGTTTCAGGCACGGGGACAGGCAATTTGGGATCAAAATGGTCAAGCAGTCCGTATGGCTGGTTCAATTACTGATATTGGCGATCGCAAAAGGCGAGAAGAAATTTTAAAAGACATTGCTTTGGGAGTGACTATTCCCATCGGAGCAAATTTTTTATCGTCTTTAGTCCAGTATCTGAGTAAAGCACTTCAGGTAGATTATGCTTTTGTGGGGGAAATTACTCAGCCAACAGCAGACAGTGTCAAAACCCTTGCAGTTTATGGCAAAGGTCAAACCATTGACAATTTTACCTATCAATTAGCCAATGCTCCTGGTGGCGATGTAGTTAACGAGGGACTATGGGTTTACGCCAAGGAAGTTAGAGAACTTTTTCCCAAAATGTCCCTCCTAGAAGATATGGAGGCAGAAGGCTATGCAGGAATGCCTATTCTTAACAACTCGGGGCAAGCTTTAGGCTTAATCGCAGTTGTTGACAGCAAACCTTTTACGGATATTTCTTTGATTGAAGAAGTGTTAAAGATTTTTGCCACCCGCGCCACAGCAGAATTGGAACGTCAACAGGCAGAGTTGTCGTTGCGACAAAGCGAACAAAAATTCAGGGCAATTTTTGACCAAAGTTTCCAATTTATTGGTCTACTAGAACCAAATGGCAATATTATTGAAGCCAATAAAACTGCTTTAGATTTTGTCGGTTTGACCATTGCCGATGTGCGCGGAGAACCCTTCTGGAAAACTCCTTGGTGGTCAATGTCTGTCGAGATTCAAGAACTCATTAGACAAGCCATTAATCAAGCAGCACAAGGAGAATTTGTCCGTTTTGAAGTAGAGCATCCAGGAACAGAAAATCGTTTGGTAACAGTGGATTTTTCCCTCACACCGATCAAAGATGAGACAGGACAGGTAGTAATGCTGATTCCTGAAGGGAGAAATATCAGCAAAGTTAAACAAACAGAAGCAAATTTAGACAAAAGTAATCAAATTCTTCAGGCAATTAGTTCCATTCAAAGCCAATTTTTGACCGATGCCAAACCAGGAATTATGTTTGATGCCATGCTCGATCGCCTTTTGGAATTGACTCAGAGCGAATATGGATTTATTGGCGAAATTCTCTTCGCCGAGGATGGCAGTCCCATCATGAAAGAAAGCTGCATGAAGTTTCGTGGCAGACCTTTTCTTAAAACCCACGCTATTACTAATATTGCCTGGAATGAGTCAACCAGAGCATTTTATGCCGAGAATGCTCCCAGAGGGATGGAGTTTCATAATCTACAAACCCTCTTTGGTGCTGTGATTGTTACGGGTGAACCTGTGATTGCCAATAGCCCCAGTGACGATCCTAGACGGGGCGGCTTACCAGACGGACATCCTCCTTTGAATACTTTTTTAGGCGTACCGTTTTACAAAAACAACCAAATGACAGGAATGGTAGGCATAGCTAATCGTGATGGTGGTTATGATCAAGAGATCGTAGACTACTTAAGACCTCTACTGGATACCTATAGTCGTATTGTTGAAGCATACAAAAGCGATCGCCAAAGACATCAAGTCCAAGAGAAAAACCGCGAACAAGCAGCTTTATTAGATATAGCCAACGACGCGATTATGGTTCGGGGATTGGATAACCAACTCTTGTTTTGGAATCGGGGAGCAGAAAGACTTTATGGTTGGACGCAAGCAGAAGCTCTAGAACAAAATGTCAACGAGCTTTTGTATCAGGAATCTATTAAAGAATTAAAACAAATTCAGAGAGCAGTAAAGGAAACAGGAACATGGCAGGGAGAGCTAAATCAAATTACTAAAGCAGGTCACAAACTTGTAGTTGAAAGTCGTTGGACACTGGTAAAAGATGATGCGGGCAATCCTCAATCATATTTAGTAGTCAATACCGACATTACCGAGCAAAAACAGCTAGAAGCACAATTTCTCCGTACACAACGTTTAGAAAGTTTGGGAACGTTGGCTGGTGGCATCGCTCACGACCTCAATAATATTCTTGCTCCCATTCTGGGATTTGCTCGATTACTTCCTCTCAAGCTACCTGATGTGGACGAGCAAACCAAAAGTTTTTTCAAAATTATGGAAACTAATGCCCAACGGGGAACAGCTTTAGTCAAGCAAATTCTGACCTTCTCACGAGGACTAGAAGGCGATCGCGGGATCGTACAAATTCGCCATTTAATTGTCGAGATTGGGCAAATAATTAAGGAAACTTTCCCCAAGACAATTGAGTTGGAAATAAACGCACCCAAAAATCTCTGGACAGTTAATGCCGATGTTAATCAACTACACCAGGTACTAATGAATTTAGCAGTTAATGCCAGAGATGCTATGCCCGATGGTGGCAAGTTAACTATCAAAGCCGAGAATTTTACAGTTGGTGCCGACTATGCCAGGTTACATTTGGATGCTAAGGTCGGTTCTTATCTGCTAATTACCGTTACCGATACAGGAGTGGGTATTCCTCCCGAAATAATCGATCGCATTTTTGAGCCTTTTTTTACGACCAAAGAAATTGGTCACGGTACTGGCTTAGGTTTATCCACCGCCATTGGCATCATTAAAAGTCATGATGGTTTTGTCGAGGTTATCAGCAAGAAACAAAACAACGGAGATACTCAAGGCACTCAATTCCAGGTATTTTTACCAGCAGGCGAAATAGAAGCATCTGCTACAGCAGAAGAAGAAGCTATTCCTCAAGGTGAGGGAGAATTAGTCTTGGTTGTTGATGATGAAACTGCAATCTTGGAAGTGACCAAAGCCACTTTAGAAACCTACAACTATCAAGTCTTAACCGCTGGCAATGGGATTGAAGCGATCGCTGTCTATGCTCAAAATCAACAGGCGATCGACCTAGTAATCATGGATATTATGATGCCCTCAATGGATGGTAAAATGGCAATTCTCACCTTGAAACAAATTAATCCAGAAATCAAAATTATCGCTGTTAGCGGACTAATTGACCGCCAAGAAATTATTGACGAAGTAGGTGACAATATTTCAGCTTATCTTGCCAAACCCTACGCCAACGATGATTTGCTAATCCAGGTGAATGAAATTGTTAGTGGTTAGAGACAAGGCATGACTTGTGTGTACAGTGGTTTGAGCAATGATTTTTGTCACTTAGTATGCTAACAGCTAATAAATTTTCCTATGTATGGAGGGCAGTAAGCAAGATACAATACGGAGTCGAGAGGCATATTTGGCATATTTTTAATCAATTTATGAAAACGACAGATAAGATAAACGATAAAGCAGTTGTTAAAGATTACTTCAACCAGACAGGATTCGATCGCTGGCGCAGGATCTATGGCAAAACAGATGATGTTAACAAAGTCCAAAAGAAAATACGTCAGGGACATCAGCAGACGATTGATACTGTAGTTAGTTGGTTGGAGGATGATGGCAACTTGGCGGATTTGACAATTTGCGATGCGGGTTGTGGTGTCGGCAGCTTGAGTATTCCCTTGGCTAAGGCGGGGGCGAAGGTTTCTGCTAGTGATATTTCCGCCAAGATGGTAGGGGAAGCAGAGACAAAAGCAGCAGAGGCATTGTCAGATACCAGTAAGGTTTCATTTACGGTAAATGATTTGGAAACCCTGTCTGGAAAATACGACACCGTAATTTGTTTGGATGTCTTGATTCACTATCCGACAGAAGATGCAGCAAAAATGATTGCACACTTAGCATCTTTAGCTGAGTCTCGCCTAATTCTTAGCTTTGCGCCCAAAACCTGTTTATTATTTGTCCTCAAAAAAATTGGCGAATTTTTTCCTGGTCCTTCTAAGACTACTAGAGCTTACCAACATAAAGAAGCGAAAATTATTGCTGTTTTAAAAGATAACGGCTTTGAGATTAAACGGACAGGAATGACTAGCGTTAGTTTCTATTATTCTCGGATATTGGAAGCAGTTAAGTCAGTTTAGTTAAATGAGTTGAACTAAGTCAATCACAGCGTCCTACGGGCTAGGTAGTAGGTACAAATCCCCGTACAACAACGAATGAGAAACGCCATATACTAAATCCGATTCATAAAGTACTTTTTTTTCGATGTGACCAAAGTTATGCTCATTACTTATTACTTATTACTTATTACTTATTACTTATTACTCATTACTTATTACTCATTACTCATTACTCATTACTCATTACTCATTACTCATTACTCATTACTCATTACTCATTACTCATTACTCATTACTCATTACTCCTGATTGATGAATAATATAAATAAATTTATTGCCACAGAGATATTAGGTGATAAGGGAGAGGCGGGAGAAAAATTAGTTTGGGATAGTGTTAAAAATGCTTTCAATCAGCGTAGATGTGTGGCTTATTGGCGTTATCCTATTTTTTCTCAGACAGGTAAATTCAGGAAAGAACCTGATATTTTAATTGCTGATTTTAACTTGGGTTTAATTGTCATTGAAGTTAAAGCAATTAAGATTGAACAGTTAGTTGCTATTCAGGGTCATCGCTGGCAATATCAAAATTTTTTTACTCAATACGGTAGCCCTTATCAACAAGCAGAAAGACAATTATTTGCCTTATTAGAATATAGCGATCGCGAGCCATTGTTAAGACAAAAAATCAGTGCTAGAGCAATTGTGGCATTGCCTTATATTAAAAAAACTCAATGGCAGCATCAGGGCTTTGATAAACTACCTAATTCTCCTCCTATTCTGTTTCAAGAACAGATGGCTAATTCTGATTTAATTATGAGTTTAATTACTCAAGTTTATCCTGTTATTTTAGGGGAAATCTTAACCCCAACTCAATGGGAATTATTGCTAGCTGTATTAGGAGGAACAGCCCTCTATACACCTGCTACTAAAAGTCTTAACTGTTCTGTCCCAAGTCGTCGCAAATATATCCAACAGGTGCGATCGCGGATTAATCAGTTAGATTTAGCTCAGGAAAAAATTGCCAAACAAATTACTCCAGGAATGCAAAGAATTAGGGGAATTGCTGGTTCAGGAAAAACAGTAATTCTCTGCCAGAAAGCAGCTTTGATGTCAGTTAAGTATCCAGAATGGCAAATTGCTTTAGTCTTTTTTTCTCGAAGTTTATATGATTTAATTACCCAGCAAGTTAATCAGTGGATCGGGTATTTTACCCAAAACCAAGTAAACTATGATCCTGAAAACTCACAGCTTAAAATTCTTCATGCTTGGGGAAGTAAACAGCAACCTGGATTTTATGGCACAGTATGTAAAGCAGCAGGAACTATTCCTTTATCCGTAGCTTTTACCCTTAGTAATCAGCCGAATGAGGCGTTGGCAGAAGCCTGTGTTCAGTTGCTGGAAAGTAGAACTATTCCTCCTATCTTTGATGCAGTTTTAATTGATGAGGGACAAGACTTAATTGCTAACAACTGGAAGTATCAAGATAAACAACCTTTTTATTGGTTAGCTTATCAATCTTTGCGTCCCGTTAATCCTGTCTCTCCCCAGCAAAAACGCCTAATTTGGGCTTATGATGAGCTACAGAGTTTATCCAGTTTAAACATACCCGAACCAGTTGAACTATTTGGTGAAGAGTTAGGACATTTAGTTACAGGGCAATATAACCAGCAGTTTAACAAAACAGAAATTATCTCTCGTTGCTATCGTACACCCAATCAGATTATAACTGTTGCCCAGGCGATCGCCATGGGATTAGTAAGAAAAAAAGGTCTGCTCACAGGTTCAATTTACGCCGAAGAATGGCAAGCTTTGGGTTACAAAATAACAGGTGATTGGCAACGAGACAACCAAATTACTCTTATTAGAGAAAATTATAATTCACCAAATATTATCGGTGAACTGTGGCAAGGAGATCTAATTAACTTTGAGCGCTTTACTTCTCGTCAGCAAGAATTAACTGTCTTGTCACAAAAGATCAAGCAGAATTTAACTAAGGATAATCTTCAGCCAGATCGAGAGATTTTAATTATTGTTTTGGGTTCGTCTTATGATGCAGCAGCTTTAGTTAAACAAACTGCAACTTTTCTGATCAATCAAGGAATTAATATTTATCTTCCCAGCCAACCCACCTTTAATTGTTTAGATGCGACGGAACAACTTGACCCTAATCAGTTTTGGCATCCAGGGGCAATTACCATTTCCACAATTCACCGCGCCAAAGGACAAGCGGCAGATCTAGTATATCTAATCGGTTTAGATCAGATTGCCCAAGCTGAAGCTGATTTATATCTGCGTAATCAACTGTATGTGGCACTAACTCGTACTAGAGCTTGGGTAAATATCAGCGGTATCGGAAATTACTCCCTGTATCAAGAATTATCTGAACTAATCGAGAGTAGCAATGACACAAACTTCACTATAACTAGTTTACCTCAAAGAGAACTAAGAATTAGCGATCGCGCCAGTCTCATCCATGGATATGCCTTGGGGAGAATCAACTTTCGTTATGCCAATTTAAGCCATGCCAATCTATCTCAGCTAAATTTAGCTAATATCAATCTCATCGAAGCAGATTTGAGCTATGCCAACCTTGAGGGGACAAATCTGACTAACGCTAAATTAATTGCAACTAACTTGAGTCATGCTAATCTCAGCAACGCTAACTTAAGTAATGGCAAACTAATTGGTGCTGATTTAACTGATGCTAATTTAACTGATGCTAATTTAACTAGAGCTAACCTTACCAATACTATCTTGAGAGAAGAGGTACTGTAAGCCAAACTTCCCTCACGAGAAGGATTACCTCTGAATGCAAAATGACCGTTCTTCTATCTGGAGGAGGTTTAGCGCTAATATAGTTAAGAACTATTAAGCACTGTTTGTATGTCTTCTTCCAGCAACGGTATCCAAGCTAACGCTAAGAGTAATAAGGTTGAACAATTTCCCATAGAGGAAAATGTAATTCGTATTAAAGGTGCAAGACAACATAATTTAAAAAATGTTGATTTAGAGTTACCGCGCAATAAACTAATTGTATTTACTGGGGTGTCAGGTTCGGGCAAATCTTCACTAGCTTTTGATACTATTTTTGCCGAGGGACAAAGACGGTATGTAGAATCTCTCAGTGCTTATGCTCGTCAGTTTTTGGGACAGTTAGACAAGCCCGATGTTGATGCGATTGAAGGATTAAGCCCTGCTATTTCCATTGATCAGAAATCCACTTCTCATAATCCCCGTTCCACAGTTGGTACAGTTACCGAAATCTATGACTACTTAAGATTGCTGTTTGGTAGGGCAGGGGAACCC
This sequence comes from Cyanobacteriota bacterium, assembly GCA_942490675.1. Taxonomy (GTDB): domain Bacteria; phylum Cyanobacteriota; class Cyanobacteriia; order Cyanobacteriales; family Xenococcaceae; genus Waterburya. The sequence goes on along the minus strand of CALNYB010000003.1, from coordinate 233,472 downwards.
CATTGTCCGAAGTGCGAGCGCTCGATTGTACCACAGACCATTGATGAGATGTGCGATCGCATCATGGAATTGCCAGATAAGACTAAATTTATGCTTCTAGCTCCAGTAATACGGAGTAAGAAAGGTACACATAAGCTTTTATTGTCTAGTTTGTCTTCTCAGGGATTTGTACGGGTCAAAATCGATGGCAAAGTCCGACAGTTAGATGATTTAGTTGAACTTGATAAGAACTATAAGCATAATATTGAAGTCGTTGTAGATCGTCTGGTTAAAAAGCCTGGGATTCAGGAACGTTTAGCGGATTCCTTGGGGACTTGTCTGCGTTTGTCAGATGGTATAGCGGAAATTGAGATCATTCCTGCTGCTGATAGTCAGAAAAAAGATCAGCCAGCCAATATTACTTTTTCGGAAAACTTTGCCTGTCCTCAACATGGTGCGGTAATAGAGGAATTATCACCCCGTTTATTTTCGTTTAACTCTCCCTATGGTGCCTGTCCCGATTGCCATGGCTTAGGGAGTCATAAAACTTTTGCCCCTGAGTTGGTCGTGCCTGACCCCACCCAACCAGTATATAGTGCGATCGCTCCTTGGTCAGATAAAGATAATTCTTATTACCTTTCTTTATTACATGGTGTCGGACAGGCTTTTGGTTTTGAGATTCAAACTAATTGGTCAAGTCTGACGGAAGAACAGCAAGAGGTTATTCTTTTTGGTGCCAAAGATCCAGTTTACTTCCAGTCCGATAGTCGTGGGAGTCAGCCAAAAGGCTATCATCGTCACTATTCAGGGGTGCTAAAGATGTTGCAGCGCAACTATCAAGAAACAAACTCTGACTCAGTTAAAAGCAAGCTAGAGCAATATTTAATTAATCAACCCTGTAGTACCTGTGATGGTCAACGCCTCAAGCCAGCTTCTTTATCTGTCAGCCTGGGACAATATCGCATCAATGACTTAGCAGGGGTGCCGATTCGTGAATGTTTAGATCGAGTAAATGATTTGCAATTAACTAACCGTCAGGCTTTGATTGGAGAATTGGCACTTAAGGAAATTAGATCTCGGTTACAGTTTTTATTGGACGTGGGTTTAGATTATTTAACTTTAGATCGTGCTGCCATGACTTTATCTGGAGGAGAGGCACAGAGAATCAGATTAGCCACTCAAATTGGCGCAGGATTGACGGGGGTTCTTTATGTCTTGGATGAACCAAGTATCGGTTTACATCAACGAGACAACGATAAGTTATTAGGTACTCTCAGAAAATTAAGAGATCTGGGGAACACCTTAATCGTAGTAGAACACGATGAAGATACAATTCGTGCTGCCGATAGTATAGTCGATATTGGTCCCAAAGCAGGGGTTCACGGCGGCGATATAGTTGTTCAGGGAGATCTAACTGCTTTACTCAACTCTGAGACATCTCTTACTGGGGCATATTTATCAGGAAAACGAGTCATTGCCACTCCCCAGGCTAGACGCAGGGGCAAAGCACAAAGTATCATCCTCAAAGACTGCTATCTAAACAATTTACAGCATATTGATGTCGAGATTCCCCTCGGTAAATTTGTCTGTATCACTGGAGTATCGGGTTCAGGTAAATCTACCCTCGTCAATGAATTACTACACCCTGCTTTAAAACATCATCTAAGTCGTAAAACACCTTTTCCCAAACAACTAGGAGAAGTTGATGGTTTACAGGTGATCGACAAAGTAATTACAATCGATCAGTCTCCTATTGGTCGGACTCCTCGTTCTAATCCTGCTACCTATACTGGAGTTTTTGATGCTATCCGCGCGATCTTTGTTGAAACCATCGAAGCCAAAGCCAGAGGCTATAAAGCTGGACGTTTCTCTTTCAACGTTAAGGGAGGGCGTTGTGAAGCCTGTAGTGGACAGGGGGTAAATGTCATCGAAATGAACTTCTTACCTGATGTATATGTTCAATGCGATGTCTGCAAAGGGGCAAGATATAACCGCGAAACTCTGCAAGCTAAATATAAAAACTATTCCATTGCCGATGTTCTCAATATGACAGTGGAGGAAGCCTTAGAAACTTTCCAAAATATTCCTCGCGCCTCCAAGAAACTACAAACCTTAATGGATGTTGGCTTAGGTTATGTCAAATTAGGACAGCCAGCCCCTACCCTATCTGGTGGAGAAGCCCAGCGAGTCAAGCTAGCCTCTGAACTATCTCGTCGCGCCACTGGCAAGACTCTATACCTAATCGATGAACCAACTACAGGCTTATCTTTTTACGATGTCCATCATTTATTAAACGTACTGCAACGTCTAGTAGATAAAGGTAATTCCTTAATTGTGATCGAACACAATATGGATGTAATTAGGTGTTCCGATTGGATTATCGATCTTGGTCCTGAAGGGGGAGACAAAGGCGGTGAAATTATTGCTACAGGGACACCAGAATCAGTAGCTAAGAATAAAAAGTCATATACAGCCAAGTATTTAAAACAGGTGTTGCAGAGATATCCTGCTATTGCTGAATTGAATTGAATTGAATTGAATTGAATTGAATTGATTTAGGTTAGCTTTTTACCATGAAGTCTATCCTAAATAATTTTATAATAAGCGATCGCATTATAGTTCATATACTCAAATAAAATAACCTGGACATTTGACATTTGTTCTCTAGAGTTTATGGCTTGACTCTATAGCATACTAGAGAGTAGTTTATGCTGATTTTAGAAGTAAATAAACTAGGAGCGTACATGATGACTATACAACTAAAAGTCCCTGATATGGCTTGTGGTGCTTGCGCCAAAACCATCACTGAAGCGATTCATAGTCTAGATTCCCAGGCGACGGTAAAAGCAGATCCTCAAACCAAAGAGGTGACAGTAGAAACCCAAGCATCCGAATCATCTGTCAGAGAAGCGATCGCAGCAGCAGGATATTCTCCTGCCCAGAAAAAATGATCGCCTCCCTCCAATAAAAGAGATCGCGTCTATAAAAAATCTCAATTAATTAGAATAATTGGGAACTGCCTATGCACCAACAGATTCTTTAGCTGCGTACATCACTTCTAGAGTAATTTCCGAGAAATTGCGATCGCGGGCAAATTTTTCCGTATTACGTTTAACTTTCCCCCGCACAAAACCAGGAATTTTACCTAATTCTGCTTTAGCTTCTTTGTCCCAGTTGAGATCGGAGTCGGCAGAGATTCCTTTAGTAATTACTTCTTTAGTATCATGTCCCCCAAAGATTTCTAACAGGTGATCTTCCATGCCTAAAGTAAAGGAGTTATATACCAAATCAGCAATTTGGTTGGTTCCTTCATAACCCATAAATGGTTTATAACCGATGGGGAAATTCTGAATATGAATTGGTGCTGCAATTACACCACAGGGAATATCGAGGCGTTTGCCCACATGACGTTCCATCTGGGTGCCAAAGATAGCTGATGGTTCGTGACGAGCGATCGCATCAGCAATTTCCCCATGATCCTCGCTGATCAGAACTTCATCACAATATTCGCTTACCTGTTCTCTAAACCAATCTTGATCATACTTACAATAAGTACCAGCTAAAACAACATGAATGCCCATTTCTCTCGCTAGGATTTTGGTCATGGCTACTGCGTGGGTATTATCGCCAAACACCACCGCTTTTTTACCTGTTAGGTTTTGGCAGTCAATTGAACGAGAGAACCAAGCAGCTTGAGAAACATAAAGAGTTTGATTGTTAATATACTCTTCATAGTTAACTTCTGCACCCTGAGCATTAATTACCTGCTGGATTTTACGAATACAACGAGCAGTTTCCACTACTCCCATGGGCGCAATATCAACACAAGGTATCGAAAACTCAGACTCTAGATATTCCGCCGTCATCATACCCAATTCGCGATAGGGAACTAGATTAAACCAAGCGCGGGGTAAGTTTCTTAGATTTTGTACCGAAGCACCATCAGGAATTACTTCGTTAACTTCAATTCCTAAGTCCGCCATGAGACGTTTTAACTCAGTACAGTCATGCTGATTATGAAAACCCAAAGTAGAGATCCCAATAATATTTACCGAAGGCTTCTCGGTCTTGTCTGTTGGTAGCTGGTCTTTTTTGCGTGCTTTATCGAGATAAAACTTAACTACTTGATGTAGTGTGCGATCTGCTGCCTGAAGTTCGTTGTAGCGGTAGTGATTAACATCTGCCAGCAATACATCCCCTTGAGTATCCATGGATGCACGGCTTACAAAGTTTTGTAGATCTTCCTGCAATATACTAGAGGTGCAGGTAGGGGTAAGTACAATCAAGTCGGGATGTTCTTCTTTGTCTTTACGAGTAATGTTGTCTACTACTTTTTCTTGAGAACCCCTTGCCAAAACATTGCGATCGACGATACTGGCTGTAACAGGAGTAAAGTCTCGTTCTCTTTCTAACATTGAGCGCATGACATTAAAATAATCATCTCCCAACGGCGCATGCATGATGGCATGAACGTTTTTAAAAGAACTAGCGACACGTAGAGTGCCGATATGTGCAGGGCCAGCATACATCCAGTAAGCTAACTTCATGAGTCTTCCTCTCCTAAATTAAATTATCAGTATCGAATTAGATGCTTGGCTCGAAAATAACGATCTGATTTTTGCCAAACTTGGTTTTGATTGTCCCAGAATTAGGCAAGTAATTGCGACTGTCTATTTTGGGAAATAATCGAGGCAGTTTTGGCTGCAAAACCCTTTTGCTGTCTGACTTAAAGGGGGAAAGATTAATCACCATCCAAGAAGTTTTAGGGCAATAAATCTTAATGCCCCAAAACTTCCAACATCATTTAATTTCTGAAACACAATTTTCCTCGCAATCCTTACAAAAACCTTAAGAAGGTCTGGATTTGATTGGTGAGTATATACTCATAATCTCCGCTTGTGCTAGTCTTAGTATTAACTGCAAAGTTAAAAAATTTTCTGCGCCAATCATTAGTAGAAATTTTGTAAAAAGTAGCAAAAGACTTGCAAGTGGCTTTTTTTGTCTAAAAAGTCAGGTGCTTGATTAGAATTGAGTCATAATAATAAAAGAAAGTAACATTAAGGTTTTCCTAAGGAGTCGTTTATCCGATGGACTATATAGAGCAAATACTAGACAAACTGAGAGATTTGGCTCAGAAACTAATTGAAATTCTGTTAGGCCCAGAAGTCGAAACAGAAAGGGAAGCTATTCCTATTCCAGTGGATGATCGTCAGAGAAATCCCTACCGTTAGTTTTAACTTTAGATTCGCTACTTATATCTTATATTTATCTTGTCTGAGTTAAGAATACTGGTGTTGCACGGTCCCAACTTAAATTTATTGGGGTTGAGGGAACCCGAAATATATGGCTCAGTAACTTTGGTTCAAATTAATGAATCCTTGGAACTGAGTGCCAAAGAACTGCAAGTAAGTGTAGACTGCTTGCAGTCTAACCATGAAGGTATACTGGTAGATGCGATACATAATGCCAAAGAAGAGTATCAAGGGATTTTAATCAACGCAGGAGCTTATACTCATACTAGTGTTGCTATTAGAGATGCACTGGCGGGGGTTGCTATACCTACTGTAGAAGTGCATTTAAGCAATATATACACTAGAGAAGATTTTAGACATTATTCGTATATTGCGCCGATCGCAATTGGACAGATCAGTGGTTTTGGGGCAGATAGCTATTTCTTGGGATTGCAGGCTCTAGTTAATTACTTAAGAAGATGTCCTGAACTATAGTTCCCTTGCTACACCTTGAAAATTTGACTGTATAAATTCTAGAATTGCGATCGCAAAACAAATCAAATAAATATATAACTGATAATGGTGCTACACGAATCTAGAATTTATCTAAAAAATTAGTTACTGCAAAGTTTTGTTAAGTTTTGCTGTCCGTTCAAATTTGTAGCAACAAAACCTAAATTTGATAAGCTCGAAATTAACAAAATGTATAAATCAGCTTTCGTATAGATAACAAATCTATCAATGAGTCAACAGAGGACACACCGTAAAAAACTGCTATATCTCGCCATGTGTGATCCAGATTTACCCGTAAATGGTGTAACAGTTCGCATGGGCGCATTTGTCAAATATCTGGGACGCTATTACGACATTACCCTAGTCAATATGGAGGGGGCGGGACATCATGTCGATCCTGCAATTCAAGCTCGATATGAAAATCAATGTCACGGTTCGGGAGTAGTTCACCGAGTAAGTGTTCCGTTTTCTCAGCCAGGATATTTTCTTTTTAGTCCGCAGCTTTATCAACAGGCATCTCAACTGCTCAAACGAGAAAAATTTGACTTACTTCTAGTTGATTATGGGCTTGCTGCTGTTTATGGCAACTTATTGTCTTCGCGTTTCAGAATTCCACTTATTTACAGTTCCAGTAATGTTGAATATCGCTGGTATCTTTCCATCGCCAAGCAAGATCCTCGCCGTCTGATCTTAGCCCCTTATGTATACTGGGCAGAACGCAAAGCCTGTGAAACAGCAAAACTAGTTACTACTGTTTCCGAACAAGATAAAAGAAGCTACGAACAATGGATACCAAGCGATAAAATTATCGTCATTCCCCAAGGTTTTGATCCTGAAGTTATACATCCTTCTTTTGATACAGTTCTTTCTAATTCTGCGCCAGTTATTTTATTTATCGGTAGTTTTGGCGACGAAAATAATCTGATTGCAGCGAGATATATTTTTGAACAAGTCGTACCGAAAGTATCAGACAAATTTCCAGCAGCAAAATTTCAGTTTATTGGTTCTAAACCCCCGAAAAATTTAAGCCATAAAAATGTTGAATGGACTGGATTTGTAGATGATCTTCAGCCTTATTTCAAGTCTGCTAACTTGGTTCTCGCGCCGATGACCTATGCACCAGGCATTTCTACGAAAGTTGCTTTGGGATTGGCTTTTGGTAAAACTGTGGTGGCAACACCTCAAACCCTGAGAACACTTTCCAAAAGTTACAGACAATTGAACTCAGCCACATTGGCAGATTTTCCCGATAAAGTTTTAGAATTACTGACTAAACCACCAGAACCGATTACCGAGGAAGAATTTGAAAATATCTGTCAAGACTTTGCCTGGCCTAGTTTGATGGAGCAATTATTTCAGAAGATTGAGCAGCGATGTATTATTTAGAATAAGGGGAGCCTTAAAATAGCATCAATCACTATACGAGAAAAATGGTTGTGTTGCAGAAACTAAGGTGTTGAAACTATTTTCTGAAACATTATTTATTCAGTAATGCCCTTTTTTACACTGCTTAACATCGTGTCCTATTTTGCACATATGTCGGCTGTTTTCCACATCGAAGTACGATATTTGGAAAAATTTTCGATATCGTGCCAATAAGAGGTAATATGAGAAATAATTATGAACATCATTACTATCTATCAAGGAAGTCAGCTCTCTCTCTTCAATCAGGAAAAGTACCATGAGAAATGGACGAGATACATCTAGAGACGGATTCAACAACAAGCTAGAGCAGTTTCTTTTTACTAATTTCAGGTTCATTTGGAAGCTTCTTCAAATTAACCCCACTATAGAGCGGTGGCTCAATAAACTACTCATCAATTACGTTGTTTACCGACTGCCTACCCGCCCACATCCATTTAGCACCAGATCTCCCTATACCTCTTGGGAGTCGCTTACTGATAGAACCTGGACTGGACGACACCTTCCTGCTTCTCCCGAGTTCAATCAAGAGGGCAAATTACCAGCACTTGAAGAACTAGCTGTTTTATTTCGTAAAAGGGAAGGCAAGACTATCTACTCAGAAAAGTCTACGTTGCTTTTTCCTTACTGGGTACAGTGGTTCACAGATGGCTTTCTCCGAGTTGATCCTGCAAATCGGCTAAAAAATACATCTAACCATGAAATCGATCTTTCTCCAGTTTATGGATTGAAGAAAGAGACTACCGACAAGCTGCGCTCAAAGCAAGGTGGCAAACTCAAAAGCCAAATAATTAATAATGAGGAGTATCCTTTCTTTCTTTATGAAGACCCCGAAAATAACATTTTCAAAGAAGAGTTTAAGGACTTATACGTTCCCCTTAGAAGAGTTAGAGAAGAGGTGCCTGCAGAAAAGAAAGCTAAGTTTTTTGCGATGGGAGTGGAGCGAGCAAATGTGCAAATTGGCTACGTCATGCTGAATGTTCTCTGCCTAAGAGAACATAATCGACTGTGCGATTTACTGGCCCAAAATTATCCTGACTGGGATGATGAGAGACTTTTTCAAACTGCTCGAAATATTCTGATCGTGACCATTCTAAAAATCGTAGTAGAAGAATATGTCAATCACATTACTCCCTATCACTTTAATGTCATAGTTGATCCATCTTCATTTATTCGTGAGAGTTGGTATCGCACCAATTGGATGACCGTTGAATTTAGCTTAGTCTATCGCTGGCATAGTGCTTTACCAGAAGAATTGGTCTATGACGGTAAGACAATTCCTATGGAGAGTACATTGTGGAGTAATGACTTGTTAATCAATCGAGGCTTAGGAGAGCTTTTTGATGAAACTTCCTCCCAGGCTGGCACTCAAATTGGTCTATTCAATACTGCGGATTTCCTTCTCCCAGTCGAGTTAGCAAGTATTAACTGGGGGCGACAAACTCAAATGGCGAGTTATAACGATTATCGCGAAATCTTAAAACATCCTCGCGTTACAGACTTTGACCAGATTACTGGTGATCAAGAGACCCAAAAACTACTGAAAGACCTGTATGGGCATGTAGACAATATTGAATTTTATGTCGGTCTATATGCTGAAGATGACCGAAAAAATTCGGCAATTCCACTACTCGTTGAGCGTCTGATTGCGATTGATGCTTTTTCTGTTGTTCTAACTAACCCTCTCTTATCTGAGAGAGTCTTTAATGAAAAGACCTTTTCTCCAGTCGGTTGGCAAGAGATTCAAAAAACGAATACTCTTTCAGACTTGGTTCATCGAAATACTTCACAGACAGGCAAGAAATACAAAGTGACGTTTGATCGCAATCAGTAGAATTCGGAAAAGATAAACCAGGGAACACCTCCATGGCGCATTTAGAATTTGGGAAAGCATTTATTCGGTTCTGTTGCAAAATCGAAGACAATCGTGTAGTATATTACAGGTATTAATAACTACTAAGCCTAAATTACTTTATCTTCTAGGAAATATTCTCGTCCTGCTTATTATTGGCGACACAACCATTCAATTGTTGTTCAAAGATGTTGCAACATATTAATTAATCGATTTTAATTTCTCTCCAAATAATAAAATTAATTTAAGTGATTTCACTCGCAAAAATAACAACATGGACAATAATTTAGGTCAAGTTGTATTAGTAAAAGATATCAAGCCAGGTGTCAATCAAGGCTCTTACCCCAGTTATCTAACCGAATTAAAAGATAAACTATATTTCGCTGCCGACAATGGTGAAACAGGAAAAGAATTATGGGTTAGCGATGGCACGAGCGAGGGGACTAACTTAGTTGCAGATATTGACCCTGATGATAGCTCTTTTCCTGACAATTTGGCTTCGTTGAATGGCAAACTGTATTTCTCTGCGTTTAATGGTGAAACGGGTCGAGAGTTGTGGGTTAGCGACGGTACGAGTGAGGGGACAAAGCTAGTTGCAGATATTAACCCTAATGGCAATTCTTACCCTGGTGACATTACAGAATTGAATGGCAAGCTATATTTTAGGGCTAGCGATGGTGAAAATGGTAATGAGCTATGGGTAACTGATGGGACAACAGAAGGCACTCAACTAGTTGCTGATCTTTACCCAGGTATCGAAACCAATCGCTACGATCCTCGTTCTGGTGAGAAGTTAGAAGACACTCCTTATAGTTCTTTCCCTGGTGACTTTGCGGAATTGAATGGCAAGCTATATTTTAGGGCTAGCGATGGTGAAAATGGTAATGAGCTATGGGTAACTGATGGGACAAGTGAGGGTACAAAACTAGTTGCTGATATAAATCCTGGTAGCTCTAGTTCTGTCCCTTCTGACTTAACGGAATTGAACGGCAAGCTATATTTTAGGGCTAGCGATGGTGCAAATGGTAGTGAGCTATGGGTAACTGATGGGACGAGTGAGGGCACAAAACTAGTTGCTGATATAAATCTTAGTACTACTCCTGGTGGTGATCCCTTGGGTTCTTACCCTGGTGACTTTGCGGAATTGAATGACAAGCTGTATTTCTCTGCTAATGATGGTGAAACGGGTGGAGAGCTATGGGTAACCGATGGTACGACAGAAGGCACAAAACTAGTCGCCGATATTAATACTAGTACTAGTGTTGGTGGTGATGGCTTTGGTTCTTATCCTATTGACCTTGTAGAATTTAATAATAAGCTGTATTTTAGGGCTGAAGATGTTGAAAATGGCATAGAGCTATGGGTGACCGACGGTACAACAGAAGGTACAAAACTATTTGCCGATATCAATCCTGGTGGGGTTAGTTCTGTCCCTGGCGATTTGGCTGTTGTTGGGGAAGAATTATTTTTTAGCGCTGGTAATGGTGAAACTGGATCGGAATTATTTAAGTTGACCTTTGATGGCACAGATGAACCTGATGATTCTATTAACATCATTGATGGCACTAATAAATCTGACAACCTTGTCGGTACAGATGGCTTTGATAGTATTGACGGTTCAAACGGTAGAGACACTCTTGATGGCGGTGCAGGTAATGATACTTTGCTTGGTGGCAATGGCAATGATATTTTAGTTGGTGGTGCAGGTGACGATAGCCTCGTTGGTGGTAATGGTAAGGACACCCTAGATGGTGGTATCGGCAACGATGTTTTAGAGGGGAATAATGGTAACGATTTGTTTGTGATTCGAGCAGGGGAAGGAGCTGATACGATTGCTGATTTTACAGTAGGCAGCGATCTCCTTGGCTTAGGGGGAGGTCTAGAATACGATCAGCTAACTTTTTCTGGCAATACAGTTAAAGCTGGTGATGAGATACTGACGACTTTAGTTGACGTAGATGCTAACAGCTTAACAGCTGATGATTTTACGGAAATTTAATTAATCTAATCTATTACAGGTGTAGCAATGCTAAACCTTTATTGACGTTTTATTAGTAATTTATAAATTTTTAGCTATTGTCACTAGATAATGATTCACCCCCTAGGCGCAAGTGATTCTGCTCCTAAAACGGAAAGCTTGCGGGAAATCCGCTATGAATACAGTAATAATTTGGCTAGTATTCTCAATCACCTCAATGTTTCTTTGTTTTTCTCAACTTATCAAGCAGGTAAACTGGGAGTCGTCACAGCTAAAAACAATTCCCTCAGTATTAGTTTTCATAACTTTGAACGAGCGATGGGTATGGCAGTTAGTCCTACTCAGATGGCGGTAGGAGGTAAAGACTGGGTTTATTTCTTAAGAAATGACTCCAATTTAGCTCCCCAAATCGACCCCCCTGGGACTTATGACGCTTGCTTTTTGACCAGGGGTGGACAATATACAGGAGATATCTCAATTCACGATCTAGCTTGGGGGAATCAGGAATTGTGGATGGTTAATACGCGGTTTTCTTGTCTTTGCACCTTGACTAACAACTATAATTTTTTACCACAATGGCGACCAGCTTTTGTTAGTGCGATCACCCCTGAAGATCGTTGTCATCTTAATGGTTTGGCGATGGTTGATGGAATGCCCAAATACGTAACGGTTTTGGGTAAAACTGATACCCTAGGAGGGTGGCGGGATAACAAAGCCAGTGGAGGGTGTATTTTGGAGGTTCCTAGCAACAGAGCAGTTACTGAAGGTCTATCTATGCCCCATTCTCCTAGAATGTATCGTAACATCTTGTGGGTACTCAATTCGGGTCATGGTGAAATAGTTACGGTAGATATAGTTTCTGGTAAGCAAGAAAAAATTATCTCTTTACCTGGATATACTCGGGGACTGGCATTAGTAGGTAAATATGCCTTTGTCGGTCTATCCAAAATTCGCGAAACTGCTATTTTTGGCAATTTACCGATCTGCGATCGCTTTAATGATTTAATATGCGGTATCGCTGTGGTAGATTTGTCAGCAAAACAAATGATTAGCTGTATTGAATTTCAAGCAGGAGTTGACGAAATTTTTGATATTCAACTTGCTCAGTTTTCGTCAGCGATGATTTCAGGACCTTACGTTATCACTGATGGCAAAAATCAAATTTGGTCTTTGCCAGCTAATGCTGCCACTGGGAATAATGAAGGGGAAAAAACTAGATAAGGAAATAGGAAATTGCTCAGCATGTTCGTGGTAAGGGCTAAATTTTAATGAAAAGACCTTTTCTCCAGTCGGTTGGCAAGAGATTCAAAAAACGAATACTCTTTCAGACTTGGTTCATCGAAATACTTCACAGACTGGTAAGAAATACAAAGTGACGTTTGATCGCAATCAGTAGAATTCGGAAAAGGTGAACCAGGGAACACCTCCATGGCGCATTTAGAATTTGGGAAAGCATTTATTCGGTCCTGTTGCAAAATCGAAGACAATCATGTAGTATATTACAGGTGTTAATAACTACTAAGTTATAGTAAGAAATAAGAGGGTTAGACGTAGCATCTTTGAGAACTAATTTAATTACAGATCTAATATCGTTTCAGTTTTTAGTTCAAACAGATAATATCAAAGGGAACGATAGAAATAGCATACTGTTCCTTTATCTACTGTTGACGAAAGGGTTTTAAAGCAGTTCGATAGAGTTTTTCTTTCCGCAAGATATGAAAATAGAAAAATCATTGAAATTTATTCCCTGGTGGTTTTGGATCGCTGGGATAGATCTTGTTCTAATCTTCGCTACAGCCTTACAGCACAGCTTTTTTTTGCCTACTCTCGTCCGACGGATTTTGAGGCAGTTCGATCTGGGTCAAGAGATGAATCTTGCAGCTTGGTGGTCTGGCATGATTCTATTTTCGATCGCCCTGCTATGTTATGAAATATATTGCGATCGCAATAATCAAAAAAAAGTAACTTGGCTGTTACTTACAATTGCCTTCACTTGTCTATCTATAGACGAAATTGGTTCTATCCATGAAAGAATTGAAACATGGATACAGTTAATCGATCCTTATGTTTCGCTCTCACTCATACAGTTAATCGATCCTTATATTCCGATTGCCATTTTAGGAGTCATTCTTGTCCCTTTTCCACTCATTATTCTCTGGAATTCCCAAGAAACACGAAGAACTGCAATATTACTAATAGTTGGTTTTTTATTTCTTGCTAGCATTGCTATTCAAGAGCGACTGGAAGGATATATTGAGTGGTATCAATGGGGAGGAGTCAGGCTTGGTGTTGAAGAAGGAACAGAACTTTTAGGAATGTTCTTCTGTTATTTGGGCGTAGTTCTTCAACGGCATCAACCACAGTCAACAAATAAACTAATTTGTGCTGTTCCAAATCCCTTTTTGATGCGAAACCTACAGAAAATAATTTCTGGTGGAATTATTGTTCACCTATGTCTCATTATTTTTGTATCAATTTACATCAACATAGATTATAGTGGGCGCACTCTAGTTTGGTATCCTGTAGCAATTTTGTTTCTGCTTTCCCTAACAATCTATTGGAAATATTCGATCTTTGAATATCCCCAACATAGAATTTGGTATATTTTTTCTGCCTATTTTTTCGTGTCTTCAGCAATTACGCCATACCTCATTTACCCATCAATTTCCCACAAGTTGCCTGCATTAATTGAACCTAATTTTTATTACTTGTATGGATTTCAATTATTATTAATAATAATTATTTATAAATTAATCTACCAGACTATATCAAAGAAGGCATTTATATTAATTTTTTTGCTGGTAATTTCTTTATTATTAGGCTCTAGGATTCCAGGGGAGATTGCTAGATATACAGTAGCAGGAGCATTTTCCTACCTAGTTGCTAGATTATTACTTTTCGATCTATTGAAACCACTTAAAAGAAGCACCTAATCAACCCAGCAAAAGACTATAAGCAAAAGCTTGAAACAACCAAATTCTTTTGGCACAGATAATATCTAAATTTGTACAGTATGTAACTTCTAATGACTACCAAAATAGAGTATCTTAAAATTAGCAAACTTGGAATCAGATGTGAACAAGCTTTTGGGAATTATTGTGTATGGCTATGACATTTGGTGAGGTGGCTAAAGAACTGCCTTCAGTTATCAAAGACGTTTATGAAAACCAAGTTACCAAAAAATTTAAGGTGATTTCACCTACCGTACTCCACGTAAACGCAACCTTGCGCTGTAATACTAAATGCACGATGTGCAATATTTGGGAACTCAAAGCGACGGATGCTTTAACTATAGGGCAGTTAGACCAGATTTTTGCTGACCCAGTTTACCAAAGGGTTGAGTATATCATTCTGGCGGGGGGAGAACCAACCCTACGGAACGATTTGCCAGAGATGGTGAAAATTATGCACAAGCATATGCCTCATCTTAAAAAGCTGATGATTGCCTCTAATGTCATTAACCGTGCCAGTGTGCAAAAACAATATCCTCAAATTGCTCGTTACTGTGCAAAACATAAGATTCGACTTACTTTAGGAGTTTCTTTGGACGGCATTGGTGAAATGCACGATAAGGTTCGTGGTGTTCCTGGTGCTTTTGAGAAGGTAATGGAAAATGTTAAATTTATGCAAGAGTTACAAAAGGAAGTCCCTTTTAGTATGAGCATTGACCCGACTATCTTTTCGATGAACGTACAGGAGATGCAAAAGCTCAAGAACCTTGCCGATCAGCTCAACCTACCGATTACCTTTCAGTTTGCAGCAATGGCTGATGGCTATTATAACAACAGTTCTTTGGAAGACGTACTCAGCGTTGATGAGGATGGAAAACGTAGTATTGTTGATTTTTTGAAAGGGCAAATTGCTCAATCTTCTTTATTTGATGCTTTGGCTTACTACTATGCTGAAGTGATCGAGAAGTCACAAGGTTCGACAGAACGCAATTTACCCTGTCCTTTTGCCGATCAGGGAATGTTGCTCAACCCAGATGGAAGCGTGCAATATTGTCACAATAGTCAACCCATTGGCAATGCCTTAGAAACTCCATCGAGCGATCTATATTATTCTCCTGAAAATTTAAAATATCGTCGCGAGCAAATTCAAGGAAAAACTTGTTCTAGCTGTCAGATGTCTTGTCTATTTTTTGTCAGCTTACGTAAAGAACTATTCCCCTTTCTTTCTTTTATGGCAAAGCGAGCGATAGGGATTAATCGACTACATTGGCGCAAAAAAACACCTGCATCGATGACTACTATCTCACAAGGGGAGCAATAATGGGACTTAAAAACTCAATGTTGGCATTGCTGCGCTATAAACTTAATTATGTAGGATTATACAATACCTTAAAAGTCGGCTATTTAGACTTAGGAGATCGCCTTCTAATGCAGCTATCAAAGCGATTTCCTAATCTCAGCTTTTCACCCCGTTCAATTCAGATTGAATGTACTACTCGATGTAATTTAAAATGCACTTTTTGTGAAATTTCTTACTGGACTGAAACACCAGCAGATTTGGAATTTGATAACGTACAGCAGATGGTGGCACATCTGCCCAAGCTCAAGCGCATTGACCTGACAGGCATTGGGGAAGCTCTGGTAAATAATAATTTTTTTGAGATCGTCAAATTTCTTAAGGATAAAGGTATTTATATCACCCTCAACGACAACTTTACCCTCATGACCGAGCAGACGGCACGGCGCATTATCGACCTTGGTATCGATCAGATTTTTCTTTCACTAGATGGAGCAACAGCAGATACCTATGAGTCGATTCGTCGAGGGGCAAAATTTGAGCGGGTAATTGCCAACGTCAAAAGATTGGTGGCACTCAAGCAGGAGATGGGAAGCAAGTTACCAGAAGTGAAGATCAATACGGTGGTGTGTAATACCAACTACCAAGAGCTACCTGCTATTATAGAAATCGCCCATGAGGTCGGTATTGGAATGGTGCAGTTTGTTAATATTGTTACCTTTGATGATACTAGCAGTATGGGAACGAGGGAACTACGGCAAGAGGTGCGCCAGAAGTTTAACGAAGCCCTAAATAAAGCCCAGGAACTTGGAATTTTGGTCAAGGTAGAGCTATTTGATAAACTCCCAGTACAGCAGTGCGATTTTCCCTGGACTCGTAACTTTGTCACCTATGATGGCTATGTGCATCCTTGTTGCTATACGACCCAGAACGGCGATCGCAAAGCCCAAAACAGTCGTAGTCTAGGTAATTTGGCGAAAGATACCTACGGAAATATCTGGCAAAATGACGAATACACAGAATTCAAAGCCAAGATGGCTCAAGGAATTCTCCCCCATCAGTGCGCTCATTGTCCCAAGTTTGAAGGCAAGCCTGATGTTTCAGAAAATGTTGCTATTAGTCGACAAGCATCAAAGTCTATCTGAAATATTTAAAAGTACTTTTTTTGCTAGTATTAGCTCATATCATCTAACTGTTTTCTGTCGAGGAATTTCCGTTTATCTTAAGTTAGCTCCTACAGAAAAATTTGCCGACGATTCTAGCCTGTCTATTACTGCTAGTCTTTACCTTTGAGTCTAAAACCATCTTCTACTAGATGAAATGAGAGGAGGAGATAGCTCAAATCTTTTAAAGCTTTTAAAGCTAATAAATCAATTACACTAGCACTAAATGTTTGGCAAAGCACTTCTAATGATCGGCAGTAAGGTTGTGGCTCACGCAGCTTTCTTATTAATTGGCGTAGTGTTAGCAAGAACTCTAACCCAGGCAGAGTTTGGCACGTTTAATCAGGTCTGGCTAGTTAACAAATCCTTACTATTTTTGTTTGAGTTGGGGTTGCCCATCAGCGTTTTTTACTTTTTACCGCGTCTACGAGATGACCAAAAAAAGGGGTTTATCTTACAAACAGTACTGAGTTTAGTGTTATTTTCCTTACCTTTTTCAGCAGCACTGTATCTTCTGGCTGAACCCCTAGCGGTCAATTTCAACAATCCAGCCTTAGCTGATTACCTGCGGTTGTTTTCCTTTTACCCTTTGGTAATTTTACCATCGGTGAGTACGGAGGAAATTTTGCTCAGTCTGGGACGGGTAAGCAGCGCAGCTTTATTTGAAAGCCTGAGCAAGATTGCTATGATCGCTGCGGTCGCATCGGCTGCTATCTTCGGGCAACGACTCGATTTAGTGTTTAAATCACTAATTGTTTACGGTATTATTCAAACGGTTTTAGGACTGTGGTTGGTGTGGCAGCCAGTGAAACGGCTGAAGCTGATATTTTCCCTTTCAGAATGGCGATCGCAATTAGCCTATGCTGCTCCCTACGGACTTTCCAGCTTGACTGGGGCGCTCAACTACCAAGTCGATAAAGTGATGGTTTCTCTGTTTAATCCCCCTGCGATATTCGCCGTGTACGCAGCAGGAGCGTTTGAGATTCCCTTAGGAGGAGTGACCTCATTGCCAGTGGTTTCAGTGATGATGAGCGATCTCACCCAACTGTATGGCGACGGAGATATCAAAGGTTTCCTGGCGATGTGGCATCAATCAATGCGAAAGTTGGCATTACCCGTGCTAGCAGTGACCACATTTTTGATGGTGTTCGCCGAACCTGTGGTTACGGGATTATTCTCAACTAAATATGCTGCCAGCGTGTGGCCGTTTCGGATTTATCTGCTGTTTTCCCCGATACGGATTACTGTATTTGACTACATTCTGGCTTCGTTGGGCAAAACTCAGGTGGTTTTTAAAGCCCAACTGGTGGCGATGATCGCTAATATTGTTGTGGGCTTTATTCTATTACGAACCTTTGGCTGGATGGGAGCAGCAGTTTCCGCTGTGCTAGCAAGCTACTTGTTTGTGGGATTACTTTTGAACCAAATTCGCGAGCGGTTAGGGGTAAGCTGGAAGCAGGTTATGCCCTGGCGGGATCTAGGGATGGTGGGAATTGTAGCGATCGCTGCTGCGCTTGGTTCTTTCCCTATCTTATGGCTACCTGTGGCGGGTTTTGGGCAACTGCTACTGGGCTTTTTAGTCTACAGTACCCTATACTTACTGGGTAATCTGGCTACTAAAGCGATTACTATCGCTGAAATTCAAATGGCTCTTGCTCTGGGAACACAAAAAGTTAAATCTCTATTTTCTGTGGCTGAGAAGTGAGGAAAGGGAGGGAAGATGAGAGATGAAACTCCCAGGCTCGTCTCCAATAATGAACATTGATGAGAATCACTACCTTAAAACTAAAGGCAATTTGAGATTGGTAAATGCAATTTAATCGCAACTCCTTTCTTTGTTAAAAACCTACCCTTGTGAGTCTCTCCCATGACGGTCAGAAATATCCTATGAAAAGTAATTGTAATTTAAATAGCGATCGCACCGCACTACGGGGATGACTGCAAAGCTTATTTAGTGACTCTTTCATCATCTAAAATTTTCTAAGGCTCACATCTTGCACGCCTTTCAAAAAAACTAAAGATTTTGAGATTGGTAATCAATTTAATGCCCCTTTACCCTTTACCCTTTACCCTTTACCCTTTACCCTTTACCCTTTACCCTTTACCCTTTACCCTCATGTCACAGATAAATTACATATTAGGTGCAAGATCTAAGTAAGATGCAGTCATCAAACCCCACCGTCGGAGTCGTGGTGCTTAACCACAATGGCAAAGCCCTCACTGAAGTCTGTCTACGAAGCTTATTGGCATCCCCCTACCCCCAGAAGAATATTTTTGTGGTTGATAACGCCTCTACCGATGGCTCAGTCGACTATCTGCGATCCCAATTTTCTGAGGTAACCATCATAGAAAATAAAGAGAATTTAGGGGTGACAGGTGGACGCAATTCTGGGTTTCGTGTCGCTTGCCAGCAGAAAGTAGATTATGTCCTCTCATTAGATAACGATGCTCGCATTGAACCCCAGGCGATTGGTGAATTGATTCGGGTAGCTACTTCTGACCCCCAGATTGGAATTCTCGGTCCTAAGACTTACCACGATGATGGCTCTGGATTATTGCAGTGTGTGGGAGGGCGTATCACCTACACTGAGAACGTCACTGTGGAGCGTGGGACTAATGAACCTGATCGGGGTCAGTACGACCAAATCGAAGAAGTTGATTATTTTCCTGGCTGTGCTTTGATGGCTCGTCGCGAGGTATTTGAGCAGCTAGATTTTTTAGACGAATCCTTTTATGGCTACGGACATGAAGATACAGATTTTTGTACTCGGGCTGCTCAAATGGGCTATCGCATTGTCTATGTCCCTCAAGCAGTGGTGTGGCACGGTGGTTCTTCGACAATTGGTAGCTATAGTCCACGAAAAAAGTATTTAGAGGCGGTAAATTCGATGTATTATGTGCGTAAATATAGTAGTGCTAGTCAGCGTTGGAAATACTTTCTTTATGGTATAGTAGGGCTAATTCCAGCCTTCTTGCTTCAGGCTTGTTACGGCAACCAAAAAGCCGTTTTGGCTAAAGCACGGGGATTATGGGATGGGTTCAAAAAACCGTTGAATTAGTTGAGTTAACTGTGTGAGCTTAATCGTTTGGGTTAGTGGTTTAGGAGACTCCGTTTAATGAAAATCTTGGGTATATCCGATGGCATGACAGGCGGGGCAGCTTTGATTGAAGACGGTCACATCCGCTATGCTATCCACGAAGAACGGCTAATTCGTGCCAAGATGGCTACTGGCTTTCCTCGCGCCTCCATTAGCCATATACTGGAAGCAACCAACTCCCATCCCTCAGAGATTGACGCAATTGCGATCGCCACCCTCAACGAAGTCTTTCGAGAAGAACCCCTGGCTTACGATGGTTGGCTGCGAGAAGAACAAGAACCTCTCAAGGAAATGATGCTAGGAGTTTCCTCTAGCGTTAACCAGGTTTTTGGAGGCAACGAACTCCTGAAAAATGCCTACTATAAAGTCAAATCTTTAACAGGAAAAGCTCGGCGCAGGGTAATTTTAGAACGCTTAAGAAGTGATTGGGGCTTTAGCTGCCCGATTGAATTTATCGAACATCACTTTGCCCACGCCTGCTGTGCCTACTTTACCAGTGGATTAAACAACGCTACTGTTATTACCCTCGACGGTGCAGGGGACAATACTTCCTCTCGGGTATATAGCGTCAAAAATGGTCGTTTTCGCAAGCTGCAAAACGTGGATAGTTTTGATTCTATTGGCAATTATTACGCCTATATCACCCATCTGTGCGGTTTTAAAGCCCAAAAACACGAAGGCAAGATTACTGGTTTAGCTGCTCGCGGTCAGCCTATTTATGCCGATTTACTCAAACGATTCATTGCCTATGATACTGGAACGATTACAAATCGCGGACAGGTATTCTATTGGTCGGCAATCAAGTCTCTGCAAAAGGCTTTGCCAAAAGATTTTGATAAAGCTGACCTAGCAGCTAGTATGCAGCAGGTACTAGAAGAAGTGGGTGGCAATTATATTCATCATTGGGTTGACCAAAGCGGTTGCGGTGATTTAGCTGTAGCAGGAGGTGTATTCGCCAACGTTAAATTTAATCAGGCGGTGCATCAACTTGATAACGTCAACTCCATCTTTATTCATCCTGGCATGGGTGATGAAGGTCTGTCAGTGGGAGCTGCTTTAGCTCATACTGCCACCCACAAATCGATTCCCGACTTACCAGTTACGCTGACGGATGTCTACTTGGGTCCTGGCTACAGCGATACCGAGATCGAGCAGTCCATTATGCAAGCTGGCATTCAGGCAGAATACTGTAACAATATAGAACGTCGAGTTGCTGAGTTGTTGGCTGATGGCTGGGTCGTCGCTCGTTTCAACGGTCGCATGGAATATGGACCCCGTGCCTTGGGTAACCGTACAATTCTGTATCAGCCCACCGATCCTAGCGTCAATACCTGGCTCAATCAGCGGCTCAACCGCACCGAGTTTATGCCTTTTGCCCCAGTCACCTTAGTAGAGTACGCTGACCAGTGTTATAAAAATCTCGACGGAGCACGCTATCCAGCCCAGTTTATGACCATCACTTTTGAATGCACCGATTGGATGCAGCAACACTGTCCTGCGGTAGTTCACGTTGATGGCACTGCTAGACCTCAGCTAATTGCTGAAACCGCTAATCCTAGCTACTATAAAATCCTTAAAGAATATCATACAATCACTAGCTTGCCCTGCTTGATTAATACCAGCTTCAACTTGCACGAAGAACCCATTGTCTGTACTCCAGATGACGCTGTGCGCGGGTTTCTCAACGGTAATCTCGACTACCTAGCTGCGGGCAACTATTTACTCAAGCACCCTCAGATTGATAGCTTTGAGCGATCTGCCGCCAAAGAAAATGTCTCGGCTATTTAAGCTTTATGGTCTGTTATTTGCGCGATAAGCTATGATTCAGCTCAAACATCCATTGCGATGGATGCCAATTGCCCTAATTTTAATCTTAGCTGCTGTACTCTATGGCTACCAACTGGAGGGAGAGAGTCTTTCAATTATCGAGTCTTATAGCATTGGTAGTGCCAAAGGACCCCTCAATCATTTCAATCGCCCACTTTATTTTTGGCTGCTGCGGGGCTGGATGTATTTTGGCGTAAATGATGCCTGGTTACGGGGGCTTTCCGTTGTGTTTGGGGTGATCTGTGTCGGTCTGACTTATCAATTGGGCAAGCAGCTAGTCAATCGAACCACTGGATTAATGGCAGCACTGCTGTTGACATTATCACCCTTGGCAATTTATTTTACTCAGGAAGTACGCTTTTATATGATGAGTGCCTGCTTGGGGGTAGCGGGTAGCTTGATGTTGACTCAGGTACTCACAAAATTGAACCGAAAAACTATTAATATCGCTGGTTGGCTACTGTTGCGTTTTTTGGGGGTACTTACCGCTCAAGTAAATATGTTATTGCTAGTGCCAGATGGGCTGCTATTACTCACTGTTGGGCGATCGCAATTACAACGGCTATTGAAAAACCGCTATGTAATCTGGATTCTAGGACTACTTACTATCCCCGTCATACTATTAGCTAAAGATATCGTCCCCCCGCTCATCGATTTTTTAGAAGATGGTAGGGCGATTGATAAGCCAGGAGCGATCGATATTGTTAGATCTTTGTCTAGCTTTAACGCGTGGCCATCCCTATCTCCCTGGGCATCCCTTACAAGTTTATATGACCTGTTTTTTAAAATCTATGCTCTGGCAATCCTGGGCTTAGTTGGTTGTGGATTGGTATTAGCTTGGCGTAATTATCCCGATCGCAAACTATCATGGGCAGTCTACTGGGGTTTCCTACCACTGGTGATGACATTTCTCTTCTCCCAAGCTTCGCCAAGGCTATGGGACGTTCGTTATCTATTTGTGGCTGCGCCCTACCTGCTAATCTTGATCGCGGCTACGATACAGTGGCTCTACCAAAAGGCATCATGGCATCGGCTAATAGCCTATGGAGCAATAGGACTAATAGCGATCGCAACTCTCAGTTCCTTGACCCGTTTCTATACCCAATCCTACCGCGAGGACTGGCGGAACTTGGCTGCAACTATTGCTCAACAAGAACAATCAGGAGATGCCATTGTAGTTTATCCTGACTTTACGGTGCCAAGTGTCGAACACTACTACAACGGTCAACTGCCCATTTACCCAATTGATTTAGATCTAGACTATCCCTTAGATGTTGTTTCAGAGATTACACCGCAAAATCTCGATGAGGCGATCGCTAACCTTGCCCGACAACAGAAACGATTTTGGTTAGTATTTCTTTCTTATGACGAGTGGGGAAACTACCAAGAAGAGATTATTAACCTCCTTAAGCAAAATGAGTTTTTCCTTGAATCAGAAACAACATTTTACGATCAGTGGGACTGGGGGCCAATATTGTATCTTTTTACTAAGAAGGAGTAGACAGAATGTCCACTAAAAATAACATTCGCTATCAAAGCAAAATTCGTAGCGGGACAATTCGGTTAATAACTATATTAGTTCTGATTGGAGTATTAGGTTTTGCTACTATTCCCAAATATGCTATTTCTTGGGATGAAGAAGCGTCCATGAAGGTGGTACACGTCAACCATGATATTGTTACTGGCATCAAGGACTACCATACCCATTTGGAATACTATGGTACTTTATTCAATTTGGCTGCCGATGTCCTATACAAAGGTCAGGAAATAATTACCGCACCCATATCAAGTGAAACTAATGAACTTAAGGCTCGCATTGCCCTTAAGCACCGATTTACCTTCTTGCTGTCCTTAGTAACCTACGTTGCAGTAGCTGGTCTTGTAGGTATTTTAGCTGGATTTGAATTTGCCTGGTTAGGACCCTTGTTGCTGCTGTTAATGCCAAGATTTTGGGGTCATAGTCTCTTTAATCCCAAAGATATTCCCTTTGCAATGATGTTTACTTTAGGTACATGGTTGGGAACTTACCTAATTAGTTACTACCATCGACAGCAAAGCAAACTATCTATTGGACTGAATGGGACAACGGTCTATTCAGCCCTCTATGGCATTTTGGTGGGATGTGGTGCTGGGGCGCGTATCGATGCCTCTGTATTAGTGGCGTTTGTTCCTTTAGTGGATGTTCTGCTGCGATTACAGGGGGGAGAAAAGTTAAAGCAGATCCTTCGGTTTGGACAATTCTATGGTGTGATGCTAGTGACTTGTATCCTAACAATTATTACTCTCTATCCAGCTTCGTGGGCTAACCCGATCCGCTGGTATTTGGAAGCATTTAATTTCTACTACAAGGAAGATTGGCCACATACGGTTTTATTTAATGGCTCCTCCATCCCAGCTAAAACAGTTCCGTGGTACTATTTGCCAACCTGGGTTGGCATTACCACCCCCGTCGTGGTCTTATTATTACTTGTAGCTGGACTGATATTAGCGACCCTGAAATATAGACGACTTTCCGTCGGGCAGCGAGCTTGTTTATTGCTATTAGGATTACAAATTTTGGGGCTGCCAGTGTTTGCCATGCTCTACCAAGCCACTCTGTTTGATGGGTTGAGGACGGTACTCTATCTATTACCAGCTATTGCCACGATCTCGGCAGTAGCGATCGCCTGGCTCTATCAGATCCTCCGTCCTCAACTGGCAAAACTGACCCTCGTGGCGGTATTTATTGCCTTGGCACTGCCAATATGGGTTGACATGGTTCGACTACATCCCTATGAATATGTCTACTTTAACCGTACCTTTGGCGGTTTACCTGCTGCATCGGAACGCTTTGAAACTGACTACTGGGGATTAAGTATGGCAGAAGCGGTGATTTGGTTAAACCAACATCAGGATCGCACGTTGCCATTAGTGTCAACCGAGCCACTCATTTCGGTAAAATTGTTGGCTGATCAAGACCTGACAGTGATTCCCTACGAAAAATTTGAAGCAAATGGGAAACCCTTTTACTATTTATCCCTACCGCGCTGGGGCTGGGAGCAGCGATTTGCCGAGTGCCCAGTGGTTTATAGTGTAAATCGACAACAAGCTCCGTTGGCGATTGTTAAGCAATGTAGTTGAAGCTGCTATATATCGCAGTACGTTAATCGGTTAGGACAGAAAAGTTAACTGCCCGTAAGTAACGAGTAACGAGTAACGAGTAACGAGTAACGAGTAACGAGTAACGAGTAACGAGTAACAAGTGTCCTAAAAAATTAAACTACTGACAACAGAACACTCCTAACTCTCAAACCAGCGTCGATACCATGCTTGAAACACAATCAACGACCAGAGCAAGTGACTATGATTAGCCTGGTCAGCGAAATGTTCTTGTTTGAGTCGTTCAACGGTACTCGATTGAAACAGCCCCTGTTCTTGTAGAACATTTGGCTGTAAATAGTCTTCCAGTATTGGGCGAAACTGAGTCTTGAGCCACTGTTTAATGGGAATGCTAAATCCTTCTTTGGGACGATAAACACATTTAGGAGGCACTCGCTGGGCAGCTAAAGTTTTGAGCAATATTTTTGTTTTTCCTTGATTAATTTTGTATTCAGTCGGAATACGAAACGCCAACTCTACCAGTTTTCGATCGAGATAAGGAACTCTGGTTTCCAAAGAAACTGCCATCGACATGCGATCTACTTTGGCTAAAATATTATCGCAGAGATAGCTTTTAACATCAACATAAAGGCTGCGATTAAGAGGCTGGCGATCTCCAGCCTGGTGAAAAAGTTCTAAAATATGAAGATCTATTGGTTGAGTCATGGCTGCCACAGCGTCCTGACTCAACAATGCTTGCTGAATTACTTCTCCAGCAAAAAGTCGCCAGCGCGTGTGGGATAAGGCTTCTGGATTATCTAATCCTTCAATAAATCGTTTGGCTTTGTTTACCAAACCCTTCTTTTGAATCTGAGGCTTGAGGCTATTAATTAATCGCTCAATCCCTTGCTTACGGACTACTTGAGGGATTTGCCCGTACAGTCGAGCTTTTTCATCCGCGAGATAGGTTTCATAACCGCCAAAAAGCTCATCTCCACCGTCTCCACTCAGCACTACTTTTACTTGTTGTCGCGCTAATTGAGACACCAAATAGGTGGGAAAAATCGAAAAGTCACCGATAGGATCGTCCATGAAGTGCATCAAGTGTTCAAAAAGCCCGACGACTTCTGGTTGAATCACATCACTAGTATGCTCGACCTGCAAATGGTCTGCGACTATTTTTGCCCAGCCGAGTTCGTTGTAGGAGGGATCTTCAAAACCAATGCTAAAAGTTTTTGCCTTACCCATTGCTGCCACAATTAAGGAAGAATCGACCCCTCCTGACAAAAATGCTCCTAATGGGACATCACTGACAAGCTGTTGCCGAACTGCTTGTCCCAGCTGATCAGCTACCAGATGCGACCAATCTTCTGTGGTCAGGTTCAGGTCTTCTGACACTGAAGGAATATCCCAAAATGCCTGGGGTTGACAGCTAGGTTGCCTCAAATCGATTTCTAAAGATGAGCCTGGTTTGAGCTTGCGAATCTGCTGAAAAAGGGTTGCTTCACCTGGAACATATTCCCAAGCTAAGAATTGACTCAGAGCATTGATATCCAGGCTGCGTTCGACTAAGCCACTAGCTAAAATCGCCTTGATCTCTGAACCCCAAACCAAATACCGATCGCTATAGGCATAGTAAAGCGGTTTAATACCGATATGGTCGCGCACCAAAAATAACTTTTTTTGGACAGTATCGTGCAGGGCGATCGCAAACATCCCATTCAAATAATTGGGGAAGTCTGAACCATACTGTTCATAAGCATGTACGATTACTTCTGTATCAGTTTGAGTTGAGAAAATGTGTCCCTGAGACTGTAGCGATCGACGCAGTTCTTTAAAATTGTAGATCTCGCCATTAAAAACAGTCAGAATCGTCTCAGCTTCATTAAAAATCGGCTGTTGCCCCCCTGCAACGTCAATAATTGAGAGACGGCGCATTCCTAACGCCACAGAATCCCTAATATCGTAGCCTTGATCGTCTGGTCCTCGGTGAGCGATCGCATCACACATTCGAGAAATTTGCTCAATTGTTGGCGGCTGTTGGGCATTGAAAGCAGCAATACCTGCTATACCACACACAGTTAACGACCACCTCGGCGATCTACAAGATAGTCACAGTCACGCTCAATTGCCATGGATGGAATTGATGATGATATAAATTGATCCCTTAGATGAGCTAGGATATCCCTCATCTTATCTTTATAGATATGGCGGGAATACCTCCGCTCATAGAGTCGTTTAGCACGGGCTGCCTTCCGCTTGGGTTCTGAAGCTGGGGCTATTGCTGCTGCGATTCCTCTGGCTATTCCTTCTGGTGTTGGTTCTACTAAGAATGCCACGTTTTCATCTAATACCTGGGTATGGGAAGCAATATTCGTAGCAACTAAGGGAATTCCACGGGAAATCTGTTCGTATATTTTTAAAGGGGTATTTGTTCCGCTTGTCCTAGCAGAAACTTGCACTGTAGCTAAACTCCCGTAGTATTTAGCTAATTGTGGGGCAACTTTTCCCATAAACTGACAGCGTTGTGAGATTCCACATTTTTTAGCCAGCTTTGTATAATGCTCTACTTGGGCTGGCGTACCACCTATAATCAGTAGAAATAAGTCTGGCTCTTTCTCCATTACTGTTTTGCAGCCAGCAATCAACAGATCGATACCTTGATAACGCTCTAGAGTACCAGCATAAAGCACCAACCGCTTATCCGCGAAAAAATTATCTAGCTTTCTTCCTGACAAGACAGGTTGGGCAAAGTTAACTTCATCAAAAATAGAATTTTCAATCAGAGTGACAAAAGACTGGGGAGGAGCTAAACTTCGGGCATAGTTGTAGAGGCTCGGACAAATGGTAATGGTAACGTCAGCTACTTTTAGGCATTGCCGTTCTAACCAGCCAAACAGACCAATCAGCAACTTTGAACGAGTAAACTCAAAGTTGGTTAACTGTTCTGGCAGACTAGAGTGCATATCGTAAACGAGTTTGAATTTAAAAATTGGCTTTAAAAACCAGCAGAAAAAAACCGCTTCTTCGTGGGCATGGACAAAAGTATAACGATTTTTAATTAACAAAGAGATTGCTTTAAAAAAAATAAAAATATCTAAAAATAGTTTGAGACCTGATGGACCAACTTTAACTGGACCCAAAAATTTAAAGCGGGGTATGCGAATGATATTAACTCCAGCAATATCAACATCTTCACCTTCACCATAGGTAAGAAGATCTACAGAAACTCCTAATTCTGTTGTAATTAGTGTTCGATAGTAGACACTTAGTGGAGTTCCACGACAGGTAAAAAAAGGCTGTGGGGAAATTACTAATGCCTTCATATATAGTTATTTCTAAAATGTTTCAAGTATTGTATCGCAATCTGGTTGCGCAGACATTGCAAAGGTGCTTCTAAATCACCATAAAGTTCGGGTGAACTGTTAGGATACAATAACAATTTTCGTAAACTGGTAGCGGGTTTGAGTGGATCTAAAGCTCCATAAATGCTGAATCCCGCTCTTCCTGGGCGATTCACTTCCGATTTAAAAGGAAAGGGATCGGTCCCGCTTAGAATAGCTATTCCCTGCTGTTTGGCTTGCTGGAAAAATACAGGTTCTGGCCAAAATATGGGACGACCACTATTGTCCGCTAAGAACAAACCAGGTATTGATGATTGCAATAACTTTAATAGTCGACGACCACGGTTTCCCATCCATTTGCCAAATCCCCAAGGAATCACGGGAATTCCACCGCTTTCCAGGACATCATGAATCGTTTGTTCGATAGGGTAACCATCTAAAAAAGTTTCCTCGGTGAGCAATGCCAATACTTCCAATCCTTCGAGAGTAACAACCTGACGACCAGCAATTAGATACACTCCCTCTGTATTGGTAGATCGTGCCTCAGACTTTTGGGCATAAAGGGAACAGGGTTCATCAGTAGCAATAATTTGCCAGAAATTTAAGTTCAGCCCACTTTCTTTGCCCTGACTTAATTGAAATAAACGATGAAAATAGTTTTGAGATTTGGACTCGGTTAAAGCTAAGCAGAAAGCAGCATTATGACCATGAAGGGTTTGAAAATTACTCAGTGCATTGTCCAAGAGTATTTCCAGATCGAAACACGAGTGAATATGAACGTGTCCATCTACAACTATTAGGGATTCATTATTGACGGTGGTTTGCATAAGGATTTCCGATAATCATTTGTCTATACTTTGCACGGTCATAACTTGCGTTTTTGCATACCTTATATATACCACATATATACCACTGTGAAAAAAGCTCAGATTGTAACCGTGCAAAGTATAATAGAAATTATAGATTTTTTCGATCGCCTTCGTAAGGTTTCGGATGGTAGCTCCTGAAATCTCTTGCGGTGCTCAATGGCAAAACGTCCCAGGTGAGAAAAGCCATACTTTAGGGCAATGTCTATTACACTGCTAGTCTGCGAATCTGCGGCCAGCAAGGCACGATTACAGGCTTCTAAACGACGCTCTTTGAGAAACTGTCTTGGTGTTTTGCCACAATATTTTTTGAA
The DNA here is from genome assembly GCA_942490675.1 of Cyanobacteriota bacterium. Lineage (GTDB taxonomy): Bacteria > Cyanobacteriota > Cyanobacteriia > Cyanobacteriales > Xenococcaceae > Waterburya. The sequence goes on along the minus strand of CALNYB010000003.1, from coordinate 204,559 downwards.
GGCTCGACTCAGAGTACGGGCACTCACCTCGGCAATTTCGGCCATATCAGCGGCAGAAACTGGACTGGATAAATGCTCCATGAGGTACTCCTCAACGCGACGAACATAAATCGAAGAACAATCTTTAACTTGCAAGAGCTCGTGATTATGCGAATTTTCTAATCTGCTGCTGAGCAGTAAACCCAGCAGGGCATTCTCAAACTCCTGTAATGCTAATGGAGAATGTAGTAAAAAACCATCCTGTTCAATTTCATGCCAGAGGAAACTAAGGTAGCGCCAAAAGCTGGCACCGCTTTGAGTTGTCAATGAAAGAATTGAGTCAAACTTGATTTCCTGGAAACTCTCACCAGCATAAAACTTTTGAGCATGATTATTGAAATATAATTGCTCGATATTGACCACCAACATCGAGCAAGGCTTATGCACCCGCAAGTCAAAGCTTTCGTCGCAATTTTGAATGTGCGCCTGGGTTGAATGAAAATCGACTGTCTGATTTCGATGAACAATTTCAAAAGCATTATGAAGGGGCACGGTTACACTATAATATTCTCGCGGTTCCGGAGATAGAACCCGCGCATTAATCATTTGAATCTTGAACATCCCCAGCTTTTGCAGCTTGCTGGCAGTGACCTGACTCTTAAATATTGATCCCTTATCAGGATGGCAAGTAACCGAAGGGGCAACCGGTGACATTTCTTGTACAAAGTACTCAGAATCATCAGTGCTGAATTTCCATAGCTGATTGTGTTTATCAGATTTGACCCGTATTTCTCACAAATTAAGTTGAAAGCCTAATTTCAAGCTTAAAAGTTGCTGATTTTTCCTAATAAAAGAAATTTCAGATATTTAGTCATGGTCAATCTACTAAATTCGGCAAAAATTCTTAAAAAATAACTTTAAAATAATTCCAATCGAAAAATTAAACATGACAAAATAAAGTAAGGATTCAGGTGTGAATTTGAGGGATTAAAGATGGTGCTGGTATAGAAGGACTCACTATTGCTTGTATAGCTTGCGCAAAAAATCCAATAACGGAACGTCCTTGACGACGACAAGTTTGTACTACCGTCAATAAATTGGCAGTATTTTGGAATCGCTCCATTGAACGGGAACCCCCACTGACTTTTCGTTTGGTAACAGCTAAACGTAAGGTTCGTTCAGCTAGGTTATTATCAGGAGGTACTTTTGGGTGAGCGAGAAAATACCACCATTGATTTGCTTTATCTCGTAACGAACGTAAAAGCTTCCCCGCTTCTGCTCCGGCTTGAGCAATCCATTGATTTATGGAAGATTGAACTTTGGCTTTAAACTCAGATGCCCAAGTCAAGAACTCCAGATGCTCTTGGTTTTGTTGCCATAAACCATAATTTTTAAAGGCTTCATCAATCAACTTGATAAAATGTTTGCCAATTTCTGGGTTATTTAACCCTGGGAGCTTAATGAGCTTCTTAAAATGACGGCGTAAATGTGCCAAACATTTCTGTTGGGCTTTGACATCATAACCGTTATAAACGCTATAGTCGTCAGAACTAAGCACACCATCGTAACTCAAACCCAGGATAGTTTCTAATTCGGCACGAGAGCGAGTGTCTCCTGCGTGAAACAAGGCGAAGTCGGTATTAGCAAAAATCCACAACCATTCTTTTACGCCTTTAACCATCCAAGGTGTTTCATCCACATGAATATTGGGTTGGGTTTGTTGTATCCAATCTTGGAGAGAGTTGACACTTTGAGCAACTGCTCGATCTATTCGTTCATTCGTGTTAACCAGGGTTCCCACTCCAATTTCTATCCGCCCTAGTTCCCACAAAAGTTCTTGCTGCTTTTCATAAGACAAATGCCCGTAGTTATTTATCCATCCTAAAAAGCCTTGTAGTCGTATTCCTAGATCTTGCCCTGGAACTATCTTGGACGACCAGTCTGCTGTTTGTGACTTTCCACAATGCTGACAAACACAAGTGTAGCGATGATATTCAACTATTTCGATGGGATGCTCTACCAACTGTGCTACTTGTTGGGCTTCTACTTTGATTGGTGTTTCGTCCAAGCTACTCACACCACAACCGTCACAAAAATCTGGACGTAAAATTTCGCGCGCGTTCCACTCTGGCAAATCCTTTACGAGTTTTTCCTCGATGCCCTGGTTGTCCTCCAGGTTTCCGTTTTTTCCTTTCGCTCTCTTCTTGTTGGTTATCCTTTGGTTTCTTTTCTGATTTTTTGAGTAAATCTCCTGATGGCGGCTTGGATGATGTTTGACTGTCTAAATCTCGACTAACTTTTAATTTTTGGATTTCAAGTTCAAGTTCTAAAATTCTTTTGTTTAGTTCCTCTGTAGCGATCGCCTGCTCGATAATCATGTCCACCAGTTGTTCGAGAGGCAACTGAAGAAGGGTTTCACGGTCTGGTTTTCGAGGCAGATCTTTTTCCATAATTGTGATAATCCGCCTCGGATGTCACATTTGTCAATACCCCCTCCACCTGAATCCTTACAATATTTGCTCTTATTTTATGCCAAGTAAATTCCTTTTTTATTAAAATTTAATTGATTTTGATGCTGACTGGAACTCAACCCACAGACTGTTGTTTCACAGCAGGAGTTAACACCAGGGTAAAACCTAGATGCAGTAAAGCTTCTGGGTTTAGCGATCGCCTTTTGGGTGAGAAATACGGGTTTGAGCAAGCCCATATTTATATACTTTATAAATCCATATAAATCTATTAGTTAGTGTAGATTTATTACCAAATGTCCATATTAGGATAAGCAGTCTTAAATCGGATAGCCAGTAGCCAGAAGAAAGAGTAAAAATATTTAAATATTATTTAATAAAGTAGGTTTAATCCTTTAATTGATATCAAGTTGAAGTCAATTGACATTGTGTTGCATACTTAAACTTGTTTTGCATACTTAAAGTTGTTTATAGAAGTTATTTATTAGAGAGCTCATTGTCATGAAGTTTTTCAGTATCGCATTTATTTCTTCCATATCGATAACGTTTCAGGTGTGTCTAGGGATAGCTAACGCTCAAACAGTTCCAGAAACAGTTAGTAATGAGAACAAAGCCACAACAGAGTTATTTGCTTGTCAAACCTCCAAGGAGGGAAATTCCCCAAAACGGAGAACTTTTATAACACCTAACCCTGTTGCCGAAGCCAATCAAGAAATCACTATAGCTGCACAACAAACTTTTCCTCCTCAGAACTCTGCTCAAAATTCCTTGACCGAACTACAGTATATAAGCTGCCGAGCATCTGCCCTATCTGGCTTACAGGCTAGTGCATTTGACTTGCAGGCTAGTGCAGGATCTGGTCAATTGGCGAAGATTGACTCTGCAAAGCTACACTTCTCCAGCCAAGGCGAAGCCGATTCCCTTGGCAAACTTTTAGCACAAGGAGATCCAGGTCTGTCCTCGGATGTAGGAGAAGCGGCAAGGAAGTCTGCCAACCCCCTTGGCGGTGACTTTTTGATCTTTCTTAACCAAATCGACAACTACTTTCTAGGAGGTGATGCTACCGACGAAACAAAAACTCTCAACGTATGGTCAGTTCAGCCAGTGATTTCTATTCCGGTTATTGGGGAAAATTGGATCTGGGTAACCCGACCAACATTTCCGTTTGTCATGCATGCGGATCTTCCCGATATTGACAGGATTCGAGAGAGAGTTGATGCTAGACCAGACATCCCAGAAACAGGTTTTCCAGGATCGGGGTTTCCTCCTGGAGTGCCAGGTGGTTTGCCCCGAGGGGGATTGCCATTTACAGGTGAGAGTGGATTCGGTGACATGGTAGTATTCTCTTTGCTAGGTCAATCACTGCCGAAGGAAAGCTGGGGTGGTGGGGACTTGGTTTGGGGTTTAGGGCCGACCTTTCAGTTTCCTACCGCAAGCGATCGGCTAGGTAGCGAAAAATGGTCCATTGGGCCTTCTGGGGTGCTTGCCTTTATCGGTCGCAAGTTCATTATTGGCGGCTTATCTCAGAACTGGTTTTCTTTTGCGGGAGATGACGATGCCCAAGATGTTTCCTTTAGTTGGCTAAATATATTTTATTTCCTCAATTTTGAGAATGGTTGGCAGGTCGGCGGAACTCCAATTCTTACCTTGGACTGGAACGCTGATGCCGGAGAGCAATGGACGGTGCCAATCGGCTTGGGTGTTTATAAAACAAGTGTAATTGGAGGAAAGATGCCACTTAAACTTGGTGTTGAATTCCAATGGGTTCCGATTCAACCAGAAACCTTGGGTCAAGAATGGAACATTCGTATTACTATTGCGCCCATCCTACCCTCTCCTTTTGCTTCCAAAAAACCTTGATATAAATGGGTTTGAGGCTCTTTTCTCATTATTTTTTGTCTAAGTCCCGTTAGTAATAATAAACCGATTATTTTTAATTTAATGGAGGTTTTCTAATGTTTTCCAAGAAATTAGCCATCGCGACCTTGACAACCCTTGGACTATTCGGGGCGGCAGCTCTTACTCTTGACGTGAACATCCGCTTGAAACTTAATGATTCGGCTGAGGCGACCACACCATCAACTGGCAAATGGTCGCCCACCAAGCCGTACCCTGAGCATGAAGTTTACTACTCTGGCACTGAAGAGCTAAAGCCTGACGAGATACGCGTCATTGCTTGTGGAACAGGAATGCCAATGCCTCGGCTCAAACAGGCTGCGGCTTGCTTCTTAGTTGAACTGGGCAATGGTGATAAATTTATTTTCGACATGGGAACTGGTTCTATGGAAAGAATCTACGCACTGGGCATTCCGTTGGACTTCATTGACAAGGTTTTCCTCACACACCTTCATATGGATCACATGGGTGATCTTCCTGCGTTCTACATGTATGGACCTCAGAACAACCGCTCTAAGCCTCTACGCATTTGGGGACCAGGAGGTGGCGGTACACGTCCAGAGTGGGGAACTAAGGCGGCGATGGAGAGTGTAGAAAAGACATGGGCTTGGATGCTCGGCACACTAGCTGGGACTATCGACACTCGTTCATTCTCCATGGAGGTCACAGAATACGATTGGAGCAAGGTTAACAACGTAATCTATGAAGAGAACGGCGTAGTAATTAAGACGATTCCAGCGAATCATTTGGAGCAAGCTGTCAGTTTCATATTGGAGTGGAATGGCATTACGTTGGCGTATTCCGGCGACACGCTTCCCAACAAGTGGTGGATAGAGAACACACAAGGAGTCGATTTCGCAATTCACGAGTGTTTTCTTACACCTGAACTGGCGATCGAGAAATGGAAATTCTCTCCTGAGGAGGCCATGAATGCCCTCACAAAAATTCATGCCACAGCTGCCTTATTCGGCAAAGTGATGGCTATGACTAATCCAAAACATGCGGTAGCGTATCATTTTCAGAATGACGCGGACACCTTGCCTGGAGTGATGGATGCTGTTGAAAAAGTCTATGATGGACCGGTGGATTATGCTCAGGACTTTATGGTCTGGAATATTACAAAAGAAGGCGTGCGAACCCGTATGGCGGTTCCCAACCGTGAGGCTTATCCTACACCTCCGTTAGCGAAAAAAGAAGTTGATAAGAGTAATCCCTATCGGCAACCTGAATGGATTAAGGAGGGATGGCCCGATGAAGTCACTCCTTTGGTGGAAGAACTTTATGAGGATGCCAACAAAGAGTACGGTACGGATCTTAGATACGAATGATGATTCAATATTATTTGTTATTGATTTTTTGTAGAAGAATAGAAGGCGTTTTCCTTTAATTAAAATTATGAGATGAAAACCAGAAAAACTAATCGTCTTATTTTACTATTATTTTTGCTATTTTCAGTATCAGAATTAACTAGCTGTTCAGAATCTAATCCTCAATCCCAATCATCGCCATCACCAACTGAAATTAGTAATAATAAACCTATTATTTATGTAACTAATTATCCCTTGAAATACTTTAGCGATCGCATTGGTGGAGATAAGATTGAAGTAAAATTTCCCATTCCTGCTGATATTGATCCTGCTTTTTGGCAACCCGATAGTAAGATCATTAGTAAATTACAACAAGGAGATTTAATTTTTCTCAATGGAGCAACTTACGAGAAATGGCTTGATACGGTAAGTTTACCTGAGTCGAACTTAATCAATACTTCTAGTCAATTTCAAGATCAGTATATCCCGATTAAATCTGCCATGACTCATAGTCATGGCCCTCAAGGAAAACATTCTCACACTGATACTGCCTTTACTACTTGGTTAAATTTACAATTTGCCATCAAACAAGCCCAAAGCATTCGAGATGCTCTATCAGAAATTATGCCTGAGCAAAAAGAGACTTTTAAGACAAATTATCAAGCTTTGGAGAAAGACTTATTAGATTTAGATAAAAAAATTCAGAGCATTGTTGCTACTAAACCAGAGCAAAATTTCATCGCTTCCCATCCGGTTTATGATTATCTCAAACAAGGCTACGGTATTAAAATAGAAAGCGTTCATTGGGAGCCAGAAGAGTTTCCCACAGAAGAGCAATGGCAAGAATTAGAAGTTATTCTCAAAAAACACCCTGCCCAATGGATGATTTGGGAAGCCAACCCTAATCAGGAAACAGTTACAAAATTAAAAAGTATGGGAATCAATAGTTTGGTGTTTGCACCTGTGGCTAATAAGCCAGATACAGGAGATTTTCTAAGTATCATGGAACAAAATATTGAAAATCTAGAACAGGCATTTTCAGAAGAAAGATGAAGATGATAGAGCTTGACTAAATAGTAAATTTTCTTATCAAAGCTTATCGTATCTGCCTATATCTACTAGAATAGTAATATATAAGCAGATAATCATGAAATATGTTACTCCCAGAGAAGCCTCCCAACGGCTTGGAGTTGCCATCAGTACCCTTAGACGTTGGGACAAAGAAGGAAAAATTAAATCCATCAGAACCCCAGGAGGACAAAGAAGATTCTGCATTGAAGAGTACGAAGAGGCCCAAAAGCCAATTGTGCTGTATGCAAGAGTCTCTAGTAACTCCCAAAAAGATGACCTCACAAGACAAGTTGAGTTTTTACAATCAAAATACCCAGAAGGGGAATTGGTTAAAGAGATTGGAAGCGGACTCAATTTTAAACGGAGAAAATTGCTCTCTATATTGGAACGAATATACAAAGGGGATATCTCAATGCTTGTCGTGGCATATAGCGACAGACTCGTTAGATTCGGATTTCCTCTCATTGAATGGTTGTGTCAACAAAGTGAATGTGAACTCTTGGTTCTCAATGAGCGCAAACTCTCTCCAGAGCAAGAACTCGTTGAAGATCTACTCGCCATCTTACATTGCTTCTCTAGTAGGCTATACGGACTGCGAAAATATAGAACCCAAGTTAAAAAGAACATACAAGAAAAAACCACGCCACCAGACGAAAAAGTTAACACCCAACAGTGTCAAGAAGATCAGGGTATATCCGTGTAAACAACTGCATCGCATTTGGAAACAGTGGTTAGCTGCTTATCGCTGGATTTATAATTGGACGATGGCTCAATTGAAGTCTGGAAGTAACCAAAGTGCTTTTAATTTGCAATCACTAGCTAGAGGCTCAGAACGTCCAGATTGGGTTAAAGAATTACCAGGGCACCAATTACAAGAAGCTGTAGCCGATGCGGTAGATGCTTACAAGCAAGCAAAGAAGAACGGAGGAGATGGGAAGTTTAAATCCTGTCGTAGTTACTCTCAAGTAATTAAATTTAAAGTGGGAAACTTTAAAAATGGAACTTGGTATCAAAGAACCACCAAGAATTTACCTTTTTCCTCAAAACAAATAGTCCCTTCTCAATGCGAATATGGAACTCAATTAGTTTACCAAAAAGGTAAATGGTATGGTTGTTTTCCAGAATATGTTGAAACGAGTCCTACAGACCAAGAAAAAGTAATTGCTTTAGACCCTGGGATTAGGACATTTTTGACAGGATATGATGGAGAAATTGCGTTGGAGATTGGCAAGAAAGATATCGGACGAATCAATCGATTATGTTCGCATCTTGACCAATTAATGAGCAAGATATCTCTATCTAAATCAAAACGTCAAAGATATAAACAACGTCAAGCAGCCACTAGAATTAGAGAAAAGATTCGCCATCTAATTAAAGATTTACACAATAAAGTAGCATCTTTTTTAGTCAATAATTACAAAATAATTTTCTTGCCAACATTTGAATCAAGTCAAATGGTATTGAAGCAAAAAAGAAGAATTAAGTCGAAAACAGCCAGAAATATGCTGAGCTTTTCTTTTTATAAATTTGCTCAACACCTTACTCAAATGGCCAAGAGAAAAAATTGCTTGGTCGTTAGATGCAATGAATCTTATACCTCTAAAACTTGTCCCGAATGTGGAATCATTCATGAGAAACTAGGTTCGTCTAAGTACTTCAAATGCCCTAGCTGTAACTATCAATTTGGGCGCGATTTGAACGGCGCACGAAACATTATGATTCGTGCTTTGCAGGCAACTGCCTTTACTATTTCTGGTAATGCTATACATTTGATAAGCGATATACAGCTTTGAGAAGGTTAAATGTTGCACTACGCCTTTAGTGAGCATAAATTATAGATTTTTCAATCATCGTCGCAAGGTTTCAGAGGGTAGCTCCTGAAATACCTTGCGATACTCGCTCGCAAATCTTCCCAAGTGATCAAAGCCATACTGTAGAGCAATATCTGTTACGTTGGTAGTTTGTGAATCAGCAGCCAGCAAAGCCCTATTACAGGCTTCTAAACGATGCTCTTTGAGAAACTGTGTTGGCGTTTTGCCACGATATTTTTTGAAAGCTCGGTTTAGGGTACGATAACTTACCCCCGAAACTTCAGCCATATCTACTGTAGAAATAGGACTGGATAAATGCTCCCGAAGATACTCCTCAACACGACTAACATAAACAGGAGAATAATTTCTTTCTTGCTGATGATTATAAATGTTCAAATTTTCTTCCCAGATGCTTACCATCAAGCTAAAAAGGATATTCTCAAACTCCTGTAGTGCTAATGGAGAACGAAGTAAAAAACCGTCCTGTTCAATTTCATACCATAGGAAATTAAGGTATCGCCAGAGACTAGAACCACTTTCAGTTGTTAAGGAAAGTATTGACTCGAAGTGGATTTCAGGAGAATTTTGATGACAATCAAGTGTTTGGGCATAAGTATTCAGCCAAGATTTATCTAAGATTATGGCTAACATTTCACAAGGTTTAATTACTCTTATGTCAAAATTTTCGTCATTATTGAGAATGTGCGCCTTAGTCGAATCAAAAATGAGAGACTGACCCCGACTAAAAATCTCAAAAGCATTATGAAGTGGAACTGTTATCGCATAATATCCTCGATCTTCAGGGGATAAAACGCGCCAATGACTGGCGTGGAGTTTGAATATCCCTAACTTTTGTAACTTCTTGGCAGTAACCTGGGTTCGGATTGCAGAATCTTGATATGGATAACAGTTAATCATAGAAGCAATGGGTAACATTGCTTCTATAAAGTAATCAGGATCGTGGGTTCTAAATTTCCACAGAGGATTTTGCTGATTAGCTTTAGCCGAGTTCATTAGTAATTCTCATTGATACTTCCAATTAGGATGATTGCTTAGTCCGATTTTGCCAGAAACGCTAATGCTACATTTTATAAGCATTTGTCCATATTGGGATAAGCAGTCTCAAATTGGATAGCCAAGAGCTATAAAAAAGAGTAAAGCTATTAATTGACACTCCCATCCTAGCGGAGGATTACATGGTCTGGAATGTAACCAAAGACGGAATTCGAGAAGCGTATGGCGATTATCGACGAGCATTCGGTTAACCCTCCTCTACGGCTTAGTTTAGTTAGTGTTTTTATTTAATGGAGGTTTTCTAATGTTTTCAAAAAATTTGGTTATTGCGACGTTGACAACGGTTGGACTCTTCGGGGCAGCTGCTCTTACTCTTGACGTGGACATCCGCTTGAAAAACCATTCGGCTGAGGCAAACACGTCCTCGACATTAACAGGAGGAGCGGCTCTCGGTTTTTCGTTTGCTAAAATGAGCTCTGTCAAAACTGATCTCATAACTCAAGCTGAAGGAGAAACAGTTAATAATTCCCTAGCAAAAACCTTTATTGCTCCAGCTAACGCCCAAAATACTTCTAAAGTCTCACCGTGTGAAAGCTCTCAGTGAAAGGGATGTTTATTACCCTGGGACAGAAGACCTGGCACCTGATGAAATGCGAGTTACAGCTTGTGGGACAGGAATGCCTAACGCTCGTCCGAAACAGGCGGCCGCTTGTTGGTTAGTGGAGTTAGGTAATGGTGATAAATTTCTATTTGATATTGGTACAGGTTCAGCAGAACGCATCTCAGCCCTTAAAATTCCTTACAATTTCATCGATAAAGTCTTTCTTGGACATTTACACTCGGATCACTTTGGCGACTTAGATGCACTGTGGATAGGTGGCGTTATCGCTAACCGAGTTGTGCCTTTACGGGTTTGGGGTCCTAGTGGTGAAACAGAAAAATATGGCACTAAATATGCCCTAGATCATTTGCAAAAAAGTTTAACATGGGATGTAGATGGGAGAATGGGCAATACAGATACCCGTGGCTTGTTTATGGAAGTTAATGAGTTTGACTACAAGGGAGTTAACCAAGTCATCTATCAAGAAAATGGGGTCACCATTCGGACTATTCCCGCAGTTCATATTTTTGATGGTCCTGTCAGTTTTATTCTGGAATGGAATGGACTCAAATTTGCCTATAGCAGTGACACTTACCCCAATAAATGGTGGCTAGAACATACTAAAGGTGTTGATATTGCCATTCACGAGTCTTTTATTAGTCCTCAAGATTTAGTAAATAAGCAAAATTTCACCCCTGAAGCTGCTCTAAATGTGGGAACCCAGATTCACACTTCTCCTGCTCAATTTGGCAAGGTAATGAGCGAAATTAAACCGCGTATGGCAGTTGCCTATCACTTCTTCAATGACTTTGATACCCAACCCAATGTCTTGAGGGATATTCGCAAAACCTACGATGGGGAACTTGCCTTGGCTACAGATTATATGGTTTTTAATGTTACTAAGGATGATATTAAGGTAAGGATGGCCGCAGTAGATGAAGATATTTGGCCTCTACCTTCTACAATTCCTTTAGTGCCACCAGATCCTAGCATACGACGCACTAAATTCTCAGATTTTATGCTTAATGGTAGAGTTGTTTATTCGGATGTGCTGAAGGAAATTTACGATGACATCAACCAAAAATTTGGTTCTAATGAGAAACCACCCCAGTAAGTTGGTATAGCAGTTCTGACGGTGGTTTTAAAGATTTACCTCCGTTAGCAGTATGTAAAAAAACAAAAATTGAATTTAACAATTATTTTTAGAGAAAATCAATTAACGATGAAAACCAAATATTTAGCAATTATAGGCACAGCATTAACGGTAGGAGTTGCCCTCGGTTTTTCTTTGGCCAAAATGAGTTCGGTCAAAACTGATCTTGTAACTCAAGCTGAAGGAGACAATACTAACAATTCACTAGCCAAAAACTTGATCGCTCCAGTTAACGCCCAAGGATCTGATAAAGGCAAACCCATGATTTCTCCGGTTAAAGCCCGGGAGCGAGATTTCTATGCCCCTAACAGCGAAACCCTCGCTCCCAGGGAGTTTGAGTATCCAGAAAAATAGAGCGGCTGGCCTTAAAAACCTTCGGTACTATCGCAAAATACTAAACTATGAAAATCTCAATCAGTGAAATAAACTACAGTTACAATATATCGGTAATAAATCTTAAATAAGGCGAGGAGATTCCTATGAACCAATTAATGAAACAGCCTTCATCTTGGCTACCCAACGGAATAAAACTCAATCCTTCTGATCAATTTAGACCTTTTTCTTTCACTGAGGAGTTACAAATTCGTTTAGAGGAACTATTAGAAAAGAATAAAGAAAATTTACTTAATGCAGAGGAAGAAGCTGAATTGGCTGGTTTGTTGGAACTGGAAAAAATCTTCAGTTTTATTAACGCAAAACTAGCTTCTTAATTGTGGTTATCAATAATTTTATTCGCTTAAAAGTCCGTAAAAGAGCTGAATATCTTTGTGAGTATTGTCACTCACCAGAAAGATCAAATGCAACTCCTTTTACTGTCGATCATATTGTTCCTCAATCTTTAGGAGGTTCAGACAATCTTAAGAATTTGGCTTTAGCTTGCCATCGTTGTAATCAAAGAAGATATAACTTTACCACAGCAATTGATCCAGAAACTAAAATAGAAGTTACTTTATTTAATCCGAGAAATCAGAATTGGTCAGATCATTTTATATGGACAAAAGATGGATTAAAAATTATGGGTATAACTTCTATCGGTCGTGCAACTTGCAATCGTCTTGATTTTAATGATCAAGAGCATGATGATGGTTTTATTATAAGTTCTCGTCAACTTTGGATAATAGCTGGTTGGCATCCACCGAAGAATGATCCATATCAAAAAGAATGAAAATAAGTTATCCAATTTTACTGCTATTTCTATTATTTGGAACAATAGCATTAACTAGCTGTTCAACACCTAATTCTCAATCGACTTCCTCTCTTTCAGAAACTCAAGTCAGCGATCGCAAAACAACCATTTATGCTACCAATTATCCCTTAAAATATTTTGCTGAATTTATTGGAGGAGAGGCAATTCAAGTCAAGTTTCCTATTCCCACTGATGTCGATCCTGCCTTTTGGCAACCTAATGCTGAAATCATTAGTCAATTACAGCAGGGAGATTTGATTTTGCTTAATGGAGCGACTTACGAGAAATGGCTCGATCAGGTAAGTCTCCCGGAGTCAAAGTTAATTAATACTTCCAGTAAATTCCAAGACCAATATATCCCTATCAAATCTGCCATTACTCACAGTCATGGACCAGGAGGAGAACATTCCCACACTGACACCGCTTTTACCACTTGGTTGAATCTACAATTTGCCATCAAACAAGCACAAAGTATTCGAGATGCTTTATCAGAAATCATGCCTGAACAAAAAGAAATTTTTAGGGCAAATTATCAGGCTTTGGAGAAAGATTTATTAGATTTAGATCGCCAAATTCAGAGCATTGTTGCTACTGAACCAGACCAAAACTTTATCGCTTCTCATCCTGTTTATGATTATCTCCAACAAGGATATGGTATTAAGCTAGAAAGCGTTCATTGGGAGCCAGAAGAATATCCCACAGAGGAACAGTGGCAAGAATTACAGGTTATTCTCCAAAAACAACCAGCTCAATGGATGATTTGGGAAGCCAATCCCAATCAGAAAACGGTTACAAAACTAAAGACTATGGGAATTAATAGTTTGGTGTTTGCACCTGTGGCTAATAACCCAGATACAGGAGATTTTCTAAGTATCATGCAAAGAAATATTGAGGATCTGAAACAGGCTTTTTCACAAAACAATATTCAAAATAATTAAATAACTTAATTTATGATTATATGACTTGGCTAATACGCCTTAAACAATATATCCATCAATCTTGGCAGAGTCTCACCCAAGATTTGCATGCGCTGAGAGAAGAGCCTATTCCCGCTAACAATTTGGATCAGACTTTTTTACAAGCATCACTTCCAAACTTAAATTTTTATTTACTCCTTGCTTTAGCCACAGCGATCGCAACTTTTGGTTTACTAACTAATAGTGCTGCGACAATCATCGGTGCAATGATTATTGCCCCACTGATGAATCCGATTATCACCTTAGCTTATGCTCTGGTGACGCTAAGTCCACAATTGCTAAAAAGAGCCATATTTACCCTGTTCACAGGGGTTATTTTAGTCATTTTCATCGCTTACTTCATCATGGAGTTTCTAGGGTTAAGAACAGTAGGCTCAGAAATCCTAGGTCGAACCACGCCCAATTCTCTGGATTTAGGTGTAGCATTAGCAGCGGGAGCAGCGGCAGCTTTTGCTAATACTCGTCGTAGTATTGCTAATGCCCTACCGGGGGTAGCTATTTCTGTAGCCCTCGTTCCGCCTTTGACTGTGCTAGGTATTGGCTTGTCTTTGGGAAAATTAGGAACAGAAATTGCTGTTTCCCTGGGTGCGGACTCAAACATAGTAAGAGGTTCATTCCTACTATTTTTCACGAATTTAGCTGGAATTGTCTTCAGTGGCAGTTTAGTTTTTCTCTTTCAAGGATGCGGTAATCTAAAAAAAGCAAGTATTGGCTTAACTATTTCTTTATTCGTTGTCTTAATTTTGTTCCAACCCCTAGGCTTTTCTCTGAGACAGCTTTATATTGAGTCGATCGCAATCCCTACCATCTTAGAATTGAGGGAAAATCGCTCAGATATTTTTCCAGGGTCGGCCAAATTCCATTCGGCAAAAAGTCGCTATGGAAGAGATGGATTTCTACACTTGGAATTAGAAATAAAAGTACCTGCGGATGACATCGTAAATATTCAAGACAAAGTTGATCTAATTACTCAAGAAATATCCCAAACCCTTCAAGAAACCGTCAAACTCGATCTAGATATAATTCCTTTCCGCCGATTTAAAAATAAGTCTTGAGTAGCACTTTAGCTAATTTTATCAAACAGAGACAATGAGTATTATGAAAACAAAGACAAAAATTCTACTTCTCGCTCATGATAGTTTACAAGATAAGCTGGGTGAATTTATCTGGCAAAATGTGGCGATTTTAAGACGCTTTCAGTTAATTACCCCTAAGATTAAGCAAAAATTTCTCCAACTCATTGAAAAATTACCTTTGAGTCCTCTGCAATGGGAAGAATTAGATTTAGATACCGATCTTCTAGAGACACAAATCCTCAGTCAGAAAATTGCTGGAGTTATTTTTTTGATTGACTCAGCTAATCTTCAAGAGCAAGAACCAAAAATAGATGGTTTTTTGCGTGTATGTAGTCTTGATAATATTCCCCTCGCTACTAATCTGGCAACAGCCGAATTATTAATTCAATATTTAGCTATTCCCTCCGCCCATTTAATTTTTAACCCTGTCTCTGGACAAGGTGATGCCCAACAGGAGTTACAACTGATCAAACAACTCCTGAAGCCTCATTTTCAAGTTAATGTTCATTTAACCACACCAGACATTGATGCCGCACAGTTAACAACTCAAGCCCTAGAAACAGATCCAGATATAATTATTGCTTCCGGTGGAGACGGTACAGTTTCTGCTGTCGCCAATCAACTCATTGGTAGAGATATTCCCCTGGGAATTATTCCTAGAGGTACAGCCAACGCTTTTTCTGTCGCTTTAGGAATACCTACTAATACCCGAGGGGCTTGTGAGAATATCATCACCGGAATAACTCGTTGTGTTGATACAGCTCGATGTAATGGTTTACCGATGATTTTACTCACCGGAATTGGCTTTGAAGCGGCTACTGTGGAAAAGGCAGATCGAGAAGCCAAAAACCAATGGGGTGTTTTAGCTTATTTAATCGCTGGTTGGCAGCAATTAGATGAACAGCAACCTTTTGAAGCTGAATTAGAAATAGAGGGAGTTGTCCAAAAATTTCAAGCGGCGGCTATCACCATTGCCAATGCGGCACCAGCGACTTCGGTTTTGGCACAAGGAGGAGGGCAGGTAATAGTTGACGATGGCTTGTTAGATATTACTATTGGTGTTGCTGGGAGTGAAATAACTAAATTAGAAGCATTAGGAGCGATCGCTAATTTATTTGGTTCAGCTCTTTTAAAAACAACTTCTGAGAGAAAAGATATTGTTCATCTAAGGGCAAAACGAGTCAAAGTAACAACCCAACCGTTACAAAAAGTCGTAATTGATGGAGAAATAATTGAGCCGACATCTGTAGAAATTGAGTGTTTGCCCAAGAGTTTAAAGGTTTTTGCTCCTCTTACAAATTAATCAAAGATGAAAAAAATAGGTCTTAAATCACTAATTGCAGTTGTTTTATCTTTGCCATATCTACTGGGGAATAATTTGAGTGCTAAGGCAGACTATATCCATCAAACTCTGGCGGAATATAGTGGCACAATTATGGAATTCCGCATAGAAAAGCAACAAGTAACTATTATTTTAGAAATTGATGAAAAAGACAAAAAAGTATTCTCTGATTTATTAGCAGAAAATAATAATTCGGTACAAGAAGCAAAATTTTTACAAACGAATAACCAGCAACCTCTGGTTGGTGAAATTAAGAAAATCGAAACTCGAAGACGTACACCTAGAGGAAACAGAAATTCACTTCCTACGACTGATTTGATGGGCAAACCTCTTAATATTCCCAAAGTTAGTCCTTATGTAACTTATGTAGAAATTATTTATCCTCTCACCAATCAACCTGACCAATTAATTCTCTCTCCACCTTTAGAACCCAACAAAAAATATCCAGCTATTACTATTGGTTTTATCACTTTTCACGATAAAATTCCTGTTACTAATTATTGGTATTTGTCCCGTCCCGAAACATTAAATCTTAATTGGGAAGACCCATGGTATTCTCGTTTTGAAAACCGTAATTTAACCCGTCCTCATCCTTCTTCTTTATTATCCTATGTCTATATTGAACCTTATGAAGTCCGCCATGAAATTTTGATTAGAATTCGAGATTTAGCTGATTTTATTGATTTGGATATTACTAAACTTAAATATTTTAAGGCTGATGATTTAGCAAGCATCGAAAAACAAGCAATTACTTATTTTGAACAGCAACCCCAAATGACAATTGATGGAAATATTGTCACTCCTCTTGTTAATAAAGTTAATTTTTTAGAAGTAGACCAAAAAGGTGTTTTTCAAGTTGTCCAAAATCCTCAAGAACTAGAGCTTAATTCAGCAATCATTGGTATTAACTTAGTTTACCCCGTAGAGAATTTTGCTAATAAAGTTAGTATTAATTGGGATATGTTCAATGAAAAAATAACCACGATTCCTACTATTACAACAGATCCAGCCGGACCTTTTCCTTATAATCTAACTCCTGATGATCGAGTTTTAGCATGGAAAAATAGTTTAACAAATTATGTTATTCCTCAAGTACAGTACTTACCAGTAGCTAACCAATTTAATCTCCCTTTAGGATTGCTTATTTTTATTATTTTATCAATTTCTAGTTCAATAATTATTCTTAAAAATAAAGAAGTCAATAAACCGACCCCAAAATATTACTATGTGATACCTATTTTTTTCTTACTTGTCGGTATTGGTAGTTATCCATTTAGCCAAATTAAATTAGGCAAACCTCAGTTTATTTTAGGCAAAGTTTCTGAACAAGAAGCTCAATTTATTTTTAATCATTTATTAAAAAATATTTATCGTGCCTTTGACTTTCGAGAACAAAGCGATGTTTATGATAAATTAGCCATCAGTTTAGAGGGAGATTTACTCACAGATATTTATTTACAAACCAACAAATCAATGGAATTAGAAAATCAAGGGGGTGCAGTAGCCACAGTCAAAAATGTCGAAATCACTGAGGTAAAAAAAGAGGCATCCTCCTCTGAAGGCAAGGTAGCATTTCGGACCAAGTGGATAGCTGAGGGTACATTAGAACATTGGGGACATAGCCACAATCGTCAAAATCAATATGATGCAATACTTACGATTTCACCTGTTAATGATGTTTGGAAAATTACCGATATTGAGTTATTAGAGGAGACTCGAATTAAGTAAAATTTAGTAATGATTGAAATTAATGATTTACAATTTCGTTATCAACAAGGTGATTTTAGTCTCAACATCCCTCATCTTTCCGTTAAAAAAGCGGCAAAAGTGGCAATTGTTGGCGCAAGTGGCTGTGGTAAAACTACGCTCCTACATCTCATCTCAGGTATTAAAGTCCCCAACCAAGGCAGCATTCAAATTGATTCGGTTAACCTAGAAAAACTCAATGATCGAGATCGCCGGCAGTGGAGAATCACCAATATTGGCTTTATTTTTCAAGACTTTGAATTGATAGATTATCTGAATGTACTTGATAATATTCTTCATTGTTATCGTTTAAATTCTGCCTTAAAATTAACCAAAGAAGTAAAAGATAACGCTTATTATCTAGCCGAAAAAGTAGGCATTGCCGACAAGATTAAACGCTCTATCAATCAAGTCTCTCAGGGAGAAAAACAACGAATTGCTATCTGTAGAGCATTGTTAACTCACCCCAAACTATTGCTAGCTGATGAAGCAACAGGAAATTTAGATCCAGCAAATAAGCAGCGAATCATGGATATATTATCTAGTTATTTAGAAGAACATCAAGCAACTTTAATTGCCGTAACTCACGACTATGAATTATTAAATTCATTTGATAAAGTTGTTGATTTTAAACAATTTTACATTGCAGAAAAATAATGTTGAATAGTCTCTATCTGGCTTGGAAGTATTTAACCTTTAATAAACTCAAAACGACGATTTTAATTTCATGTATTACTCTGGTCGGTTCGCTCCCTATTAGTCTGAATTTATTTTTGGCAGAAAGTGAACAAGAATTAATGAAAAGAGCTATTTCTACTCCTCTTTTAGTAGGAGCAAAAGGTAGCGATCTCGATCTGACAATTAATAGTCTTTATTTTACTTCTCAACCACCAGAAAAAATTGGCATGTCAGAAGTTATCAAAATTCAAAATACTAAATTTGCTACACCTATTCCAATCTATAGTCAGTTTAAAGCGAGAAATTATCCGATTATTGGTACAAGTTTAGACTATTTTCAATTTCGAGAGCTAAATCTTCAACAAGGGCGTTACTTTAGTATTTTGGGAGAATCTGTTATTGGTGCTTCTATTGCTCAAAAACTTGGGTTAAAAGTTGGAGATAGTATCGTTTCTTCTCCTCAAAATCTTTTTGATTTAGGAGGAGTTTATCCGTTAAAAATGAAGGTTGTCGGAATATTAGAAAGTAACCAAACAAGTGACGATAGTACAATCTTTGTTGATCTCAAAACTACTTGGATTATTGAAGGATTAGGACATGGACATCTTGACTTAGTTAAGTCTGGGACTCCTGATGTGATTTTAAAACAAGACGAGGGAAATGTTGCAGCTAATGCCAAATTACCAGAATATAACGAGATTACCTCAGAAAACTTAGATTCTTTTCACTTTCACGGAAATAAGAACGATTTTCCTCTTACTGCTATTATTGCCATTCCCGAAACTCAAAAATCGGAAGCTCTACTTAGAGGCATATATCAAGCAGAAACCTCAACTCATCAAATTGTTAAATCTACTCAAATAATTGAAGAGCTATTCCTAGAGGTTTTTAAAATCCGCAAGATACTTAATGCTATTTTTGGTTTAGTTATTCTTACTACTCTAATCGCAATTATCTTAATTTTTAATCTTTCTTTGAGGTTACGACAACGAGAAATTACTACCAGTTTTTTCTTGGGATGTAGTCGCTCCAAGATTGCTCAACTCATTACTGCGGAAATCTTAATTATTGTCCTGATTAGTACAAGTCTGACAGGTGTTATCGCCGTAGGACTCAAAAACTTGAACTCTCAAGCGTTCCGAACCTTAATCAGCAATGAAAGTAACAATAAACTTTAAGACAATAATAACCGCTTTCCCTTTTAGAAGACTAGAAAAAAAATAACTAAACACAACAAAAGAATTAAGAATTGAGGATTGAAGATACTAGTTTCTCAATAATCCTTAATATCTTGTTATATTATGAAGTCTCCAGCGACTAAACGCCTTGGGGTGTCGATTAGGGTCGCTCTTCAAGAGTGATATGGCAGTATTAAGTACCAACCTATTATCATGTGCCTATGGGCTTTGCTCCACTGAGAATTTTGTCTTGTCAATTGTTCTTTGAAGATTATGCCATCACCCATTGCCCATTCTGTCACTGGATATGCGATCTCATACATTTGGGCTAGTCGCGCCAACCTCCGCGCCAAACTTCCACGCCATTGGTTACCGTTCTTGGGAGTCTTTGTTGCAGTGGCAGCCGATCTGGACTTTATCCCCCAGATTTTAACAGGCGATCGCTACCATCACGGATTGACCCACAGTATTACCTTTGCAGTGGCAGTAGCACTCATAGTCTGGGGGATTGCTGCCTATATTAATCAGCATAATCGAACCTTTCAGCTTGCTCTATTGACCCTGGTGCTTTACAGTTCTCACCTGGCTCTCGATTTGATTACCCAGAATAGTTCAGGGATTCAGCTATTCTGGCCCTTTTCAACTGAGTTATACCAGTCGTCGATAACGATTTTTCCGAGTACCTATTGGTCTGAACCTCTACTACAGCATCCCGGTCATTTTATTTTTATAGCCTTTGAGCTGGGCTACACGGCACTATTAATAAGTGGTCTACGGTTTGTTAAGATAAGAAAAAAGCAGTTACGAGAATAGTGTAATGACAAAGCGAGTTTTGGTGACTGGAGGGACTGGCTTTACTGGTGGACACCTCTGTCGGCGACTGGTTGCAGAAGGTTATCAAGTCCGTGCCCTCGTGCGGAAAAGCAGCCGTTACCATAATCTCGAAACATTGGGAGTAGAATTGGTAATTGGCGACTTGGAAGATCCTAGCTCTCTCGAACCTGCGGTCGCAGAAGTAGAAACAGTTTACCATCTTGCTGCTCTGTTTAGACCTGAAAACGTTACCCGTCAAGACTTTTTAAATACAAACGTAGAGGGGACTCGTCACCTAATCGAAGCCTCGATCAAAGCTGGAGTTCATCGGTTTGTTCATTGCAGCACCGTCGGCGTTCATGGAGACATTAAAGAACCACCTGCTACTGAAAAAACTCCTTACGCTCCTGGTGATGATTACCAAGATTCTAAAACCGAAGGGGAGAAAGTAGTTTTACAATATATGGACGAAGGTAAACTTTC
Source organism: Cyanobacteriota bacterium (assembly GCA_942490675.1). Classification (GTDB taxonomy): domain Bacteria; phylum Cyanobacteriota; class Cyanobacteriia; order Cyanobacteriales; family Xenococcaceae; genus Waterburya. The sequence goes on along the minus strand of CALNYB010000003.1, from coordinate 183,780 downwards.
CGTAGTAATTTTCCGCCCTGGTGGCATTTTTGGTCCTGGCGACCTACGATTTCTCAAGCTTTTTCGGGCAATCAAAAAGCGTCGGTTTTTAATGCTGGGTTCTGGTGAAGTACTCTATCAACTTATCTATATTGACGATTTAATCGAGGGTATTTTGCGCTGCGGCACCTATGATAAAGCTTCTGGCAAGATTTATATTTTAACTGGAGTTAAACCGATCACCCTCAATCACTTTGTTCAAGAAATTGCCGATGTAGTAGAAGCTCCTTTCCCTAAGTTACGATTGCCAGTAATGCCAGTATACTGGTGCGGGTATATATGCGAGTTAATATGTAAGCCGTTCGGCATCAACCCACCCATTTATCGTCGTCGCGTTGACTTTTTTCGTAAAACCCGCAGCTTTGATATTTCAAAAGCTCAGGAACAATTATCATTTACCCCTACAACCGAATTCAAAAAGGCACTCAAGACCACTGCTGATTGGTATACTCAGCATGATTATATGTAGGTTTGACATCCTCCCGCCACTAAACGCGACTAACGTCGCGCTATAGTGGGGGATTCCAAAGACTCACGACTTTGGCTTTCTGCTTCGCTCTGTGCCAACTAGAATACCGTTACCGATACTCCCCGTCGCTTCCAGTCCCCAGACATTTTCTACCACCATCTGCCCGACGGTGTTTATTCCTCTATTTCTGATTTCTTGGCTAGCTGCTACATCTCTTGTGGTGACATATCCGCACTCGGAACAATTGTGAACACGAACATCCAAGCTTTTTTTACCTGTATGTGCGCCACAGTTAGGACAAGTTTGAGATGTTCCATTTTTATCAACCTTGGCAAAATAGGTGTCTGTTTTCCAGCATACCCACTGGAGAATATTCACAAACTGACCAAAACCAGCATCGGCTGAATGCCTGCTTAACATTCCTCTGTGCCAAGAAACAAAGTTGATATCTTCGACAAATATCATTCCTGCATCTTGTACAAGTTGATGGCTTAATTTAAAGTGCCAATCCTTTCTTGTGTCAGATATACGTTGATGGAGTCTAGCTATTTTCTGGTTCAGTTTGTGTCGATTATTCGAGCTTTTTTGTTTGTTTCTCAGTCTACGGGACAGCAATTTAAGCTTGTATTGTAGAGTCAAGAGAAATCTAGGACGCTTAATCTCTAGTCCGTCACTAGTAGCCACAAATTTGTCAAATCCTAGATCCAAACCTCTTGGATGTCCGTGAGGCATTGGATCGTGTACCTTAACATTTAGCTGTAGTGACAGCATCACAAAATAACCAGATGCCTTTCTTACTATTCTTGCTTGCTTAGGAATGAAACCGTCAGGAATTGGACGGGACATTCTCCATTTCACTTCTTTTAATCCAGGCAGCTTGATTGAGTTAACAGATGTTGGATCTTTGTTTAACTGGGGGAAAACAAATGACCGCATTCGATATTTATTTTTAAACCTCGGAAAACCAAAGCCTCTTGCTTTCATATCGTCCCAAGCCCTATCTAATGTTCTCAAAGTTTGTTGTAAAACCTGAGCATTAGCAGACTTGAGCCAATCATTTTGCTTTTTAGCTTCTGTTAGCTGTTTAGCTGCTACATGGTAATTAGGAAATGGTTCTTCAACTGACATGATGTATTCACGTTCAATTGAACAAGCGTTGATCGCAGACTTACGAGACTTGCACCAGTCTTTACGTAATCCCAGGGCAAAGTTCCAAACGGAGCGACAAACCTTGAGAGTGTTTTCAATGCTATCAATCTGTTCGGGAGTTGGTTCTAGCTTGTACTCGTGAGTCAAAGTAATCATATTGTTAGTTTAGCCTACACAGTGCAATTATTCATGTAGAAAGTTTCAAGTCAGGCTAAAATGTTTGTGTCGTTGGACAAAATTCACCTCGCCACTAAGCCCTACAAGTATGTAGGGCTGTTTCATTCTCTGTTAAAGCAGATGGGGAGCTAGGGAATTAGGGATATGGGGGTATTTTTAGACAAATACTTGGGATTTTGACATTATTTATTAATTGCTCAATGATGTCAGTCAACGAATTGTTAGTCATTTCAGTTAAGCTAACCAGAAAAATGAGTAAGTTTTCACAACTCAATGGGCTGATTTTTCAGTTTTCTTGTGTTGTATTTCCCGATTTCCCCACTTCCCTATCTCCCTATCATCCAAAATCTTTAACTTATAGTAGTTTGAAACAGCCCTGCTACATACTTGGGGCTTTAGTGGGAGTCCTCTTTTGTCATTTAAGATAGAATTAGAGTAAGTCAATAGTCCTGTTTGAATGAATTATGTCAGAGATTCCAAGGTTCTTCTGAATGAGTATGAGCTTTGGGAAAATAGTATGACGGTGGCGTGATAAGCGATCGCATCCTGATCAAATTTCCTGTATGAGCGATCGCGCTTTTGACAACTCTGTAATGTTACAAAATAATATCTCCTTGGCAATTTTTCTTAGTATCACTCTAATTTCTTGAGATTTTTGATACCACCCAAGAATTGATCGGTTAAGAGATTCCAAACAGTGCGGTTTTCATTAATTCTGACGTTAGCTTGAACTTCCATTCCAGACTGAATAAATTTCTCTTTACCCTTGACCATTAGAGAATCTTTCTCTAATTCGACCTTTACTGAGTAGCGGAAGAAATCATAGGGAGGTTCTGGTTCTAAAGCACTGGCACTGATAAATTTCACTTTGCCGTCAATACCGCCATATTGACCAAAGTCAAAGGCACTAATGCGAACGTCAACAGACATTCCTTTTTCCACATAACCAATATCTTTAGGCGCAACAAAGACTTCCGCTACCAAATCTTCTGTGGGAACAATTTTTAGTACTGGACGAGGTGTTTGACCAGGTGAAGGTGGTACATAACCAGGATAAGCGCGGAGGTCAAAGATATCTCCTGTAACAGGGGCAATAATAGTTTGATATTTTAGGTTTTGCTCGGCACTGCTGATCTGGCTATTAATTTCGGCAATCCGTTTATCGTTTTCGACAATAGTTTTGTTTAACTGACTGTCAATTTCGGCGAGGCGTTTACGATTTTCTGCCCTTTGATCGTACAACTCTTTCTTAGATAGAGTTGTGGTGTTATTCAGCTGTTCTCTCGCTTGAGAAATATCTAAATTTAAGCGCTGTTCTTCTTGTAATAGACGATTAATTTCGGCTTGCATAGATGTTGCCTCCTGTTGCTGGCGATCGCGCTCTAGGTTCGCCTGTTTCATGTCATCTACCATGGTAGCGTTGCGATCGTTGACTCTTTGTCTCTGTTGATCGACCTGAATTTTTGAGATTCCGCCCTCCTTATAGACAGGCATAATTGCTGCTAGAGTCTCTCGTTCAATTTTGATACTATCTTCTGCCTGTTTCCTAGCTTCTTGGTTGCGTTCTATGATTTCCACTAAATTCTGTTTAGCCATCTGCATTTGCGATCGACTATCTTTTAGCTCAATTTTGTTTTGTTCTAATTGTTTTTCTAGTTGCTCAACTTCTAGTCTGGCTGAGGCGGTTCTTTCTCGAAGATCTGTTTGAGATGCCTCTAATCTTGCCTGTTGTTCCGCACTTATTTTGCCCCCAGAGCCACCCAGAAGGCTATTAAACATCTCGTTTTCTTCTCTTAGTTCAGTTCGATTACGAGTCAGATAAGCTACTTCTCGCGGAATTTCTAAGGAAGCGATCGCAGCATCAATATTACTAGAATCTAGATCATCCTCCATTAAGGCTCGATAAAACTTATTTTCCTGCATCAAAGATTTACGCACCTGGCTTAGAGAATCTACCTGCGCCTTTGAAGTAGTAGAGTCTAAAACCAGTAAAACATCACCTTTTTCAACTCGCTGTCCTTGCTCTACCTTAACTTCCTCTACTACCCCATTAGTAGGAACTTGAATCTCCTGTACTTTTCCTATGGGCTGAATTGTACCTTGGGCGGGAATTACCTGCTCTATTTTGGCAAATTTAGACCAGATTAGAGCAAATGCTGTAACTCCCATAATGCAACCCATGGTTAATCTAGACCATTTAGGGGAAGGACGCAAGATTACTGTCTGCTCAAATTTACGGGTATTGAGGGATGCAGGATTACGTTTCGCCAAAGCGGAAACGTCTTTTCCAGAATTAGTACGTACTAATTCTCCTGGAGGATAGGATTTTTCTGAAGAGACTTCTGTTTTCTGAGTCTGGGTTGCCAAGGGAGAAATCACTGGCAGCTTTGCTGCTTCCTCTGGTTCAAGCAAAGACAAATTACGATAAATTCCTGGTCCAATTTGGGCGTAGCCACGGTGAACTGATCTAATAGCATCGATCAATTCCTGTGCTGGAGTACCCTTGAGCAAATAACCCATTGCCCCAGAGTTAAGAGAACCAGCTACGTATTCTTGGCTATCAAAAGTACTAAGAACCAAGACTTTTACATCAGTAGATTTCTGGCAGATCAGCTTAGTAGCTTCCATACCATTCATTTCAGGCATTTCCATGTCCATCAGGACCACATCTGGACTGAGAGAATCTACCTGACTGACGGCATGTTTCCCATTCTCAGCAACACCCACTATTTCAATATCACTTTCCGTTTTGATTAGGGCTTTTAATCCTTCCCTAATCATTTTTTGGTCATCTACGATTAAGACGCGAATTTTACCATTAGGGGCATCAGTGGCACCCTTACCTGTCTGGCTGCTATGTCCTACATTCGAAGGCTGACTACTATCAGAAACGTAATCACCTTTGCCATTGCTGGATGAATTCATAATTTAGATATGTTAATGACTTCTTCAAATATTGGGTTATGAGCTAGCTTCCTAAAGAAACATCTAGTTATGGTTAATTAGTTCTCACAGTACATGTATAAGCATTTTGATTTAGAAATATTAAACCAACTTAAATATTTGAGATAACTAGTCCTTTATAACAATAAATATTTTAAGTGTTCGATATTGTTGAATTTTTGTTTGACCACCAGGTAAATGTTTGAGAAATATTACTATCTGACTATATTATTCCCACTAATACAATGTTACCTTGCAAAAACTTAAATACAATCAATTTGGTATACATTGCCATACAATTGTTTTTACGATATCTTCGACTCTTCAATCTGAAATATATAGAATTATGACTACTGCAAAATCAACATCTACAGGTCAAAATAAGGATAAAAATCTGGAATTTATGAGAAAATTCGCCGAAAGATATGCTAAAATCACAGATACATACTTTTGCAGCAATTTATCAGTCACTGCTGCGGTAATCAAAGGATTAGCAGAACACAAACAAGAACTTGGTTCTCCTCTATGTCCCTGTCGCCATCCTCTATGTCCCTGTCGCCATTACGAGGATAAACCAGCAGAAGTGAAAAAAGCTTATTGGAATTGCCCCTGTGTGCCCATGCGGGAAGAAAAAAAATGCCACTGTATGCTATTTCTCACCCCCGACAATGCTTTTGCTGGTAATACCCAATCAATCACCGCCGAAAAAATCGCTCAACTTTGTCAGGGAATGGAATGAATTCCCAGTAGTAGTATGTCAATTTTGAATTGATGGGTTGAGAAAAGACAAGGAGGACAAGGAGGACAAGGAGCAAATGCTGATTTTTTCATTCACATGATAGCAACTACTCGCCTCTTCGTTAAAAACCTACCCTTGTGAGATAGGATATATTCCCCACTGAGTCCGTGAACGATAAAACCAGATCACAAGACCTGCTTGACTGACAAAAGTATCTAAAATCCTCGCTCTATATGGCTTGTACAATTTTATCGCTTTTATTGCGATCGCAGACAAGAATTAACTCAACTACGAAGATGACTTTAACTCTTGCTAGAACTAAGTTCTGGCAATCTGAACTGAAAGTTGAGGAAAGGCAGATTACATAACGATTATACAAGTTTTGTCAGTCCATTTACTTTAGATACGTCTGATGTGAATTAAAAACATTTAATTATGAACAAACCTAATTCACATTAGACGTTTTAGATTTAATTATGAATACAATATCCAAACCAGATCCTGTACGCTTGGAAATTTTTAAAAATCTCTATCAATTTATTGCGGAACAGATGGGAATTGTACTGCAAAATACAGCAGCTTCGGTAAACATTAAAGAACGATTAGACTTTTCCTGCGCCATCTTTGATAATTCTGGTTCGTTAGTAGCAAATGCGCCTCATATTCCTGTTCACTTAGGTTCGATGAGTACCAGCGTCACTAGCTTAATTGATGAAGTACAAGATAAGATTAAACCTGGTGATGTTTATCTATCTAACAATCCCTATAATGGCGGAACCCATTTACCTGACGTAACCGCAATTACCCCAGTATTTCTTCTCTCCCCTCTACTGATAGGAGAGGGGCTGGGGGAGAGGTTAAAACCAATATTCTACGTCGCATCTAGGGGGCATCAGGCAGACATTGGCGGTATTACTCCAGGTTCTATGCCTCCCCGCAGTACTAATATTGAAGAAGAAGGCATCCTATTTGATAATTTCTTATTAGTAGAAGAGGGTAATTTTCGCGAAACTGCTACTAGAGAAATACTGAATAATCATGTTTACCCTGCAAGAAATGCTCAGCAAAATATTGCCGATTTTAAAGCCCAAATTGCAGCTAACAATCGAGGTGTTATTGAACTCCTAAACATGGTAGCTCAATATGGTTTAGAAACCGTCCAAGCTTATATGAAATTTGTCCAAGATAATGCCGAATTAGCCGTCAAAAATGCGATCGCATTTCTGCATAACGGGGAGTTTACTTATCAAATGGATAGCGGTGCCAAAATTCAGGTGAAAGTCACCATTGATCGAGAACATAATCGTGCGACAATTGATTTTACTGGTACATCGACCCAGCAAAAAAGTAATTTTAATGCCCCTGCTGCCGTTACCCAAGCTGCGGTTTTATACGTCTTTCGTACTTTAGTCGAGGATAATATTCCTCTCAATGGGGGATGCCTAAAACCGATTGAAATTATTATTCCTCAAGGCTGCATGCTCAACCCCACCTATCCTGCTGCTGTAGTTGCGGGTAACGTAGAAACTTCCCAAACTATTGTTGATGCTTTATATGGTGCGTTGGGAGCCATGGCTGCGTCTCAAGGTACGATGAACAATTTTACTTTTGGCAATCATCGTTATCAATACTATGAAACAATTTGTGGTGGCTCAGGTGCGGGAGATGGTTTCAATGGGACAGATGCGGTACAAACTCACATGACTAATTCTCGATTAACCGATCCTGAAGTTTTAGAATCTCGTTATCCCGTAATGCTAGAAAGCTTTAGTATTCGTCAACAGAGCGGAGGTAAGGGTCAATATTCTGGTGGTAACGGCGTAGTTAGAAAAGTACGTTTTCTAGAGTCGATGACGGCAGGAATATTATCAAGTCATCGAATTATTCCTCCCTTCGGTTTAAACGGTGGTGCAACGGGGGAAGTGGGAAAAAGTTATATCGAAAGACAAGATAAAACTATTGAACAACTAGACAGCACTGCTACAGTCGAGGTGCAACCTGGAGATACTTTTGTCATCGAAACTCCTGGTGGTGGTGGCTGGGGTGTTTCAGATCAATAAAAGTAACCTAGTGACATTCTCCCATCTCTTTCTTGGACTCTGTTTTAACTAGCTATAAGCTGTAAGTTAAAACCCAGATAACACCGCTTCCACCACCTCCTGTCATCAATTCCCTAAAGATCTCTACTTGATCGGGAAATAGATCTACCAGAACCCGATAAGCAGCAAAGCTCATTGCTTCTTGCTTGTTAGCTTCAGTAATTTCTACTTCAGGTCGCTGTAAATCGTCTCCTAACTGAGTAGAAATTGCCTTTGGATCATAGGCAGCCCAAGCATCAAACATCGCTGTATGAACCATACTATAGGCACGAGATCCAATAGTGGGACCAGGGGCAGCGTCAATAACGGCTTGTTGAACGGCTCGATCCCACAGTACTGAAACAGTAGGGGAAGGGTCGTCCACTGTAACCAATTGAGTGTCGGGTTGAAGGTTGAGAGTTGGGGTTATTGATTCTGTGGTTTCGGCTAGAAAATTTGCTTCTTGCATAATTTTTCTCCCTTTTCAAACTTCTTTAGCTAACTTATTTCTAAGCAAAAAAGTTGAAGAATTTGTGAGGAACATCTGGTCAATTGATATTAATAGAAATTGACTTAAGCACAAAACAAAAAATGAATATTAATACTCCCATCCCACTCGATGATTACCTAACCAAAACACAGATTATTATTGATTTACCGTTATTTTATTTTCAATAGTCTTATGGCGGGATGAGAGTAAGGTTGGATCATAAATAAGTCGGATCATGGTCAATCAACGACCAACACAGCAGCACCGTTGATTTTCCCAGTTCTTAATGCATCTAAAGCTTCATTCGCTTTTGACAAAGGAAAAGAGGTAACTTCAGTGTGAATCGGAATTTGCGGAGCTAAAGCCAAAAACTCTTCCCCATCTTGGCGAGTCAGATTAGCAACTGAACGCAATACTCGTTCCTCCCATAAAATCTGATAGGGAAAACGAGGAATATCGCTCATGTGAATACCAGCACAAACTACGATACCACCTTTGTTAACTGCTTTGAGTGCTGCTGGGACTAATTTTCCTACAGGAGCAAAGATAATTGCCGCATCTAACTCCTCTGGTGGTAATTCATCGGAACTTCCTGCCCAAACTGCACCAAGATTACGAGCAAATTGTTGACCTTGAGTATCTCCAGAACGAGTAAAAGCAGATACTTGTTTACCTTGGTAATTTGCCACCTGAATCAGAATGTGCGCTGCTGCACCAAAGCCATAAAAACCAATTCTTACTGCATCTTCTGTCATCCGATAGGAGCGATAGCCAATTAATCCTGCACATAACAAGGGAGCTGCCTGTAAGTCGGAAAAGCTTTCAGGAATCGGGAAGCAAAAGCTCTCATCGGCAACGGCATATTCTGCATAACCACCATTAAGATCATAACCTGTAAATAAAGCGCGATCGCAAAGATTTTCTTGACCAGCCAGACAATAAGGACAACCATTGCAAGTATGTCCCAACCAAGGTACACCAACACGAGTCCCCAAGGGATATTGAGTTGCTTTTGCTCCAGTTTTTACCACCGTACCAATAATTTGATGACCTAATACTAAAGGCAGTTTGGGTTTAGTCAGTTCCCCATCGACTATATGTAAATCTGTACGGCATACTCCACAGACATGAACCTTGAGTAATACTTGCTTCGATTGTGGTTGGGGTACAGGCATCTCTCCCGCTTGTAAGGGTTGACCTGCCTTATTTAGAATCATGGCGTACATGGTAATTACCCCAATGCAACTTTTAATTTAACCATAGCAGAATAGCAAAAATACAAGTATTTAATACAAGAAATAATTGACCTATTCCCAAGTTTTCTAATCTCGATCTTCTTGATCTTCTTGAGGATTTTCTGCTTGATTTTGAGAATTACAATCATTCTCAAATATAAATTCCAAGATCTCTTCAATCAAATTTAATCTTCTGGGCTTTTCCAATACTTTTAATTTTTGCCCGCCAATTTCTTCATGTGTCCAAAAATAATCAAAATCATAATAACTCATGATTCACCTCGCCTAAGCATATTGTTTTCACAACAGTCTTCTCACTTGAAGGAAATAGTTATAATTGACTCCTTGATTCCACATTTCTGATCAGATTAATCTAGTCTAAATACTATTACATTAATAATAGTCAAGATATATTTTATGAAATCATCATAATATTTACTCCTGCTCTTATTATAACATTATTGTTAATAATAAAATATCATCATTTCGGCTTAAGTAGAAATACTATATTCAGCTAAAATACTGATATTCGTATCAATTATTTGATCATAATTTGATCATAATTTGATCATAAAGTGCGATCGCCATTAGACTTGAAAAATATAAAACCCCTCGTTTCTGAGGGGTCTAAATAAAACTAGCTTTTAGTTCAATCAACAAATAAGAAGATTCTTCTTCCTACCTGTAGGAATTATCGTGATGTTCTTACAACGCGTTACCACGTGGTAGAACCTCCTCTGGGAATTCAAAGTTTTGATGTGGTTGGTCTTGGGTCGCCATCCATGCTCTTAGACCTTCATTGAGCAAGATGTTTTTAGTGTAGAAAGTTTCAAACTCAGGATCTTCTGCTGCTCTTAACTCTTGTGATACGAAATCGTAGGCACGTAAGTTCAAGGCAATGCCGATAATCCCAATGCTTGCCATCCATAGTCCTGTTACAGGTACAAACAGCATGAAGAAGTGCAACCATCGTTTGTTGGAGAAAGCAATGCCGAAAATCTGTGACCAGAATCGATTGGCTGTCACCATACTGTAGGTTTCTTCTGCTTGGGTGGGTTCAAACGCTCGGAAAGTGTTGGCTTGTCCGCCATCATCAAACAGGGTGTTTTCTACCGTTGCTCCGTGAATTGCACAGAGCAATGCTCCACCGAGTACCCCCGCTACTCCCATCATGTGGAAAGGATTGAGAGTGAAGTTATGGAATCCTTGAACAAACAGGATGAAACGGAAGATGCCCGCTACTCCTAAACTGGGTGCAAAGAACCAGCTTGATTGTCCTAAAGGATAAAGTAAGAAGACGGAGACAAATACGGCGATTGGTGCGGAGAAAGCGATCGCATTGTAAGGACGAATCCCCACAAGACGAGAAATCTCAAACTGACGGAGCATAAAGCCGATCAGGGCAAAGGCACCATGTAGAGCAATAAAAGCCCACAAACCACCGATTTGACACCAGCGAGTGAAACTCCAACCAGCTTCTGGACCCCAGAGAAACAACAGGGAGTGACCCATGCTATCTGCGGGAGTGGAAGCGGCTACGGTTAGGAAGTTACATCCTTCCAGGTAAGAACTTGCTAGACCATGGGTATACCAAGATGTTACAAAGGTGGTGCAGGTAAGCCAACCCCCAATTGCCATGTAGGCACAGGGAAAGAGCAGGATACCAGACCATCCTACGAATACGAAGCGATCGCGCTTGAGCCAGTCATCGACGGCATCGAAGATGCCGCGCTTGGCTGGGGCGCGTCCTACTGCTATTGTCATATTTCTTAATCCTCTAAATAATATTTATTTAAGATCTTGGGAATTATTTCAGTTAGTCGGCATAATACGAAAAATATATTAGGCCGATTGTGAGAAAAGTTAACTTTTCTTTACTTATATTACACATAATAAGAGAAAATAGCTGGCATTTCTAGGGCAAATCCAAAGAAAAAGTTAAAATATTTTATAAGTTAAACCTAAATAAAGATGGGAATTTAGATGATTCTGGAAGATAATTTAACTGTTGCAATCTAAAAAATGAGAGTTTCATGTATACCATCGACATAGTTTTACAAGATATTCCCTTACCCATCTCAGTACAACGTAAAGAGCCTGAAGCAGCAGAAAACCTTTACCAACAGATTCTTCAGGCAATGCGTTCTGGCAGTTCCGATTTAGTCGAATTCACCTGCGACAAGGATGAAGATAAAAAAGTTGCGATCAAGGGCAATCTCATTTGTGGCATTAGCCTAAACAAAAAATCTGGTGGGATGGCAGAAGGAAGAGTACCAGGATTTTTTGCTGCTACAGCTGATAAATAATGGTTTCTGATACTGATATCAAATCTGGCAAGTCACCAATTATCAAAGTAAATGACATTTGTTTTAGTTGGTCACCTGAGGCGACCGTATTGAACAGTTGTTCTCTCCAGGTACCTCGGGGTGAATTTTGGATGTTACTGGGTAATAACGGTAGCGGGAAATCCACCCTGTTGAGATTATTGGCGGGTTTGCTGATCCCTGATTCTGGCTCGATTGTCATGCCGTATAAAACTGGATTTGTATTCCAAAATCCCGACCATCAACTAGTTATGCCAACGGTGGGAGCAGATATTGCCTTTGGGTTGGTGAGTGAGAACTTATCAATAGTTCAGGTAAAGCAGAGAGTTAGAGAAGCCCTAGATGCCGTAAATCTATTGGATTTGGAGAGACGACCGATTCATGCTCTTAGTGGAGGACAAAAGCAGAGAATTGCGATCGCAGGAGCGATCGCTCGTAACTGTGAAGCAATTTTGTTTGATGAACCCACCGCTTTACTTGATCCTGATACTCAATTAGAGTTGGTGGCTCAGGTGAGAAACCTGGTTAAACAGAGGGGACTTACTGCTCTCTGGGTAACTCATCGCCTGGAAGAACTAGACTACTGTGATGGGGCGTTTTTGTTAGAAGGAGGAAAGGTTGTGGCTCAGGGAGAACCACAAGTTCTCAAAGAAAAGCTATTGGCAAGCGAAAAGCAATAAACTAGAAATGGCTTATTTGCTCTTTTAAACCCATAGCCGATCACTTTGTAAGCATAATTTAACTTTTGGTTAACAAATTTGCGTAGAATGAGGATTAAATTATCATTTAGTTATAAGGAATAACCTATTGCAATGTCCTCCTCCTACCAGGCAATCTTACTCGTCGATGGTTACAATATCATCGGCGACTGGTCAGATTTAAAAAAAAGTCGCGATCTTCACGGCTTAGAAGCTGCTCGCCATGAGCTAATTGAATGCTTGATCAACTACGCTGCTTCCGTAGCCTACAGAACCAAGGTGGTATTTGATGCTCACTACCAAGATACACCCCGCAGTACTGAAATTCACACCTCTGCTTTGTCGGTACACTTCACTGCTTTTGAAGAAACCGCCGATACCTATATTGAGAAATTCTGCGCCACATTTGCCAGAAAAAAATATCAGCAGGAGTCTACTCGTCTAATTGTGGCAACGAGCGATCGCGCTCAACAATTAACTGTTGTTGGCTATGGTTCGGAATGGCTTTCTGCTCCTATGCTGGAAAGAGAAGTAGCACAGGCAGCCCAAAAAACTAAATGTAAGACCAAGAAGCAAACCAAGAAGCAACTTCCTGGTCGTTTTTTATTTAATACCCTCGATCCCGCAGCCCAAAAGAGATTAAGACAAATGCAGCGGGGCATGCAATAGATGTATGTTGATTATTAAAAACTTTTTTTAGATTATTTGTTGACAGTAACAAAGATATTAGATATATTTGAGAACATTGCGAGTTACGCCGAAATGAGTAACAAGCCTATGCCCCCATCGTCTAGTGGCCTAGGACACCTCCCTTTCACGGAGGCGACAGGGATTCAAATTCCCTTGGGGGTATTGAAAAAGTAAGAGTCAAGAAATAAACTTGGCTCTTATTTTTATGTCTTTACATCTTCTTTATAGCTAAAACGATGAACAGTGAAGAATTAAAAAGTTTTAAGGTGGGCGATCGCGTCAAAATAGTGGCATTGCCTACTTATATTAAAACCGCAGAACCAATGCCAATGTTGCGCTCTCCTGATGTTTTGATAGTAGGTGAAACAGGAATAGTCATAGATCGTCGTCCTGGTGGTTATTATGGCATTCGCTTTACTCAAGGAGCTTTTTTACTAGAAAGTCAGTACATTAAATTAATTGATAATTAATAATTAATAATTAATAATTAAATAGCTAACAGTAAATAATTTCCGACATGGAAGTATCCGAATTAAAACGCACTATCGAAGCGATCGCGTTACGCCTGGGTAAAACTCAGGAGTATCTTTGACCTCCCTGCTATCAGAGCTAAGATACAAGATTTAGAACAAAGAGCAGCACAGCCTGATTTCTGGGACAACCAGACTATAGCTCAACAAGTTTTGCAAGAATTAAACGATCTCAAGTCTAGTCTTGAACAGTACCAGCATTGGCAAAGTACTCTAGAAGACACGAAGGCGATCGCCGAATTATTAGAATTAGAATCAGACGAAGCTTTAGGGACAGAAGCCCAAACTAACCTAGAAAGGTTAAACAAGGAGTTAGAACTTTGGGATCTTCAACAGCTTTTATCAGGCACTTATGACAATAAAGGCGCAGTCTTGACGATTAATGCAGGTGCAGGGGGTACTGATGCTCAAGACTGGGCAGAAATGCTGTTGCGAATGTATACCCGTTGGAGCGAGAAAGAAGGCTATAAAGTTCGTTTAGCCGAATCTTCTCCAGGAGATGAAGCAGGAATTAAATCCGCCACCTTAGAAATTGAAGGGCGTTATGCCTATGGATATTTAAAAGGCGAAAAAGGAACTCATCGCTTAGTTAGAATTTCTCCCTATAACGCTAACGGTAAACGACAAACTAGCTTTGCAGGGATAGAAGTCATGCCTGACTTAGGAGACGAAGAGTTAAACCTAGAAATTCCTGATAAAGATCTAGAGATAAAAACCTCTCGTTCTGGTGGTGCGGGAGGACAAAATGTTAACAAGGTGGAAACCGCTGTCCAAATTATGCACCTACCTACTAAAATAGCGGTGCGCTGCACAGAAGAGCGATCGCAGTTACAAAATAAAGAGCGCGCTTTAGCTCTCTTAAAAGCAAAACTGCTGATTATCGCCGAAGAACAAAGAGCGCGGGAAATTGCCGAAATTCGTGGAGATCTGGTTGAAGCAGCTTGGGGTAATCAAATTCGCAACTATGTTTTTCACCCGTATCAAATGGTTAAGGATTTGCGAACCGAAACCGAAACTACTGACGTTAGCGATGTGATGGATGGTAATCTCAATCCTTTTATAGAAGCCTATCTCCGTCAAGAAAACCAGTTAGTTTAAGCAGCGGACTTACTTATCAGGTTTTTTTCCCTCAACAACTGCCTGGCGAAAGCCCAAAACTACCAAGATATTTGATAATGTCAAAAACAGTTCTGCACTGCCATGTAGCCAATCAACATTAGCTAAGGTTTCTCCGTAGTGTGTCTGAGCATAAATACCAGCAGGAATTGTCACCACCACAAAAACTAGCAGAACATAAAAACCAATCAAAGCTAAACGAGGTGTTTTCCCTGAACTAGTCATAAACCATAAAAAACCCAGATAGGGAAACAAAGAAATGGCAAACAAACTTTCTTTATTCATAAGTTAATAAAAATCAAGCTATAGCTTCAATCAGATTTAATCTTAGACCTTTTAGAAGGCGTTGCTGAATCGGATCTAAAAAGTAAAGTTATTATCTTTGCTACATCCTGAAAAAAGCTAAAAGCTTCGAACAGTATTGCCATCCATCGGTTTTGTACTTTAAATCAGCAACGTCTTTTAGAACTACGCCAGATGCCCCAGGCTGCAATGCAAACAGTAAAGTTACCCACCACCGTCATTGATGCTTGTAGGGTGACTAACCAATCCAAAGACTGAATATTGTCAAAAAAGTGCCATGTACAGGCGCACATTGCACTTACCAAGGCAGGTAACATTGCAAAGGATAGATTATACCAGGAGCGATCGCCCGTAATCTCTCCATATTGCCAAATGTAATAAATTGCAGCAACCCATTCGAGGACGCTAGAAATATGGACTATCCAAGTAGGAATTGATAATGCGTGCATTAATTACTGATTACTGATTACTAGTTACTGATTATCTTGATGCACGGTTACTTACCTCGGTGCAGCACATCTACCCTGTCCAGCAGGATATCTTCTAAGGCTAGGCTACGCCAATCGAGCTGAGTGATGCCTATCTACAATATATCTACAATAGAGAATCTAATTCTCCCATACTTTCTAATACATAGACATCATCACAGCCCCCAATATGACGATCATCGATGAAAATTTGAGGTAGACTCGATTTACCATTCGCTCTTGCTCTCATTTCGTCTCTGGCATCTTCGTCTCCATCAATGCAATATTCGATATATTCGACTCCTTTTTTGTCCAATAGTCCTTTCGCACGAATACAGAATGGACAACGACTCCAGGTGTATATTTCTACTTTTGCTGCCATAGTTATTACAAATATATAAGCTTTATTATGCTGTTACTATCTTAAACTGATATGTCATCCTGTTGCGATCGGGCAAATACAGTGGAACAAATCCAAAACTGTTAATTTTTATCAAATATTTGGGAACTCTTAGGTATGAGGCGAAGGAAGTTCTCGTATTTCAGAATCAATAAACCCTTGGTTGCTGTGTTTACCAAAGTAAAGTAGTAACAATAAGCTATAAGCCTGAAAACATAACTTCTTTAATAAGTTAACTTAATATTGAACTTACATAAAATGAAATCAGCTAAAGTTGTTAATAAAATTCTGCTAATTTCTCTTGCTTTTGGTAGCGTAACTTTTGTTGCTGGAATGTTGGCAAAAGATGAAAATATTCAAAAAGCTCTAGTAGGTGCTGGTGCTGCTAGCTCTATGGCTGGAGTAGCTGTAGCTTTGGTAACAAATAGCAAAAATAATTCTGACAACAATCGAGAAAATAAGCTATCAGATAGTCAAATATTAGAACTTCGTGGTCAGGAAGCTCAGTTACAGAAGTCAGTCGAGGAAGCTACTGTCAAAATGCAAGCATTAGAGGCTGATATCAATTCCCTTCAAACAGAACATAATCAGCTACTAGGCATCATCTCGGATTTGAATAGTCAGAAACAACAATTAGAGCAAGTAATTTCACCAATAGATGAAAGCTTTGCTGATGTTAGCATTGACAATAAATCAGAATCTTTAAACGAAATTTCAACAGAAACAGAATTAGAAGTAGAGCAGGCAGTAAATTCTTTGGACGCATCAGAGTTAGAGGCGTTTAATAGTGAATTAGAAACTTCTAAAGATTCTATAGAACAGACAAATAAGATTGCAGAAAGTATAGAAGAGAATGTTAATCCATTTACTAGTTCATCAGAATTATCAGAATCTATTGCGAGCGAAAATGATTCTGATTTAGAAATAGTGGATAAATTAATTGGAACAATTGATGAATCTGAGCTAGAAACGTTCGAGCAGGAGTCACCTGCAAAAGATAAATATTCAATTGATGAAGAATCTGACTTTGAGTTAAAAGAAGAAACTGCATATCTGGTTAATTCAGAAAAAACATCTCTTGCTGAATCTGAGTCTGATGATTCCATGGAAGAATTAAGCTTGGAAGAAGAACCAGCAATCATTGCCGAATCAGATGAGATAATTGAAGAGTTCACTGATGAAAGTGATTCTTTTGTCGAAGAATTAACTACGGAATTTGACAGTTCAGAAGTAGCAGAGTTTAGTCTAGGAGAAGAATCAGCCTTAGTCTCAGAATCAAACGACTCAATGGACGAGTTTATCGAGGAAGGGGAACCTGTTGAAGAATTTAGTTTAGAGAGCATTTCTGAGATTGATTCCGAACCTGAGGAGTTTAGTTTTGCAGAAGCACCTCTTGCTGAATCTGAGTCTGATGATTCCATGGAAGAATTAAGCTTAGAAGAAGAACCAGCAATCATTGCCGAATCAGATGAGATAATTGAAGAGTTTACTGATGAAAGTGATTCTTTTGTCGAAGAATTAACTACGGAATTTGACAGTTCAGAAGTAGCAGAGTTTAGTCTAGGAGAAGAATCAGCCTTAGTCTCAGAATCAAACGACTCAATGGACGAGTTTATCGAGGAAGGGGAACCTGCTGAAGAATTTAGTTTAGAGAGCATTTCTGAGATTGATTCCGAACCTGAGGAGTTTAGTTTTGCAGAAGCACCTCTTGGTGAATCTAATGCTGATGATTCCATGGGCGAATTTATTGACGAAGGTGAACCTGCTGAAGAATTTAGTTTAGAGAGCATTTCTGAGATTGATTCCGAACCTGAAGAGTTTAGTTTTGCAGAAGCACCTCTTGCTGGATCTGAGTCTGATGATTCCATGGAAGAATTAAGCTTGGAAGAAGAACCAGCAATCATTGCCGAATCAGATGAGATAATTGAAGAGTTTACTGATGAAAGTGATTCTTTTGTCGAAGAATTAACTACGGAATTTGACAGTTCAGAAGTAGCAGAGTTTAGTCTAGGAGAAGAATCAGCCTTAGTCTCAGAATCAAACGACTCAATGGACGAGTTTATCGAGGAAGGGGAACCTGTTGAAGAATTTAGTTTAGAGAGCATTTCTGAGATTGATTCCGAACCTGAGGAGTTTAGTTTTGCAGAAGCACCTCTTGGTGAATCTAATGCTGATGATTCCATGGGCGAATTTATTGACGAAGGTGAACCTGCTGAAGAATTTAGTTTAGAGAGCATTTCTGAGATTGATTCCGAACCTGAGGAGTTTAGTTTTGCAGAAGCATCTCTTGCTGAATCTAATGCTGATGAATTGGAAAAAGTATTCGGTTTTGAAGAAACTCCAACAGTTGAATCCAAGTCTTATGATTTTATCGAAAGCTTAGATGATGACAATAAATCTACTGAAGAATTTGGCTTTGAAGAAGCATCGGCGACTGATTCGGAATTTAATGATTTGATGAGAACGTTTACAGACGATGAATCAACTTCTGATTCTGTAATGTCTGATTTTCAGCTTGAAAATGCCGATGAGGACTTGGATGAACTCAGTTCTCTCGATTCTGTTGAAAATAAGTTGGATGAGTTAACTCAAATTTCTGATGAATCACTAGGAGAATTGAACGATTTATTAGGTTCTGTCCAAAAAAATGAGTTGAAAGAGGAGGAAAAACTCGATGAAATTTATCAGGATAAATAAGATTGATGATTAGCTGTACTTCTATCAGTTGAAATTATTTAGAGACCTAGATTTTTTCTAGGTCTTTTTTTTGCGATTATTCAGATCTACAGCCCGAGATTACTTAACAATTCAAAGATCAAGAATTGATAAACTAGACATTACACATAGCAAGAATTAAACATAGAACCAATAGTAATGGGAACTGAACAAATTACTCTCCTCTCCAGCAGGGAAATTGAGAAAATGCGTAGAGCAGGAGCTTTAGCTGCGGAACTACTGGACTTTCTTGAACCAATGGTCAAACCTGGGGTAAGTACCTTAGAAATTAATGATGCAGCAGAAAAATGGACGCAAGAAAAAGGAGCTGTCAGCGCGCCTTTAGGATATGGTCCAAAAAATAATCCTTTTACTGCCTCTGTTTGTACCAGCGTTAATGAAGTGATTTGCCACGGCATTCCCAACGCCAAGCAAATACTAAAAAATGGAGACATTATCAATATAGATGTGACTCCAATTGTAGATGGCTACCATGGAGATACTTCTAAAACCTTTTTTGTCGGAGAGCCTTCGGCAAAAGCTAAGGAGTTGGTCGAGGTTACGGAGGAGTGTCTAAGAAGAGGAATTGCAGCAGTTAGACCAGGTGCCAGAATCAACGATATTGGCGCAGCAATCCAAGAATATGCTGAAAAACAAGGTTTCTCAGTAGTTAGAGATTTTGTCGGACATGGAGTTAGTCATGTTTTTCATACTGCACCTCAAATTCCACACTACTTTGATCCAAAGCAAAAAAGGAAGATAAAACCGGGAATGGTGTTTACTATTGAACCAATGATTAACGAAGGGACTTGGGAAGCTGTGATGTTAGATGACGGCTGGACTGCCATTACCAAAGATGGCAAGCTTTCAGCTCAGTTTGAGCATACTATTGCCGTAACTAAAGATGGAGTAGATATTCTAACTTTGCCTGACTAGTATTCTGAACGTCGAATATTAAAACAACACCAGTCTTTCCTCTTCCATAGTGCAGCGATAGTCCATCCTTGGTGTTCAACGACATCGGCGATTTGATCTGCTTGAGTTAGTAAAATTCCGCTTAAGATAGCCCAGCTTTTTTCGTGAGTGATTTGATTAAACTGAGGGAATAGTTCCACAATGGTATCAGCAAGAATATTGCAGGTGATACCATCAAAAGTTACTTTTTCTTCCATGAGCTTCTCGATGCTGCCATCTCGGACAACTATGCTATCTCGATTGACTTGGTTCAGTTGACAGTTACTCCGACAGGTTTTAGTGGCTAAAGCATCGGTATCTACCGCATAAACTTTTTTGGCTCCGAGTAAAATAGAGCCTAAAGATAAAATTCCTGAACCACAGCCAATATCTGCCACAGTTTGATTTTCGGCGTTTTCAGACAGTCGCATCTCTAAAGATTCAAGACATAGCTGAGTTGTGGGATGGCTTCCTGTCCCAAAGGCTGCCCCAGGATCGAGGCGCAACAATAGTTTGTCAGATTCTTCAGGAGGAGTTTCCCAGGCGGGATAGATCAAAAAGCGATCGCCAATTTCCATCGGTTTCCAATAATCCTTCCAGCCGCTGGCCCAATCTTCTTCATCAATCAACTGCCACTGAACTTCTGGGACTGATACTTCTAGTAATTTAGCATCTTGCTCCAGCCACAAGGATAAAGCAGCTAAATCCAGCAATTGAGTGTCTATTTCTGGAATATAAGTCCTGATCAAGATCTGTTTGTCCTTCGGTTCAGATTCCAGGTTTTGATCCTCATCCAAAACTTTGACTTCGGTAGCCGTTCCTGAGCAACCAAATTTTTCGAGTCGCCAAAAGACTGATTCTTCAAGAACTGGCTCACATTTTACGACGATCTCCCACCAACGATTAGACATGAATTTTTTAGGTTATGAGCTTGGTAAAAATTATCTAAGTTGAAGCATAATGGCTTTTCTTGATTGAGATCGCTTGGTTTGTTGAGTTGATTCTTTAGTTTAGTTTTTTGACTAACAAACTGGAATCAAAACACATACTTTCACGAAGTCAGAAGAAGCCCCGTCATTTTAAGGCAAGGTCTCTCTGACCACTGTATGTCAAGATTTTAGCTTTATCCACTATTTCCTTAGTTCTAGTAGTAGTTTGCCCAATATGCCTTTGAAACTTAGCTTCTTTATTTATCTAGAAACGCCAACTCCTTGAGAGATGGCGAAGAAAACATGCGAACAAGTCCTTTGTCGCGTGCTCTCTAGGTCAACCTAATTTTTTTGAATAGTTGATAAATAAATACAAAGTCGGCGCAGATCTTCACCAACTTTGTATTTGTAAATAAAGCACTTATTTAGATTCTGCGATGAACAGGGTCAAATACTTAACTTTTATATGGATAACTTGACGGTGTAGGCATCTCTGATGCCATCTACCTTAGTAATTTCCTGTAGAATTCCTTCAGGTAAGGGGTCGTCCAGACTAAGTACCATAACTGCCTCACCTCTGACGATTTTGCGCCCAACCTGCATGCTAGCAATATTTACATTGTAGCTACCAAGCAAAGAACCAATCTTTCCGATAAGTCCTGGCATATCTCGATGTAAGGTAAACAACATATGATCATTGGGGGGAACATTAATCGGGAATTCATCTAAATTGGTAATTCGTATTTCCCCTTCACTTAGCAATGCCCCAGTAACGGAATGCTTACCATTAGATCCTTGAGCCTCTATTTGTAAAGAACCACCAGAATAGTCACGGGTTGAGTTATCTTTTGTTTCAATTACTCGAATACCCCGTTCGGTGGCTTCAATTGCAGCATTTACATAGTTCACACGTTCTCTAAGTGCTTGAGACAGCAATCCTTTCAAGGCCGCAACTATAATCGGCTGGCTATCGTTATTGGCTAATTCTCCCTGCAAACGAATATTTAATTCATCGATTCTGCCTCCAGCCAATTGACCCGCCATCGTACCTAGTGTTTCCGCCAGCCTCAGATATGGTCGGAGTTTTTCCATTACATCAGGGTTTAGACCAGGAATATTGACCGCAGAGCGAGCTGGAAGTCCCAGTAAGACATCCCTAATTTGTTCTGCTACATCGGTTGCTACATTGACCTGTGCTTCTGCTGTGGAAGCACCTAAGTGAGGAGTCAAAACTAGATTAGAACCGATTTCAGTTAAAGGTGATTCTCCCAAAGGCTCACTATCATAAACGTCCAGTGCTGCACCGCCAATTTTTCCTGCTTGGAGCGCCTGTGCTAATGCTGCTTCGTCAATAATGCCACCACGAGCGCAGTTAATAATTCTGACGTGAGGCTTCATTTTCGAGAGTGCTTCAGCATCAATTAAGTTAGCTGTCTCTGGTGTTTTAGGGATGTGCAGGGTGATGTAGTCTGATTCTTGAAATAACAAGTCTAGATCTACTAAGCTACAGCCCAATCTTTCTGCTCTTTCCGCAGAGACAAAGGGATCGTAGGCTAATAACTTCATCTCCATTGCTCTAGCTACCTTGGCAACGTGTGCGCCAATTTTACCTAAACCCACCACACCTAAAGTTTTTTTGTATACTTCATTACCAATAAACTTTTTGCGTTCCCACTTACCATTTTTGACAGATTGGTTTGCATCAGGAATCTGGCGAGACAAAGCGAGCATCATTGCCAAGGCGTGTTCCGCAGCAGCAATAGTATTACCCTCTGGGGAGTTAACCACCACAATACCATGACGAGTAGC
Organism: Cyanobacteriota bacterium; assembly: GCA_942490675.1. Lineage (GTDB taxonomy): Bacteria > Cyanobacteriota > Cyanobacteriia > Cyanobacteriales > Xenococcaceae > Waterburya. Next base: position 161,526 of record CALNYB010000003.1, on the reverse strand, counting down.
AGCACGAACGTCAATGTTATCTACTCCCACTCCTGCACGTCCAATGATTTTAAGCTGAGAACCAGCTTCAATCACTTCTGCTGTAACTTGAGTACCCGATCGCAGCATTAAAGCATCATATTCGGGAATTATTTTGATTAGTTCTTCTAGAGGTAGCTTGGTTTTTACATCTACCTCTGCTACTTGAGAAATGATATCGATACCAGCTTGATCGATAGGATCGGAGACGAGAACTTTTGCCATAGTCATGAATTGTTGTCTAATTCCCTGGAGTCTTGTTTTGTTACCTGTCAGCTCAATTCTTCTGGTTGGAAATTAGCTATATACCAATTCCAGCAGTACCTTCAAACCTCTTGCATTAGGTTTATTGTCTTAATTTAGTTTAGTAAGTTATTTTAAAGGTAAAAGAGGCTCTAATCTCCAATTCGTTAACAAGATTTTTGGTTTGTTAAGACTTTCTAATTTTTAATTCCCGTTGAACCAATTCCTTGAATAAATTGCTTCTGACCAATGAGGAATAAGATTAATACTGGAATAGTAGCAATTACCACTGCTGCCATCATTAAAGACCAGTCGCTAGTAAACTGTTCTTGAAATTCGGATAAGGCTAACTGCACTGTTCTTAATTCTGGGCGAGTTGTAAATACTAAAGGTTTAAATAAATCGTTCCACTCCCCAATAAAAGTAAACAGAAATAGAGTAATGATCGCAGGGCGAGACAAGGGCAACATGATACGAGTTAAAATCTGTAGGCGGTTAGCACCATCCAAAGCAGCAGCTTCTTCTAATTCAACAGGAATACTCGCAAAATATTGACGCATCAGAAATATGCCGAAACCATTGGCTGCGGTAGGTAAAATTAAAGCCCAATAGCTGTTAATTAAGTGCGCCCATTTTAAAATAACGAAGATCGGGATGACTAATAGTTGAAAAGGAATTACCAAGGTTGCCAAGATTAATAGCAGTATTGCTTGTTTCCCTTTAAACTCAAGTCTAGCTATAGCGTATCCCGCTAAAGCAGAAGTAATAATCTGTAGTGCAGTAACCGCCAAAGCAACGATTGTAGAATTAGTAAAAGCTAGCAAAAATTTTCCCTGATGCCAGGCTTTATGATAATTTGCGATAGTGAAATGATTATCGGTGGTGGTGGTGAAAGAGCTTTGAAACGCAACTATCAAAGGCAGCAACACAATTACTGCCCCCAGGACGAGAGTAGCCACGGTTAATAATCCAGTCCAGTCAAAGTTGGAAAATAATTGCGATCGCAGTTTCATCAGATATAAATAGATTCACTTTAAGTCTTTAATCCTAGATCTTTTTATCAGTTAACCACCCAAAATCATGTAATACTAATCACTATAGCTAAACTCCCATTTTTTTGAGTATGCAAGAGGGAGTTATGGAGAAGCAAGTTTTACATTTAATATGAGCAAGCAGCGGGTATTATCAGGGATTCAAACTACTGGCAATTTACATTTAGGCAATTATTTGGGTGCGATTCGCAACTGGGTAGAAATACAGCAAGACTACGATAATTTCTTCTTTTTTGCCGATCTCCACGCTATTACAGTTCCCCACGATGCCAAAGTATTAGCCGAGAACACCCTCAAGATGGCGGCAGTATACTTAGCCAGTGGCATCGATTTGGAATGTTCGACTATTTTTGTTCAGTCTCATGTCTCTGCCCATAGTCAGCTTGCTTGGCTACTTAATTGTGTCACTCCCCTTAACTGGTTAGAAAGGATGATCCAGTTTAAGGAAAAAGCTGTGAAACAGGGGGAAAATGTAAGTGTAGGATTGCTCGACTATCCTGTCTTAATGGCAGCAGACATCTTGCTTTACGACGCTGATAAAGTACCTGTGGGAGAAGATCAAAAGCAGCATTTGGAATTAACTAGAGATATTGCTGGCAGAATCAACGACAAATTTGGCAAAAAAAAGCAACCAGTGTTAAAAGTACCCGAACCCATGATTCGTAAGGAAGGTGCAAGGGTAATGAGCCTGAGTGATGGTACCAAAAAAATGTCTAAATCTGATCCTTCAGAACTTAGTCGTATTGAATTATTAGATCCTCCCGATGTAATTAAAAGAAAAATCAAAAAGTGTAAAACAGATCCTGTTAAGGGGCTAACTTTTGATGATCCAGAGCGTCCAGAATGCCATAACTTGCTTACTCTATATCAAATTTTGAGCAATCAAACCCAAGAAGAAGTAGCAGCAGAATGTCAGGACATGGGATGGGGTCAATTCAAACCCTTATTAACCGAAACTACCGTTGAAGCTCTCAAACCGATCCAAGATAAATATCATGAATTAATGGACAATCAGGACTATCTCGCTTCTGTTTTGCGAGAGGGAGCAAGTCAAGCTAGTTTGGTAGCTAACCAGACATTAGCTAGGGTCAAAGATGCATTAGGATTCTTACTACCCCTTTAAATCGACAATTTATTTTTTTAAACATAATCTATATCTAATTAATAATCATGTCTCATAACTTTCAACAAGCAGTTTTAAATAAAGACTTTCTGGTTACGGCAGAAGTAGCCCCACCTAAAGGGGGAAACCCAACACGGATGATGGAAGTAGCTAACAAGTTAAAAGGTAGAGTTCACGCTGTAAATGTCACCGATGGTAGTCGTGCAGTATTGAGAATGTCTTCCGTGGCTGCTTCAGTAATTCTTCACCAGCATGGTATTGAACCAGTATGCCAAGTTGCTTGTCGCGATCGCAACTGTATTGGACTACAGGCAGATTTAATGGGTGCTTATGCCTTAGGGATTCGTAATGTTTTGGCATTGACGGGCGATCCTATTAAAGCTGGAGATCACAAGACATCTCGACCAGTATTTGAATTAGAATCTGTCAGATTGCTCAAGTTGATTAGCAAGCTTAACATTGGGGTCGATTTTAACGATCAGCCAATGCCTGATGATGCCCTAAATTTATTTCCTGGTGCGGCAGTCGATCCACAACTTAAAAGTTGGTCTAGTTTACAGAGAAGATTTGAGAAAAAACTAGAGGCGGGAGCGCAGTTTTTTCAAAGTCAAATGATTACTGATTTTGACAAGTTGGATAAATTTATGAGTCAAATTGCCTGCGTCAGCGATAAACCCATTCTTGCAGGTATATTCCTGTTGAAGTCAGCTAAAAATGCCCAATTTATCAATAAGTATGTCCCAGGGGTCAATATACCCGATTCCATCATCGAACGTTTAGCCAACGCCGAGCAACCACTTGAAGAAGGGGTCCAAATTGCTGCCGAACAGCTCAAGCTAGCTCAAACTATGTGTCAGGGAGTACACTTAATGGCAGTAAAACGTGAAGATTTAATTCCCGAAATATTAAACTTGGCAGGAATTGAACCTATCTCCACTACAGTCGGAAATTGACATCCTCTATTCCCCCAAAGGAGAAGCAGTCATGATGGGCAATAAGAACAATAAGAAACTACAACGTTCTTTTTATCGCATTCTGCTTGCCGTTGGGGGAACTACGGTTTTAATTGCCTTAATCTTGGCAATTGAGGCGATTTTTGGCGCAGAGAAAGCTTGTCAACCTACAGAGTCTTGGCTATTTTGCCAGATTAGAGAGTCGGTATTATTAAATATTGTCGAAGGCTTTAGCATTTTGGTAGCAGTTTGGCTGTTTTTTCTCGAAGCACCAGAAAGAGACAAACAGGCACACTACGAAGCTTGGAAAACTATTGATTCAGCTCACGGATTAAGAAATAGTTACGCCCGATTACAGGCTCTACAGGACTTAAATAGCGATCGCATTCCCCTTAGAGGTTTTACTGCACCAGAAGCAGACTTACGAGGTATTGACCTTTCAGGAGCAGATCTTTCTAGTGCTTATTTATCAGGAGCGGATCTTAGTAACGCTAATCTCAGTCATGCTAATCTTAGTCATGCTAATTTAGTAGAAACTAAGTTAACTAACGCTAACCTTAGTAATAGCTTGCTTACGGGAGCAAATCTCAGCTATGCCGACTTCATTGAGGCTGACTTACAGGATGTAGATTTTGTCGGCGCTAATATTGTCGGCGCTAACTTTGTTCGTTCTAACCTAGCTCAGGCTTACTTCGGTGATGTCAACTTTAATGAGTGTCTCTTAGACTATGCCAATTTACAAAAGACTAAATTTTTTGGGGTTGAAAACCTGACGGTAGAACAAATTAAAACAGGAAACAATTGGTCTGAAGCTATTTATGATGCCAAAATATTATCCAAGCTAAATAAATTAAATTAAATTAACCTTCTTCAAAAACAAAAGTCTAACAGAGAAAATATGACAGACATCAAATCATCACCTGCTATTTCGGGACAGTGGTGTTTAGTAACAGTGCGTCAGTGGAAACGCGAGGCTTTTGTTAAATACTTAAGCAATGATATTGAAAAGAAATAATTGCAAGAACTAATACTTGAAGTTATTGAGCCAGAAGACTCTGTTTACGATAATATGCTTTTACTTCGCATCACTAGCTATGTACTGGAGTTTAGACTAACTCCCCCTCCCGTCAAACTAAACGGTTTAGTATGACCATGTAGCGAAGAAGATTTTTTGAGTGAGCAACACATAAATGGAAGTGGGCACAAGAACGAGATAATGAGGGATAAATAGTTAATTAGTAATAATTTTGACTCAATCTGCCCAAAAACTACAACAATTCAGAAGTAAAGCCTATCAACTATTAGGACGGGCTAAAGATGCTACTTTTGATTTAATGGATGCCGTTTTGGTCACCCGAAACATCTATTCTTTTGCCGAATTATCACTCTCCCCAGTGTTCCGACGAAAGTGGCCGAGTCTCTATGAAGCCCTGGATGAAACCTGGGGTCTTCCGGCGGAGTCAATCGAAATTGATGAGCCAACATGGGGACGAGTAGAAATTCAAAGATGGACTCAGTTTCATTTTTACCATTCCCCTGACCAGCCCATGGAAATTATTCTGATTCAACGCCAAGGAAAAGGACTCTCAAAAAAGACAGCCAAGCCAATGTGGTTAGCTTGGATTGGGTTAGAAAAACTTTCTCTTGAATCCCTATGGCAGCATTGCTTCTGACTTTTCACGGCATCTTTTGGAGTAGAAATAAGTTAGGTAACAATATTCGCTAATAATTACTCAATTAGAGAAATCTGCGCTCTCGATAGAGCAAAATAATTGAGCAGATTTTGAGTTGTGAATGAATCAGACCAAAAATTCAATAGCGGAAAAATGCGACTTTGGAGATCGACGTTTAACCAAAAGGGCTATGTTCATCGAATCGAGATTATCGTTAAAATATGGCAAGCCACTCTCAGAGATTGAGTGCAAGTGACCTCAAAAGAGCTTATGAATTCTTTGCCAATCCGAAAACTAAAACTAGCCTAAGCCGTGTGTGCCAACCCTCTCATCTTCAAACAGCAGACCAGATTAAAGAACTCCCAATCGTATTAGCTGTGGGGGATACAACCTATCTCGATTACAAGAAAATACTCGAAAAAAGAGCAGAATGAAGATTTGGTTGAGGAAACCTCAAGATTCAATGAAAGTTAGCGAACATTACTACCTAAGATTGGCTTAATTATATTGTATGGCGATCGCATATCTTATTTTCAGCGACGGAAGTGCGATCGCAATAACTAAAGCAATCATGGATTACAAATCTAGATACCGAAACATCAACTGTGACTGTATAACCGCAAAAAGTTCATGTTCATCACGGTTTAACTTAAGTTACAAGATACGAACTGTTAAACCTTGCTGTAATTAAAAAATGTAGACTATATCAGAAGTAAAATCAGAATGGAGTCGAGTAAGACAGAATTCTCGTTTATTAGCGATAATTGTAGGACTGCTGCATCGACTTATTTTTGCCGACACCAGAAGTATAAATAAGCAATATTGAAAATATGGATATTACCAGCGATTTGCACGTTAGTGAAACCAGACCTTTATTGAGTCCCGCATTTATCAAAAGTGAGTTACCCATGACGCAAGAAGTTGCTCATCTGGTAACGCAAACCCGCGATCGCATTCGTAATATCCTAGAAGGTGAAGATCAGAGGATACTGGTAATAGTAGGACCTTGTTCCATACATGATGTTGTAGCAGCTAAGGAATACGGCGAGAAACTGGTTAAATTGCGATCGCAATTTCAAGAGCAGTTAGAGATTGTAATGCGAGTTTATTTTGAAAAGCCTCGCACCACAGTCGGCTGGAAAGGGTTAATCAACGATCCTCATTTAGATAATAGCTACGATATTAATACGGGAATAAGAGCAGCAAGAAAGTTACTGCTAGATTTAGCTGAAATTGGCTTACCTGCTGCTACAGAATTGCTTGACCCTATTACACCGCAATATATTGCTGATTTAATTTGTTGGACGGCTATCGGTGCCAGAACTACCGAAAGTCAAATTCACCGTCAGATGGCTTCTGGCTTATCAATGCCTGTTGGCTATAAAAACGGAACTGACGGGAGCTTTTCTGCTGCTATAAACGCGATGCTCACCGCTAAAATTTCGCACCACTTTTTAGGAATTAATCAGGATGGACTGGCTAGCATAGTCCGAACTACTGGCAATCCCGATGGACATTTGGTATTGCGAGGTGGTGTTACTAAACCGAACTATGAAGCCGGCGATATTGAAGCGGCGGTTAATGCTCTTAAGCAAAAAGCCATGAATTCTCGCCTGATGATTGATTGCAGTCATGGCAATAGCCGCAAGGATTATCAAAAACAAGTCACTGTCTTAGATAGCATTAACCAGCAAATTAAAGCCGGTTCACAACATATTGTCGGCGTGATGATTGAAAGCCATTTAGTTGCAGGAAATCAATCCATACCCCAAGATGGTAAACCTGCGGTATATGGTCAGAGTATTACTGATGCCTGCGTCAACTGGGAAACAACCGAAATCATGCTACATTCCCTGGCAAATTCTGTGGCTCAAGGTAGATCCGAGATTAAGCAGAACCTAGCATCTGTGGTAGGAAACTAGAAATGACGCTTCTCCCCTACAGGGTTTGTATCTATCCAGCAATATTTGTGGAGAAATATCGTTTCTGTTTTTCATGAGTACACCTACATTAACTGAATCAGAACAACAACAATTGATTGAAGTTGCGACACAAGCTATGACTAGTGCTTATGCGCCCTATTCTCAGTTTCGGGTAGGTGCCGCACTTTTAACCACCACAGGTAATATTGTTGCTGGTTGTAATGTAGAAAATGCCTCTTACGGTTTGAGTATGTGTGCCGAAAGAAATGCGATCGCTAATGCCATAATCGGTATCGTAAAGGATACAATGGAAATAAGAGCGATCGCTGTAGTTAACAGCAAAAATGTTCCCTGTTCTCCCTGTGGTGCTTGTCGGCAAGTAATCTGGGAATTTGGTCAAGATGCTCAAGTTATTTTTCTGGGAAGCCAAGGATGGCAAACCTTAACTATCAAAGAATTGCTGCCGATGGGATTTTCTCTGTAAATAAGGTTTCTTAAACTTAACTCTTGGCTATATTCTAGAAAAACTAAACTCAAAAAATTAAGTCTCTCCATGAAGTCATATCTCGCCGCCGCTGTTCAAATGACCAGCAAACCAGACCTCTCTAAAAACTTGGTCGAAGCAGAGGAATTAATCGAATTAGCAGTACGTCAGGGTGCAGAATTGGTTAGCCTACCTGAAAATTTTGCGTTTTTGGGCAAAGAAGTGGATAAAATCGCCCAGGCAAAGGAAATTGCCGCAAAAACTGAGCAGTTTCTCAAGAAAATGGCGCAGAGATTTCAAATTACAATCTTAGGTGGGGGCTTTCCTGTACCAGTAGAAGATAACCCTGGTAAAGCATACAATACGGCTACTTTAGTAACTCCAAATGGTCAACAGGTGGCACACTATCAAAAAGTTCATCTGTTTGATGTTGACGTTCCTGATGGTAATACCTATCAAGAATCCAGCACTGTGATGGCAGGTCAAGAAATCCCTGAGATCTATGAATCAGATCAGCTTGGTAAACTGGGACTGTCTATCTGTTATGATGTTCGCTTTCCCGAATTTTATCGTTATCTATCCCGCCAGGGTGCAGATGTACTGTTTATTCCCGCAGCCTTTACCGCCTATACAGGAAAAGACCACTGGCAGGTATTGTTACAGGCAAGAGCGATTGAAAATACCTGCTATGTAATCGCTCCTGCTCAAACAGGGAATCACTATGAACGTCGCTATACTCATGGTCATGCGATGATTATCGATCCTTGGGGAGTGATTTTAGCTGATGCAGGAAACGCCCCAGGAGTAGCAGTCGCTGAACTTAATCCGCAACGTCTACAACAGGTGCGCCAACAGATGCCTTCCCTACAGCATCGGGTATTTGTCTAATTAATTGCCTTAATTAGCTTAATTACCTAGAACTCTGAAAATATTTTTTAACTCAGCTACTTACCTTTGGTTAACTCTTTGTTAACCTCTTCATCATCTATCAGTAATCGAAACGAGATAAATTAATGTAGCGATGGAAACCAAAAGTGTATTTTCGCTTCATTTCCATCAAATGCTGCTCAGCAAATTATCAAACTATCTAATTTTAAACAGTTAACTAGCAACACAGTATCTATGATTTCTACAGTTTCTTTTAAACGAAAAGTTCTGCTTGCTCCCTTACTCGCCTTGACCTTAGGTCTTACTGCCTGTGGTGGAAGTACTGATAGCAAGTCCGTATCTTTGACTGGTGCGGGGGCAAGTTTTCCTGCTCCCTTATATCAAAGATGGTTTTCTGAGTACAACAAACAAAATTCTGATGTCCAAGTATCCTATCAATCTGTTGGTAGTGGTGCTGGAGTTGAACAATTTACCCAAGGGACGGTTGATTTTGGAGCCAGTGATGTGGCGATGACAGATGAAGAAATCACCGCTATCAACCGTGGGGTAGCTTTATTACCGATGACCGCAGGTAGTATTGTTTTGGCATATAACCTACCTGATCTCCCTGAATTAAAATTATCTCGTCAGGCTTATGTAGATATTTTACTAGGCAAGATCACAAAATGGAATGATCCAGCGATCGCCAAACTAAATCCTGATGTAAAATTGCCCGATAGTAAAATTACAGTAGTTTACCGCTCTGATGGTAGTGGCACTACTGGGGTATTTACCAAACATCTTAGCGCAATTAGCCCTGAATGGTCCAAGGAAGTTGGGAGTGGTAAAACTGTGGAATGGCCTACAGGAATTGGTGCGAAGGGTAACGAAGGAGTCACGGCGCAAATTCTGCAAACAGAAGGTTCTCTGGGTTACATTGAGTACGGTTACGCCAAGCAACAGGATATTCCTGTCGCTACTTTAGAGAATAAAGCGGGGAAATATGTTGCCCCCTCTGATCAGTCTGCTGCCGATGCTCTGAGTGCTAGCACTTTACCCGAAAATCTGCGAGCATTTGTAACCGATCCTGAAGGAGAAGCCTCTTATCCTATTGTTACTTACACTTGGATATTAGCCTATCAAAATTATGATGACCCAGCTAAACTTCAAGCCTTTAAGGATGTTGTGAATTGGTCGTTAACTGATGGGCAAGCCTATGCGGGTGAGTTAGGTTATATTCCTCTACCTGAAAATGTAGTAAAGAAAGTTCAGACCAAGCTAGATACGATTCAAGCGAAGTAAATTGATTGATTGATTTCAAGTAGAAAAGTAATGACTGTTGTTTTCTGTCAATAGTCATTACTTTGGGTTGTTGATTAACTGGTATATTTATTTCGAGAAATTACCTAACTCATGTTCCCCGTCCATCAGGATGAGGAATTATTGTATTTATTGACGACTCCCGCCGTTAAGCGCTACGCGCCCTCCACGGGGGATTCTAACCCTTACGAGTTTAGATTTCTGCTTCCTTTCCTCTTATCTAGACCAAACCGAAGTTATGCCCCCGACAGAACGAATCCACAGACATTTTAGTTGGAATTGCACGATGCGCCCCACCGCACAATCAAGAAACACATTGATTTCTCTCATCTCGCAACTGGAATACATCGGTTGCAGCAAGAAAGAATCTGTTGCTGCAACCGATGTATTCGTTTTTCGAGGTACAAAAACATTTCTCTCACTAGGTCGGTTCTGGACATAACTTCGCCAGCTACCAAACTAGCTACTGACCTACTTAAGACTCACGTTCGATGGGCTGTTTTACACCACTATTATTATCTTATTACTTATGTCATCCTACATTCAGCAGGTTGGCTGAAAGATGAGATATTTATTGAAAGTCTTTCAATTTGAGCCATTGAACCAGAACCAACCTATTGAAATCGATGTTCAGGACGTTAACCATCTCGGAATCATTGCAGGCATAGTAGATGAAATCGGGATGGTCGAAATTATCAATCGCTTGCTAGGGACCCATCCCCTAGAAGAAATCAGTGCTGGGCATGTAGTCAAAGCTCTTATTCTCAACTGCTTAGGGTTTCTGACAGCACCGTTGTACCTGTTTAGTCAATTCTTCGTGGGCAAAGCCACGGAACACTTGATTGGTCAAGGAGTAAAACCAGAACACCAAACATGATAGTCGCATCGGTCGGGTTCTGGACCAGCTCTATAAGAAAGGATTAACCCGTGTGTTCATGGAGCTGTCCCTGGCAGCAGTGAAACGTTTCGGGGTAAGCATTAAACAAGTCCACCTTGATGGAAGTAGCATGTGTGTGCAAGGGAAATACCTCAATGACCAGCCAGAGAAGGAGATTGAGCCAGAAGAGCAATCGGGTGGTGCAATCTCCCCCAAGAAAGAAGCCGAAGAGAATGCCGAAGCGTAAGCGTTCACTCCCCCCCGAAGGAGCGATCGCTATCTTTAGCTCCCAGCTGGAACTGAAGGTGGAGTCATGCCCTTTCTCCCTAAAGTGATTACCTCAGCTATGTAAGTCCAGGGGTTAACTTGTCGCAGACGACAAGTTTCAATCACACTCAACAATGAACTGTAAGCCTGACTACCTTCAGATGTGCGTGTCCCATAGCCAATGCGACGGGCAATCACAGCATGACGTAATGCCCGTTCAGCTTCATTATTGGTTGGTGGTAATTCAGGGTGATAAACGAACGCCACTACCGCATCCCAATCATTGAAAATTTCTTTGGCTAAAGCCTGCAACTTAGTATGGTCGGCTTTTTTCCCTAAATGACAAGCTCTCCTAAGACGAGCAAGAAGTTTCCGAATCTGTACAGCATCCTCCCTGGTGTGAGCAATGGTGGCAATTAATTCTCTCAAATCATCTAAAATCCATTGCCCGATTTGTGCTGCTTTTTGATTAATCGCTCCCGTAATGGCGATCGCTTTGCGAATCAGATGTGCCAAACATCTCTGTCGCTTGGGATGAGAGCGATAGACCCCATAACCATCGCTCACGAGCCAACCGATGAAGGCATCAAGTACCAAATGGGATAATTCCTCTTTTCGCCGAGAGCCAATATGAAAAACTGCGGTTTTAGTCGTGACAGCGACCCATAACCAATGTAGTTTTCCTTGCTCATACCAATGAGTTTCATCCAGATGCAGGATATCCGCTTGTTGTAGTTGTTCGACCAATTCTTCAACCACTGGCACACAGGCAATTCCTGCTTCTCGGATACAACGGTCAATCGTTCCCGTGCTGAGTTCGGTTTGAGTCCAATCTGTTAGAAATTCCTGGATTTTAGAGCGACTCATCCGATACCTCACTCCCAGCGAGGCGATGAATGTAGCTAACATCGGCCCGACCAAAACATATTCTGTTAGCTTCAAATCTCTGCTCCGCCCTTCTACCACAGAAACATATCCTGTTCCTGGTTTCTCCTCGGTGCAGTGACCACAGCTACAAGTTGCCCGATAGTAATGATGCAATTGACAGATTATCCGAAACCCTGATTCTTCTTGTTCTAATTCCAGAACATAATGTCCCATGTAGAGCTGACAATCCGATTTGATTAGAGAATGATTACACGCAGCACATTGATCGGGATAGTGAGGTATGATTATTTCTGCTTTTAGGGGTTGGTTACGCCACTTCCCTGGAGCCCCTGGTTGTTTCCCTGCCTTTCTTTTGGGGTTTTGGTTACTTTCTCTTTGAATGATGTCAAAACCTTTGTTCTTTTTGGTTTTTTCTTGAGATAATTCTGACTCTGGGCTCTGACTTTTCTCTTCTGTTGTGGGGTTTGAAGAGTAAGGATTATCACTTGATGGAGGCTGGGAACTATTTTCGGAATTCTGTTGTTGCTTCTCCCACAGTTCCGTGGCTAATTGATGTAGATTCTTAGCTACTTCCACCAATCTCTCATTCTTGAGAGACTTGAAGTAGTCTTCGTTCATCTGTGCTAAGTCATCTTTATCTAATTGAGCCATGTTTCCAAAATACACTATTCTCCTCACTCGCGCTCATTTTTGACTGGGGGATGTGAACGGTTACTGCCGAAGCAGTACCGATTGAGATTACCCACGGCTATTCGAGAGACTATCGACCCGATCTCAAGCAGTTTACTAGGAGCAATGATTACCAGTGGAGATGGTGATGTTCCGTTGTACTTACGAGTGGGTAATGGCAATGATAATGACCAAGCCGTATTCACCGAAGTGCTCGCGGAATTTCGGCAGCAGTGGAAAGCAGCCCAACCTGAAGTTTACGTGGCTGATGCCGCCCTCTACAGTGAAGAGAATCTTCAAGCCTTAGGAGAGACTCCTTGGATTAGCCGTGTTCCTGCCACCATTGCCGAGGCGCAACAGTTGATGCAGACTCTACCGTCGGAGCTGTTCATACCCAGTTGCGGGGACAACTACACCATGGTCGAAGTGTGTAGCACTTACGCGGGAGTTCGCCAGCGCTGGTTGGTGGTCCAAAGCGAGTCGCGCCAACAAGCTGACCTCAAACAATTAGACAAGCGTATTGCCAAGGCGAAAACCAAACAAGCCAAAGCACTTAAAGAGTTGAGTGCTCATCCCTTCGCTTGTGAGACTGATGCCCTAGATGCGGCCAACGCCTTTGACAAAAAGCTTAAGTATCATCGCTTGACTGACATTGAGGTACAATTGAAGCCTCACTATGAACGACCTGGTCGTCCCCGCAAAGGAGAGTCACCAAAACGCTACACTTATCATATTCAAGGGACTTTAGCCCTCAATGAAGCAGCAGTTGAAGCCCAGCGAACCCAAGCAGGACGATTCATTTTGGCGACTAACTTGCTCGATGATCAGCTGTGGCCAAATGAGACGATTCTGCAAGAGTACAAAAATCAGCAGTCGTGTGAACGAGGCTTTCGATTCCTCAAAGACCCCCTCTTTTTTGCCTCTCGGATGTTTGTCAAGTTACCTCAGCGAGTAGCCGCCCTGGCCATGATTATGGGCTTATGTTTGTTGGTCTACAGCATCGGTCAACGACAACTTCGCGGAATCTTTAGCCGAGGCAATAGAAACGATTCCCAATCAACGGGGTAAGGCAACAGAGCGACCAACACTGCGTTGGGTGCTGCAATGTTTTCAGTCCGTGCATTTGGTTTGGGTGGATGGTCGAAAATGGTCGATTAAGTTAAACGATTCACAAAGACACATTTTGCGCTTCCTCGGTTCAGCCTGTCAAAAATATTATTTCCTCTGTTGAGGAACCTGCGGAATGTAGGGTCATACAAACATAAAGTTTTTAACCAGAAAATGTATTTAAATATTGTCGCTGCGCGGTTTTATTTGTTGGACAAAATTCATCTCACCAGTAAACCGTTTTCTGCGCTTTCGCTACGAAAATGCTTTTACTGGGAGTCCTCTTTTGTCACTCAAGATAGATGATTTAGTTGGTTTTTACATCTCTACAGAGAATTAAATTAAAACCGTAATCCTTAATCCTCCGAACAAGAACAGTTATCTAGATTTGTCAGTTTCCAACTAGATACAGTCTAATTCCACTCATAAGTCTTATTATGGAAATAGTTAATAGTCAATAAGACTACTAAGCATAACTTTAAAACCCCTATGTCAGAAAAACAACAACTATTATTAGTGGACGATGAGCCTGGTATCAGAGAGTCAGTGCAAGCATACCTTGAAGACAATGAAGCTTGGCAAGTAACCACAGCTACCAATGCGGAAGAAGCTTTGCAAACGATTGAATCTCAAGTGCCTGACTTGATTATTTCCGATATTATGATGCCTCAGGTAAATGGCTATGAATTTTTGTCAAAATTGAAAGAAGATCCCCGTTATCGCTCAATTCCTGTGGTTTTTCTGACTGCTAGAGGGATGACTAGCGATCGCATTCAGGGTTATGAGGCTGGTTGTGATGCCTATCTTTCCAAACCTTTTGATCCTGAAGAATTAGAGGCGATCGTCAGAAATCTTCTGTCTAAAAACCAAACTAGAACTGGAAAGGGTGACGGCAGTGCTGAACTAGAAAAAATTGCTAAAGAACTAGTTGAAATCAAAGCCAAATTAGACGATAAGCTTGGTGGTAATGGTGGAATTGCGGTAACCCCTCCGCCAATCAAAATAGATCTGACTCCTAGAGAGCAAAGCGTTTTAGATTTAGTTGCTCAAGGTTTGATGAATAAAGAGATCGCTCGTGAATTAAGTACCAGCGTTAGAAACGTTGAGAAGTATGTTAGTCGCCTTTTTGGTAAAACAGGTACGAATAGTCGTACTGAATTAGTCCGTTTTGCCCTGCAACATGGCTTGACGCAATAAAATTTTGAGGGATGAAGGATAAAGGACGAGGTATGAATTTAGATAAATAATTTGATGTTATGGACAATAATTAATAAATAATTGTGCTTGCTTATTTGTAAAACCAAATTTTAAAAGATCTCAAGTTTAAGATGATAGCTAATATTATTTACCCAAATATACCAATGACAAATTATATAGGTGCGTTTCTGCCGCCGATTGCTCTAGATAGCTTGTTTTCTACCCAAGGTGTAATGGTAATGCTTTTGGTAGCTTATGCGGGAGCGATGTGGATGTTCCTCAGTAGTGCGCCAAAAGTTTATACGGTGATGGTATCGGATCTACAAACTGCCCAGCAATTTTATGAAGGGTTACTAGATCTTCCTGCTGCGGATGTTCCACTGCACTATTACTATAACTATGAACAGGCAATGGGTGCAGGTGGATTCGATCCTCTTTATATGTCGGCAACTCCTGGTAGTAGTACTTTAAATGGTGCAGATGGATTATGGTATCAATTGCGAAAAAATACTCAGCTTCATATCATTGCTGGTGCCAGTGGCGGTTATAAAGATCGTCAGCGTCATGTTTGCTTCGATCGCGACTGCCTGGAAGCTTTGTTGATGCGGGTTCAGTCTCGGCGTTTGAAATATAAGATACGTCGAGACAAGCCTTTGAATTTCTTAGTTAAGGATATTGATAATCGCACGATTGAAATGGCAGAGGTTTCTAATTAAGAAGCTCTAGGCTACAAGCTCTAAGCTTATTATCCCGCTTAATGTTATCCCCATTCGAGGATATTATCCCACTTGATGGGACAAGTCCCCCCATTCGAGGGTTTACACCGCTTAGTTTGGTGCAAGCCACGAAGACGGGACAAGTGCCGTTGCGGTAAGGGACTAAGCTTTCAATAATAAGCATGATAGATTATTTTATGAACGAAAATCTTTAATCAGCTAAAACTACATTGTTAGTTTGAAAGGCTTGAGCAGATATTCTAGTTCTGTCTCCGAAAGATAACCTTCTCTTGGATAATTAAAAAGTAATAGTGCAGTCTCGTAACAGGCTCGGATTACACGAGTGCGCTCAGAAGGAGCAAGTCTTGCTATCATATCTACATTTTCCTCTAGATGCTTTGTATTAACTCCCAAGCTATGATCTACTCTTAAACAACGAGTAGCATCAACATTCAGTGGTAGCAAATCATCTATTTTGTGAATATGTTCCTTTCTTGCACCGAGTGACATGCGCTCCAAAGCATGAACATAGCCGACACAATCAATGGGATCTACATCGCTCACGCTTCGTTGAAAATAGTCTATTAAGGTCGTCGACGCAGAAGGAATGATTGCTTTAACCAATTCTTCTGCTCTGTATCCCAGAGACTTGATATCAAGTAACACCAGTCGATCATGACCAGTTTCTTTCTTGGCTTTCTCAAATGCCCAATTACCAAGACCATGACGAAGCGCAATAGCAAAGCGTTGACCAGCCTTTTTCATTAGTGTTGGAGTAGCATGAGCTATGTGATAAGCACCAGCAAGCTGCCAAACCAGTCGATTTGGAGTTAAAAATTTGTTGCTGCTAAAAGGAGTAGCTATCTTGGCGGCTGCTACAGCTCCGTCTAGAAGCTTACTTGTTTTTGCACTGTTAGCATTACCAATCATTGGTTCAGCGAACTGACCCTCATTATCTAAAGGTGAATGCAACCAAACGTTTTCGGTATTTGCTACGATTACTTTGTCGGGTGTAATAGTTACCCATTCAACTTCAGTTGAGGCAGTAGTTTTCATTAATAAGTTTTAAGTTATTATTTAATTTCTCTAACTTCCTTTATAAAAATTTCTCTAACCTCCTTTATAAAACTATCAAATTCTCAAAATAAGCACTGGTACTTAGTTACTTCGTTTGTAGTTTGTAATAAACTTTTACTTAAAGCAAATTTTTGCAATAAAAGTACATATGTAACCATTATTTGCGCCAAATCAAAAAGTAGGGTTTTAAAACTGATTTTATAAATAATCTCGCTCTTGTCAAACTTTCCTTAATTAAATTGGAACAAGTATCGTGCCTGGAACTTTGTTTGTGACAATTTAAAAGTAAGCAGCAACTTAATTATGTAGTTTGCCGTCATATTAACTATCACACTCTTCTGTCACTCAATATAGATTGTTAGGCATTTAACTATGTTTCAGCGATTTTTTAGTTTTTCTTATCGTTACTACCGCCGTTTTTTGTACGGTTTAATTGCTTGTATTATAAGTGTTAGTATCAGTCTGCTCAATATTCAACCCAGCTATGGCATTTCCTGGCTGGATTTAATGATTCGGGGGATACAAATAGTTCAAATATCCAATATTTCTAATGCCCAAGAAGTTGAGTTAGGTAAAGCTATTAATCAAGAATTAATTAGCTCTGGTCAAGCTAAGATCTATCGTAATCAATCGATTAATAATTACATCAATCAAATTGGTCAGAGACTTGCCAAAACCAGTCAACGTCCTGATATTCCCTATACCTTTCAAGTAGTTGATGACGACAGTATCAATGCTTTTGCCACCATGGGAGGATATGTTTACGTCAATAAAGGTTTGATTGCAGCAGCAGATAATGAAGCCGAATTAGCCAGCGTAATTGGACATGAGATCGGTCACATTGCTGGTCGTCATGGCATCGAACAAATGCGTGATCGTGCACTGGCTCAAGGGCTACTTTCCGCAGCAGGTCTAGATCGTAACGATGCCATACAAATAGGAGTAGAGCTAGCAGTCAGTCGTCCTAATAGTCGTTCTGATGAGCTGGAAGCAGATCGTTTTGGTCTAGAAAATATGACTAAAGCGAATTATGCTCCAGGGGGAATACTCGGATTTATGCAAAAATTACTTGAAAGAGGTGGTTCTACCCCTGGTTTCCTTAGTACTCATCCCGCAACCTCAGACCGCATCAAAATTTTGCAACAACAAATTAACTCGCAAACCTTAAATGTAGGAAACGGCTTAGATAACCAAGCTTATAAAAGCCGTATTCGTTCTTTATAAGTTGTAGAGTATTATTAGAACTCTTGCATAAGTCCCATAAACCTTGGTTAAGTGAGGGGTAAAGGTTAATGGGTAAGGGTCAAAGGTTATTTTTACGTTCCCGTACCCTTTCCCCTTTTCCCTTTCCCCTTTCCCCTGACTTCTGCAAGAAGTCTATTGACGAACGACCACCTAAAGGGTTCAGCAGTTGCTCTTTTCTGAATGGTTATTGGCACAAGTTCTTCGAGAATAGTTACATCTATGGAAGCATGGTTAAAGCTTTTACACCAGCATAAAGCGATCGCCGTAATTCGCTGTTCTGATTATGACTTGGCTTGTAAAATGGCCCAGGCTGTAGCTGCGGGGGGAATGAACTTGATTGAAATTACTTGGAACAGCGATCGCCCTGGAGACTTGATCTCTAAGCTAAGATCTCAACTACCACATTGTACTATCGGCACAGGAACTATCATCGACTCACGTCAGCTAAAGGAAGCAGCCAATGCAGGAGCACAGTTTGCCTTTGCACCTCACTTTGATCCCATACTGTTAGAGATTTCCCAGTCTCGTTATCAGATACCTTTTGTTCCTGGTGTGTTTACTCCCAGCGAAGCCGTTAATGCTTGGCAACAAGGAGCGAAAGTAGTCAAAGTTTTTCCGATCAAATCTTTGGGAGGAGCAGAATATATTAAATGCCTTCAAGGTCCTTTAAGTCACATTCCTCTAATTCCTACTGGTGGCATTACCCTAGAAAATGCACAGAGTATGATTAGTTCTGGAGCGATCGCCGTCGGTATTTCTAGCAACCTATTTCCCCAAAATGCGATCGCTAATCAAGACTGGCCAAGCATTACGGCTAGAACCAAAATCCTCCTCGACAAACTGCAAAGTAGCTAAAATATCTAAAATATATATTTTAAATATCGATAATAAATCTGCTCCTCTGTAAAGCCAAAAGAGCAGTTATTGCAGAAATACAAAATATAATAGTTTTCTTTAAAGATCTCCCCCACGTAAAGCCAACAAAAATATTACAACAGGTCCAGAAACCATAATCAATGTTACACAAAGCAGTTGAAAGATTACAGTGAAGTTAATATTGCCAAAAACACTAAAAATGTTGGTTACAAAGTCCATTTTTACTCCTAAAGTTTACTAAAACCAGATCTATAAAAATTACGGCTAAGTCTCATAAGCCATCATCTATAATACCTGGGAAATATCTACTGTTTCTCAGTAACGATATAAAAATATATAAACTTTTGTTGCGCTACTCAAAACAATATTAAATTAAACAACTGTTGTCGCCTCCACATCCTTTACTCAGCAACAATCAGGATTACTTTCAGGATTACTTTTTCAGAAAATTAATCTGATTTGAAGGCTGCGCCAAGATATAGCTCTCCGACTTTGGGGTCATTTAATAGATCCATTCCTTTGCCTTCATAGCGATCTCGACCATTTTCTAAGACGTATCCTCGATCTGCCATTGCCAATGCTTTCTTAGCATTCTGCTCTACTAAGACAATTGCTGTTCCTGTCTGATTAATTGCTTTTATCTGTTCCAAGACTGAATTAACCAGAATTGGTGATAAAGCTGCTGAAGGTTCATCTAAAAGCAACAAATCTGGCTCTAGCATCAAAGCCTTGCCCATGGCTAACATTTGCCTTTCTCCCCCAGATAAGGTGCCTGCCTTTTGACGACGACGGGAGCCCAATTTAGGAAACATAGTATATATCTTTTGCTTCAGAGAGCTAAGAGAGCCACTACGAATGAATGCTCCCATCTCTAGATTCTCTTCCACAGAAAGAGATGCAAAAACATTAGTTATCTGAGGAACATAGCACATTCCCCTTTTGACGATTTTGTCTGATTTTAGTCCTGCTATATTTTTGCCTTTGAAAATAATTTGCCCCTGTTCAGGAGAGAGCAAACCAAAAATAGCTTTAGCTAAAGTTGATTTTCCCGCGCCGTTTGGTCCGATAACCGCTACCAATTCTCCAGGAGCAATCCGAAAATTTATTCCTTGCAAGATGTTAAGATCTTTGACATACCCAGCATAAACATTTGTTACCTCTAAAAGATTTTTAGTCATAAATTTCTCAGCGTCAAAATTCGGTTAAACATCGCTTTTTTCTGGAGAATTGACCCTACCACAGTAGCAAATATAAATCTTGTGCAACCTTACCAACGCCTAAAGGACGCTTCGCTCTTTGGCTTTCGTCAGGCTGCGATGGTATTTCATACTAAATCCGATTCTGAAAACCAACTTTTAGATTACTAGTGTTTAATAGACTAAAATCCTTCTGCCTTCTGCCTTGACCGAAGGGAATCCTTTAGGGCTGCCTTCTGCCTCCAGACAACATTTAAATGGTGTATCTCAACTGGATTTAGTACCAGTAGCCTTAAATGAATCGTACAAAACAATTCACTCGAACCGCGAATGACGTTATCAGCTTTGATTGGCAGAGGAGCGCATCATCTTTAAGTCGAATATGGACATAGCAGAAGCAAACATGTCTAAAGTAGTGTCAATTTTTCCGACTACTTCTCGAGATGTGTTGAGCTGGCAAATTATAGTCAGGACTTGCTTCATTTTAATTAATTAACTTAAGTTTCCAGTTGAGGAAAATTAGATTGCTTATATTCTAAGATTTAAACATATACCTATATACCTATGCATGACATTAGCATACAGGCAGTAGCTGGTGAGTTTTTACTTTATCGAGGTGTATTAATCAAATGAAAATCAAATATTTGTCAGCATTATTAGCTACAGGAGCAATAGCCCTAAGCATTCCTGCCATTGCCAACTCCTCTGATGAACCGAGCCTCAACTTTTTTTGCCAGGTAACAGAAGGTGTCCCGATAACAGTAGCGAAGTCTACGGAAAGTGAGATTCAGTTACCAATCTTTCATTGGAAAAAAGAAGCGCTAACCTACAAATCTGATGATAGTCCAGAACAGCTTTGTAATATGGTTTCGGAAAAGTTGGAAAACTACTCAGATCAAGTTTATGACTTATCTAGCATTAACTTTGTCGGTACAGAACAAGGTGGTTTGCCAGTCATTTGTGCTAACGCAGGAGAAACTGATTGCAGTAAAATCTTACTTACTTTACGTCCAGTCTCAGAATCAGAACCAGCAAACGTTGCTAGAGATGTAGTTGATTCGATTCTCGATAAGAATTTGCAGCTCAAGAAATTTGAATATAGAACTAGAGGAGTGCAATCAATTTCTTACCAGGTTGATTTTTGGAGTCTATTAGGATTAAGACCCAAATTCCTGGCTGAATAGTTGATCTTTGACCAATTGTCGTAAGTTGTAATGGGATTGACATCGATTTAATTCAGTTTTTCTTCTACTTCCTTCAGAAGAGTAGATGTCGGGGAGTAATTGGGGTTTAATTTCATCGATTCTTCGCAATGTGCTTTGGCATCTTGATACTGCTCTAAATCATATAAAGCTCGGCAAAGCTGTGTCCAAGCTAGAAAATAATCTGGCTCAATTCTTAGTACTTGTCTGGTGGCATCCATCGCTTCTCTGGGTTGACCAAGTTTTAGTAATACTTGCCCTTTATTAAACCAACCACGATAGAAATCGGTATCTACGGCGATCGCTTTATTATATTCTTCTAAAGCCTGTTCATATTGTTGGAGATCGAATCTAGCTAATCCGCGGCAGTTCCAAGCCTCCGCAAAGTCTGAAGCCACTTTTGTGGCATTTTCACAGGAAGAAAACTTTTCTAAATGTTCACCTAACTTTCCTTGAGCAAACCCTCTATTCGTCCAAGCTTGGACAAAATCATTACGATTAGTTAGTGCTTTGTCAAAAGCAGATATTGCTGATTCATATTCTCCCGCTTCAATGAGAGAATTACCCTCATTGTAGTATTTTAATGCCTGTACAGCCTGCCAAATCCTGGGAGCTAGAAATAGCAGTACTAAACTCAATGGCAACACTGCAAACAGCAAAAGTTTTTTAAAGCCTGATGCTTTGGATGGGGGATTAGGGGGGATGATCGGTCGATGATTGCCATCTGAAGGTAATGTATCCGAGTTTTTGGGGTTAGGATTGCGAATATCTGCCAATGCTTCATTGGCATTCTGATAACGTTGCAGAAAATCATTGCGCACCATTTCGTCGAGGACATGAGCTAATTCCTCGCTACAGTCGGGAGCGCGATCGCGCCATTTAATTTCTCCCGTATCGCGATCGCGGGGCAGTTGATCAGGATGAACCCCAGTAATAGCTTGAATCGCTGTGACACCAAGGGCATAGATATCGCTATTAACGCGGGGGTCGCCTCTTTGTTGTTCGGGAGCCATATAACCTGGAGTACCAATAGCAACGGTCAAAACGTTCCCCTGACCTTCGGTTAGGGTCATATTAGTAATTTCTTTGACTGCTCCAAAATCAATTAAAAAAATCTTGCCGTCTGAAGCACGACGAATCAAATTAGAAGGCTTAATATCCCGATGAATCACATTATTCTGATGCACAAATGAGAGAATTTTTAAGACATCAATCAAAAGTCTTCTTACTTTAGTCTCTTGCCAACGCACACCAGGAACAATTTCCGTCTGATTAAGATCATTGCCCTCGATATACTCTTGCACTAAATAAAACTCTTCAGTCACCTCTAAGTGAGCTAATAAGCGAGGAATCTGCCGATGACCGTTCAGCTTGTAAAGCACTTTGGCTTCGTTATCAAACAACCTTCTGGCAGTCTCCAACACAAAATCTTCATTAGATTGTGGCTGTAGTTTTTTGACTACGCAACGGGGATTTCCAGGAAGATGAGTATCTTCTGCTACATAAGTTTTGCAAAAGCCTGTAGTTCTTAGACAATCGATAACTCGGTAGCGTCCTCCTATTGGCTCATCAGACATAAGATTTAACCATAAAATAAGTTTAACCAACAGTCAGAGAGCTTCTATTGCCAAACATAAGACAGTTTCTAAAGTCTCGTCAATCAAGACTTTAGAGGTTATACTCTGGTTTGAAGTAATCTCTGAATAAGGGACAAATTTCAAAATCACCAACCGCTAGGATATTCAGTTGGTGCGACAATTAGTCACCAATATACAAGACTATATCAAAGGATTTTTCAGAAAACATCATTTTGTTTAAATCTGCCAGATTTTAGTTAATCTACCTGATGAGCAATATCAAGGACTACGGGCTGTGTCAGATATATGCCTCAGATAAATTTTAGCTCAGTAGTTGGTAAATGATAATGTTGCTTATCGTCAGCCAAAGTACTTAATTATGGCATTGGCGAACTCCGAGCATTTTAGGGGAGGATCTACTGGTGGATCCATCAACCTAGCTAAATCATAGGTTACTTCCCGATTAGCGATCGCTTTTGCCAAGCCTACTTGAATTAAATCCGCAGCTTCTTGCCAGCCCATAAATTCCAACATCATTACCCCAGATAAAATAACCGATCCTGGATTAATCCGATCTAATCCTGCATGTTTGGGAGCTGTCCCGTGGGTAGCCTCAAAGATGGCGCAGGTGTCACCAATATTAGCGCCAGGGCTCATTCCCAAGCCACCGACAATGGCAGCAGCAGCATCAGAAAGATAGTCGCCATTTAAGTTCATCGTCGCCAAAATCGAATATTCGTCGGGGCGAGTTTGGATCTGCTGAAAAATGCTATCGGCAATGCGATCGTTAACCATAACTTTATTTTTCCATTGACCCTCGCCATGAGTATCCCAAATTTGTGACAAAACCTCTTGAACCTCTTGACAAATCTGGGATTGTTTTTCAGGAGTTAAAGCGTCGTATCCTGGTTCGATTTTACGAGCATTTTCTGCAACAGTCAGTTCTGCATTAGCTTCTTTATTGCTTAGTATCCAAGACTCTCTCTCCGTAATGCATTCATCTCGAAATTCGCTCTTGGCTAACTCGTAGCCCCAATCACGAAAGGCACCTTCGGTATATTTCATGATATTACCTTTATGCACCAGAGTAACTTGCTGTTTGTTTGGAGGAAGTGTCAAGGCGCGCTGGATTGCTTTTCTTACTAAACGTTGAGAACCAGTTTTACTAATGGGTTTAATCCCAATTCCTGCATCGAGAGGAATTTGTTTTGTGCCGTGTTCTGGGGTACTGGGAATCAACTCCTGATTTAGCAGGTTAATTAGCTTTGTGGCAATTTCGTCTCCCTGCTTCCACTCAATTCCTAAATATATATCTTCAGTATTTTCTCGATAGACAATTACTTCTAGCTTTTCAGGATATCTATGGGGCGAAGGTGTCCCTTGATAGTAGCGACAGGGACGCACACAAGCATAGAGCTGAAATATTTGGCGCAAAGCTACGTTAAGAGAGCGGATTCCGCCACCGACAGGAGTAGTCAAAGGACCTTTAATAGCTACTCCATATTCTTTGATCGCATCTAAGGTATCTTGAGGAAGATACTGATAAGTACCATACTTATCGCAAGCCTCGTCTCCGGCATATACCTTGAACCAATTAATCTGGCGCTGATCTCCATAGGCAGTTTTCACCGCAGCATCGATTACAGCTTCTGTGGCTGGCCAAATATCAACTCCAGTACCATCACCACGAATAAAAGGGATGATCGGATCATTGGGAACAACGGGCTTGCCCTCGTGGAAAGTAATTTTAGAGCCAGTAGTTGGAGGAGTTAGTTTTTCGTACATAAAACTTGGGTCAAGAACAAACTGAATATAGCTACAGTACAATTAAATTGCCTTGACTTGAAAGTAACAAAATTATTCCCCCTGTATTTGTTCAGATAAAACCATAAATTAAAATTTTAACTAATTTTAAATTTATATCTGATAGTAGAATGATATACGTAATTAAAAAGCAGCCACAAACAACTGGAGCTTTGATTACTCTAAATAATACGAATTCAATAACTCAGGCTTGCCTTGAGGCGAAGCCTAAGAGTGGCGGAATCAACCGCGCATAATCATTGAATAGACCGTAAGCCTAATCTTGGTACAAACCTCCGAATACTTCCCTAGTTCGGAATCTACTTTAAGACTTTTGATTGAGTCGTTGGGTGGGGCTTATAAACGCCTGGCAAAGCACAGGCGACAGCCCGTTGTAAAGCCAAGTCATCTTAGATTAGGTGGTCGAGTGCGATTCGTTCTTGGCGAAAGTGGAATTAAACCCATATAAACCAAGGCTTCTAGCCCCTGAGCTAGATGATAACTGTCCAAGAGATGAGAGTGCAAGTCTCTCCCCTGAAACTCACAGGTGACTCCCAACCTGCCCACAGTGACCCGACTCGGAATTCGGGAGGCTGAAGCTGGGAACAGGGCGTAATCAGAGCGTAATCACAACGCACACTGACGCTAACGGGGAGTTCCCAAGGCGAAACATAACCTATAAAAGCAACCTACCTAAAGATGGACGTGATTTAATTTTGTCCTATCTCGCTTGAGATAAGTATCCCGTCAGGGTCTTCGACCGCTACTGACAAAGAGTATGGGGTTCAAGCGGTTGAATTGGTTACGCCTAAAGGAACAAAACAATCAAAAGGATGGAACGAATAGAAACGAATTTGGGGTCTACAAGCAGGTCGTGTTTGTGGTAGACCAGACGAGAGGATTAAACCCCTAAATTCGGGTAGGACAAGGCGTAACTGCCTTGAGGAACTCAGAATACACAAACTGGAGGAGAGCATGATTAGACACATTAATAAATTTAATAGTGAATCTTGGGAATTTTTACCTTGGAAGAAATTTCAGGTAAATCTTTTCCGCCTACAAAAGCGAGTGTACAAAGCGGTTCGAGCAGGAGATACACGGAAAGCAAGGTCACTACAAAAACTGATTTTACGTTCCCAAGCTGCTAGATTCCTGGCTATACGTCAAGTAACACAGCTAAATAACGGTAAAAAAACTGCTGGTATCGACGGAAAACTAGCCCTCTCATTCAAGGAAAGGTTTGAACTCGAAGAAGAACTAAGGTTAAAAGCTAATGACTGGAAACATAAAGGCTTACGCGAAATTCCCATCCCAAAAAAAGACGGAACAAAACGTATGCTAAAAGTACCAACTATTAGTGACAGAGCTTGGCAATGCCTCGCAAAGTACGCCCTAGAACCAGCCCACGAAGCAACGTTTCATCCTCGGAGTTATGGGTTTAGAGCAGGACGTTCTACGCACGACGCGCAGAAACTACTATTCATCAACTTGAACTCCAGATGCAATGGCAGTCAAAAAAGAGTAATCGAACTTGACATAAAAAAATGCTTCGATAGAATCAACCATTCCTCAATTATGGAAAACCTAATTGCCCCGCTAAGTTTAAAAACAGGCATTTTTCGATGCCTAAAAGCGGGGATAAATGTAGGATATCCAAAACAAGGAACACCGCAAGGTGGGGTAGTAAGCCCGTTATTAGCGAACATCGCGCTCAACGGAATAGAGGATTTACATAACTCGATTCGGTACGCCGATGACATGGTTATAATACTCAAACCTAATGATAATGCGAATACAATACTTGAAAAAATCAAACAATTTCTAGCGGCACGAGGAATGGAAATTAGTGAACAAAAGACCAAGCTAACCGCAACGACAGATGGATTCAACTTCCTGGGTTGGAACTTCCGAGTCCAGAAAAACGGAAAGTTCAGAAGCCGTCCCTCAGTGGACAACTTTAAAGCTTTCCGCGAGAAAGTAAAAACCATCATCAATAACTCGAATTATGGCGCAATAACCAAGGCTCAAAAATTAGCCCCTATTGTTAGAGGATGGAGGAACTACCACCGCTATTGCAAGATGGACGGAGCTAGAAACAGTCTCTGGCACATCAACAATAAAGCGTTTAAGGTATTTAACAAAGAGAAAAAACAAAGCCGACACACTAGTCGAAAACTAGTAAAACAAGCTTTCCCATTAGTCTCTTACTCCGAACACAAATTCGTCAATGTCAAAGGAGACAAATCGCCTTACGATGGCGACCTCCTGTATTGGAGCAAGCGAAACAGCAAACTCTACGACGGCGAAATCTCTAAAGCCCTAAGACGGCAAAACCATTCATGTGCAGCTTGTAAACTTAAATTCACAAGTCAAGAGAGAGTAAATCTACATCATGTAGACGGAAATCACGACAACTGGAGTCATAACAACCTTGTAGCAATACATGAATCTTGTCATGACTACACCCACATGAGCAAAACAAACGTCAAGAGTTTCGGGAGCTAGGTGCAGGGAAACCCGCACGCCTAGATCTAACAGAGAGGAGCGAGAGGTAATACTCTCCTTCGACTCTACCAGGGACTAACACTTTAACAGGATTATATCCAAAATGATTAGAGTTCCAGTATTAAACCCAGATGGCAGTCCAGCCATGCCGTGTAAAGCTTCTAGAGCCAGGAGACTAGTTCGAGATAGTAAAGCGGTGGGCAAACGTAACAAGCTGGGTATCTACTATATTCAGTTAATAGACGAACCCAGTGGTAGAAACAAGCAGCCCATATCTGCTGGTATCGATCCAGGTAAATACTATTCTGGTATTGGCTTACAGTCGAGCAAGTTTACCTTGTTTACTGCACATTTGTTTCTGCCTTTCGAGACAGTCAAAAAGCGGATGGAGCAACGCAGAATGATGCGTCGCTCTAGACGAGGGAGAAGAATCAATCGCAAGGTTGCTTTTCATCTTCGCGCTCATCGTCAGAAAAGATTTTCTAATCGCAGACAAAAAGGTATTGCCCCAAGTATCAAGGCTAATAGATTACTTGAGATTAGAGTCATTTCTGAATTAGCCAAAATCTATCCCATTAGCTTTATCGTTTACGAATACGTAAAAGCCAAAACAGTCAAAGGATGTTCGTTCTCACCAGTCCAAGTAGGGCAGAAGTGGGCGCTCGAGCAGTTAAACAAGATTGCTCCTGCTACAACTAAGTTCGGTTGGCAAACTTCTAATCTTAGAAAGCACTTGAGTTTACCCAAGCAAAAGCTAAATAAGAAAGAAGCCATTCCAGCAACCCACGCAGTAGACGGGATTACTCTTGCTGCTAGTCAATTTATTGATTATCTGCCCTTTGAAAATTCAGGTGGCAGAGGTCATTGCTGGCAGGGACAAGTAGAAATAACTGATGCACCATTTTTCGTAATCAGACGAGCTCCTGTTTCCCGCAGACAACTACATCTGATGATTCCAGCTAAAGGTGGAAATAGACGCAAATACGGTGGAATAACTACCAGACATGGTTTTCGTAAAGGGGACTATGTTGAAGCAGAAAAAGCTGGTATTAAATACCAAGGTTGGTGTTCTGGCGATACAGCTCAACAGGTGAGTGTATCTGACTCGCTCTGGAAGCGTATCGGTCAGTTTACCGCATCTAAAGTAAGGTTGTTGCGACGTTCGACAGGATTGATTTGTACACAGGAAATGGATTTCAACGTCGCAGTTTAATAACTGGTTTTCGTTTCCTCTCAGCCCTGCGTTCCTCGAGGACTGAGTATCCACTCGACATTTTATGATGAAAAAAATTTTAGTGGTAGATGACGATCTTACTTTGTGTAAGGTCTTGCAAAACTCCTTAGAACAAAAGGGATATCAGGTGATTTCTGTAAATTCAGGAAAAGACGCTTTAGTCAAGTTTAGTCAAGAAATACCAGACATCATTGTGTCCGATATTTCCATGCCAGAAATGGATGGATTTGAATTTTGTCGCCAATTGCGATCGCAACCATCGGGTAAATTAATTCCCTTTATTTTCCTCTCGGCAAAAAACGAGTTAGATGATCGTATCCAGGGGCATACCATTGGTGCAGATAACTATTTGACTAAACCTTTTGAGATGAAGGAGTTATTGGCTAATATAGAGGCTCTGATCGAGCGCTCACGCCGAGTTCATGCTGAAATTGTTCACCTGATTGAGCAACTGGCAAGTTCTCAATCTCAAAGGACTATAGGACAAATCATTAATGCTTCGGCACTTGAGTCACAGGTTACAGCTAACAGCACCTCGATGTCGGCTTCTCCCCGCAAGTCTCTGCCTTTGACCCCAGCAGAAGAGAGAGTTTTCTGGGAAACTATTCAAGGATATACCAATAAGCAAATCAGTGAGCGGCTGTTTATTAGCCCCAGAACTGTTCAAACTCATTTGAGTAACATCTTAAACAAACTTGATCTCAGCAATCGTACTCAGCTAGTACGTTTTGCCTATGAACAAGGATATGAGAAAGTATAGTCAAGTTAGAAATCTGAACAGAATCAGCAATTGAGCTGTAATTCAGTTTAAACCAGATCTCAACAGATTAATCATGGGAAAAGCTTTCTCTAGCAAAACCATGATAGTATTTGCATAATCTCGACTGAGTACAAACACTCAGTAGTTAAGTAAATTCAATTTTTGCCAAGCTTACTCTAAACCTCTAAGCTTGCTGAAGTAGCAGGCAATCCGCTGTAGGAAAAGATTATATGCAGGATATCAGTAGCATAAACCATTCGATATATTCGGAATCGGAAAAAAATCAATTAAAGTTAGTTTCTCAATTATTAGAAACAGCTGACACTGGTTTAAATATTCTTATGGATTGGATGGTCTCTGTCAAAAACCAATCTGATAATTTGGCTTTGGGCAAAGCATATCATGCTCTTTACTCAGATAAAAACCCCAAAATTCAAGAATTTCTCAATAACAATTTTCCTCATGGTGTTGTGCCATTAGAGTCGGAACTAGAGCTTGATTATCAGCTTTTACAACAGTTGCTAGCACAGCAGGATTTTCAAGAAGCTGATGTGGTAACCTTGCAGAAAATGTGTGAGTTAGCTGGTGCTGCGGCTGTTGAACGAAAATGGATCTACTTCACAGAAGTTGTCAACTTTCCCGTTATAGACTTACAAACTTTAGATCGCTTATGGCGCATGTCTTCTGAAGGAAAATTTGGCTTCTCAGTACAAAGGCGAATTTGGTTATCCGTTGCTAAGGATTTCTCTAAACTCTGGAAAAAGATAGACTGGAAGTCTGGCAATACTTGGACTCGCTACCCTGAGGATTTTACTTGGAATTTGACCGCACCTCAAGGTCATTTACCTCTATCCAATCAACTTAGAGGAGTGAGAGTGATTGATGCTATTTTTGCTCACCCCGCCTGGATCAAGAAGGACTAAAACACTATTATTTTGACTATTATTTTGAGAATTTCTGCTTAAAATGTTCGTTCAGATAGTTTTTCGGGAACTTTAAAATTAGCAAGCCAAAAAGCGCGCCAATTCTTTTCTATTAAGTTCGAGAGGAATTAACTAAGTGAAGTTTGGATTTCTAGGGCTATAGATTTACTATTTATATTGTAAAACTATCAGAACACCAGCAATTTTTGAGATTTTTGAATAGCACCTTGCCTCACCAAGACAGGGCTTGCAGTCACTTCATTAATCTCCCTATTTATTAAAAAATTTAGTGATACAAGTGCAAGCACCAGATTTAGGGTTATCAGTCAACAATATGACTAAACCAAAAAACCAACTTTTTTGCCGTTTGGATGGTCTTACGCCTTCCTCCAGAAAAGAACAGAGGCTAAATACTCTCACTGAGCTAGGTTTATTAGTCTCTGAGGCAGTTCCTGTTTTTGAAGAAACCACTCAAAAAGCTGCGAGTTTTTCTGGTGCAACCATCAGTATTCTGAGCTTAGTTGTTGAAGATGAACTATGGTTCAAGTCCACAGTAGGCTTGTCAACCATTGGTCTGACAAATCAGTTAGCTACTCAAAGAAAAATATCTCTTCAGGAGTCTTTTGGTACCTATGTTATCGATAGCCAACAGCCGTTAGTTATTGATAAGACTTTGAGTGATGCTTTTTTTGCGAATAGCGTTTTAGCCCAACATTACGGTATCCAAACCTATTTAGGAGTCCCCCTGATCAGCTTTTCTGGCGTGTGTATTGGCACTTTAGAAGTAATGGATTGGACTGAAAGACAGTTTAATGATCGAGACGTGGATCACCTAACTCTACTTGCTCACTGGTGTCTGGGAGAATTTGAGCGTAGTCAGATGAGCAAAGCTCAATCAGGTAAACCAATCAAAGGTATAAATCAACCCCAGTGGCAACAGCCAAACAGTTTGCTTTTACAGTCAAGTATCGATTCAAATGCGTCAACAAGAAAAGTCTTAGACAGTGAATCAACTCTAGTTAAGCAAGATAAAGCTGAAGTTTCCACTAATACTGCAACTAATCCAATTAAAATTAAGTTACTTTCGCAGTTAACTCAAGAGCTAAGAACACCATTGACTTCAGTAATCGGTATGGCTAGCGTGCTGCACCGAGAAGTATATGGTCCTTTGACCGTTAAACAAAGAGAATATTTGGAAATTATTCATGATAGTGGTCAAAATCTCATTGGTTTAGTAGACGAAATTGTCAGTCTAGGGGTTTTGAGCGATCATGGTTCCAAAATAGATCTAGTGGCTGTAGATATTGAAATGCTATGTCAACAGGTTGTGAATAGCTTGGCAGATATATCTAAGCAACATCAACAAGTACTTTGTCTCTCTATTGAACCAGGAAATAGAATTTGGTCGATAGACAAGGAGAAAATTCGCCAAGCCCTCTACTATTTAATTGTCAGCGTTTTAGAAATGTCTGAACCTGGAGGAGAAGTTAAAATCCATGTTTCTAAGCGCAATACAACCTTAAATATTGCTGTCGGAGTTTCTCATCCTTGGTTAGGAGAAGATTTTGGTGAAACTAAACTACATTCTCAAGCCGTGACTCAAGCTTTAAGCCTCAATCGTGGTCTTGATCAAACTAGCGACGGTTTTGATCTGGGAATCAATGAGATTGCTTTGACTAATCGTCAAATATTAACTTCTTCAGCTTTGATGATGACGATTAACAACGAAAATACTTTAGATAAAAATACGAATAAGATTCCTCGCGATATTTTAGGACTATTATTTTGTTGTCATTTGACTGAACTACATCAAGGAAGAGTATTAGTTCAAGGTTCTCCTAGTACTAGTTATCGTTACCTGATGCAATTTGCTCATGCTAAACCTATCGAAGAATAAAACTCTTGATGCTGCATCGATTGACCAAAAGCTCGTAACTCTTAGCTGCCCAGATTGACCAAATTTTAGATTGCCCTTTAGGGTGGTTTAGGATATTAATGTTAAATTTGGAACCTAATTATTTTATCCATGAAATCGGCTTGGTCAACTATCATGCTCTCGAAGCCACAATTACATCAGTGGCAAAAGGGTAGCTACTTTCGCTTCATTGCAGGCTGGTTATCTGTCTGGCGACAGGGAAGTTGGCTGTTTCAATGGTCCGAAGCAATTGGAGCTGGCTTAATCAGCATCGTATTTTTGCTAGCTCCCTATGTTTCCACTTCTTTGATTGGCGTACTGTTGATTGCGGTGACTGCTTACTGGATTTTGAATACGGTAGCAGCATCTCAAAGAACAACAATTACTCCTGTACATATTTTAGTTTTCCTATACTGGTGTATTGCGACGATTTCTACTTCCTTTTCTCCAGTCAAATCCGCAGCTTTTAATGGTTGGGTAACTCTAACTTTATATTTGGTTTTATTTGCCCTCTCAGCCCAAATTTTGCGATCGCCCAAGCTATATAACTGGATTATCACTAGCTTTTTATTAACTGCTTTGGTGGTGAGTGCCTATGGCATCCGTCAGGAGTTTTTCGGCGTACAGCAGCTGGCGACTTGGAACGATCCTAGTTCTGCTTTGGCAAACGACACCAGGGTTTATAGCTATCTGGGCAATCCTAATTTGCTAGGAGGTTATTTATTACCAGCGATCGCCTTAAGTATAGCTGCGGTATTTATCTGGCAAGGTTGGATTCAAAAAACTTTGGCGGTAATTATGACAGGTGCTAATTCAGCCTGCTTGTATTTTACCGATAGTCGTGGTGCTTGGTTAGCAATGGCGGTGCTAATTGGGGTATTGCTATTACTATTTTACTTTTGGTGGCGAGAGTATTTACCTCGCTTCTGGCAGATTTGGTTATTGCCATTAGTGTTTGGCTCTCTAGCAGGACTATTCTTGGTTGCATTTGTCTCTTTAGAGCCTTTGCGTATTAGATTGATGAGCATTTTTGCTGGGAGAGCAGATAGTAGTAACAATTTTCGGATTAACGTTTGGGAAGCTTGTTTCAAGATTATTAGAGACTATCCTCTGCTGGGAATTGGTCCAGGCAACGATGCTTTTAACCAAATTTATCCTCGTTACATGAATTCCCGCTATCCTGCTCTGAGTGCCTATTCTGTATACTTGGAGCATATTGTGGAAATGGGATATCTGGGATTTGGCTGCTTCTTGTGGCTTTTGGCAGTTACTTTAAATCATGGTGTACGGCAATTAACTCGTTTACGCTCCTGTAGAAATAAACGGGGTATTTATTTAATTGCGGCGATCGCAGCTACCGCTAGTCTGGCTTTCCACGGGCTTGTAGACACAGTCTGGTATCGTCCTCAAATTAATACTCTCTGGTGGTTAATCTTAGCCATCATTGCCAGCTTTTACGACGATATCAATAGTGGTGTCAGTAATTAGTAATTAGTTTAGTAATCAGTAATTATCTAATCCCGCTTCATTGCTCTTGCCATATCGCGCTGATCATCGCGTTTTTTAGCTGTTTCCCGCTTGTCGTGCAGCTTTTTACCTTTCCCCAAGCCGATCGCAACTTTGACTCTTCCTCCTTTAAAATACATTTTCAGGGGGACTAGAGTTAAGCCTTTTTGTTCTGTTTGTCCGATAAGTTTATTGATTTCTTTACGGTGGAGCAACAGTTTGCGAATTCTTAGTGGCTCATGATTAAAGTGACTTCCTCCTGCTTTATATGGGGAGATATGTACGTTGCTTAACCATGCCTCTCCATTTTTAATAAAAGCATAGCCATCTCTCAGGTTAACTTTGCCTGCGCGAATCGATTTAACTTCTGTACCGACTAATTCGATTCCTGCTTCATAAGTTTCTAGTATTTCGTACAGATAACGAGCCTGACGATTATCACTAATTATTTTGATACCTGCTGTTTTTTCCGCCATTCTTATATTCTTGAGACTTGCTGGGGATTTATCAGTATATCATTTAGTTTTTATGGCAAATTCTATCTGATGGCGATCGGTCGACTATTTATCCCGTTTACACCGCTTAGTTTGGGACGTGGAGCGTTTACCCTCGAATGGGGGTAATCGTTCTGCAACTGTAACTTGATCCCGAACATAAAAAAACTTCGCCCCGCAAGCTTAAAAAAAGTCTTTTTGAGAAAATAAGGGCGAAGAGAATTTGCCTTCTAATTTAATGAATCTGTAGCCACAATACACTTCTAGTTATTTAACCTAAATTAAATATTAGTAATAAAAATTAGACTAAGATTTCTCTTTAGTAATAGATTGACAGCAAAACCTAATTAATATGAATTCGAGTGGGTTTCAAATCTTGGCGCTGAGTTATAAAAATAGTCTAAAAAAGGTTAGATATTTACTACTCATAACTATGACTCACAACCTAGAACTACTCTATTTCTTGAATAGCCTCAACCCAAATCGACATTTTAATTATTGTGATTTTGATTTTGCTTCAGTTTCTTGATCGACTTCAACCACCTCTATTTTCTGCAAGTTAATTGATTTATTTTCCTTGAGTTGCTCTTGAAGATCACCGAAGCGCTTTATTTGACGGATCGGTAAGTTAGCCGTCAAAGAAGTCATCCGCTGATCGTTAGAGAGAGAGAATTCCATTTCTTCTCGATCCACCTCAACATAGCGAGCTACTACGTCCAAGATTTCTTCTCGCATTGCCTGCATCATGTCAGAATTAATGCTGGCGCGATCATGAGCAATAATCAGCTTTAAACGGCTTTTAGCGTGATTTCGACTGTTAGCGTTATTATTCCAGGGAAAAAGCATTTCCAGAAACCTTTTAATCATGTTTAACATGGTCTACACGGGAAAACGGACGCAATCCATAATATTGTCTACAAAAATATTGAACGATATTTTAGCCAATCGTTTTGACTAACCACCAAACATCCGACGTAGACGAGAAAGTAGATTACCCTGATTTGCCATCAAGTCAAGAAATGGTACTTTTTCTCCCTCCAAACGTCGAGCTATATTGGAATATGCTTGGGCAGGAACAGATTCATATTCACCTAATACTAAGGGTTCTCCCTTATTGGTAGCCACGATGACTTTTTCATCATCAGGCACTACACCAATTAAAGGTACCCCTAGCAATTCCAGCACGTCTTCGACACTCATCATTTTATTTTCTTCAACCATCAACGGTTTGACTCGATTAACGATGAGACTGATTTTATTCACTCCTTCTGCTTCGAGCAAGCCAATCACCCGATCAGCATCTCGTACGGCAGCAACTTCAGGAGTTGTGACGATTAGAGCTTCATTGGCAGCAGAAATAGCATTGCGAAAACCTAATTCAATCCCAGCTGGGCAGTCAATCAGAATGTAATCATAACCCTTTGCTAAGGCAGTGGCTATTTTTTTCATCTGTTCTGGGTTAACTGATTCCTTATTGCGATTTTGGGCTGCGGGGAGCAGTACCAAACCTTTGAGGCGTTTATCTTTGACTAAAGCCTGAGCTAAACGACATTCTCCAGCCAATACATCTATAGCGGTATAGACCACTCGCTCTTCTAATCCCAGCAACAAGTCCAGATTTCTTAATCCAAAGTCAGCATCGATGAGAGCTACAGAACGATTATATTTGGCTAGTGCAGCCCCCAAGTTGGAAGTAGTGGTGGTTTTACCCACTCCCCCTTTGCCAGAAGTAACAACAATTATACGACTCATATT
Organism: Cyanobacteriota bacterium; assembly: GCA_942490675.1. Classification (GTDB taxonomy): domain Bacteria; phylum Cyanobacteriota; class Cyanobacteriia; order Cyanobacteriales; family Xenococcaceae; genus Waterburya. The sequence continues at coordinate 126,082 of CALNYB010000003.1, read as the reverse complement.
GCTTGTTTACGATTTGTGTAGCTGTAGTTATTTTGCTTGATTTTTATCAACCCATGCCTTTTTTGGAGACGAAAAAATATAGCTTTTGGCGAACTCCGAGGTCTTGGCGAGACGAATACCCTCTGTGGTCATGAAAGCCAATTCTGGCGATAAGCGTCTAGGTCTTAATTTAGGCGCTCTGGCAACAGCATCAGCAATCCGAAGTTGGGTAAATTCCATTTGTAATGCCGTAATCCGACATTGATGGTTTCCTTGCGCCCCTGCGTGGGCAATCCCCCGCAAACGACCCCAGACCAAAATATCTCCTGTGGCGATCGCTTTACCCCCTGGATTTAGATCGCCAAAGATCACGATTGTCCCTGGATGACGTATTTCCACTCCAGAACGAACGGTACTCTGTAAATACAGTGGCTCCGCCATAGTGACAGTGGCAGTTTCGCCTGAGTCAGTTTGTGGTTCGAGCAACGGCTGGGACAGAGTGTTCTGCTGTACAGAATAACCACTAGTAGCTGCTGCTACTGCCGTTTGCCGTCGATTGGTACTAACTGTTGTCAGGGATAGTTTGACATCCTCAAGAGTTTCGGCAATGGTTTGTAGTTGCCTAGAATCAAGCAGACGATCCTGAGCAACTAAGCACACATTTGTCCCTACCTGCCAAGACTGCTCCTTGGTTTTTAACAGATGTTTTAGTTCTTGCCAAGTTTCTGACCAAGGTAAATCAAAATTGATTTCTGCCTGGGTTGGCAGTGTCAGTAACATTTGCTCGCCATCGTGCTTCAGATAAATTTGTGAGTAGCGATTGACGAGAGGAGACGAATCAGGCAGATCGTCAATTTTATCCAGGGAGATAGTAGGCTCGAAAGTCATGCAACCATCCTGATCATCCGTATATCTACGTATATCTACCTTTTGGGTAGTTCTGTTTTCACGCCTCACATATTAACGTAAGATTCTCTTGATGAAAGATTAGGAAATTGTTAAGCGATGCCAAGCAGCGAATAAACTATCTTGTTTTCCTACATTTCCAGGAAACAAAACCACTGGTAAATTAGGAAATTGAGGATGAGTTGGCTCAGTACGAATTACGGAACATCCTGGTAAAATTTGTCCTAAAAGTCTTGCCTTGGTCAAATTTAAACCGACACTAAGCACATCGTTAGAAGTAATGCCGCCCTTGCTGATTAAAAAACTAATTGACTTAGGTAAACCATGAACCACTTCCATCAGCAAAGAGGAAACCATCTTGCCAAACTGTAGTCGCTGCTGGACATCAGCGAAGCTCAATTCTTCGCGACTGGTATAGACTACGGGGGTTTTTCCCTGATTAAAGACCTCTTGGAGTTGATTTAAAGTTGATTGAATCATAGCGTTTTTGTCTTGGGGGCGATCGCGCAAACGCACCACATCAATCTCAATTCCTACCACCTGCTCTGCTTGCAGCAGTTGCTTGAGTTGCTGGGTAGTTTTCTGCACATGGGAACCAACTAAAACCACTCCAGGTTGGTTAGTTGGCCGATAGCCGATCATGTTGGCTGGTGGTGTGGGCTGTTTTCCTAACTGTGCCAAGGAGGTTAACAAACTAGCAGCAGAGCGAAATAAAAACCGCTTACCTTGCGCTGTAGCCTGTAAAATTGCCTGAGCAAATAAATCGAAATCGGCTTGAATTTCTCCGTCAACAACCACACATTGGTTATCAGTAAGTTCTAACAAGCGTTGTTCAATTTGAGGAAGTGAACGCAAGCCCTGTCGTTTTACGGCAGGGTACTGTTCACCAGTACGAATATCGGACAAAGCAAACTTGACTACTGCTTCTGTGGGGATCTTATTCTGTGTTTTTTCGGCAACATAGTCAGGGAGATAGCTATAACTGTAGCCAAACACCGAGTCCTGGGCGAATTCAGTCTCCGCAACAGGAGTTTTTACCCCATCAATCAAGAGATAGTGAGTGCTATCAATGGTAACTCTGCCCCCTTCAAAAAAAGCAGGTGTGAGAAAATGAGCATCAAAACCACCCAGCTCTTGAGCAATTATGTCTGTTTCAATCGGGTAGTGTCCCCGTAATGTAGAGTCGGAGCGACTAACTACCAAAAAGTCTTTAATTCCGACTTCAGCGATCGCTATCTTGAGATTTTGGCAGATTTCTTGAATGATAGCTGCTGCCCGATTAGGATTCATTGCTCTGGTGTTGCTGAGGATAAAGAAAATGGGAATATTATCTTGTAAACCCTGTTTTAAGGTTGCCACGTCCCACTGCATCAGCAGTAAACAACTGTGTACTGTTTGAGAGCCAGTGGGGTCATCGTCAATCACAATAATCTTCGGTTGATTTTGATTCATAGTTTCTTAACAAAATTTACAGTTATTGGTATTTTCTAAACTAAGTCTAAATATTTTTTGTACTTTGAAAAAGTTGAGTTAGAATGCTGGCAAAAAGCGCAATATCGGCGCGTAAAATTTGTCAAACTATTAATTCGCCAGATAAATTGCCGCTTAGTATTATTTATTTTTCCACTTACTTGTCACTTACCAGGACGTTCAAGCCGTCCAGAGGAGCTTATCATCGTGCGAATTCCCCTCGACTATTACCGTATTTTAAGCGTACCCGTTAAAGCTACTGCCGAGCAATTGGAGCAAGCTTATCGCGATCGCCTTTTGCAACAACCCCGCCGAGAATATAGCGAAACAGCGATCGAAGCTCGCCAACAATTGATTGAATATTCTTATCAGGTTTTGTCTGAGGCAGACCAAAGAGCGGTTTACGATGCTCAATTTTTGATTAATATGCATCCTCTGGCAACTCCTGCATCCACAGAAGCAGGAGAATCGGCAACGGCATTAGAAGTGGAAGAGATCGAAGATGAGACGACGATTCCTCTGGGGAATCCCACCATTGAAATCCCCTCTGGACAAATGATCGGAGCCCTCTTAATTCTCCATGAATTGGGAGAATATGAAACGGTTCTCAAATTTGGGATTGATTATTTTAATAGTCAAGAATTAGAGCAACCATCCACCCAAGAAGATATTATTCTGACTTTGGCTTTGGCATACTTAGAATTAGGAAGAGAACAATGGCATCGTAATGAGTATGAAAATGCTGCTATGTCTACTCAATTGGGCATCAACTTACTCCAGCAACAAGGTTTGTTTTTCCACATACAAGAAGAATTAGAGCGAGATTTAGATAAACTACGCCCCTACCGCATCTTAGAGTTGATTTCGCAAAATCCTCCCCAATCTGCGTCAAGAGTTCAAGGTTTTCAACTATTACAGTCAATGCTACTTCAGCGTCAGGGTATTGAAGGAAAAGGAGAAGATCGCTCTGGTTTAAATTTCGATCAGTTTCTCTGTTTTGTGCAACAGCTGAGAACTTATTTAACTTCAGCCGAACAACAACAGCTATTTGATGACGAAAGCCAGAAGGAATCGGCGATCGCCAATTACTTAGCAGTCTATGCCCTATTGGGGCGAGGATTTAGTCTCAGACAACCAGAATTAGTCTTGCGCGCTCAAAGAAAGCTAGATACTCTAAGTGAGAGACAGGATGTTAGTTGGGAACAGGCGATATCTGCTTTGCTGTTGGGACATACCGAAAAGGCGATGTATAAGCTGCAAAATTCTCAAGATATTAGCAAACTAGAACAGGTGCAGCAGCATTCGGTTGGCAGTTCAGACCTGTTACCAGGATTATGTTTCTATGGCGAACAATGGCTAAAGCAAGATGTGCTGGCTCAGTTTAATGATTTATCAGCAACTCAGCTAACTCTTAAAGAGTATTTTGCAGATCGGCAAGTTCAAGACTATTTAAATGAATTAGCGACGACTGTATTTGCTAAGGACGCTGCCCCAAACTCAGTCAAGCAAAAATCCTCGATCCCCAACAATCAGCCTGAAGCCGAAACCGCTGGAGTTGGAATTATGTCTTTATGGCGCAGTATCTTCTCTAGGGAAAAGTCAGAATTAACTGAACCTAGTCCATTGATTCAAGTTGGCTCAACTTCCAGAGAGTTAGTGGGTGTCACGAATGCCAGAAAGAATTTGTCCATGTTTCCCACTACCATTGAGGGCAATCAATCTGTAGTTGCTCCAGATGGTTTAAAGTCTGGTCGTTCTAAAGTTCCACCAGCCTATAATAATCATTATCAGAATTCACGCTCCCAGAAATCCCCGACCCTACCTTTACAACCCAGAGCTAAAAGTAGGGATATCCCATCATCAGTAATGCAGAAAGCTCAATCAAGAGCTACTCGCAAAAGAGTTTCTGGTCGGAAAAAACCTAGTCCAGCTACCCTGATCAAAGGCTGGTTATTCATCTTTGGCTTGATTTTTGGAGTAGGGACAATGGGTTATGTAGTCACCAAGCTATTTCTTGCTCCCGACATCAAAACTGTCAATCAGACACAGTTGGCGATCGCTGTTAGCCAACCAGCTATTCAAGTACCGCCTAAAAAAATTAAACCCGCCCCCGCCAAACCAAAGGTAACCTTTGCCGATCAATCACAACAGTTGATTCAAACTTGGTTAAATAGTAAGTCCGCTGCTTTCGGCAAAAAACATCAGATTGAGCAGCTCAATAACATTTTGGCAGAGCCATTATTAACCACCTGGCGCGATCGCGCGATCGCCTATCAAACAGAAAATTCATATCGGGAGTATGAACATCAAGTGACCCTGCGATCGACAGCAATTAACCCGAACGATCCCAATAAAGCAACTATAGAAGCAGAAGTAAAAGAAGTTGCTAAACATTACCAATCAGGAGAGTTAGATAATGCTCAATCCTATGACGATAATTTGTTAGTGCGCTATCACTTGCTCCGCCAGGGAAAAAAGTGGCTGATTAATCATGCAGAAGTTTTGAAAACACTTTGAAAACACTGTAGGTCAAGGATAAACGAAATTGGGGTGATATTACACTAAATTCCAGAGTTCAGAAATGTCACGAAAAAGATAAAATAGTTTCGTTAACACTAAACATTAGACAATAAAGGATAACAACTGATGCTTTCCTCATTAGTAGCTGACTTTCGCATCATCTTTGAACGCGACCCCGCAGCCCGCAACTGGCTTGAGGTTTTAGTATGTTATCCAGGTTTGCAAGCTTTGTTTTTTCATCGTTTTGCCCACTGGCTATACAAAGTTGGCATTCCTTTTTTTCCCAGATTAATTTCTCATCTGGCTCGTTTCTTCACAGGAATTGAAATCCATCCAGGAGCGCAAATCGGTCAGGGGGTGTTTATCGATCATGGTATGGGGGTCGTGATTGGGGAAACAGCAATTATTGGGGACTATTCTTTAATCTATCAGGGAGTCACCTTGGGGGGGACAGGGAAAGAAACAGGGAAACGCCATCCTACTCTGGGAGAGAATGTAGTTATTGGCGGTGGGGCAAAGGTCTTAGGTAATATTCAAATTGGTCATAATGTTCGCATTGGCGCAGGTTCGGTTGTGTTGCGCGATGTCCCTTCCAACTGCACAGTGGTAGGTATTCCTGGAAGAATAATTTATCGTTCAGGAGTCAAAGTAGACCCCTTAGAACACGGTAACTTGCCTGATTCAGAAGCAGCAGTCATTCGTACTTTGGTTGACCGCATCGAGTCTTTAGAACAAGAAGTAAAGCAGCTTAGACAGTCACAATCTCACAGTAAGTCTCTCGTCGCAGCAGTATTGTCTGATTCTAGCAATGTTGAAAATTGCAATAAAATTAACAATAGTTGTTTATTGAAGGATAAAGAAATTAGAGAGTTTTTAGGTGAAGATTTATTACCATAATAAAAATATAGTCATTCCAAATAGAAACCATCTGAAAGCTATAACAATTTCTCGTAACCCCTCTGACTCCTAGGGCTGTTTCATTCTTGTAAAATTGAGAGAAATAGGGAGTTAGGGAAATAGGGGAATGGGTAAATATGGAAAAATATGATGATTTAGTTCTTTTTCAATAACCATTTATCAGCACTGTTGGTCATGACGACAATTAATCCTAAAATCTGATTATATTGGCTATAAAGTTTTCTGCCTGAATCTACAGGTAAATATTGGCATTTAACCGCAAATTTTAACCAAACTTGGGTTTCTGCTGCTTCGGCTTCGGCATCATTGAGTTTAGATAAGAAAGAACCTTTATAGCGTCTTCTTCTCCATGCTTCGGCTAGATTGGCACACACTGAAGGAGAAGAACGCCGAATTTGATCGATTAAGGAATATTTCTCCTCTTTGGGGCAATTTTCAGAAAGCTCAAATATTTCCATAGCAGCATCGAAGGCAATTTGATAGACTTCTAAATCTTCATGGTTACTAATAAATTTTGAGCGCGAGGGACGTTCGTTCCCGAACTCGTTTAATCGCGCTATTGGTTTTAAGCTCTTAGCTTTTGCTGCATTTTTATGCTCTTCGATCCTACTATCGCTATTGATTTAGCCTTGATTCCAGATATAGTGTTAAATAATAAACAAGCCACTATATGTAATATGTAGTAGCGGTGCATCGCGGTCTTGTTGGTTCCCGTGCCGTGAGCGAATGCACCAAGAAGTTGACCAATTCAATTTTTTCTTAACTTGTCACCAATGAAATTACTTACAAAAGAAAAGGTACTCATAACCTTAACTTAACGAAATAATAAGATAATAAGATACTGAACTAAAAGATTCTAGAAGTAAACCGAATGCTTGGCGGGTTACTTAAAAAGCTTAGAACTTAGAGCTAAAAACGAAAAAATGTGAACGAAGCTAATTCACATCAGGCGTAATTATTAACATTATTCCTCAAATTGAATGATTATGGATGACGAACAAATAACTAATAATCAAAATCAGATAGTTTTAAAAGCTGAGAATGCCAATGTATATTACGGTAATTTTCTCGCTGTCAAAGGTATCTATCTAGATATCATTAAAAATCAAGTAACGGCTTTTATTGGTCCTTCAGGATGTGGCAAGAGTACTTTATTGCGCTGCTTCAATCGTCTCAACGATTTGATTCCGATTTTTCGCCTAGAGGGTTTAATTACTTACCAAGACCAAAATCTTTACGGTAAAGATGTCGATCCAGTTCAGGTGAGACGAAAAATTGGCATGGTATTTCAGAAACCAAATCCTTTTCCCAAATCAATTTATGACAACATTGCTTTTGGAGCTAAAGTAAACGGCTACAAAGGTGATATGGATGAACTAGTAGAGCGATCGCTACGACAAGCCGCAATATGGGATGAAGTCAAGGATAAGCTCAAACAGAGTGGTTTGGCACTTAGTGGCGGACAACAACAAAGATTATGTATTGCCAGAGCAGTTGCCCTACAACCCGATGTAGTTTTGATGGATGAACCTTGTTCGGCATTAGACCCGATCTCAACCTTGAAAGTAGAAGAGTTGATCCATCAACTGAAAGAAAACTATACGATTGTGATTGTGACTCACAATATGCAACAAGCATCACGAGTTGCAGACTATACAGGCTTTTTCAACGTCAATGAAGTAGAGGGAGGCGACCGCCAGGGTTATTTAGGAGAATTTAATCTCACTGAAGAAATTTTTCAAAATCCGCAAGAAGAAGGGACTAAAGCCTATGTGAGCGGTCGATTTGGTTAAGCAAACAATTGTAAATTTGAGTTTTTAGATAAGTATGTTAAAGCCTGTCGAAACTATTAAAATTCTGCAAAATAATTCTTATACTCAGTCTTTTCTGCCTGCGGGAGAAATAATTTTCCAACAAGGGGCAGAGGGCAATGAGATGTATGGAGTTATTGACGGCGAAGTAGAGATGTTAGTCAATGACAAAGTAGTAGAGACAATCAAAAAAGGAGATGTGTTTGGTCAAGGAGCATTAGTTCATTCAGACAATCTGAGGACATCCACTGCTAGAGCTAAAACTGACTGCAAAATTGCCTCTTTAGACCAAGAACATTTTCTCTTTGCCGTTCAAGAAACTCCTATGTTTGCTATAGAAGTAATGAGAAGTTATTCAGATCGTTTGCGTAGTTTAAAATTTTTAATTTAATCAATTACCATGCGTTATCTTGCCATAGGAGATATTCACGGCTGCTCTAAAGCCCTTGACCTGCTATTAGCAGTCGTCCAACCGCAGCTAGAAGATGTCATTATTACCTTAGGTGATTACTTCAATAAAGGACCAGACTCTAAAGGGGTAATCGAGAGACTGATCCAACTTTCTCAAACCCATCATCTAATTCCTCTTAGGGGCAATCACGAACTTGAATTGCTCCAAGCTCGTAACCATAACTTTGATGGTTCTGCTGAATTAGATTTGCTGGGAATTGAAGCCTTAATCTCCTATGGTTTAAGCGATCGCGGAAATACATTAGCGACTATTCCCTATAGTCACTGGGAATTTTTAGAACATAAATGCATAAGTAGTTGGGAAAGCCAACACCATATTTTTGTCCACGCTAATCTCGACCCCAAGCTTCCCCTAAGCCAACAATCAGATCATCATCTATTTTGGGAAAAGTTTAATCAACCTCTTCCCCACTATTCTGGGAAGATAATGATCTGCGGACATACCAGCCAAAAAAACGGAGAACCGATTAACCTTGGTCATGCAGTATGTATAGATACCTGGGCTTGTGGGGAAGGCTGGTTAACTTGTTTAGATGTTTATGGCGGACAGATCTGGCAAACCAACCAACAAGGACAAATCCGCAGGGGTCGGATCGAACAATTTCGCCCTATAGAGAGTTTTATAACTCATTAATATTTTTTAGTTAATTTTCTTATTTATTAACAATGAATCTTCGAGACATAATACCAATACTGAGCAAACTATCTTCATTTATCGCTTTAGGAATGATTGTAGCAGTGTTAGCTGTTGCCAATCCCCTAGCTGCTCAAGATACACAAGCGATCGCCATTGATGGCTCCAGTACCGTTTATCCGATCACGGAAAAAATTGTCTCAGAGTATCAAGCCAGTAACAAGAAACCAGTGGATATTGAAGTCGAATTTTCTGGTACGGGTGGCGGTTTTGAGAAATTTTGTGGTGGGGAAACCGATATTAATAATGCTTCCCGTCCGATTCAACTAGACGAAATGGAAGCCTGTAACAATTCAGAAGTTCGTTATCTTGAATTACCCGTTGCTTTTGATGCGCTTACAGTAGTGATCAATCCCCAAAATGATTGGCTTGATAGTATCACGATTGAGGAATTAGCCAAGATTTGGTCGCCCGAAGCTGAAGAGAAAATTACTCGCTGGAATCAGGTCAGAGAAAGCTTTCCCGATCAACCCCTCAATCTCTACGCTCCAGGTCAAGATTCGGGAACTTTTGATTATTTCACCGAAGCTGTAGTGGGAGAAGCAGGGGCAAGTCGTACGGACTATACTGCCAGTGAAGATGATGATGTTTTAGTTCAAGGAGTCAGTCAAGATCCTAATGCACTTGGTTACTTCGGGTTAGCTTATTACGAACAACGCGCCACTGAAATGAAAGCTGTGGCAGTCGATAGCGGTAAGGGAGCAGTGTTACCTAGTAAGGAAACTGTCGAACAGGCGCAATACCAGCCTCTATCTCGTCCTTTGTTTATTTACGTTAACGTTGCTTCGGCACAGAAAAATCAAGCTCTGAGACAATTTATCGATTTCTACCTCTCCCAAGCACCAGAGCTAGTAAGTGAAGTTGGTTATGTTCCTTTACCAGAGGAAGCCTATAACATGGATAAAGTTACTTTTCATAAAGGGGAAGTAGGAACAGTGTTTGAGGGAGAGTCTCAATTCAACCTGACTATACCCGAACTATTGCGCAAACAAGCCCGTTTTTAAGGTGCTGCCAGAAAAACAATCTCCTAGAAATCCTCAAGACTTAGATTATTTTATTATTTGTGGTTTAGGCAGCTTGGGACAACATTGTGTTGTTTCTTTGAACGAATTTGATGTCAAAATCATTGCTATTGAACAACAAATGCCGATCGCCTGGGAGATTGAATCTTTAAAAGATTTATTAGAAGATGTGATTATTGGCGACTGTCGCCACAATGATATTTTGCATCGAGCCAAGATCCAGAGATGTCGGGCTGCGTTGATTGTCACCACAGACGATCTTGTCAATGTAGAAACGGCGATCGCCATTCGTCAATTAAATCCCGCTACTCGCTTGGTAGTGAGATCGGACAAAGCCAATCTCAATCAATTATTGTCCCGACAACTAGATAATTATATTGCTTTCGAACCAACGGAATTGTCTATGGCTGCTTTTACTTTGGCAGCTTTGGGAACAGAAATCTTAGGCTTTTTTGATTTGGATGGGCAAATTTGGCAAGTATATCAGCAACAAATCACTATTGAAGACCGATGGTGCGATCGCTCTATTTTGAGTTTAGAGAATAATCATCGAAAAATTCTGGCTCATAGCCATGACAATGCTATCTCTGAGCTTAACTTAGGAACTTGGAATGCTGGTGGGGTCATTAGGGTTGGAGATACTGTAATTTATCTTCAAATTGCTAATGATTTGGATGCCTGTTTATCTCGCCCTCGCTCTTGGAAATCAAAGGCTTCTAGGACTAGAAAATGGCTTAAGGTGTTAACCTCCCCTGGCAAACTAATATTTAACTTTTTTACTCAACTAAATTTTCGACAACAAATTAGAAGAGTGGCTTTAATTAACGCCATCATTATTTTGAGTTTGCTGATTGTCGGGACTGTTTTATTTCGGTGGTATTATCCAGAAATCACTACCCTATCGGCTTTTTTGGCTACTGCCATTTTACTTTTGGGGGGATACGGTGATTTATTTGCCGAATTAGAAGATATTACCCTGATTCCCTGGTGGATTAGATTATTTAGCTTAATTTTGACCCTAGTCGGTACAGTTTTTGTCGGGGTGATCTATGCTTTGCTCACTCAAGCTTTGCTTTCTTCTCGCTTTGAATTTGTCAAACAACCCCCGCCGATTCCTCAAAAAGATCATGTAGTAATTGTAGGCATGGGAAAAACAGGACAAAAAGTTAAGGCTTTATTAGCAAAATTCCAGCAGCAAATGGTGGGCGTTACCTTTAATCCGAGTTTCGAGGGACAATCTGGACAATCTGCTTCAGATATTCCTTTAGTTACTGGCAATTTAGAAGCTGCATTAACCACCGCAAATCTATCCCAAGCCAAAAGTATTGTCATTGTCACCGATGATGAAATACTGAATTTAGAAACAGCACTGATTGCTAAGGCGATCGCCCCTCAGCTCAATCTGGTCTTAAAAACTTCAGGAATTCGCATTTCTCGCCATCTAAAAACATTATTACCCACGGCGAGCATTGTGGGGGTTTATGCTGTAGCAGCAGCAGCTTTTGCAGGAGCAGCTTTCGGGGAAAATATTCTCAATATATTTCGTTTGAGAGACAACACTATCTTAGTTACAGAGTATCGCATTGAAGCAGAAGATACCCTGCACAGATTGTTATTAGCTGATGTTGCTTATGGTTATGGGGTTGTACCAATAATTTATCAACAACCCAACCGAGCTTCCGTACCACTTCCCTTAGATGAACTGCCTTTAAAAGTCGGCGATCGCTTGGTAGTCTTGGCAACTATTGATGGATTACGCCGTATCGAACAAGGACTGTTAAACATAGAAGCCAAACAGTGGCAAATCAGAATTGAAAGAGCTTTGACCACCGATGCTATCTTTGACGGAGCAAATGCGATCGCCAGAATTACTGGGTGCGACTTAACTTTAGCTAGGGAAACGATGAATAATTTACCCCAAACTCTTCCTGTATTGCTTTATCAACATCAAGCACACAGATTAGTTAAAGAATTAAAGAAAACTTTGGTTGTATCTCATTTGTTAACTGAACCTTGATGGCGATAAACTTATGGCATGACTTTGTTGGGCGATCGCCAGTTATTTAGCTCACTCATCATTGACAGAATATATAAAATTTTATATGTTTTTATATATAAACTTTTATTTGTTAGTAGAAGATTAGTCTTCAACACTAGCACATCATAAATCATGGCACTCAAATTCTACGAAAGTCCTTTTCACGCAACTGAGACACCTGAAGTTGCGAGCACATCTGTTTTAAAAGCAGATCTAACTATCATGATTCGGGACATCATCGAACAAGAAGGCTGGAAACAAAAAGAAGCTGCCGAAAAACTAGGAGTTAGCCAACCTCGTATCTCAGATGTAGTCAATGGCAAAATAGATAGATTTACCTTAGATGTGCTTTTCTCCATGCTAGATAAATTAGGCTTTAGATCAGAGTTTACTTTCGGCAACACAGAAGAAGCTTCAATTAAGATTCAAAAAGTTCCAGTCGCAGCATAGTTATCGTTGCTTTTTCATCTTTGCCAGTTCAGATTGTAACTCCTTGTATCTTTTTTCTAAGGTTTTCATTGCTTGCCTATCCACTGTATTATGTAATATAAGTTTCACTTATATAGATATCTTCTTCTTCTATAGCGATCGCACAACTGGGCAGAAAATATAATTTTAATATATTACATTTTGACGTGCGGAGAGAAAATTAAAAGATTTATGCTGGCTTAATGGCAATTAAAGTTCGATGACGAGGATCGCTGCCAATAGTAGTTTGATAATCAAAACCTGCTGCTTTGATAGCTGCTTCGACATCAAAAGTATAGTAATCATCGCTCCAAGGTTCTGTACTTTTCATTAAAGTAAACAAAACAGGAGGAAGATTTTGAATCACTGGCGAGGCGGGGTTATTATCCACAATAGCAATAACTCCTTTAGGCTTGAGGATGCGTAAACTCTCTTGCAAGATTTTAGTAGTTGCTTGATGAGGTAATTCGTGGATTACAAACTGAAGGGTCACTAAATCAAAAGAATTGTCAGCAAAACCAGTATTTTCAGCCAAACCATGCACCCAGCGGCATATTTCCTGTTCTTTATCGTTGATTTGAGCCACTGCCAACATATAGGGAGACAAGTCTAATCCAGTAGTGTTAATGGTATTGCCTTGTTTCTGAGCCAAGTAGCGATGTAAAGCCAAAGTGGATATGCCAACAGAACAACCTAAATCCAACACATCTGTTAGTGGATTGGAGATGTATTGTTCCAAAATCTGATAAAAACTGTGGCGCAATCTTTGGTGAGCATCCTGCCAAGTAATTTGCTCATCTTTCCAAACTCGTAAAGCCATAGAGTAGGTGGCAGATGGGGCTTCAAATGCTGCTTGCCAACATAAATTACCTTCATCATAGGCATGAAAAGGGACTTGATAGTAGTCTGGATAAACTAATTCTTGATCGGTAATTGTCTCTAATAAATCTTTTGCTCCTGAGTTTGCCAATTCTTGGCAGTTTTGCCGCCAGGGAATACCATTTTTTTCCGCCGTTTTAATTAATACCTGTCTGGCTTGACGCTTCATTAAACGATAAATAGGTTTAGTTTGAATGAGCAAGTTGACGCAGCGAGAGAGAAAATCATTACCAGCCCAATCTGGTTTAAGTTTGTCAGTCTCAGAGATCACAATAATCTACGATTTAAACAACTAGATTGCATTATATTAGTTTACGCTCCTTTAACATCAACAATTTTTTCCTCAGTTACAACAATCTTCCTATCTCAGGAATTCTCCTCCGTAAAAGCGATGGGATTCGGGTGAGCGAAATTTACGGTGGCAACAATTAATTTTCGCGTTGTTTAAGTAATGAGTAATAAGTAATAAGTAATGAGTAATAAGTAATGAGTAATAAGTAATTAGGACTTACGCACTGTACAAATTAACCTTGATGTGTATTAGCGAAATTTCATTATTTGAGCCGTTTTCAAAAGTAGCTCCAGAAAGAATCCTGACATGGCGATCGCCATGTCAACTTCAAAAATGGTATCTAATAATACTAAATATACTGGACACACATTTTCAACTTTCTGTCAATGCGTAAGTCCTAGTAATGAGTAATAAGTATTTACTCGTTACTCGTTACTCAAAGCTTCTCTATTGTTTAACTGCCACACCTTTTTTCGTTCACCCATGGGATTCCGACGAGGAAACCTCGCCAAGGTAACGCGCATCAAGACAGGACGGAGCCTGTGGCGACGGCATTCCGCGGTCAAAATTTCAATTGAGTGAAAACTTCTCGCAGCACTCGAGCAGAATCCTGAAGTTGTTTCGCCTCAGCTTCACTCAGAGTTAGATTAACTGTTTTGAGTATTCCTTTTTCATTGACAACTGTAGGTAACCCCAGACAAACATCCTGAATACCATACAGTCCATCAACTAGACTGCTAACAGTAAGAACACGCTCTTGACTGCGTAAAATAGCCTTGACAATATCAGTAACCGCTAAACCAATGCCATAAGAAGTATATCCTTTGCGCTTAATGATCTCATAGGCAGCATTTTTTACCTGTTCAAAAATCACGGTTAACTGTTTTTTTTCATCGCTAGGAAGATTTTCCCAACCATTAGGAACTAATTTGACCCCAGCTACGTTTGCTGTACTCCAAATGGGAAGTTCGCTATCCCCATGCTCCCCAACAATATAAGCATGAACGCTACGAGCATCAATATCTAATTTTCTAGCTAGTAAAGTACGGAAACGACTTGTATCTAGTACTGTTCCCGAACCAATCACCCTAGAACTAGGAAATCCAGAGATTTTTAGGGTTATATAAGTCATGATGTCAACGGGATTGCTGACAATCAGCAAAATGGCATCAGGACAGTACTTGACTACATCCTTGAGAATACTTTTGAAAATAGCAACGTTCCGTTCGACTAAATTTAATCGAGTTTCTCCTGGCTTTTGAGCAGCTCCAGCCGTAATAATTACTAAATCAGCATTGCGTCCCTCATCAGCTACAGTTCCCGCTTTGAGTTCGGTGGGAGGGAGAAAGGGCATCCCAGAGAGAAAGTCCATCACTTCTCCTTCAACTTTATCCTGAGCTATGTCTTGCAGAATTAATTCATCAAAGCAGTCTTGAATTAATAGAGAATAGGCACAAGCTAATCCCACTTGTCCGACACCAATAACGACTCCTTTACGTGGACGAAGAGGAGCAGGTTTTTCTGCTTCGGGGTTAGGAATAAATAGCTGTTCAAACATAAAGTTTTGATTTTTGGTTAACTAATTTGAGAGTTTTAAATTGTGATTTGGTTAGGAAAAATGCGAACTGCAAGCGATCGCTATCCCAGTCATAGGTACTGGGGTCTACTACCATTCCTTTAAGGGCTTGATCGCAGTTATTTCCTAGACGAGAAGCAGAGGTGCGATCGTACCTTTCCGTGTTGACAATAGCCCGCGCATAGGGATCTAGTAGCACTTTGGTACTGTCAAAGCGATATCCTTTTTCTAGAGCAAACTTTCCGTAGGCTCGATAGGCATAAATTTGTCCTGCCTTGATTCTGGGAACAAAGACGTGCCAGTAGTAGTAAGTTTTGTTGAGTGAGGGATTGAGTTTAATTGTCTGGGTTGGTCGAGGGGCTTCGGCAGTATCGAATAATAGTAGTTCTATAGCTTCGGCATTTTGGGAAAAGATACAGAAATTGACTCCATGAGGATAGACAGTAGCTCCCAAGGGGGAACTTTTGCCTGGCAAAACCTTTAGAGTCGCAACTTGCTGACCTGTCTGACTTTTCACGGGATCTTTTTCGGTTCTCAGGCGATCGCCAAATTTCCATTCTCCAAGCCTAATTCTTTCGTCATTCATTATCATTAACTATAGATTATTGAGAATTAGGCTTGGAGAGAAACCCTTATTTGAAGGGGCTTTCAGAGATGCCGTGAAAAGTCAGGCTGACCTGTGCCTTGTGCTTGGTGTGTTAATAGCTCATTCACGAACAAAACTCCTGTGGCTGATTTTTTAAGATATCCCTCGGAGGTCTAGCAGAGGCTGCTTTTCTCAACCAAAATTTTCTCGGGCAGTCTTAGGTACCTGGTAAGTTACGTAAGGATTGAGATAGGTGGTAGCGATCGCCTAAAGCATGAAGTAAAGGGCCTCTTTCAGTAAATTCTACGATGGTGACCGAAGCAACGGGCATGAGAATGCGATCGCGGTAGCGACCCACATCAATACCCAGCAGAGAACACAACATAATCCGAATAGTTGCTTTGTGAGAAACTACCAGAACATTGCCACTTTTATAAGTTTGTTCGATCTCTTCTAAAACTGCACCACTGCGACGAGCAATATCGATGCCTTTTTCTCCTCCAGAAGGAGAGTTCCAACCAGGATCGGCTAACCAACGGACATATTCATCATGAAACCCTCGGTTAACCTCTTCTGGGGTTTTACCCTCCCATTCACCATAGGCAATTTCTTTCAGTCCATCCCGCAGTTGCAAATCCATCCCAATCAGACTAGACAGGGGTTTAGCTGTCTCGACGGTACGCCACAGAGGACTACAAAAGATAGCCTTCCAAGGAAGGGATTTATAGGCAGCGGCAAAATCCTCTGCCATCCGAACTCCTTCTGGGGTCAATTCCACATCTAGGATTCCACAGTAACCTCCTGTTTTGCTAGCAGTAGTTTCTCCATGTCGTAGAAAATAAATAGTTAGGCTCATAAGTAAGTAATTGTTAGATAGTTGAGGATATTCATCCAAAGGTAGGTTGGCTCTCTAATCTCAATCCCAAACCTTTTCCAGTTCTCCACTGGCGATTTTGTCATCGATTAGCTTTCTGACCAACTGAAGTTCTTCAACAGTTACTTTTTTATCGGAGCGTATTGCATCCTTGATTCTGGCAAACTCTAACCCCTCAAGCTTGCCATCTTCTGTAGCTTGTTTGATTATTGTTTGAAGTTTTTCAAGTTCTTGGAGTTCTTCGGGAGTAAATTCTTGATCTTGAGGGCGTGAAATTTCCATTGTTTACTCTACTTGCAAAGCTGCTGCGGCTTGGGAATATTCTGCTATTTCAATCGGTACGGCTTGAGCTTGCCAAATATCTTCGCAGTATTCTTTTATAGAGCGATCGCTGGAAAATTTTCCCATTCGCGCAACATTTAAGATTGACATTTTCGTCCAGTTATCTCGATCTTGATAAGCCTTCCCTACTTTGTCTTGACATTCAATATAAGACTGATAATCAGCTAGTAATAAGTAGGGGTCATCATAAACCAGATTATCGACAACAGGCTGGAAAAGATTAGAATCCCCGTGGGAAAAGAATCCCGAAGCAATAAGATCGATAACGCCTTGAAGTTCGGCATTAGCATGGTAATAATCCCTGGGATTATAACCTTGAGCTTTTAATGTTGTGACTTCTGGAGTGGTTAAGCCAAATAGGAAGAAATTTTCTGCCCCTACTTCTTCACGGATTTCTACATTTGCCCCGTCGAGAGTACCAATAGTCAACGCACCATTGAGAGAGAATTTCATGTTGCCCGTACCAGAAGCTTCTTTCCCTGCGGTGGAAATTTGCTCGGATAAATCAGCAGCCGGATACACTCGTTGACCAAATGTAACGTTATAGTCAGGTAAAAATACTACTTTAAGGCGATCGCGCACATCGGGGTCGTTGTTAATCACTTCGCCGACAGAGGTAATTAATTTAATTATCAACTTGGCCATAAAGTAACCTGGTGCAGCTTTACCGCCAAAGAAGAAGGTACGGGGAGTGATCTCTAAATTGGGATTTTGCTTGATCCGATTGTAAAGAGTAATAATGTGGAGGACATTCAGGTGCTGACGCTTGTATTCGTGAATCCGTTTTACCTGAATATCGAAGAGAGATTCTGGATTGACGGTAATTCCGACTTTTTCCCGAGTGTATGCAGCTAAATCTTGCTTGATTGCCTGTTTAATTTCCCACCATTTTTGCCTAAAAGCACTATCAGTCACAAAAGCCTCTAATTTTCTGAGTTCATCCAGATTATTAATCCAGTTCTCCCCAATTTTTTCGGTAATTAGTTGAGTTAGTCGGGGATTGCTGAGTGCCATCCAGCGACGGGGAGTAACACCATTAGTTTTATTACTAAATTTTTCGGGCCATAATTGATAAAAATCTCGGAGGATAGTGCTTTTTACTAGTTCACTATGTAAGGCAGCAACTCCATTGATTGCGTAGGAACCGACACATGCCAGATTTGCCATGCGGACGTATTTCTCTCCACTTTCATCAATGATGGAAAGGCGCGATAACTTGCCATCATCTCCTGGGTATTGAATCCGAACTTGGTCGAGAAAACGCTGATTTATTTCATAGATAATTTCTAAATGGCGGGGTAACAAATAACCAAATAAGCCGAGTGACCATTTCTCTAAAGCTTCTGGCAAGAGGGTGTGATTCGTATAAGCAAAGGTGTTCTGGGTAATCTCCCAGGCTCGATCCCAATCCAAGTGATGCTCGTCTACTAGCAACCGCATTAATTCTGCCACGCCGATACAAGGATGAGTATCATTGAGTTGAGCCGTAAACTTCTCGGCAAAAGTTTCGATGCTATCTCCATCCATCATATGGATGCGAATCATGTCTTGGAGAGAACAGGACACAAAGAAATATTGCTGTTGCAGACGTAGTTCTTTTCCTTTAATGAGTTCGTCATTGGGATAGAGAACTTTAGTTAGGTTTTCTGAACCGACTTTTTCACCAACAGCACCGTAATAATCGCCGACGTTAAACTTATAGAAGTCAAACGATTCGCAAGCTTCAGCTTTCCAAAGGCGCATGGTATTGGCAGTGTTAACTTTATAACCCAAAATTGGCGTATCGTAGGGAATGCCTTTAACAACATACTCTGGCACCCACCGTACTCGATAGTTGCCTCCCTCATCAGTATAACCTTCAGTATAACCGCCAAACTTCACGCTAACGCTGGCTTCTGGACGGGCAATTTCCCAGGGGTTGCCGTATCGTAGCCACTTGTCGGTGATTTCCACTTGCCAGCCATCGCGAATTTCTTGATCGAAGATGCCAAATTCATAGCGGATGCCGTAGCCAATAGCGGGAATTTCTAGGTTAGAGAGAGAGTCCATGTAGCAAGCAGCCAAACGCCCTAAACCGCCGTTACCTAGTCCTGGTTCTTCTTCTTGTTCGATCAGTTCTTCCAGGTCTAATCCCGATTCTTCAACGGCTTGGCGCACTTGGTCATAAATCCCCAAATTAATGAGATTATTGCCCAAATGAGGTCCTACTAGAAATTCCGCTGACAAATAACAAACAACCCTGACATTATTGTTTAAGTAGGATTGAGTTGTGGCAAGCCAACGTTGTAAAAGCCGATCGCGCACAGTATAAGCCAGTGCCATATAATAATCATTTTTAGTGGCAATAGCGGGAAATTTACCCTGAAGATAGAAGAGATTATCGGCGATCGCTCTACGTAGAGTCGGAATACTCAATCCCGTGCGATCGTCTTCCGTCATCAGTTGACTGTTAATGGGCTTGTCTTGAGATAAAGTCATTTCTTGCTCCTAAAAATAGTCAGCTTTTAGCAGTTAGTTAGTAACTTTTTGGCAAAAGTTATGAATAATTAAACTAAGTACTAAAAGCTATTTACAATGGAAGTTTTTCTCATTTCAGATTGGGCTGTGTCTAAGCTCAAACTGATTGGTAACTAATAAGGCCACTTCCAGTTAACTAGTTCGAGTTTATCCATACCCTGTTCGTGAGCATAAGCCAGATTATCGATGATTTCATTTCTCATCCTCTCTCTGACATAGACTGCTTTAGAACCCAATTGCTGAACCCGATCAATTACGTCAATCACTAAATTAAAGCGATCGATTTGATTGAGAATTGCTAATTCTAGAGGTGTGTTGATATTTCCTTCTTCCTTATAGCCTCTGACGTGAATCCGCTCTTGATTAGTACGACGATAAGCTAATTTGTGAATCAACCAAGGATAACCGTGGAAGTTAAAGATCACTGGTTTATCGGGGGTAAAGAGAATATCAAATTCTTTATTAGACATACCGTGGGGATGTTCGGTCTCGGTTTGCAGTTTATACAAGTCAACCACATTGATAAATCTAACTTTTAGTTCGGGAAATTCTTCTCGTAAAATCGCCGTGGCAGCTAATGATTCCATGGTAGGAATATCACCACAACAAGCCATCACTACATCAGGTTCATCTGCTGCTTTGCCACAGTCATCGTTGCTTGCCCATTCCCAGATCCCAATACCTTTGGTACAGTGCTTAATTGCTTCATCCATTGTCAGGTATTGCAGGTGATTTTGTTTATCCGCCACGATTACATTGATGTAGTCCTTGCTGCGCAAACAGTGATCCGCTACAGAAAGCAAACAATTAGCATCGGGGGGGAAATAAATCCGCGTCACATCGGCACTCTTATTAGTTACCAAATCTACAAAACCAGGATCTTGGTGGGAAAAACCATTGTGATCCTGTCGCCAGACCAAAGAAGACAACATCAAGTTCAGAGAAGATACAGACGCACGCCAGGGAACGTGATTTTTGCAGATATCTAACCATTTAGCGTGTTGGTTAAACATGGAGTCAATCACATGGACAAAAGCTTCATAGGTATGGAAAAAGCCATGTCTGCCAGTCAATAAGTAAGTTTCTAGCCAACCTTCTAGGGTATGTTCGCTCAACATCTCCATAACTCGACCATCAGGGGATAACTGACTACCATCAGCATCTTCTGGTAAATAGTCCGCCATCCAGGTTTTCTTGGTTACTTCGTAAATATCTTGCAAGCGATTAGATGCAGTTTCATCGGGACCAAAGACGCGAAAATTAGTCATGTTATTTTTCATGACATCCCGTAGAAATTTACCTAATATTCTGGTGTTTTCTACTTCTACTGTTCCAGGTTTGTCCATTGCCACAGCATAGTCACAGAAGTCTGGTAATTTCAAATCTTTGCGTAACAAGCCACCATTAGCAATAGGGTTAGCACTCATGCGTTTGTCCCCTACAGGTGCTAATTCTTTTAACTCAGGAATCAATGTCCCATTTTCGTCAAACAATTCTTCTGGTTTGTAACCTTTCATCCATTCTTCTAGGAGTTTGACATGTTCTGGATTGGTGTGCATTCCCCCCATCGGTACTTGATGGGCTCTCCAGAATCCTTCGACTTTATGTCCATCTACTTCCGATGGACCCGTCCAACCTTTGGGAGTCCGCAGAATAATCATTGGCCAGCGGGGACGGAAGGCTTTATTTTGGCTGCGAGCTTCCTCTTGATACTCACGAATTTTGACAATACACTCCTCCATCACTGCTGCCATTTTTTGGTGCATGATTTCGGGGTCTGAACCTTCTACTACGTAGGGAGTGTAACCATAGCCTTTAAATAAATTCTCTAGTTCTTCAGAGCTAATGCGAGAAAGAATCGTGGGGTTGGCAATTTTGTAACCATTCAGGTTTAAGATCGGCAATACTGCTCCATCGCGGATGGGATTAAGAAATTTATTGGAGTGCCAAGCAGTTGCCAAAGGTCCTGTTTCTGCCTCCCCATCTCCCACTACGCAAGCTGCAATTAAATCGGGATTATCGTAAACTGCGCCGTAAGCATGGGAAATACTGTAGCCTAATTCTCCTCCTTCGTGGATCGAACCTGGAGTTTCCGGGGTGCAATGACTGCCAATAAAACCAGGGAAGGAGAATTGTTTGAAGAATTTCTGCATTCCCGCTTCATCTTCGCTTTTATCAGTATAGACTTGCGAGTAAGTCCCTTCTAAATACACGGGAGCTAATACCCCTGGCGCACCATGTCCTGGTCCAGCAATGAATATTGAATTGAGGTCGTATTTCTTGATTAAACGATTGAGGTGAATATAGGTAAAACTGAGTGCGGGAGAAGCACCCCAATGTCCCAGTAATCTTTGTTTGATCTGCTCTGATTTTAAAGGTTCTTTTAACAGTGGGTTGTCCCGTAGATAAATCATCCCCACTGCCAGATAATTGCAAGCCCGCCAGTAAGCATCAATTTTACTTAGTTCTTTGGAAGATAGAATACCTTCTGACCCTGACGCATCGGTAAAAGTAGCAACCATAAAGTCTTTTCCTGATTATTAAAGATTAAACGATTATCGTGGTTCTATACATAACATATACACTAGAGAAGAAAGGTTAACTCACTGTTAAGACTGTTTAATCAGGGCTTACTGAAAAAGTCTGAGTGGAATTTGATAGTGATTCAGGTTAATTAATAATTAATTTGATTTCTTTTGTATTACCTAAAAAGTATTTTATAATAAATTACTCATGCAAAGGAAATGAAAGATGAGTCTTAAAGAACAGATTGGAGAAGACATCAAAACGGCGATGAAGGCTAAAGACAAAATTCGCCTTCAAACAGTACGCAGCATCAAAAAAGCGATTCTCGACAAAGAAGTAGAGCTACGTCCTAAAGGTCAAGATAGCCTTAGCCAAGAACAAGAGATAGAATTACTGTCTCAACAGGCAAAACAACGCCGTGACTCTATTGAGCAGTTTAAAAATGCAGGTAGAGATGATCTAGCGGACAAAGAAAGTCAAGAACTAGGCATAATTGAAACTTATCTGCCTGAACAGTTAGGTGATGAGGAAGTTGAAACTATTATCGACGAAATTATTTCCTCTTCTGGTGCAGCTTCTATGAAAGATTTAGGCAAAGTGATGGGTGCTGCGATGAAACAATTGAAAGGTAAAGCTGACGGCAAAAAAATCCAGGCATTAGTCAAAAGCAAGCTTGCTTAATCAGTTTTGATGCGGTGGACAAATGCCCACCCTACGTCATTCCATGTTTGAAGTTCCAAACTTTATTATGCCTTCGGTTTAAGATAAACCAAAGCTTGTCGCCAGATTAGGGTTTGCTGATTGTAATGATCCATCACGCAGAGAGAATCAGCATCTTGCCAGATAATTTTACCGACCAACAAGTCGTCGGTAATTAATTTTAGCTCGACTTCTTGCTTTTCTTTGATGTAGTTTTGAACTTGTTTTACACCAGGTAAAGCGGTATCAAATTCAGTCATATTTCCAGTTTTCGTATTAATTAGTTTGAGGAAAATTAAAGATGGTAATCGAGTTTAGCAAATACCAGGGGTTAGGCAATGATTTCATTCTGATTGATAATCGCCACCTTGACGAACCGATAATTACTCCTGAACAGGCGATCGCTATGTGCGATCGCCATTTTGGGATTGGCGGGGACGGAGTAATTTTTGCCTTACCAGGAAAAGAAGGTACAGACTACACCATGAGAATTTATAACTCTGATGGTTCTGAACCAGAAATGTGTGGTAACGGTATCCGCTGTCTCGCTAAGTTTATCTCTGATCTTGAAGGAAATTCTGAAATTAATAAATCTTACAAAATTCATACTTTGGCAGGGGTTATTGTACCTCAGCTAGAGAGCAATGGTGAAGTTACGGTGGATATGGGAGAACCAGAATTAATCCCGTCTAAAATCCCGACAACTCTTGACGATCTAGATGGCAAAATTGTGGCTCAACCTCTAGAAGTTGGCGATCGCTTATGGTTTGTGACCACCGTTAGTATGGGAAATCCTCACTGTATTACTTTCGTTGAAGATAGCGAAGCGATCGCCTTGGAGCAAATTGGTCCGCTATTTGAACATCATGTAGTCTTCCCTCAGCGTATAAATACTGAATTTATTCAGGTGGTTAAGCCAGATTACATAAAAATGCGTGTTTGGGAAAGAGGTGCTGGAATCACTCTTGCCTGCGGTACGGGAGCCTGTGCTTCTGTAGTAGCTGGAGTATTAAACAACAAGTGCGATCGCTCTTGCACTGTAGAATTACCTGGAGGATGTTTGCAGATTGATTGGTCAGCAACAGACAATCGTGTTTATATGACTGGCTCTGCTACTGAGGTATTTAAAGGAAAGTATTTGTGATTCTTTAGGTAAATTTGCGACCTGCTAGTTTATTAGTTTTTAACCAGCTATTAGCTATATTTTTGCTCATAAACATGAAAAATCCCACGAATCAATTGCTTGAACATGGGACTTAGAACGATACCACAAAACACACGAAAATTCATAATTCTCAGGGGAGCAAAAACAGCTAAAATGCCTGAATATCAGCAATTATACTAATTAGCTTTGTTAAATTCTTGGGTTGTGAATAACCTAGTAGAATTACTTTATTTCTTAATTATCATTATAAACACTTCTAGTTAAAAATATCTAGGATCGATGTTTACTTTATCTAACTATTAAAATAGATGTTTGATTGTTTATTAAAACGCTAATTTGTTTGATATCAAAAGGTTTGAGATAAATTTATTCACATACAATAGCCTTGAATAGAGAATATTTAAGGATAGCCAAAAGCCTTTTATTACAAGGCTTAAACAATATATGTCAGGAGCTGTCTAAATTTGTTTAATCATAATTTATTTGGTTTATATTAATACCTTAACTTTATGAATAACAGTTGGCAATTACAATTTAATTATGCTGTAAAAGCTTTATACATCTAAGTGCCTGTCTTATTGATTGGCAAATTAAGCAACTAATAGATAATTCTACTGATATCTTAGATAAAGTAAGTGCAACCCTTTCAAAAGTAATGTTTTAGCTACAATAAACTCACCTTTACAAATAGATTTAAACAGTTAGTTGAGTCAATGAAAATCGACAAGCTAGTGTTGGTGACTCTGATAATTTTTGCTTCAATCGCTATTCACTATTTACCTATGACTTTTGCTTCGGAAAAACAATCGGCAAACTCCTATGAACACTCACTTTTGAGCGATCCTTTTCTACAATTACCAACTGAAACCAGCGTAAATGTAGTCTGGTTTACAGAATTTAAAGGCGACTTTCATGCCGTCAAATATGGTGAACAATTGACAAGACAAGCGATCGCTAATACTACAAAATTAAGTCGAGTGCGGGAAGATCAAGATTCTCAATTAGATAATCCTCCTACTAAATCTTCTAGAGATATTTGGCGACACGAAGCCGTAATTATGGATTTAAAGCCCAATCAGCGAGTGCCTTATAGAGTAGAAAGTATTCAGGGACAGCAAGCTATTCGCAGCGAACTATTTACCCTGACTTGCCAACCTACAGCAGAAACCCCAGTTAAAATCTTATTGACTTCGGATCATCAGTTAATGCCGATGACCACGGCTAATTTAGAACAGATGGTAAAAACAGTTGGTCAGGTCGATGCAGTTTTCTTTCCAGGGGATTTAGTGAATGTTCCAGATCGTGCCTCTGAATGGTTTGATGATCGTCGTGGCGGGGCATTTTTTCCTAGCCTTCAGGGACGAGGAAACTACAAGCTCGAACGGAATGCAATAACCACCACCTATCATGGAGGAGAAATTATTCAACACGCCCCTCTTTTCACCGCTATCGGTAATCACGAAGTGATGGGAAAAGTATCTTCTGAAAGTACTCTCAAAGAAGAATTCGGTCAGCCTCATCCTCGCCAGGTAGCGCAAGCATTTTATCAATCAAATGTTGCTCAAGTTAATCCGACAAACTATGCTCAAGTAGAAAGCGACTGGATTAAGAACAATTCATTTAATACTGATACTTACGAAGAGATCTTTAGTCTGCCTCAAAGTGATGCGGGAGGTAAGCGTTACTATGCCACAACCTTCGGTGACATCAGACTAATCTCCCTTTATGTCACTAATATCTGGCGTAGTCCGAACTTGGAAGTTGATGCTCAAGGAAGATATAAAGAAAGTGAGGCCAACATAAACAAACCAGCAGCTTGGGGATACGGACAGCATATTTTTGAACCGATTGCTCGGGGTAGTACTCAATATGAATGGTTGACCCAAGAATTACAGAGCGAAGCTTATCAGCAGGCTAAATATAAAATAGTTATGCTGCATCATCCACCTCACACTCTAGGAGGTAATATTGTTCCTCCCTATACCGACCCACAACCCAAGCTATATTACACAGAAGATAATCAAGTAAAGTCTCGTTACTATGACTATCCGATCGAAAACGACTATATTATCCGTGATTTGATTCCTCTGATCGAATCAGCAGGAGTGCAGCTTGTTTACTATGGACATTCCCATCTTTGGAATCGATTTCAAAGTGATTCAGGGATGCACTTTTTAGAATCTTCTAATGTGGGCAATAGTTACGGCGCACACATCGGAGATAATAAACGGGGAATTCCTACCTATAGTCCTGAGAATTATATAGCAACAGGCAACCCCAACGGGTTACCGCCTATTGTGCCGAATATTGCTCCTTTAGTTGATAATTCTGGTCAGCCATTACCTTTTATTGCCAGTAACGATATTACGGTCTTTAGTATTTTTGATACAGCTACAGGGACAGTTAGTAGCTATCGCTATGATACGCGACAGCCACATTCTCCCACAATAAAGTTTGATCAGTTTAAGCTGACCAATAACTGATTGACATCCTCCCATCGGCATAGCCGAGGGATTCGCGTTGAATCAAGAGGTTCAGGGATCAGCGAGTCCACTTAAACTATACTCCTTGCGGTGTTTAGTCCAGAGATGGTTCTCTCCCCAAGCGTTTAACCCATTGCAGAGTAGGTTCAGGGATGCCCTCCCTTACCTGAGAATACGAAAAATTGTGTTTCTCTGTGCTTGAGCCAGTCCGTTGCGCGGGTTCCCCGCGTTGAAGGAACTGGCGTGTTGCTTCGGTCTTTTACCTGTTCAAGCTTTCCTGAACAGAACCCTATAGCCGAGTTTTCAAGGTGCGTTAGTCTAACGACTACTAGGTTTTTAAAGAGGTTTAATACCTTTGCCTCTACATAAGGGATACAACAGTTCAAACCCTTTCTGTGTAAAGATTATGTATCAAAAATGTGAACTTCAAAACCCTGTCCGTGATTCAGACCAACAGCATAGCTGTGGGTCTTCTCACGGAAGACAGATAAAGATTAGACAAAGATCTTATTGACCTCATTTAAGATGGGTTTGCCCTGAAAAGTATTACCGAAATCTTGACAACTCCCAAGCAAATAAAGATAATTATAGGTTGGGCATCCAATAACTTGCTCGGAGCGGGTTACAGCATTAAACGCCATTTTTGAGTTGAATATCTGACTAGTTGAATATCTCACTAACAGTCTATCTTCGCTTTTACTTGGCTACCCTTACGGCAACATTAAAAGAGAAAATTTTTTTTATGACTTACGCAATTGTTGAGGCAGGCGGAACACAAATTAGAGTTGAACCAGGTCGTTTTTACGATATCAACTTACTGTCTGCCGATCCTGAATCGGACTACACCATAGACAAAGTTTTATTGGTAAACAATGAGGACGAAGTCACTGTGGGTCGTCCTTTTATTGAGGGTGCTACGGTAGAAGGTACGGTCATGCGTCATCGACGCGGCAAAAAAGTGATCGTCTACAAAATGCAGCCTAAAAAGAAAACTCGCAAAAAGCGTGGTCATCGTCAGGAATTGACTCGCCTGATGATTAATTCTATTAGTCTGAATGGTTCGGTTATCGCTGCTGCTGAAGCGGAAACTGCTGAGGCGGAAACTGCTGAGGCGGAAACTGCTACAACTGAAACTGCTACAACTGAAACTGCTACAGCAGAATAAAAAAATCAATAGGCAAACATAAAGGAAAGTAACATGGCTCATAAGAAGGGAACTGGTAGTACTCGAAACGGACGCGACTCTAACTCTAAGCGTTTAGGGGTAAAACGTTATGGTGGTCAAAAAGTCACCGCAGGCAGCATTTTAGTGCGTCAAAGAGGCACTAAGGTCTATCCTGGTAATAACGTTGGTCGTGGTAATGACGATACTTTATATTCTTTAATCCACGGAGAAGTTAAGTTTGAATACAGAACCAGAGGACAGAAAAAAGTAAGCGTTTATCCTGTAGCGGAAGGCGTGGCATAGTTAGCTTGCAATCACTAGTCTGGAACTAGTTTAATTTGCTTGAAAGTAATTGCACTCATGTTGATGGGTGCTTTTTTATTGTCTTAATTTACTGTGCGACTCAGCTAAATTGGGCTAAATTGAACAGCAAAAGAGACGAACAACGAGAAAATGAACCTGCATGGCAAATATATTGCTATCCTGAGTCACAATTCATTGATCGTAGAACAATAACTTTATCACACTATAGATTTCAGGGTTTTATCCTCATGTTTCAGCCAGAAGATGATTCTAATCAAGATCCTTGGCAAAAAAGTGAATCAAACAAAAATTTAGAGAATATTGATTCTCATATATCGCCTGAAAGTTTAGCTGTACGCAAAAAACAGCTTGAAAGCATTTTTATTAAATTGATTGCTATGGGATTGGCTTTAGGCGCAGTTTTGGGAGGAGGCGCTTACTACTTACTCCATAAATTGGGACTGACCAAAAAACCCTACCAACTGGAACAGGAAAAAATTGAACCAGAAAAGCAACCACAAACTCCTGTCCCAGAAATTAAAACGTTTCCTCGTATACCTGAACCTTTTGAAGGGTAAATCATAAACCCTAT
Organism: Cyanobacteriota bacterium; assembly: GCA_942490675.1. Taxonomy (GTDB): domain Bacteria; phylum Cyanobacteriota; class Cyanobacteriia; order Cyanobacteriales; family Xenococcaceae; genus Waterburya. The sequence goes on along the minus strand of CALNYB010000003.1, from coordinate 97,786 downwards.
CCAATACTTCTCGTTTAACGAATAGCAGTTGACTGTTGATGTTAGGGGAAGGGTTAAAGGTAAAAGGAAAAAAGGTCTACGCATGTTGCCAGTTCTACCTTTTCCCTTTGTCCCTTTCCTTTTGACCAGACGCAACCAATCAATAAAGATGGCTTAACCGAGAAGTATTGAAACCCTATCTAGTTGACCGAAACCAGCAAAGTCATAGAATCATGACATAAAGCATTTGAAAAACAATGGCGAAGCCAACAATGTTATAGAGCCATGACATTACTGGCTTTCAAACCCAGTAAAATCGTTGACAAACAGATAGTCATAGTTTTATCTTGATCCCCAGTGATGTTTTGTTGCTATAACTTAATCAAGTGGTCACGACCTTTCCCACAAACATGTAAAAAGAAAATAATGAATGATCAAGTAGACGCTAATTAATTAAGGTTAAAAGTCGGAATAAAGTATCCAACACTTTGTTTAAGTCTTATACATAGCTGCCGGCAGCTAAATAACGTCTAACTAATCAGGGGCTCTAAGTTAATGGCAAAAGAACGTCCACCACTAGAAGAGATGACCTTAAGGCAGCTAAGAAAAGTTGCCAGCGAATATAAAATATCCCGATATAGTCGAATGCGCAAAGCGCAACTGCTTGCTTCTATTAACGAGGCAATTAATAAAACAGAACAATCAAGATTTTCTCAGAATCCATCAGATATGCAGGAGGAACAACAAGTGGATGAACTACAAGTGACAGGTGCAAAATTTGAAGTCGGTCAAGATGACGACCTTATGGAAACTCTTGTTTCTGTCGATCAAGATTTAGGAGAGCTACCCGACGGTTATGGTGAAAGTCGCATCCTGCTGATGCCTCGTGATCCACAATGGGCTTATGCCTACTGGGATGTTCCTAACAGTCATAAAGAAGAACTGCGCCGTCAAGGGGGACAACAGTTAGCCCTAAGAATTTATGACGTGACTGACATTGATATTAATCATCAAGCGCCTCACAGTGTTCAGGAATATCTTTGTGACGAAATGGCACGAGAATGGTATTTACCCATCCCCGTAAGCGATCGCAATTATGTTGCTGACATTGGTTATCGCTGCGCCGACGGGCGCTGGTTAGTATTGGCTCGTTCTGCTTCTGTGAGTATTCCTCCTGTTTATCCCTCTGACTGGATCGAAGATGCTTTCATCACAGTCAATTGGGAAGAGGATCTGCGAGGTAAGACTCTTTATACATTAGTTCCTCCTGCGAAGAAGCAAGCAGTTGGCTCAGATGCAGCTAATAGCGATCAACTCTATAATGCTGTATTTGGCATGACTAAAGATACTGAATCGATGCGGATGGCAGGTTCATTATTTGGTTCAATGCAGCAAACTCCTGAAGCAGCAGTTAGCTCTTATATATTTCCTTCTGGTGTAGGCATGTGGGCAGTGCCTAGTGCTTCTGGTCAAAATATGTCGGGAGCTGGTTTCTCTGGGGATATAGCTGCTCCTCGTCCCCGCAAGTTCTGGTTGGTTGCCGACGCTGAGTTAATTGTCTATGGTGCCACCGAACCTGATGCAACTGTAACTATTGGCGATCGCGAAATCAAGCTCAATCCCGATGGTACATTCCGTTTCCAGATGTCTTTCCAAGATGGGATAATTGATTATCCGATTAAGGCTGTAGCGGTAGATGGAGAACAAACCCGTTCAATCCACATGAACTTTGAACGTCAGACTCCTTCTCGCAACACTAACACGAAAGCAGAAGCGGTTGAAGAATGGTTTGCCTAAATCATTTAAGTAATACTTTTGATTGAAAGTTGATAGCCGGGGTGCATAAATTACATCTCGGTTTTTTAATATCAATGCTCATTCTAGATCATTACTTCTACAGGACTACCACAGAGACAAGGATGACAAGATTCAAAATTAATAGACTACTACCTTATCGGATTTAGGGCAAAATATGATATTCTAGTTTCGCCCATAACTGTAAAATGGCTCTAAGCAATTTTAGCCACAATTGATCATGACAAATAACCACATTGAAAGCACTATTCTTTTCACTGTATCCAGTGACCATCAAACATTAAAAAAATACCAAGTATCCTCTTTTGCTGAGATTTGGGAGAGCAAAGATACCTCGGCAAAATCGCTTCATACAACCAGGCAATTTTTGCCTGGTGAAGTTATTTCTCAGATAAAAATCAATAAATATGTAGATCAGCCAAATTATTTGTCGGTTCAAATTGACGATGTACAGCATATAATGCTCGCCCCTGAATACCTCCAATATATTAATCATAGTTGCGAGCCGAATGTTTTTTTTGACACCAAAAATATGGAAGTCATCTGTTTAAAAAAAATTGAAATTGGTGAAGCCATGAGATTCTTTTATCCATCTACAGAATGGTCAATGAACCAGCAATTTGATTGTCTCTGTGGCTCACAACAATGTCTGGAAAAAATTCAGGGTGCCGCATATTTATCACCAGATATTTCAAAACTGTATAAATTAAACGAACACATTACCAACAAAATTAATAAACATTAAGAGAAAAATAGAAATAGATATTTTGGGGAGATAACCCAGAATATCTACAATATATTAATCGATGAAATTGAAACAAGCTCAATCTTTAATAGAATCTATCCCCCAATTTCAAAGTTGGTTTCCTGAAGATATTAAGAAAAATAGCGAATATACACGCTTATCGTATCTTGAACAAGGAAGCATTATTACACCTTGGTATTTAATTTATGAGCAGTAATTCAGTGGTGTAGATGGCAGCAAAAAACACAAACCTTAGTCGGTTAAATGCTGGCTCTACCTATCTCGAAGTTTTTAATCGTGAACTGATGGGTAGAGTAGAAAAGTTCCAGTCCGACTATCCCCAAAAGAAAATACTTATGTTGGCTTGGGGTGATACTAGTCAACCGTTACCACTCACAGCAGTTAAAGCTTTAATTGATGGTGCAAATAAATTAGCAAATGCTGAGACTTATACAGGTTACGAAGCAGTTACTGGTAATTTAAAACTGAAACAAGTAATTTGTCTTAACCACTATAAAAAATTGGGAATTGAATTCGATGCTTCAGAAATATTTGTCAATGATGGAGCACAATCATCCTCAACTAATTTACAGGAACTTTTTGCTCGCAATAGTATAGTTGCTTTGCAAAATCCTACTTATCCTTCTTTTATTGAGGGAAATTTGTTAGCTGGGAGAAGTCAATTTATTTACTTAGATTGTAGCGAGTGCAATAACTTTGTTCCTCAGCCTCCAGAGTCAAAAGTAGACCTAATTTATCTCTGCTTTCCCAATAATCCCACAGGTGCAGTTGCAACTAGAGAGCAACTTAAAAGCTTTGTTGATTATGCGAAAAGTAACCAAGCCATAATTATTTTTGATGCAGTTTATAGCTGGTTTGTAAATACGCCCCATATTCCCCAAAGTATTTATGAAATCGAAGGGGCTGAAGAATGTGCGATCGAAATTAATAGTTTCTCTAAAATTGCTAGCTTTACTGGTTTAAGATTAGGTTGGTCAGTAGTTCCCCATACCCTAAAGATTAAAGATACTGTTGAGGGCGAACTCAATCAGATGTGGAACGTTAGAAATGGCATTAAGTTCTGGGGTGCTTCTAATTTAGTACAACAAGCAGGAATTTCTATTTTAAGCGATCGCGGTCAACAAGAATGTCAACAAAATATTAACTATTATCTTCATAATGCCTATCTTCTTCGACAAGCTTTAGATGCTCAAGGGTTAACTTGCTTTGGTGGAACAGACAATCCTTATATTTGGCTTAAAGCACCAGGAAAAATGACATCTTGGCAATTCTTCGAGAAACTAATGCAGGAAACGGGGATTGTTGGTATTCCTGGTTGTTTGTTTGGTATAAGCGGAGAAGGATATTTGCGTTTAAGTGCTTTAGTAAGTCGCCAAGAAATAAAAGAGACTGTAGATAAGAAACTTTAGAAAATAGATTCAAGGATAAAGTCGAGAAAAGAGAGCAAATATTAGCAAATATTAAATAATGGCAGTGCTACTGATTGGGGAAATAGATCTAAAAGATACTTGGTTTTTACAATTCATTGCAGAATTAAAAAAATCCATGCCCAATATAGATTTGCGAGTATTTCCTGACTGTGGAAAGCTGGTAGATATTGAGATCGCTTTAGCATGGAAACCGCCACTAGGAGCATTCGTAAAATTTCCCAATCTTAAGCTGATTATATCCTTGGGTGCTGGTGTTGCTCATATTTTAAAAGACCCAAATTTACCTCAGCATATCTCCATTGTCCGTCTTGTGTCTCCCAGTCAAAGATTACAAATGGCTGAATATGTCAATTTAGCCGTTTTGTTTTTTCAGAGAAGATTACTTGATTATCAACAATTACAGGAAGCGCAGCAATGGGAATATTTACCTGTATCCAATGCTAAATCATTCATCGTGGGAATTATGGGTTTGGGGGCTTTTGGCTCAACGGTAGCCAAACGACTTAGAGACAATGGTTTATCTGTCAGAGGATGGAGTCGAACCCCAAAAGAAATTGCAGGAATTGATTGCTTTGGTGGACAAGAGCAATTTAGGCTTTTTTTGAGTAAGTGTCGCGTACTTGTGTGCCTGTTACCGATAACATCAGAAACGGAGAATATACTTAATCTGGATACATTCTCCGCATTGCCTCAAGGAGCTTATTTAGTTAATGTTGGTAGAGGAAAGCACTTAGTAGCAGCAGATTTACTAAATGCATTAGATTCTGGTAAGCTCGCAGGAGCTTTTGTAGATTCTTTTTGTACTGAGCCATTGTCAAAAGATCACCCTTTTTGGCTTCACCCTAAAATCATCGTTACTCCCCATATAGCTGCTGCTGGTATACCTAGTGATTTAGCAACTGAGGTTATTAATACGATTAATAACTTTCATAATGGTCAGCCATTAGATAATTTAGTTGATATAAGTCGAGGCTACTAAATACCGCTTTCTAAACTTAGAATAAAAATTAGCAAAACATAAATGCTACAAGAGCGATTAGGCTAACCCCTAGCCTACGGATCGCACTTTCTTCAATATTTATTCTGTAAATGCTTGAACTCTCCCATCAGGATTAAGCAATAGGCGAATTGTGGACGATTGTGATTCAGAGAGAGGAGAAATAAATAATTCTCCATTAACAGGAATATTGGTCTGATCTAGATATAGTTGAGAGCCTTTCCCCAAAGAAACTACTCGTTTAATTGAGCCATCGGCATTGAGTAGTAAACGGTATTCAAGGCTTTGTTTCAGCCCCTCTGGTGGTTGCCATTTTTGCTCAAAATAAGCTATTATTTCTTCTGTTTGACTTGGTGGGGGAGGTGAATCTCGAAAAGCCAGATCAGAATTTGGAGACGGAGTTTTGTCTTTAGGTGGTTTAACTGATGATTCTCCTAGTGCATCTGATGGGGAATTTATCGCAGCATCAATCTGATTTGTTTGATTTGCTTGATTTTCGGCTGGCAACTTTGATTCGGGTTGAGCTATAGGTGTAATTTTTTCTGGAGATAATATTGATTCAACTGATTCAATCCCATTTTCCTCTGATGTTGATTTTTTCTCCTCTTGAGTTTGAGAGGGGACGACTATTGTTGATTCGGCTGGTTTATTAGCAGCAAATTTTTCCTTAGCTGAATTATTCCAGCCAGATTGGCGCGCTACATCGGACAAAGGATAGTCAGCAGGATCAGGTATATCTGGTTTAGGTTTGGGGGTGTCTACAGCAGGGGGAGGGGGTAACCTATTAGGAGAAGTAAGGGATTTTGTCAGCTTGGGTTTAGAGTTAGGTTGTTTAGCTGTATTTGGTGCTGGGGGGGGAATAATTTCATCTAATTCGGGAATTTCTGTTTGTGGTAGAGGCTGAGATTCGGGGGATGAGGCTATATTTTGTTGCCATGGTGATTTGATCAGGATAGTAGTTATACCTATTGCAACGATCGCCGTTGCCGCAATTCCACCCCCAAGACGTACTATTTTTTTAGAATGTAAAACACCCTGTTTGGTTTCTGGTAGAGCAACAATTTCAGCTTGATATGCTTCGATCGCGGTTACTAAGTCAAATAGCTGCACTGTACTGAGCTTAATGTGATTGACATTGCTGTCATGAATGAGGGAACCAAAAAACAATTTATGATGTACTAATCCTTGGGATTCTAAATATGGATTATTGTCCCAAATTTTGCTCTCTGTTTTGGGGGTAATCCGAGTGGTTGCCGATGATTGAAAAGAAGCGCGGAGATGTTCTTGAGTGTAATGATTAACTGCTATTTGAAGCTGTAATAATTCTTGCTGATTTCCCTGAATTGTTACCTGCTTAGAAGTAGGTTCTCGTGGATCATCAAACCTCAGTCGGAATTGAATTTTTTTAAAAATACCTTGGTTTATCCAACGGGAAAGAAGCGATTTCTCACCCTTTATTTCTAGGGTGCAGGTGGGTGGAGTGAAGCGATATATGGTAAAAGACATTGTACTCAAACTTGTTTATATCGGTTACTAATCTATTTAGTGGGGCAGAAGAGAAGAGACAGGAAGCAGAAGCAATTTTATTACTTAATTTGGATACGAGATTTGTCAGATATTTGAGTAGCATCGAAAATAGCAATCCAGAGTAAACGATGACCATTTTGACCGCTATAAAACAATAAATCAATTAATAATTTCCAGGCTAAATGTGATAAATGTTCTGGCGTAATATCTTGAGAATTATTTGGAGAATTAGCGATTCTTTTTTGATAATAATTAATGAATTGATCAAAATAATTACCTAGTAAAGCAGTTTGATGAGGTGGTTTATTTTGTTCGGTAACTTGCTCTAATAAACATATCGCCCTACGGAGTAACTCTTGATGCTGCTTAGCTAAATGACAAATAATTATTACTAAAGATCGCGCTTCTTCCACATCTAGTTTTTTTCTACCTCCAGAACTTTTACGTTTAGGGTTAGAAGATCTTAATCGCCACAGAGTTATGCGATCGCCAATCACTGATTCTAAATCTAAGTCTTTAGCTGCCTGAATAATCGTTTCGGAACTAATATTGGCGATCGCTTTTAAAGCCAAGAGAAGCAAATCTAAATGGCATTTAATATTCTCTAAATCACGATCATTACTGGCTTGTGAATCGGTTAGCTCTTGCAACTGAGGAAAATCATGATTGGCTTTCATATTAAGTGATTATAGTAATCTGAAGCAAATTAATACTGAGATTTATTATTATATTTTATTAAAACTTTATTTACTATTTAGTAATCAATACGGTGTCTTAATCCTAATTTATTTAGCATAATCAATAATGTAAATATATAAAATCTAAGAAGTATTTTTAATTTAATATGACATTATATTTATCTGGTGCTGGTGCTTACTGTGCTTTTCTATTATTTAGTAAATTTAGCGACAAAGAATGTTCTAAAACTGACCCGATATCCTGGCTGGTGGTTGCCATTGCTTCAGCGTTGTGGGTTATAGTTATTCCTATATCGCTAATAGAAATAAGAACCAAGGCTCAGAAAAAAGATCAGCTTGACCAGATGACAAAACCAAGAAATTCTCAGACAATTACCCAGAGAATTGAAGTAAATGGGCAGAGTAAAGAATTTGATTCCAATACTCTTCCACAGCTAAACTCTTAGTAATTTTTGAGTAATTGTGATTGGTCAACATATTTCAAAGTCAAACCCTGTATAAAAATCTAAAAATCGCCAAAATATACAGGGTTTGTTTGGCGCTGCTGAATAGAGAATGCTAATCAATAAATCAGATCCTTGAAACATTGCTTTTTCGTGGGTACTCGCATCAAAAGCATTACGCACTCACCAACGCCGTTTGTTTTAATTATCTTGAGCAAAAAAGGTAGTGAGCAAAATACTGAATATCAAGTGATTGTATTCGCCCTACCAACTCAATATACTTTACCCGCTTCTTACTCACTAACTTTTGGAGGTAGTTCCCCAGGAGGTAGTTTCCCAGGAGTTAATTGTGCTGCAATACAACTTTCTATGGCTTCTTCACTAGATATTTCAGCAATAGTTACCAAATTTAAAGTACATTCCGCCTGACGTTTCGGTAACAAGCTACGACGACAAGTATTTAATGCCATTGCTGATATGTCTGGTCCTAATTCATTATTAATAGAACTAATACTCGTGACACAGCTAGACAGTTCATCTGGTCTACGAACCCGATAACAAGACTGTAAAGCATTATTTGCTTTGATACTGGTCTTAGTTGTAATTTGAACGACACAGTCTTCTATATCTTGAGGTTTTAGAGCATCAGAACAGGCTACTGCTGCTGGTGATTTACCAAGTCCAGTGGATATAAGGCTTTCAGTACAGGTAGCGATCTTGCTTGCCAAGGCAGAAGAATTGGGCGCAGTTAATAAAAATACGGGAAAAGAGACTAAACTAGTCCAACGAATCACTTTCAGTGGAATTTTCATAGTAATTTGATCATAATTTTGACTCACAACCATACTAAAGGTAGCTCATTGAATTCGGAAGTGAAGTTTTAATAATATCTCGTAAGGGCGAAGGGCTGTTCACCCTCACAAACTATGAATTTATATCTTCCATTTCCTCTAGTGCCAAAGTCTAATACTGGGGAATACTGGAATCGATTTCTTGACTCCAGGCTGTAATCCCGCCTTTGACGTTGGTACCTTCTATGCCTGCTTTCTTGAGGATATTTAGAGCTTTTGCCGATCGCCCTCCCAGTTTACAATGAGCAATTAGACGATGACCGTTGACTAATTCTTTGACTTTCTCGACTCCGCTACCATCTTCCAGTTCAGATAGAGGAATTAAAACTGAACCGTCAATTTTAGCAATTTCGTATTCGTTAGGATTACGGACATCTAGCAGCACAAAATCATCCTTCCCGCTGTCCATAAGTTGTTTCAAGTCCTTGACTGACATTTCGGCGATCGCATTACTCTCTTCTGCTGCTGTTGCTGCTGCTTGAGGAATACCGCAGAACTCTTGGTAATCAATCAGTTTCTCAATTACAGGTCGTACGGGGTTAGGGCGTAATTTAAGCTCACGGAACTTCATCTCCCAGGCATTGTAAAGCAATAATCTACCGCTGAGGGTATTTTCTGCCCCTAAAATAATCTTAATTGTTTCTGTTGCCTGAATTGTGCCAATAATGCCACATAGCACCCCTAAAACTCCTCCTTCAGCGCAAGAAGGAACCATTCCTGGTGGTGGTGGTTCGGGATATAAATCACGATAGTTCGGACCTCCCTGGTAATTAAAGACCGTTGCCTGTCCTTCAAAGCGGAAAATAGAACCATAGACGTTCGGTTTATCTAGTAGTACACAAGCGTCATTGGTGAGATAACGAGTGGGGAAGTTATCTGTCCCATCTACTATCACGTCATAGGGTGCCAAAATCTCTAGAGCATTAGCGGAACTGAGAGCAGTTTCGTACAAATCCACCTGACAATGGGGATTGATGCTGAGAATACGGTCTTTTGCTGACTGGATCTTGGGCTTGCCAACCCATGATTCGCTGTGAATTATCTGGCGTTGTAAATTAGAACTATCCACAATATCGAAGTCTACTAAGCCAATTCTGCCAATACCCGCTGCTGCAAGATAAAGCAACAGAGGAGAACCAAGACCACCACTACCGATACAGAGAACGCTAGCTGCCTTGAGGCGTTTTTGCCCGTCTAATCCTACCTCTGGCAAAATTATATGACGTGAATACCTTTGATATTCCTCTTTATTGAGTTCTATTGCTTCCAAATTTGGATTAAGCATGATGATTAGAAAAAACGCGATCGCAAACCTTGATTTTAAGGTCAGCTTAGTACAATTAGGCTCTTTATTATATAGAATTTTCTCGCATAAATTCTCAGAGGGATTGGGTTATTAAATAACGTTACAAAGTTCACAATGAACATCAAGCAGTCAGGAATCTCTATATTTTTGAAGATTGGGGCTAAAAATGATAATTTTGAATAATTTTGTCTGGAGGCAAATTAAGAGATATACATGGCATTTAAAGCTTACGATCCAGAGAATTTTTATGACGAAATGTTTTTAGCTTTAGGAAAACCGCGATCGTACTGCGCTTCTCTAGTGGAATACATGATCGAGCTAGGAATTAAGCAACTCGAACAACAGCGTCAAACAGCAGAAATTGCTTTATTAAAACTGGGGGTAACCTTTAATGTCTATAGTGACAATCAAGGGGTAGAAAAAATCTTTCCCTTTGATATCATTCCGCGCATCATTGACGGTTCAGAGTGGTCACAGTTGGAACAAGGTTTAAAGCAAAGAATCCAAGCTCTGAACCTATTTTTAGAAGATGTTTACGGTGAGCAAAAAATAATTAGGGACGGTAAAATCCCCGCAGAAATCATCTACAGTGCCTCTGGGTTTCTCAAACCTTGTTTAGGAATAAAAGCTCCAGGGGGAGTTTGGTGTCATATTACTGGGACAGATTTAGTCAGAGATCAAGACGGTGATTGGTATGTCTTAGAAGACAATTTGCGATCGCCTTCTGGAGTCTCCTATGTTCTGGAAAATCGGCGGGTAATGAAAACCACCTTCCCCGAAATATTCCAGCATATGACGGTAAAGCCCGTAGATGACTATCCCAGTCAGCTATTAGAAACCTTACTCAATCTTGCTCCTCCTCAAGTGCCAGATCCCATGGTAGTGGTGTTGACTCCTGGTATTTATAATTCTGCCTACTATGAGCATTCCTTTTTAGCGCAACAGATGGGGATTGAATTGGTAGAAGGAAGAGATTTAGTGGTAGCTGATGGCTATCTACAAATGAGAACTACTAAAGGTTTCAGGCGAGTTGATGTTGTGTACCGTCGCATTGATGATAATTTTTTAGACCCTTTGGCGTTTAATCCTGATTCTCTTCTGGGAGTACCAGGGTTGATGGAAGTTTATCAACAAGGAAGAGTCGCTCTGGCTAATGCTCCAGGTACAGGGGTAGCAGACGACAAGGTAGTTTATGCCTATGTCCCCGAGATGATTCGCTATTATCTGGGGGAAGAGCCAATCTTGGCTAATGTGCCGACGTATCTATGCTGGAGAGACGAAGATAGAAAATACGTTTTAGAAAATCTAGATAAGTTAGTAGTCAAAGCTGCCAACGAAGCTGGGGGTTATGGCATGCTGATTGGCATTAAATCCACTCAGGAAGAAAGAGCCATATTTGCTCAAAAAATAATTGCTCAACCCCGCAACTATATCGCCCAACCCACCTTAAGTCTGTCACGAGTTCCAACCCTAATTGATGGCAAAGTTGAAGGTAGGCACGTCGATTTACGCCCTTACATTCTCCATCGTGGAGATGAGATTTATGTTCATCCAGGGGGATTAACTAGAGTGGCACTGAAAAAAGGCTCTTTGGTGGTGAATTCTTCTCAGGGTGGAGGGAGTAAAGATACTTGGGTGTTAAATAAAGGATAAAGTATGTTAAGTAGAGTAGCAGATTCAATTTATTGGTTAAACCGCTATATTGAACGGGGGGAAAACGTAGCCCGTTTTATCGATGTCAATCTTAATTTGATGTTAGATTTGCCCGCGGGAGTTTCTCCTCAGTGGAAACCACTGATTTCGGTAACAGGAGATATAGAACAGTTTCATGCCAGCTATGATCAAGCTAATAGTGAAAATGTCATCCAATTTCTCTGTTTTGATACCAGCTACGCAAATTCGATTATTTCTTGTTTACAAAAAGCTAGAGAAAATGCGCGATCGATTCGAGAGGTAATTTCTTCGGAAATGTGGGAAGAAGTAAATTCCTGTTATTTAATGATCAAGGAAGCTGCTGCTACTAGTTCTTTTGGTACTTTACCGAAGTTTTTCAGTGAGGTAAAGATGGCTAGCCACCGTTTTGCTGGGGTAATGGATGCCACGATGTCTCATAACGAAGGTTGGCAATTTGGGCAAATGGGTAGACTGTTGGAGCGAGCCGATAAAACTACTCGTATTTTGGATGTTAAATACTTTTTGCTACTGCCTTCAGCGGAATGGGTTGGCACTCCTCTAGATCGAATTCAGTGGATGGCTTTATTAAAGTCTGCTAGTGCTTATGAAATGTATAGTAAGTGTCAGCACCATATTTCTCCTGGAAGCGTAGCTGATTTTCTGATCTTAGATCGGCAATTTCCTCGTTCAATTAACTTTTGTTTGTGGCAGACCCAGCAGTGTCTTCACGAAATTACCCAAACTCCTCCTGGACATTGGTGTAATGGGGCAGAGAGGGCTTTAGGCAGATTATGCTCTCATCTAAGCTATCTCACTATAGAAGATATTATTCAGTCTGGGCTGCATGAATTTTTAGAGGGGATGCAAAATTCGATTAATGAAGTGGGGCAAGAAATCTATACAACTTTTATTGCTTTAAGCGATTCCTTTAGTGTTATACCAAATCAGTCATCAAACAACCTACAACTTCAGTCAGCCAGTAATCCTCAAGCCTCATCTACTTAGGTTACACCCTCGTTGCGATCGCTTTAATCAACTCCAGAGTTTTTCCTTATCGGTATTACCCCAACCCGCTGGAAGTTCAGATTTTGTTGATTTAGATGGTAATAATTTAATTAAACTCTGGTTTACTCAGCCGACAGAAAAGTTAAGCTTGCAAACTATGGCTCAAGTAGAAACTAACTGTATCAATCCTTTTGCCTACTTGCTAGAGTCTTGGGCAAATACGTTCCCTTTTGATTATCCTCATTCGCTTTTAAAGCAGTTAGAGCCATATCTACAGCCCTATAGCTTTATTCCCGATGCTGCGGCTTTGGAGTTAGCTCAAGATATTGCTCTGGCAACTCAAGGAAATACTCTTAACTTTTTGTCTGCTCTCAATCAGCGGATCTATCAAGACTGCGAATATATCACTAGACACACTGGAGAGGCTTTTCCTGCAGGAGTAACTTGGCGTGGTCAAAAAGGCTCTTGCCGCGACTACACAGTGTTATTCATGGATGTATGTCGAGCTGTGGGTATTGCAGCGCGGTTTGTCAGTGGCTATCAAGAAGGTGATCCAGCGCAACTTGAGCGAGATCTTCATGCTTGGGTGGAAGTATATTTACCTGGGGCAGGTTGGCGGGGTTATGATCCCACTTTAGGTTTAGTAGTTAGCGATCGCCATATTCCCTTGGCTGCCAGTGCTATACCTAGTTATACTGCTGCGGTAGAAGGCACTGTAACTCCTGTAGAAACTGAGACAAAAATTACCTCAGAGCTTCAGGCACAAATTTCTCTAACTATTCTGTAAACGATAAAATATAATCAGGAAGAAAATTATTAGATTGTGCTATCAGATATATGATCACTGTGACGGCAGTAGAAAAGAAAAAGCTAGACAAACCTCCATTAGATATTCATTATTTAGGCGATCGCGTATTGCGTCAACCCGCTAAACGGATTGCTAAGGTGGATGATAAGATTCGCCATACCATCAAGGAAATGTTGCAAACGATGTATAGTGCGGATGGTATTGGTTTAGCGGCACCCCAGGTAGGAATTAATAAGCAGCTTATAGTCATCGATATTGCTCTGGATCAGCCAGATGAGCCACCCTTGGTGTTAATCAATCCCAAAATTATTAAATCTGGTAGCAGCCTGTGTAACTCTGAAGAGGGCTGCTTAAGTATTCCTGGAGTCTATTTAAATGTAATTCGTCCTGATGAGATCGAAATATCTTATAAAAACGAACTGGGGAAACCCTGTAAACTAAAAGCTACTGGTTTACTATCCCGTGCTATTCAGCACGAAATGGATCACCTCAATGGTGTCATGTTTGTAGATCGAGTGGAAAACAACATTGCTCTTAATGAAGAGTTAAACAAAAGAGGTTTTGCTGTCAGTGCAGTCAAGCCAGTAAAAAAATAGTAAAAATAAACTTATAAAATTAAAATCCGCTAATAAATAATAAAGGAGTTAATCACATGATTTCCATGACACCGAAGAGCGGAGTATGCTTGTTGTTGTGTTGCATTACAGCGATCGCTGGAGTAGGTTCCGTCTTTGAATTATCTTCAGGTAATCCAGAGTTAGGGAGTATGGTCACTGGGTTGATTTTGGCTGCTAGTATTCCTCTGACGGTAATTCTTTTTTGGATCGCAGTACAAGATACAAAAGCTAACCAGAGTTAGCCAAAATCAACCCATCAGCTCGAATCAAAACCTAACCAGAGAAGAGCTACTTGCCCTTCTCTCTCCATTTAAAATTGCCCTGATCAGCTAATAGCTAAATGCACTTCATTTTTTTATTATTTCAAAGACCTTTACTATTTCTTGGGTGACAACATCATCATCATGTTGCGACCTTCCCGTTTGGGAAACTGCTGTACTTCCCCATACTCTTCTAAATCTTTTGCCATCCGACGCAGCAAGTCTTCCGCTAGTCTGGAGTGTTGAATTTCTCTACCACGGAAACTGATCGTCGCCTTGACCTTATCTCCAGACAGAAGAAAGCGTTGGGCATTCTTGACGCGCACATTATAGTCATGCTCCTCAATTTTGTAGCGCATCTTCACTTCTTTAACATCAGCGTTGTGCTGTTTTTTCTTCGCTTCTTTCTGCTTTTTATCCTGCTCGTATTTATACTTCCCGTAGTCCATAATCTTACAGACGGGAGGTTTGGCGGTTTCGCTAACTAAGACCAAATCCAAGCCTTGTTCTTGCGCTCTTGCCAGAGCTTCTTTGGGAGTAATAATGCCCAGTTGCTCACCTTCGGAATCGATAACACGAATTTCGGGGAAGCGAATTCTTTCGTTAGTTTTGGTTAGATCGCGACTATTGTTACTGCGTCTTCTATCTCTCACAGGCGTATTTTTTCTTTCCTTTTATGTTGGTAATATTGAGAACTAAAAATTAATTGATGATCAAAACATATCTCATCTACCATTTTACCGATCTTGCTATTAATAGAATAATAAGTTAATTTTATCTTTAATTTATGTTGATTGTTAATCTAGGGACAGATACACTTTGAATACCAACAGCGTATCTTGTAAATATTTTTTAAGTAAATATTTTGACTATAGATCAATCTTGGCAGGAGCGCATTGGCAACCAAAGAGACTGGGTTTGGCGTGGATGGCAGACTCGCTATAGTTATCTGAGGGCTAAACAGAGGTCAGATAGTAACAAGTATCCTCCCATAATCTTGATTCATGGCTTTGGTGCTAGCATCGAACACTGGCGCAATAATCTACCTGCGATCGCACAATACCATACCGTATACGCTCTGGATTTGCTCGGTTTTGGGGCATCGAGAAAAGCCGATACCGAATATAGCGCAGCCTTGTGGACAGAACAAGTTCATGATTTTTGGCAGACATTTATTGGCGTACCTGTAATTCTGGTAGGTAACTCCATCGGTTCATTAGTTTGTCTCAACGCTACTGCTACCTATCCAGAGATGGTTGAGGGATTAGTAATGCTTAGTTTACCCGACGTATCGGTACGAGAGGACATGCTACCAACCCTGGCTCGTCCTTTAGTGACGGCAATTGAAAACTTGTTCGCCTCTCCGTTATTGATCAAAAGCATTCTCAAAATAGTCAGAAGACCAAACATAATTCGTAAATGGGCAGGAATCGCCTATCCTAACCAAGAAGCCGTTACCGATGAATTGGTCGAAATATTATCTAGTCCAGCATACGACGAAGGTTCTGGGCAAACTTTGTTTCGTTTATCCCGTAGCCTCAGAAAAGCCAGCTTTGCTAAATCTGTGAGAGATTTATTGCCCCCAATAAACGCGCCCATGTTATTGATCTGGGGACTACAGGATAAAATGATACCTCCTAAACAGGCACGAGCGATCGCATCTCTTAATCCTCGTTTAAAGTTAATTGAATTAGAAAATGCAGGTCATTGTCCCCATGATGAATATCCAGATCAGTTTAATTCTCTTCTGTTAGACTGGCTCAAGTCTATATAATCTTGTTATAAGCAACCATTACAGTTAATTAATAACAGTCAATAATTATGGCAGGTATCAAAAAAGGATCTCTCGTTCACGTAGTTAAAGAAAAACTAGAAGGTAGTATGGAAGCAAAAGCAAGTGATGTCCGTCTGCCATCATATTTATTTGATAGCAAAGGGGAGATTGTAGATCTTAAAGATGAATATGCCCTAGTACAGTTTTATGTTCCTACTCCTAATATCTGGTTGCGCTTAGATCAACTAGAAGAGGCTAAGTAGAAAACTTCAATTCTGGCGATCTCCCTAACATCCCCAAAGCTATAAAAATCTAGCGCTGTTCTACCTACTACCTACTACCTACTACCTACTACCTACTACCTATTAACTTTTGCCTAATCTTCATAGATCAATTAATTAGTGCGTAACATTAGTTACTACTTTAAATGCTTTCCTTAGTGCAGTCCCTCTGGTAGATTAATCCTAGTCCCAATTTTAAAATTTATCTTTAAAATTTATCTTTTAGAATTGGGTGATTTTTATTAATTTATTTAAAAAGCAATTAGGAGGAAAGTCGCAGTGGCTAAGAAGACTGTCGCGAGTTTAACAGAAGCCGATGTCTCAGGAAAGAAAGTATTAGTAAGAGCTGATTTTAACGTTCCACTGGATGATAGTGGCAATATTACCGACGATACTCGCATCAAAGCTGCCCTCCCTACAATTAAAGATTTAGTGGGCAAGGGCGGTAAGGTAATCTTATGTAGCCACATGGGTCGTCCTAAAGGGGAGGTAAAAGAAGAATTGCGGCTCACTCCCGTTGCTAAAAGACTTTCAGAATTATTAGGTCAAGATGTCACTAAATGTGATGATTGTGTTGGCGATGCTGTAGCTGCAACTGTAAACGGCATGAGCAATGGTCAAGTTGTTTTATTAGAAAACTTGCGCTTTCATAGTGAAGAAACTAAGAATGAACCCGAATTTGCCAAACAGTTAGCTGCCAACGCTGATTTATACGTCAACGAAGCATTTGGTACTGCTCACCGCGCTCATGCTTCTACGGAAGGAGTAACTAAATATTTAAGTCCTAGCGTTGCGGGATACCTAATTGAGAAGGAATTAGACTATCTTCAAGATGCAGTAGATAATCCCAAACGTCCTCTAGCTGCAATTATTGGTGGTTCCAAAGTTTCTAGTAAAATCGGCGTAATCGAAACTTTATTAGACAAGTGCGATAAGCTACTTATTGGTGGTGGAATGATCTTCACTTTCTACAAAGCCCGTGGTTTAAGCGTTGGTAAATCTTTGGTAGAAGAAGATAAATTAGAACTGGCTAAATCCTTAGAAGCAAAAGCAAAAGCACAAGGGGTAGAATTACTATTACCTACTGATGTAGTAGTAGCAGATAACTTTGCTCCCGATGCCAACGCCAAGACTGTCAGTATTAATGATATTCCCGACGGTTGGATGGGATTAGATATTGGTCCTGATTCGATCAAAGTCTTTCAAGACGCTCTGGCAGACTGTAATGCCGTAATTTGGAATGGTCCGATGGGTGTATTTGAATTTGATAAATTTGCGGCGGGTACAGAAGCGATCGCTCACACTTTAGCAGGTAAGTCGGATGCTGTCACAATCATTGGTGGTGGTGATTCTGTGGCTGCGGTAGAAAAAGTCGGTGTTGCGGAAAAAATGAGCCATATTTCCACTGGCGGTGGTGCAAGTTTAGAATTACTTGAAGGTAAAACTCTGCCTGGTATCGTTGCTTTGGATGATGCTTAAAATCAGTCAACAGTTAACAGTGATTAATGTTCAATGATCACTAAAAAATTGGTTTAGCCTGTGGATTAACTTTGGTTTTTCTACAGGCTTTTTTTTGCATTGCTGAATCGGGACATGATACTAAATCCGTTTCCTAAAGCTCTTGTCTCCTATTATACCTTCAATAAGGTATGTAATGCGATTGGCTTTGCCACTGCGCGGAGCGCAATCGCTGCTGGTCATTCTGTCATCGTCCTCGGTGAAGCTGGGACGGGTAAAACTGACTTTGCCGTAGCTCTCCATGATGAGATGTCAGGGGCGTTTCAGAGTGCGATCGCTACCTATAAGGGTTCGATCAAGAAATTCTTTATTGCGATCGCCATATTAGAGAAGTGATGGAAGTGGAGGCACAAAGACAAGGTTTACAGATTAGTAAATCTCGATTAGCTGAACTCCAACCCCTGGCAGGACGTAACCCGATGCTGGCAAGGAAAATCATCAAGAATGAAGCTTTGGGATTAAAGCAGGATAAACCAGAACACACTCAATATGTGGTCATCATGCCCATAATCATTGCTGCACTGATGGCTTTTGGTATCGTGCGATTTATTGGTATGGGAACTCGTAATAAAGGTCTTTATATTACTGGCGGTGTCTGCTTGGTTACAGGTATGGCTTTGAAGCAGTTGGGTAGTGTGAAAGGTGCGAGGAAAAGGTTAGGGCAGTGAAAAGATTATACGTACTTGATGTAAATCTCGTTAGAATTTGCTGATACTTTTAGAAGTTATTAATGTTTTAACAACAAAAACAACTAATTCATATCCACCAACTATTATTAGTAGTCCTAAAAAAGTAACTGTCAGTGAATAGGGAAACGCCGTGCTATTTTTATAACTTAATAGTTCCTTTTTGGATTGTTCAAAATTTTCAATGTATTCCTTTTTAGTTAAATTTTTTCCGCTATTATATCTATCTGTACTGTATATTTTGAACATTGGAGATACAGTAAATACTAATAACAAAAAAACTATTATTCTAGAAATCATGTCTTTACTTTTCATTTGAATTCCATATAGTACTCTGATTTTTAGTTGCTCATTTCAGCGACAGCAACAATCCCACCAACTAAACCAGCTGCTGAAGTTGATATTATTTGCAATTTATTTTCAATTCTTGACATCATTAAATAGACTATAAATATAATCATAGCGACTATAAATATACCCAAAATAAAAGCAATACCATCAGGGCTTATTGCAGCAGTTCCTATGCTACTAAAAAACCAGAATAAAAAGCTTGCTAAGTATTTTAAGAAATTTTCCATTGTAATAATATTCCTGCAAATCGCTAATTGTTTAAAACTTTTAAACTGTAACTTTGGAACAATACATCTTAGTTTATGAATAAAAACTAAATAATATGCAAAAATATATCGAGCAGTAATAGTACGAGTAAGGCTAAGTGAGCAAAATAACTGACGATTACGCTCCGCGTAGCCTTCGGATCGCCCTACCAAAACTCAAACTGGTAAAGTAACTCAACTCTTTACCGTCCATGATGGCAATTACTCACTGTGCGATCGCATTATCTGGAACATCTTTAATCTTAGGAACTGCTGAACCTTTACCCTTGGGTTTGGCTATCCTTGGCTCGCAGCTTCCCGATTTAGACACACCACTACAAGCACCATTGGCTTGCACTCGAATGGGTGTAAAATCTTCTATCCGATTAGTAGTTGGATAGAGGATCGTTTTCCCCATCGTTCCATTACTCATTCTCTGTTGGCTACTGCCGTTATTGCTGCGGTTAGTTTGGGGGTTAACTATTTCTTCCTACATGGCAGTCTTAAAGCTGCGATCGCCTTACAGTTATCACAGATATATAAAGAGCATCACACGGACGGAGAATGCTATAGTCTATGGGCTATTCTTTCTCTTTATTGCGATAGAACTCGCCTAGTTTTCGGGGAGAAATACCCAGATAATAGCCAGCGATAATGAATTGATTAATCAGAGTTGTTTGCCATACACCTAACTTTTGCCAACGTCTTCCAGAAGTGGTCACCGCAGCAGGTGCGATCGCAATGCGCCCTATATTTTTAATTCGTTTAATAAATTCAAAGTCTTCCATAATTGGGATCTCGGCAAATCCTCCTGACTCGAAAAAGGCTTGCTTAGAGATAAAAATCGCTTGATCGCCATAGGGAAGAGATAATAGGTGCGATCGAATTTTTACCAATATTTCTACCCAACGCAAAGATCTCTCTGACCCATCAATCGCTAATTCAAACGCCCCTGCAATTATTTTTGGTTGTTTTAAAGTTTCGATAATCAATTTAATAAAGCCTGGTGGAAGTTGGGTATCAGCGTGAAGAAACAGTAGTAGATCTCCCTGGGCGATATCAGCCCCTGCATTCATTTGTCCTGCTCTACCTTTTCCTAAGACGGTAAGAACTTTAGTTGCTATTTGCTGTGCGATGGCGACTGTATTGTCTTGACTTCCCCCATCAACCACAATTATTTCTATCCCTGAATACTGCTTTAATTCTACTAAGGTTTGTTTGATGATCGCTGCCTCATTAAAAACTGGGATAATAATGCTGATTATAAATTGAGCCATAAATTGAGCCATATTTCCAAAATGAGGGACAAAATCACTCTTAACCACCAATCATCAACTATGAAGCATTACTTATTGAGTATTATTTTAGTCTGCTTAATCCTCCTAAGTTCTACCTCAACTGCTTTTGCTGTTTCAATCAAAGAGCGTATCGAACAGTTTCCTCAATGGACAAGTAAACCCTCGATCAAGCTTGCCAAAGGAGACTTAGAATATCCTGAGTGGATGGCTGGGACATGGAATGTTAGGAGTGTTCTTACCGAACAGATTGCTCCTCTCGCACCAGATATTGTGACTCCTGGCTTTGAAGATAACCAGAATTATATTGACCAGGCGATCGCCTTTCAGGTAAGATTTGGCACTGAATACGATACTCCTCCCAGAGGACTATTTTCGGCGTTCAAATCATCTCAACCTGTGGTGGTGGCAGATCGGGCTTTTAATGGTAAAAAAATTGCTCAGGCATACTTAGGAGATGATCATGTCTACCAAGTTAAAATCGATCCTGATAATCCTAACCAGCAGATAACTTTTCTTAAAGGCGATCGCAAGCTAATTTCTAAAATAACGGGAAGGGATAGGAAAATACCTGGGGAAAATCAATTTATGGCTACCGAAGTTACCCAACAGCTATTTAGATCTCCTGAAAGACTATATCTCAATGAAGTAGAAACGACCTCTAGCTACGAGTTACTAGCATCAGGAAAAATCAGCGCTGAACAGATTACAGCGATCTACCTCTCTCCTCAAGATCCTGATTATTTTACCGCGGGCGATCGCCCAGTAGCCTTGTATCACTATCATTTGGACTTAACCAAATAACTAACCTCAGTTCGGGTTAAGACAATTAACTGGTTAGGGTAGCTATAAGCTATAAGCTATAATATCTAGGCTTTTGAAGCATTTTTCATTAAGCCCACCAGGGAAATTTAACGATCAAATAGTATTTTTCAAGCCCCTCAAAAATAAGGGTTTCAGCTCCCACCCGAACTCAGGTTAATTATGGTGGAGTCCGTCAATGTTATAAATAAGACTGTGCTGAAATTGCAGAAGCTATAGTTAATAAAATTCCCAGGAGAATTATTGTCCAGGTTTTATAGGTGCTAGATGCACTGGTTTTTGCTGTCAATGATTTTTGTTCTTCTAATTGCGATCGCAAGCTGGCAATTAAGTCTTGTTGTTCATTACTTTTGAGATCTAATAACCCATAATTGTTTTTATCTTCTTCTAGCTGCTGATTTAGCTGTTCAATCAGCTTAGAGCGATCGCTTATCTGACCCTCTAGTTCACTATTTTTAGCAGTCTCTTGTTTTAATTTGGCGACTTGCTGTTCTTTATTCCCTATCTCCTGTTTCAATTGCTCTTTGGTTTGATTAATCGCTTGTTCTGTTGACTTAATTTGTTGAGTTAAGTCTGTTATTTGCTGTTGCGAGTCCAGAGCAACTTTTGTTTGTTTTTCGATCTGAACTTTCTGCTGCTTAACTTGTTGTTCTAAACTGCTAACCTGTCCCTCTTGATCATTTAGCTGTTTCTGCTTATTTTGAGTGTCCGCAAGGAGACTATCTACCTCACTCTGTTTCTCGTCTAACTGTTGCTGTAGTTGAGTTAAAGCTGATTCCTTTTCTGCTACCTGCTCTTGGGCAATTTGGCGATCGCTTGTCAGATTATCTACCTCACTCTGTTTCTCGTCTAACTGTTGCTGTAGTTGAGTTAAAGCTGATTCCTTTTCTGCTACCTGCTCTTGGGCAATTTGGCGATCGCTTGTCAGATTATCTACCTCACTCTGTTTCTCGTCTAACTGTTGCTGTAATTGAGTTAAAGCTGATTCCTTTTCTGCTACCTGCTCTTGGGCAATTTGGCGATCGCTTGCAAGATTATCTACCTCACTCTGTTTCTCGTCTAACTGTTGCTGTAATTGAGTTAAAGCTGATTCCTTTTCTGCTACCTGCTCTTGGGCAATTTGGCGATCGCTTGCAAGATTATCTACCTCACTCTGTTTCTCGTCTAACTGTTGCTGTAATTGAGTTAAAGCTGATTCCTTTTCTGCTACCTGCTCTTGGGCAATTTGGCGATCGCTTGCAAGATTATCTACCTCACTCTGTTTCTCGTCTAACTGTTGCTGTAGTTGGGTTAAAGCTGATTCCTTTTCAGTTTCCTGTTGCTGTGTTTGCTCTAATTCTCCCTGCTTTGCATCCAACTGCTGCTGTAGTTGATTTAAAGCATCTTCTTTCTCAGCTATTATACTTTGCAGATCATTCTCAGTGTCTTGCTGTGCAGATAGCTGCTGCTCTAATTCTTTAACTTTTGCTTCACTGGCTGCAAGAGATTCTTGAGTAGTATTAAGCTCTGTTTCATTTTCAGTCTGCTGCTGCTTTAGCTGCTCCAATTCTTGATTCAACTGTTGCTTAGTTTCTTGAGACTCTAAGCCTTTTTGCTCTTCTAACTGCTTGATTAATTTTTTTACTAGAGCTTCTTGTTCCTCAGCATGTTTCTTTAAAGACTGATAATTAGCCTTATGTTCGTTTATTTTTGCTTTGAGTTCTAATAGGATCGCTGATTCAGCCGTATCAGTCGTCTTGATTGGTTTTTCTGGCTCCTCCGTAGGAATTGCACCTTCTACTATTTGTATTTTGGGTGCTGCATTCTCTGCTGAATCATCCCCATTGTCTAGATTTTCCGAATCAATCGAAATCGTTTTTTCTGCCACTTGGCTAGCGATCGCCAAATTGCCCGTAACCAAGTCTTCAAAAATCTGAGACTTAGACAAACCAGTTGATTTGACAATCTCATTAAGATTTTTTAAAGCCTGAGAAGTTAAAGAAATACCCACTTGAGACTTTTCTAAAAAACTTGTTGTCTCGCGAGATCCATTACCAGATTTTGTAGACTTAGTTTTTTTGCGTGGCATACTTTTTCTTGCTCCGAAGTCTATTTTAAATAATAAAGCCTATTGTATCTATATATAGCCTTTTTTCAGCTAGTTAAATTTGCCATTATTCGTTAGCAACTTGATAGCAATCAAGCATTAGCTATGGGAATAAAGCATAGTCAATAACTGTATCTTAAATGTTATGCTGATACAAATCTCAATACTTATATTTAATTATGGCTATGGTTATTTTAACGAGCAACACAATCAAATTTTCAAACTATCTAATTAAGAAATTATTAAACTAAGACTAAATACAATGTTTGAATAATTATTGTTGCTCAACAGCTACCCAGTGGAGATATTGGATACAAATTCAAGATTCTCTCAGAACATAACCAATGCCTCTAACCGTTTGAATTAGCCTTTTATGATCTTGGCTTTCTATTTTAAGTCTCAAATAGCGTATATACACCTCAATTACATTAGATTCCCCACGATAATCGTATCCCCATACATTTTCAATAATCTCTTCTCTAGTCATTACTTGCTGTGGATTAGACATTAAGTATTTAAGCAACTCAAACTCTTTCATAGTCAAGTCAATAACTTGATCTTCTCTGATTACCTGACGAGTGTTCAAATCTAAGATTAATTCGCCAAATCTAAGCTGTTCGGTAATATTAATTTCTGGTTGGAGATATAAACCAATCTGTTCTAGTAGTTTTTCTTTCTGATAAGGCTTTAATAAATAATCATCTGCTCCTGCTTCTAAACAAGCAATTCTATCAGCGATGGTTTCTTGTTCTACAAGCATTAATACAGGAATGCGATCGCCTGAACTACGTAACTGACGACACAAATCGAAGCCGAACTGTCCTGTAAAACTGCGATCAACAATTACCATTACTGGCTGATGACTACTCAACTTACGCCATCCTTTTTGAGCTTTTTCAACTACAGTTAAATAACCCAGGGTTTGCAAGTCCAGACTTGCTTGCTCTGCAAAAGTGCTATCTGTCAGCAAGAGAATTAGGGAATTTGCGGTTGTAGATTTACTAATCATTTTCTTATATTAAACCCTACTGCCCTGATAAAACGAGGCTTCGTTACGGTAGTTCAACAGAGGTTGGCTTGGCAATATGAGGCAGTCCCCAGCCCAGCTTTTCTCGTAGAATGCGGAAAAATTCTGGCGATCGCAGGCGAATAAATCGAGCAGGATAGACTGATTTTTCAATTTTAATGTGGTCATCAGGCAGAATATAGCAGCCACCATTGCCATCCACTACCATGACCATACGATTAGGCGTAGCAGGGATGACCATAACCTGTTCCTTGTCGCTAAACACCAATGCTCGTGACGCTAAAGAATGAGGACAGATCGGTGCAAGCTGTAATACAGGTACATCTGGAGTTACAACAGGACCTCCTGCACTCAACGAATAAGCAGTTGATCCAGTAGGAGTTGAAATTATAATACCGTCTGCCGCCACATCTACAGGAGCATGTTTTCCAATTTGTACTTCGAAATGACACATACTAGTAAGAGGTTCACGATGTAAAACCATCTCATTTAGGCTCAGTGCCTCCCATAATAGAGCATGATTACGAAACACTCTAACCGCTAACATTGAACGTTCTTCTATTTCATAGTCTTGAGTTATTAGCTGTTCTATTGCTTCGCTCAAATGGCTAAGATAAGTTTCCGTCAAAAAACCCATGTGACCTGTGTTGATAGTCAACAAAGGAATTTGATAAGGAGCAAGTTGTCTAAAGGCGGAGAGAACAGTACCATCTCCACCGAAAACAATCGCAAATTTTACATCTCGATCGAAGTTAGGAGGAGTTAACAGCTCAATTCGAGTATGGCAAACGGGACTACCAGGAGTTGAATATTCAAGTATCCCTCCCACTCCAGTGGTCATGCGCACATCCCAGCCAGAAGCAGTAAGTTTTTCTGCTACTTCTGATGCAACTTTGCAAGCTACTGGCTTAATATCGTTATAAACGATGCCGGCTTTTGGCTTTGGCACAACTAAATTACTATCCTGTACTAGTATGGTTGTTGTTAAAACCGCGAAGCGGTTAGCTATTAGCTATTAGACCAAAATTGATCTAAAAATGAACTGCTATTAGTCCAGTACTCCTCATATTTTGAGATTTAGAGGATGCTTCAACTCAAAATGTCATCTTCTAGCCTATCGTGGAGTAGTTAAAATTCATAGCATAGTTTGCTTATTTTCATTAAATTTTACCCCATCTGGCGATCGCGAAAGAATGATGGCGATCGCCAGATGGGGTAAAATTTAGCAAGAGTTACGATCTCACACATCAAAATCAAACAGTTTTAAATTGAACCTAGCTACTTATCTACTTTAGTCAGAGCATTTGGGCATTCTAGAGTTATGGTTTAATAACATTATAGATATGAGATTATTTACTAGATTGCTGGGATTAGCCTTACTAATATTAGGAATTTTTTTCTTAGGAAAAAACATTCACTTTACTAATAACTTATATCCTTACTGGTGGCGGGGAGTCGCTGCTGATACTTCTATTCTCTTTCTCACCTCAGGAGTGTTAATGTTTTTTATATTACCTCCCAGGATGAAGAACTTGGCAGGTATTGCGATCGCCATTGGCATTATTGCCGTTTTTGTTAGTAGCAGAGCTATTTTACAACCTACTAGTCTATGGCATTTTGTTCTTTCTCTTGCCAGTTTTACAGGAGGATATCAGCTGTTTACTACGGGAAGACTAAATCTTTAATCAATCAACAGTCAAGATATTATGTTTGTATATTAAAAAGCTAATAGCTAACAACTTCAAACAGATAACCTCGAAGCTATAGAAAGTTAACTTCAAACATGAATGATTGGGATTTTCAACCGCCACCAGAATCAAATTTAGGCGATCGCCAAGTTATCCTAGAATCAACTCATCTACAAAATAAGCGTATTGCTCTTTTGGTTACAGGTAGCATTGCAGCGATGAAAGCTCCCTTAATTGCTCGTATTCTACGCCGTCAGGGAGCGGATGTGGTAGCTTTTGTCTCTAGTGAAGCTCTGAGATATACTACCATTGATGCTTTGGAGTGGAGTACTACTAATGCTGTTGTTACTAAGTTAACGGCGAATGCTGAACATCTGAGCGATGCTAATCCTTTTGCTGCATATGTTGTGACTCCTGCTACCTATAACACGATCAACAAGACGGCTTTAGGCATAGCTGATGGCGTAGTTACTTCTACCTTGGGTTCAGCTATCGGCAGAATGGAAAGAGGTAACACGCAAATTCTGATTGCGCCGACGATGCACGGTAGTTTACATAACTCGATTTTGACAGAATCTCTGGGTAAGTTAGATCGTCTGGGAGTCAAAATTATCAACCCCAAGGTTGCTTATGGTAAGAATAATCTACCCGAAGAAAAAGCGATCGCAGATAGTGTTTGTCGCGCAGTTAGTTCATCACCTCTCAAAGATATCCCTATTTTAGTCACAGGAGGTCCTACCCCTGTGCCGATAGACAATATTCGTCGTCTAACTAATCGCTTTACAGGAAGATTAGGCAACTATATTGCTGAAGAATTGTACCTAAGAGGAGCAAAAGTAAAATTAATTCATGGACAAGGTAGTTATACTCCACCCACTTATCTCCCCCACAAGATCGTTGCTACTTACGATGAATATCTAGCTGAGGTAATGCTAGAGTTAGCCCATCCATATCGCTTTGGGATATTTTCGGCTGCGGTGGCTGACTACAAACCTGCTCAAGTATTCCCTGGCAAAATCTCTAGTGGTGGCGCATTGTCTAAAATTGATTTAGTACCTACCCAGAAAGTAATTAGGGAGGTAAGAGCAAAATTTCCCAGCTTAGGGATGATTACTTTTAAATATCAAGAAAATATTTCCCATGAAAAATTAATCAATATTGCCCAAACCAGACTACAGCAAGGTTATCAAATGGTAGTAGCTAACCGAGGAGAGGAACACCAAGCAACAGGCACCCAGGTGGCTTATTTAGTGACTAAAGAAGAAAAACCACAGAAAGCAGTAGGGAAACAGGAAATTGCTAAGGCGATCGCAAATTATTTAGAATCAATAGCTAAGTAAGTCTTTTAAAATATTTATGCGACGTATTGCCAGTAATTACTGCAAAACCTAGTGATCGCTTCATTTCGGTATAAATACTCAGGATAATCTTGCTAGTCTGAGAATTTAACAGTATATTTGGTAAAGACAATTAAATTCAACGCCAATATCCTTAACTTTAAGTAGTCACACAAAATTAATTTCTGATGATATCGGGGTGAAAACTTTGCTGCGTATAGATCACTATGTGTAATTAATTTTATTTAGATACTTAACAAATTTTTTTGCCAATTATTACTTAAAAATTATCTATTTTTTGATAAATATAGGTTGTTCAACCTTTTATATTTGAATTTTATCAATAAGGCTAATAAACATAAATTAAGCCGAGTAAGCGTAAATTATTATATTAATTGAGCCTCAATACATGTTCTATAAAATTAGAGTTCGATGGAGCCACTGGCTGGCTATTACTGCTGCGACTTTTTTATTATCCCTGGGAATCAATAATTGGGGCATGTCACCCTTAAAAGCATCAGATTTGACTGAAGATAACTTAGTAGTAGCCCAAGACGTATCAGCTGTGTGGGAAAAAGGCTCTTTCCCTGTCGAGGATTTTCAATCTTACACTTCTGGTTTCGGTTATCGTATTTCTCCCGTGACAGGGAAACGCCAGTTTCATAACGGATTAGATTTAGCAGCCCCCCGTGGTAGTTATATTCGTAGTTGGTGGGGTGGTAAAGTCACTGAATTGTCTGACAATACAGCTTGCGGTACATCAGTCACAATTCAATCTGGAGAATGGCAGCACGTATACTGTCATATGGAAGGCTATGTAGATGATTCTCGCAATGGCAAATTTCTGCTTGATCGAGACGGAGGAATCCAAATAGCTCTGGGTCAAGATATTCCCGCAGGATCAAGAATTGGTCGTATTGGTATGACTGGTAGAACTACGGGACCACATCTGCATTGGGTGCTCAAGCACAATGACGGTTATATAGATCCTGCTTCGGTACTACGGGAAATGTTCAAGCGTCAAACCGTTTCTTCTACATCATAGTTATCTGTTTTCTTAAACGGTAAATGCCTAGTAAGCTCACCCACGGCTAAAAGCGCGCACCATCCTTTCGCCACGCGAAAAACCCTGGTGTTTCAGTAGCCCTGGATTTATTGCCCTAAAGGACTCGCTTCGCAGCGCACAAGACAATTCATCCGAACCTCGGAGGAGGCTTACAACCCCTCCAATAATCACGGATCTTCACGGTAAAGAAAGCACCCCTAATTTCTGTGAGGAAATCTCATCAAGAATAGGATGCGCCTTTAAAAATCAGTTTTTTACCACCCAGCCAATTGATCCGTAATTCTTGTTTTGGTTCAAGAGCTGTAAGGATCAATGGCAGATGTCTTTTCTTCTTTAGCTCGACGGTAATAGAGTCCTGCTCTACTGTGATTGTGCCGCTGTTGTGTATAAACTTCCTGTAGAGAGTTTCTGCGGTACAATGCTGGTATCCCTCAAGATTTCCTGCAAAGACTTTGTACAGATTATACCCCCTTTTCCGCGAGTTATAAATGTAGCCTTATCGCAGTATATGCCTGAAGACAAAAATAATGGGTTTTTGAGAAATCTAAATCCAGTTTCACAAGATTGTTGTCCTTTATATCTGGTAAGAATTTCCGAAGGAGTTAAATTATCTAAAACATTTGTAGCTATAATGAAGCGACCAGCTTTCTTCTGTTCGTCACTTATTTTTTCAGAATCTAATTCAATAACAATCTCAGCTTTATAAACGGTTTCTTTTGTTTTCTTGTCTGTGACCTGAGCAACATCTTTTAAAACTAAACGATGATATTTTAATTTTTTTTGTTCGTATTTAAATACAGCTTTTATTTCTGTTCTATTTTCGTATTGTTTCTGCGATAAAATCTTAATTAAAGACTTAGCTTTTTTTTCATCTTTGCTGAGTTTTTTCTCTAATTTTTCTAAGTCTGATTTCTTTCTAGCAAAACTTTCTATAATTAGCCATCTTTGTTTTATACCACCATAATTACTTTCTAAATCTACAGCTTTATAACCTTCTATATCGGTATCAGCAAATTGAGATTCTGGGATATCTTTTACATAAATTTGAGCAGCTTTAATGGGTAAGGGGACTCTAGTTATCCATTTTAAATGTTTAACTGTGAATGAATTTTCTGCACTATAAAGTGCGCTATCTGCTACAAATATACTTTCTAAATCTACTTGCTTTTTAAAATTAGATATAAGTGAGGCAAATTTAGCCTTATCACTATCGTTACCATTTCCACATTGAAAGAATAAAGGAACACCATTGTCGCCACTAACTATTAAATTAATTAAGAACTGTTTTAAATCTGGTCTTTTATCTTTAGAATGACCGTGGACTATTCTAATAGGTGTTAGTTCATTATTTTCTTCCCGCTCCCCCTCGCAGATTAAATAATCCCCTTCTACAGATATCGATGATGAGTCTAAATAACTTCTCTTTTTTCATCTATACGGTCTAGTTTGAGGGCGAGGGATGCCAATCTATTGGCATCGTCACCATTTTTTGGGAAGCCGAAATATACTTTAAAAATGCTACATTTATAACTCGCGGAAAACGGGTTATAAGTAGACATGACCCACCCCTCCCTTTGTCAAAACTCCGAGGAAAAGGACAACTAAAAGAGGTTCGACTCAAGGAGCTTGAGTTTACAGTTACCATTTCGCACTTCATTTTGTAATGTGCTAAATAACATGCTTTAAGGGAATTTTGGCGATCGCCTTTCCCAATCACCAACTACTTTTGACTACACCTAGACCATCAATGTTAGATAAATAGTTTCGAGGGAGATAAAATTAAGAGAAAATGATAAGAATAAAAATAATTTAATTAATTTGATAGCAAGTGGAGATGGAGGAGTCCCTCTATTTTTACAATACGGAAATGGTAATGATAATGATAAAGCCAAATTTGCCAGGATTTTATCTAACTTTAAAAAACAAGTAGATTTCGACAGTATATTTGTCGCAGATAGTGCTCTTTATAGTGCCGAAAATCTATTATTCATCAAACATTTAAAATGGATAACTAGAGTCCCATTATCAATTAAAGTGGCTCAATTTTATATAAGAGAAACTCCAGATTCTGAATTTAGTAAAACCGATATAGAAGGTTATAAAGCCGTCGAAAAAGCGCACCGCCCGCGCCGAGGTTTCCTCGGCGTAAGGACGGAGCAAGCAGAGAGTAATTATGCTGGGATAAAACAAAAATGGATAATAATATCAAGTGAACCCAGAAAAACATCCGATTTAAAACAGTTAGCGAAAAAGATTATTAAAGATGAAGAAAAAGCTAATTCTTTACTCACTTCTTTATCTCAGAGAAAGTATGAAAATAGAACTGAAATAAAAGCCGTATTTGAGTGGGAACAAAAAAAGCTAAAATATCATCATTTAGTTTTAAAAGATGTTTCAAAAACAACAGATAAGAAAACCAATAAGAAAGTTTATAAAGCTACGATAATTTTAGAGAAAAAATCTGAAAAAATAGAATCAGAAAAGAAAAAAGCTGGTCGGTTTATCTTGGCCACTAATGTTTTAGAGAATTTAAGTCCATCAGAAATTTTGACTGCATATAAAGGACAACAATCTTGTGAACGAGGATTTAGGTTTCTCAAAGATCCTTATAAATTGTTAATTTCTGAAATTAGGTTGATCTGGTAGGGGAATATCCTTAAAATCTGCGGGATTTCTGTCGAGTAAAGGAATATTACGCAAGCGATCGCGCAATGATGGCAATGGTTTGAGTTCAGGTTTTGATGCTGGTTTGGCGGCAGGTTTAGGTTTTGGTGTAGGTGCAGACACGGGTTTTGCTGCTGGTGCTGGCACGGGTTTAGGGGCGGGTTTGGGCGAGGGTTTAGGTTTTGATATTGTTTCGGGTTCAGGTTTTGGTGCTGGTGCTGGCACAGGGTTTGGTGTCGGTGCTGGCACGGGTTTAGGGGCGGGTTCAGTTTTCTGTTTTTGTCTTTCTTCTGTTCGCCTAATGGATGGCAGGGTTAAGGAAGGACAAATCTCCGCATCATATTCATAGTTAACCTGAACCTGATATGGTTTAGGTTTTCCTGTCTCATTCTCTAAAATGCGATCGCCGAGATCTTTACTACCCTGTTGATTAAAAATGGGATATTTTGCTCCTTTAATTAAATCAATAGCCACCACTTCACCCTTGGCATTGACTACTATACCAAAAACGCTACTTCCCTTAAGTCTTCTAATACAGGCATCACGAGGATAAGCGCCTGTAATCTCGATCTGATCTGGTTCAATATCTTGGACTTTAGCTAACCAGAGAATATAGTTTTTCCTGGCATCTTCATCAGTAGTACCAGCTTCGTTTTTGGTGAGACTTTGACTCAAATTACTCATGCGCTGTTGAAAATCGGCAGCTTGTTTAGCAGCAATCTGCTCAGGAGTTGCTTTAGGCTTGGTTTCAGACTGTTTATTCGGCTCTGGCTTAATTGCAGTTGTGGGTGGCTTTACTGGCTGAGTTGGTTTCTGTAGAGTAGTTGAATTAACAGGTTTATCAAGAGTTGTTTCAAAATTTGGAGGCAACTTAATTGGCTCGACCTTAAAATCTTCAAGATTGATTGCTGGAGGTAGGGGTAAGTCTGATAAATCTCCTACAGGAGGAAGGGTAATATCGGTAATTGGTGGTAAAAGTTGAAAATCAAACGTAGGTGGTGGCGGAATAATTAGAGGCGGTAAGTTAGAAGGGTCTCCTATCCCAGGAATTAAATTGGGCGGTATGGCAAAAGGTGGAGCGACCTCGTTATTATCAAAATCAGGAAGATTGCTAGGATCTCGAAGATCTGGCGTTTGCAATTGGGGGTAGAGGTTTGGCAAACGAGACTGTTGTTCTGGATTAAGCTCAATTAGCGAAACTTCTCTTCTCCCAGAATCATTATTAAATCTTATCGTTGGTAACCCAAACTTCAAAATCAACAAATGAAGTGCGATCGACATCAACAAACATAACTTTGCTGGGTTAATCAGCTTACTAGATTGATTGTCTAATTGTGACTCATAGGACATAACCCGCAACCATAAAAATAAAAGATAAAATTTAGTCTTCTAGTTTACAGAATAACTTTAAAAAATAATAACTTTGGTAATTTGATCTTGAAAAGCGATAATGTTTGTGAGTTCGGAGTGTAGTTTTTACTTTTCACTGAGAAAATTATCAATTTCTAATTTGTACGGGCATTACCAGATAGGTCATCTTTAATCCTCCTAGAGGGCTAAAGATAACTGGCTGATTCCACTCGTTTAACTGCATTTTTATTTCCGATGTCTCAAGTGCCTTTAATCCATCCATCAGATATTTAATATTAAAGGCAATTTCGATATCTTCTCCCATAATTTCTGCTGGCAAAGATTGTTCGGCGTTACCGATATCTTGAGCATCTGCCGAGACAACGAGTTCTGACGCATCATTGTGGAGACTGAATTTTACTAGATTATTTTTCTGTGCTAATACTGCCACTAATTCTAGGCTGTTAAGTAAACGCTTACGGTCAAGAATAATTTCGCGGCTAAAATTTTGGGGGATAAGTTGTCCATAAGCAGGATAATCACCTAATATTTTTGTACTAGTCAACAGGCGATCGCCCAATTCAAATACCATTACCTGTTCATCAAAGCTAACTTTAACTTTGTCAGTCTCTTCTGCATCACTCACAATTCTTTCTAGTTCTCGTAATGCCTTAGCGGGTATGGTTACTGCTAGTTTGGGTATCTCAATAGTCGTTTCGGCATCTTCTCCATTGAGATCCGTTGCCACAACGGCTAAACGATGACTATCAGTGGCAGCAAACTCTAAGATATCTCCTAAGCCATCCTGCCCCAAGCCTTGAGTTTTCAAGTGAACTCCTGTCAACACTTGCTTAGACAGTTCGGTAGAGGCAGCAAATAGACACCCCCCCAAGCCAACCTTCAGGGCAGCAATCGGCAGTTCAATAGTCTGTTCTGCTTCAATAGTGGGCAGTTCAGGAAATTCGGTGGCATCTATTCCTGTTAATTGAAACTGACCCGAGGTCGAACTGATCGTGGTGACAAAACTAGCATCATCATTATTGACATCCAGGCTGATCTCTATCTCTGGCAGACGAATCACAATATCGTTGAGCAACTTAGAGGGAAGGGTAATGCTACCTCCTTCGGCAACTTCGGCATTAAATCTAGTCTTGATGCCCAAACTGCCATCAAAGGCAATCAGACTAACTTTCTGGGTAGTTTCGTTGGCTTCGATTAAAACATTACCTAATACGGTCGGTTCTGGACGGGAGGGAACAGCACGACTAGCAAGGGCAAGATTATTTTTAAGATCACTTTGACTGCAAACAATTTTCATCTCAAAATTAGAATTTACGGAATTTTAAAACAATAAAATAATTAGTAACGAACTAGAAGTTCAATCATACCCAGTCCCCAGTTATTAATTACCAATCACAATAAACTTTTAATTTAGTTTATAAATGCAATATATAGAAATTATCTGTGGATAACTTGTGGATAACCTGGGATATTTAGGGATATGCTGTGGAAAAAATTTGCTGAAGCTAACTGATAGTTGTTTCAGTTTTTAAACTTTTGTTGACTAACAAAGTTAATTCGATCACTCAATAAAGAAATTGTTTGATTTAAAGCGCGATCTTTTCGTAGCTGTTTAGCAATTTTGTCACAACTATACATAACAGATGTATGGTCTTTGCCGCCAAATTTTTCCCCAATGCGAGGTAAACTAAGGTCTGTGTGCTGTCGCATCAGATACATCGCAATGTGTCTAGCATTACTAATTTCTCGACGACGAGAACTACTTTTTAAATCATCGGTAGAAACCTTTAAAATCTCCGCCGATACTTCCATTATCGTTTCGGGAGAGGCAGTAATTTGTTCTACTTTAGGGTTCAGTACTGATGCAATGTTTTCCGCCGTCATCGATAAGCCCGAAAGAGAAATATAGGTGATCGCCCTAATTAATGCTCCTTCTAATTCTCTGATATTAGAAGTATATTGACTGGCAATATATTCTACTGCTTCTCTGGGTAACCGGACATTTTCATATTCCGCTTTTTTTTGTAAAATTGCCATGCGAGTTTCTAAGTCTGGCACCTGGACATCGGCAATCAAACCCATGGAGAATCGGGAACTTAAACGTTCTTGTAACTTAGGAATCTGCTGCGGAGGGCGATCGCTTGCTAAGACCACCTGCCTTCCTGCTTCATGGAGGGTGTTAAAGGTGTGGAAAAACTCTTCTTGGGTATATTCTTTACCTTCAATAAACTGAATATCGTCTACCAGCAAAATATCGGCGGTACGATAGTGTTCCCGAAAGCCTTGGATACTATCATTTCGAATGGCAGCAATCAGATCATTAGTAAATTGTTCTGTCGAGACATAAAAGACTTTAGCATCAGGATTAATCTCTAGATGATAATGTCCAATTGCCTGCATGAGATGAGTTTTTCCCAGCCCAACTCCCCCACAAAGAAATAAAGGATTAAAATCCCTTCCAGGAGACTCGGCAACAGCTAAAGAAGCAGCATGTACCATGCGATTTGTCGAACCAACCACAAAGCTATAAAAAGTATATTTAGGATTTAATTTATTGGGCTTGAGGGCATTTTTGCCAGAAGATAAAGATTCTTGCTTATATCGGGCAAAATCAGTTGATTCAGTTAAAAAAGCGAGGTCAGCCCCCTGCTGTGATTTGAGATGAATTTCCAGGGGTTTGCCGATAACTTCGGCGATCGCATCACTGATAATGTTGAGATAGTACTTTTGCAAATGACTCAACACAAAAGCATTGGGGGTCAAGATTGTAATACTGTCAGAATTAAAATTATCAATTGTGGCATGTTGTATCCAAGTCTCAAAGGTCGGACGACTTAGACGTTTTTTGAGAAGTTCTAGAACTCTTTCCCATAAATGTTCTGAAGAAATTGCCACTCTGTTACATAACCTTTAAAGATGATATAAAATTCTACCAGTAGAGTCGGATTATAATCGGTAATATTTACTATCTATTTCCAATCGTCAAAACTTTCTTGACGTCTCAAATACTTATCCAGTGAGCCTTACTACCTGATTTGGATAGCTAATGATCATGAACAAACTTCCTGCGATCGCCCAAATTGGTGAGCCAATTCTCAGAAACCAGGCTAAACCCGTAGCTAAAATCTCAGATCCTACAATTATAGAGCTTATTGACTGTTTAATTAACACTGCGATCGTCAATAATGGAGTAGGAATTGCTGCACCCCAAATTTCTCAACCCTATCGACTATTTATTATTGCTTCTCATCCCAGCGATCGCTATCCCCATGCCCCTACTATGCCGCCAACAGTGATGATTAACCCGCAAATTTTATCTCATGGTCAAGAAGTGGTCAAAGACTGGGAGGGATGCTTAAGCGTGCCTAACGTGCGGGGTTTAGTACCTAGATATCAATCAATTGAAGTTGAATACACCACTCAGCAAGGAGAAACAAAACAGGAAACCCTGAAAGATTTTGTGGCACGTATTTTTCAGCATGAATTAGATCATCTCGACGGCATTTTATTTACAGATCGAATCACAGATCCAGCAGATTTATATACCGAAGCTGAGTATCGCCAGATTATTTCTTCAACTGACAAGTAGATTTATCTATTTGATATTGACATTAAGCGCAACTAAAAATAATTGCTTAGAATAAATAGATACAAAATACTCTAAGTTTTATTTGCCCGAAACCATATGGCTACTGGTCAAGATACTCTATGGGAGAAGTTTCTCCAGCCCATATTTGGGTTTTTAATTAATAGCGAAGAATTAAAAGAACTTTCTGATAATATTGATTGGGAAGTGACAAGCGATCGCCTGAGAGATCCTAATTTACTCTATCCTGAGTATTATAGTTCCCAAAACTTTCATGGTATTGAAGGAGGGTATCTCACTACTGGCGCAGCAGTAACTTATGATTCTGTAGTCAAACACGCCTTACCGCCTAACGAAGATTGGAATCGAGAAGCAGTAATTAAAGCAATTACAGGTAGTCCTCTTAAAATACTTGACCTTGGTTGTGGTACTGGTTCAACTACGATCATGCTTAAACAGACTTTTCCTAGTTCAGAGGTTATGGGACTAGATTTATCGCCGCAAATGTTGGTGATGTCTGAATATAAGGCACAGCAAGCAGGATTAGATATTTCATGGGTTCATGGGATAGCTGAGGCAACTAAGTTTGCCGATGATGAATTTGATGTAGTTACCGCCTCTCTCCTGTTTCACGAAATTCCCCCTTCTGTGTCTAAAGCAGTGTTGCAAGAAGCATATCGCTTGCTCAAGCCAGGAGGGCAGATAATCATCCTTGATGGTCATCAGAAAATCCTGCGTAACACCACTTGGCTTACGGATATATTTGAAGAACCTTACATTAAAGAGTATGCTGCGGGTAGTATCGATGCTTGGTTAGGGAAAGCGGGTTTTAGTCAGGTATTAACTGAAGATGTTTGGTGGACAAACCAGCTAAGTACAGGAGTAAAATCGATTAATAGTTAATAGTTAATATTTAATATATGAGTCTGAAAGCAGTTTTCTTAGATTTTAGTGGCGTAATTTTTAATGACGAGGCGATTAATCAAGAATTAATTGCAGATATCTTGCTCAGGGAGAACTTACGGGCAGATGGGGACGAATATAGTCAATATTGCCGAGGCAGGAGCGATCACGCCTATTTAAGAGATATTTTAGCCAATCGTGGTCGCATTCTACCCAATGAATATATAGATAAGCTGCTGAAAACCAAAGCTCAAGGCTATCGAAAAAAGTTCGATCAATTAACCGAAATTCCTTTGGCTCCTCATCTTACAGAATTTCTCAATCAGTTAAAAGAACAAAACATAGCTGTTGGTTTGGTAACTGGGACAACTCGCTCAGAAGTCGAATATATCTTAGAGAAAGTCCAACTTGCTCAATATTTTGATTTAATTGTGGCAGGAGACGATTTGGAAAAGAGTAAACCCGAACCTGAACCCTATTTATTGGCAGCTCAAAGGTTAAATCTAGAACCTTTTGAATGTTTAGCAATTGAAGACAACCCAGTGGGCATTGAGGCAGCAAAACGAGCCAAGATTCAGGTAGTAGGTATTTCTAATATTTATCCCCTCCATATGTTGCAGCGGCAAGCGAATTGGACAGTTGATGATTTAAAGGAAATTGAGTTAGATCGAGTAGATCGTGTATTGTCTCAAGCTGGATAATTTTTCAGTCAACAGTTAACAGTCAGTGGGATGAAACTAACTTCCTCATCCTTTATCCCTCATCCCTTTACTCTGGTTCGATCCAGCGATTGTCAGACTTAATCAAATTAATTAATTCTTCAACGCCTTGTGATTCAGGAACTTTCTTAATTTCTTCTCGACCGCGATATAGAGAAATATAGCCTGGTTGTTTACCCACATAACCATAGTCGGCATCTGCCATTTCTCCTGGTCCATTTACAATACAGCCCATTACGGCAATATCCAAGCCCGTTAGGTGTTTGGTTGCCTCACGAACCTTGTGCAAGACTTCCTCCAGGTTAAACAGAGTGCGTCCACAGGAAGGACAAGCGACATATTCCACCATCGTTTTCCGCAGTCCCAATGCTTGCAAAATGCTATAGCAGACGGGGATTTCCCTTTCAGGAGATTCTGTTAAGGATACCCGAATCGTATCGCCGATGCCCTGTGCTAAAAGAGTACCAATTCCCGCAGTAGATTTAATTCTGCCATACTCGCCATCTCCAGCTTCGGTAACACCTAAATGTAAAGGATATTCCATACCTAACTCGTTCATTCTCTGTACCATCAGACGATAGGCTGCCAACATCACAGGTACGCGGGAAGCCTTAAGGGAAAGGACAATGTTATAAAAGTCCAAAGACTCACAGATTTTGATAAACTCCAACGCAGACTCCACCATTCCTTCGGGAGTATCGCCGTAGGTAAACAGCATTCTTTCCGAAAGTGAGCCATGATTAACTCCGATCCGCATCGCTTTATCCTGATCTCGCAAGGAAACAACTAGTGGTTCTAAAGTTTCGCGGATTTGATCGCCAATCTCGGCAAATTCTGTGGGAGTATATTCAGTGCGATCGCTTTTGGGCTTTTCAAATACATATAATCCTGGGTTAATTCGCACCTTATCGACGTGCTTGGCAACTTCTAGGGCAATTTTCATGCCATTATGGTGAACATCAGCTACTAGAGGAACTGTTTGATAAGTCTCGACTAGTTTTTGCTTGATTTCCGCTAAAGCTTTAGCATGAGCCATACTAGGCACAGTAACTCGGACAATTTCACAGCCGATCTCATGTAGACGACGGATTGCTGCTACTGAGCCATCAATATCTAAAGTGTCTTCATTGATCATTGACTGCACTACCACTGGATTTCCACCGCCGATAGTGATGTCACCAACTTTTACTGCTCGTGTTTTCCGTCTGTGGATAGTGGTATCAAAAGCTGTGGTATTGGTAAGGTTAGGATTATCCAGAGTTTGCATAACGACTGACTATTGCTCAGAACAAGAATTCTATATTTAATTCACGTTCTATTGTAGAGCTTAGGGGTTATGACTTGTTTAAACAGTTATTTGTTTAAGCTTTGTTTAAGCAAATTTAATTTACGCCAGAAATCTATCGCCCTACCATTTCAAAGTACCAGCATCGCTGCCCTGCTCGCGCTTGATTTTACTATCGTTTTCAAACCATTGAATAATCTGCTTGTGGGTTAATTCTGCAACAGTCACTTGATAGTCCTTAGCGATCGCTTGCAGCAATCTCTGAGACGATATGGTCAAGCGGGTAAGGAACTTCTCGCTGGAGGAAAGTAAAGCAGCCTCGACATCTGAGGATTCTTCAGGAGATAGATATTGATCTGGTGTTGGGGACATCTGAGGATATCAGTAAATTAAGTTTATTCTTTTAGGTTTATGCTGGCGATCTTAATTTAAGATGTTTTTATTTTATTTTATTTCATATATTTTATATTTAATTTATACCCCATCCAGATAGAGAACTGAAGTTTTTTCCATGGGGAAAAACTACGGGTTCCAAAGTGGACGCGGTTTAGCCCAGCTAATTTAGCCCAGCTACTTAAGAAAAAAAAAATTTATGTTAAACATTGTTCGCAGAATAGGCAAAATAATACTACCAAAATCAACTGTTTACAGCATCAAACGTCAAATTGAAGAAAATCGTTTCAAGCGATATGTTCAAGAGAAACTAGAGTCTAATTATCGTTCAGTCAATCCAGGTGAGATTCCACCAAAGGAATTAATTGCTCAAACTGCTGCACTAAATGAAGAAGAATTAGAAAGACAGTGTAATAGTGATGTTTATTTGGAAACTGGTTACTTTGAAGTTTTGCGCCTGTTTAGAATCCTCAATCATTTTTCTATTAACCCTAGAACTATTGGTTCGGTTTATGAATTGGGCTGCGGGACAGCAAGACTTTTAAGACATTTTCGCTACATTAATGGAGTTCGGCTAGTTGGGTCAGATGTTAACCCCCAAATGATTGAATGGTGTCAGGCAAATCTACCTGAAATGGAGTTTTATCATAATGAATTAAACCCTCCTCTCACCTTTGCTAAAGATAATTCATTTGACCTAATTTTAGCCTCTTCCGTCTTTACCCATATCCCTCTTGAAACTCAAGAATTATGGCTAGCTGAGATGCAGAGAATTTTACGCTCTGGTGGCATATTTATTTGCTCAGTATTAGGTCAGTTTCACGTAAATACACTTTTAGATACCGAGGAAATACAAAAATTCCAAAGCGAAGGCAGCTTAACTCTGACTTCAGATGACTCTCAGGCAACATATTCAACTCGCGTTGGGGGTTCTGCTTGGGATGTTTTTC
Organism: Cyanobacteriota bacterium; assembly: GCA_942490675.1. GTDB lineage: Bacteria > Cyanobacteriota > Cyanobacteriia > Cyanobacteriales > Xenococcaceae > Waterburya. The sequence goes on along the minus strand of CALNYB010000003.1, from coordinate 57,563 downwards.
AAACTCGCGCTGAGGTAATTAAGGTCTTTGGCTCATTTTTCCAGATATTAGATTACATTCCTGGAGTACAGGACTTTTTAGTATTGCGTAAGGCCGATCCTGAGGTTTCTGTGGTGATTAATTATGCTCCCTTTCCCGCTCAAAGATATTAGCAACTTGACTACAATTGATTTTATTTCTTAGTTCAACAGGTAAGACGAGTTACTAATTTACAACTCTCCGTTATAATTCAGGATGAAATGATGAAAAATTAAAATAAAATAGCTTAATTAAAATAAAAGGCGATGTTGTGGAGGAGACGACATTGGATGAACTAAGAGCAGGATTAGCATTAGCTACAGAAGAAGAACTACAGCAGATAACCCAGATATTATTTCATCGCCGTTTTAATCCTTTAGACTATTGGCAAACTCCGGAACCAATAGCTATTCAGAGTCAGGATTTAGATCTGTGGCTCGATTCTTTAGATCAAAGATTTCGCTACCTAGCAGCAGATGGCATGACTGTACTGCGAGGACGCACTCAAGAAGTCTCCTATCGAGAAATACTAATTAAAGTTTGTCATTATCTCAAGATTCCTTATTCAAGCAGGATGAACGCTACAGATATTGAGGCAGAAATTTTTTTACATTTAGTAAGCAAAGCCTGGAAAAAGCTTCCTCTTCAAGAACAAAAATCTCTTCAGGCTCAAGTAGGTAATTCTCTGGCAACAGCACATCCCCCTGAAGCTTTACCTGTGCAGTTACAGCACAACCCCTTAACAATATTAATCAAAGGTAGTGGAATTGTAGCAGTCAGCACTGTTTTGAAATCTTGGTTACTCAAACATATTGCTCAACAGTTCGCAATTCATTTTGCTACTTATCAGGCGACGAAGACAGCTTTGATCAAAGGTGGCACAACGGCAGTGGCTGGTCTAAGCAATCAACTAGCATTACAGGCAGCTAAAAAAGGCATGGTGACTAATGCTGCTCGTTATGGCACAGCCAGAGGCGTATTTAGTCTTTTAGGTCCAATTGTCTGGGGTTATTTTCTGGCAGATTTGGGCTGGAAAGCGATCGCAACTAACTATGGTCGCGTGATTCCAATTGTTTTCACCTTGGCACAAATTCGTCTAATTCGTGGTGAATATCTAACAGTAGGTTAAGTATTGTAGACAAATAGAGCGATCCCCAGGAGAAAATCATCAAATCCATAAACAATTCATTAAGAATACTAGGGATAGTCTCGAATACCTTGGAACATATTAAGAAAGAAAGGAAATTTATCAGTAAAACTATCTAACAAAATTGCTGCTTTTCTCTATATGATCCATTTTCCTTGGTTAACCACCTGCATTTTATTTCCCATTGTTGCATCCTTGTTTTTGCCCCTCATTCCTGATAAGGAAGGCAAAACTGTGCGCTGGTATGCCCTAATCATTGGCTTAATTGATTTTGCCATCTTGGTTTACGGCTTCTATCTCGATTATGACTTTAACAATCCTGATCTACAGTTAGTTGAAAGCTATTCTTGGATACCGCAGCTAGATCTTAATTGGTCGGTTGGTGCCGATGGGCTATCCATGCCACTGATTTTGCTGACGGGCTTTATTACTACCTTGGCAATAATGGCAGCTTGGCCAGTCACCTATAAGCCCAAGCTATTCTACTTTCTGATGTTGGCGATGTACGGCGGGCAAATTGCTGTATTCGCTGTCCAGGATATGCTGTTGTTTTTCTTAGTTTGGGAATTAGAGCTAGTTCCTGTGTATCTAATTTTGTCGATTTGGGGGGGCAAGAAACGCCTCTACGCTGCGACTAAGTTTATCCTCTATACAGCGGGGGGTTCGCTGTTTATTTTGATCGCTGCCTTAACCATGGCATTCTCTGGTGATACGGTGACTTTTGATATGAGTGCGATCGCCGCTAAGGATTATAGTTTTAATCTGCAATTATTCTTATATGCTGGCTTCCTCATTGCCTACGGAGTCAAATTACCAATCTTTCCGCTGCATACTTGGCTACCAGATGCCCATGGAGAAGCTACTGCTCCTGCTCACATGTTACTGGCGGGTATTCTCCTCAAAATGGGGGGATATGCCCTATTACGCATGAATGCGGGAATGCTGCCCGATGCCCATGCTTTCTTTGCTCCCATGCTAGTAATCCTGGGGGTAGTCAATATTGTCTATGCAGCACTTACCTCTTTTGCTCAACGCAACCTGAAGCGTAAAATTGCCTACTCTTCGATTTCTCACATGGGATTTGTGCTGATTGGGATCGCTTCCTTCACCGACTTGGGAACTAGCGGTGCCATGCTACAAATGATTTCCCATGGTCTGATTGGGGCTAGTCTCTTCTTTATGGTAGGTGCTACCTATGACCGCAGCCATACCCTAATGCTGGATGAGATGGGTGGTGTTGGTCAAAAGATGAAAAAGATCTTTGCCATGTGGACTACCTGTTCCTTTGCTTCTTTAGCACTGCCAGGCATGAGTGGTTTTGTGGCTGAATTAATGGTCTTTGTTGGTTTTGCTACCAGCGATGCCTACAACTCTACTTTTAAAGTATGCATCATTTTCTTAGCTGCAGTAGGGGTAATCTTGACTCCTATCTATTTGCTATCCATGCTGCGAGAAATGCTTTATGGTCCCGAAAATAAAGAATTAGTAGATCACACCAACCTAGTGGATGCTGAACCCAGAGAAGTGTTTATTATCGCTTGTCTGCTAATTCCCATCATTGGGATCGGCTTATATCCCAAGTTGGTTACTCAAATTTATGATGCTAGCATCAGCCAGCTTACAGCCAGATTGCGTGCTTCTGTACCTAGTCTAGTGCAGGAGGAGAAAGTAACCTCTAATGCCTATTCTATGATGTCTCTGACAGCACCTGAAATTGAATCAGTCCCAGGCAAATAAATAGTCGCGTAGATATTGATCAGATATTGATGTTAGGGGTTCAGGACTACTGAACCCCTTATTTTTGTGTCTAATTAGATGTCAAAATGAATAATTAATTGATCAGCCTTTCTATAACTGGGGAATAATGGTAAAAATTCTGCATTTGTCCGATATTCATTTAGGAAGCGGTTTTTCTCATGGCAAAATTAATCCCGAAACTGGTATCAACACTCGATTAGAAGACTTTGTAAATACCCTAAGAATTTGTATTGATCGAGCGATCGCTGAACCTGCGGATTTAGTGTTATTTGGTGGAGATGCTTTCCCGGATGCTACTCCTCCACCGTACGTTCATGAGGCTTTTGCTAGCCAGTTCCGCCGTTTGGCAGATGCTAATATTCCTGCGATCTTGCTGGTAGGGAATCACGATCAACATTCTCAAGGTAATGGTGGCGCGAGCTTATCTATCTATCGTACTTTAGTTGTGCCAGGGTTTATCGTCGGCGATACCATTGCTACTCATCGCTTGGAAACTCAAAATGGAGCAGTTCAAATTATTACCCTCCCCTGGTTAAATCGCTCCACCTTGTTAACTCGTCCTGAAACAGAAGGACTTGCTTTACCTGAAGTTAACGAGATGTTGATTCAGAAATTACAGCCAGTATTAGAAGCAGAAATCCGTCGTCTCGATCGCAAGATCCCCACAGTTTTACTGGCTCACTTAATGGCAGATCGAGCCAGTTTAGGTGCAGAGAAGTTTTTGGCTGTGGGAAAAGGCTTTACTATTCCGATGTCAATGTTAATTCGAGAGGAATTTGATTATGTAGCTTTGGGTCATGTTCATAAACATCAAAACCTCAACCCCAGTAATGATCCGCCAGTTATTTATCCAGGAAGTATCGAGCGAGTAGATTTTGGGGAAGAAAAAGAAGCAAAAGGCTATATCTTTTTAGAAGTGCAGCCAGGCAAAGCCGAATGGGAATTTTGTCCTCTTCCTGCTCGTCCTTTTATAACTATTGAGATCGATGTATCGAGCCAGGAAGATCCTTTAGAAGCGGTTTTAAGTGCGATCGCTAAACAAGAAATAGAAGAGAAAGTGGTTCGTCTGATTTATAAATTGCGATCGGAACAATTAGACTTAATTAACACTTCTGCCATCGATAGAGCTTTACAATCTGCCCACAGTCACAGCATTCGCCCCGAATTGATTAGTCAGTTGGCACGTCCTCGTCTACCAGAATTGGGAGTCGGCAACACTTTGAACCCGATGGAAGCACTAACTACTTATTTAAACAACCGAGAAGACTTGAAAGATATACGCCAAGACTTACTGGAGGCTGCGTCAGTTTTGCTTAATCAAAAATGATCAGTAACTTCACATAGTTAATTCAATAACTCAGGCTTGCCTTGAGGCGAAGCCTAAGAGTGACGGAATCAACCGCGCATAATCATTGAATAGACCGTAAGCCTAATCTTGGTACAAACCTCCGAATACTTCCCTAGTTCGGAATCTACTTTAAGACTTTTGATTGAGTCGTTGGGTGGGGCTTATAAACGCCTGGCAAAGCACAGGCGACAGCCCCTTGTAAAGCCAAGTCATCTTAGATTAGGTGGTCGAGTGCGATTCGTTCTTGGCGAAAGTGGAATTAAACCCATATAAACCAAGGCTTCTAGCCCCTGAGCTAGATGATAACTGTCCAAGAGATGAGAGTGCAAGTCTCTCCCCTGAAACTCACAGGTGACTCCCAACCTGCCCACAGTGACCCGACTCGGAATTCGGGAGGCTGAAGCTGGGAACAGGGCGTAATCAGAGCGTAATCACAACGCACACTGACGCTAACGGGGAGTTCCCAAGGCGAAACATAACCTATAAAAGCAACCTACCTAAAGATGGACGTGATTTAATTTTGTCCTATCTCGCTTGAGATAAGTATCCCGTCAGGGTCTTCGACCGCTACTGACAAAGAGTATGGGGTTCAAGCGGTTGAATTGGTTACGCCTAAAGGAACAAAACAATCAAAAGGATGGAACGAATAGAAACGAATTTGGGGTCTACAAGCAGGTCGTGTTTGTGGTAGACCAGACGAGAGGATTAAACCCCTAAATTCGGGTAGGACAAGGCGTAACTGCCTTGAGGAACTCAGAATACACAAACTGGAGGAGAGCATGATTAGACACATTAATAAATTTAATAGTGAATCTTGGGAATTTTTACCTTGGAAGAAATTTCAGGTAAATCTTTTCCGCCTACAAAAGCGAGTGTACAAAGCGGTTCGAGCAGGAGATACACGGAAAGCAAGGTCACTACAAAAAGACCAAGCTAACCGCAACGACAGATGGATTCAACTTCCTGGGTTGGAACTTCCGAGTCCAGAAAAACGGAAAGTTCAGAAGCCGTCCCTCAGTGGACAACTTTAAAGCTTTCCGCGAGAAAGTAAAAACCATCATCAATAACTCGAATTATGGCGCAATAACCAAGGCTCAAAAATTAGCCCCTATTGTTAGAGGATGGAGGAACTACCACCGCTATTGCAAGATGGACGGAGCTAGAAACAGTCTCTGGCACATCAACAATAAAGCGTTTAAGGTATTTAACAAAGAGAAAAAACAAAGCCGACACACTAGTCGAAAACTAGTAAAACAAGCTTTCCCATTAGTCTCTTACTCCGAACACAAATTCGTCAATGTCAAAGGAGACAAATCGCCTTACGATGGCGACCTCCTGTATTGGAGCAAGCGAAACAGCAAACTCTACGACGGCGAAATCTCTAAAGCCCTAAGACGGCAAAACCATTCATGTGCAGCTTGTAAACTTAAATTCACAAGTCAAGAGAGAGTAAATCTACATCATGTAGACGGAAATCACGACAACTGGAGTCATAACAACCTTGTAGCAATACATGAATCTTGTCATGACTACACCCACATGAGCAAAACAAACGTCAAGAGTTTCGGGAGCTAGGTGCAGGGAAACCCGCACGCCTAGATCTAACAGAGAGGAGCGAGAGGTAATACTCTCCTTCGACTCTACCAGGGACTAACACTTTAACAGGATTATATCCAAAATGATTAGAGTTCCAGTATTAAACCCAGATGGCAGTCCAGCCATGCCGTGTAAAGCTTCTAGAGCCAGGAGACTAGTTCGAGATAGTAAAGCGGTGGGCAAACGTAACAAGCTGGGTATCTACTATATTCAGTTAATAGACGAACCCAGTGGTAGAAACAAGCAGCCCATATCTGCTGGTATCGACCCAGGTAAATACTATTCTGGTATTGGCTTACAGTCGAGCAAGTTTACCTTGTTTACTGCACATTTGTTTCTGCCTTTCGAGACAGTCAAAAAGCGGATGGAGCAACGCAGAATGATGCGTCGCTCTAGACGAGGGAGAAGAATCAATCGCAAGGTTGCTTTTCATCTTCGCGCTCATCGTCAGAAAAGATTTTCTAATCGCAGACAAAAAGGTATTGCCCCAAGTATCAAGGCTAATAGATTACTTGAGATTAGAGTCATTTCTGAATTAGCCAAAATCTATCCCATTAGCTTTATCGTTTACGAATACGTAAAAGCCAAAACAGTCAAAGGATGTTCGTTCTCACCAGTCCAAGTAGGGCAGAAGTGGGCGCTCGAGCAGTTAAACAAGATTGCTCCTGCTACAACTAAGTTCGGTTGGCAAACTTCTAATCTTAGAAAGCACTTGAGTTTACCCAAGCAAAAGCTAAATAAGAAAGAAGCCATTCCAGCAACCCACGCAGTAGACGGGATTACTCTTGCTGCTAGTCAATTTATTGATTATCTGCCCTTTGAAAATTCAGGTGGCAGAGGTCATTGCTGGCAGGGACAAGTAGAAATAACTGATGCACCATTTTTCGTAATCAGACGACCTCCTGTTTCCCGCAGACAACTACATCTGATGATTCCAGCTAAAGGTGGAAATAGACGCAAATACGGTGGAATAACTACCAGACATGGTTTTCGTAAAGGGGACTATGTTGAAGCAGAAAAAGCTGGTATTAAATACCAAGGTTGGTGTTCTGGCGATACAGCTCAACAGGTGAGTGTATCTGACTCGCTCTGGAAGCGTATCGGTCAGTTTACCGCATCTAAAGTAAGGTTGTTGCGACGTTCGACAGGATTGATTTGTACACAGGAAATGGATTTCAACGTCGCAGTTTAATAACTGGTTTTCGTTTCCTCTCAGCCCTGCGTTCCTCGAGGACTGAGTATTCACTCGACATTTTATGATGAAAAAAGCACTATTCTCGTGTCAAATTAAGATAGGTTTTTTTGTTCATTCTAAACATTTTAGCAAATACCAAATATGTCAAGTTAAATAAATATATTGTTACAAAAGCTGCTATGATTATTTGTATAAGTAAAAAATAGTAACGGAGAAACATCTGTGCCATTTACGATCGATTCAGCCCGTAACATCTTCTCATCAAATACTTTAACTGCTGATGCAGTACCAGCATTAATAGCTAGATTTAATCAGCTTAGTGCGGAAGATCAACTAGCTTGGATTTGGTTTGCATATTTGGAAATGGGTAAAACTGTTACTGTTGCTGCTCCTGGGGCAGCTAATATGCAGTTTGCCGAGCCTACTCTCGATGCAATTAAAGCAATGGATTTCCAAGAGCAATCTCAGGTGATGTGCGATTTAGCTAATCATGCTGACACTCCTATCTGTCGTACCTACGCGACTTGGTCTCCTAACATTAAGCTTGGTTTTTGGTATAAGCTTGGAGAGTGGATGGAGCAGGGTATTGTAGCTCCTATTCCTGAAGGCTATAAGCTTTCCGCTAATGCTAATGCGGTATTAGTTTCCCTCCAAGGGTTAGATTCAGGTCAACAAATCACCGTACTCCGAAACACAGTAGTAGATATGGGATTTGACACTGGTAAGATTGGCAACCTCAAGGTTGTTAGTGAACCCGTCGCGCCTCCTACAGAAATCTCTAAGCGAACTAAAGTTAATATTCAAGGCGTTAGTAACCCTACTGTATTGAACTACATGAACCTATTGAATGCCAATGACTTTGATGAGTTAATCAAATTATTTACTGAAGATGGTGCGCTACAACCTCCCTTCAAAAAACCAATCGTCGGCAAAGATGCAGTGTTCAAGTTTTTTAAAGAAGAATGTCCTAATCTCAAGTTAGCCCCTGAGCGCGGTGTTGAAGAACCCGTAGAAGATGGTTACACTCAAATCAAAGTTACAGGTAAAGTACAAACTCCTTGGTTTGGTGCTGGTGTAGGCATGAATATGTCTTGGAGATTCTTGCTTAATTCTGAGAACAAAATTTTCTTTTTGGCAATTGATTTACTAGCATCTCCCAAAGAATTACTCAAGCTCGCTAGCTAAGGTTAACTACAAACAAAAGATAACAAATAGGTTTGATGTAGTTTCCATAAGCTGTTGCGGCTCGGTATATTCTACTCCATGCATTTGTATAACAGCCCGATGCTACTAGATAATCAAATCATAGTCATCTTAAGTCGATCGCAATTAGGAAAGTGGCGATCGACTTTTAATTGCCCAAATTCCTGATTAAGCTAAAAATATTAGTTTCATAGGGAATTTTAATGATATCATCCTTTTGTAGGATACACGTAATTAAATAAAATTCAATATTAATGTTGCCTAATAATAAAATGCAGTTGTCTGGAGCGGAGGAAACAATATCCAAGCAAGCTTTACAGGTTGCTTATGAGAGAGAAACTTCTGCTTTGATCGCCAATGTTCGCGATCGCGCTAGTTCAATTACAGAGTTAGAAGATTTATGGTATCTACACGATCTATTGAGTACCAAAAGGTATGAAATAGATGGCAAGTACGTCTACGATTCTTCAACTATCGTGTTTGATTTTGCCAAATTGGTACAACAAGGATGGCTTAGTCTTGAAGATTTGAAGGGTTTAAAGCCAGAAATGCGATCAAAAATATCTGCCCTAGCACGAATGTAGAAGTAATTGACATTGTAAAGTTAAGGCAAATCGAATTTTAGATAATTTTATATAGAGTCGGCTTCAAAAGCCGCAATGCAATCAAAAACTGAATCTTAGTCAACGATAAATCAGGACTATTTAATTTTCGAGTAGATGACGTTCTCCGAATCTTTATTTAAGATTGAGTAGATATAAACATGCACAATATTGAATTAATTTGATTCACCTACTTTTATAAGTATTACGGAGCAATATAAGAATGTTAAATTACAGCATTGTAATTCAATGGTCTAAAAAAGACAATTGTTTTGTAGTTACTCTTCCTGAGTGGGGAGAACTTTGTCATACTTATGGCGACACCTACGAAGAAGCTTTAAAGAATGCCAAAGAAGTATTACACTTGATGATTAATTCATCAATGGCGGAAGGGGAATCTTTACCAGAAGCCAATACTTTTAGAGGTAAGTTACAAAACGCTTAGGTTATTAGACACAGAAACTTCGGTAATCTTAATCTTATGAGAATTCATACTGCCATAAGAAAAGTTGTTAGCTGCCTTTGGATTTTCCGACACTAACAACTAACAACTAACAATTAACTAATAACAATCCTAAATTATTACCTACGCAAAGAAGCAAGGTTTAATAATGATTCCCTACCTTACGGTGGTGGACTGCGGTTAAGCCATCGGGATTAGAAACTCGACCAAGATCGACTTTGCTATAGACAATCCAGTGATCACTACATTCCATACGACTAGACACTTCGCATTCAAGATACGCTAAAGCATCAGTCAAAATGGGAGAACCATTGGCAGCAGTTTGAGTATTAACTCCTGCAAAACGGTCTGCACCAGGTTTAAATCGCTTGAGGAAATGTTTCATCAATGGTTGATATTTACCTTCCTCTAAAATGTTTAGCACAAAGCGATCGCCTACCTGCATCAAAGATTCAATTGCCCGATCCTTGGCTACAGCAATAGTTAATCCAGGTGGTTCAAAACTGGCTTGAGATACCCAAGAAGCCAACATGGCGCTACTAACATCTCCTTTGGTAGCGGTAATAATATATAGTCCACCACTCAAGCGACCGATCGCTTTATCTAGATCGCTATCAAGGGATTTCATTTTCTTGACCAGATCCTGACGGGTTAGAAGTTGTCCTAAATCAGTACCCGACTCGTCACATATCTGGTAATCGGCTTCGGTAGGGATATCTTTAATCTTGATGGCGGGGAAGCCTGGCTTCAAACCTGCTTCGCGGAATTTAGTTAATAGTGGATCGATCGGTTCATCATCATCACCATAGGATTCAAACAAGCCAATCATCTGCTTTTCTTTAGAGGCAGCCAAGACTGTGCCTAAATTTGAGGCAAGATACTCTTGATTTCTACCACTCGATGGAGGCATTCCCACCACAATACCAACGGAACGATTAACGATCTCGTGGACTTCAGTATTATCAGCTGATCGCATATCGACCATTTCTACTTCAACCCCAGTTTTCGTAATGCCTTTGGCAATAGCTTGAGAAAGGCGATCGCTATAACCATAATCCGAGATATAAAATACCGCAACACTATTTTCTGCCTTAGTTTGAGCCTGACTCCAGATACGATAGCGGTCAAGTAATTCCTGAAGGTTATGGCGTAATAAAGGTCCATGTCCGTTAGCGACAATATTAATTTCGCCCAATTTGTCCATCCGTTTCATCGCGGAAAGTACAGAACGAGCATTAGGACCCATCAGACAGTCATAATAGAAGCGATAATCCTTTTCGATCGCCTTCAAGTCTTCGTCATAGGTAGCATTGGAACAGTAGTGCATACCAAATGCATCACAGGTAAACAAAATACCTGACTTATGGTCGTAGCTAAAGATAGTATCTGGCCAGTGTAAGTTAGGCGCATTAACAAACTCGATGACATGACCTTGACCAAGATCAATTGTTTCACCATTTTTAATTATTTGTTTTTCAAACGGCTGGTGAACCAAATCTTCTAGAAACTTAATTGCCATTTTGGCTGCAACTATCGTTGCTTGAGGCGCAAGTTCCAGAAAATCTTTAACCAATCCACTGTGATCGGGTTCGGTATGACTAATAATTAAATAATCAATCTCTTTGGGGTCAATTAAACCTTGTAAAGCATTTAAATATAGCTGACGGAACTTAGCATGAGACGTATCAACCAAGGCAGTTTTAGCGCCACGAATTAAATAAGAATTATAGGTGGTGCCATTTTGAAGACCAAACTCAATATCAAAGCGATCGCGATCCCAATCTAGTGAACGAATTACGGTGGTGTCAGCGCTTATTTCGGCAGTTTGAATACTTAACCTTGGTTGGGTTTTAATTGGTGTTGCAACCATATCCCCTCTTTTAACTTTTATTAATTTTTTTTTACTTCACTTTATTGTGACACGACTTTTAAATCCGTCGTAAATACTTAGTGATTAGTGGTTAGTGATTAGTGATTAGTGGTTAGTGATTACTAGTCATTAAGTAGGGAGATCAAACTTCTATCTGGCTGTATGGCACCGTAGACAATACTGATAAGCGATCGCAGCGCTTTGTGGGGGTCAGATGCGGCTTTAGCCTTTGTTGGCGCATTTGCTAGTTTGATTCAGGTGGGAAGCCCCACCTATTAATTTTGACAAATAATAAATGACTAATGACCAATCTTAACCTTGATAAACTCATTTTCTTACTGCCATATTTCTATCAAGCCGATTTAACATTAGTTACCTTTTCTACCAAATTCAAAACGTCATGACGACTTAATTTTGGCTTCCCAAGAGAGATCGCATCCAACGTTCCTTTAGCTAGTACATAGGGTATTTGGCAAAAACTAAGAGCGGGACTGCCTTTGGGCAAAGATTCAATATACAACTGGGCTTGCTTAAGTTGCTTGCGGGCATAATCTTGAACATCTCGATTACTCCATCCTTCAGGTATAAAGCTAACTCCCCTTTGAATGTCCTCCCCTTGATTTCGCACAATGTTTACCGCCTGTAAACCCCTGCCAAAAGCAATCGCTTGAGTTCTGTTTGTGGTGGTGTTGTCGTACCAAGACCACAAATCTGATAGTAATAAACCTACTGCTCCAGCTACGCTAAAGGTATAACGGTCTAAATCAGATTCGGTAGTAATCTCCCAGTTTTGTTCTGCCCAATAAGCCATACGATCTGCCATCGCTGCTGTAGCATCACAAATTCGAGGAGCGATCGTTTCAGGAGCAAGACTAGCCCACTCACCGATACACAAGCTAACCTCTGGCAATACATCACTGTAAGCACCTAAATCCGAGCCAATTCGAGCATAAGTGTCAATATCAGTTACTTCCTGCATTTTTAGACTAATATTCCGTAAAAGCTTGGCTTTAGTACAATTGTCAAGGTCAGGAGTGTCTTCTATTTCATCAATTGCACGCATACAAAGATAAGCCGAAGCTACTGCATCCTGAAGCTCTCCTGGTAGGCGGACAATAGGAATGTAAAATGTCCTACTAGTTTGTTTTAGGGTTTCTAATGCCCTATGGCGTAAATTCATTTAAATCCGCTACTACTCCTCACGCTGACCAACTATCACAGTGATTTTTGCCGTTAAACGACTCAAATGATATGTGACTTATCGAAAAGCATACACTACAAACTTTAAATTGTCGGTGAGATCAATAGAAATTTTTTTAGCAAATTAATCTTTATCAGTGATGGATCGTTGCAACTATTGCCGACTAATCAGATTATGAGAAGATAATAAATCTAGTCAAATCAAAGAATAAAAATTTTCTATAGATTATGTCCAATACCTACAATGTTGAAATAAACCATCAGGGTAAAACTCAAATTATTCAAGTCGCAGAATCGCAAAGTATACTCGATGCAGCGACTAGTGCAGGTATTGAGCTCCCTTATTCTTGTGGTGCTGGTGTCTGTACTACCTGTGCTGCCCAAATTCTCTCAGGAGAAGTAGAACAAAGTGATGGCATGGGGGTTTCCCCCGAATTACAGGCGGAAGGCTATGCCCTGTTGTGTGTCTCGTACCCTCGGTCAGATATCAAACTAGAATCTGGTAAAGAAGATATTGTTTATCAAAGACAATTTGGTAAACAGTAAATCAGTTATCAGAAGAGACAAGCATGCCTTGTCTGTACAGTAATTACAGATAATACGGGAGTCGAGAAAGCCAACGTGCTTTTAGCCGTTGGACGGCGTCCTAAAGGATACCGCTCCGCATATGGTGAAAAATCATAATCTAGCTAAATCCATAACTGATGCGGGATGGTATCAATTCAGAGTGTGGCTTGAATATTTTGGCTATAAGTTTGGCAAAATAACAATTGCCGTTCCACCACAATATACATCGGTTAATTGTTCTGATTGTGGAGCTAAAGTAACCAAAACACTAAGCACTAGGACTCATAAGTGCAAATGTGGCTGTATCTTAGATAGAGATGAGAATGCAGCACGAAACATCCTTTCAATTGGATTAAGTACCGTGGGGGTGAACGAAAAAAGGTGTGGCAGTTAAACAATAGAGAAGCTTTGAGTAACGAGTAACGAGTAACGAGTAAATACTTATTACTCATTACTTATTACTCATTACTTTAAAATGCGAAAATTAATTGTTGCCACCGTAAATTTCGCTCATCCGTACCGTAGGGCATACGGGATCTCAAGCTTGGGGAGAAGAAACCGCTATTTTAGCTGGTGAGAACCTGTTAGAGTAAGTTTTTTCCGTGAACTAAGAATCCCACGCGCTTTTAGCCGTGGGAGTGTCAATAGACTGTCCCGATACGCTCTGGGGGCCAAAAACGAAATAGTGCATGACCAATAACATTTTCTGCTGGCAAAAACCCCCAGATATGAGAGTCATTACTGTTATTACGATTGTCTCCCATGACAAATAGCTCTCCTGTCGGTACTGTAACTGGGACAAGATCGTATTTTGGAGGAGCAGCAATATAATCTTCTACCAGAGGCTGGTTGTTTACATACACAATGCCGTCCTTGACTGCTACCGTTTCTCCCGCTTTAGCGATCGCTCTTTTGATAAATGCCTGGTTTTTTTCATAGCCCAGGATTCTTAGATTTTCGGGTGGTTGAAACACAATAATGTCTCCTTTGTCTGGGGTGTGAAATTTATACGCCACTTTTTCGACTACTAGGCGATCGCCAGTCTCTAGAGTAGGATACATAGATTCCGAAGGAATGTATCGAGGTTCAGCAATAAATACGCGGATTATGAAAGCTAAAATCAATGCAATCAGTACTGTTGTGCCGTTTTCTTTTATTTGGTGCCATAAATTAGCTTTATTTTGAGAATTATCAGGTTTAATTGAAGACATAAATAATTTGCTAGAAGTAAAATTTAGTTTGCTGAGGTGGTAATTTATTAATTGTTTCTGAACTCGGAACTATGAAACCTATTGATACTATTGTCGTGCCTCAAGGGGCAGAATACCAAGCAGTTTGCCGTGGTTTGCAAAAGTTTGGTTTAGATAGGGTTCAGGTAATTGCTATTCCTATCGGAACTACGAATGCACGACATATTTTAGCTAGTTATTCTCAGCAATTGGATCAAAGCCAAAGGGTTTTGATTATGGGTTTGTGCGGTAGTCTTAGGGAGTCGTACAACATCGGAGATGGAATCTTGGTTAAAAGTTGTCAAGATTTAGCAAGTAATCAGATAACTCTGGATTTAGGATTAACTGCCAGACTTCAAAACATACTATCAGTTGAGGTAGTTACTGGATTAACCAGCGATCGCATAATTACTAAAGCTCAAGAAAAACTCAAATTGAGTCAGCAATATCCCGTCAGCGTTGTTGAGATGGAAGGCTATGGTTACGTAACTCAATTGCAGCAGCAGGGAATATCTGTGGCAATGCTGCGAGTGGTCAGCGATGATTTAACAGGGGATCTACCAGACTTAGGTAATGCGATTGACCATCAGGGGAAGATCAAGATCATGGCAATGGCGATCGCCTTTTTAAAACAGCCCCTAGCAGCTATTAGACTGATTAGAGGTTCTTTAACTGGGCTAAAAGCGTTAGAACAAATAACCACTAAGCTATTTGATAGAAAACTAAGTCAGGATTAACCGTCTTTTCCTCTACCTACTGTACAGACGTAGCGTGCAACGTCTCTAACTACTAAATATCTCCTGATTAATTTAACCCACCTATATAAAAATCAATGCTCTCCAGCGTTCATTACACGACGAATATTCAGAATATCACTCATGCTTTTAATTCTTTGGAAGACATATTCTAGCTGCTGACGATCTCTGATATCCAAACTTAGGGAAATTAAAGCAGGTTTATTACGACCAGTTTTAACTCCTGCATTACGAACATTGATACCGCGATCGCTCAATCGTGCCAGAATATCTTTAAATACCCCTACTCGATCCATGGCTTCAATTTGGATATCTACAGGATAGGTTAAAGGTTGTCCGTCCTCACTACCCTCATTCCAGCTAACAGGAATAATTCTTTCTCCAGGGATTTTATCGACATTGTGACATCCCTGAGCGTGAATTGAGATGCCTCTTGAGCTTAGAGTTACGGCACCGATAATGGATTCACCAGGTAAAGGTTTACAACACCCCGCAAGATGATAGAGCATTCCCTCTACGCCATTGATCGGAGAATTGTTAGTGCTTTTTTGTTGATCTTTGTTCTGTAGATGAGATGGAATTTCTAGATCTTTTTTAGTTTCTATTTCTGTTTCAATTGGCTGCTGCTCTTTGACCACATCTCGCAGACGATTTACCACGTGATTTTGCGTGACTTCGCCATAGCCTAAAGCTGCCAGCAAGTCATCTACCGAGTGATAGTTACAGCGTTTAGTAACTACCTGCATTGGTTCTGATTTGAGTAAAGAATCAAAGCCACTTTTGCCCATTTCTTTCTCAAGTAATTCTTTACCACGAGTAATATTTTCATCCCGATGGGATAGCTTATACCATTGACGAATGCGGTTACGAGCCGTAGGAGACACTACGAAATTGAGCCAATCTAAACTAGGATGGCTATTTTTTTGAGTAATAATTTCGACGATATCCCCATTTTCTAATGGTTTAGACAGTACAGACCAGTGACCATTTACCCTTGCTCCCTTCATATGATTGCCAATTTCACTATGAATGCGATAGGCAAAGTCTATAGGAGTTGCGCCTTGAGCCAAAGCAATTACATCACCGTCGGGAGTAAAGACATAAACATCATCTTCAAATAAATTGTCCTTGACGCTATCCATGTATTCTTGAGCGTCACTGAGGTCTTTTTGCCATTCTAATAGCTGTCTGAGCCAGGTAAACTTATCGTCATCAGAGGACAAGTTTACTTCGCTGGCACCCGTTTCTTTATATTTCCAATGGGCAGCAATTCCATATTCGGCGATATGGTGCATTTCCATTGTCCGAATCTGAATCTCGATCGGGCGACCATTGGAGCCAACGACACTAGTGTGTAGAGACTGATAGCGGTTAGGCTTCGGTAGACCGATATAATCTTTAAAACGACCTGGAATTGGTTTGAAAGCATCGTGGACTACTGCCAAGGAACGATAACATTCTTCGTTAGTCTCGACGATAATTCTAAAAGCAGCAATATCATAAATTTGACTAAATTCTTTCTGCTGTCGCTGCATTTTTTGATAAATGCCGTAAAGATGCTTAGGTCTGCCTTTCAGCTCGACAACATTGATTTTCAATTGCTCCAGACGCGATCGCAAAGTTTCTGTAACTTGAGCAATTCTGGCTTCTCGATCTGCCCTTCTTTCAGCGACTAAAGCCTTGATTTCTTCATAGGATTTTGGTTCTAGATATTTGAAGCATAAATCTTCTAGTTCCCACTTAAAACGACCAATACCTAAACGATTCGCCAGGGGAGCAAAGATTTCTCTAGTTTCCTGACTAATGCGCCGTTGTTTTTCTGGGTTAAGATGGTCTAGGGTTCGCATATTGTGCAGTCTATCTGCCAACTTGACCACAATCACGCGAATATCTGTAGCCATCGCTAGGAACATGCGACGAAAGTTCTCCGCCTGACGCTCGGTAGTACTGGAAAAATTAAACTTAGATAGCTTAGTTACTCCCTCTACCAAGAGACGCACCTGCACCCCAAACATTTCTTCAATTTCTGCTGGAGTTACTTCAGTATCCTCTACTACATCATGCAGAAAACCCGCGGCAATGGTTACACTATCTCCACCTAAGCTTCGCAACAAGCTGGCTACTGCTATCGGATGGGCAATATAAGGCTCCCCCGACTTGCGTGTTTGACCTTCATGCAGTTGATAAGCAAAATTGAATGCTCGGCAAATCAAGTTGGCATCTAGTTCCGACTCCTCTGACTCCTGGTTAATTAGACACTCTTGTAACCAATGAGGAAGCTCAACTTCATTAGTGTTGCTTTCTATGATAGAAATAGCGCTCATAGATCTAGAAAATATTAGGTAAGTGTGGGAGATCAAAAATGAAGTAGGAGAAATTTAGAAATTTATTAGGAATTTGATTTTATAGTTCTGCTACTTTTTCTCGGGCGTACTTTTACTTTATTCAAATAGCTCGTTTGTGAGTTAGATAGCCAGAATCAGATTGTAGTTTAATTCTGCAATCTGATTAAATATTAAGGGGAAGAATCAACGTATTTCTTAAGAATAAAGATTTACTTTCACTACATAATCTAATAGTTTACAGAGTGTAAGATTGGTTTGATACCAAGTTTACTTAAGTTTACTTAGTATAATTTTATCCTATCTCAACCCAATAATGTTGCCTCCATCACATAATCGAGCATATCAGGATCTCTCGACTTTGTTAACTGAATTTGAAAGCTTTTTAGTTGCTCAAGGTCAAAAAAACTCCCAATCTGAGACAAGGCTGGAATTTCAGAATTTAACTGAGTGGTTTAAGCAAAATATTGCAGATCTTAGTCAAGAAGATTTAGATTTGGCGATCGCACCACGTTGGCAGTCATTACAAACAGAAATTAAACGAGAGTTTAAATTACTCTCAACAGACATATTATTTCTTTCGTCTGCACGTCAGAAGGCGACACAGATTAAAAGAATCAACACCATCAGCGATCGCCTAGCTAAATTAATTGGTTATTGTCAGATAATGTTGAACGATAGCAATTGAGACAGTGTTGAGACAGTGTTGAGATTTGTGTTGTCTAGCTTAAAAAAGCTCAAAGAAATATGATTTAAAGATATAGACTCGTGATACGATTCTGCCAATAATTTCCAGGGGGCAGAATTCAGCAAGTGAGTCGATTATTAATCCGCCTAGTCATAGGTGCAATATTCGCTGTCTTTGGCATGTTCAACTATTTCACCAACGTTAGTGAAAATCCGATTACAGGGGAAAAACAGAGAGTGCAACTTTCTCCTCAACAAGAAATCGTCATTGGTCGTCAGTCTGCACCAGAAATGGCAGCACAACACGGTAATCTATATCCCGATCGCACTTTACAAGACTATGTAGATCAGGTGGGGAACAAGGTGGTACAAAGTTCAGCCGCCAAAAATTCTCCCTATCCTTTTGAATTTCATCTGTTACGAGATCCGCAAACAGTTAATGCTTTTGCCCTGCCTGGGGGACAGGTATTTATCACCGCAGCGTTGTTGAGTCGGTTAAATTCAGAAGCTCAATTGGCAGGAGTATTAGGTCATGAAGTTGGTCATGTAATTGGTAGACATGGCGCGGAACATTTAGCTAAACAGCAGTTAGGTACTGCCTTAGTCAATGCCGTGGGTATTGCAGCTAGCGATCGCCAAGAAAATGGTAGACAAGCAGCGATTCTGGCTCAAGCGGTTAATCAAATGGTCAATCTTAAATATGGCAGAGATGATGAACTAGAAAGCGATTACTTAGGATTTCAATTTATGACCGATGCAGGCTACAATCCTGTCGGCATAGTAGAGTTAATGGAAATCTTAAATTCTGCCGGAGGTGCTGCGGGAGGACAACCAGAGTTTATGAGTACGCATCCCAACTCTGAGAATCGCGTTGAGCAATTAGTGACCATCATTAACCAAGAATATCCCAACGGTATTCCTGCTCAATTGCAGGAAGGAAAAGAACGCTTTGCACAAATAGTCGGTCGTCGTCTCTAACTACTGTACAGACGTAGCATGCTACGTCTCTAACCACTAACAACTAACCTAATGGACATAACTACTCTTTACTGGATTGTACTGGCTTTAATGGCGGTAGGTGTGATTGGGGCAATTATACCTGGGCTTCCTGGTAGCAGTATTATTATGGTTGCTATTTTAATTTGGAGTATTGCTACAGGCTTTGCGGGAATTGGCTGGTCGATGATGATAATTTTTGCGGTCTTAATTCTGAGTGCAGGAGTTGAATATCTGGCACTATTTTTTGGCGCAGAACAGTCTGGTGCGAGTAAGTGGAGTCAATATGGTGCGATCGCTGGGATGGTATTGGGGTTTGTAGGTTTTTTACCCGCTTTGCCCATTGGAGGACCCTTGTTTGGGGTGCTATTTGGCGCAATACTGGGGGCTTTTGTGGGGGAATACCTCTATCGTAGTAATCTAAATTCTGGCGATCGCCTGCAACAGGCATTAAAAGCTAGTGCGGGTATTGTGATTGCCTCTCTGATTGGCAATATTATCGAAGCCTTGTTAGCAGCCTTGGCAGTGGCGATCTTTATCTATTCCACTTGGTCTTTTGTATTTATCAGTTAACATTCAACAGTTAACAGTCAATAGTGACCAATAACGACTAAGCAGCAAACCACAAATTTTATAGACCCGCTAAAATTATCGTAAGTTAAGCCAAGTAAATAGCTGCTTAGTGTGAGATAAATAATCTTATGAGTGGAAAATCACGTATTTGTATTGTTGGGGGCGGTTTTGGCGGTCTATATACTGCTCTGCGTTTGAGTGAGCTTCCTTGGGCGGAGGAAGACAAACCAGAGATTATTCTGATAGATAAAAGCGATCGCTTTCTGTTTTCGCCTCTTTTATATGAATTAGTTACAGAAGAGATGCAGAGTTGGGAAATTGCCCCACCCTTTGCTGAACTATTGAGCAATACAGGAGTGCTTTTTCATCAGGGTAGCGTTACTGGTATTGATATCGAAGCGAAACAAGTCACCCTAGAGGATGCTAGAATCATCAGCTACGACAAACTGGTTCTTGCCACTGGGGGCAAAACTCCTGTAGATATAGTACCTGGGGCAAAAGAATACGCTCTACCATTTCGTTCCCTTAACGATGCTTATCGTCTACAAGAGGAATTAAGATTACTGGAAGAGGCTAATCCTGATAAGATTCGGGTTGCAGTAGTTGGTGGTGGCTACAGTGGGGTTGAGCTAGCCTGTAAACTGGCTGATCGTTTGGGGGAAACAGGTCGAATTCGCATCGTAGATCGGGGAACGCAGATTCTGAAGGATAGCTCTGAGTTTAATCGTGAAACTGCGGTTAAGGCTTTAGAGAAGAATCAAATTTGGCAGGATTTAGAAACGGAAGTCGAGAAAGTCGAATCTGATAGCATAACCTTAATCTATAAAGGGCGACCCGATACAATTCCTGTAGATTTGGTGTTATGGACAGTGGGGAATCAAGTTTCTGAGTTAATTAACCAGCTTCCTCTGGAACATAATAATCAAGGATTATTGGAAATTGAACCTACTCTTTTAGTCAAAGGTAGAGATGATATATTTGCTTTGGGAGATGCTGCGAATAGTTACAACAGTGACGGTAATCCCCTCCCTGCAACAGCCCAGGTAGCTTTTCAACAGTCTGATTATTGCGCCTGGAATATTTGGGCATTAGCTACCAATCGCCCCTTACTATCCTTCCGTTATCAGCCTCTCGGAGAAATGATGACCTTGGGTACAGACAACGCAACCATCAATGGATTAGGTCTAAAATTGGACGGTCCAATGGCTTACATAGCACGTCGCTTAATTTATCTCTATCGTTTACCAACTTTAAAACACCAGTTAACCGTAGGGTTTAATTGGATTACTCAGCCGATAGTTGAACTGTTGTCATCTTAGTATTATCAGTTAAGAAGCAAGAAATTATCACCATGTCTGATCCTAAATTTTTCCCACCACAGCAGAATCCTCTGCTCACTCGTTTTATCCAGAGCATATTTTATTTAGTAGCGTACCTTGTCTACAAAATTCGACTAGTAATTGAAGAAGAAGAAGTCGCCAAGTTAAAAGCGATCGCTGATCAGCCTAAATCAGCACAGCAGTTGGTTCAACTTAATCTAAATTGACATTTCTATATTTAACTCAAGATTTTTGATGAACAATGCCAAACAGGACAGTCCGTTGAATGCCAATACTTTACCTAAAGTCATCTTCTTCGATGCGATGGGTACCTTATTTGATCTTAAAAGCAGCGTCGGAGAAGTCTATCGGCAGCATGCTCTCAAATACGATGTGGAGGTAGATGAAAAACTACTTAATCAAGCTTTTATGCAAAGTTTTAAATCTGCGCCGCCTTTAGCATTTATTACTGCCGAATTAGAAGTAATTAAGCAACAAGAGTTTGCTTGGTGGAGAAGTGTAGTTGCCGCAACTTTTTCGCAGATGGGGTTACTAGAAAAATTCAGCGATTTTACGGATTTTTTTGCCGAAATTTATCTGTATTTTTCAACTAAAGATCCCTGGTATATTTTTCCTGACACTATTAATAGCTTGAAGAAATGGCGCGATCTGGGAGTTCAATTAGGGGTTATTTCTAATTTCGATTCCCGCTTAATAAAAGTACTAAAGATTTTAAATTTAGAACAGTTTTTTACTAGTATTACCATCTCCTCTGTGGCAGGAGCCGCTAAACCAGACGAAAATATCTTTAAGATTGCTTTAGATAAACACCAAATTATTGCTCAACAAGCATGGCATATTGGAGATAGTCTGATTGAAGATTATCAAGGTGCGAAGAATGCTGGGATTAGCGCATTTTGGTTAAACCGTGATTCACTTTCATTAAATATTGAAAATCAACTACCCAATTTAAGTAGTCTGGGATAAACTTGTCATTATATATTGCTTTATATATACACTTTTACAAAGTTTAAAGAAACGGGGGATATAAGCTTTGGATACAGCTAATCAACAGAGAATTCTCGGATATTTTATAGAAGAAGCAAAAGAACATCTCCAAACTTTAGAGCAAGGTATTTTGCAGTTATCTACATCTGTAAAGGATACTGAGACTGTTAATGAAATGTTTCGGGCTGCTCACTCTGTCAAAGGTGGTGCTGCGATGTTGGGCTACACCAGTATTCAAAAAACTGCCCATCGTCTCGAAGATTCCTTTAAAATTCTTAAAGATAATCCTGTTGATGTTGACCAGAAATTGGAAAACCTGTTTCTCAATGGATATGATCATCTTCAGGATCTAATTGAACGCCTGGAAAATTCCCCTGACTTCAGTGATAGTGATGCGATCGAGATTTTGCAGCAGGCTGAATCTAACTTTGCTATTTTGGATCAGTATCTCCAGCAATTATTATCAGGAGGCTCCTCTGATCAGGTTAATGTTAGCCAGAAGGTGACAACAATCTTGAAACAAATGTTGCAATTATTTAAACAGCCTGATAGCCCAGAAAGCCGTCAAAAACTTTATCTTGCCTGTAAAAGTCTTGGTGAAATAGCTCCCAATGAAGCCAATTGGCAAAAGATAGTGGCTACTACTCAAAAAGCAATTACCAATAAAAGATATCCTTACGGTACTATTGCTCAGGTAGTTATTAAAGAAATTAAGCAAGCTGGTGATTATTTGAGCGCTGGTCAAGTTCAAAAGCTAGTTCCCAGTAAAAATCTTCAACAGTTAGCTGCTACTGCTGATGGAACTTCTGGTGGTGGAACTTCTACTGGGACAGTTGCCATCCCCAAAGATCCCCAAGGTGCAGCATTAGCATTAATGAAAACTTTTAATAAACAGCAAATTACGCAAATATTTCAAATCATTAAAAGTCGCATTTAAGTTTAGCCTTACAACTTGCTAACAGATTTAAAAAACTAATATGTGTCACAATAAAAGCCTATGATGTAAGTTTCTTTGATGATAAATAATTAGTTGTGTTTCATTTCGCCGTTCATTCTGCTAATCTATTCCAACCAGTTTTGCTTCAACTTCGCATTGTTGGAGCTTTATCCGTATTGAGTCTTTGCAGTTGGAGTCTGGTTAGCTGCATTATAGACGCCATAGCTCAAGCTAAAAGAATGCACCAAATCCCCTGTACCAAGTGCCGTTTTTTTACTGGAGACTACCGTTTAAAGTGTACGGTGAACCCTTCCTTGGCTAATACAGAGCAAGCTATTGACTGTGGTGATTACCGTGGTGATTACGATGAAAAGTTTAAGAGTAACTAGTAATTTAAAGCAGTCAGTTTTCTCTAGCTTAGACTATGAATCTGCTTGCTCTGATTTACCGATCAGCTCATAATATCGTTCTCTCCCCTGATTATATTTATTGCTGGGATAGCCCATCATTTTGTGGATAATCCACTTCTGGGGCTTGCCGTCTTTGAGCAGTAAAGCGATCGCCTCTTGCATAATTTCATCATCGTCAAGGCATTGTTCGGCAAAGTAACTGCTTGTTTTGCTAAAACTACTTTTACTATTTTCCTGGTTGAGGTGCAGATACAATTCCGCTAGCAAGATTTTGTAAGACTTCGGCATTGTCTTCTCCGAGAACATCTCGCCCCAAACTGATTCCGATAATTTAAGATATTTATTCTGGCTTTCCTTGGAGGTAAGTTTTCTCGCCAAGGACTTTAGGGTGCTAGGACTTGCCTGAAGAATCTGATGATAAAGGTAATCAATAGCTACTCCCTGAAGTAAAGTT
Source organism: Cyanobacteriota bacterium (assembly GCA_942490675.1). GTDB lineage: Bacteria > Cyanobacteriota > Cyanobacteriia > Cyanobacteriales > Xenococcaceae > Waterburya. The sequence continues at coordinate 33,886 of CALNYB010000003.1, read as the reverse complement.
TCTCCCAATAACTGCAAGTGTTTATCTGTTACAACATGTTCTAGTTCAGGCTTTAAGTAACGTTTGAGTAATGGCACAATCAAGCGTTTTTGGAGCCAATTTCGTGCCTGAGAAAAACCACGGTCGATATATATTGCCCCAACTAAAGCTTTAAATGCCTTTTCAAAAGGATTACTTGGCTTTACTCGGAGGCGATGTCGTTCTTCTTTAAGACCCAAAAACGGATAGAATTCTCCTAATTGCAAATCGTACCAAAGATTAGTTAGTCTATCTGATTCAGTTAGCTTATCGCGCAATGCCTTTTGCTTCCCTACCTGGAAATGAGAAAAATTCCAGTAGATATAATCGACCACTACTAAGTTGAGAATTGTCTCTCCTAAAAATTCTAAACGCTGATTATTAATTTCTGGCTCATGAATCAGTTTGGCGTAGGAAGGGTGAATCAACGCTAGGCGAAGAGTTTGATTGTATTTAAAATTGATGCCAATTTTATTTTCAACTCGTGATGGTTCCCAATTACTATTCATTACACAACTTGGAAGGTTTATAAATACAGAAGAAGAGATTGAATGATTGAATGGAGAGAAAAAATACTACTTCGATAAATTTGTTGCTGATGAGCCTTCTCCCAATCAATTCTGCACCCTTTACATTTAGCATAGTTTACATTAGCTTTTTCTAAGCCCGAAAGATTCCCAGTTTCCTAAAAAAGCCTTCTTGACTTCTCAGCAAAATTTAGCTTCTCATTTGGCGAAGGTATTGTAGTTTATTTCTAAACTTTTGCAAAATATTGCCAAAAAAAGGCGGGATTTACCCGCCTTCAACAAATATATAGCTTGAATTTACTTATTCTAGCGATCGACTGAACCCATAATGATGTCTATACTACCGAGAATTGGCATAATATCAGCGAGCTTAACCCCTCTAAGCATTTCAGGCAGAATTTGTAAATTATTAAAGTCTGGGGCGCGAATTTTCCAGCGCCAGGGGAAGACATTATTGTTCCCGACGATAAAGATTCCTAGTTCCCCTTTACCACTTTCAAGACGAACATAATGTTCTCCTTCAGGGATTTTAAAGGTGGGAGCGACTTTCTTAGCCACATATTGGTATTCAAAGTCATTCCACTTAGATTTACGTCCTTCTGCCATACGTTTGGCTTCCAGGTTTTCGTAGGCACCACCAGGAATACCCTTCAATGCCTGACGAATAATCTTAATTGATTCACGCATCTCACGAACACGCACTAAGTAGCGAGCGAAACAGTCTCCCTCAGTCTCCCAATGAATATCCCAGTCGAAGTCATCGTAGCATTCATAATGGTCAACCTTGCGCAAATCCCACTTGACTCCAGAAGCCCGCAGCATTGGTCCTGATAAACCCCAGTTAATTGCTTGGTCACGGGTAATTGTACCAACACCTTCAACACGACGGCGGAAAATAGGATTATTGGTGATTAATTTTTCATATTCGTCAATTTTCGGCTTAAAATAATCACAAAAATCTTCGCACTTATCAATCCAGCCGTAGGGCAAATCTACTGATACTCCACCAATACGGAAATAGTTATTATTAACTAACCGCTGTCCCGTAGCAGCTTCCCAAAGGTCGTAAATTAGTTCCCGTTCGCGGAAAATGTAGAAAAAGGGAGTTTGTGCACCAACATCAGCCATAAACGGCCCTAACCACAATAAATGGTTAGCAATGCGGTTTAACTCCAGCATAATTACTCGGATGTACTGGGCGCGCTTGGGGACTTCAATCCCCGCCAGCTTTTCAGGGGCATTGACAGTAATTGCCTCATTGAACATCCCCGCAGCATAGTCCCAACGACTAACGTAAGGGACATACATGACGCTCGTACGATTTTCAGCAATCTTTTCCATGCCTCGGTGCAGATAACCAATTACTGGTTCACAATCGAGCACATCTTCCCCATCAAGAGTCACAATGAGACGTAAAACGCCGTGCATTGAAGGATGATGGGGCCCCATGTTGAGAATCATGGGTTCGGTTCTAGTTTCTATCTGTGCCATAAATCAGCAATCTTTCTTTTATGAGAAATTATTTTCTTCTACTGCTACTTTGTTATCTATCTTATCTAGTTTCTCCACTTGTTATGAAATGAAACTTTTAACAGGGGTATCTGTATCCTTGGCTCTTTTTCTAATAATAACTACCCGACTTACGATGTTGAATCGCCGTAATTCCCTTTTTTTCTGATACTTCACCTTGCTCCACTACTGCATAAATTAAGGTGCGATCGCCTGATTTAATCCTGTTTTGAACAGTACATTCTAAATAAGCTAGAGCCTCTTCAATTATTATGCAGCCGTTGTTAGCGGTTTTAGTAATTACATTGTCAAAAGAACTACTGCATTGATAGGAAAAATTTCTTCTGACATTACGTCCTTCATTAAGGATATTCAACACAAACTGATCCCCTGGATTACTAATCAAATCTGCATTTTGTTCCTTATCCACCGCAATCATGATACCAGGAGGATTAAAAGTTGCTTGGGATACCCAAGAAGTGAGGACACCACGATGAACATTATTCCGATGGGTAGTTAAGACGCAGATCGAACCGACAATTCTCCCAACTGCTTGTTCAGTGCGATCAATCTGAGTTTCTGTTACTGCTTGACGAGGAGTACGCAGCCTCTTAGTTTTTTTTAATCTTTGAGTAAATTCTCCTCCTGCCTGGATACATTTTTTTAAAGTACTAGTAGTGGGACTAAAACGCACACGAATTGGCTCAAAGCCAAAGTCATAGTGGGCATCTCTTAGTTTATTTTCTAATAGATCAACCGCTTCCCCACTCCAGCCATAAGAACCAAACACTCCTGCTAATTTGCTTTTGGCTGCGTTGGCCAACACGATTCCCAGTGCTGTTTGAATTTGAGTCGGAGCATGACCGCCTAATGTGGGCGAACCGATGATAAACCCATCACTAGCTTGAATAGCTGTGGTAATCTCTTCCGTTGAGGCTAATTCGCAGTTAATGGACTCTACCCTTACTCCAGATTGAATTAAGCCTTGCGCGATCGCATTAGCCATAGTGGCGGTGTTACCATAAGCAGAGGCATACAGAAGAACTACTTTAAATTCTTGGCTGGTTTGTTGTTGACACCACTGTTGATAATCATAGCTAAAGCGACTAAGGCTATATTTGATTAACGAACCGTGAGCAGGAGCATAGATTTTACTAGTAAGAGGCGCAAACTTAGCTAAAACAGTTTCTAACTGTTTAGTTTGGGCAGCATGAAGACAATCAAAATAAAAACGACGGTCTGAATCTAACTGTTTCCAATGATCATCAAAAATAGCCTCATCGCACAAATGTGCTCCAAAAAATTTATCGGTGTAGAGAATTTTACTTTGAGGATCGTAAGTACACAAACCATCCACCCAGCGCGGAGTAGTCGCACTCATAAACTGTAGTTGATGTCCCTGTCCCAAGTTTAAGATATCTTTGTCTCTAACTACTTGAATTTGAGCTTGACGTTCGGGAAAAACCAATGCAGCTTTGAGGGCGTTAACTGCTGGTTTAGAACAGATTATTTTTGCTTGTGGTGCGTATCCAGTCAGGATTTGTATGGTTGCCAAGCGATTGGGATTAACGTGCTGTAGGATAATATAATCTAATTTTTGCCAATCGAGATGCTGTGTTAAAGTTTCCAGGTAAATTTGTGTAAAAGATTTTCCTGGCGGATCGATTAAAGCAATTTTATCGGCTTGAATGAGATAAGAATTAGAAGTCGTGCCTTTTTGACGAGAATATTCCACTTCAAACTTCAATCTCTCCCAAGTACGCGATCGCAATACTTGAGTATTCGTGCCAATTTTCGCTACTTGAACATCTCGTTTTCTAGCAGGTGTTGGTTTAATAGTTGCTTGGATCATAATTTTAGAAAGGATCAATTATGGTTTACAAAGGAAAAGGAAACAAAACTAAAAGCTATAATCTATTGGCTATTACCTGTTTACCGTTTACTATCTTTTGTCTGTATCTTTCAGATATTTTTTGTTCAGGATCGACACCTTCAAAGGTGGGAGGTAACCAAACTCGGACTATCAGCAAAACAGCTAAAACTAATAAAAAAGAACAAGTAGCTAATACCTGACTCCAAGGAATCTCTAAGATTCCCTTGACAATAATTTCTCTCAAAACCGAAACAATAGAAACCTCGACGGCAACACCAATAGAAACTCGTCGTTCTTGCAAGTAAATAATTAATAATCGAAATAATTCAACTAAAATTAGCAAAAACAGAATATCAGCCGTGACTCTGGTAAAGTTTAAAGGTGGTAATAGAGATACAAACATCTCTCGCAACTGAAGCGTCATAAAGCCAAATAGACCGATACAAAGGGAAATAATAATAAAATCTTGGATAAATTCCAACATTTTAATTACTCCACTGCTATTTAGCCATTTGTACCAGGGAGTTGGGGAAGCATTAACAAGTTTATGCATTTTACTTATTACTCATTACTCATTACTCATTACTCATTTACTCATTACTCATTACTTATTACTCATTACTCATTACTCATTACTCATTACTCATTACTCATTACTCATTACTCATTACTCATTACTCATTACTCATTACTCATTACTCATTACTCATTACTCATTACCCATTACTCATTACTCATTACTCATTACTCATTACTCATTACTCATTACTCATTACTCATTACTCATTACTCATTACCTAATAGTGATTCCCAACTTTACGATGGTGAACGGCGGTTAAAACATCTAGTTTTGCTACTCTGCCAGCTTGCACGGTACTATAAACAATCCAGTGATCGCTACATTCTAAGCGACTGCTAACTTCGCATTCAATGTAAGCTAAAGATTCGGCAATAATGGGTGAACCATTGGCTGCTGGTACAGTTTTGATTCCTTCAAATCTATCCGCACCAGGGGGAAAACGTTTGAGAAAATGTCTAATTAAATGTTGATAATTTCCTTCTTCTAAAACATTCAACACAAAACGATCGCCGATCTGTAAGAAAGATTCAATTGCCCGATCTTTAGCTACTGCGATCGCAATTCCCAGTGGAGTCAAACTAGCTTGGGTTACCCACGATGCCACCATCGCACTTTTAATCTCGCCTTTGGTAGCAGTAATGATATACAAGCCGTTGCTGATTCTGCCCAAGGCTTTTTGTAAACTGTTATCTATGGCTTTGATTTGTTTAACAGCGCGATCTCTAGTTAACCACTGTCCTAAATCTGTACCAGCTTCATCGCAGACTCGATCAAGTGCTTGATCGGGAGATTTTTTGACTAAAATCGGGGTAAAGGCTTCGGTTAAGCCAATTTCTTGAAACTTATTACGTAAAGGATAAACAGGTTCATCTTCTCCACCACCAGATTCAAAGTGTGCGATTGCTTGTTTACTGTGTGCTGCTGCCAGTATAGTACTGAGGATAGCATTAGCTTCTGAGTCTGATTGGGGTGGCATTCCGATGACTAAGCCTGCTGCCTGCGCTACTAATTCTCTTACAAATTGAGGTTCAGTATTATTCCAGTCAATTAATTCTACTGCCACTCCTGTTTTAATAATGCCATGAGCGATCGCCCTAGCCAGATGATCACTATAACCATAGTCTTCAGAATAAAACAATGCCACAAAAGTTTCAGTTTTGGTTGTTGCCTGACTCCATTGCTGATAGCGATTTACTAATTCGGCGCGATGATATTGTAGTAATGGACCATGTCCTGTAGCGATCATTCTTAAATCCAGTTTGTTCATCCGTTTGATGGCAGCTAAAACCGAACGAGCATTGGGTTTCATCAAACAATCGTAGTAATATTCAAAGTCTGCCTCAATTAATTCTAAATTCTCATCAAAAGTAGGCTCATCACAATAGTGCATCCCAAACGCATCGCAAGTATAGAGAATTTGGGTTTGGTAATCGTAAGTAAAAATCGTATCAGGCCAGTGTAAATTAGGCGCGGAAACAAATTCTAATTCATGTCCGCTTCCCAAATCTAGGCGATCGCCATTTTTAACGATTATGTGTTCAAAAGCTTGATGCACCATGTCGGCTAAGAACTTAATCGCCACTTTGGCACCGACTACTGTAACCTGGGGTGCTAAAGCCAAGATATCTTTAACTAAACCACTATGATCTGGTTCGGTATGGCTAATAATTAGATAATCCAGTTGAGATGGATCGATTAAACCCGTTAATAACTCTAGATAAAGCTGACGAAACTTAGCGTGAGAAGTATCAACTAAAGCTAGTTTTTCACCCTGAATAATAAAAGAATTATAGGTTGTCCCATTTTGCAAGCCAAACTCAATATCAAAGCGATCGCGATCCCAATCAAGACACCGAATGGCAGTAGTTTCTGATGCAATGGCGACAGTTTGTGAAGTCAGTCTAGTAGTGGATTTTGTTGTTTGGTTAGTGTCTGTCAATACAACCATAATTTAGTTACTCCTAATTAGATACTTGAAATTTCTTTAGTTGATTTCAATTGGAGGGGGAGAGAATTTTTAACTAATATTTATTACTCACGATCTAAATTAATTACGTTTATCAAGATGCTTTAGTTTCTTTCTTTCTTTATATTTACGTATAATCTATTTATTTGTAAAATACTCATTTTTAAATGCAATGATTAGCCTGGCTTATGTTAATAGCTGAAAGCTTTTAAAGTTATGCTGAATTACAAAAAATACCAGATAAATATAGACAAATAGCAATAGTTTTAATACTAAATAAACTATTAGTAACTGTGGTTTAGACTAAAAAAATCATCAGAAAATAGTTCAGCCAGTCAAAAATAGCTGAAATGTAAAACTAAATTGAGAGGAGGCGCAGTCTGCGAAGCAGATCTCGAAGAGATCGCTCTTTGGAGTTGAGAACAGGCGATCGCGATTGGCTACCAACGTTCCAGCATTAGTCCATCGACATAATCAAAGTCCGTATCATCTGTCACCAATACGGCGTTGGTGAATGCGTAATGCTTTAAGCAGAAACAGGCACAGTTTTGAACTTCAAATAAAATAGTAATAAACGGATAGAATACCTGACGGGTGAGCGAAATTTACGGTGGCAACAATTAATTTTCGCATTTTAAAGTAATGAGTAATAAGTAATAAGTAATGAGTAATAAGTAATAAGTAATAAGTAATGAGTAATAAGTATTTACTCGTTACTCGTTACTCGTTACTCGTTACTCAAAGCTTCTCTATTGTTTAACTGCCACACCTTTTTTCGTTCACCCATACCTGACTTTTCAGTCATGATGATTTGTCAAGGGAGAAGAACCAAACTGGCAGTGCGATTTAGTCCAGTTAACCTGCGAACTCCTTATCGCTTTGATATTAGAGCTTTTTCAGTGTTAAATCCCCATATCTCAGTTTTCAGTAAGCCCTAATTAAGCCAAACCCTTAATTAACTGTTGTTTAGCAGTATCCAAGGCTGACTCCAACTTACTGACATCTTTTCCTCCAGCCTGAGCCAGATTTGGTCTACCACCGCCTCCACCGCCACAGATTTTAGCAATACCACTGATAAATTTACCTGCCTGTAGTTGTTTTTCTTTGATAACCTTTTGGCTAAAGGCAGCAACTAAACTAACTTTTCCTGCGGAGGGGATGGAAGCAACTACCACCGCAGCTTCACCTAATTTTTGCTGTAATCTTGACCCAGCAGACTGTAAGGATTTAGCATCCATGTCCCCCATATTTGCTACTAATATTTTGTATTCTCCTACAGTTTCCGCCTGAGATAACAAGCTATCAGATTTAGCTAAAGCAAGTTCTTGTTTAGCTGCGTCTAATTCTTTTTGGGTAGCTCTCAGTTCTTCCTGTAAATTATTAACGCGATCGCTAATTTCTTCAGGCTTAATTTTAAAAGTGCTACTCAATTCTTTGACTACCTGATCGCGCAGGTTTAAGTAATCTAAAATAGCAGCCCCTGCCACAGCCTCGATTCTTCTGACTCCTGAAGAGATACCTGTTTCGGAGATGATTTTAAATACGCCAATTTCCGCAGTGTTATGTACATGAGTACCGCCACAGAGTTCCATGGAAACTCCAGGAAAATCAATTACCCTGACATCATCGGCATACTTTTCACCAAACATGGCGATCGCACCTTGGGCTTTTGCTTCTTCTAAAGGCATTACATTGACGTCAGCTTCGTATGCTTCCGAGATCCAGGTATTAACCAATTCTTCTACCTGTTGCAAATCTTCGGTGGTTAAAGCGCGGGGAGAACTAAAGTCAAAGCGTAGGCGATCAAAGTTTACCAGTGAACCTGCTTGAGATACGGAATCATCAACTACTTTCTTTAATGCAGCCTGTAATAAGTGAGTTGCAGTATGGTTTGCCTGTACACGACGGCGACAAGCACGATCAATCTTGGCGTTAACAACATCTCCTACGCTAACAGTACCGCGCTCGACTTTTCCGTAATGGACAAAAAAACCAGATTCTTTCTGTACATCTTGGATACGAATTAAAAGATTTTCTCCCGACAGATAACCTTTGTCCCCAATTTGTCCGCCAGATTCGGCATAAAAAGGAGTTTTGTTCAGGAGAAGTTGTATTTCTGTCCCAGTTTCAGCAGTTTCCGTAGTTTTTCCCCCCACTAAGACAGCTTCCACTTTTGCCGTTCCTTGCAATTCGACGTAGCCAGAAAATTCTGTCGGATGAATATGTTCTGCTAGCTGATCGATGCTACCTTGAACAGTAAGATCGATCGTTTCATGGGAAGCTCTAGCGCGATCGCGCTGTTGTTCCATTTCGGCGTTAAAGCCATCTACATCAACGGTTAGACCTTGTTCTTCAGTGATTTCTTGAGTAAGTTCCAAGGGAAAGCCATAGGTATCGTAGAGTTCAAAGGCATCTTGACCTGAAATCTTTCTCTGGGATAGATTTGCAGCTTTGGCAATAATCTCAGCTAATAACTTTTCGCCTCTCTCTAGGGTTTTCAGAAATTGTGTTTCTTCGCGCTGTAACTGGCTTTTAATAAAGTCTGCTTGTTGTCTGACATTGGGATAAGCTAATTCCGAAAGAGCGATCGCCGTTTTTGCCACCTGATTGATAAAATTGCCTTCGATACCAATTAATCTTCCATGACGAATTACTCGGCGAATTAAACGCCGTAAAATATAACCGCGATCAGTATTAGAAGCCGTCACACCATCGGCAATCAGGTGAACCACCGCCCGCACATGATCGCCAATTACTTTAAGGGATGTCTTAGTTTTCTCATCTGCTTTAGCGTAATCTACGCCTGCAATCTCAGCAGCAGTTTTAATAATCGGCAGGATTAAATCAGTTTCATAGTTATTCGGTACTTGCTGGAGGATTTGCGCCATCCTTTCCAAACCCAAACCCGTATCAATATTTTTATTCTCTAAAGGCGTCAGATTCCCTTCTGCATCGCGGTTATATTGCATAAATACTAAGTTGTAAAACTCAATAAATCTGCTATCGTCTTCTAAATCAATATTCTCATCCCCCAATTCTGGATGAAAATCATAATATAACTCCGAACAAGGACCACAAGGCCCAGTTATCCCTGATTTCCAAAAGTTATCTTCCTCTCCCATGGGCTGAATACGATGTTCGGGGATACCGATCTGATCGCGCCAAATCGCAAAAGCCTCATCATCTTCTTTAAAGACACTCGGCACGATGCGATCTGCTGGCAACTGGTACACCTGGGTTGAAAGTTCCCATGCCCAAGCGATCGCCTGTTCTTTAAAGTAATCCCCAAAACTGAAGTTACCCAGCATCTCAAAAAACGTATGATGTCTGGCAGTGCGCCCCACGTTCTCGATATCATTGGTGCGAATACACTTTTGAGCAGTAGTGGCACGGGGTTGGGGTGCTGGGCGCTGTCCGAGGAATATCGGTTTAAACGGCAGCATTCCTGCAATAGTTAGCATCACTGTCGGATCTTCAGGGATTAAAGACGCGCTCGGCAATATTTGGTGCTGTTTAGCTTCGTAGAACTTTAAGAACTTGTCGCGGATGTCGCTACCGCTTAGGTGTGGGAGATCAGCCATAGGAGTTTAGATAGATACAATTCGTCTATCTATTTATTCTGGCACTTTTAGACTTTTTTGCCGATGCGATCGCCAAAAACAGTAATCTTATTTTGTAAATCCCGTTGAAATGTCTCCACATAGTCTGCTTCTAAATTGCCTACAAACTGCGGAACAGTGACCTGCTCCCAACGCTAATTCAAAACTCCGCTTTTGCTTTGTTTTTAATTTAGCGTGGGCTTCCATTATCGCTAATGGATCTTGCTCCCCTGACAGCCAAAGCTGAGTTACGCCACTTATCTAGAACAAAGTTCCCCGACAGTAAGACTTGAGAGCCAATTTCTTGCTTTTCGCGAGTCCCGCGATACGTTTCTTCTCCTCGGTTACAGATTTCCTGACCCGAAGCTATATCTCTATCTACAACATAACCACACTCTTCGCAGTCGCTTATTCTTACCCTCAAATCCTTCCTGACTTCAGTTCTACAGTTTGGGCATATTTGACTTGTCCCGCGATGGTTTACGCGAGCGACAAAAACATCTCGTTTTGTGGCTACATATTCTAGTATGCTGCGTAGTTGTCCAAAGCTAGCCTCAATAGTGTGTTTGCCCAGCATTCCTTTTGCCATGATGCGGAAGTCGCAATCTTCAACATAGATTGTATCTGCCATGTTACATAGCTGATGAGCTAGTTTGAACTGATAGTCTTTTCGTCTGAATCCAATGTAATTATGTTGTTTGGCTACTTTGATTCTCGCTTTTTCATAGTTCTTTCCTCCCTTCATTTTTCTTGACAGACGCTTCTGTAGCACTTCCAGCCGACTGTGGGCTGTCTTGAAAAACTTAGGTCTAGATTCGGTGAATCCATCTGATGTTGCCACGTAGGATAACAAGCCAACATCAACACCGATTGCATGACCATGAGGTACTGGACTAGGAACTTCGAGATCTGACTCGATGGCTAATACTGCAAACCAACCTACTGCTTTTTTGACTAACCGTACCTGTTTGACCACAAACCCTTCTGGTATTGGTCGGTGCAGGTTAATCTGCACCTTCCCTAGTTTTGGCAATTGTACTGTCCAATCAGTTAGAGGGTTAGTTTTGAACTGAGGAAACAAGATAGACTTCATTTGTCCATATTTCTTATATCTCGGAAAACCGTAGCCCCTAGCTCTAAAAGAATCCCAACTATCGTGCAACCTTCTGATATTAGTCTGTAATACCTGAGACGGCACAGTCTTTAGTCTAGGAAACTTTTTCTTGGCTTTAGGTAAGTTGTTTTGCTGTTGGTGATAACTAGGAAACCGATAGTCCGCAGCCATAATGTATTCTGATTCCAAACTGCACCTATCTATAGGGCACTTACGGCTAGCTATCCAATCTTTTAGCTCTCGTAGTGCATAGTTATAGCTGACGCGACAAGTTTCCAACCACTCCGACAGCAGTTCGACTTGTTGAGCATCAGGATACAATTTATAGGTATAATTCAAAATCATTATATTAGTCTACCATGACTTTGTTTGGATGGTAAACATGCCTCACTAGGTTGTCAGGTTCGCTTTCATGAGGCGGAAACGGCGAGGTTTCCTCGCCATGTTCCACGCCGTCCCGACGCTAAGTCCTACATACTTGGGACTATAGCGCGGGACTTCCCGCTCACAAAGTTAAATAATGATAATTGGGCGGCGTTGGTGAGTGCGTAATGCTTTTGATGCAAGTATCCACGAAAAAGCAATGTTTCAAAGATCTGATTTCTTGATTAGCATTCTCTATTCAGCAACGCCTAAATTAAATTCAAAACTATATACCGCGTTGTAATGAAATTTCTACCTGTCTAAACTCTTGACCCAAACGTTTTTTCAGCTTTTCTGTTAAGGGACGATTGCCATAAGAACTATAATATCCTGCGATCGCATTTAACGCAGTTTGCATAGTAGTAAACGATCTTAACCCAGAGGTTTCGGAGTTACGACGATAGCGAGAAGCATAATCGCTAATTTGACGGCGTACTAAGGTGACTACTTCTTTCTTATTCGTAGCATCATCAGGTAAATCAATTGCCGATCTAATATTTTCCAATACTACCAAAGTATCTTCACGGTAGTTACCAGATAATCCAGAGGGGTTGGAAGTACAGCCCATTAAACCAATAGCAACTACTAAAAGTAAGGCTAATAGACGAGATAAGTATTTTTTTGAAAACATAATTTTAATTGTAACGATCCCAAGCTCAACTTATCCTATCAAGAAATCGACCATGAAATTCGGGCAAGTTCCTTCTGTTTAAGAATTACGTTAGTACTACTTTCTCAATCCTTTGCTCTTAAGCCAGTTTCTGACAAAGAATGTAATGTCTGAAGCAAAGTTATTCATTATGGTGTAGGAAATCCAACTAATTGTCTTGGTATTATCTTTTCTGGAAATCGTCTAAGTCTGGTCAAAAATCAACCAAAACGACCGCTAACATACTGCTGGGTTGCTTCCTGTTGAGGATTTTGGAAAATTTGTTCTGTAGACGCAAATTCTGCTAGATAACCCTGACGATTTCCTCCTGCCACTTCAGTAACATTGAAAAAGCCAGTATAGTCTGCTACCCGTGAAGCCTGTTGCATATTGTGGGTGACAATAACGATCGTGTAATCTTCTTTTAGCTGATGAATTAGTTCTTCTACTTTGAGAGTTGAAATGGGATCTAGAGCAGAACAGGGTTCATCCATCAATACTACTTCAGGCTGAAGGGCAATAGTTCTGGCGATACACAATCTTTGCTGCTGTCCACCACTAAGAGCTAGACCACTTTGTTTAAGCTTATCTTTCACCTCATCCCAAAGTGCTGCACCACGGAGCGATCGCTCTACCAATTCATCCATGTTACCCTTGAAACCGTTGATCCTAGCTCCAAAAGCAATATTGTCATAAATAGATTTCGGAAACGGATTTGGTTTTTGGAAAACCATGCCGATTTTGCGCCGTACTTGAACTGGATCGATATCTTTGCCGTAGAGATTCTGATTGTGGTAAGTAACCAATCCTTCTAGACGAAAAATGGGAATTAGATCGTTGAGGCGATTATAACAGCGCAACAGGGTGCTTTTCCCACAGCCTGAAGGTCCAATAAATGCAGTAACTCGATTTTTAGGAACATCTAAATAAATTCCTTTTACGGCTAAAAAGTCACCATAGTACACATTGACATTTTCTGCCTGCAGAACTAGTTCGGTTTGACTAGCAGCCTGTTGCTCGTAAATCATAATATCTTCTTGCTCTGACTTGCTCTGAAATTTTAATTTATAAGTCAATCTATATTTTTTAGTTAGGACTCAGTTCAATAATACTGCAATAATACTGGGAAAGAGTTATGACTATTTTAACTTTTAGTTAAAAGGAATTCCTATATTGTCTCACAATACAGACTTAAAACTTTTTTCTTTATTTTTTTGGTCATAAGTTTTGGGTACAAGTATTGTATCTGAAACTTAAAGTAGCAATTAGGGGCTTGAGGGACTCGATCTTGGATGGGGTTGAGCAATAGCTATCGAAACGCAAGCGATCGCATCTAAAAAAATGCCTCAAATAAGAAGTTGAAATTTTTTCATGTCCTCTACCCAAGTTCCAAAGTTATTACTCCAAATCTCTTCTAAAATTACAAGTATTGAGAGGAGAAACGTCATGAAGTATATTTGCTCAGTTTGTGGCTACGAATACGACCCAGAAGTAGGCGATCCAGATAGCGGGATTGAACCAGGGACAGCTTTTGAAGATTTACCCGAAGATTGGGTATGTCCTGTCTGTGGGGCGGATAAATCGGATTTTGAACCAACAGAGTAACGTTAACCTTTGAATGGTCTAGTAGAGCGTCAACTTTGTTTTGAGGAATAAATCCTGGTAAACAACTCCCCTTGCTTACCTCTATCCATCAATTCAAAGTTTTCCGACTACTACTAGAAGAGCTTAAAAAATTAATAAGCGATCGCTAAAATTATTTAAGGGAACTGTGAGTGCTGATTAATCAGCATTAGACAAAATATCTTGAGCTAACTTCTCGGGAACTTCTTGTAAATGAGCCTGTTTCCAGTTAAAAAAGCCCACTCCCAAGGTCAGAGAGCGTAATTCAATAATAAAGTCATGCATTTCCCCTTGAGGTAAATATCCTGTTACCGTATCCCAACTATGCCAGTCAGCAATGCGGTCATAGCCTAAAATTTGTCCTCTCTTACCAGTAATAAGTTGTAAAGCTTTAGAAGTAAAATCATTCGGGACAGAAACAGTGATTTCTAAAACTGGCTCCAACAATACAGGATTGCACTGGGTCATTCCTTCTGTCATGGCGATTCTGGCTGCCTGTTTGAAAGCTTGTTCGGAACTATCTACGGCGTGATGAGAACCATTGGTTAAGGTAACATCAACATCGACTACCGGAAAACCCAAGGGTCCATGTTGTAAATATTCTCTAACTCCAGTTTCTACCCCTGGAATATATTGTCGTGGAACTACGCCTCCCACAATAGTTTGATGGAATTGAAAGCCTTCTCCTCGACCCAAGGGTTTAATATCAAGATAGACATCTCCAAATGCACCATGTCCCCCACTCTGGTGTTTGTAACGACCATGAGAATTTGTTGAACGACGAATAGTTTCTTTATAGGGGATTTGAGGTAAATCAGTACTCATGGGCAAGTTATACTTGCGATTGAGACGAGCCAAAGCAACCTGAAGGTGAACTTCTCCTTGACCCCATAAAATTACTTCGCGGGTATCGCCCTGTTGTTCCCAATGTAAGGACGGATCTTCTGCCAGGAGTTTCCCCAAGGCGCTGCTGAGTTTTACCTCATCCTTACGGTTTTGGGGCGCGATCGCTAAAGCATAGACAGGAGCGATGATCTCGGCTTGAGGCAGGGGCGGAATTGGTTTAGTCGCATTAGATAGAGTATCTCCTGTGGAAGCATTTTCCAATTTCCCTAGAGCCACGATGCTACCCATGGATGCTCGTTGTAGAGGTGTTTGTTGTTGCCCTTTTAATTGATAAATACCGCTAATTCTTCCCCCATTGAGGGTCATCCCATCAGTAAGTTCACCCTGCCAAACTCTAACTAAAGATAAACGTCCACCTTGGGCAGTAAAGTAAGTTTTTAAGACTTGAACTATGGTATCTGCCTCTACTGCATTAGCTTCTAAACCCCGACGTTGAGCCGTAACTTCAGGGGACGGAGCTTCTTTGACTAAAGCATCTAGCAGGGGACGAACCCCAAAATCATTTTCTGCTACGCCAAAAAAGACAGGTACAATCAAGTCGGCACTTAATTCTTGTTTGAGGTCCTGGAGTATTTCGGCTTGAGGTGGTTCAATTTCTTCAATTAATTCTTCCAGCAAATGATCGTCAAAATCAGCCAGGGTTTCTAACATTTCCTGGCGAGTAATTTGTTCCAACTCTGTCAAATCTTCTGGAAGTGGGATGGGATCGGCAGGTTGTTGAGGGTGATATTGATAAGCTTGTTCCGATACTAAATCAATATAGCCAATACACTGTTCCCCCTGATGAATTGGGTACTGTTGTGGCACTAGAGGACGACTGGAAACTTGTTTAAGCGCCTGAAGAATTTCCTTGTAGCCATATGAGTTACGGTCAATCTTGTTGATAAATACCAAATGGGGAATTTCCCAATCATCCAGAAACTTCAATAAAGGTGCCAGGGTTAAAACCTTATCAATTAATGGCTCGCAAACTACCACGACGACTCCCGCACCTACTAAGGCATTGTAGGTTTCCTGGACAAATTCTACTGAGCCAGGACAATCTAAAAAAGTTAAGTTAATTCCTTGGTGTTCGGTAGCCACAACAGATAATTCGACGCTCATATGGCGATCGCGTGCTTCGATTGAGCTGTCACTAACTGTATTTTGCTCCTTGATGCTACCTTTACGGGAAATTTGTTTAGTAACAAATAAAATACTTTCAAGTAATGTAGTCTTTCCGCTAGAGTATGGTCCAACAATAGCCACATTACGACTGTTGTTGATGTTACTTTTACTCATAACTAAACCCCAAAATAATATTTATCTTCTTTAGTTAAGATGCTGTTTGATTGACTGCCATTGTCAATAGTGCTTCAAGTGTCATTATCGCAGTTCTGGAATCCATTACAGACATCTGCGTGGCTTTCTTAATGAACAATTACAAATTGGGAGTTCGGAGTTAGGGGGAAGTGAACGATTACCACGATAACTCCTATTTTTTACGACAGAATCTCATTTTTCAACAATTAATTTTGTTGGTTGAGAAACATTTTCTCCAAGTTCATTAATTGGTAGTGCTAAAGATGCAATGAAGTATTATAGTAATGAATAAAATACCAAATAGCACCGATATGATTTTCTAGCGATTTGGAAAACGATAAAGTTTTTCGTACTAAACGCGATACTCTCTGTCTTAGTGTATTGTTGAATCTCTCAATATAGCTAGTTTTACCTGTTTCTTTCCCTACAGCTCGATGACGTTTTTTAGGAAATACTGTTCCATAAGCTGCCCCAAAATCAGTATAAGCGACCGCACACTGACGATATACTGATGGCAAAGAATTCCATAATTTTCTGGCTGCTTTTTCGTCGTGATCGCCGATATACACTCTGACTTTTCACGGGATCTTTTTCGATTCTAAGGCGATCGCGAAATCCCCATTCTCCAAGCCTAATTCTTTCGTTGTTTATTCTCATTAAGTATAAATTAATGAGAATAAGGCTTGGAGGGAAACCCTTATTTGAAGAGGCTTTCAGAGATGCCGTGAAAAGTCAGGTGAGCATCTTGCTCACTAATTAAAAAAATTGCTCCCTAAACTTTTAATAAATACCGATCGCAATTTGAATTGCTCGTTGAATCCTAGCCAAAGATTGTGGTGTAATTGCCCCATAGGGTCCGCGTTCTAGATAAAGCTTACGAACCGCCGATATATTCTCGCACAAAGCTAAAGATGCAGATTTTAGTCCGCCCTCTCCTACAGGAATTAAGATCCTGCCTTTGTCTACACAAACACCAATTAATCTGGTCGGTGTTTCGCCATTAGTTAAATCGCTGGTAAAAGGAACAATTAAGACGTTCTCCTTAAATTCATTTCTGACATTCATCGAAATAACAACAGCAGGGCGTTTTTTTGTATCGCCTAAAGTCTTTAATGCCTTAATCAGATACACTTCACCCTGACGAGGATAGGAACTTGTCACGGCTTATAATCCTTCCTCTTCTAGAATCTCTTCCATCTGTGCTTGGGAAAACTGCGCCCATTCTTGTTCAAATTCAACATCTGCCTGGGAACGATTTTGATAGAAGTTTCTTAGCTGATCTTCAATTTGCTGCTTGCGCCACAAACGTAAACCTTCTTCCACCGCAGCGGAACGGTTTTTAGTCATTTGGTCTACTTCTTCAAGTAGCTGTGAATCTACGGTGATGGAAATCCGTTGTTTCTGGGAATTATTAATCATAGGAGTTTATTTAACCTCTATATAAATAATAATACTTTTTATATTACTTATGATTAAATCCCAACGTCCCCAGGTGTTTATTGAGAAAATCATGCCTGTAAAACTTCTCAATCAGCAGGTGTATTACGAACATGGGGTAAATCCTTTTAAGGGGTTACATCGTTGGTATTCTCGCAAGCCTTTATCCTTTTCTCGCGCTTCGGTTTTGGCTTCTCTTTTACCCGCAGATATTTCGATGGAAGAGTTTGAATATTTGTTGGGTTTGCATCCCGAAAAAGATGGCATTTTACTCAAGAAAAAAGAGCCGATTAAGCTATATAAAACTCCTCCAACTAGCAGAATTATTGAGAAATTAGAGGAGTATTGCAACAAGGTTTGGGGGAAAAGAAAGCCTGTCGTTTTGGATGCCTTTGCAGGTGGAGGAAGTATTCCTTTTGAAGCAGCAAGATATGGTTTAAATGTCTTGGCTTCTGACCTAAATCCTGTGGCTGTGGTGACGATGAAAGCAGCAATGGAATATCCTCTCAAGTTTGGGGCAGATTTACAGCAGGATATTGATAAATGGGTCAAGTTTGTTGGCGATGAAGCAGAAAAGAGATTAGCTGAGTTTTTTCCTTCTAACGAGGGCGAAAAGGTACAGAATTACCTTTGGGCGCATACGGTTGTCTGTCCTCATTGCGAGTCAATTGTGCCTCTTAGTCCTAATTGGTGGTTATACAAGCGTCCAGAAAAACAGAATTTACATAGATGGTGTGCTGTAAAACCAATTCCCGATCCTAAAGAAAAGCGAGTTAATTTTGAATTGATTAAAGGAAGCAAAGGGAAAGGGACAACTATTGAAACTGATTATGGTGAATACGATCCTAGTACTACAACAACTATTAGTAGAGGTGTTGGCAAATGTATTAATTGTGAGAATGTAATCGAATATGATTACATTATTAATCAAGGAGGAACAAAAGGATTAGGTCATCAATTATATGCTGTTGCCTACAAAGAAAGTCAAGGAGGGCTAAAATTTAGAATTCCCAATAAACTAGATTTTGAAGGTTTAGAGAAAGCTAATGATTATATTGAATTAAATCTGGAAAGATGGAGTGTAAGCGGTTTAAGTCCTGATATACAAGTTCCTTATGGTCATATGACTGCTGAAAGATGTGCGATGATTCAAAAGGGTTTAGATCAATGGGATAAATTGGTAAGCGTTCAGGGGGTGTAAAGAAGACGAAAAACAAGCCCCAAAATCAAGCAATAAAATTAAGCAGCTTTCAAAAAATCAGAATCATCAGAACAAGTAGTATTTTCTGGAAGCAAAGAAGGCGCAGTTTGATCACCACGAGCAGCAACAACAGCTATCGTCAAAAACTCCAAAACATTACGCTTTTGGGACTTATGGCACTTTGTACCATTCTTTGACTATTGCGATAGACTCCACTCAGTAGTGCCACCAGTGCCACTACTCTGACTCCGTAACCACTTGGGTTCACCTCTTCGGGTAATGTCGCACGAGTCTTGGTACCACAGGAGATACAGGTCAATTGATATAAGCGATGCTCAACCACGATGGGACTAATGGGAGGAATTTCCACTATTTGGTGACGATAGGGATTTGTGTCACACCCACTTAAGGCCTCTCCACAACTAGGACATTGTTTAGGATGATGCTCTATTACGGAGCTACATTCTTCTATGGGGTATAACTCTCGGCTCTTTCCTTGATGACCTGGTTGTCCCCCTCTTTTTTTCCCGCTTTTCTTTATGGGACGCTTTTTTTCAACTCCTGGTGGGTCACTAGATGGTGGTAATGATGAGTTTTTTGATGTTTGATTGATTTTTTCTAATAACTGTTCTTGAACTGTCAAGACTTCTGTGAGCTTCTTTTCTTGTTCTTCTATTTGCTGCGCCATCTCCTCCACCAGTTTCTTGACACTGATGGGAGTTTTTCCCCAATCTTCTGGAGGGATCTGCTCTACATAATTGACGAGCCTTTCTTCCATGTCACTTAGTTTATCAAATTTTGATGGCCTTTTTTGGCGGCCTCGGCAGAGCCGAGGCACTGCGCGGACAGCGTTAGCTGGTGCTTCGCGATCGCTCTTCTACCCCCCTGAACGCTTACATAAATTGTTTAATTCACGTCAGCTTTTAACTCTCATTACCTATGTGGAAATTATCAATGAAACAAAATCAAAATTAGAGTTTGAATATGAACCAGAGAAAGTAGAAGCTATAGCTACTTATTTAGCTTTAATTTTGGATAGATGTGCTGACAAAAATTGCCGTTTATCAATGTTTGATTCAAGCCGTGCATCATATAGAACTGCATCTGGAATGCACGCATTAAATTTAATGTGGAACTATCCTGAAGTTAATGGTGCTATTGAACTTTGGCAATCTTGTTTAGAAGATGTCGCTAAAAAGTATACTCAGCTTTGTAAGTTATTTGACACAAAATTAAATTCAACAATTCCAGGGCTAGAACAACACAATTACAAATCAATCCATATCGATGCAGCATCAGCCGATAGCCTTTTTCACATCCCCGACAACTCTGTAGATACAATCGTAACCGATCCTCCGTACTATTCAACCATCCAATATGCCGAACTCGCCGACTTTTTCTATGTGTGGCAAAAACGTACGCTAGGGGATATATTTCCCGATCTATTTTGGTCGGAACTTACCGACAAAGATCGAGAAGCTGTTGCTAATCCTTCTCGTTTCCGTAACATGGGTGCATCTCCCGAAGAACTGGCAAAACAAGACTATGAAGCAAAGATGCAGCTAGCGTTTAGCGAATATTATCGCGTCTTGCGGGATGACGGGGTGATGACGGTACAGTTTAACCATAAAGAATCTGGTGCGTGGGATGTGCTGACTAAATCCTTGATTGATGCTGGCTTTGAGATTACGGCATCTTGGTCTGTCAGTACCGAAAACCCGCAAAATCTCCACCAAGCGAAGAAAAACTCGGTTTCCAGCACCGTATTGTTAGTTTGTCGCAAACGCGATCCTAACGCCGAACAAGCCTGGTGGGATGACTTGCGCCCCGAAGTTGCTAACCTCGTCGAACAACGCGCCCCCGAATTTGAAGAGAATGATATTGAAGGTATTGACTTATCTGACTTTTCCCGTTAAGTCTGAAAGCCTCAAAAGAATAAGGGTTTCAGCCCGGCCTTCGTTGTCAACAAGCTAAGTTTTATGACAATGAACAACGAGAAAATAGGACTTTAGGATAGAGGAATAGTCAGCGATCGCTCAACTAATAAGATAACGGGAAAAGTCAGATTGACTTATATCCCACATTCAGCAGCCCCATAGATGAAGTACAAAAGAAATATGAAATCAGGAAAATGAGCATTGCTCAGAAGTAGCTAATTATCCAGAATCAAGAGCAGCAAATAAATACAATTGAATTCCTACAGAACTTTGATTCTATATGTGAGTAGAAATGTTAACAGGAATAGAAATTAAAAACATCGACCATTTAGGAATAGTCGCAGGAATAATTGATGAACTACAAATGGTAGATCTCATCAACCAAGAATTAGTCATAGATGAACAAGAAATAGTTAATTCAGGAGAAATAGTCAAGGCAATTATTCTAAATGGATTAGGTTTTGTTTCCCAACCACTATATTTATTTCCCAAGTTTTTTGAAGCTAAAGCTACAGAACATCGTCTTGGCGAGCATTCCCTTGCGTCTTACGCCGACGCGGGGTCTCGCCGCTTTTAGGGAACGGAATATTACCAGAACATTTAAACGACTATAAAATTGGTAGAGTAATGGATAAACTCTACGACTATGGATTGTCAGAATTATTTCTGTTAATTGCTTTATCAGCAGCTAAAAATACAATGTTAATCTCGATTTTTCTCACGAAGAATTCTAGTTCTTTTTCAGTTCATGGTGAATATAATCAAGGCAGTTGTTCAGAGGATAAACCAACTAAACAAGAATCAGATGAAGACAGTGAAATAATACCAATTACCATAACTCATGGTTACTCCCGCGACCATAGACCAGATTTAAAACAATTTATTTTAGATTTAATTGTAACTGGAGATGGGAATATACCAGTATTTATTGAAGCAGCATTTCTAGAATCAAAGTGATAAAAAAGCTTTTGGACAAATAGCCAAAAACTATAAGAAAAAACTGAAATTAGATACGACGATAGTAGGAGATAGTGCTTTATACAGCAAAGACAATTTAGGACTACTAAGAGAAATCAAATGGTTAACCAGAGTTCCTCTATCAATAAAAGAGGCGAAAAATTTGGTTCATGAGGTATCATCATCAGAATTTAGTAAAAGTGAACTCCCTGGTTATTCCTTTGTTGAAAAAACCAGTAATTATGGAGGAATTCCCCAAAGATGGTTGGTCCTAAAGGATACCGCTTCGCATATAGTAGAAAGTGAAGCGAGAGCCGAATCCGATCGTCAGTCTCTGGAGAAGAAAATTACCAAAGAAAAAGAAATAGTTGAAAAGAAAGTAGCTAAATTATTTAAGAAAACATTCGATAATGCAACCGAAGCAGAGTTGAGCTTAAAGCAGATACAATCGAAACTAAAATATCATCTAATTTCTGAAATAGAAATCATAGAGAATCAGGTTAAACCTCTGAATAAGACTTATCAAATAACTGGCAAAATTCAGACAAATTCCGAAGTAATTGAATCTTACAAAAATCGGGCGGGAAAATTTATTATTGCCACTAATCGGTTAGATAATGAATCCTTTAGTTGTGATGAGATGCTCAGAAAATATAAAGAACAGCAAAATGTAGAAAGAGGGTTTGCGACGCGAAGCTAATCCTTTAGGGCTTTCTCAAAGACCCCTTATTCTTTGCTGATAGTATTTTCTTGAAATCCCCTCGCAGGATAGAAACTATGGCAATGCTTATGGGTTTATGCCTGATGGTTTATTCTTTGGGGCAAAGAGAAGTTCGTTATCAATTATATCAAGCTAAAACTGGCATCCCTAATCAATTAGGAAAATTAACTGCTCGACCAACATTACGTTGGATATTTCAATGTTTTCAAGGGATTCATTTATTAATTCATCAAGGAATTCAACAAGTTGTTAATCTGAGTTCAGAACGTTTATTTACTCTCAAGTTTTTCCCCTTATCTTGTCAAAAATATTATATTTTATCTGGGTAATTAATTATTCAACTTTTGCCACAATTAAATTCAATTAGTTCACGAAGTCACTCAGGCGTGGTAATTATTTTTCTCTTGATAACAAGAGCCCTTATTGGTTTGATTCGGGGAGAAATTCTCATCAAGTAAAAGTTAATGAGAATTCCTCCCATTGAATTGCTAAGTTAGCGGAATAAATACGCTAACTTGTCCCTAATTTATTCAATTAATCTTTTTCTTCAAGATAAAATACGGGTTTTGGGAGATTTCTTTCGTATTCCATCTGTGGGGCTGCCGAATGTGGGTTCAACTATTAGCTCGGAAAATTTGTCTGTTAGCGCTGCTTCGAGCAAAAAAAGCAAAGGTCGCCCTGGAGTTCGTCAGCCTAATCGGGATGTTATCGGGGGAACATAAAGGTTTGTAGTTACGTTTCAACCGATATTTTTTCTTAAACTACCTGGGTGTAACCGTTCACATCCCCCAGTCAAAAATGAGCGCGAGTGAGGAGAATAGTGTATTTTGGAAACATGGCTCAATTAGATCAGGGCAAACGCATCTAAATTCTGTAAGCCTTACGTAGCAAGAGTTTTAAATTTTAGTAACAAAACTAAATAATAGCTAAAACCTTTATGGCGTAAGCATTGTAAAAATAAGGTGCGTTTGCCCTGTCAATTAGATAAAGATGACTTAGCACAGATGAACGAAGACTACTTCAAGTCTCTCAAGAATGAGAGATTGGTGGAAGTAGCTAAGAATCTACATCAATTAGCCACGGAACTGTGGGAGAAGCAACAACAGAATTCCGAAAATAGTTCCCAGCCTCCATCAAGTGATAATCCTTACTCTTCAAACCCCACAACAGAAGAGAAAAGTCAGAGCCCAGAGTCAGAATTATCTCAAGAAAAAACCAAAAAGAACAAAGGTTTTGACATCATTCAAAGAGAAAGTAACCAAAACCCCAAAAGAAAGGCAGGGAAACAACCAGGGGCTCCAGGGAAGTGGCGTAACCAACCCCTAAAAGCAGAAATAATCATACCTCACTATCCCGATCAATGTGCTGCGTGTAATCATTCTCTAATCAAATCGGATTGTCAGCTCTACATGGGACATTATGTTCTGGAATTAGAACAAGAAGAATCAGGGTTTCGGATAATCTGTCAATTGCATCATTACTATCGGGCAACTTGTAGCTGTGGTCACTGCACCGAGGAGAAACCAGGAACAGGATATGTTTCTGTGGTAGAAGGGCGGAGCAGAGATTTGAAGCTAACAGAATATGTTTTGGTCGGGCCGATGTTAGCTACATTCATCGCCTCGCTGGGAGTGAGGTATCGGATGAGTCGCTCTAAAATCCAGGAATTTCTAACAGATTGGACTCAAACCGAACTCAGCACGGGAACGATTGACCGTTGTATCCGAGAAGCAGGAATTGCCTGTGTGCCAGTGGTTGAAGAATTGGTCGAACAACTACAACAAGCGGATATCCTGCATCTGGATGAAACTCATTGGTATGAGCAAGGAAAACTACATTGGTTATGGGTCGCTGTCACGACTAAAACCGCAGTTTTTCATATTGGCTCTCGGCGAAAAGAGGAATTATCCCATTTGGTACTTGATGCCTTCATCGGTTGGCTCGTGAGCGATGGTTATGGGGTCTATCGCTCTCATCCCAAGCGACAGAGATGTTTGGCACATCTGATTCGCAAAGCGATCGCCATTACGGGAGCGATTAATCAAAAAGCAGCACAAATCGGGCAATGGATTTTAGATGATTTGAGAGAATTAATTGCCACCATTGCTCACACCAGGGAGGATGCTGTACAGATTCGGAAACTTCTTGCTCGTCTTAGGAGAGCTTGTCATTTAGGGAAAAAAGCCGACCATACTAAGTTGCAGGCTTTAGCCAAAGAAATTTTCAATGATTGGGATGCGGTAGTGGCGTTCGTTTATCACCCTGAATTACCACCAACCAATAATGAAGCTGAACGGGCATTACGTCATGCTGTGATTGCCCGTCGCATTGGCTATGGGACACGCACATCTGAAGGTAGTCAGGCTTACAGTTCATTGTTGAGTGTGATTGAAACTTGTCGTCTGCGACAAGTTAACCCCTGGACTTACATAGCTGAGGTAATCACTTTAGGGAGAAAGGGCATGACTCCACCTTCAGTTCCAGCTGGGAGCTAAAGATAGCGATCGCTCCTTCGGGGGGGAGTGAACGCTTACCCCTTGGTAGCACGCTATTTGTTGAAGGATATTTAATCACTAGCGACTGGAATTATCTTCGGTTGTACGGTGCAAATAGTATTGATAACTTAAAAGTCGGGGTGCTGAGTGTAGAGTCTGAAGAAAATATAGAAACTGTTAAAGCCAAAGTTAGAGCTAGTTTACCTAATATGGTTTCGGTAATGACTCATGAAGAATTTATCGCCGCAGAAAAAGAATTTTGGGCTGAAAACCACCCCGCAGGAACGATCTTTAACTTTGGGGTAATGATGGGTTTTGTGGTGGGAGTAGTAATTGTCTATCAAGTATTATATGCCGATGTCAATGACCACCTGGCAGAATACGCCACCCTCAAAGCAATGGGATATCCAGATAAAAGTCTGCTGGCGGTAGTTTTCCAAGAAGCAATTATTCTCGCCGTCTTAGGCTTTATTCCTGGTTTTGGTGTATCTATCGGTATGTATGGCTTACTAGAGGCTTTAACTCAAATGCCCTTGGCAATGCAGTCTGCTGTTGCTTTGAGAGTATTTTTCTTAACCCTTATCATGTGTCTTGCCTCTGGTGCGATCGCAATTCGGAAACTCCAATCTGCCGATCCTGCTGAAGTATTTTAAGTTTTGGTTAGGGTTAGTCGTTAGGGACGCGAAATTTCGCGTCTGTACAGTGGTTAGTAGGAGATCGCTCTGAAATGAAATCAACCTGTCAATAATTACACAGAGAATTAAACAGATTTTCTGGTTCTTAAAATAGCTATACCCATGCCGACAAAAGCAATATTCCTAACTATGCTGCTGATGATCTGACTCAGATCGGGAAATGCCAGCAGATGGAAAAGAAGATTTAAACTGACTCCAAGTATTAACAACCATCCTGTCCATCTTGGTAATACCCTAGCTATAATCACAGCTATACCAAATAACATTCCTCCTGCAACCATCAATCCGCCATGAAAAGTATAGATGCTGCCTAATTCTTCAACTAAGGTAGAGTAGTTTGCTGTTTTGGCTACCAAAGCGTACAAAGTTGTCCCAGCAAAGAAAATAAATGAGGTTCCATAAGCGATCGCACCAGTTAAACTCATCCAACTAGAACGAGGACGCTGGAATGCATAAAGACCAATCATTAGAAAAGGAATCGGCAGAAAAGCAACATAGTTTATCCATAGTTGACTAGCAGCAAAACCACCACCAAATACTTCCAGAAGATCGGACAGAATATATAAGAGGGGCGAAATAATAGCTGTCCAACCAATAATTAAGCGGAGTTTTGGCAGCATAATTTAGTTTACTTGCTCTAAATGTATTCTCTGTATACAGATAAAGTTTGAGAAAGTCGTGAAGAAATAGAGCGATCGCTCTTTAAGCAGAGGTATGTTATGTAAAAGCTGAAGAAACTATTTGCGGGATCGTCTATCGTAGTATTAGGGCGACTACGAGCGCGAGGAGATTGACTGTCATGAAAAGTACAGGAATGGCATATCTGTTAGGGAGAGATACCTCAAAGGTCAAAGCTCTTCTAGAACAGATGCAGCGCGACGAACTAATCGAGGTGGGTAATAGAGCCAGGGACGGTGCGATCATATATCGGATAATTTAGAATTTTTTGCGTCTTTAATTCCAGAGTGATCGCAATAAGGAAAAAAACAGGAAGTAGCAACTTACCAACTACTAACTACTAACTACTAACTACTAACTACTAACTACTAACTGTTAATCATGTCTCCAAACCGTGTCGTTACTATTAATAATCTCAACCATGCCTTTGGCAAAGGTGAATTACGCAAACCCGTATTATTTGACGTGGATTTGGATATCTTTGCTGGCGAGATTGTCATTATGACTGGTCCATCAGGTAGCGGAAAAACTACTCTATTAACTCTCATTGGCGGTTTGCGCTCCGTACAGTCAGGCAGCGTGAACATCTTAGGACAAGAACTATATGGTGCAAGCAAAAATGAATTAGTCAAAGTTCGCAACCAGATCGGTTTTATCTTTCAATCCCATAACTTACTCTCTTGTCTCACAGTAGAACAAAATGTCCGCATGTCCTTAAGATTGCACCAAGATATTTCTTTTGAACAACGTAATACAATGACTTCAGACATCTTAGAAGCAGTTGGCTTAGGAGATAAAGTCAATTTCTATCCCGATAGCCTTTCTGGGGGACAACAACAACGAGTTGCGATCGCCCGTGCTTTAGTCAGTCAACCACAGTTAGTACTAGCGGACGAACCTACCTCCGCATTAGATAGTAAATCTGGTCGCAATATTGTGGAGATTATGCAGCAATTAGCCAAAGAACAGGGTTGTACGATTCTGTTGGTGACTCATGATAACCGTATTCTCGATATAGCCGATCGCATTGTCCATATGGAAGATGGTCGATTGGCAAGGGATACCGCTTTGGTTAGTGGTTAGTGGTTAGTAGGAGAGCGAAAAAAAGTGGGGGAGATGGCTTAAAATGAACCCATGTCAGATACAAACTCGCCCATTATATATCAGCTAAAAATAGTGTTGCTAGGCATTAGTCCCATGATTTGGCGACGGATAAAAGTGAGTAGCGATCGCACAATCGCCGATCTACACTACATAATCCAGATTGTCATGGGTTGGAAAGAGGAACACTCAGAAAATTGTGGTGGTGCGATCAGATTTGTAACTTGAAGGATAAAATGGCACTAATGGAATCATAAGATGGCACTTTTCGGAAAATTTGTCAGTTTAAAATCAAGATTAATGGTAACTACCCAGGTAGTTTAAGAAAAAATATCGGTTGAAACGTAACTACAAACCTTTATGTTCCCCCGATAACATCCCGATTAGGCTGACGAACTCCAGGGCGACCTTTGCTTTTTTTGCTCGAAGCAGCGCTAACAGACAAATTTTCCGAGCTAATAGTTGAAGATGATGCTCCTGATAAACCTAATTTCTGACGCAATAAAGAGATTTCTCCTGACTCAAACTTAAATGCTTTCTCTCCTTCAATCGCCTCGGCTGCTATTTGAAGACATTGGGCTACAGACGGTGCGTAAGGTCGCCAGTGATGCTCGCTTAAAGTAGAAGCGGATTCATGTAAAGCTTTGCGATAAGCCTGAGTCAGCCAGTCTTTGAGAATACCAACACAACCAATACTCCTCTCATAAAAATACTCCCAATGAATTTCCAATTCGGGAGCTTTTTCTAGAGTCATTTTTTCACCGAAGCTTTTGAGAACCCGTTGAAACTCAACTAAATCTGAGTCACAATCAGCTTGATAGCGAGGAAAGTGAATATCGATACTGCGACGGGATAGTTGACCGCTAAGATTGGGAAATTCTAATAACTCATAAGTGCCGAATAGCCCATGTAAAGTATTGGTCATGCTAGCCATTGACTGTAATGCATCCATTTGAGCCTGTTGTCTGCTACTACTAAAGTCAGAGTATTTTGTTCGTTAATAAATTCTTCCGTATGAATATCTTTAACTTCTCCATCTTTCAAACGCTGTAACAGAATAGATTCAGTAATTTCAGTTCCTTCAAGAAAAACTGCTAGAGCCTTGGCGGTGATCGTAAATTTTTTCGAGTGTTGTTTGTATTGCTGTCTTAATTCTAGAGTAGCTAATTGAATTTCTCGCTCGGAGCGACCTTTAAACACGCTGTAATATTGAGAAATGCAGCGAACCCATTGTTTTCGCACATAAGCATAAGCAATTCCTGCATCTCTTGGGTCGTATCTAACGCTAACGCTGGTTTTTTCAACACTTCCATTACGAAAACTGTTGTGCCAGTAATAAAGATGATTAATTTTCACTCCCTGGTTCAGGGCAAACGCATCTAAATTCTGTAAGCCTTACGTAGCAAGAGTTTTAAATTTTAGTAACAAAACTAAATAATAGCTAAAACCTTTATGGCGTAAGCATTGTAAAAATAAGGTGCGTTTGCCCTGCTCCCTGGTTGGGAATAACTTTTGCCGTTCCCTTTTTCGTAGTGGGCATAGTCAAAATGCGGAATGTTTCATCATAGGGAATTAATCGGCTCGGTCTTAAACCAGTCTGAATAATACTTTGGTCGTAAGCATCTTGTGGTGAGAGTCCTAATGCGGGATGTTCTTGACGGTCGTAGAATTCATAAATCCAATTACATAGATGCTCCTGCAAACTGCCTAACGTCCAAACCGCATGATGACGTGGATTTACAGCGGGAGTAACCAAGCGAGGTTTTTTAGTCATTTGGGTATTGCCCGCCAAATTATGAACAAACATAGTGTTGGCAGTACCAAAAAGACGCTCGCACACAGAACCAAATCTAGGTTTTGCTCCTGGTCTAGTTTTGGATGTGCATTCATACATCGCCAGCAGTCTTTCAAAATAAACACTGCTAAACTCTTTACCTCCATCTACCACTAAGCATTGAGGTAAACGTCCATGACGACTTACACAATCTCGAATTACCATCATGCAGCTACGATAAGAAGGTGCATCAAAAGTTAGATAAAAAGCCAAAATACGTCGAGAGTAGGCATCGCTCAAAAAAGTAACCCAAGGACGACCTAGTAGTGCTTTAGTTTTAGAAGAAACTAATTCAAGATCTAACTGAGTATGATCTAGATGACATATAGCCCAAGGGCGATCCCCATGTCTTGGAGTAGTGAATTCGCGCTTCCCAGTAGAAGGGCTCGTTTGGATAAGCAGCACGAGAACCTTGACGTTTGTTTGTTTGTTCGTATGTCGGTCTGTTATTACAGAATTTGAGAAAGGTTTTATAACTGGGAACTGCGGTATTTTTCTGTTGGCAAGCATTTACCAAAGCCCCATATACTGCCCTTTTACCTTTTTGTTTGTAGGTTTCATAATCGTTAACAATATATTCTGCCATTAGTTTAGAGGTCAGTTCGGGTATTTTGGATTGACGATTCCCCTTGAGGTGGCTTTGGGGCAGCAAACCAAGATAACCATAACCATATATCTGTTCTGCTTGTCGCCAATGTCTGACCCAACGATAAAAGGTTCTTTTAGGAACGCTCTCGTCTCTAGTAGAACCTGCCAGATAAGGTGCAATGATACGATAACGTCGATTAGCTTCTGCACAATCTGACTCGCTGGCACTTTTAATTCTTGAATGTTCGGGGGCTGGGTTAGAACGAATCGTATTGGCTACAACTATTTGTTTTTGTGTGATCAGTTGTTCAAAAACTGTAACTGGTAAGTGAACTACCTCTTGTTGTGAGTTTAATAAGGTTATTTCTGTCTCGCCTAAGTTGAGAACTCGCCAATTTATTCTATCCCAAATTATTTGACTGCCTGGGTGAAGGTTGTTTTGTTTTCTCTCTGAAGTAATCTTCTAAAAAGTAAAGATTACGTTGAAGATTCTAATCTATTTCTTTTTCGGTACGTACTAGATATTTAAGTCCCCTGTCATTTGCATAAGATTCCCCAGGAGGACATCGCCATTGACCAGTTTCTGTTTTCTGGTAACGGTTGGGCATTTTTATTGCCAGTTGTTCTAATTCTTGTGTTGTTTTCCATTCTGACCAAGCAGCTGACCTTTGACCGATCTCGAAAAAATCGGGAGTGTGCTTTACTCCAACTTGACGACCCGATGCACTCTCATAATTCAGCTTAATCGTTGGTGGTTGGTCGTAATATTCGAGTACCTCCCTATCGTATTCCATGGAATAGATTCCTGCGAGTTCGTGGTGGTGGCTTTCAAACTGAATGGTCACCCCCATTTTTTGACTGGGATAGCGACCACTGACATTTCCTCTGCGACTTTGTACCCTCCGCGATGGCGGTGAAGACCGAATTTGTGAAATTTCTTGTATTGCCTGCTCATTCAAATCGAGTTTGATACACCAGTCACAAAACTGTTCGCTGGTTAGGTGATTTCCATCAAAGAAAGTACCAAGTATTGCTGTCACATTACTCGCTGCTCTGTCGATTTACTGGTATATTTATTTCTAGAAATCACCTTACTAGCTTTTATACTCTAATCTGACTTTTCACGGCATCTCTGAAACCCCGTCCAGAACTGGATTTCTTCCCAAGGCTTATTTTCAATAATCTTGGCTTAATGACAATCGATAACGGAAAAATAAGCCTTGGGGAATCGGTGGTTTAGCGATCGCTTTATTGAAAAAAAGATACCGTGAAAAGTCAGATACTCTAATGAGGTGCCATTTTATGATTCCATTAGTGCCATTTTATTCTTCAAGTTACAAATACAATAGGGGAAGTGGGAACCAAGAAGTAGTTCGCCGCAATTTGTCGCGAACTACCTGGTTTTTTGAC
Organism: Cyanobacteriota bacterium; assembly: GCA_942490675.1. Taxonomy (GTDB): domain Bacteria; phylum Cyanobacteriota; class Cyanobacteriia; order Cyanobacteriales; family Xenococcaceae; genus Waterburya. Next base: position 2,743 of record CALNYB010000003.1, on the reverse strand, counting down.
CCACCTTCCGAACGTCAAAATGTAGTATTTAAAAATTACGTATTTTTGTAGATTCAGCGATCGCGCTTTTCTCAATTTAAGGCTGTCAGGTGAAATGGAGATAGAACTTGTTTTAGATAGCTCACTAGGCTTTCCTGTAACTGTTTCTAGAGGTTGGTACCAGTCCACGTTAGTAATAGGATTTTTAGGATAACTAATGGCACGACGCAAGAAAGTCCAATTAAGCATAACTGCTATTCCTCCTATTGATGCCATTATTCCAGCAATGAAGGCAGATTTTTTAGCAATTGCTTTAGAAGAGGTCTTATTTAATCTGCTCATAATTATCTTTAGGCAACAGAATAACTTTACTAACTAATAAATGTACTATTGAAGAGTTATCGTGCGACCTGAAAAGTCGCATCGGAGAGTAAGTCCCTCAGAAAGACTTCAGCCTAATAGTCAAGGCTGTACCCGCCCGAAGGAGCATTTCTGGTAACGGAAATGTTTCACAGCTAGAGGGTTAAATGTCCCAATTGAATCCAAGACATCTGGATAGAGAAGGGCTAGGGTAAGACGCACACGATTAACATTTGTGAACCTGTGTTGAGGCTTCTATATTCAAGACTATCCCAATTTAAAAGTTGACTAGGGGTAGAGAAGTTTAGAAATCCACTCGATAACAGTAGATTTAAATTGACTGTTTCGTGTACAACAATCAATTGGACTATCACGAACTTCGATAAACAGGAGCATAGCAGGAATCTAAATGCGTCGTATCTCAAAGATGCGGAACTGGAAAACCCCTATGAAGTCTCAGACAAATATGTCTGAGTAAGTAAACCGCAAGGAATACCTAATTCTTTAGAGGGAATAGGATAGCTTAAAAAGCAAATGTCGCTACGTCGAAAGACAACAGGAATAGTCACACTTTTGACTCAACTGAGCGAATAAGAGTCCAAATACTCTACCCGAAAGGGTGCTGACGTAAGCACAGGTGATATCAGCTTTATATCACCGTTTTCAAGAAACTTAACTCAAAAGGAAAAGTTAGATGCAAATTTCTGCAAACGTAACTGAGAGAATATCAGATTGGCACAGTATCAACTGGTACAGTGTTTATCGAAATATTAGGAATCTTAGAAGACGTATATTCAAAGCAACTCAAGAAAATAATTGGCGAAAAGTCCGAAATCTACAAAAGCTAATGTTACGCAGTTTTTCTAACGTTTTAGAATCCGTAAGGAGAGTAACGGTAGTAAACAAAGGTAGCAAAACGGCTGGACTAGATAAGGTATTGGTAAAAACCCCAAAACAAAGGTTAGCTTTATCTTACGATTTAGCATTCGACCACAATACTAAGGCAATACCCGCCAAAAGAGTTTACATTCCTAAAAAGAATGGAAAGCTAAGACCTCTGGGAATACCAGTAATTAGAGACAGATGTTTACAAGCAATTGTAAAAAATTCTCTCGAACCTTGCTGGGAAGCCCAATTCGAGGGTATTAGTTACGGTTTTCGTCCTGGCAGAAGCCCCCACGACGCAATCGGTAAAATCTACCAAATTGCCCGTCCTCACAAGACAAAGAAATGGGTGGTTGATGCCGACATCAAAGGATGTTTCGATAATATTAACCACGAAAAATTATTAGATATCATTGGGAATTTCCCTTACAGACATTTAATTAAAAAGTGGCTTAAATCAGGATTCATAGACAGAAATGTTTTCCATCCTCAAAAAAGCGGAACTCCCCAAGGCGGAATCATTTCACCACTTTTAGCCAATATTGCTTTACACGGCATGGAAAAAGCTGTTGGGGTTAAATACAACAACAGAGGAGAAATTCGAGGTGATAGATGCCTCGTTAGATACGCCGACGACTTTGTAATCTTCTGCAAAACCAAGGAAGATGCTGAGATTGCTATGAACGAAGTCAATCAATGGCTTTCAACAAGAGGATTGTCTTTATCCGTTGAAAAAACCAAGATTGTACATCTTCTAGAAGGCTTCAACTTCTTAGGTTTCAATATAAGACACTACAAAGTCAAAAACACGAAAACTGGATTAAAGTTACTAATCAAACCAAGCAAGGACTTTCTCAAGAAGACCCGTAATGATATCAGAGAAGTTTTTCTCAATCATATAGGTAAACCTGTAGATGTTCTCATAGGTAAGATTAATCCCATTATAAGAGGTAAAGCTAACTACTTAAATAAAGCAGTTTCGTCTAAAGCATTCAGAACTTTAGACGACTACATGTTTACCCGCGAGGTTAGATATGTAAAGCGTACCCACCCCAATAAACCAAAATATTGGACTAAGGATAAATACTGGGGCAGATTAAACCTACAAAGACCTAATGAAAAATGGGTCTTTGGAGATAAAAAATCTGGTAACTATATAATCAAATTTGCCTGGACTAAGATTCAAAGACACTCTCTCGTTGTAAAAAGGTCATCTCCTGATGACCCTTCTCTCAGAGAATACTGGGAAAAAAGAAACAAGAAGTCAAACAAATCTGAAGTTGATATTTTCAACAAAAAACAGGCACTTATAGCTGGCAAACAGGACTTCAAATGCCCTGTATGTGGACAAACGCTATTCAATAACGAACCTTTACATCTCCATCATATTGTTCCACGGAGCAAAGGAGGCAAAGACACCGTTAATAACCTTGTTTGGCTACATCTTTACTGCCACCATAAAACTCACTTTGAAAAAGAGTGATATCGCTTGAGCCGAGTGCTTGGAAACTTGCACGCT
>CALNYB010000002.1:0-80813 GCA_942490675.1 Cyanobacteriota bacterium | reverse complement strand
TCGTTTCGTAGATAAAGCTGATGTCAATGAAATGTCAAAAGTGTTTAGCGATAAATTTCTACTTAATTATCCTCAAAAATGGCTAGACTTAATCGAAAAAGAAAACAAATTTAAATTAGAGGAAATTTATAAAGGAAAGGCTGTAGAAGACCCTGCCTCCGAATTAAATTTTAGTCTGGTACGTATTTTGTAACTTAATACTAGACTGCATCGGGCAAAAATCATCATCATCATTGCCCCAACCTTTTTCTCGCTCCTTTCACACTTCCTACTCAGATCTTGCACCAGTACAAAAAAACTAAATATTTTGAGGTTGGTAATCAATTTAATGCCCTTTTCCCCTTAAGCTTTCCCCTTTACCCTCATGGCACAGATAAATTACATATTAGGTGCAAGATCTCAGTCCTAACTGCTTAAGTGCCATTCCTGTTCTCACTGTTCGCTCATTTTAAAATTGAGTTGCTCAATAAACAAAGCAAACAATAATCTTTACAAGGCTTTCAGCCGTTTGAGAGGAGATAAATGGAAAATTATAGGCGATCGCTTTGTTAACAAAGCGATCGGGGTTTGAAGAATTTTATTGTGCGATCGCCATTTCTCGATTTCCTCTAACTTACCTCCTCTACATCTTCTTAAACCCTTATGATGCAAGCTGTTTCGCTATTATAATTCCGAATGACTCAGAAATTTGAGCGAACGGTGAGTTAGAAGATAGTACTTATCAAATAAACGGTGGAACTGTAGCTGGGGAAAATTTATTTCATAGTGAAGAAGAGCGAACTATTAAGGTTAGCTGTGCTAAACCAGATCTTGTTTGATAATTTAAAGAGTTAGCTGCTGTTTGGCTAACTGATAGTAAAGTCCCTGTTCTGAGATTAGTTCTTCGTGAGTACCCTGCTCAACGATAAAACCGCGATCTAGGACGACAATAGAATCTGCATTACGCACCGTTGAGAGGCGATGAGCAATGATCAAGGTAGTACGCTGACGAGAAAGACGACTTAGATTTTCCTGGAAACGTCTTTCCGACTCCGTATCGAGAGAACTAGTTGCTTCGTCTAAAATCAAAATCGGCGGATCTCCTAAAAAGGCACGAGCGATCGCGATACGCTGTCGCTGTCCACCAGAAAGACTATCTCCCCGTTCACCAACTTTAGTGTTATATCCCAAAGGTAGAGACTGAATAAAGGCATGAGCCTCTGCCAGTTTAGCGCTAGCAATAGCCTCTTCTAAGGTAAATTCAGGGCGATGAAGAGTAATGTTTTCCAGGATAGTTCCCGAAAATAAAAAACAATCTTGGGGGACAATTCCCATTTGCGATCGCAAAGATTTAAGGGAAACGTGCTTCAGATTATGTCCATCGACAGAAACTTGACCGCTAATCGGATGATACAAGCCTTGGATTAGTTTGACTAAGGTGCTTTTTCCCGAACCGCTACGACCGACAATGGCGACAGTTTGCCCTGCTTTCACCTCCAAGGAAATATTTTGCAGTATGTTGGCTTCTTCTTCACTTTCATAGCGAAAAGTTACATTATCTAATACTAAATTTCCCTGTAGCTTAGGTAAAATTATTTTTGATTCTCGCTGGGATTCTTCTGACTTGGTTTCAAAAACATCGTTGAGTCGTTCTATAGAAATTAATACCTCTTGTAATTCATCCCACATATCAACCAGTGTCATTACGGGACTAATAATATATCCTTTCATCATATTGAAAGCCACATACTGTCCAATGGTTAACTGATCCTGAATCACCAAGGTAGCCCCATACCATAGCAGTAATCCCCCGCCAATGGAATTGATTAGCCCACTCAGTAGTCCTAAGTTGATTGCCAGCTTTTCACCTTTGAAGGACACATTTAATTCACGAGTTAAAAGATCTTCCCAACGCCAGCGTAGATCTTGCTCGGCAGCCACAGCTTTAATCGTAGATATTCCTGTCATCATTTCCACCAAAGAAGAATTTTGATCGGCAGTGGCGTTAAATCTTTCTCGTGAAACCTTTCTCAGCAAAGGAGTCGCAGCTAGGGTCAACAGTATGATCGGCGGAATTAAAACTAGAATTAGAACTGTAAGCTGCCAATTGTAGTAGAGCATCAACCCCAGATAGACAAATCCCGTCACGAAATCTAACCAAGACAGCAAAAGATTCTGAATTAAGAACTGTTGGATTTTTTGATTTTCCTGAACGCGAGTGATAATATCCCCCACGCGACGCGATTCAAAAAACTTTAGAGGAAGGTTCAAAGCATGGTTAATAAACCCACCAATCATGGTTAGATCTAGACGGTTTGCTAGATAGCTCAGTAGATAGTTGCGGATCGAAGACAAGCCGATGCCCAGAACCCCAAACATCAACATCCCAATCACCAGAACATTTAAGGTTGACTGGCTTTTGTTGGCTATCACTTGGTCAAGAATTATCTGGGTAAACAAAGGGGAAATCAGACCCAGAAGTTGAATCAATAAAGATGCAATGATAACTAGGATGCCTATGGAGCGATAAGGCAATAACAGTTTAAAAAATCTAGTTAGAGAGCGTTTTTCTGATGGTGCTTCATATAATTTTTCAGTTGGCTCTAATAATAGAGCGTATCCTGTCCAACTATTAGCAAACTCTCTGCCAGAAAGTTCAAACTTTCCTTTAGCAGGATCGGCAACTAGAATTTTATTGTCTTTGATGCGGTAAACAACTACATAGTGATCCCCTTGCCAATGTGCAATCCAGGGATTTTGTTGCTGGGCAATACGACTCAGACTGGCTCTCACCGGTCGAGCATGATAACCTATTCCTTCTGCTGCTACGGCTAAACTTTTTAGGGATGCTCCCGAACGTCCAATTCCAATGATCTCGCGCAAAAAATTGATGCTCAAACGCTTGCCCCAGTATTGGCTAATCATCCCTAGACAAGCTGCACCACAGTCAGAGGAACTTTGCTGTTCGATAAACGGATAGGTTTTCCATCGACCACGACGCTTAATCGGTCTAGGATAATCGATCTCTTGAACCTGATCATCTCTGCCTAGAGACGGAGGGGAATTTGGTAGAGAGGGAGGAGCTACATGAGTAAGACTTGAATTAGGAGTTTTAAGATTAACTAGAGCGTTGACAGTGGGAGAATTTTTGGTTTTGGCTAATGGTGTTTGACTGGATTGAACATCAGGGCTTTTTAACCAAGCAGTAACCAATTCGGGGGCAAGTTCTGAAAAAATTTGCCAATTTTTTTGCGGCAATTGATAGACTAACAAATCAGTTTGAGCTATCCAATTATGATTAGCCGACTCTGAATATCCCCAAGAATCTCCTATGGCGATCGCTCGATCTTTAATTTGACCATGACGTAACCAGAAACGGACAGTCTGCTCTGCTGATTTTAAATAGTTTCCAGCGTTGATCTTGTTTGCTACCAAGTAAGGCAGCAATTTTTTGATTTGGTGGCTAGATAAGGAGCGTAATTGGGTCAGCGTCTTTAAAAAGATTAATTTTTGGTGCTGCTGAGTCATGTACTGCCATTTTCGGTCAAGCTCTGGCAATTTTTGGAGAAAAGGAGTCAGTTTTGCTAGGGAAATTCTGGCAATTTGAACTTTACTAGCGGCTACCACTCTGTAAGGAAGGAAAATCTTGCACCAGAGAGCTTCCCCGCCGAAGGTTGCCCCTTCTGCCATGAGATTAGTTGAAACTTCTCTTTGCTTATCGACATCAAAGCCCAGTAGTCGCGATTGCCCTCCACAAATTAGAAAGAAGTATTGAGAGTCTGGCTGCGGTATGTGGGAATGATCCGAAGAACCAGGTTCAGCCATTATTTCGTCGCCCAATTTAAACTCTAGTATTTCAAATTCTTGACTGAGATGTTTGATTAACTCTGCTTTGTCTAGGTTAAATTGACCCTGTTTCAATAGCCACGATATGACTGTGAGCCGATCTTCTGAACCATCCGCAGAAGAGGGCGATTTCATTGCTGTAGTATCCACTTGCTCTCAACTCCTTAAAAAGCCACCAAAAGTTAATTGTTGAACCTCTAGCTCAGAAGTTTGAGTAAAAGTAATTTTTTATTTCTATTCAAACTTTTTAAGAGGCAACCAAGTAATAGTTTGCTTGAATTACTAGAAAATGATCGTTATAGATCTATATGATATTCGGCATTTTTTAGCATTCAGCTCTAGCTATCTGTTGCTGAATCTTTGCAAGATCAAATTGGTCATTGCGGGGAGCGAAAATACTCTATTGCCACCTTTTACCTTATCAGACTGGCGATCGATTTCTTCCCAACAACATAGATCACGAAGTTTGGTCGATGATTTCTGAGTCGATTGAGGTGATACAGACTGGCTGCGATGAGCAATTGCATGATCCCCCTCTGATTGGGGTTTCTGCTCTCGATTAACTTTCATCAGTCGGTTGTAGGTTCGATAGGGAATATAGTGCAACGGATTGTATCCTGAAAAGCGTAGAATTAGCAGGCACGCCCAAGAATATTTTCCCGATATAATAGCTTCAACTATTTGGTTGAACTGATCATCAGACATCACCTTATCGAGCTTGGAATCAGAATAATTAAGATTTTGATACATGATTTTCTTCTCGAATAAATAAATCTTGTTGGTTTTATAAATCAATGCCGTCCTGTTCGAGTTTTTTGATCGGATCGAGCAATACATCGATGATTCGTTGCTGCTTAATCACAATATCAGCAGTAGCTGTTTGACCTGGTTTGAACAAGATTTTCTTAAGATCGTTAGTTACGTAGTTGCGTTTGAGTTCTATTTGCACTCGGTAGACTGCACCTAATTTTTCATCGATTTTCGTGTCTGGCGAGACGGAAATTACTTTGCCAGGAATCACCCCATAGTCTTGATATGAATAGGCATCAAACTTGACCTGTGCCGTCATACCTTTCTCAACAAAGCCAGCTTCGCGATCGGGTAAGACAGCTGAAAGTACTAGCGGAGAGCCTTGAGGTGCGATTTCGGCAACAGTTTCTCCTGACTGAACAACTTTACCTGTGTTGATCACATTGAAAGCTAAAATAGTCCCCGCCACGGGAGATCTAAGAGCTCTTTTTTCCAAAAGGCTATTGGCAGTTGCTAGCTGATTTTTCGTTTCGGCTATTTTAGTTTCAGTCTGACCGATTTCCATCTTGAGTTGCTGCGCTTTCTGTTGCGCTTCCAGCTCAATTCTCCGCCTCTCTGCTTTTTTATGCAGCAATTCTGCTTGAAGTCGCTCAATTTCCTTTTGCCCTGAAACAATTTCTCCTCGACTTTGAGTAATGCGTGTTTCCATCTCCCGTAGCGCCTGTTCGGATTGAAATATCTGTTCACTGATATTGCTAATTCCTTGCAGTTTGTTGTCAGTCATTTGTTGTTGAGTTTGACGTTGAGCCTGTTGAGCCTGGAAAAGAACTTCTTGAGAAATTGCTCCTACTTGTACGAGAGGTTTTAGTCTTTCTAGTCGCTGTTGATGTTCTTTTAATTCTGAGTTAAGTTGGTCAAGTTTTTCCTGTTCTAATCCCGATAGATCCTGAACGCGCTTTTGTCTGGTTGCATGAGCTGCTAATTCAGACTGCCGTTGAGCAAGCAAATCTTTGGTTAATTGAACTTCGGCGATCGCCGAGTCAATGGCTGATTTTTGACCTTGTACTTCAGCTTGGGCAATCAGTTGATGAGTTTGGGTCTCTACTTCAACTTTCTCTAACAAGTGACGTTTTTGACTTAGCTCTAGTTGATAAGAGACAATAAGATTTTCAAGCCGTTCAACCTCTCTAGTCTGTTGTTCTGAATCTAACCTGGCGATTAATTGTCCTACCTTAACCTCTTGTCCTTCTTTAACGGCAATATGGCTTACCTTGGCAGATTCTAAAGACTCAATTTTATAGGTTTCTCCTTTTGGTACGAGCTTCCCCTGTGCCTTACCTACTTTGTCAATTTCACCGAACCATGCCCAGATGGAAAAAGATAGGCAAAATACGATCCCTCCAAAAATCAATTGCATCGGTAGGTTAGATGGAGGCTGATCTAATAAAGACTGCATCGCAGGTGACCATTTAACCATCTCTCCTTTTTGATTTGCTGGCGTTGCTCCCTTCTCTTGGTAAAGGTTCGATGTATCAGTTGGGGTAGGTTCAATTTCGGCTGTTTGTCTGACTAACAGCTTTGAATCCGAATCTGATATTGAATTTAAAGAGTCTTTGTTGTGGTATTGATGGGAAATATACCGTTTTAAATTAGCTACCTTTGGTAACATTTTCATGACTTTAAAGCTGATAATTGTTTTGCTATCTAAACAATAGGACTGTTATTTGACTATTGTTTTGTCCCAAAAAGCATCTACGGATAAGCCAAGCAAATTAAATGCTTTTTTTATTCATTGTTTATATTTTTACATAAAACTCAATGGCTAACCAGCCTGAAGTAAGGAATTAGAAAGTTATTTTTTGGGCAGTTGAGATTTTTAATTTTCAACTCTTACTCTATAAGGCATTTGCACGTGAAATATTTAAATCGTGAAATGTGTAATATTTGTTAACTTACTGTGTTTCGATCACCACCTACTAATATGATATTTTACTTTTTTAATCTTTTTTAATAATGATCTAAAACACTTAGTTGTCAAATGCTGTGCGTTAGACAACTAAATCTATGTCTTTGAAGGATATGGCAAATTTTTTATTTATACTATTTTATTAAATTCCCAATCTTAAAATACAATTTGATTGTGAAGATTTTGTGAGGATAACTGCGGTCTATGTGTATTAATTGAGTTTTGCTTATGACCGAAAACTGACTAAAAATTGGCAGCCTAGTCTACAAATGAAATTTTCAAAACCTGCTTCACCTCAGGTACAGGAAACGTACTATTTCTATAAGATTAATCGGCTAAATTAGGAAATGTTAGTATCGGTATTTACTGTAAGATCTCTTTTTTTTGATACATCGTTGATTTTAATTAACGGTAAACATTTTACCCAGACACCGAGCCTCCAAATCGAGACTATTTCCTGCCTGGAACCCTATATGTTAAGTTTTCAAGGTTCTTTGCTAGCTTTAGGTTTTTGATTATCCGATCTTCAGTAGCTAGCGACCCATTGATCCGCTCAAATGTATTGTAAATCGCTTTAACTCACTGGTATATAAAGATTTCATGAATGTCTTAATAACTGCTTTATTAACCCTTATGCGAAGCGGTATCCTTTAGGGCGTGCCTCGCGGAAAAATTCATCCCGACACTGAATTAGTTTGCTACGCTTGCGCTACGCAAATAGTTACAGGTGCGGGGCTTCTTTTTCATCCAGCTAAATTTAACAATTAGTGGGGTATTGTAAGTCGCTACTAATTGAGGACCGCCAAACTTCGTTGTACCTGGCTTTGTAGATTGTATCACAGTTTAGCTTAAATTAACTGCTTATAATAAACATATTACATAGTATGATCGCAATTCTTGGTTTATGCATCTTGTCGAAAAATAACGCTTTGCCAACTCTTATGATCAGAGTTAGTGAAAAAAACTAAGAGACTTGTGGTTAGTTATACTATTCTTAGCAATTAGCCATTAGTTTTTTATTTAGATGTATATCAGTATCGTAGTTCCTACCTATAATCGTTTACCGATACTTCAAAAGAGCATTGCTGCTTTAGAGAAACAGATATTAACTGATGATAAGATTAGCGGTTACGAAATAGTAATAGTTGATGATGGCTCTACAGATCAAACATTAGCCTGGCTAAGAGAAAATCAGGCTAATTTACCTCATGTAAAACTATTTGAGCAAGATCATCAAGGGGCAGCGGCAGCTAGAAACTTAGGGGTAAAAAATGCGGTGGGTGACACTATAGTTTTTATTGATAGTGATTTGGTAGTTACTGAGAGTTTTCTACAAGCTCATGGAGATGCTTTGGTAAAAGCAGAGCAAGATCTCAGAAGCGATCGCCTGTTCACCTATGGTGCAGTAATAAACACGAATAACTTTGATGATCCTACTTCTGAACCCTATAAAATAACTGATTTCTCCGCAGCTTATTTTGCGACTGGTAATGTAGCGATCGCTCGTAAATGGCTACTAGAAGCAGGATTATTTGATACTGGTTTTCAACTCTATGGTTGGGAAGATTTAGAGTTAGGAGTACGACTAAAAAAACTAGATTTAAAATTAATTAAATGTCCCCAAGCTGTCGGATATCATTGGCATCCTGCATTTAACTTAGAGCAAATTCCGAAGATGATCGACCAAGAAATTCAAAGAGGAAAAATGGGGGTGGTTTTCTATGATAAACATCCCACCTTTAATGTAAAAATGATGATCCAAATGACATTATTACATCGTATTCTATGGGGAATATTATCAATAGGTGGAACACTAAATGAACGTACCTTGAAACCTGTGTTGCGATGGTTAATTGATCGGGGAAAACCACAGTTAGCCGAACAAGTAGCCCGTATTTTTCTCAACTGGTATAACGTCCAGGGAGTTTATGCTGCCTACAGCGAACAAAAATAAATAGCCTGTATAGCCTATATAGAAGATCTTCTATTTACTATTCTCTCGTGGAGGAGGAATAATGCCAGGCTTACATAGCAAGGCATCAATGTTTTTGAGAGTTTTCAGATCAGCTTCTGGTAGACTACGCTGCTGGTTCAATTCCAAAAAGCTAAATGCTTGACGAAATTCCTGGGGCTTCGCATCAACATTCGGCGCAAAATGGCAGGGGATAACCTGATTAAAGTTCCAACTGGCAACTGTGTCTGCCCACTGGAGTGTTTCTTGAGGAGCGCGATTAAGAATTAGAGTCTGTAAAATTGGCGCGACTAAGAGACGACCATGACAACATAACTTATCAAAAGAATCTTCCCAGTTGGGTTTCCAGTGAAAGGGATATAAACCCCAATAAGTTTGAGCAGACTTATTGGGCGCTCGCCAAGCATCTTGGAGAGTTTTAGCGATAGTCGGAATATCTAAGACGCTAGAGCGAAAATACATCGCAAACAAGCAGATTCTCTGCCAACCTTTAATTCGATTTTGAGGTGTGTCCATAATTGGCTCTTGGGCACTCTCTCTGGCATGAAATAGCAAGGGAAAAAGATCCTGCTCAATAATTTCTGGAGGTTTGTCAGGAATAGATACAATGGAATCCGTGACTAACAGAGTTTGCGATCGCTTATGGAAAAAAGCCACCTCTTCAAATTGACCCAATCTAAGATCGATATCACCCAAAATAGCGTAATCAAATTCATCCGTAAAAGGAGTTTTACTACTATCGACAGGCAAAATTTTAGTTCGTTTAGCTGGAAATCCCAGCCAGCTTAGGGGTAAATTGAGGGGAAAACTCCACTGATGGGGAGCGACAAATACGGTAGCTTGAGGAAACTTACGGGCAAAAGGACCAACACAGTTTTTATGTTCTAATCCTGAAATAGTAGGCAAAATAATGTATTTAACCTTGCCATGTTGCTCAATCAACTCCTGGACGAGAAGGATGCACTCTTTAGTTGGACAGACAGGAGCATAGACGAGCAATCCGCCAGCTTCCAGCTTAACTACAGTCATGCGGATTGGCACGACGACATAAAAAATTCCCTGAAGCTGATCAAAAGTCCAAATAGTATCTTTTAAGACCTCTCTCCGAATAGTACGTCGTTTGCTGTAGGGATAGATTGGTACAGTTGCCCAAAATCGCCAACGATAATCGGAAGCATCAATTTGATTATTGGGTTCATTGGTAATATTTTGGCTCACTCTAGCTTGATCTCCCTGCAACAATCTACTTAGCTTAATAGCTTAATCTGTTTACATATTGTCTCTGAAATTCGTGCTTTAGCAAACCATTTTTAATTACCTAAGATTAGCTGTTCAATTCGTTCAATTATGTTAACCATTTCCTGAATAACTTCTTGGGAATTGATCCCAAATATAATTTGAAGCAGTATAAAAATTGCCACTACAATCAGTACTGTTTTAATGGTTACCTTAAAAATCTTGATTATCCAGGTGAACAGCAGCAATAAAATAATAGCTGCTGCGATGGGAATGATTAGTTCTAATGACATAAGCTAAGAGCTTGGGGATTAGATATTGAAATTAGCATGATACAAATATTCTTGACAAAAAAAAATACAGACTTAGTTTCTCAAAAAAAAAAGAGGGGGCATAATTTCCCTCCCTTCTATCGCAGCATGTTAATAAGATTTAGAGGATGAACTACTCCTACTTACTTCGTTGAAGTAGGAGTTTCCTACTTTACTTTTCGGTCGTGGGTCTTATTCCACTTCGGAATTTCCCGTCTCACAGGTCGATGGCTTTTGCTAACAAGTTAGCAACGGCTCTTACTCATCCTTCACAGGCAGCAACGACAGCACCGTTCGTTGACTAGCAACTGCTAGACTTGATATTCAATTGTTTTTTATTGGACTAACTTAGGTATGAGCTTATTTATATCATTGACCCAGAGGTTTATCTCAGACTGAGGTAGAGAGCAAATCCCATTTCACACTTCTAAGGAACTCGACAACATTTATAGTCTAGCTACCGAGCAACAAAATTATCATACAACGACTGAAACCTATAGTACATAAAGATTTGATAAGTTTCTTATTAGCCGATTTATTAACGCTCCTGCTGTCGCGGGGCTATCCATCCCCACCTTTTAGAAGGATGGGGAATTCCGCCCATTTTGTTAAAACTAGATATTTGCTCTTATAGTGCAAATAATCATAGATCAAAGCTTAATTGACTATCTCAAACAAATATCTGATTATCGAGAAGAAATCATTTTGCTGATTTTAAAGCATCGGGAGATGGGGACAGAGCCTTTTGCATCGGTTTAATTACCTGAGTAGTTTGAATCTGTTGCTCTAATTGTTCAGTAGTGGAAACCAAATTGCTTAAACCATTAATTAATTCACGAACATTTTCCAAGAAGCTAGGATCTCCTGTAATTGTTTCGAGATCAGAGGTAATTTTTTGAGCATTATCGAAGGTTACCCTTGCCGAGTCTAAAGTTTGTTGCAGACTAACTATACCTTGTTCGCTACCAAAGCTTTCAGTGATATTTTTCAAGTTTTCCGAAGCTACTGCTGCATTTGTAGTCAGCTCATCCAAGTTACTAGCAAGTTTTTCTGTATTAGCAGCATCTACAGTTTTGTCTAATTTAGCGACTAGGTTTTGTAAGCGATCGCTGGTAGTACTTATGATCTCTAAGGTATTGGTTAATTGTCCTTCGTTTTGAGTGATTAATCGATTGACGTTATTGCTTAACTGATTGATTTGTTTAGTAGTTGCTTGAAACGCTTCGGCAGTGGCAACTAGTTCACTAGAAGTATTGGTAACTTCCTTCTGGAGATCATTTACTAACGCACTGGTATTTCTGCTCAGACCAGCAATTTCCTCAGCAGCAATACCAGCATTGCCAAGGGTTGAATCTAGTTTGTTGACCAATTCTGGTTCGCCATAAGCTTTACTGAAGCGATAGGTATAAGGTAGTATATCGTCTAGAGTAATACCTTTTTCTCCCTGAAGACGTACATTATCACAAATAATTTTTTCTGAGTCACAGTTAGAGCCGACTGGATTCATATTAGCGACTTCAACGGGTAAAGCTGATTGGGGAATGATCTCAATAAAGGTTTCCCCAATTAATCCTGCACTCTTGGCTGTGAGAGTGGCATCTCTAGGAATCAATAAATCGGCAGAATCTATTTCAATTACAACATCTACCCCATTAGTACCAGGTTGAATATTGTCAACTCTACCTACCTGTAATCCTCGATAGCGCACTCCATCTCCTAATTGAATACCATTAATATCAGGAAAATCGGCAATGATTTTGTAGCTCTTGGCACCAAACTTGATGCCTTTAATCCAGAGAGCCAAGCCTGCAAATACTAAGATGCCAAAGATAATTAACAAACCGACTGAACCTTCTCTTAGGGTGCGTGATCGCATAGAACTCCTCTAAATCTACTTTTATAGTTTAATTAATTACGCGACCCGGATTGGACCTTGAACACTACCGCTAAAAAACTGCTTTACTAAGGGGTTCTCGGTAGTTTCAATCTCTTCGACAGTTCCAGTCCATTGAACCTTGCCTGCATACAAAAAGATAATACGGTCAGCAGTACGGCGAATCGTACTATGTTGATGAGTCACCATAATATAGGTGCCACAGCCCATTTTTGTACAGTGTAAATCCCGCACTAGATCTTCAATTACGGTGGAGGCGATCGGGTCTAACCCAGCAGTAGGTTCATCATACATGACGATTTCTGGTCTACTTTGAGGATTTTCTGGATTAAATATAATTGAGCGAGCAAAGCTGACACGTTTTCGCATCCCGCCAGACAACTCGGCAGGGAAGCGATTATTTGTTCCCGATAGCCCCACCATTTCCAGTCTTTCATCGACTAATTCTTGGATCTTACGGCGACTAAGATTTGAATGTTGATAGAGTAAAAATCCGACATTTTGCTCCACTGTTAGAGAGTCAAATAAAGCAGCCTGTTGAAATACCATGCTGATTCCGATGGGATCATTTTGGTCTTCAATTAAACCTGTTCGTTTTTCACCGTTGAAATAGATTGCTCCTTGATCAATTGGCATTAATCCTGCAATCATCCGCAAGATAGTCGATTTCCCTGTTCCAGATGGCCCAATTATGACTAATGCTTCTCCTCGGTTGATCTTCAGGTTAACCCGATCCAGAATTACATTATTTCCGAAAGCTTTGCTGACTCCCCGAAGCTCAATTAAAGGCACTTTGTGATCACTTTTGGTTACCCCTAGATTTTCTGTGGTTACTGCCATAAGCTCAAAGTTTAATCGACTATGCTATTTTACCCAGTGACCTCCTCCCAACGCTAATTCAAAACTCCGCTTTTGCTTTGTTTTTAATTTAGCGTGGGCTTCCATTATCGCTAATGGATCTTGCTCCCCTGACAGCCAAAGCTGAGTTGCGCCACTTATCTAGAACAAAGTTCCCCGACAGTACGACTTGAGAGCCAATTTCTTGCTTTTCGCGAGTCCCGCGATACGTTTCTTCTCCTCGGTTACAGATTTCCTGACCCGAAGCTATATCTCTATCTACAACATAACCACACTCTTCGCAGTCGCTTATTCTTACCCTCAAATCCTTCCTGACTTCAGTTCTACAGTTTGGGCATACTTGACTTGTCCCGCGATGGTTTACGCGAGCGACAAAAACATCTCGTTTTGTGGCTACATATTCCAGTATGCTGCGTAGTTGTCCAAAGCTAGCCTCAATAGTGTGTTTGCCCAGCATTCCTTTTGCCATGATGCGGAAGTCGCAATCTTCAACATAGATTGTATCTGCCATGTTACATAGCTGATGAGCTAGTTTGAACTGATAGTCTTTTCGTCTGAATCCAATGTAATTATGTTGTTTGGCTACTTTGATTCTCGCTTTTTCATAGTTCTTTCCTCCCTTCATTTTTCTTGACAGACGCTTCTGTAGCACTTCCAGCCGACTGTGGGCTGTCTTGAAAAACTTAGGTCTAGATTCGGTGAATCCGTCTGATGTTGCCACGTAGGATAACAAGCCAACATCAACACCGATTGCATGACCATGAGGTACTGGACTAGGAACTTCGAGATCTGACTCGATGGCTAATACTGCAAACCAACCTACTGCTTTTTTGACTAACCGTACCTGTTTGACCACAAACCCTTCTGGTATTGGTCGGTGCAGGTTAATCTGCACCTTCCCTAGTTTTGGCAATTGTACTGTCCAATCAGTTAGAGGGTTAGTTTTGAACTGAGGAAACAAGATAGACTTCATTTGTCCATATTTCTTATATCTCGGAAAACCGTAGCCCCTAGCTCTAAAAGAATCCCAACTATCGTGCAACCTTCTGATATTAGTCTGTAATACCTGAGACGGCACAGTCTTTAGTCTAGGAAACTTTTTCTTGGCTTTAGGTAAGTTGTTTTGCTGTTGGTGATAACTAGGAAACCGATAGTCCGCAGCCATAATGTATTCTGATTCCAAACTGCACCTATCTATAGGGCACTTACGGCTAGCTATCCAATCTTTTAGCTCTCGTAGTGCATAGTTATAGCTGACGCGACAAGTTTCCAACCACTCCGACAGCAGTTCGACTTGTTGAGCATCAGGATACAATTTATAGGTATAATTCAAAATCATTATATTAGTCTACCATGACTTTGTTTGGATGGTAAACATGCCTCACTAGGTTGTCAGGTTCGCTTTCATGAGGCGGAAACGGCGAGGTTTCCTCGCCATGTTCCACGCCGTCCCGACGCTAAGTCCTACATAGGGCTTGCTGAATAAACATCAAACCCATATAGGCTAATGCTTTAGAGTTATTTAGTCAAGAATAAAGTGTCAGAAAATTAGCTCTTTAAGCTCGTAAATCTTGTACTTATAGGAAAATTGAGAAGTAAAAATTAAATCTAGTAAGGTGAAACTCATTACTCATTACTCATTACTCATTACTCATTACTCCTCATTACAGAATACTTTTTCAGCAAACCCTACATACTTGGGACTATAGCGCGGGACTTCCCGCTCACAAAGTTAAAACCATACTTCAGTCTATTAATTTTACGGCTACTCTTCTAGTTCTAACCCAAAAACCCGCGCCACGGATTTTTGCACTTTGTAACCCGAATCAATCGATTCTAGAGGATCTTTACGTAAGCGATGGCGCAGACAAAGAACAATTACTCGACGAATATCATCGATAGTCACTTCTGTGCGTTCTTCAAGAGCAGCGATCGCCTTAGCTGCGCGGTTAGTAACAATATCTCCGCGCAAACCATCAACGTCTAATTCCGAGCATATTTCGGAAATTTTCACCCGCAAATCGTAATCAATTGTTATGGAAGGCAGTAATTGTTGCGCCTTGACAATTTTCTCTTGCAAAGCTCGCTGTTCCTCATCATATTTTTCGCAAAAAGAACTAGGATTACCATCAAAGTCGGCTCTTTGCTCCACAATTTCGACTCTAAGGTTAGGTTCTTTGACGGTATGAATCTCGGCGTGCATGCCAAAGCGGTCAAGAAGTTGGGGACGAAGCTCTCCTTCTTCGGGATTTCCTGAACCAACCATCACAAACTGTGCTGGGTGGCGAATCGAAATACCTTCCCGCTCTACTGTATTCCAACCACCAGCAGCAGAATCTAACAGCACGTCTACTAAGTGGTCATCTAAAAGGTTAACCTCGTCTACGTAGAGAATGCCACGATTAGCTTTTGCTAGTAATCCAGGTTCAAAGGCTTTAACCCCATCAGACAGCGCTTTCTCAATGTCAATTGTGCCACATACTCGGTCTTCTGTTGCCCCCAAAGGAAGATCGATCATCTGGACTTTCTTTTTGACGGTGTTGATTGGTTCTCCTTGTTCTAGCCTCTGCTTAACTTCATCACTCATTAAATCAGGATCTTCGGGATCGCTGCTAAAGGGATCGCCTTCTACTACGTCAATTTCTGGTAACAGATCAGCCAAAGCTCGAATGGTGGTGGATTTTCCCGTACCGCGATCGCCCATGATCATCACCCCGCCAATTTTAGGATCAATTACGTTGAGCAAGAGAGCTAGTTTCATCTCTTCTTGTCCCAC
Organism: Cyanobacteriota bacterium; assembly: GCA_942490675.1. Lineage (GTDB taxonomy): Bacteria > Cyanobacteriota > Cyanobacteriia > Cyanobacteriales > Xenococcaceae > Waterburya. Next base: position 65,225 of record CALNYB010000002.1, on the reverse strand, counting down.
AATAGCCGTAAAAGGGAAAACCTGGCGACGAGTTTTAGCAGGTGCTTGGAGTGTTGCAGTCATATTAATCTTGGTATATCGAACAGGTAGGTTAGATGGGTTAACCGTTAATTTTTTATTAATAAACGTATTTCATTGTGCCACGTTTCAGGCTTTCTAAGCTATGGGGATTTTAGGAGTTAGGAATTACGATATAACCTGTATTTAGATTGCCTAAGACTAAGTTTTTTGCTGCTCCCCAGTACCACCAATGAGCAGCGACATAAGCACAGAGTAAACTATCTAACTGATCTTCGATCGCTTTTAATTCTTTGCCAGTTTGTTTTTCGACAATTGCAGGTATCTGTTTTACAGCAGACAGACTCAAGGCAGGTTCTAACTTAGGTAGAATATCCGTAATGTAGTCGCGTAATTTATTTAACTCTCTGCGGCGATCGCCAATCTTACCCTTCTTATACTTAATAATTCTGCTTAAACCAAACAGATTTATGGTTGCGGGATGAGGAAAAACTTCTATCTGATATCTCCCTGGCTGTTGCGGTTTAATAGTAGGTGCGTGCTGATAATTTTTGGCAAGTAACCTATGCCCAAAACCAGTAGTGCGATCGGCAAACCTTAAACTTAAATTAGCAGGATAGCATCCTGCATGGTAGCGACCAAAATACTTGTGAGTTAACTTATCAGCCAATCTCATCCCAGTCTGATTATTGATAATTGTCGGTGCATCTACGGCAATCATCGCTGGTGCGTCAGGAGATACCCAGTTATCAATCCAAGCTAATATATCTTCTGTTTCTAGAACAGTAGTAATATCTAAAATTTCTAGATTGCGATCGCGCCAAACCAGACAACATAGACCACTTGCGCCAGATAACCAACCAAAATCAACACCAATAAACTTCATTTCTCGTTAATAGCTCTATGCTCTAGGCTATAACCCTGACATAAACAGCAGGATTGTAAAGATTATGACCCAATTTCCAGCAAAATTCTCATTCACATCAAGGGTAAGTTAATTAACTCTTCTCTTAAGGATAAAGGCTGATACCCTAGAGCAAAAGCCTTGGTGCTATCTAAAGAAGTATCGGGCGATCGCGGTGCTCCCATAACGATATCTGCTTGTTTCCCTGGCTTAATTAAATCTGTGGGTAACTGCAAAATGTCTGCTAGTAATAATCCAAAATCATAACGAGAGATGCGATCTTTCCCCCCTAAGTGTAATATTCCCCGCACTGGTTTTTCTATTGCCAACAATAATCCTTGAGACGCAGTAGTGGCACTAGCAGGAGTCCTAAATTCATCGGTAAATAAGTTAATTTCTTGACCAGCTTTAAGATTGCTCACCATCCCCTGAAGAAAGCTAGGAGAGGCAGGAGAAGGCGCGCCAAACATCAGAGGCATTCGGCAAAGTGCGATCGCAGGATAGATCTCCCTCATTTTTTGTTCGGCGATCGCTTTTTGTTCGCCGTAATAATTAATCGGACAGACAGGATCGGTTTCTTTATATAGAGGATTGTTACCATCAAAAACTAAATCAGTAGAGGTAAAAGCGCAGGGCAGATCACGTTCACTGCACAGGCGAGCAATATTAACCGCAACACCTACGTTAATTGCATAAGATTCTTCTCGATGGGTTTGGCAAAAATTTGGTTTAGAAGCAGCAGCGGTATGAATTACTGCATCAGGGTTAATTTCTTTGAATAGGCGATCTAGACCTGTAAAGTCTCTTAAATCAGTCTTATACAATGTCGCTCCAGATATCTTGACCTCATGACTAAAATAAGTCCCGTATACCTCCCAGTTGGCTTGAGCATATTGACACAAGTTCCAACCTAAGAAACCACTCGCTCCCGTAACTAATAGTTTTTTCATTCTCGATCAATTAGCTTTTTCCATTAAATACAAGATAATAATTGGGGAAATCATATCCTGATTTACCAACGCCTATATTTGTAGTAGATTGCATTAGATGTTGCCCTTAAATTTATCAGAAGTATTGCCGATTATTTGTTTACTTGTTAGTGGAATAGGATTATTCCTCAGTCTGTGGATTATCATACCTGCTCCTACTTTTTCTCTATTACCCTTGGGAGTAGGTGCGCCAGAAATAAGTCCCTGGTTGATTTTACTTAATGCGATCGCCTTACTATTAACTATTGCTCAACTTAAAGTCAGTGTTTTCTACGATGTTGCTTTCATGGCTAGCTTATTGGGTTTACTTTTAAGTTGTCTGCCACTGATTCAGCTACCTGCTGCCAACGCCAAGTTTGCTCAGGAAATGGCACAAGTTTTAGGAAGAGATTATTTAAATAAAATTCCCAACTCTTTACAGACACAGATGCGCCGTCACCCTTTTGTTTTACTGGATGCGTTTCGGGGTATTCCCCTTCAGGAAGTGCGTATTCAGCGGGGGGTTGTTTTTGCTAGTCCTGATGGAGTCGATCTTAAACTTAATCTTTACCAACCTTCAGTTATAGGAAAATATCCCGCAATTATTATTCTTTATGGTGGAGCTTGGCAACAGGGTACTGCCAATAACGATGAAGCCTTTAGCCGCTACATGGCAGGTCAAGGATACTCGGTGATTGCCATTGATTATCGTCATGCACCTCAATACAAATTTCCCGCCCAGCTAGAAGATGTCCAAACAGCATTGCAATATATCCAAGATAATGCCGATCAATTAGAAGTAGATTGCGATCGCCTGGCAATAATGGGCAGGTCTGCGGGGGGACATTTAGCGAAATTAACGGCATATCAGCCTGATGCTATTCCTTTTCGCGCCGTCGTCAGTTATTACGGACCTAGTAATCTAACTGAAGGCTACAACGAGCCACCGTTTCCCAATCCCATTAATACCCGTGCTATACTTCATGATTTTTTAGCGGGAGCACCCCTGGAGATCCCTGAAATTTATCAAAAAGCTTCTCCTTTCAGCTATGTTAGACCTGCTCTTCCTCCTTCGCTGTTAGTTTATGCCGATAAAGATCATGTAGTACAAGCTAAGTTTGGCGATCGCCTACATCAAAAACTTCGCTCTGTTGGCAACCCGACTATTTTTCTGAACATTCCTTGGGCAGAACACGCTTTTGACGCAGTATTTTTTGGTGTCAGCAATCAAGTTGCTTTGTATTATACAGAACGGTTTTTGGCTTGGGCGTTATTAATTGATAGACAAATTTAGTGAATAGGGAAAAAATAGCGATCGCTCTAGATTGTCAGTATAAATACTCTAAGTCTTAACTCTAAGTCTTAATTAAATCTTTATCAAATTACGTTGTTAATTCACAGTAAATACACCTAGAATACTGCCGTATAAGATTCAATTGAATTAACAAGAAAAATATGGACGATTACTGGAGTATTAGATAGTCATGGACGACACACAATTTGACTTTAGTTTTGCTCCAGGTACAACAGAACAGCAAATACTAGGCTTTGAAATGGCGGGAGAAATCTGGTCACAGTATTTAACAGATGATGTCAGTCTCAGCATTCATGTGGAGATGTTGGATATGCCTTCTGATGCGATCGGTGGTGCAATGCCAGCCATAGTTTCTAAAAAATATGATAAGTTTATGAAGAAGCTAAAACGTGATATCTTATCCGCAGAAGATACTGTTGCTTATGATAATCTTCTAGATAGCAAGAGCTATAGCAAGGATATCAATGGCTTGACTATTAATGATGACAAGATGATGTTGACCCGTGCCAATGGCAAGGCACTGAATCTAAAGGTTGGCAAACTTTATGGTGGTCTTGATGCCTATATCCAAATGGATAGTAACGCCTCTTGGAGTTATGACTTCTTGCGGAATAATAATCCTAATCCCAACCAATATGACTTCCTAAGTGTTGCCATGCACGAACTTGGTCATGCTTTAGGTTTTATTAGTGGAGTTGACTCCAATATCTATTCTAAATCTTTCAGCTTAGATATGTTCCGCTATTCTGAGGCAAGCTTTAACCAGGGAATATATGACTTTTCTTTTGGGACAGAAGGTTATTTCTCGATTGATGGCGGTCAAACTAGCATCGCTGAATTTTCCAGAGGTCAAGGTTCCTCAAATAATCCAGATGGATATAACTACCAAGCTAGTCACTGGGCAGATACCCAAGATATGGGCATTATGAATCCCATCATTAACCAAGGTGAAATTGCCAATATCTCCGCTACTGACTTACTCGCAATGGATGTCATTGGTTGGAATATTAACTCCGAAGCAACTATAGATCTGGCAAGTCTCTTCCAACAAGCACAAGCCAATGCAGTAATGGCTAACGTTGCAGACCGCTCCTCTGATATCGAAGAGATGAAAGCAGATAGTGACATTTACTACTGGTGGCCACAAAACAACGGCGGGGGCAGTGGCTGGTGGCAAAAAGGGACTTCTAATGCTCCCGAATCTGAACCATCAGAAGCTAAATCCAGTGATTTCCCAACTTTTTATGTTACTGTTTTCCAACACGTACCACCTGTGGTTCAAGAATATATCCTCTCGGAAGATTATGACTTTGAAAATTTTGAGAATGAAGACATTGATGGTACAGAGCAATTAGTGTTTAACTCAGAGAATATTCAAGACATTGTCGCCGATAATCCAGAAGTCCGAGACTGGTTATTGTCAGATAAATTGTTCCCAGAAGATTTAGTTTCTGATTTACTAGAAGGTAAATTAGAAGAAGAGTTTCTCTGGACAACTAAAATCAACTAAATAACTCAACTATTATAACGTGAGGCGATCGCTTCGCTTGTCCAGGTGGCTACTCCTGCCTATGACCGTATGGGTTTTAGGGAGATATAACAGTAAAATTTACGAATTAGTTTGGTGCAAGGGAATGCGCGAGTCGTGACAGACTACTACGCCTAAATAATCATGTCCACATCGAAGGCAACGGCTATAGTTTAAAGTAGCTAATTTAAAGTAGCTAATTCATTACAATTGGGCTAACTTGTTATCTTATGTTTAAATTTTGTTGAATTATTAAATTATTTACCTACTATCTTGAAAATCTAGTCGCGAAGCAATTATGATAATAACTGCTTAAAAGCCCGCTCTTTCCTCAAGGAAATAGTTACTTGAAAGTAGCAAGCATATATTTCCTTGACTACGCCGAGATTGTCGGTTGATGTTTCGAGCTTATGTTCTAGTATCGGCCAAAGTATAATACTTTGGTTATAGGTACATTAAACTCTCAACTCCTAGATAGATAAATTCATAATTCAACTATGCCCTACAAACATTACGAACTGTTTTTCACTTGTCAGAAGTAGCAGGGATATTAGTTCAACAACGCACTTAAACCAAGGAAAAAATACTGTTCGACTAACAACAGCTATGGCAAAATCTTATGATGATGGAAAGGGAATGGAAAAAGTTGTAATTATTATCAACGCCGAAGTTAGCGATCAAGGAAAGTTAATTTCTGCGTCGCCCGTGACACAAAAGATGGTGGAAGCTTTGCAGCATAGTATTGCAGAGCATTCACCATCAAAGGCTATAGAAATTGTCTCCGCTGCCACTCTCTGGTCGAGAAACTCGATAAATCTTAAGAGAGGCAAGAACATCGACGCAATCTACTGTCCTCTCACAATTCAACTACCAGAGCATTTTGATTTTCCCCAGAGAAAAATATATTCCGCTTGCAAAGATATTAATGCCAGAAGAGGCTGGGTGGAAAAAAATCTGGGGTTCAAAACTACTGTTGGTGATTCATGGTTAGGTCATCTGTGGTTACCTATAATTTTGACCGACAAACCGCTCTTTGCCGAAGTAATCGGAGAAGGTTCGATGCCTAACTCCTATGAACATCCTGTATTGATACCAAAACGTCAGCAAAAATCTCTTCATGGTTTGGCAGAGCAATTACTAGATTCCTTGGCTGCGCCACCAGCAACCTATCTACTTCAATTTAGCCTGTATAATGGCGAAATTGTATTTGACCGACTGTGGCCTTTTCCTGCTGCACCCGCCTTGATAACTCTTAAAACACAACGACCTGATTTATTTACTTGCCACTGGCATTGCTTGAACAAAAAACCAATCACCCAAATTAATATCTCTGACGCGATGCCAATCTAACAAAAGGGATGAGGGATGAATTATGAGGACGAAAAAAAGGGGAATGCATCTATTATCTATTATCTATGTCGTCCTTTTCCTTTATTCTTCATCCTTTATCTTTTTGACCCGACGCATATCAAGCCATTGTTGTAAAATTATAACTGCTGCACGGCGGTCAATAGCCCCTTTATTACGACTAGAAAACTTTTTTTGAGCTTTGAGTTGGGATTCTGCTTCAACGGAGGTTAAACGCTCATCTACGTAGGCGATGGGCATCTGTAAACTTTGGGAAATTTTGCTGGCAAATTTCTGCACTTGCTTGGCTTGAAATCCTATAGTACCGTCCAAGTTATAAGGTAAACCGATGACTAGAATCTCTACCTCTCTTTGTTGAATGATGTCTTTTAATTGCCTAACATCTTCAGCCCAGGAAGTGCGGTTAATAGTAGTTAAGCCAGTGGCAATCAGACCAGTGCCATCACAACCAGCTACTCCCATACGTTTTTTTCCCACATCCAAGCCTAATGCTGCAACTCTTTTCATGCCGCTAGACATTAATTAACTATTAAAATAATCTAAATAATCTAAATAATCTATTTATTTAAAATATCATATTTGGCACTGTCCGAAAGTATCAAACTAAGCCTCCTCGGGGTGGTTTTGGGTTAAAAGATTCTCCAGAGTTAGTTTTCTCTATTGTCCCCAATTGGCTAGATTTGGAACGAAAAATATTCTTTTGTCTGACAACATTTTGATAGGAACTGGAAAGAGACTTCAGCCAGGAGATACGAGAAGGAATCGGAGCTCGCGCAGGTTTAAACCCTTGGAGCACATCAGATAGCTGCAAGCCCTCCAATGGCTTGGCTTCCTTGATTTTGTGCCATACTGAACGAGACATCAGGAGGGTATGTTCTACAGAAGAAGCTCCAATTTTGTTGAAGTATTCTTCTCTTTCTGGTTGATAATCGGCAGAAACTATTTCCAAAGGTTGAGAATACAACTGATTATCATCAGCTAAACCGCGTTTTCGATCTAGAGATTCTTGAACAATCTGTGCCATTTTTGAAGTCAACTTAGGATAAAGCCAGGTATAGGCAGGATTTACCGTTAACTGCGCTCGATGAGGCCGAGAACCATCCTTAGAAGACTCTAACTTAAAATAGCCGATCGCTGCTTTGCGTTGTGGTTCAAAAACGTAACCACTAACTACATCCGTACCATTCAACCAGAGCCTAATCTGACTGACGGCATTCTGTAAAATACTAGATTTAAAATCTTCTACACGGCGATCAAAAACCTGCCTCAGTAGAGGAGGCATAGAAACGCAATCCAATTGGTATAGCAGAGGCGCATCGGCATTACTTATGGGTAAAAAGTTAGGCAAGTCTGGATCTTGTTGCGCCAACTGGGAGATTAGCTCACCAGATATTTGCCAGTATGTCATCTGCGCCAATGGTTGAAAACCATTTTCTCGATAAAGAGCTAAATGATTTTTCTCATTTATGTTCACTTCCAACATCCAGGTTCTCGCTTGCCAAATATTCTGTAGGCAATGACGCAGCAACTGTGAACCAATTTCTTTTTGAGTTTTGAGTAATTCTAGGTTCGGAGAATTGCTGTTGAGCAGAACTCGCTCAACTCTCCAACTGCTACGAGTACTGTTGAGGGAGGAAACTTGAATCAAGCCGAGAACTTCTTGCAGATGTTGGGCAACATAAACTCGCCAACCATGATAATAGGAACGGGGCAAAAGACCCAGGAATCTTTTTAATCCGTACCAAGAACCAACTTGTTCTAGTTCTCTATCGATAGTTATCAGACGCTTGGAAGTTTCTTTGGCGACACATTCACTCACCAAAGCGTTAATCGCATCCACGTCACGATGTTGAAGAGGACGAACTATAAGCTGCTCATTGTTAGGTACGGATAAAGTCATGATTTCTTATGATTTCTTATTAATCAACCCTTTCTAATTGCCACAGAATTTGATTACCTTCTCGTCTTACTCTAGATACAACCCAATTGCGCCAAGACCAGTGATCACCTCTGCTTGTTACAGCGCTTGCATTGATGTCCATAAGATCTGCCAGCTCGGAACTACTAATAAGATAACCTTTAGCAGCTATCTCTTCAGCGATTCTCAGAGTATCAATTAGATCTCTCAACTGAGTTACTCTTTCTTCACTCGATATTCTGGTTTCTTCCATTGTGCTGTTCGATGATTCATTCATATAAATAGCCGAAATTCAAATAATAATTGATCACTAACTCTGAAGATGAGGAATTACATCTTCAGAGTAATAAAGTTTACCCGATATATTGATTACCGTCATCTTAGCTAATTTGGGGGAGAATTATCTGCTATTAGGTTAAGATATCTTGAACGTCCTAGCTGAAAATCAGGCTTGATCTCTAAGGCTTTTTCGTAGCTAGCGATCGCATCTTGCCATTTTTCTAGCTGTTCTAAGGCACAGCCTCGGTTATACCAGAATAAATGATTTCCTGGCATAATATTAATCGCATTGCTCCAACTATTGACCGCTTCTGACCAATTCTGTAGCTGATATAAGGCGTGGGCGCGGTCATTCCATGCCTGATAGTTGTGGGGGTCTATCGTTAACGCGTGTTGAAACGACTCTACTGCTGCTTCATAGCTCCCCAGACGACCTAAAGCACTACCCCGATTATGCCATGCTTCTGAGAGATTGGGATTGATTTTTAGGGCTTTTTCCCAAGATGCGATCGCTTGGGTAAACTCTCCCAAACTAACCTGTTTTAGACCTAAATTAAACCAATTTTCGATCAATTCTAGACTAGAGTCATCGAGTTCATTAATTAGGGTGGTGCTTGACGGCTTTATAGCTTCTGTGTTTTGCGGTTTTGCCAGAGAAACATTGAGTTTTTGGGATATCTGTTGCGCCAGTTCGTCATCTTCTTGAATTAGGTGCATTACTTGCTGCATATCAATTGCCATAGGGTCACGCTCATTAGTATCATGCGCATCTAAAGATAATGGTTGATTTGCCGAGACATTATCTAAGGCTTCAATAGCATCTGACAACTCTTGTTTCATGCTATCGAGAGACAGCTCTGATGACAACTCAGTTGCCGATATCTCCTGCTGATTGACCGAGGTTGTCTTGGAGGACACTCCCTTGACCCCATTCGAGGGATTGCCTCCATTCAAGGATAAACACTCGTCTGGGTATAAACGTCTTTCGCCGATATTATCCCACGAAGATGGGACGAGGACTTCCTCCGCTTCCTCGCCATCTCTAATCGAGGTGTTGACTGATGCTGAAAGTGTTAAACTCTCGGATTTAGTCCAATTCGTTGCTACTTCAGCTTCTTCACCTAACTGCGGTGGGGAAAGCTCAAATTCAAACTCTTCGCTATAGCTGGTAATCTCATTCAAACTAGTAGAATCGGAATTGGCTGCTGGTGATAACTCAACTGTTGCCACTTCTACTTTAGATGATCTATTATCTCCAACTGATACATTCTCTGCCAATTCTTCTTTTGGTAAAGATTCTACTGGATCATTTAAACCTGAATCTAATAGAGATTGGGTAGCCAATTTCTCCGAACTAGCTGCCTTTGATTGCGCTATTGATTCGGAAGCTAAATTGAATTCCGTCTTCTCAACCATGGTAGAAGTGAGTGCAACGAAATCAGTCGGTAATCTCTCGGATAATTCCTGCTCTTCATGTATATGTGAGGCTTCTGGGACAAAATCTGGACCGTCATATTCCCAAATTATTACTTGAGTGTTGCCAAATAATAATTCTCTGCCAATACGCTGGGAGGCGGCTCCGATTTGATTTACTTCGGTGGCAGATCGAGTCAGTTCACCTAGACGAATCATTATTGTTCCTAACTGACTTTTAGATTGAATTGGTAACTTCAACAGCTTGACTCGGACACGATCTAGCCAGGAAACCCAATCTGCTTGTTTTCCGCGATCGCCCAACTGTTTAAAAAACTTAACAATTCGGCGATCGTGCCAACCATGAGCAATTCCTTCTAATAGTTGGTTGAACAAAAATTCATAGTCGGCATCTGATAACAGAGAAATCGGCTCTGGTGTGCTTGATTCAGGCTGGGTCGAGTCTTGATCAACCTCCGATGAGTTAAAGTTTGACCGAGAGGTATGGGCGGGTTTCTCGCCCATATCCAATCGAGGTGTTGACTGTTGGTTATCTTGCTTGGCTTGCCCAATGGTATGACTCATTACCTTAGATCAAATATACTGATTTTACGAGTGAAGCTAAACTAATTTCACACAGTGAACGCCAACCCCGTCATCTTTAGGCAGGGTATTATTCACAGACGGTCACAGCAGAAATCAGATCCACAGCGTCGTTCTACGAGCTACTTACAAAGCAGCGAGCCTACGCTGAAAGTCTCAGGGAAACTGTGACCAAATATTGCTCAATTGTACAGGGATAATTTTCTACTAACTAGTGGAAAATTAAAAATCCACATTAACTATGCCTTACGAACCTCTTCATCACAAGTATCGACCACAAACTTTTGCAGATTTAGTGGGTCAAGAAACGATCGCCTTGACCCTCAGCAATGCTTTGAAACAAGCCAGAATTGCCCCTGCTTATCTTTTTACAGGTCCTAGAGGAACGGGTAAAACTTCTAGTGCCAGAATTTTAGCAAAATCTTTAAACTGTTTGGCTAGCAGTCAGCCTACGCCTCATCCCTGTGGCAAATGTGAGGCTTGTTTAGCGATCGCTAAAGGTTCAGCATTAGATGTAATGGAAATTGATGCTGCTAGTAATACTGGAGTTGATAACATTCGCGAGATTATTGAGCGTTCTCGATTTGCTCCTGTGCAATGTCGTTATAAGATTTATGCGATCGATGAATGTTTGACAGGGGACTCCCTAATCCAAACTAATGAAGGACTAATGCGAATCGACAATCCTAACCTCAGAGGGAAAAAGGTTCTCAGCTACAATGAAAATACAAATGTATGGGAGTATAAAAAAGTTCTCCGCTGGCTAGAACGCGGGACGAAGAAAACTATAACCATCAAAACAGGCAGTTATCAAATTAGCTGCACAGAAAATCATCTCATTCGGACAGAAACAGGATGGATAGAAGCAGGAAAAGTCAAAGAAGGAATGAGGATACTATCCCCTGTGAGTGCGGATGTGGGACTGCCATCTACAAATATGGCATTGATGGTAGACAACGAAGATTTGCCAGAGGACATCAGTTTAAAGGAAACAAATACGGAGCAAAATCTTACAACCTTAGCGAAATCCTCAAGCAAGCAGAAGCCGTACAGCCACTATGTAAATGTGGATGTCAAGAAAAACTTGATATTCCCAACTTTCTCCAAAAAAAAGGAAAAGGAATTAGAAGTATCCAATCTTACTGGAACAGACATCCGTATAAAAAAGGTCATGGACTTTGGGATCAGCGAGGTAAAGATTTTATCGATTCCTGTCAACAATTACAAACTGAGCAATGGGGACTTATCTACGGAACTTTGCTTGGGGATGGAAGCATTGAATACCCAAACTTATACAGCAGATTTCCTCGATTACGCTGGACTCACGGATCAAAGCAGCAAGAATGGATGGAGTACAAAGCAACCCGCTTACAACAATTGCGTCCACAGGTACAAAATGTCGTTAATCGGGGATACGGCAAAGAATCAACCGTTTGCCAAACAGCTTGCCATCCTCAGTTACGAGAAATTTATGAAGTTGTTAAGCCGAGTGCTGGAAGTAAATCAGTTTCAAAGAAATGGCTTCAACTTATTACTCCAGAAGGACTTGCCTGGTGGTACATGGATGACGGCTCTCTCCAACTTAGTCCACAAGGTAGTCCCTCAGTATTCCTTCACACTGAAGGATTTTCTCAAGGAGAGAATCAAATCATTGCTCAATGGCTTACAGATATGGGATATCCTGCAAGTTCAAAATCTTACACTAGAAAATCTACACAGAAAACTTACTACTACGTCAAAATGGGGGCAAAATCCAGTCGAAAATGGTTGTCAGACTTGCAACAATACTCAATCTCTTCAATGGACTACAAATTTGGAGAAGGTCGAATCTGTAAGCCACGCTGGTCATGAAAAAGTTTACGATCTGGAGGTAGAGGACAATCATAATTTTGTCGCAAATGGCTTATTGGTTCACAATTGCCATATGCTCAGTACCGCAGCATTTAACGCCCTGCTAAAGACTCTAGAAGAACCACCGCCACAGGTTGTATTTATCTTGGCAACAACCGATCCCCAGAGAGTTCTCTCGACAATTATTTCTCGCTGTCAACGGTTCGATTATCGGCGTATTCCTTTGACAGAGATGACTGCCCATCTCAAATATATTGCTAATGAGGAAAAAATTGCGATCGCCGATGATGCTTTGACCTTGATTGCCCAAATTGCTAATGGTGGTTTAAGAGATGCGGAAAGTTTGTTAGATCAGTTGAGTCTGTTACCAGAAACTATATCTGTGGCTAAGGTCTGGGATTTGGTGGGAGCAGTCCCAGAACAAGATTTATTAGTATTACTTCAGGCAATCAATTCTAATAATTCTCTAGCAGTTTTAGAGCAGTGTCGCAGTCTGTTAGATCGGGGTAGAGAGCCTTTGGTGGTATTGCAGAATTTAGCCAGCTTTTATCTCAATTTACTAATTGCCAAGACGGCACCCCAACGTCCTGATCTGACCGCCGTAACTGAAACCTGCTGGCAACAACTGTGTAGCGAAGCTGGGAATTGGGATACCTCGTTAATTTTGCGCGGACAACAGCATTTAAAAGAAGCAGAAACGCAGTTAAAACATACTACCCAGCCTCGTCTGTGGTTAGAAGTTACTTTGCTAGGACTATTGCCCCAGGTTAGTACAGCGATCGCCAATCAAACGGAAACGGTAGTAAATTCCACGCCAACCCCTAGTAAATCTCAATCCCTAGCTAATCCTCAGTTATCGATTCCCGTAACCACGGCAACTACGGTGACACCTCAAAATACTGCGTCCGTCAATCATGTTCCTGCTGAAAAAAACATTGCTCAAGCGCCTTTAACACCTCACAAACCAGAACATCAGCCAGTAAAAACAGCTAATCAGCATCCTGTTGCAGATAGTTTTTACAATAGTCAAGCTACCGTTGCTCAAACTTTGCCTACAGAATCATCTTCTGTTGCAGTCTCTCCATCAGATGTCGAACTAGTTACCCCTAACCCAAATCAAGATCCCGTTGCTAATCGAGAAATTTGGCATAAAGTTGTTAGCAGTATACAGTCTACAATGACTAAAACGTTATTAGAACAACAGTGTCACCTAGTGAGTTTTGATGGCTTAAGTGCAATTGTGGGAATTAACTCGAAAAGTTTAGAGAAACTAAATCAAGATAAAGTTCCCAAGATTGAACAAGCTTTTGCTCAGGTATGCCAACGTAAGGTTAGAGTTCAACTAGAATTTGCCAATGCCAAAGCTAGTTCAGCTGAGAACTCTATTACAGCAATTAAACAATCTACAGCGGAAATTGCACCACCTCTGCCAGAGAAGCCTTATACTGCTGTCTCAATCGCTAATCTCCAAACAGTTCAGTCAGCAAAGGAGGAACCGATTAAGCCTCAAAGCGCGCCAGTTCAAAATCAAGCAGATCACAAATTTACATCCCCCCCAACTCAAGTAAATCCTTCTACGACAAATAATAATCCTGAGTTTGGTAACGATCAGACTAAGACTATTGCGACACATCAAACTTCTGGATTACCATCAATTGCGATCGCATCTGACAACAAGTCTGACAACAAGATCGTAGCTAGTCAGGAAATTGCTGAAGCAGATTCCAACCAAGATTATGCCTATGCTGACTTACAGCAAGCTATCGAAAACTTGACGCAAAATTTTGAGGGAGAGGTAGTTCATCTAGATAACACTGATAAGGTTACCGAAGACTCTCTGGAAGTATCTGAAATATCATCACAGTCAAATCTGAGTCCTTCCACCACAAATCGACCAGATGTAGAAGATTATAATGATGAGTGGTAATTTCAGTGACAAGCAGCGTAGTCTCTTAACTTGTCACAAATTCTCGCGCACTACAAAAAAAACAACATTAATTATACACGAATTATACACGTTGTTCTATAGGAATACGTACCTGAAAGTTAGTCTTCCCTGGTTGAGATTCAAAGCGAAGATTTCCCTTATGCTTCTGCATAACAATACGGCGAGAGATATCTAAACCTAAACCAGTTCCTTTGCCTACTGCTTTGCTGGTGAAAAAAGGTTCAAAAATGCGAGACTGTAATTCAGTGGGGATACCTGTACCATTATCGATAATTTCCACCAATACACAGTTATTTTCTAAAGTAGTACGGATTGTCAATTCTCCTTTTCCATTCATGGCATCGATCGCATTATCAATTAAATTTGTCCATACCTGATTTAGTTCTCCACCATATACCGATAATTGAGGAATATGGTGATTGTATTCTCGATTAACCGTCACGCCATACTTAAGCTTGTGATGCAGAATCTTCAGGGTATTATCTAAACCTTCATGGAGATCGACTTCTTGTACTAAACTTCGATCCATATAGGAGTAATTTTTAATCGCTCCTACCAAGTCGGAAATCCGACTGGTGCTTTGTTCTAGATCATTGACTAAAGTATTCGTCGTTAAAGTCGCCTCTAGCCACATCAACGCCTCGGTAAAAGCCGCCAATTCCATTTCTTCAGCCAGAGTTTCTAATTGCGATCGCTCTATTCCTGCGCTTACCAAACTAGGCGCTAATTCCCAGGCGTTGTCTACTGCTAAAGACTCTAACCAGTCGGCTAATTCATCTTCGCGATCGCTTTGTTCTAAAGGAGACAAAGATGATTGGCAATTTGCCCGATCTATCGCCTGTTGTTGTAATTCACTCAATAACTGACGATGATGAGCGGAAAAATATTTACCGCGAAGGGAAAGCATTTTCTGTTGCAGAGATGCGATCGCGTTGTTAAGCTGTTGTGCGGCTCTTCTACCTGCTGCTGCGGGATTATTTAATTCGTGAGCTAATCCTGCTGATAACTTGCCTAATGCGGCTAATTTCTCTTGCTGACGCAGCTTTATTTCTAAATCTTTAGAACGTTCTGCCAAAGCGGGAACAAATAAATCAATACTTCTAGGACAACCTTTGAGTAGTTCTTTAAAATCTTGAAACTGAATCACCCGACTGACAACCGTACTAGTAGCTGCTGCCTGAGACACTCCCCCCGTCAACATATTTAGATCGCCAGTAAATTCCCCTCGACGATGGATCGTAACTATAATTTCTTCCATACCAAGGTGTTTGGTAATTTTTATTTGCCCCGACAAAACGATATAAAAACAATAAGCCGTATCACCTTCTTGATATAAGATATCTCCTGGCTCAAGTTCCAAAACTGTGCCACAAGCTTCCAACTCTTGGAGATATTTTTCTTCTAAGATGGGAAAAAGAATCGAATCTGATCGTGTTTCGGACATGGTAATTTAGAGTGACTTTCTCCTATCGCTAACTGCAAGCAGTATAACGTGGGCTTCCTACACTCACGAGTAGTCTTCAATGGTTAAAAAATATTAGTTAAATCTAAAACAAAGCTAGGTAGGATATCCTCGCCAGATAATGATTCAACTGAATCTAACAACTCTACATCTTTTCCTAAGCGATAGATTTCTACTTGTTTAGCATCAGGATTGATTAGCCAGCCCAACTTCACCCCATTATCAAGATATTCTCTCATCTTGGCTTGAGTATTAATTAAATAATCGTTAGGGGAGATTAATTCCAATACAAAATCTGGTGCCAGAGGAATAAATTTTTGTTTTTCTTCTGGAGTTAGACTATCCCAACGCTCATGTCTAATCCAAGAAACATCAGGAGAACGATTTGCCCCGCTAGGTAGCTTATAGCCTGTAGAAGAATCAAACACCTCTCCTAACTTAGCTTGCCGATTCCAAATACCTAATTGAACAATTAAATCCGTATTGCGTTTTCCTGTTTCTCCACCAGTGGGGGACATAATTACAATTTCTCCATCAGCATTACGTTCAAATTTGGTATCGGGATTATGCCTACAGAGTTGATAAAACTGTTCATCGCTGATGTCCAAGATGGAGTTAAAGTTAACCGTAATTGCAGTCATAGGATCTATTACCCCCAAGCTAAGTTATCCGTATTCTATCTTGAAGTCACAAACATACGTGACAATTTAAGAGGCTACGCTGCTTGTTAATTAGCAACGCCAATAATAAAACCGACCAAGGCAAACAAAATGCTTAGTCGGCGAGGTAATGATATTTATTTATTTCTGTTTTTGTTTATCCTTCTTTATTGAAGTATTTTTGTGCTTGCGCCAAAGCTGCGCTCCCAATGTTAAATACCGCCCAACTAGCAGCGATCGCTAGGGGTGCTAATACTACTATTACACGCCAGTCCATAACTCAATCTCCGTTACAACTATTAATTTATTTAAAAGGTTTATTAATGCAAAACCGCATCCATCCATACTCAAATGTACCAGCTTTCTTAACTTTTTTTTGCGGATTTTTCCCAGCTATTAGTAGCTATTTGTGTCGGAATGTGAAGTAAAGCAAGAGCCATCAGAAGCTAGTCTGATGATCATCAAGTTTGGTTGATAGTCATTTAAACCACAGTTAGTTTTGTATAACTAATAGAGTATTAATTTATTACTTGATCGGGTAAACGAAATGGAAATAGGTGTTCCCAAAGAGACTAAAGACCAAGAATTCCGTGTCGGCTTAACTCCCAATAGTGTCCAGGTATTATCGAAAAATCATACGGTATTTGTCGAAACCAAGGCAGGAATAGGATCTGGTTTTACGGACAGAGAGTATCAAGAGGCTGGAGCAAAAATTGTTGTTGATGCTGCTGAAACTTGGAATAAAGAATTAGTGGTTAAGGTTAAAGAGCCTTTGAGCAATGAGTATCAATATCTCCACTCAGATCAGCTACTGTTTACCTATCTGCATTTAGCAGCCGATCGCAATTTGACTGAAGCTTTAATTAAATCTGGCACTACGGCGATCGCTTATGAAACTGTAGAGTTAAGTAATGGGATGTTACCTTTATTGACCCCGATGAGTATTATTGCAGGGCGTTTATCAGTTCAGTTTGGCGCTAGGTACTTGGAAAAACAGCAGGGTGGCAGAGGAGTATTACTAGGTGGTGTACCAGGAGTCAGCCCAGGTAAAGTAGTCATCTTGGGAGGAGGAGTCGTTGGCACCGAGGCAGCAAAGATTGCTGTTGGCATGGGGGCAAAAGTCCAAATTATTGATCTTAATCTAGATCGTCTTAGCTATTTAGAAGATCTGTTTGGTTCACGAGTCGAATTGCTTTACAGTACTTCTGCTCAAATTGAACAGGCTGTTAGGGATGCCGATTTATTAATTGGTGCTGTACTAGTAGTGGGCAAAAAAGCTCCAGTATTAGTATCTCGTAGTTTAGTCGCTCAAATGCGTCCTGGTTCAGTAATTATTGACGTGGCAGTAGATCAGGGTGGTTGTATTGAAACTCTGCGTCCTACTTCCCATACTCAGCCGACTTACGAAGAAGAAGAGGTGGTACATTTTGGCGTACCTAATATGCCTGGGGCAGTTCCCTGGACAGCGACTCAAGCTTTAAATAATAGTACTCTACCCTATGTTTTGCAGCTAGCCAATCATGGTTTATCAGCCCTCGAACAAGATTCGGCTTTAGCAACAGGATTAAATATCCAACAGGGACAAATCGTTCATCCTGCGGTTCAGGAAGTCTTTAAAGATTTAGCTAGATGACATTGTTGGCGTTGCTGATTTAAAGTATGAAAATTCAAAGTAATCTGTTCGTAGCTCTAAGCCAATAGCTCTAAGCTTTAAGCTTTCTATTGGAACTACTGATTTTTTCCTTATGCTGTGTAACGTCAGTTAAGTATTGATTACTTAAGTGCAACTTAATATTTTCAATGGTTAGAATTAAGATTAATGATGAACCATTAATCTTAATTTTTTATCTAGCTCTAAACTTTAAATCCTTTGAAAATCAAAAGTAATTGCTTATGGTCAATCCCACCCTTTTTTGGATAATTGTCGGGGGAATTCTTTGTTCAATGGAATTTGTTTTCCCTACTGCTTTTGTCAGCTTCATGATGGGTATTGCTGCTCTACTAGTGGCAGTGGTGTCTTTGTTTTTGCCACAATATACTTTGTTGATGGGTTTATGGTTAATTTTTGCCACTGGATTGACTATTTTGTCACGACGTTTATTTACACCGAAACGCAAAATATCAATTACGGGAGACGATTCCGAGGCTACGGCAATTGGCGGAATCCCCGCAGGTAGCGCAGGGAGAGTTCTCTATGAGGGCAACTCTTGGCGAGCAAAATGTGCTGATGAAACTAGAGATATTGCACCAAATGAAGCTGTTTTCGTAGTTAGTAAGCAAGGAAATACTTTGATTATTTTACCTAGCAAAATGTTAGATCCAGATATAGATCCAAGAAGCAGTTAAAATTTTAATCTTTCAGAGAAGAGTTATAACTGAAGGACTATTTATTTTATTTTATTTAATTAATATTTTAGGAGAAGTAAATTATGGGACAATTTCTAACCTTAGTCTTATTACTTTTGGGCTCGTCAACTCTGGCAGGCTCAGTCAAAATCGTCAAAGAGAAAGAAGAATACCTAGTTGAGAGTTTAGGCAGCTACAAAAAGAAACTAGAGCCAGGATTAAATTTCATGGTTCCTTTTATCGATAAAGTTGTTTACAAAGATACTATTAGAGAAAAAGTTCTGGATGTTCCAGCACAGTCTTGTATTACCCGCGATAATGTTAGCATTACCGTTGATGCCGTAGTCTACTGGCGGATCATGGATATGTATAAAGCTTTTTATAAAGTAGAGAACCTGCGAGATGCCATGGTCAATATGGTTTTAACTCAAATTCGCTCAGAAATGGGACAATTAGAGCTAGATCAAACATTTACTGCTCGTACAGAAATTAACGAAATCTTGCTACGGGAGCTAGATATTGCTACCGATCCTTGGGGAGTTAAAGTCACCAGGGTGGAATTGCGAGATATTATGCCCTCTAAAGCTGTACAAGATTCAATGGAATTGCAGATGGCAGCAGAAAGACAAAAGCGAGCTAATATCCTAACTTCTGAAGGACATCGAGATTCGGCAGTCAATTCGGCTCAAGGGGAGGCTCAAGCTAAACTACTTGAGGCAGAAGCCGCTAAGAAAGCAGCGATTTTGCATGCAGAAGCCGAACAACAGGCAATTATCTTGAAAGCGCAGGGTGAACGCCAAGAACAGATCCTTAAAGCAGAAGCCACCGCCGAAGCGATGAAAATTGTCATAGAGAAGCTTAAAAGCGATCCGACTGCCCATGAAGCCTTGCAGTTTTTATTGGCACAAAACTATTTGGAAATGGGTAAAGAAATCGGCAATAGCGATAGTAGCAAGGTGATGTTTATGGACCCCCGCAGCATGATTTCAACTATTGAAGGAGTGCAGTCGGTGATTTCGCAAAACAATAATAGTAATCAACAACCACAAAAGCCAGTAGAATTAGATATTAAAAAGATTGAGCGTGATTTTAATCATTAAATTGCGAGCTTAATTGATTTAACCAACCTTTTATTGTCTTTATTTCTGAATCCATCTAAATTAGGCTTAAGAAGTGATTGTCTTATTGTCAAAACTGATATTAAAGCCTAGTTTTCAACAGAAAAGCCTATCTTTTAAACAAGATGATTGTTGGGATTTTTTTCGATTACTTTTTCAGCAAATCCTAGTTAATTTCGACTAAAAGTTAGCGATCGCCATTTCACGGTAAAATAATTTTTAATAGGTTTACCTCTTAGCTCTGAGAAATTTCCTGATTATAACGTACTAATTCTGAGCTTTGTGCTCCGTAGATTCCAGCAATTTGCTGTTGGCAACAGGCGATCGCAAATTCATTAAATTCTGTTGCTTCTACACCATACATATCTTCAAAAATATCGGGCTTAACTCGACAAAAACGAGGACGTTGCTCATATATCTGGCATTTTCTCTCGTCGTGGTCGTAATTAATACACCAGTCATCATCTCCCACCATGCTCATATATAGCTCCAGCTCTTCTCTAGATAAATACTCTGCCAAATTTGGTCGATCTTCAGGAGCTAGATTGCAGCAGGATCCACAACCAGAAACACATTGCCACTTATTAAGTTTAGAATACTTAGCCTTTAATCTTGAGTTTTTCACTTATTACTTATTACTTATTACTTATTACTTATTACTTATTACTTATTACTTATTACTTATTACTTATTACTTATTACTTATTACTTATTACTTATTACTTATTACTTATTACTTATTACTTATTACTTATTACTTATTCCGTTAACACTTCGCCAAAAGCAAACTCGGGAGCTGCTAAAACAAATACGGTAGAGGGTAGGTTAGCAACTTTTACTTGGAGTTTTTCATAGTATTCAATGAAGTCTGTTGATGGAGCAGCCATTCCCAAGAAAACCAAATCAGAATTACGCGAAGATTGCTGAAGGATTTCGTCAAAAGGACGACCATCCGCAACGATTACCTGGGGAATTACGTCAATACGCAAATTTTGGCTAAAGTTCTTCAAATTATCTTTAGCAGCAGCAGCCGCCGCCTGATTAGGAACAACTAACTTAAGATAAATTCTCGCGTTATCCCAGTTAATATCTGTACGTAGCAAATACGCCAGCAACAACATGAGGCTGCCATTTGCCTGCATCCCTCCCCACCAAACATCAATTATACGGCGAAAGCCGAATCCTTGCTGTTGATTTTCGTGAAAAATCACTACATTTCGTTTACTAGCATGAATTTCGGCGATCGCATTACAAAAAGCTTTTCTACTTTCTGGTTGTTCGCTGTCTCCCATCACTACAGTATTCGGCACTAAAGGGCCAAGACCATAAGTTTCTACTAGTTTTACAGCACCATCAAAGGGATCATCGGCAGTGACAACTCTGGCTAAAGCCCTAATCCCTCTCTTCCGCAGATATTCATGAATAGTTTTTTCTAAATTTTGCTGCCGTTTAAGATCGCGAGAACCGCTGGTAAGAACGCTCGAAACCGTCATTAAACTTCGATTGTGGCTGA
Organism: Cyanobacteriota bacterium; assembly: GCA_942490675.1. GTDB lineage: Bacteria > Cyanobacteriota > Cyanobacteriia > Cyanobacteriales > Xenococcaceae > Waterburya. The sequence continues at coordinate 44,014 of CALNYB010000002.1, read as the reverse complement.
AGCCATCAGCCAATTCGATTAATGGCCAGCGATTTTGGGGTGCGCCAGACAGCACTAAAATATGGGGTCGCCAATTTTTCGGATCTTCTTGTTCTTCAATCTGAAAGATTCCTTGGCTAATTAACGCCATCCACATTCCGCGACGGACATCGCCCCAGGTAGTTTCTAATTGACGACGCTGCAACCAGATATAGATGCCTGAGACAATAATTGCAGCACATAAAGTAGCCAGTGCATTAATTAAAAACATTACCCATAAACAGCCGATCGCACCTAAGAGAGAAAGGGACCAATGTACCCGAAAGCTAGGTCGAAAGGAAGGACTTTGCAAAAAACCTTCGATGCCTGCCGAAACGTTCAACACTAAATAAGTAGTCAAAAAGAACATGGATAGAATCGGGGCAATTAAATTCAAGTCGCCGAAACATACCGCTGCGATCGCGATCGCCAAACTAACTAAAGTACCATTGCGTGGTTCATCATTTGCCCCATGTCCTTTTCCTAACCAGCTAAACATGGGAGGTAATACCCCATCCCTAGCTAGAGCTTGTAATACCCGAGGTGCGCCCAGAATACTGCCGATCGCACTACTTAAAGTTGCGCCCCATACTCCCAGCAGCATTGTAAAACCAAGACCTTTAAAGGCAGTTTTTTGCATAACAAACACATCTGGATCAATCAGACTGGCTGTATCTGCTCGCATTGCCATAAAAATCGGCAAAATCATATAGATAAGATATCCCGTTACCACTGCTGCGAGGGTTCCTATAGGCAAGGACTTAATCGGATCTTTTAAGTCTCCCGACATATTCACCCCCGCCATAATTCCCGTTACCGCAGGAAAAAATACGGCAAATACTGTCCAAAAAGGAACAGGAGTCTCAACGCTAGGCGCAGACAACCACTGCGCTTCTACCCCAGGAAGAGGACTACCAAAAACAAATGCCAACAAGGAAATGGCGATCGCTGCCATAATAAAATATTGCGCCTTAATCGCTAATTCGGCAGAAGTAATTGCCAAGATACCTACCAAAACCGTAATGATTAATGCCACATAGGTCTGATTTAGTCCCCAATTCTGGAGATTAAAACTAGAATCGAAAATATCAATTCTGGCATTAACGACACTTTCAGCAAAACCAATGGTGTAGAGTGCAACTGATATTGCCTGGGCAAAGTAGAGTGAAATACCCACTGCTCCCCCTGTTTCGATCCCTAGAGAGCGACTAATCATATAATATGCCCCTCCTGCTCGAACTACTTTATCAGTGGCGATCGCACAGACCGAAAGTGCGGTGAGGAAAGTAATCGCAGTCGAGATAGTAACAATAATTAGAGTGCCAAATAAACCTGCATTGCCGACTACCCAGCCGAAACGCAAATACATGATTACCCCTAAAATAGTCAGGATCGAAGGAGTAAAAACACCGCCAAATGTACCTAATCCTGTCGCCTGGGCTGCCGAATTAGAACCAGAAGGTAATGAATTTGTACCAGAAGATGATTTCACTGTTGCTATAGATACTCAGAAATTAGGGCTTGCTTATTATTACAGATAAAAAACTGTGGTGCTAATTGCGCCACCAGTTTGTATTCGGATCAAAGATTTAAAAAATCGGTGATAATATAATAGTTTGCAGTTTAACTATATCAAGACAATCAAATACTAGACCAACTATGACTCTGACTCAACAGCGCAAGCAAGAATTAATGGCAGAATATCAAATTCATGAGACCGATACTGGTTCTGCTGATCTACAAATTGCCGTTCTCACTGAAAGAATTAACCAGCTAACTGCTCACTTAAAAGCCAACAAAAAAGATCATTCTTCTAGAAGAGGTCTGTTAAAAATGATTGGTCGCCGTAAAGGTCTTCTGGCTTACATTCAAAAAGAAGATTACGAACGTTACCAAAAATTGATTGCCCGTCTTGGCATTCGCCGTTAATTATCAGATCACTATGCCATCAGATTCTAAACGGGGTCGTCTACCATTTGAACCCCGTAATAACAATAAAAAAAAGTCTGAGAAGACTGCTCCCGCTACATCTACTAACCCACCTAAGAAAAAGCCCAAGTCCACTTCGAGAAACTCTCGTCAGGATGCTAATCTATCATCGATTCCTGATGTGGTAAGCAAGCGCATGGGACTACGCATGGCAGTATTTTGTGGTATTCCCTCAGCCTTGGGGATGTCATCTTTTTTTGTTTTTTACTGGCTGAAGATCAAAGAGATTGTAGACTTACCTCCCTATATTCCTTTCGCTGTTTCCTTTGGCTGTTTAGGGTTAGGAGTTCTTGGTTTGAGTTATGGTCTTTTTTCTGCTTCCTGGGATGAAGACCGCTCTGGTGGTGCTTGGGGTGTAGACGAATTCAAACTCAACTTGGGAAGAACTAAAGATGCCTGGAAAGCATCGAGAAAAGCCAAAGCTGATTAGAAGGGTTTTGATATTGCTCATCAGTGACAAGTTAAGAAGACAAGTTAAGAAAAAGAAATAAGATGGGTTTGAGATGCGTTTGCCCTGATGGTTAACTAGCCAAAGATGACGTTTTTCTGAAAAATTGACTACCATAACTGAATATAGTGACTTTGCAGTAATTTTGGAGTTATAAATCATGATTGTAGTTATGAAAGTCGGTTCTCCAGAGGAAGAGATTCAGAGAATAGAAGCGGAATTACAGGATTGGGGACTAACTCCAGAAAAGATTATCGGTAAACATAAGATCGTCATGGGCTTAGTTGGGGAGACTGCATCTTTAGATCCTTTACAGCTAAAACAGATTAGTCCTTGGATTGAAAACGTATTGCGGGTCGAAAAGCCTTACAAAAAAACCAGCTTAGAATATCGCAATGGGGAACATAGCAGTGTTGTTGTCTCTACCCCTAGCGGAGATGTTAGCTTCGGACAGAATCATCCCGTAGTAATAATTGCAGGACCTTGTTCAGTCGAAAACGAGGCAATGATTATTGAAACAGCTAAGGCAGTTAAAGCTGTTGGAGCGAGTTTTTTGCGCGGTGGCGCCTACAAACCCCGTACTTCTCCCTATTCTTTTCAGGGTCATGGAGAAAGCGCCTTAGAGTTATTAGCTGCTGCACGGGATGCCAGTGGCTTGGGCATTATTACCGAAGTAATGGATACTGCTGACGTGGATAAGGTGGCGGAATTTGCTGATATTGTCCAGGTGGGAGCAAGAAATATGCAGAATTTCCCTCTATTGAAGAAAGTCGGCGCACAGGATAAGCCAGTATTTCTTAAACGGGGAATGTCAGCCACCATTGATGACTTTTTAATGGCAGCAGAGTATATTTTAGCTGCGGGGAATTCCAATCTAATCTTGTGTGAGCGAGGTATTCGCACCTTCGATCGCAAATATGTCCGTAATACCTTAGATTTAGCTGTATTGCCAGTATTACGCTCTTTAACTCACTTACCGATCGCAATTGATCCCAGTCATGGCACAGGTGTCGCCAAATTCGTGTCCCCAATGGCAAAAGCAGCGATCGCAGCAGGTGCAGATTCTTTGATGATTGAAGTTCATCCCAACCCTAGTAAGGCTCTTTCTGATGGTCCTCAGTCTCAAACTTTTGCAGGTTTTGCCGACTTAATGCAAGAATTAAGTGTGATTGGTAAAGCTGTTGGTCGGTGGTCTGAATCTCTTGTAACAGCAGGCTAGAGGCATTGGTGACAAGTGCGACAAGTTAAGGGACTACGCTTTTTGTCAACTGGTTTTTAGCTAAGAGCTAATAGCTCTTAGCTCTTAGCCTTTAGAATAAAATACAATATATCTAAATTGCCTAATTTAACCTGCAATCAGCGTTGAAAAAACAGTATTTCTAAGGTTTAAGTACAAGTTTGTCAAGAGAGTAACTGTTAATTTACACGCTTGCTAGTACCTAAGTTTAAAAGCTTATAGCTGAAAAACGAATCACTCTTATTTTGAATTCACACTAGAGGTAATTATGAAAGATATATCCGATGAGTCTATTAACAAAGATTCTGAGATAGATACTACCGAAGACAACACCACTCCTTTGCGCTGTTTTGTCTCCTCTGTTATCTCAGGGATAATTGCCTTCGGTGCCTATTCTCTACTGCACTCTATCGTGCAAACCTATGGCGCAAAAACAATTACCTCCCATAATCCTGTTGTAATTAACATCACAACCGCAGTCAGGACATTGGTAATGGGGATTGTGGCACTGGGGACAGGAGTATTTAGTTTAGTGGCAGTAGGTTTGTTTTTGTTAGGAATTCAACTAACAGTACAAAGTCTCAAAAAAGCTTGAACTTTCCTTGTCAAAATTTAGTGGCTCTTCTAAGTAGGGAACAAAAACTGAAGAGATTGATGTTCACAACCTGAGTTCGATAAACTCTTTCAACAAATCAGTTTTCAACAAATCAATGCGCTCCGTCGCGTTTCTCTTCTTTTTCTAATTCAATAGCTAGTTGCACTTGGCATATATCCTCAAAAAATTGTGAGCCTTTAGCATCATAAAAATATTGTATAGTTTGGAGCAGGGAAGACAGATAATAACTGAAATATACAAATAAATTTGCCTACCTATCTACCTACTTAATTTAATTCAGCTGATAGATTGTAACTAAAAGCATACATAAAAAATTTTCCATTTATTTACAAGCCGTAAACTTTGGTAAAAACTTGAAATAGTTACATAATCTTGAATTGAGTTAAAATTCTCCTGACTACATTTTCTGGCTATTAATAATAATAATTTAGGAAGAAATAAGCATGGATGTTAAAGCTGCCGTGGCTTTTGGATCAGGTAAACCTTTAAGTATTGAAACTGTTCAGTTAGAAGCACCACAACAGGGGGAAGTGTTGATCGAAATCAGAGCAACAGGGGTATGTCATACTGATGCTTATACTCTTTCTGGTGCAGATCCTGAAGGTTTATTCCCCACTATTTTAGGACATGAGGGCGCAGGAATTGTGGCTGAAGTGGGAGAAGGGGTAACTAGTGTTAAGCCAGGAGACAAAGTGATTCCTCTCTATACTCCTGAATGTAGGCAGTGTGCCTATTGTTTGAGTCAAAAAACTAATCTTTGTCAGGCAATTCGGGCTACCCAAGGCAAGGGAGTAATGCCGAATGGTACCAGCAGATTCTCTCTCAATGGAGAAAAGTTATATCACTACATGGGTACGTCTACTTTCGCCAACTATACTGTATTGCCAGAAATTGCGGTTGCCAAAATCCGCGATGATGCTCCTCTCGATAAAGTATGTCTAATCGGTTGCGGTGTTACTACTGGCTTAGGTGCAGTGATTAATACGGCTAAAGTTGAACCAGGCTCAAATGTAGTGGTATTTGGCTTAGGAGGTATTGGCTTAAATGTGATTCAAGGGGCAAAAATGGTGGGCGCAAGCAAAATTATCGGCGTGGATATTAACCCCGCTAAACGGCAAATGGCTGAGGATTACGGCATGACAGATTTTGTTAACCCCAAAGAAATTGACGGAGATATTGTTGAGTATTTAGTGGAATTAACAGGTGGTGGTGCAGACTATAGCTTTGAATGTATTGGCAATGTTGAGGTGATGCGACAGGCTTTGGAATGTTGTCATAAAGGCTGGGGCGTTTCTACAGTCATCGGCGTTGCCAGCGCAGGAGAAGAGATTCGTACTCGTCCATTTCAGTTAGTTACGGGGAGAGTGTGGCAAGGAAGTGCTTTTGGTGGTGCCAGAGGGCGTACTGATGTACCCAAAATTGTTGATTGGTATATGGAAGGAAAAATCAACATTGATGATTTAGTAACTCACACTATGTCCATCGAGCAAATTAACGATGCTTTTGATCTGATGCACAAAGGAGAATCTATTCGTAGCGTAATTACCTTTTAACTTAAACCCAAGTGATAATTACTTTGATCAGGTATTTATACTTATCGCTAAAATCACCCTTTTTTCGAGGTTTTTTATACACTTGACAAAAAACAAAAATTGAAGGGTTGCATAACTGGGACGCTCCCACTTAACTTTAGTTATGACAAATTATCTCGCATATAATGGTCAAAGTATTTTTTCTCTCTAAGCTTTCTTACTTATGGAGAGATTCTTTTTTTGCTTCCTTATGTTACATGACTACTAAATCAAATTTAAGTTAGTTATGAATAGATTGGGAATAAATAGGAGCAAGTAAATATAAATTTTCTGTTGCTTAACTATTAGTATTTACAATGAAAAATTGGTAAGTGACGATGATCTAGTCTAAAAAAGTAAAAATCAATGAATATCTACATTCTCAGAAATAAAGCTGTCAAAACTAAAAATAGATTGTTTGGCAAAATTCGTAATACGCAGCAAAACCTAAATTACTTGAGGGATTTGGAGTCCTGGGGAAGTTTAGAAATTGTTGACGCTAGCGATGCTTATATTGAGTATACATTAATTTAAGTTTCCTGAGTCTAAGCTGAAAACTATATATTCTAATTAACTGTCTTTAACTCCTAAGGCAGTTTTTTGCTATTTTTTTGATTAATCTAGATTATCTAACTGAGACGTAATTATGATTAACTTTACTAATAGTAATTATTGACAAAAATGGCTCATCTAGATAATTCTTCTAATTAAATAAAATTAGGCTTGATTCTCTGATTTTTGCATTTGAATTTAAGAGACTACAACAGTAGTCTAAATATTTTAGCCTTCGGGTAGACCGTGTTGCGATGCGACCCCGCGTCTCATCAAGCTACCGTGTACACATAAGTCATATTTTTATTAATTTGTTTGCTTCGGAGTGAATTTTGCCCCCTAAATCCCTAGGGCTGTTTCAAAGTCAAATAAGTTAACGATTTTAAATGTTAGGGAGGTAGGGACTTAGGGAAATGGGGAAATAAACTTAAATTAGCTGATTTTTGCCTTAATTTAGTCTTGATTTTTTGGATAATTATTCTGGTAGCTCGACTTAAATGAGCAAAAATTCGTTGATTAACAACAACTATGGTTCCATTAATCTTGTGAAAAATTGGAATATTTGTCTCAAAATATCCCCAATTCCCCAATTCCCTAGCTCCCCATCTGCTTTAACAGAGAATGAAACAGCCCCAGGGGCTAGGGGGGCTTAGATCAACTAAGCTATAGAGATTTCAACTTGTGTATATACGATAGCGGCTTTAGCCAGGGGAGTGTCAATGATTAATACTAGCTATTAGGTACAGTCTGCACCGCAGTTGCACCGTCTACTCCATTAGCAACTTTTTTTGCTTGAGATAGGACACTTTCAGCATCAGGATTGTATTTTAAAACTACCGTGCTGCCTGTTTGAGCAACCCAAAGCCCAACATTGTCAGATACACCAGCTTCATCTAGAGCTTGGGCAACTCGCTTGGCTAAACCGCTTTCGTCAAACTGACCATCTAACCCAACTTTTTCTGGAGCAATACCATTATCTGCTGCTGCTTTTGCTACAGGAACTTTACCTGAGTTTTTTGCTTTATCTTCTTCTTTTTTGCCAAAAAGCTTTCCTAGAAAACCCATATTTTTAATTCCTCTTAAATTAATTCTTAAAGCGCATAATATTCCTGCACTTGATGGCAGTATAAAATCAGCAAGTCACAACATACTCAAGAAGTAACAAAGACTTTAGATTTATTAACACTAATGTTTTTAATTCATCTCACCAAGATATTTCTGTAAATAGGGAGAAAATACTTCGTAAATTAGGGTTAGAGGTTGGCGATCATGCCAAAATAGGTAATGACGACCCCAAAATGGTGCTTTTTGACCAAATGCTAGCTCTAGCTCAGGACAATGACCATAATAAACCCCTCGTACATCCCGATATAGTTCGGTGTGTAAGTTTGCCAGACTCCGCCACACAGGTAAGGAACGATTCTGGAGGTAATCATCGACATTACTGCCATTCCACCAAGAAGCAGCATATGCCAATCTTTCACCCGATGCAGTACGCAACCATACCTGTCTTCTCAATCTAGGTTCGCTAATAGCTGCAATCTCTTCTGGCGCACCATCATCTTTTTTACCAATCAGAGACATATCAATCACGTCTACCTCGGTAGGCTCTCCTGTAAGCAACTGCAATAGATGAGTTGGTGAACTATCCCCCAGTAAAAGCATTTGCCAAGTAGGGGATAGCTGTTCGTGGGGTAATCCCTGCTGGACAGTTTCCTTGCCTCCTGACCAAATTGGCTTAAGAGATTGCCAGCTACCAGGAGTGGTGTAAAGATTAAATGGTTGAGTTGCAGTCACGTTTGGTTACAAAACTTTATTCTTATTAATAAAATATCGTAACGTTCTTTGTTAAAAATTTCTGGTTTTTAGCTAAATTAATTGCCATTATTCTGAGGGATGGATTTGATTATTAAGGGTTTTTTTGTTGTTCGTAGACTAATTTTATACCCTGAAATACTAAGTTCTGGTTAAGTATAGTTTGGTCAGCAATATGGGGAAACTGTTGATCTAGATATCGAGACAACAACTCGCCATCTCCTCCAGTAAAAATTACTTGACTATTAGGAAACTGCTCTAGCCAATCAGTAATATAATTATGGATACCTGCGATCGCCGTATAAATAATACCGCTAGCGATCGCCTGATCGGTATCTAATGCCCAGCGGGTTGGTAAAATATCAGGAAGTTGTATTTCAGGTAAGGCTGCGGTTTTTTGTTTGAGGATGGTTAGTTGCGATCGTAAACCAGGTAAGATCGCCCCTCCGATAAGTTTTCCTTGTTTATCTACTCCTGTAAAGGTTAAGGCTGTTCCTCCATCAATTACCAAACAAGATTGATTATAAGTTGCGATCGCTCCCCAAGCTGCCAAAGCACGATCAACCCCCATTGATGGATAAGTATTGGTCAATTCAATATCTTTCAAACTGATTAAGGTCAATTCACGATAATTTTGCCATAGTTGTGTTTGAGAAGATACTACCGAAGCCAAATAGACTGGAAGATTAGTCAAACCTTTTTCGATTAAACTACTGTAAAGGAATAGCTGAGGTAGTTGGTTTGGTTTAATTGTATTTATTAAATGGGGAGAATCCCAAGTTTCGATTAGAGTCTCTCGCCTAAACCATGCCCAGTGCAATCTAGAATTACCAATAGCTAATGCTAACCAGTTGTATTCGTTCGCCACTTAAATTTTTCGATACCCTCTGACATGATCATCTTGACTTGACATCCTCCCGCCCGCGTAGCGAGGGGATTACCTAAGGGTAACACTTGGGGTAAGTTCTTCATTCAGCCAGCGACTAAAAATCCCCCACCCGAAGATGAGGGAAGCGTTGCTTAAGCACTTAATAAGTGTTGACTATTAACCAAACTTACCAGCGGTAGAAGCAATCAGGAAGGCAGCATAGGTCAGTATGTAACCCACCGTAAAGTGAGCTAGACCAACTACGCGAGCTTGAACAATTGAAAGAGCAACAGGCTTGTCTTTCCAGCGAACTAGGTTAGCTAGAGGAGTCCGCTCATGCGCCCAAACAATAGTCTCGATCAACTCTTGCCAATAACCACGCCAAGAGATGAGGAACATAAAACCAGTTGCCCAAACTAGGTGTCCGAAGAGGAACATCCAAGCCCAGACAGACAAGTTGTTTACACCATAGGGGTTATAACCGTTGATTAGTTGAGCCGAGTTTGCCCAGAGATAATCACGGAACCAACCCATGAGGTAAGTAGAGTTTTCGTTGAACTGAGCAACGTTACCTTGCCATATACCGAGATGTTTCCAGTGCCAGTAGAAAGTCAGCCAGCCCAAGGTGTTGAGCATCCAGAACATAGCGAGATAAAAGGAATCCCAAGCTGAGATATCACAAGTACCGCCACGACCAGGGCCATCACAGGGGAAAGCAAAACCGAAGTCTTTCTTGTCGGGCATTAGTTTTGAACCACGGGCATCCAAAGCACCTTTGACCAAGATCAAAGTCGTGGTATGAAGTCCTAGAGCGATCGCATGGTGAACCAAGAAGTCGCCAGGGCCAATGGTGAGGAACAAGGAATTTGTTCCACTGTTGATAGCATCTAGCCAACCAGGCAACCAAGCTGCACCAGTTTGAGCAATACTATCTGGGTTAGAAAGTAGAGTGTCAAATCCATAGAGAGCTTTACCAGAAGCAGCTTGAACGAACTGAGCGAATACAGGCTCGATCAAGATTTGCTTTTCTGGAGTACCAAAAGCTACTACTACGTCATTGTGTACATACAGACTTAAGGTATGGAAGCCAAGGAAGAGAGATACCCAACTTAAGTGAGAAATAATCGCTTCTTTGTGCTGTAGTACTCTTGACAATACGTTGTTTTTGTTAGCTTCAGGGTCGTAATCTCTGACTAAGAAGATTGCACCGTGAGCAAACGCACCAACCATTAAGAAACCAGCAATATATTGATGGTGGGTGTATAGCGCTGCCTGGGTAGTATAATCCTTAGCGATAAAAGCATAGGATGGCAAAGAGTACATGTGTTGCGCTACTAAAGAAGTAACAGTACCCAAACTAGCCAAAGCTAAAGCCAACTGGAAGTGTAAGGAATTATTGAGAGTGTCATACATTCCTTTGTGTCCTTCACCCAAACCACCTTGAGGGGGCTTGTGAGTGTCTAGAATCTCTTTGATGCTATGACCAATACCGAAGTTAGTACGGTACATATGTCCAGCAATGATGAAGATAACTGCGATCGCCAAATGGTGATGAGCAATATCGGTCAACCAGAGAGACTCAGTTTGAGGATGGAAACCGCCTAAGAAAGTTAAAATAGCTGTCCCTGCTCCTTCAGAAGTACCAAATACATGACCAGCAGTATCAGGATTCTGAGCATACACACCCCAGTTAAGGCTAAAGAATGGTCCTAAGCCTGCGGGATGAGGAGGGGTAGACAGAAAGTTATCCCAACCGACGTGCTGTCCGCGAGATTCGGGGATAGCAACGTGAACTAGGTGTCCAGTCCATGCCAAAGAACTTACCCCAAACAAACCAGCTAGGTGATGATTGAGGCGAGACTCAGCATTTTTAAACCAAGCCAAGCTAGGACGGAACTTAGGCTGCAAGTGCAACCAGCCAGCAAACAAGAAGACAGAGGAAAGAATCAACAAGAAGATTGACCCTTGGTATAGCTCCTGGTTGCTAGTCATACCAATGGTATAAAACCAATGGTAAACCCCAGAATAGGCAATGTTTACTGGATTAGAAGCACCACCTTGAGTAAAGGCATCGATGGCACCTTTTCCAAAGTGGGGATCCCAAATCGCATGGGCGATAGGGCTAGTGTTTAAAGGATCTTTAATCCACTGTTCAAAGTTACCTTGCCAAGCTACATGGAACAGGGTACCGGAAGTCCACAAGAAGATGATGGCGATGTGACCAAAATGGGAGGCAAAAATCTTTTGGTAAAGATTTTCCTCAGTCATACCATCATGAAGCTCAAAGTCATGAGCAGTGGCAATTCCGTACCAGATCCGACGAGTAGTCGGGTCTTGGGCGAGATCCTGGCTAAATTTCGGGAATTTAGTTGCCATAGGTTATGGGTAGAATTCTCCTGTTAAGGTTAAAAATGAGCTAAGTATAATTACTTTTTGCTACTCATTTAAGGCTTTTCTTTACTACCATCAATATCAAATATCTAATACTTAATATTGCTGGATAGTAATTGTGTTAAAACACGGTTGCTGATTCAGCTTGCTAGTTTGAGTCAAGCACTTCCAAAATAATTCCAGAAGCTTTGAGTCTAGACATCAAACAGCTACCGTTGAATTTTCTTTACCGCGACTAATTTTGAGCCAAAGCTCAAAACTGTAATTTTGTTTTGCCAATCTCACAAGACAGATTTAACTATCTTGAAAGACTGACATCACGTTTAGAACAGCTACAACGATAGCGTTCTAGCTAAGAAGAATGCCCAAGTAGTAACAATTCCTCCCAATAGGTAGTGAGCTACACCCACTGCACGACCCTGAGTAATACTCAAAGCACGAGGTTGAATAGCTGGAGCTACTTTTAGCTTGTTGTGCGCCCAAACGATTGACTCAATCAATTCTTGCCAGTAGCCGCGTCCACTAAAGAGGAACATCAGGCTGAAGGCAAAGATAAAGTGACCTGCTAAGAACATGATGCCGTAAGCAGATAGAGCCGAACCATAAGAATTGATAACTTGCGAAGCTTGTGCCCACAAGAAATCACGTAACCAGCCATTAATACAAATCGCACTTTGAGCAAAGTTACCTGCGGTTATATGGGATACCGTCCCATCTGGGGCAACAGTTCCCCATACATCTGATTGCATCTTCCAGCTAAAGTGGAAAATTACTACAGAGATGGAATTATACATCCAGAACAAGCCGAGGAACACATGATCCCAGCCTGATACTTGACAAGTACCACCACGACCTGGCCCGTCACAAGGGAAGCGGAAACCAAGGTTAGCTTTGTCTGGAATTAGACGAGAACTACGAGCGTAGAGTACACCTTTTAACAGAATTAAAACAGTTACGTGAATCGTAAATGCGTGGATATGGTGAACCATAAAGTCAGCAGTACCTAAAGCGATAGGCATCATTGCTACTTTTCCACCAACAGCTACTACGCCACCACCAAAAGCATAGCTTACTGGTTCGATCGCTGTCGGAGCTGTAGTTCCAGGAGCCAAAGTGTGGAGGTTTTGTATCCACTGAGCAAAAATTGGCTGTAGCTGGATGGCTGTATCGGAGAACATATCCTGGGGACGACCCAAAGCTCTCATAGTGTCGTTGTGAATGTATAGCCCGAAGCTATGGAAGCCAAGGAATATACATACCCAGTTGAGATGAGAAATAATTGCATCCCGAACGCGGAGTACGCGGTCAACTACGTTATTTACATTCTTCGCTGGGTCATAGTCACGCACCATATAGATCGCAGCATGGGCTCCAGCACCAACAACTAAGAATCCACCAATCCACATATGGTGCGTAAATAACGATAACTGAGTACCGTAGTCGATCGCCATATAAGGATATGGAGGCATCGCGTACATATGCTGGGCGATAATAATCGTCAGAGAACCTAGCATAGCCAAGTTAACTGCTAACTGAGCGTGCCAAGAGGTTGTCAAGATCTCATATAGACCTTTATGACCTTCTCCACCAAACAATAGAGGATCGCCTTTGTGACCATCTAAAATTTCTTTCATACTGTGACCAATACCAAAGTTGGTACGGTACATATGACCAGCAATAATAAACAGTACAGCGATCGCTAGATGATGGTGAGCTGTGTCAGATAACCATAAACCACCGGTCACAGGGTTCAAACCACCTTTAAAGGTCAAAAAGTCAGAATAGACACCCCAGTTAAGCGTGAAGAAAGGTCGTAACCCTTCCGCAAAACTTGGGTATAGTTCCGCCATCTTGGCTGTGTTAAATAAGAACTCATGTGGCAGAGGTATATCTGCTGGCGCCACGCCTGCATCTAACAGCTTATTTACTGGCAGAGATACGTGAATTTGGTGTCCAGCCCACCCTAAAGATCCTAAGCCTAATAAACCAGACAAATGGTGGTTCATCATTGATTCCACATTCTGAAACCACTCTAGTTTGGGTGCTTTCTTGTGATAGTGGAACCAGCCTGCAAAGATCATTAGACCTGCCATTACTAACCCACCAATAGCTGTGCAGTACAACTGAAAGCTATTAGTGAAGCCAGAAGCTCTCCAAAGATAAAAGAATCCAGAAGTAATCTGGATGCCATGGAAGCCACCGCCGACATCGGCATTTAAAATTCCTTGACCAACTATTGGCCATACTACTTGCGCACTAGGTTTAATCGCCGTGGGGTCGCTTAACCAAGCTTCATAGTTGGAAAAGCGGGCTCCGTGGAAATACATTCCGCTTAACCACACAAAAACCACCGCTAGATGACCAAAGTGCGCGCTAAATATTTTTCGCGAAATATCTTCTAAGTCACTGGTATGACTGTCAAAATCGTGAGCATCAGCGTGAAGATCCCAGATCCAGGCGGTTGTTTTAGGACCCCTGGCTAAAGTTCGGTCAAAGTGACCTGGTTTGCCCCATTTCTCAAAGGAAGTAGGGACTGGATCTACATCAACTGTTACCTTGACTTTCGCCTCGTCTTTTTGAGGACTGATTGTCATGAGGATTCTCCTCTCAGGGCAATAGATTTTAGATTTAGATTTTCCTATTCTGAAGAACAGGTTTTTTATTATGTAAAAAGAGAGATCGAAATAATCCCTACTTTTTATATAACCTTAGCTTGCTCTCCCTTAATAGGTTTTTAGTTTCAAGCTACAGGCATTACTGTATATGATCATAAGACTCAGATCTCAGCAACACACCGAAAGCTTAACAAAATTTTAAATGGACGCGATTATCGCTCTATCAAGGTTTACACCATCAGAGTTTTTCGGCAAAAGTATACAAAACAAAAATTATCTTCATGAAAAGTAATATCTCATCTTTGCTCAGAATCTTCTATCCCTTGATGTAATTTAATAGTAGGGAAGGGTTAATTCAGGTTTGATAACAAACCAGCAAATTTTTGTTCGTAACGCTATAGATAGATATCAATGAAGACTATTAAAATTGGTTTATTTTTATTTTTGCTTAGTTGTTTAGTTGGCTACGGACAGCTTGATAATAATCATTCTTTAACTAGCGATCGCTTTGCTAATTCCATTGCCTTAGCCGCTACCAATAGTAATTTAGCTGAAGTGGCTCCACCGAAAATTATCAAAGAGTTAGAGCGAGAACTCGAACAGTACGTTCCCCAAGTAAGAATTATGACTCCTAAGGCAGAGCAAACATTTAAGCAAACAGATATTGCTATCGAGCTAGAAGTTGAAGATTTGCCAATATTCCGCGACGACAAACTACGGCTTGGTAACCATCTAAACCTAATTATCGATAATGAACCATTTCAGCCCATATATAGTCTAGATGAGCCAATAGTTATTAAAAATCTCACTCCAGGAACTCACACCATTAGAGTATTTGCTACTCGTCCTTGGGGAGAAAGTTTTAAAACCGAAGGTGCTTATGCCCAGACTACTTTTAACGTCTTGACGGAAACCAATGATAATCGTCCCCAGCCTAACGTACCTCTGTTGACATACAATAGTCCGACAGGAACTATTGGTGCAGAGCCACTATTGTTAGACTTTTATCTTACTAACGCTCCGCTTCACGCGATCGCACATGATAATCCTAATCTATTAGACTGGCGTGTCCGAGCAACTGTCAATGGTACAAGTTTTATTCTGGAAGATTGGCAATCAATATACTTAACAGGAATCAAACCCGGAAAAAATTGGATTCAATTGGAGTTGATTGATGAAGCGGGTAAAAATATTGAAAATGCTTTTAATAATACGGTTAGATTGTTCAATTACGATCCACAGCAGCAAGACACTTTAGCAAAGTTAGTAACTAATAAGGTATCTTTAGCTGATGCACAATCTATAGTGAACCCAAACTATTATATTCAGCCAGTAGGAGTCCGTAAAATGAATGATTTTGAGGACAGTACTGAATCAGAAATTGAATCAGAAATTGAATCAGAAATTATTGTTGATGAAGCAGTAGATAATATGGCTACAGCTGAACCTGTACCAGAAATCCTGACGGATAATCAAGTAGATGAGTCAACCTTATCAGAAACTTCTACTCCCGAAATCAACCAGATTTTGGAGACAAATAAAATCCCGAACAAGAAGCAAACTCAAACAACACTGCCAAAAACTTCAGAAAATATTGATCTGAAGCAGAAAATAGAGAAAGTAGATATTCCTCAAAAATTATCAAATGGGTCGAATGATAAAACTAAATTAGATGTAGTTGCTATTGGTGATTCAGCCAAGTCTGAAAAGTCTGTGGGAAAAATTGGAATTATCGAAGCTGATTCTAATCAAGAACCTGTGGCTACTATCGCCATACCTGAACCAGAGTCGCTAGAAATATCCGAATCAGAAATTGCCATTACGATTGCGCCAACCCAGCCAGACAAAAACTTACTAGAGCCAGAACCAATTAAACCAGCATCTTTGTGGTGGAAAAAGATATTTATAAGTATACGCCAAAAAATTGAGGCATTAGTGAGACAATTACCTAATTAGGTGTAAGCAAAAAACAATATATTTTTACTCATTCATGTAAACCAAAGAGAAATCTGGATGCTCATTTCTGCTTTTCTGAGTCTTGTTTTTTTGCTCATGAATAATGCAGGTTAGAATGAGTAGGCGATCGCAATTCTTACTTGAAAGCTGCAGCACAGCATCAGTGGAAGCATAATGTCTATCTAAGATAACAAAAGAGTACCCCCACTAAAATGCCAAGGATGTAGCATTTAGTCCTAAAGGATACCGCTCCGCATATGGCGGGGTGATGCGGGCGGTCAACATTCTGGGGAGACCCCAGAATTACGCCCTTAGAATTTTGTTCAACAACATAAACATCGCAGCGCGTTCCCTAGCGTCTTAAAAAGACGCGGGGTCGCTGCTCATTGTAGCCATTCTTTACATTTTCTACACGAATAGTTGCACTGTGTAGGCTACAATACAACTATGCTTACTTTGACTTACGAGTACAAACTAGAACCAACTTCTGAACAGATCGAAAGCATTGAGAACACTCTTAATGTATGTCGCTCTGTTTGGAACTTTGCGCTCTCGTATCGTAAAGACTGGTGTAAGTCTCGGAAGTCTCCAATCAACGCTTGCTCAATTGAAGGTGAATACATCATGTCGGTTGATGAGCCATTCCCTAATTACCACGTACAAGCAAAACAACTAACAGAAGCCAAGAAAGATATTGAATTTCTCAAATCTGCCAATGCTCAAGTTTTACAGCAAACATTGAGAACATTAGATAGAGCATGGGACGACATGAAGAATCGCGGCTTTGGGTTTCCGAAGTTTAAAAACAAGTACCGATTGAGGTCATTTGTTTTTCCTCAGTTAAATAAAAACCCAATATCTTTTGACTCGATTAAGTTACCTGGGCTAAAAAGTGTTAAGTGGAGAATGTCTCGTCCAATTCCAGATGGGTTCGTTCCAAAGCAAGCAAGAATAGTAAGAAAAGCATCTGGTTATTTTGTGATGCTGTCACTACAGTTAAATATTGATGTTCCAAATCCATTGCCTCATGGACATCCCAGAGGTTTAGATCTAGGCTTTGACAAATTTATAGCTACCAGTGACGGCAAAGAGATTAAACGACCAAAGTTTCTCAAAACCCTACAATACAAGCTTAAATTGCTGTCCCGTAGACTGAGAAACAAACAAAAAGGCTCGAACAATCGACACAAGTTAAATCAGAAAATAGCTAGACTACATCAACGAATAAGTGATGCTCGTAAAGACTGGCACTTTAAACTAAGCCATCAACTCGTACAAGACACGGGAATGATATTTATTGAAGATCTCAATTTTGTATCTTGGCAAAGAGGAATGCTTTCTAAGGCATCAGCCGATGCTGGTTTTGGTCAATTCGTAAATATTCTTCAGTGGGTGTGCTGGAAGACAGACACTTATTTTGCCAAGGTAAATAAGGACGGCACAAGTCAGACTTGTCCTAACTGTGGCGCACATACGGGCAAGAAAGCTTTAGATGTTCGGGTTCACCACTGCCAAGAATGCGGGTACACAACCACAAGAGATGTAGCAGCTAGCCAAGAAATTAGAAATCGGGGAGTACAGGCGGTCGGGCAGATCGTCTTTCAAGCAAGACCTGCGTATGCTGGGGAAACCCCAGCACGCTTCCTTGCTCAAAATGTCTGCGGACTGGATGCGACGGGGAGTATTGGTAACAGTATTCTAGTTGGCACAGGGCGAAACAGAAAGACCAACTTGCGAGAGTTGGAATCCCCCACTATAGGCAATGACGAAGTGAAAACGGAGTCAGTGGTTTAGTGGCGGGAGGATGTCAACCTTCAACGATTGTTACCTCTGAATTAGAAATCCCTTAAGATCACTGCAAAGGTGCCGCCAACCGTGCTGACTGAATGGCTAACTTAGACCACCATCCTCGCCGAGCATATTCCGACAGATCCACGAGCACTGAGTTGGCCAGATCAGCCCTCAGCATTTTCTCTACCTGACGGACAAAGTCTCCCTCGGTGACGTAGACCATGATCTCGAAGTTTAACAAAAAAGAGCGATTGTCTAGATTGACAGTGCCTACCCCTGCGAGGAGATCGTCAACCAGCATGACTTTCTGGTGCATAAATCCTGTGCCGTACCGATAGAGTTTGATTCCAGCAGTTTGGAGCTCGGAGTAATAGGAAAAAGAGCAAAGGTAAACGATCAGATGATCGGGATTACTGGGTAGCAATAGGCGTACATCTACCCCCCGCAGAGCTGCCATCTTCAAAGCAGCAAGTGTGGGCTCGTCGGGCACAAAATAAGGACTG
This sequence comes from Cyanobacteriota bacterium, assembly GCA_942490675.1. Lineage (GTDB taxonomy): Bacteria > Cyanobacteriota > Cyanobacteriia > Cyanobacteriales > Xenococcaceae > Waterburya. The sequence goes on along the minus strand of CALNYB010000002.1, from coordinate 25,644 downwards.
GCAATCCAGAGACGATTTTGGGCCAAGCTAATCGCAGTATCAACAAACATGGTACAGGATTGTTGTCGATCCGCAGGACTGGTGGGCAACACCAGAATCGTTTCCTGTCCTTCTACAGGCTCACTCTCCCATTTAACAGGGGGGACTTGATCTGTAGCCCAGTACCAGTCTTTCAAAAATGTTAGCTGCAATGCTTTAGTTGCTGGACCTGACAACTGCATATGAGTATCCCGCCAGGGACCATATTTGGGATTTTTACCCTGGTATTCATCTCCAATGTTCAGTCCACCTACAAAGCCGATCTGACCATCAATGACAACAATCTTTCGATGGTTACGAAAGTTGAGCTGGAAGCGATTGCCTAGCCCCTGATTAGTCTTAAAGGACGATATCTTAATTCCGTTTAGTCGACATTTTTTCAGGAAAGATGGGGTCATCAGCCGAGAGCCAATCTCGTCATAGAGGATGTAAACTCTGACCCCCTGCTGTGCTTTTGCGATCAGAGCTTGCAGAAATCGCTGACCTGCCTCGTCGTCATTGATGATATAAAATTGAAACAGAATGTAGTCCTGGGCTTTCTGAATAGCTTCGATGATTGCGTCATAGGTTCGATCACCATCAATTAATAAGCTAGACTGATTGCCACTGGTAAACGGAATCTCTATCAACTTATTGGCAAGTTTGTAGAGAATAGTTGTAGTCTCAGGCAGTTCAACGGCATGAGCTAGAACCTTCTGATAGGCTGCGTCAGCTTTAGTCTTATGATGTTGATAGGCTTTCTGGTATGCTTCGGCATAGCCTTTAAATTTGCGTCTTCCCAGCACCCAATATAGGGGCATAGCTAGCCAGGGAAACAAAATCAGCGACAAGCTCCAGGCAATTGCACTTTGGGGTAACCGTACATTCATAATGGCGTGAGCCGCGTTGAGCGTTCCCAAGAGATGACCAACTATAGCAATTCCAGTTACTAGGGGAAGATTAATGTTTGTCATGAAAGAAATTATCCATTTATTAATTAACCAGAAATTTTCCCATAATCTTAGTCTCTTTTTAAGAGATAGCTTGCGATCGCTTTATTTATCTGAGATCATTGATCTTGGAGAGCTAATTTATACTTAAGTTTGTCTCTTTAATCAATTATCGTCCTGCCTTGCAAACAAATTATGCCAGAGGGCTAAGTACCCAGGCAAAATTAATTGTATATTTTGAGGTTTAGGGTGTTAGGGAATTAGGGAATTGGGGAAAAGAAGATAGCTAATTTCATAATTTTAAATTTACACAAATAATTTTGCACACCTACTTAGTATCAATGAATCGAATTCTGATAAGTTCTGGTCTATCGTCTTGGATACAACGTTCATGGGCTGCTACTCTCCTCAGTGGTAAAGCAGTCTTGTTTCTGCTTACGCGCAAGCTAGATTTTAGTAGCACCGTAGAGCAAATGATGGCGGTTGGTCCAGCATCTTTGATAATTGCTCTAGTAACGGCAGCAGTTATCGGCATGGTATTTACAATTCAAGTAGCGCGAGAGTTTCTTGCGCTGGGGGCAGGTAGTGCCGTAGGAGGAATTCTGGCACTCGCTTTAGCACGAGAACTCTCTCCTGTAATGATGGGAGTAGTAGTTGCGGGCAGAGTGGGGGCAGCATTCGCGGCCGAAATTGGTACGATGAAAGTATCAGAGCAAATTGATGCTCTCTATATGCTCGATACCGATCCCATTGAATACCTTGTCATTCCCCGCCTAGTAGCTTGTTGTATTATGGTGCCAGCCCTAAGTATTCTCGGTCTTGTTACGGGTTTGGCTGGAGGCGTAATCGTTGCTCAAAGTTTTGGCATTGCCGATACTGTCTTCCTCGATTCCGTTCAGAAATTTCTCCAGCCCTGGGATATACTGTGCGGCCCGATTAAGGGAGTTGTCTTCGGTGCTTTAACTGCGATTATTGGCTGTAGCTGGGGTCTGACTACCAGAGGTGGGGCGAAAGGGGTCGGAGAATCTACTACGGCAGCAGTAGTAACTTCACTACTAGCAATTTTTGTATCTGACCTATTTCTTTCTTGGTTAATGTTTCAAGGATCGGGACAAGGAGCAACGATGATCGGACAATGATGATCTGATAATAGGGATGAGTTCGATCAATACCAAAATCTTGTATCAAGAAGTCTATTTTAACTTTTGGGCGGAATTCCCCATCCTTCTAAAAGGTGGGGATGGATAGCCCCGCGACAGCAGGAGCGTTAATAAATCGGCTAATAAGAAACTTATCAAATCTTTATGTACTATAGGTTTCAGTCGTTGTATGATAATTTTGTTGCTCGGTAGCTAGACTATAAATGTTGTCGAGTTCCTTAGAAGTGTGAAATGGGATTTGCTCTCTACCTCAGTCTGAGATAAACCTCTGGGTCAATGATATAAATAAGCTCATACCTAAGTTAGTCCAATAAAAAACAATTGAATATCAAATCTAGCAGTTGCTAGTCAACGAACGGTGCTGTCGTTGCTGCCTGTGGAGGATGAGTAAGAGCCGTTGCTAACTTGTTAGCAAAAGCCATCGACCTGTGAGACGGGAAATTCCGAAGTGGAATAAGACCCACGACCGAAAAGTAAAGTAGGAAACTCCTACTTCAACGAAGTAAGTAGGAGTAGTTCATTCCCTTGACTTGCCAAATTTGAACTTGACCATCTTGATCGCCAGTAACCAAAAACTTATTATTAGGCGAGATCCCTACTACTGTGACAAAATTTCCAGATAGGCTATCGATTAGTTCACCAGTAGCCACATTCCAGATTTTGACAGTTTGATCGCGACTAGTGCTAGCCAGAATTTGTCCATCTCCACTGAAGCTAATACTTGTAACTGCGTCAGTATGTCCGCTTAAGCTATGGATTATTCGCCCGCTAGACAATTCCCATAATTTGACTGTATTGTCGTTACTGCCACTAGCAATAATTTCACCGTTAGGGGCAAATCTCACTTGTTGTACAGGATCGAAGTGACCAGCAAAAGAGCGAGGTAATTCTAACGAGTCTAACTGCCACAATTTGATGCTACCGTCATAACAGCCATTAACAAAAAATTTTCCATCGGGACTAAAATCTAGCGAAGTTACCCTATCTTCATTGCCTTCTAAAGTCTGGAGCAACTTACCCGTTTCTATTGACCATAGCTTAATGGTCTTGTCCCAGCCACCACTGACGAGAGTTTGTCCATCAGGGCTATAGACCACTGATTCCACCACATATTCGTGACCTTTAAAAGTTCGCAGTAGTTTCTTAGTTTCAACATCCCAAAGCTTGACATTGCTATCTGCATCCGCCGTAGCAACGGTTTTGCCATCGGGGCTAGAGCGAATCGATCTGACTTCTGTACCTAAATTTTCACTGAAATTCAATTCTCCAGATTCAATATCCCACGCATTAACTCTGCCGCTAAAACTGGTGGCAGCGATGGTTTTACTATCGGGTCTGAAAGCAAGTGACACAATTGGGGATGAATCAGCCTTTAGACTACGCAGTAGTTGGGGTTTTTGCCAATTGCTGAGAGTGGAAGCAACATCAACTCTGGATGATGATTTTTGGTTCTCAACTGCTGCTGTTTCTGGTGTGGGAGCTTCAGAAGTACTCTGGAATAAATTACACCCCCCAAGGGGAAGTAATATGGCGATCGCCATAAATTTCAAGACTTGGGAGAAAGCTGGTTGGGAAATCATGGCTTAGGATTAGGCTGATTGATATCTTGCTGAAAAGGAGGAGCAGACTGTCTTTGATTAGGAGTTGACTTTCCTTCTGATTTGATTTTAGTGATATCAGATGAAATGCGTTTAAAGGCGCGATCATACCCAACCTGTTGTTCGAGTAGCTGCGTTGAAGAAGTTAAATTGCTCAAACCTTCAATTAGGTTCTCAAGATCTTGACGAAACTCAGGATTACCAGTCAGTTCGTCTACATCAGAAGTGATTTTCTGGATATTCTCAAAAGCAGAGCGAGCCGAATTTAGAGTTTGTTCCAGCAGCAATATGTTTTGGGGATCGTCAATATTGGCCGAAAAATCCGCCAAATTAGCGGTCAACTTATCTGCATTAGCAGATAGGGTTTCCAAATTATCTAATAATTCTCCCTGCTCTACTCTCTGGATAACTGGGGTAAGACTCTCGGTAGTCAATCGTAGCTGATCGCTAGTTTTAGCTATACTTTCTAGGGTCTTAGTTAAATTAGTTTGGTTAGCTACTAGAAAAACTCTGATTTGTTCTGCGGCTCCCCCTATTGATGCTAAAGTTGAATTGAGATTATTCACACCGTCCTTTTGCCTTACTTCTACTAGTAAACTGGTGATTTCATCGGCAGCTCGGTTTATGGAGCTCAAAGTCGTGTTAAGTCTTTGAAAATCACTACTGGCATCGGCATTTTTCAACAGGTCATTAAGTTCACCTAGAGTATTAGATACCTGTCGAGCAATCGATCTCAAGGCAGTAGTTGTTTCTGGATCGCCTACGATATCGGAAATTTTCACCAGCGAGCGAATCAGGGTGTTGACATCAAGTTTTCCTTGTCCTATTAAGCTCGAACCATTACAGATAATTAGTGATTGATCGCAGTTGGGGTCGAGTGGTTTAGCGATGTCTTTTGTAGCGGGAAGAGACTGAAGAGGAGTTATGTCAATGGAGGTTTCGCCAACCAAACCAGCCTGAGTTGCCTCAATTCTTGAGTTAATAGGTATAAGACGATCTGCATCTATTTGTAATCCAATTGATACTCCTTCTGGTTGAGGCTCAACGGTTGTTACCTGACCGATTTTAACTCCACGATAAGCTACGGTGGTTCCTGTGGTCATCCCTCCTGCATTAGGAAAGGAAACCGTCGCTTGAAAATCGCGATTGCCGAAACTAAAATTTCTTAGCCAGAGGATGAATCCGCCCAATAAGCCTAGAGAGACAAGAAGCATTAAACCGATTATACTCTGTCGCATTGATGGCGACATTCGGTTACCGTTGCTAGTATTTGTCATTTTTCACTTTTATTTCGCTTAAATATGGTAGTAAAAATAGAATATGGTGCCTATAGAGCCAAAATAGTTAATTTGCGAGCATATAAATAAATAGTATATATATCCTACTACAGCTTAGGGAATTGGGCCTTCGACACTACCACTAAAGAATTGTTTTAACAAAGGATGTGTGGAAGCATATGCTTCTTCCCTGGTACCATCCCACTGAATCCTACCTTCGTAGGAAAATATAATCCGTTCTGTAGTTAGACGAATGGTACTGGCTTGGTGAGTAACTATAGCGTAAGCGCGACATACACCCTGCTCGAAGAGCAAATCGTGAATCAAGTTTTCAATTCTCGTTGAGGCAATGGGGTCTAAACCTGCGGTTGGTTCATCATAGAGGATCATACTCAGATCGTTATTGGATTTATTGGGATCGGTAATAATGGCGCGAGCTAAACTCACTTTTTTACGCATTCCTCCCGATAGCTCTGCTGGAAAAAGATCTCCAGTACCAGGAAGTCCCACTATTTCTAATTTCTGATCAACTAGCTCACGAATCTTCTTGGGCGGCATTTTGGAATAGCGATAGAGAGAAAACCCGATATTTTCATCTACAGTTAAGGAGTCAAATAATGCCGACTGCTGAAATACCATCCCCACACCCAAAGAAGGTTCGCCTTCATCAACTGTCCCTTTCCTTTTCTGTCCCTGAATATAGACTTCCCCTCGATCTGGCTTTAATAAACCAGCAATAACTCGCAAAATTGTCGATTTACCGCAACCAGAAGGACCAATTACGCCTAAAGCATCTCCTGGATAGATTTTTAGGTTTACATTATCCAAAACCTTTTTGGCACCGAAAGACTTAGAAACTCCTTTGAGTTCAACTATTGGTTCAACCATAAGAATACTGGCTCGTAAATCTGCATTGACTAATATAAGAGATTACTCGGATGTAGACCAGTAAACCACTGGTTTTGGGAAAAAATCTTATCATCTTCATCTAAGAATTGCTGATCAAGATTTACAGGTATGGCCGAGCCTGTAGAATCTGCCACCACTTTATCCAGATGTTCAAAAAATATTAATGAACTTAGATCATTTCAGTTGTTTAATATCTTCTACATCTGGCCCAACATCAATTGTAGTATCAGTTTGCTCTGGCTGGAAAGTAATTAATTTACCTGTAATTACTGTTATTTCTTGTTGTAATTCAGGTGAATCTGAACGATCAATATTAAGAATTGTAGCGGTCTGCTCTCCTGCAGTGTCTTTGTACTGTAAGATGAACTGCTGAAAATCTTGATCTGGTTTAAGTATTTTACCCACAAGACTGATAGGGCCGAGTAGTATTCCGCTAACTACACTACCACTGTCCGAAAGTAATCTTGTGGCATATTCTCCCGAAGCAATTTCAGAAATACTTTGAGCGGCAATAGCTTTATTGTCATCTTGATATTTATCTTCTTCAAAGTTGACGTTGATAGTTTCTTGTTCAATATCAACTTGACAAGATTTAAATTCTTGCTCGTTCTTTTCCTTATTTAAATAAAGACATTTACCTCCATAGGGTTCATCTCTAGCTACAGCAGTAATAGCTAAACCGTTAACCACATAGGCGATCGCTAAAATAGAAAATAGGAGTTTATTCATAATCATTACTATTTGATATTATTTGTTACTTAAATTCTTAGCTTTTGGTTCTTAGCTCTTAGCTTTTCCCCACTATCACTTAGTTCGATTATATAGAACTATGGGATTAATTATATACATATGTAATTAAAAAAAATTATTTGATCAAGCCCCCAAAATGTAAAAAAATATAAAGTATAATAGAAAGATTGTACTTAGAGAAGAATAATTTGTTGGCGACGATCGCCCTACTTGCCCACGAACGTCAGATATCCAACTTGCTGAAGTTAGCTCAAGAGCATATCAGCATCCTCAACCGCTATAATTTGGTGGCACCACCCGAAATTGCGAGTCACTTCCATCAGCAACTCAATTTATCGATTCAGCCCATTGAACTCAATCAGCTTGAGACTGAAATAGACTCTGGTAATATCCTAGCGGTGATCTTTCTTATTGATCCAACCCTAAACGCTTCTTCAATACCAGATGTCGTTGATTTGTCTCGCTGGTGCAGTTTGCGCAACATTCCCTTTGCCTTTAATCTGGCGACGGCTCATCCGATAATCAATTCCTTGGTGTTAACTCGGTTGGCCTATCTAATTTTTAATCCGATTGCTGGACAACGGGATGCGACGCAAGATTTGCTGAAGATTCGCCAAATGCTTTCTCCCTGGTTGCATCTCCACGTCCACCTAACAACCAGGGAGGTAGATGCGGACCAACTGACGCAGCAGGCGATCGCAGCCAAGCCAGACTTAATTATTGCCTCTGGTGGCGATGGCACCGTGTCCCTCGTCGCTAGCCAGATGATGGAAACAGGCATTCCCTTAGGAATAATTCCCCGAGGAACTGCGAATGCACTATCAGTGGCACTGGGGATTCCCACAACTGTGGAGGGTGCTTGCCAATTGATTATAGCGGGTACCACTCGTCGCCTGGATGCTGCCCATTGTAATCAGCATTTGATGACTTTATTGGCAGGAATCGGTTTTGAAGCAGAAACTGTAGGCAAAGCTTCCCGCGAGCTGAAAAACCAATGGGGAGTGCTGGCTTATCTGATCGCAGGTTGGGATCAAATGGGACAGCAAGAATTGTTTGCAACTGAGCTAGAGATTGACGGATTAGTGCATCAGTTTCAAGCAGTTGCGATTACGGTGGCCAATGCTGCACCTCCCGCGTCGGTTCTGGCCCAGGGAGTAGGGGAAGTTGTTTTTGACGATGGGTTATTGGATATTACCATTATCACACTCGATGAAGCTCGGCAACCTACTATCTCAAATAAGTTACAGGCTGCCCGATACTTGATGAACTTATATGGCTCCGCCCTCATCAGAACTAAGGCTGAGTTGCCCAACCTCTATCATTTCCGAGCAGAGCGGCTGAAGCTCACCACCTCATCCCCTCAAAAAATTGTGGTAGATGGGGAGATGGTCGGCACAACGCCCCTCGAAGTAGCCTGTATTCCAGGGGCCTTGACTGTTGTAGCGCCGGCTAAGCACCGTCCTTCCCCCGTAGAAAAGATAGCGGTTCTCTGGGTGCAGAGAGTCTCTCCGAGTTTGTCAGCCCTGATTGCCGCCCTGGGAGTCGGTGGACTCGTCGGAGTTCCTCTTGCCCTCTGGATCATTATGAAAATTACAACAGAGTTACTGCCGACTCCAACTGAAGCAATGGAAACTCGGATTTTATGGCAGGTTCAGCAGTTATCCAGTCCGCTGATGGATAAGGTGATGCTCACGATCACGGTGCTGAATAATGTCGAGATAGTGGTACCGATTTCTCTGATTACATTGAGCCTGCTTTGGTGGCGAAGCGCCTACTGGCAAGTTCTTATGTTTATCCTTGTCGGTGCCGGGGCTTTGATCATTGACCATGAGCTGAAATTGCTCTTTGAGCGTTCGCGTCCAGATCTTTGGCCATCGTTGATGAGCGAACAGACTTACAGCTTTTTCAGTGAGAGTGTGCTTCAGGGGACGGTGCTTTATGGTGCGATCGCCTATTTTCTAGCTATCCGTTTTCCGAGATTTGCTAAATGGATCTATGGCGGAGTTGTTCTTTTGGTAGGCGCAATTGGGTTGAGCAGCCTCTATTTGGGCATCCATTGGCCCTTGGATGTTTTGACTGGTTGGAGTGTGGGTTTCCTGTGGCTGCTCATCTGTATTGTCTTGCTTCGGTTACAAGATATTCGTAGCTCCGTCAAACAACAGCAAAAGAAGATGGGCATTGAGGGTTGAGACATTCTCTTATTATGGAAAGAATTGTTGGAGCGATCGCCTAAAATATTGAGAATCTGCAACAGGCTATTTCCCAGAAAAAGCTATAAGCTATAAGCTATAAGCTATAAGCTATAAGCTTTGAGATTTACTTAATTGGTAGAGCCGATAATCAAAAGCAATTACAGCTAAATTACCAGAAAATAATGAAATGACTTTATCCCTGAATCTATGACTTGGCTCAGCAGGCTCAAAAAACATATGCAGCAATCTTGGCAGAGTCTCACCCATGATTGGCAGGTGCTGCGAGAAGATCCGATTCCAGCTAGGGAATTGAATCAAACTTTTTTACAAGCATCACTGCCTAATTTGAACTTCTATTTACTGCTAGGTTTAGCAGCAGCGATCTCTACTTTTGGTTTACTGACGAATAGTGCTGCGACAATCATCGGTGCGATGATTATTGCTCCGCTGATGAATCCCATTGCTAGCTTAGCTTACGCTCTGGTGGTATTAAGTCCACGATTGCTCGAACGAGCCATCTTTACCCTGCTAACAGGAGTTATTTTAGTTATTGTCATCGCCTATTTAACCACTGAGGTACTAGGGTTAACAACAGTAGGCTCAGAAATCCTGGGTCGAACCACACCCAATTCTCTGGATTTAGGTGTGGCATTAGCAGCGGGAGCAGCGGCAGCTTTTGCCAACACACGTCGCAGTATTGCTAGTGCTCTTCCTGGGGTAGCGATCTCTGTCGCCCTAGTACCGCCCTTGAGTGTCACGGGAATTGGTTTGTGTTTAGGGGAATTGGGGGCTAAAATTGCTCTAGCTAGAGGAGTAGAATCAAGCATAGCAGGAGGTTCATTCCTCCTATTTATCACGAACTTAGCAGGAATTGTCTTCAGTGGCAGTTTAGTTTTTCTGTTTCAAAGATACGGTGGTCTAAAAAAGGCCGCGCTCGGCTTAACTATCTCCTTGTTAAGTTTATCAATCTTGCTGCAACCCTTGGACTTTTCTCTCAGGCAGCTTTATATTAGATCGATCGCAATGCGCACTGTATTTGAATTGAGACAAAACCAACCAGATCTTTTTCCTGGAACAGCCAAATTCCGTTCCATTAATACTCTGTATCATGAAGATGGGCTACTACACATCGATCTAGAACTAGAAGTACCTGTCAAAGACATGACCAATATTCAAGAAAAAATTGATCTAGCCTCTCAGGAAATGTCCAAAACACTTAAAGAACCTATCAAAGTCAAGATAGATTTAGTTCCTTTTCAGCGATTTGAAAGTCAGCCTTGACCCCAGCCCAGCTACTGGAAATTAACGTGAGTGTCCAACGAATTAAATTCGTAATATCAGAAAGGAACAACAGAGAAAGCTAAACCGCGTCTAGTTTGAAACCTGTAGTTTTCGTATTTGTTTGGGGGAAAAGGGAAAAGGGAAAAGGGATCTGTCTTTTTATTTCAAAACTCCAGTTTTGAATGTGGACGCGGTTTAATTCTAAAATAAAAAATGATTTATTTTTGTTGTTGTTGATTATCCTGATCAAAAGGATGATTTAGTAATTGATCGAGAGGATGAACACGGAATCCTGGTGCAGTATAGTCTTGGGGTAGGTAATCTTCTGGTATTGTATTCTGATTTCCATCCCTAAGGGCTGAGTATTGTGGAGATAGAATTTCAATTCCCGCTTCGTTGCACTTGTTCTGAATATTTTGGTGCAGTTGAGAATAAATTTTGGGCATCTTTGATGGTCGATCAGTGTAGACATTCAATTCATAGCTGACGGAAAAATCACCGAGGTTGGTTTGCAGAACAAAGGGAACAGGGTCTTCTAGAATCAAGGGACTTTGACGAGCAGCTTCAATTAAGACTTGGTGAACTTGAATCCAAGGTACATCGTAGCCGAGAGTAATAGTCGTATGAAGTATTAAAGGCTCATCAATCTCTCGGAAAGCAGTAGTGAAATTTTTAATATTACTATTCAGTAAATTGGCATTAGGGATGGTAACTATCTCATTTTTTGAGGTGCGAATTCGAGTTGAGAGAATAGTTTTTTCGATTATATCCCCTTTGACATCACCTACCTGTACATGATCTCCAGCCTGAAAAGCACGAGTATAAATCATAATAAAACCTCCCACCAAGTTTGCGATCGCACTAGCACCCCCTAAAGTAAAGAGCGCTCCTACAAAAATAGAGATGCCCCGAAAAGCAGGAGAGTCTGCACCAGGTAACAAGGGAAAGATTATTAACAGAGAGAAAGCAGAAATTAAGATGACGAGAAGTCTCTCTGTTGGTCTGACCCAATCTCGATAAAAACCAGGTATAGATAGGGTTCCTGTATCTATGGCGTTAAAAATCAACTTACAGAAGCGAATGATATAAAAAGTAACAATGATCGTTAGAATAATAGAGAATAGATTCGGCAAATAAGAGATCGTCGCCTGACCTGCATTTGCCAATACGGTAGAAAAGGAGTTGAAAATTACTTCTCCCAATCCCTTGGTCTGAGGTACATAACGAGTCAGTAAGGAAAGATAGGTAAAGAGGATAACACCGACAATTCCCCAGTAAAGAAGCTTAACCAAGCCTGACAATAAATTTGCTTCTTGGTCAACAGAAAATAATTGCAAACTTTGAATCCTCAGAGGACGAAATAGAGTTGTTTTCCAAGCCTCAATTTGGCGATAAATTCGGGTCAACATTTTGTTGAGCAAGATTAACAGGAGAATCATCACAATTGCTTCAATTGCCGCTGAAACAATCCGCCGTACTGGTATTTTTACCTTGCTCTTTTCACGGTATTGAGCGATCGCATCTTTAACTTTCTGGAGATATGACTCGGCAAGTTCATTTAAGGGGCGATTGGCTGCCTTGGCATCAGCTTCTAATAAAGTAAAAACTATTTCTTTTTCCGTAGCAATTACTCTTAGTCCTTCAAGTTCTACAATTTTAAGATAATCAACGGGAATAGCAGAATTTTCGGCGACTTCTTTAATTTTTTGGGTTGTTTGTTGTGCTCGATCCTCGACCGGAAGCCCTTTAATCTTAGAACTATATTTGAAGAGCGTTTTTCCATCTAGAATAACGGGAACACCTTCCTTATTGCTCTTAGGGGTAGCTTGTTGATCGGGAATTTCTGGGACGATTTCTACATTGCTTTGAGAAATAGCTTGTGCCTGAACAATTGCTAGAGTTTTCTCGACAGGGCTTGACCAGCTAATTTCTCCTTGGGAGGACAACAATGGCGTTTTAATGACAATCAGAAATGTTATGAAAATCAATAAGCTTAAGACTTGCCAATATTTTTTCATGACTTGCCAGATGGAGTTGGAACGATCTTGTTAGCTATCCCACGGTTCTTTGACACACTACCCAAAATTTGGGCTTCAGTAGCTTGAAGTTCTTATGAATAGTTGAATATTGGGTCAGAATAGTTAAACACCCCATTTTTGAACCGATACTCTAGGAGCTAGAACCCTTAATGTATATACTTTAAGCGGATGAGGGGAATCGAACCCCTAGCTTTAGCTTGGAAGGCTAAGGTATTACCACTATACGACATCCGCAAAGTCTCATTAATTCAATGACCTACACATACTAGCATAATCACCTTAAATAATATCAGAAAAAGAACTTGAGACAAAATGTAAGTAGTATTTGTTGCAAAACTTAAATTAGAGATCAGAAAAAAGCTCAGACTCTCGGTCTTGAACTCGTCTCTAAATCAATGTCTCCAGCTCGTGTTTCTTGAAAGTATCCGCAGAAGTGCCCACATAGATATATCCTTGATTATGGTACAAGTCATAAATTCCATAATCGCCTTAATCAAATTACACTCACCAAGATAATTAAGCTTTTTCGGTGATAAAGTCAGAGGTTCTGCTGTTTGCTATAAGATAAGTAGTAAGTATATTGGGCGTTGCTGAATCGAGATATGGAAAGTAATGTTATTCTATTTGGTGCATTCTTAAGAAACTAAGAGCTAAGAGCTATATTATTCCGCTTGACGGGACGAACAGTATTATTGTCGGTTTCATCCCTTTCTTGAACGAGTCACTCGTACGCTAAATTAGCAACACTTAAGTGATATATACTTGCGTTGATACCTATAGTTAATCATGCCTGTTTCTGGAACTGAAATTAGCCAACTGCGTCAGCAACTTAACCAAACCTATCAAAAATCACCAAAAATACCCAAGCAAATTGTTAGGCTATTTTCAGTAATCTATGAACCTGTCACCAGAAGCAACTTTGTGCAGTGTTTGAATGGGATTGGAGTAAAAGATGAGCAGGACAAAGCTTTTAATAGCAAAACTCTCAAACCATATTTAGAAAGTCTTTTAAAACAAGAACTATTGATCCAGGAGCCTGGTAGATCTCCCCAATGTAATCCTCTGATTGCTGAAATTGCTGCCCGCGATGCGATCGCGGCTGGAGTATGGGAAAAAATGGTGCAGGTGATCAACACCTGTTTACCAATTCCGACTCGTTACAACAGTAGCAACGCCAGAGTCTTCAATAGCATTGAGCAACTCCTCAGAGAAGTTCGCATCGGTATCTATCGGCAAGATCTAGAATTTGTCTACTATCAGTTGCAATGCTACGAGAAATATAGCTATTTCCCAGAACAAATTGAACTCAATGACATTCTGAGTTTTCTCTTAAATAATCCTTTCGATGCTGATTGGTTTAATCAGCTACCCCAAGAGTTATACGAGTCAGGATTAGCTAGTATTCTGTCAGATTCAGTAATGAATTTATCTCCTGTAGAAGAACCCTTTGCCATCCTGAAAGCCGAAGCGAATAATCTTGATGGACGTGGTTCAGATCCCTTACTTTTATTGTTAGTTGAACAGCTTATTTTACGGGATGATATTGAGGCAGCAAAGCTTTATTTAGAAAAAGTTAGTGAGAATTTTGCAGCATCTGCCAAAGTTTATTGGGGATGGTTAGCCTTTTTCGCAGGAGATCATCAACAGGCGATCGCTTTTTATACTTCTGCTTATAAATCTCTGAAGAAGAGTACGAAAAAAAAGAAAGTATTTTTCTCTGGTATTGAGGGGATATTTTTTGTCTTGGCACTGTTGCAAGATGGTTCAGCATTAAGGCTAAGAGAAGCGGTAGTATATGCCAAGATTATGGCTTCTCAAGGTAATCATTGGTTGAGTTATCTCTATGGTTGGCTACTAAAAGTCCTGCAAATTCAGCAGGGGGATCTGAGTCAAAAGGACTGGATCTATCACAACGGCATTTTTTCCTATGAGGAGAGTAATAGCTTAGAAACTTTGGTATGTTCTCTCTGTCTCTATTGGGTAGATGAAGCAGAAGCCAGAAAACGTGTCCCCAGACTATTAAAATTTCTATCCGATCAAGCCGAAGCAGTTGGTTACTATTGGATAGCGGTAGAATCCGCCGAATTACTATTTCGTCTCAAAACTAAGCAAAGTTTGGTAGCCGAAGTTAATGCCAAGGTTGATAACCCGTCTCTAGTAGATTTAATCAAACCGCAAAAACCGTGGGAAATATCTTTAAAAGCACTGGCAAATTTACAAAAACCAGAGGTTGAAGTACGACTGGAATCTGAAAAACGTTTAGTCTGGTGGCTCACTTTCTATTCTACTAGCTTTGTTTTGCAACCCCGCGAACAGAAGATGTCGGTCAAAGGAGGCTGGAGCAAAGGTCGGGCGATCGCCATAAAACGCCTTTACCAAAATCCAGGACAATTTGATTATCTCACGACTCAAGATTTAAAAGTATGTAGTCAGATCGAAACTGATTATTATGGCTATTACCATCAGGTTGAATATAGCTTTAGCGATCGCGCTCTGGTGGAGTTAGTGGGACATCCTTTGGTATTTTGGGCGGATTCGCCGACAATTCCCGTGGATATCGTTGCAGGAGAACCAGAATTAATCGTCAAGAAAGTTAAGCAGGAACGCCTAACTCTGGAATTTTCCCCCAAGTTGTCGGAGGATAAAGAAATTATCCTCGTCAAGGAAACACCTACCAGACTTAAAGTGATTAAAATTACCGCCGAACATCAACGGATTGCCACTATTCTGGGGAACAAGAATTGTTTAAATGTTCCTGCTGCGGCTTCAGAACAAGTCTTAGCTGCCATCAGTGGTGTTTCCCCCATTGTCACCGTTCATTCTGATATTGGCGGTGGGGTGGCAAGTGCCACGGAAGTTGTCGCTCAGGCTCTACCCCATGTCCATCTCTTACCTGCTGGATCAGGGTTGAAAGCGGCTTTACTCTGTCGTCCTTTTGGCGAGGTGGGTTCTTATTATCGTCCTGGAAAGGGTGGTTCAACGGTAATTGCCGAGATTGAAGGTCAACGGTTGCAAACTACGCGACAGATGGCGCAGGAATCAGAACTTGCCGAGAATGTAATTAAATCTTGTCCGATTCTCAGTCGCTATGAAGCAGAAGATGGGGAATGGTTAATTGATGATCCAGAAGACTGTTTATCTTTACTGTTAGAACTTCAGGAATTAGGAGATCAAGTAATTATCGAGTGGCCCGAGGGAGAAAAACTGCGAATTGCTCATCATGCAGACATGAGTAACTTTCAAATGCAGATTAAACGCCAGAATGATTGGTTTGCTGCCAGTGGCGAGTTGCAACTCGATGAAAATCTGGTGCTAGACATGGAAAACTTACTGGCACTCTTAGAACAAACTCCGAGTCGCTTTATTCCTTTGGGAGAAGGTCAATTTATCGCCTTAACCCAGCAATTTCGCCATCGGTTAGATGAATTACGAGCCTTTGGGAGCAAAAAAGGCAAAGGCTTGCAGTTTCACCCCTTAACTTCGATTGTCTTAGAAGATACGATCGCCGATGTCGGTCAAGTTAAAGCAGATAAACACTGGAAGCAACAAGTCCGTAAACTGAAAGAAGTAAAAGATCTCCAGCCAGAATTACCTTCTACCCTGCAAGCTGAGTTAAGGGATTATCAAGCAGAAGGTTTTGATTGGTTATCTCGTTTAGCACATTGGGGAGTGGGTGCTTGTTTGGCGGATCAAATGGGATTGGGCAAAACTTTACAAGCATTGGCTTTAATTCTGAATCACGCCCCCCAAGGGGCAACCTTAATTATTGCCCCTACTTCCGTCTGTATGAATTGGATTAGTGAGGCAGAGAAATTTGCACCGACATTAAATCCTGTGGAGTTTGGTAATAGCGATCGCCAGAAAACTTTAGATACTCTCCAACCTTTCGATCTATTTGTCTGTAGTTATGGTTTACTGCAACAAGACGAAGTAGCTGAAATGTTGGCCCAGGTGTCATGGCAAACCATTGTCTTAGATGAAGCCCAAGCGATTAAAAATATGAATACCAAGCGATCGCAAGCTGCGATGAAACTCCAGGGTAAGTTTAAGTTAATCACCACAGGTACACCCATCGAAAACCATCTCGGCGAATTATGGAATCTGTTCCGCTTTATCAATCCAGGGTTACTAGGATCTTGGGAACAGTTCAATGAACGCTTTGCTGTACCCATCGAAAGAAATCAAGATAAATCCCAACGCAAACAACTCAAAAAACTAATTCAACCCTTTATTCTCCGCCGTACCAAAACTCAAGTATTAGAGGAATTACCCTCCCGCACCGAAATTACCCTGCAAGTGGAGATGTCTAAAGAGGAAATGGCATTCTATGAAGCTTTGCGTCAGAGTGCGATCGCCAAGTTAGCTGATAGTGATGCCACGGCGGGAACCAAGCATCTCCAGGTATTGGCGGAAATTATGAAACTGCGTCGTGCCTGTTGCAACTCTCGCTTAGTCATGTCCGATAGTAGTTTACCCAGTGCCAAACTAGAATTATTTGGCGAAGTATTAGAGGAACTACTAGAAAATCGTCATAAAGCCTTAGTATTTAGTCAATTTGTCGATCATCTCCATATCCTGCGGGATTACCTAGAGCAAAATAAGATCTCCTATCAATATCTCGATGGTAGTACCCCTGCTAAACAAAGAAAAGTCAGAGTCGATCAATTTCAGGGAGGCGAAGGGGATGTCTTCTTAATCTCCCTCAAAGCTGGCGGTACAGGACTAAATCTAACCGCTGCTGATTATGTGATCCACATGGACCCCTGGTGGAATCCCGCCGTTGAAGATCAGGCAAGCGATCGCGCTCACCGCATTGGACAACAACGCCCTGTTACGATCTATCGCCTGGTAACTAAAGGCACAATTGAAGAAAAGATTGTCGAACTACATCATCACAAACGAAATCTTGCCGATAGCCTTCTGGAAGGTACGGAAGTTAGTGGCAAGATGTCTACCGATGTATTGTTGCGTTTAATGACCCAGTAATACCAATTTGCGTTCAAAAGCGTAATTTTGATAAGGTACTTGACTGGAATGTCAGATGTTCGAGGAATCATGCCCAGAGTCAGTCGAGTTTTACCCCACCTATCAGTAGAGGAGGTGCAGCAAAAGATTAAAAATGCTACCAACTTTCGCCGACAACAGAAGTGGCTGATTGTCTACAATGCTTTGGTTGACCCGAGGACGGCAGCCGAAATCGCTTTACATACAGGGACAACCAAGCGCACTGTACATCAAGTTATCTCGGACTATAATCGTCAGGGAGTGGAAGCGATCGAGACTGAAGGAAAGGGAGGAAGACGACGTGGTTATCTGTCTTTAACTGAAGAAAAAAAGTTTCTGACTCAATTTATGGATTCAGCTCTGACAGGACTAATCACAACTGTGACGAAGATTAAACGCGCCTATGAAGCTCAAATAGGTCGTCCCTGTCGATCAAACCACGATTTATCGTCTGCTCAAACGTCACGAATGGCGCAAGGTGATGCCTCGCTCTCATCATCCTGATACTGATTTTGAGAAGCAGGAAAAGTTTAAACAAGAGTTTCCCAGCTTAGTAGACGAAGCCTTGAACACCAAAGACCCTCAAGACAAGCGACCTGTATTGCTGATGGCTCAAGATGAGGGGCGTTTTGGGCGTTTGGTAAGAGTGATGAAGGCTTGGTGTCCCTCTGGTCATCGTCCTCTAGTAGCGAAACAGGGAGTAAGGGACTATGTTTATGCTTATGCTGCGATCGCTCCTGCTGTTGGAAGAATGACTGCCTTAGTACTTCATGAATGTGAATATTAAGATGATGGAATTGTTTCTGCAAGAGGTTTCTCAAGATTTTGCCGATTATTTTATTCTAATGCAGGTTGATCAAGCCTCTTGGCATATTTCCGATAAGTTAAACATTCCCGAAAATATTCGTTTAATTCCCCAAACCTCTCGTAGCCCTGAACTAAACCCTGTTGAACATCTTTGGGAAGCGATTCGTGAAAACTATTTCTACAACGAGGTATTTGATTCCCTGGAGAAAGTCATCGATACCCTCTGCGAAGGTCTTAACTTTTTCAATTCCGTTCCCGAACAGCTTAAATCCATGACTTACTTTCCCCATCTGAGAATTACGTTTTAGAACGCAAATTGGTATAAGCTAGTTTTTCTGCGAGAAGTCTCACCTTCTATCTCTAAAAAAGTATAATTTTTTTCAGTAAGCTCTACAGTAGACAAGGGCAATCGGTGACTACATCTTGCTCTTTGCTCTGTGGTAGGTTATCTAAATTTAGATTAGTTTGCTGTATTCGATTTAAAATGTATTCTCGTTGGCTATCGTCAAAAATCCGATAAACTTTCTCAAAATTAGGTTGTTTGAGGTTTTCATTAACTAGTTGTTTCCAATGTTCTCTTTTCCTAATTAGTTTACTGGTGACATTAACACGGTTTTGCAGCATAGATGCTTCATAAGCTACTCCCATAAATTCACAGATTTCTACTAATGCTGCCGAGGGATCGGCTAATAAACTTTCGTATCTGACTAAGAGATGATTTGGTTTATGCACATGACAACTACTAATTAAAACATCACTTTCCCAACGATTGATATATCGCTCTAACTTCCGTGGGTGACCCCAGATCTGAGGATATTTTTGAGTCATTTCATAGAGTGAAGCAACCACATCCACTCCATTACGGACGATGTGAATAAACTTAGCTCCATCCACCAGTTTTTCGATCGCATTAATTCTTCTGAGATGTTCAGGGGTTTTTTCTAACCAATAGGTTTTTTGCTGCTGTAGAGTTACTGTATCTAATACCTTGATAAAGCTAGTCACATATTGAGGGACAAAGATTGCATTCAAAGGTAATAACTTTTTTAGTTCTGGGCTATCTATATCTTCTAAAAATGAATTAAATACTCTTCTAGCCGAGAAGGGAGCTAGATTAAATTTTTCATAAATGGACTGAGATACTATTATTTTTTGAAAAAACTTAGATTCGGGAAAGGAAGCAATTTGACTATGGGCAACAATCAGACTTTGAAGTAGAGTCGTACCAGAACGGGGACAACCAACTAAAAAAAATCTTCCTTTAATAATTTCGCGAACCATAAGATTGCTGTTAGATACTGGATTGACTAATGCTCAGAAAGAGCAAAAAATATATTCATAAAAATATACTCATAAATTTGAATCTAGTGGCTTACCAGATACACCACCGTAACTTTTTAACCCATCGAGTCTTTCGTAGTGTAGTTGCTCTCGATACTTAAGCAAGCGTGTCGGTTGATTGCCGACAATTGCTAATGGTGGTACCGATTTGCTAACCACAGCGCCAGCCGCGATAATTGCGCCATCGCCGATTGTCACCCCAGGAACGATTACTACATTCGTACCAATCCAAACATTACGACCAATGATGACTGGCTTGAGATGATAAACATCATCGAAGGGCAGACAAGTACCTAGATAATCATGACTTGAAGAGTGAACGACAAAATTACGACTAATGTGGGTATTTTCTCCAATAGTAATGCCTCCACGTCCATCTAAATACGAGTTATTGCCAATATGAACATTATTCTGCATTTTAACGTTATCAGGAGATATAATCGTGACCGCACCATGAAAATGCACTTTTTCTCCACAATGCTGTAGCTTGGTCATTAAATAGCGATTGTTTTCTGCCACAATTAGGGAGTTGATTCTAGCAATTTGGCGAGAAAACCAGACGATCGCCAGTCTAATTAAATATCTCATACATTGAATTTTATACTCTCCTGATTAAAGTTAATTGCATCTTGAGGTGTAAAAACATCCCGCAGCAATATAGAATTTTCCCAGCCACCAAGAACTAATTTTATCTTTAATTCTAAAAAATTGACTAACGTTCCCCATCCACAATCAGATTACGTAACATATTTTTCTGTGCTCATATTATAATAATTTGGAGAAATCAAAGTGCAACATACATGTTATGGTCGAAAAAATAGTCGAATATCCACGCGATCGTTGTATTCACCAACTGTTCGAGGAGCAAGTTGATCAGAATCCCGATGCGATAGCGATTATTTTACCTGCGATCAAAGAAAATACCAGCAGTCAGTTGACTTATCAAGAGCTAGATAATCGTGCAAATAAGCTAGCTAGCTTGCTGCAACAGAAAGGTGTTGAACAGGGAACTTTGGTTGTTCTGATGATGACCAGATCTCTAGAACTAGTTGTTGCTATTTTAGGTATTCTCAAAGCTGGTGGGGTCTATGTTCCCTTAGATCCATCCTATCCTCAAGAACGTTTGGAATGGATGTTAAAAGATTCTCAATCTCCAGTCATTATTACTCAGTCGGAACTGGTTTCTAATCTACCGACCCATCAAGCACGGGTTATTTGTCTTGGTCGAGATTGGGGTAAAGACGTTGAATTAGATACATCACTGCGACCGTTCACTCTAGATTCTACCAGCCTTGCTTATGTTAATTACACATCAGGTTCTACAGGAAAACCCAAAGGAGTTACAGTTCCCCATCGTGGGGTAGTTAGACTTTTATTCGGGACTGATTATACTCCTCTAGACGGCAACCAGACTTTACTCCAACTTGCACCAATCTCCTTTGATGCTGCCACTTTTGAAATTTGGGGAGCCTTGTTGCATGGAGGTTGCTGTGTATTGTATCCAGATAACGAACTTCCCAACCCTAAGACTCTTCGTAGAGTAATTGAAGATTATAAAGTAACAACAATATGGTTAACTGCGGGGCTATTTAATGCTCTAATTATTGAATCACCAGAGTCACTACAAACAGTTAAAGAAATATTAACTGGGGGCGAAATATTATCTTTAAGCCATATTAAAAGAGCACAAGAACTATTACCGCACACCCAATTAATTAACGGTTATGGACCTACAGAAAATACTACTTTTACCTGTTGCTATCGTATCCCAAATGCTTTGGATGATAGTTTAACCTCAATTCCCATTGGTAAAGCGATCGCTAATACGGAAGTTTATATTTTAGATTCTAATTTGCAACCCTTACCTATAGGAGAAACTGGAGAATTATACATTGGCGGGGATGGATTAGCCCAAGGCTATTTGAACCGTCCCGATTTGACAGCAGAAAAATTTATTCCCCATCCTTTTAGTGAAGATCCCACGGCAAGATTGTATAAAACAGGCGATGCTGTACGTTATTTGCCAGATGGAAATATTGAGTTTGTCGGTCGTCTAGACAATCAAGTTAAGTTGAGGGGTTATCGGATTGAATTGAGTGAAATTGAAGCAACTTTAACTCAAATTCAACTGATAAGAGAAGCAGTAGTTATTTGTCGGGAAGATAACCCAGGCAACAAGTATTTAGCTGCCTACATTACAGGGCAAACGCACCTTATTTTTACAATGCTTACGCCATAAAGGTTTTAGCTATTATTTAGTTTTGTTACTAAAATTTAAAACTCTTGCTACGTAAGGCTTACAGAATTTAGATGCGTTTGCCCTGGCCTACATTACACCACAAAATAATCAGACATTAATTGTCAGTGAATTAAAAAACTATTTACTCTCAAAGCTACCAGAATATATGGTACCTACTGCCGTAGTGGTAGTAGATAAAATTCCTTTAACAGCCAATGGCAAGGTAGACCGCAAGGCTTTACCTATTCCTGAGCAAGAAATATCTGCTAGAGATATAGTAGTTCCCAAAACAGAAACTGAAAAGAGAATTGCCCAAATTTGGAGCGAAGTTTTAAGACTAGAGCAAGTCAGTATTGAAGATAATTTTTTCGATTTAGGTGGTACTTCTTTATTGGGATTACAATTACTGGCACGAATTCAGAAGAGATTTGGTTTGGAGCTACGAGCGGTAAGGCTTTATCAGTATCCCACTATTAAAAAGCTAGCCCAGTATCTGAGAGAAGAACTCGATCAACAACCAAGACTACACCAAGCTCAAATTCAAGCATTACCACAGCAAACCCCAGAAAATCGGGAAAGTCTCTCAGAGGATATAGCGATTATTGGCATGGTGGGAAGATTTCCAGGTGCAAGCAGTGTCGAGGAATTTTGGAAAAATCTGGGTAGAGGCATTGAATCCAATACTTTATTCACCGACGAGCAAATTGATCCTAGTGTAGATCGAGAATTGCTAGCCGATCCCAATTATATTCGCGTTAAAGGGATTATTGAAGGGGCAGAATTTTTTGATGCCAATTTCTTTAATATCTCACCTAGAGAAGCAGAAGTGATTGACCCCCAGGCAAGGGTTTTTCTAGAATTAGCCTACAATGCCTTAGAAAATGCGGGGTATACAGCAGACTCTTTTCCAGGCAAGATTGGACTATATGCAGGTTCGGGACAAAATACCTATTTTGAGAATCATTTGTGCGGACGTTCTGAAATTATTGATCGCTTGGGTGCTTTTCAGACAATGTTGGCAAACGAAAAAGACTTCCTTGCTACCCGCATTTCCTACAAACTTAACTTAACTGGACCGAGTCTTAGTATTAATACCGCCTGTTCTACTTCTTTGGTGGCAATTATACAAGCTTTCTACGGGTTAAGGAGTCGTCAGTGTGACATGGCACTGGCAGGAGGAATTTCGATTAATACTCCCCAGAATAGGGGTTATTTGTATCAGGAAGGAGGAATGCTCTCTCCTGATGGACATTGTCGTCCCTTCGATGTTAATGGTAACGGCACGATGTTTAATAACGGTGCTGGAATTGTCGTGCTAAAAAGGCTGAAAGATGCCCAAGCAGATGGCGATCGCATCTATGCAGTGATTCGAGGAGTCGGCCTGAATAACGATGGCTCTGATAAGGTCAGTTTTACGGCGCCTAGTGTTAACGGGCAGATGGATGCTATTTTACAAGCTCAGCTGAGTGGGGGAATTAACCCCGAAACCATTGATTATATTGAAACTCACGGAACCGCAACCCCTCTAGGAGATCCGATCGAACTGGAGGCATTGACTCAAGCCTTCCAAACTCAAACCGATGGGAAACAATTTTGTGCCATTGGTTCGGTTAAAAGCAATGTCGGGCATTTAGTGGCAGCAGCAGGAGTAACGGGAGTAATTAAAACTGCTTTAGCTCTTGATAACCAACAAATTCCCCCTAGTCTTAACTTTGCGTCTCCCAACCCAGAAATTGACTTGGTTAACAGTCCTTTTTATGTCAACACTAAGCTAGTTGACTGGAAAAGTGAGTCCCATCCCCGTCGTGCTGGCGTTAGTTCTTTTGGCGTAGGTGGGACTAATGCTCACATAATTTTAGAAGAAGCACCTCCCTCACGACCATCTACTCAGTCTCGCCCATATCATTTATTGTTATTGTCTGCCAAAACTGAATCTGCGCTCCAACGAAAGGCAGAACAGTTAAAAACCCATTTGGAACAACATCCAGATCTTAATCTGGCAGATATTGCCTATACTCTGCAACAGGGGAGACAAGCATTTAACTATCGAAGCTTTGTAGTGTGCCAGGAAAGACAAGAAGCGATCGCTGCTCTCCAATCCTCACTACCAACTCAGACTGTTATCCGTTATACAGAAAGGCGCAATCCTGACATTGTATTTATGTTTCCAGGACAGGGAACGCAATCTGTAAATATGGGAGCAAATCTATATCGAGATGAACCCGTATTTCGTAATGCTGTCAATTGCTGTCTCAATATTTTGCAACCCCTCTTAGATCAAGATTTACGAGCAATTATCTATCCCAGCGAACCAAATGAAGAATCAGCAACCCTACTCCGTCAGACAGTTTATACGCAACCAGCCCTATTTACTGTTGAATATGCTTTAGCACAACTGTGGCTCAGTTGGGGCATTGAGCCTAAGGCAGCCATCGGACATAGTATTGGCGAGTTTGTCGCAGCTTGTTTAGCAGGAGTATTTTCCTTAGAAGATGCTCTGAAGCTAGTGGCTACCAGAGGCAAAATGATGTGGGATTTACCATCAGGGGCTATGCTTTCAGTGCGCTTGGCGGCTGAAGAATTAGAACCGTTGCTTACTCCCGAACTGGCGATCGCTGCGATTAACGGACCTTCTCTCTGTGTGGTTTCGGGGACTCACGAACAGATTGCCAACTTACAATCGACCTTAGCAACCAAAGAAGTAGCCTGTAAAGCTCTTCATACTTCTCATGCTTTTCATTCACCCATGATGAATGCGATCGTTGAACCTTTTGCTGAAATTGTCGGTCAGGTTGAGCTTTCTCCCCCTCAAATGCCTTTTATTTCTACAGTAACAGCTAATTGGATTACCGACGCTCAGGCAACAGATCCGATGTACTGGGCAAATCATTTACGGGCAACAGTTCGTTTTGCTGAGGGGATACAAAGATTGTGGCAACAATCCGACCGAGTGTTGTTAGAAGTGGGACCTCGTACCACTACTGCCACCTTAGCCCGTCAACAAGCAAAAGATTTACAGAAACAGATTGCTATTTCTTCTTTAGGAAGTAAAGCCGAAGATAACTCAGAATGGTTAGCAATCTTGCAAGGAATAGGAGAACTATGGTTATCAGGGGTATCTATTGACTGGCAAAGTTTTTATCTCAACGAAAAGCGCTCTCGGCTTCCTTTACCTACCTATCCTTTTGCAAGGCAACGCTATTGGATCGACCCCTTACCCTTAACAGCTAAGGAAGAAGCAAATCTTAGTAATCCAATAGAAAATACTTTCAACCCTACTCCAACACCAACAACTGTTATCGGAAATTTAACTAATCTACCACCAGAAGAAACTACCCTAATGTCAGACTCTCGTAAACAACGTTTGCTCGCCATAGTAAAAGAAGTTTTAGAAACAACTTCTGGTTTCGAACTTACCGAAATCAGTAACGATATTACTTTTTTGGAAATGGGATTAGATTCTCTTTCCCTAACTCAAGTAGCGATCGCTTTTAAAAAGAAATTTAAAGTCAAGATTGCTTTTCGCAATTTATTAGAAGACTATCCCGATTTAGATACCCTGACAGAATTTTTAGATAAAACCTTGCCCCCAGATGCATTTCCCGCACCAGAAACAGTTTCTAATGTTTCTGCTCAACCTTCTGTTTCACCTGAGCCAATATCGACAATGAATGTATCTAATGTATCTTTTGAATCTACAAATGGCAGCAATGGTAAAGGTAGTAATGGAGTTCAACCTCAGCTAATTGTTAATCCTGGAACATCGAGCGGTCTT
Organism: Cyanobacteriota bacterium; assembly: GCA_942490675.1. Classification (GTDB taxonomy): domain Bacteria; phylum Cyanobacteriota; class Cyanobacteriia; order Cyanobacteriales; family Xenococcaceae; genus Waterburya. The sequence goes on along the minus strand of CALNYB010000002.1, from coordinate 304 downwards.
GAAGCTTTGGTGGCCCAACAGTTACAGATTATGAATCAGCAGTTAGAACTGTTGCGCCAAGGAGGTGCAACAGTTACACCTCTTGCTATTCCTCAACAACCGACCACTGTCTCGGCTAGCGTTCCTTCTATTTCCGTTACCCCCCCTCCTCAAACAACTTCTGAGCCAGTAAAACCTCGTAAAATGCATGGTCCTGGGGCTAAAATTCAGAAATCACAAGATACTACCTTAACCTCCGAACAACAACAGGCACTTGATCGCCTCATTGCCCGCTATACTGCCCGGACTCCAGAATCCAAAAGAC
>CALNYB010000001.1:0-116662 GCA_942490675.1 Cyanobacteriota bacterium | reverse complement strand
GACTGCTACATATTGCAGAAAGCTAAATAACCTAAAGATCCAGAACAACTTTGTTGGTTTTTGGTTTGGAAATACAGATCAGCACTGAACCTACATCAAGGTCACTTGCAGGAGATTCAAGATACTCAACTTCGCCCTCATTTATTTGGCAAGTACAGGTTTGGCAAACTCCCTGACGGCAACTATAGTCAGGATTTATTCCATTAGCTTCAGCAAATTCCAAGAGAGTCCCGTTTGCGGGTGTCCAGGTTAAGGTCTTATTAGAGTCAGCAAAGACTATTTCTGCGCTGTCTACTGCCCCCTCAGTCTTGGGTGCAGTTGCGGACTTACCTTTAGTCTTGCCTCCGCCAAAAGATTCAAAAAACACCTGGTCTTCAGGTACGTCTAATTCCCTCAATCCTGCTCTAATTGAATCCATAAAAGCAGGAGATCCGCAGAGAAAGTATTCCGCATTAGCCGAACCATTATGGGTAGATTTAATTTCAGGAATAATCGTGTCAGCTAGGAGTTGCTTATCTGCATAACCCTGGCTATGGTATTTCCCCTCATCTTCAGGACTAGGGCGACTATAGCGATAGTGAAGATGGAGATTGGGATAGGATTCCTGGACTGCGTTCATTTCCTCACGACAGGCATGATATTCACCATTACGCGCACCGTGAATAAACCAAATATGACGGTCAGGATTTTCTTTAGCACAGGCTTTTGCCATAGCGATCATCGGCGTAATGCCGACTCCGTTGCTGATTAATATTGCAGGGACGGGATTATCAACCTCAAGATAAAACTTACCGTTGGGCGGTTTACAGGGGATAACGGAAGCAACCTCAATGCAATTGTGCATGAAATTAGAAGCAATACCTGGAGGTACGTCTAAACCCTTGGGGGAGCCTTCTCGTTTGATTGAGAGGCGATAATAATCTTTAGATGGAGGATAGTCTGATAGAGAGTAAGTCCGAATTACAGGACGAGGCTGATCGGGAACATCTAATTTGATGGTTAAATATTTACCAGGATCAAAATCGGGAATCTCTCCCCCATCAACAGGTTGAAAATAAAAAGAAGTAATTTCTTTGCTTTCGGGTTCTTTTTTGACAATTTTGAAATCGCGCCAATCTTGCCAAGTATCTTGATCAGCTTCTTTGGCTGTGGCTGAACCGACTTTTGGCTGAGTATCTTGTTGATCTTTAACTACTAAACCAAGACCTGCACCAACAGCAAAAGCCAGCAGTGAGGCATATATTCCCCTATTATATATTCCCGTATCCTTGCCTGACTTATCTTTAGGACTTTCACTCAAACCAATCACTACTGCTGCAACTATTGTCACCATTGCCAGGGACGTACTAGCAGCAGTAATACTTCTTACCAGAGGGTTACGAATTTGACCGAGACTTCTTAACATAATTTTAGATATAACTTTTATTTGACTTTAGCAATCAAATTTATGAGGTATTAATATTCTGGTATTCTGTTAATCTACCTCTATTGCGATCGCACTAGCAGAGGTGCTAACGCTAACTAAATTATCTTCACTTATGATAATGAGCTTGGCTTAATTTTTGCTGAAAATCAAATAAAATAAGCTATGCCTCAAATCAATCTTGAAGCTCTACTAGTTCACTAAATATCTCTGGTTAAATTTAGTGATTCGCCTGAATTTAACTTCTGGACTTGCTCGCTCAAATCCCAAGCAGGTTGTAGTTGTCCTGGGTGAAAAGTACGACTCATTACGACATAGATAGAAGTGCGATCGCAACCAATATCTGCTGCCACCACTTGATTCCAAGACTCAGCAGTAAGTCGGTCATCAATCTGCCAATGTCCATTTTCCCATGACAAACGACGAGAGAACTGAAATGGTGTAGTCTGTTTCCCTGTAATCAGAATTTTTTGTAAGATCCGACGAATTAAATTCGGAAAAAAACGCCCCAGAGATAACATTACCAACCGCAAAATAATCAAATTCTGCGGATTCATTTGCTTTTGTTTCGCCCAGCCAAGATTACCTGCGATCGCAATTTGATCTGCTGCTAGCTGAATCTGATAATCATCTACTAAATGCCCCACCGCATTCTTTCGTTGATTGCCATCTTGCACCAACAGGGAAAACTGAGTATCCGAGGCAACCAACTTGTTATCCCGAAATAACTTAAACACACCACCTTTATTAAGAGCTAAATATAGTTCTGTATTCTCACGTCGATCAATTAAAATTCCCCCTTCCTGGAGATGAATTCGTCCAAGTGTACGGGGCTGAAGGGGCGGACGAGCAGGAATAAAGTCACGCCAGGCTAAAAGATAATTCCAAGTGTGATGTCCAATAATGCGATCATCGGCATAGCAAGAGCCTAATCCATTGGCTAAACCAATTAAAAAGCGATCGTTAATATTTAAAGCTTCTGGTAGCCATTTCCCTATCAATTCAAAACCGTGGGGAAAAAAGTTATAAGTATTGCGACTGGTATATTCTCCACCATAGGAGCCATCAGGATGCACAAACTCCGCTGCTAATTTGACGGCTGAGGCGATCGCCTGTTTCAATTTTTCACTCTTATTGAGTTCATAAACCCGCGCTAGACAAGAAATAGTTAAGGTGTGATATCCAGGATCGCAACCTTCATACTCGATAAACCAACCTTCAGGGTTTTGCCAGGATAATACCTGTTCCAAACGCTCTTGTTGACTAACATCCCAGCGATCTGTTTTCAAGAGCCTACCGACTAACTCTAAACACAGCACAATTAAAGCCTGATGATTGGTTAGCCGTCCACTTTCCTGATGTTTTGCCAGCCAGTCTGCTCGTCTACGAAAGAAATCCAATACTTCTTCTGAATGCTCTAAGCCCAGTAAATTAGTACTCTCAAGACAAGCAAGCAGAGAAAAAGCGGCTGCACCTGCTGCTCGCTCATAGGGAAAATAATCATCACAGGAACCATTGCCATGACTACTCCAGTAGGCATAGTTAATCCCTGCTTTAACCCACTCCTTAATCATGGGTTGCTGATAGTAAATATTCCCTGGCAGATCGCAGTGATAGGCTAAAGCTAGAGGATAGACAAACTCCTGAGACATACCCGCAGGAAAATCAATCACTTTATATTGCCAAAAAGTGCGATCGAAACAACCATAAGTAGGGCTGTGAGGGTTGCGATCTAACAGGGTCAGAATTTTAGGAATCTGCGCCAAGGCTTCACGAGCGAATAAATCTCTGTTACTCATAAAAAATAAAATATTTAATTAAAAGCATTGCTCAGGCGATCGCCCAAAGATTAGCCTTCAAAAGGCTTGAATCCATTCTTTGATCTCATATTCAGTCCAGATGGCGTTTTTCCAGTAGGGATCGGATTCGACTAACTGACGAACTGCGTCCTCTGATTCTGCTTCGTAGATACCGAAGACCTTGGTATTATCTTTAGTTGGTCCAAGAGTAACTAAGATTCCTTGTTCTTTTTGACCAGTAAGACCATCTAGATGTGCTTGGCGGTAGGGAATGCGCTTTTCCAGGGCATTTTCGCAATAGCTACCCCACATGATGTATTTGGGCATGAAGTTTTTATCTAATTAATCAACTTTACTATTATTCCCCCCAGAATTGGGGGGCTAGGGGGGGGGGTAGAGATCAACTTGTGTATACTCACATCTTGCACCAGTACAAAAAAACTAAATATTTTGAGGCTGGTAATCAATTTAATGTCCTTTTCCCCTTGACCTTTGCCCTTTACCCTCATAGCACAAATAAATTACATATCAGGTGCAAGATCTCAGTATACACGGTAGACACGGTAGGTAGACGGATGGGAAATTCTTCTGATATTCCCTTAAAGTCCTCTAGTTTTTTGCGACCAAACTCTAGTAGGTAAACCCCAGATATAGATAAATCCTTCCGCTGCTTTGTGGTCAAACTCATCCTCTGCGCCATAGGTAGCAAGATCTGGTGCATAGATGGAATTATCTGATTGACGACCAACTATGGTTGCGTTGCCTTTAAATAATTTAATTCTGACGAATCCTGTGACTCTTTCTTGAGTATTCTGAATAAAGCCATCAAGAGCAGCTTTAAGAGGACTGTACCATAAGCCACGGTATACTAATTCACCATAGGATTGCTCGATACCGCGTTTGTATTGAGTAACGTCTCCTGTAAGAGTAAGACTCTCTAAATCACGGTGAGCATGAATCAAAACTAATAAGGCTGGTGCTTCATAGATTTCCCGCGATTTAATACCGACAACACGGTTTTCTAACATATCGATGCGTCCGATGCCGTGGTTGCCTACAGTTTCGTTTAACTGAGTAATTAATGTTACGGGGTCTAATTTTGTGCCGTTGATAGTTGTAGGCAAACCCTTCTCAAAGCCAATGGTAATATATTCTGGCTCATCTGGAGTATCAGCGATCGCTTTGGTCATCAAATAAATCTCTTCAGGAGGCTCTGCCATGGGATCTTCTAAGATACCTGCTTCAATGCTGCGACCGAGTAAATTGCGATCGATACTATAGGGAGAAGACTTTTTGACGGGAAACTCTAAACCAAACTTTTCCCCATAGGAAATTGCCTCTTCTCGACTCATGCCCCATTCCCTGGCGGGAGCTAGCACTTTTAGGGTGGGGTTTAATGCCATAATGCCCACATCAAACCTAACTTGGTCATTACCCTTTCCTGTGCAACCATGAGCTACTGCATCTGCACCATATTTTTCCGCAGCTTCAACTAGCAATTTGGCAATTAGTGGACGTGCTAAGGCGGTAGATAGAGGATAGCGGTTTTCATAGAGGGTATTAGCCTGGATAGCAGGGAAAGCATAATCTTTGACAAAGCTTTCCGTGGCATCCGCCACCAAAGATTCCGCAGCACCGCATTTTAAAGCCTTCTTTTGAATCGGCTCTAACTCATCTCCCTGCCCTAAATCAGCAGCGAGAGTAATTACTTCTTTGACTCCCCACTCTTCCTTAAGATAAGGAATACACACAGTGGTATCTACCCCACCCGAATAGGCTAAGACAACTTTATTGGCACGTCCCATTTATTGATTCTCTTGATATAAATAACTAAAGAGGTATTGTACCCAAAAGCCTACGTCTTAAAATGTTTTTTCAGGATAATTTTTGGCGTTGGTGATTAAAGTGAGGTTTTGTGCACAACCTTCTTGATGCACTACCAGAAATCTCAGTTGTCATAGACTGTAAAATAATGGAATATATTGGTGGTGATCTTTTATCAAAACACAAATATTAATCTTAAATGATATTTCAGAATTTAAAATCGATTAATTTTATAATTAAATCCCTATCTTTTAATAAACACAATTGGCTATTTTCTGGGCTGATTTGGCTGTTAATTATCCTTCCTGCTCAAGCAGTGGAGTTAAGGGTAGCAATTAAAAAAGAAGTTCCTAGCATAAAGATCGGAAGTTCTACCACAGCGATAGTTAAGGATAGTGCAGGGAAGCAACTTGGGCAACTTAATCCGATGTCTTCTTTGGCAGCAAGGTTAAAAGGAAATAAGATTACGATTAACAACCGTGTTGGTGCAGGGGAATTAACTATTGAGCCTGAAGATAATGGCTATGTCTGGATCGGCGATCGCTGGTATCGGGGAAAGACTCGTTTAATTCGTCATGATGATAGTATCACTGCTATTAATCATGTTGATTTAGAACAATATTTATATAGCGTCGTCGGTGCAGAAGCAGTCTCTTCCTGGCCCATTGAAGCTCTTAAGGCGCAAGCTGTAGCTGCTCGTTCTTATGCTCTTTATAAACGCAATAGGGAGTCTAATAGTATTTATGATGTAGATACTACCATTGGTACTCAAGTTTATAAGGGTTTAGACAGCGAATACACGACCACTCATCAGGCGGTTAATGGTACATTGGGTCAGATCATGACTTATAACAATGAAGTGATTTTGGCAGCGTTTCATTCTTCCTCTGGAGGACATACAGAAAATGTGGAAGATATTTGGACTTCTCCCCTACCCTATCTTAGAGCCGTAGTCGATTACGATCATGAATCTCCTGTGTTTGAGTGGCAGCAGGTAATTCCCGTAAGCAAGATTAGAAGCTTGGTAGCTGGGATTGGTAGAATCAGAGGCTTACAGCCAGCACAAATGACTCCCCGTGGTCGAGTAATTACGATGAAAGTTACAGGCGATCGCGGAACCACTACTGTCAGTGGTAAAAAACTCCGCAAAGCTCTCGATTTACGCAGTACCTTGTTTCGTGTCTCTACTGACGGTAATAATCTTCATGTAAAAGGTCGTGGTTTTGGACATGGATTAGGTTTAAGTCAGTGGGGTGCTTACTATTTAGCCAAACAAGGAGTAAACTATCATCAGATTTTGGCACACTATTATCAAAGTGCTAACTTGACTCAGCTAGAACAGTAATGATGAAAATATATCTCATTAATTTTATTTAGCTACTTAAATAAAGCTAGATTGGAATTTACTGAACTCCAATGTAGCCAAAAATACATCTGTAAGTTAAAAAGGATGTGAAATCAGCAAAATTTTATTTTGTCAAGCCTCAAATACTGACCTTTGAAATTTATCTACCATGCCCCCTAGTTCTTTTGTAGATGCAGACCAATCACCCCGCATTCTAGTTGTCTCTGTTCGTGGATTTCGGTTTCAGGCAGCAAATTGCTGTATCTATGAGTTGGAAGATTTGCTAACCGATTTAGAGTCAGCACAGCTATATACCCCCATTCCAGATCGTGGATTTGATAAGGCTCGTAAGATGTATCGTGGCGCAAAATATATTGGCGTTTCAGATAATTTTGCCTGGAAAATTGCTCCTTTTCCTGAAGAATTAGTCTTGTCACAAGAATATGATTTGCTATTTGCAGTACTAGATAATCCTTGGCAGTTTCATCTCCTGGAGTCAATCAAAGGATGGCGGGATAAATGTCGTCACACTGCTTGCTTCATTACAGAGATGTGGCAACCTGATTTAAAGATTAAGCGGTTATTCAAAGAGCCTTGGTCAAATTTTGATCGGGTGTTTTTAGGTGTGACTCAGTGTGTAGCAGGATTAAACGAGTTAATTGAGCCTCCCGTAACTTATGTCCCTCCTGCTGTTGATACTCTGAGATTTTCGCCTTATCCCGATCCTCCCCAGCGTTTGATTGATGTTTCTTACGTAGGAAGGCGATCGCCTAACATTCATGATGCTCTGATTAAAAGAGCAGCACAAGATAATTTCTTTTATTATCACGACACTCTGCGAGGCAAGCTAGAAATTGGCAACCCTAAAGAACATCGAATCTTGTTAGCAAACCTTTTCCAAAGAAGCCGTTATAACATTACTAACTACGCTAAGTTTAACTCCACTGAAGAGACTGGGGGAACACAAGAAATAGGCTATCGCTTTTTTGAAGGGGCAGCAGCAGGAACAGTAATGGTGGGCACGCCCCCTGCTGGAGAAGCTTTTCCTCGCTATTTTGATTGGCAAGAGCCGATTATTCAGGTCGATTTATCAGGAACAGATGTTGTAGATGCGATCGCTGAACTAGATACTCAACCTGAAAGATTAGAGCGCATTAGCCGTAGAAATGTGGCTAATTGTTTACTCAAGCATGATTGGTCTTACCGCTGGCGAGACATGTTAGCGACTTTTAACATCAAACCTAGTCCTGCGATGATCAAACGAGAAAAACACCTCTACGAATTAGCTCAAGGTATTTTGGCAGAGATTGATAGTTAACTATCAACGCTAGCAAAAGGCTGGAAATTGAGTGACTTACCCGACACTGACCTGACGGTACAGTGCGGGCTTCTGAAAACCTCGTAAAGTAGTCAGAACTTCCTTCAAGGTACTATTAGTTACAGAGTTACATATAACAACTTTCCCTTTACGGCGTTTTAAAGTGGGGAACAAGCCCAGCCCCACTCTCTTGATATTTATTCCCGCAGATATGTCACGGTCTATCCAGAGTTTTAATTTTTCATCCCAATATTCTCGAATGCTGCAATCGGTAAAGATGAACTCATCCCTGTATGGCAGTAGTTGAGATGTATATTGCGGATTAACTGGTATTACCAAAGCACCAGCTTTTTCAGCTTTGAACTTTAGTATGTTGAAAAAGTGACCAAAAGCAGCATCAGACCAGGACTTGTTGAGTCCTGATTTTGCCGATTGACCGTTGGGCAAAAACTTACCATCGTTATCAGTTTTTGCTTTATTCCTTCGGCTTAATCCCGCAAGATTAAGCTTTTCATGAAAGAATACTTTTTTGCCCGTATTAAGTAGCGCATGAGCAGTATTATAAGCATGGTCTTTTCTGGCTCTAGCAATTTGCTGATGTAATCGAGCTTCTCGTTTAGCTAGTTTACGTCTAGATTTACTGCCTTTGTTCTTGGCAGATTTACGCTGTGATCTAGACGCTAGTTTAGTTTGTGATTTGCGGAAAGACTTGAGGCTAGGTAACTTGATTCCTTCTGAAGTGGCAAGGTAATCATCTTCATGAAGAACTGCATCCATACCCAGCGAATTATCCCAAGTAGGCACAATGTCAGAATGAAACTCAGGTATAGAATCATCTTGTAGTCTCAGGTTTATATACCATCCATCAGACTTTTTGATTATCTGTGCTTGTTTGAGTATTGCCCCATTAGGTAACGGTCTGTGGTGACGCACATTGATTAGCCCTATCTTGGGCAATGATACATATAACCATTTACCACCAACAGAGCAGGAGTGTAGTTTCGCTCCCTCAAATACCATTGACCTGAAACGCGCAGTGTTTTTATATCTTGGCTTGCCACTTCGTTTGCCATTTTGGTCGCCAACTATGAACCTGGTAAACGCTAGCTTTACTCGTTTACACATCTCTTGAAGTGTTTGAGATGGCACAGAATTAAAGTCTAGTAATTCCCCACTCCATCCGACAGAAACCAAATCCTGTTTGATGACTGGCAGTTGCTTTTTCTGTCCGTAAAACTCAGGTTTATCTTTCAATTCTGGCAGATGACATACCAACAAACATCTATCAGTGTAGCTACGATTATTTGACCACCAGTCAAATCTTTCTCCTAGTTGGCGATTGTACCAATACCGACAAATACGAAGCCAGTCATTGAGAACTAGCTTCTGCTCTGTAGTCGGCTTAAGTCGATACTGGTAGTTGTACAGCACAATCAATGTTGTTAAAATTGAATACAGTGATTGTACCATACAAATAATGAAAAATGATTTTGTTTCTAGTGCTAGGTCTGTTTCAGACTTAAAAGCTCATTTAGTATTAACAACCAAATACCGCAGAAAAGTCCTGACTAGGGAAATGATTCACAGGCTTAGAGAGGTAATAGCCGATTTGTGCCAAAAATGGGATTGCAAGGTTATTGAGTTTAATGGAGAAGATAACCACATACATTTGCTGTTCCAGTATTATCCTCAAATGGAACTACCAAAGTTTATTGGCAACATTAAATCCATTACCAGTAGACGCTTGAGACAGGAATTTCCTGAAGAAATCAACCAGGTTTATTGGAAAAAAGTACTTTGGAATGAATCATATTTTATTGCATCGTGTGGAGGAGTCACTATATCTGTATTAAAGGATTACATTGAGAATCAACAATTTCCCCAATAATAATTTAACAACGCTCGTGCCTCGCGGTAAAATTCATCCCGACGTTCGCCTTCAGCAGAACGCGGGGCTTCTTTTACTTTCAGCTAAAAGTTTCTTAATTAGTTTCTTAATTTAAAATAACAATGATCTTAACAGAAGTTAATATAGTATACTTTTGTTAACAATTGATTTTACATGCAAAAAACTAACAATGTCAGCTCAATTTCCCTGGCTTACCACGATTATCTTTTTACCACTGCTAGCCGCTCTAGCAATTCCTCTGATTCCCGACAAAGAAGGTAAAACAGTTCGTTGGTATGCTCTCGGTGTCGGTATTGTAGATTTTATATTAATGGGTTATGCGTTCTGGAATAATTACGATGCCAGTAGCGCGCAATTTCAACTTACCGAGAACTATAGCTGGATTCCTCAACTAGGAGTTAGCTGGTCGGTATCGGTAGATGGTATATCTGCCCCTCTCATCTTACTTGCAGGATTTGTGACAACTTTAGCGATGTTGTCCGCTTGGCAGGTAGACCGCAAACCTCGCTTATTCTACTTTCTGATGCTGGTGCTGTACTCGGCGCAGATTGGAGTATTTGCAGCGCAGGATATGCTTTTATTTTTTGTCATGTGGGAATTAGAACTAGTTCCTGTTTACCTATTAGTTTCGATTTGGGGTGGTTCCAAGCGTCGTTACGCAGCTACTAAATTTTTACTCTACACCGCAGCAGCTTCTATATTTATCTTGGTAGCCGGTCTAGGCATGGCTTTCTACGGTGATAACTTAACCTTTGATATTGCTGCTTTGGCATTAAAGGACTATCCCCTAGCTTTAGAGATGCCTCTATATGCAGGACTACTAATTGCCTTTGGAGTTAAACTGGCTATTTTCCCTCTACATACCTGGTTACCAGATGCTCACGGTGAAGCTTCTGCTCCAGTCTCAATGATTTTAGCTGGTGTATTGCTAAAAATGGGGGGGTATGGCTTAATTCGCTTTAATATGGAGCTATTGACTGATGCTCACGTTTATTTTGCTCCTCTATTAGCAACCCTGGGAGTAATCAATATTATTTATGGTGGCTTTAGTTCCTTTGCTCAAACCAATATGAAACGCCGTTTGGCATATTCCTCTGTTTCACACATGGGATTTGTCTTACTCGGTATTGCTTCCTTTACTGATATTGGGACTAGTGGTGCAATGCTGCAAATGTTATCCCATGGTTTGATTGCTTCGGTGTTGTTCTTCCTCACAGGGGTAACTTACGATCGCACCCACACCTTATTTATGGATCGAATGGACGGGATGGCTTTAGTTATGCCCAAAGCCTTCGCCTTATTTACCGCAGCTGCTATGGCATCTCTCGCTCTTCCTGGAATGAGTGGTTTTGCCAGCGAAATTTCCGTGTTTGTTGGCATGACTAGTAATGATGTCTACAGCCCCACTTTCTCAACTGTAATTGTCTTTCTGGCTGCGGTAGGAATTATCATGACTCCTATCTACCTGCTGTCCATGCTAAGACTAGTATTCTTCAATTCCAACGAAGCTTTAGCCTGTGATATAGATCAATTAAAAATGAAGCAGCCTACGAATCAACCAGCGGTTTGTTTCGGTAATAGTTGTGTTCTCCCTGGTGAAGCATCCTTCAATGATGCTAATCCCAGAGAAATCTTTATTGCAGCCTGTTTCTTAGTCCTGATCTTGGGTATTGGTGTTTATCCTAAACTTTTTACTCAAATATATGATGTTAAAACGGTAGCAATTAATGCTGAAGTTACCCAGTCTCAAGTTGCGCTCATTAAGCCTACTCAGGGGATAATCGCGCAACAGAATCAACCAGCTTTAACTCAAATTGCAACTATCAACCAGCTAGTTGAATAAATTGACAAATCAAGCGATCGCAACTTAACCAAAACTTTGATCGAATTTGGGACAATGGCGAGCTTGCTAACAACTAACTTTCACATAACAAAAACAAACAAAACCAAATATACGACTCATCCCGTTATATCCGTTAAAAAGCTAACTCTTGGGATGGAGAATACGGGATGTCAAAACAACAAACCCAGCACAGGCTGGCTCAAAACAGCGAAACACAACAATTTACGGATGTAGTTTGTTAGTATTTTTATTAGGATTTGCTGAATGGTGGTTTAATGATGAGCAGAAAATATTATTTATAACTACGTTGAGTCAATTCAACATTGTCAAACTCTAATTTTTCTTGATGCAAAACTGGGGTTTTTTCATCTCCCTGATATTGCCACGCAGCAACATAGGAATAATGCTCATCATCACGTTGAGCTTCTCCTTCTGATGTTTGACATTCCTCGCGGAAGTGTGCGCCACAGGATTCATGACGATTCAAAGCATCCCGCGCCATTAGTTCCCCAAGTTCTAAAAAGTCGGCAACTCTTCCTGCAAATTCTAGGTTTTTATTAAAAGTGTGCTTATCTCTAGAAATAGTCAGGTTTTGCCAGTATTCCTGTCTTAATTCGCTAATTTCGGCGATCGCCTGTAGTAAACCACCCTGATTACGAGACATTCCCACACGATCCCAAAGAATTTTTCCTAGCTGACGATGAAACTCAGTAACGGTTTTGTTTCCCTTAATATTAAGTAACTTGTTAACTTGATTATTAACCGTGGCTTCTGCTTCTTCAAAGGCAGCATGATTGGTTTCTACAGGGGGTAATTCAGTAGTAGCAATATAATTACCCAGAGTGTAGGGAATTACAAAATAGCCATCAGACAGCCCTTGCATTAAAGCACTAGCACCCAGGCGGTTTGCTCCATGATCCGAGAAATTAGCCTCTCCTAAGACGTGCAAACCAGGAATAGTACTCATCAGGTTATAGTCAACCCACAAGCCCCCCATAATATAGTGAACGGCGGGATAGATCCGCATCGGCACTTGGTAAGGATTTTCTCCCGTGATGCGTTGGTACATGTCAAACAGGTTGCCATAGCGATCGCTAATTGTTGCTTGACCTACTTTGGCGATCGCATCTCGAAAGTCTAGATATACCGCTAATCCTGTTTCTCCCACCCCTCTACCCTCATCTGTAATCTGTTTAGCATTGCGGGAAGCCACATCACGGGGAACCAGATTACCAAAGCTAGGATATCTGGTTTCTAAATAATAATCTCTTTCAGCTTCAGGAATTTGATTAGGATGACGTTTGTCTCCTGGCTGTTTTGGCACCCATACTCGCCCATCATTCCGCAACCCTTCACTCATTAGAGTCAATTTAGATTGATATTCTCCCGATACAGGTATACAGGTAGGATGAATCTGCGCGTAACAAGGATTAGCGAATAAAGCCCCGCGCTTATAACATCGCCAGGCAGCAGTTACGTTAGAGTTACGGGCATTAGTGGAAAGATAAAAGACATTGCTATAGCCTCCCGTACATAGAAGTACTGCATCCCCTGCGTAGCGCTCAATCTCTCCTGTAATTAAATTACGCACAATAATCCCTCTGGCTTTCCCATCGACTAACACCAAGTCCAACATTTCTCGCCGAGAAAACATGGCAATTTTTCCTGCGGAGATTTGACGAGACATAGCACTATATGCACCCAGTAATAACTGTTGTCCTGTTTGTCCCTTGGCATAAAAAGTGCGGGATACCTGTGCCCCACCAAAGGAGCGATTAGCTAATAAACCGCCGTATTCCCTGGCAAAAGGAACGCCCTGTGCCACACACTGATCGATAATCTGATTACTAATCTGTGCCAAACGATGCACGTTAGCCTCACGGGAACGATAATCACCGCCTTTGATCGTGTCGTAAAATAACCGCCACACCGTATCCCCATCATTGGGATAGTTCTTCGCGCCATTAATCCCACCTTGGGCAGCAATGCTATGGGCGCGTCGGGGAGAATCTTGAATACAAAAGCTGTTAACGTTATAACCCAATTCCGCCAGGGTAGCTGCTGCCGATGCCCCTGCCAAACCAGTACCAACAATTAAGACAGTATGCTTTTTCTTATTAGCAGGGCTAACTAACTTGCAATGGTCTTTGTAGTAGTCCCACTTGTCTTGTAGTCTACCAGAGGGGATTTTCGGATCGAGTTTCATATTAGTTTCCAGTTGTCGGTTTGAAAATACTAAGTTTCCCAAGCAAATTCTTCAGGATCAGTATCCCAATTCATCCAAGTAATAGCTTCCTTAGCCGAACGAATATGAGGCGGGATGCGAGTCGCGTGAAAATGGTTAGTACTGAGACAAACCATTTTTAGCAAATGAATTGGCTCTATATCTATATTATTGTCAATTTTTAGCACCTCGACAATTCAAGGTAGGAAGTTGTCAGACTATGCCGAACAAGCAGGAATCAGGAATGGGCTGTTCAAAAATAACTTCGTAGTTTAGTCTAGAGTACTCAGACACATTACGGTTGTTCTACTTAACATTGGAAACTTTAATACCATGTTACCCAACATATTCTTTATTTCCCTGATGGGTTTTATTTCCCTGTATTTCCTGAGAGGTATCGGTTTTATTACCTTTCTGCCAGGAGGAATTATTTCACTGCTGTTGATGACTGCCGTGATATCAGGATTAACCTGGGGCATTTTAGAAACCAGAAGATACTAACAAAGTCATGAGTTTTCAGTTACTTGATAGACTATGTTTATATTTTGATTCTTTAACATTAGCAAGATAATTTGAATGTAATTGTTATTGGTGGTGGTGCTGCGGGTTTTTTTGGCGCGATCGCCTGTGGTTCAGTTAATCCGAAACTTAAAGTTACTTTAATCGAAGCTGGACGTAAACCTTTGGCTAAAGTCCGCATATCTGGTGGAGGAAGGTGCAACGTAACCCACCACTGTTTTGATCCTGCGCGGTTAGTGGAAAATTATCCCAGAGGAGGCAAAGCTCTAAGAGGGGCATTTACTCGCTTCCAACCGAAAGATACAGTGCAGTGGTATGAATCCCATGGAGTGAAGTTAAAAACCGAAGCGGATGGCAGAATGTTTCCTGTTACCGATAGTTCGGAAACAATTATAAATTGTCTGATGCAAGCAGCAGATAAGGCAGGGGTTGATTTACGCATAGGGGTTGGAGTTAAAACAGTTAAGCAATTTGTCGATGATCTCGATCAAAGCTATTTTCAGGTTGAATTAAAGAATGAGCGAGTTTTAAAGTGCGATCGCCTTTTAATTGCTACAGGAAGTAATCCTTTAGGTTATCGTTGGGCAAAAAACCTCGGACATAAAATAGAGTCTTCCGTACCTTCTTTATTTACCTTTAATATTAAAGATCCTCGTCTGCAAGGTTTAGCAGGGGTTAGCGTTAGCAAGGTACAAGTTAAACTAGGTTCAGGCAAAAATAAGCTCAAACAAACAGGGGCATTACTAATTACTCACTGGGGAGTGAGTGGTCCAGCTATCCTCAAATTATCTGCTTGGGGAGCCAGATTTTTATACGATCTTAAATATGATTCAACTCTAGAAATAAACTGGCTACCTGAATACAATCAAGAGAATTTAAAACAAGTACTTACTAAGTTAAAACAAACCAACCCCAAGAAAAAAATAGTTAATTATTGCCCCGTCAACTTACCTAAACGTCTTTGGCAAAGTTTAGTTAATTACGCAGATATCAAACCAGCAAAAGTGTGGTCAGAAATTAGTAAAAAAGAGTTAAATAAATTGGTAAGCGAAATTATTCTAGGACAATATGCCATTAAAGGCAAAGGCGTATTCAAAGACGAGTTTGTTACCTGTGGTGGGGTGAATTTAAAAGAAATTAATTTCAAAACCATGGAAAGCAAAAAATGCCCTGGATTATACTTTGCGGGAGAAATATTAGATATTGACGGAGTGACGGGAGGCTTCAACTTCCAGAGTGCCTGGACTACCTCTTGGTTAGCAGGTCAGGCGATCGCATCCTAAAACATCTTGATACTCGACAATCAATGCATTACCCATTTAAAGGCTGAGAAAATACCAACTCAACAGCGATCGCTCAAAACTCATACTATAAGTTATATAATTAAAGTAGGTATAAGGAAAAAGTCTTGCTTGGCTAGTACAATAATTATTAGAGAACTAGAAGCAAAGAATAGGTTTTCCAGGGCAGATATCTACTTTTAGCGAACACCTTTCTCTCTGCCAAGAATTTCTTCTAATAATAAAAATCTGGATCGTTTCGGAGTTCCTTAGCCTCTAAAAAAGACATCCTGGCAAATAAAAAATAAAATAAAAAATAAATTTAGTAAGGCATATTTGTCAGGTTTGGCAATTTGTTAATTTGAGGAATTAGTCGGGCATCGGAACTAAATCCATTAGGAGGATGTCAATGGATACTAACTTAACCAATGTAAATTTTCTGACTCATAATAATGTCGGCGACTACAACCCTGAGATTGACAACAAAAATGTAGTCTGGACTAGTTACGACGGGAACGATGATGAGATCTATCTTTACGATCACGATAACGCTAGCGTAACTAAGTTAACTGATAATGATACCTACGAAAGTAATGCTCAAATTTCAGGCAATAATGTGGTTTGGTCTGCCAATGATGGTAACGATAATGAAATCTATCTCTACAACGGTTCTGAAACAATTCAGCTTACTGATAATGATGTAAACGATGGATCTCCTCAAGTTTCAGGCAACAATGTGGCCTGGCTAAGCTACACAGATCAATATTTCTATCCCTACCCCAATGAAAGTGAAATCTATCTTTATAATGGTCTGTCAACAATTCAGCTAACCGACAGTGATACCTATATAGGTGAATTTAGCATTTCAGAGGACAATGTTGTTTGGTCTGAATACGATGGTAAAGACTCGGAAATCTATTTCTATGATGGTAGTAGTGTCAATCAAATAACTACCAATAGCACTAGTGATTATAACCCGCAAATTTCTGGTAGTAATATTGTCTGGTCGGCTTCTGGTGAAAATGATAGTGAAATCTATCTCTACAACGGTAGTGAAACCATTCAAGTAACCGACAATGACACCTATGATAGTAGTCCAGAAATTTCAGGTGACAATATAGTTTGGTCGGCATACGATGGCAACGATGACGAAATCTATCTCTACAACGGTAGTGAAACCATTCAAGTAACCGACAATGATCGTAGTGATTATAGCCCTCTGATTTCAGGTGACAATATAGTCTGGTCGGCATACGATGGCAACGGTGACGAATTTTATGACGACGAAATTTATTTTTTCAATGGCACTGAAACCATCCAACTAACCAATAATGATACTAGTGATTATAATCCTCAAATTTCTGGGAACAACATAACCTGGTCTGGTTATGACGGTAATGACAACGAAATTTATCTTAATTTCAGTCCCAACTTAGACCCTGGAGAAATTAACGGTTACAAATGGCATGACCTGAATAAAAATGGTTTATTTGATGGTTCCGAATCTGGTATTGAAGGCTGGACTATCTATCTAGATGACAATCAAAATGGTCAGCTAGACGACGGGGAAACCTCTACTGTTACTGATGGGGATGGTTTTTATAGTTTCACCGATTTGATTTTTGGCAATTATAGTGTTGCTGAACAAAATGAACCAAGATGGAATCAAACCTATCCTGTTGCAGTTGGATACGAATGGCAAGATAGCAAACAACCAGACGGGACTACATTTGACTGGGTAGATATTTCTGGAGTGGGAACAGAATTAGACCTTGGGGACGATGAATCTGCTGGCGTTGCCTTACCCTTTAGTTTTGATTTCTACGGTGAAGCCCAGGACACAGTTAATATTTCTGCCAATGGCTATCTTACTTTTGATGACAATGGAACAGAATCTTACAACAATGGAATTACAGAGTCCTATAATCTCAGTAACTTTATTGCACCCTTCTGGGACGATTTAAATCCTGGTCATAGTGGTTCAATTTATCATCATTATGACGCATCAGGCGATCGCTTTATTGTCCAATATCAAGATGTTGCCCGCTATGAAGTTGAAGATTCACTAACTTTTCAAACTATTCTCAACTCCGATGGCAGCATTGTCTATCAATATAATGATCTTGATGGCAGGGTTGATAGTGCCACTATGGGTTTAGAAAATGCAGATGGTTCCAGAGGATTGCAAATTGTCTACAACAATAAAAATTATGACACTCCCTACCTTGAATCTGGTTTAGCCATCAGTTTTAATCCTGTCCTTAGTTCTGATAACGTCAACAGCCATGAAGTATTTATTGCTACTGGGGAAACTATCTCTAATATAAACTTTGGCAATAGTTTACCAGGAATAAGAATAGAAACAGAAGACTACCAAGACTATTACGACTCTACCTCTGGTAACGAAGGAGGTGAATATCGTGATGATGATGTAGATCTCGGATTATCTCATGATGTTGGTGGAGGATTCACCGTCGGCTGGATTGATTCAGGAGAATGGCTAACCTATGATATTGATGTTCCTGAAGATGGTACCTATCAAGTAATTGCCCGTGTTGCTTCCGATTTGGATACCTCTCATAGTTTGGATGTCTCCATTGATGGACAAGTGAACACCGTCGAATTTGGCAGTACTGGTGGCTGGAATTCCTGGTCAGACGCAGTTGGGGGCAATTTAGAATTAACTGCTGGCAGTCACGAACTCCGTCTGGATATGGGTAGTTCTGGTTTCAACCTTAACTACGTTGATCTCATTACTCCAGAAGATATCAGAATTGAAGCGGAAGATTATCAAGGCAATTACGATCAATATTACGACAATGATTACGAAAACCAAGGTGGCGGATATCGTAACGATGAAGTAGATATTGAACCTGCGAGGGACATTGGCGGTGGATTTAATGTTGGCTGGATTGAATCTGGCGAATGGCTAACCTACAGCGTTGATATTCCTTATACTGACAACTATCAAGTAGTTGGTCGTGTAGCTTCCGATTTTGATGCTGATCACAGTATAGATGTATCCATTAACGGAGAAAGCACTACTCTTAACTTTGGTAGTACTGGCGATTGGCAGTCCTACGAAGATGTAATTGGCGACGAACTCGTTTACCTAACTCCTGGCACTTATGAACTCCGTTTGGATATGGGCAGTAGTTATTTCAATATTAACTATCTTGACTTCGTTGCAGAACAAAATGATGAGTTATTTGCTTCCAATTCTGATGCTGATTTCTAATGTTAATTTAGAAAATACCTAAGACTCAGATCTTGCACCAGTACAAAAAAACTAAATATTTTGAAGTTGGCAATCAATTTAATGCCCTTTTCCCCTTAACCTTTCCCCTTTACCCTCATGGCACAGAT
The DNA here is from genome assembly GCA_942490675.1 of Cyanobacteriota bacterium. Taxonomy (GTDB): domain Bacteria; phylum Cyanobacteriota; class Cyanobacteriia; order Cyanobacteriales; family Xenococcaceae; genus Waterburya. Next base: position 97,812 of record CALNYB010000001.1, on the reverse strand, counting down.
AAATTACATATTAGGTGCAAGATCTCAGTAAGACACATAAACCTCGGCACGGGCGTTTCGCGACGCGAAGCTAGTCCTTTAGAGCAAACGCCCCTACTAACCATTAAAATTTAAAAGTAAGATAGTCACAAAATATAAAATACATGAATGGTAATCCTTATCTGGCATAGCTTACATATTTATTCAGCAAACCCTGATTAGTTGCTTCGTATCTAGAAGAGTCAACTACCCATCGCTTCCCTAACGGGTAAGCGTGGGCTTGCTAAACCCAGTTAGCAATTAAGAGTTGCACTACTACAGAGCCTAAACTTGGTACGTACTTCCGAACACTTCTCTCGTTCGGACTATCTACAAGACTGCTGGGAGCGGTCGGGCGTAATGGCAAGACATTCTAGTTTAGGTGTAGGAAGAGACACACAACTTACATAGGGTTATACCTATACCTCATGAAAAAACAACAAACAATACGAGTACCAGTTTTATCACCATCGGGTGAAAGGCTTATGCCCACAACCAGCGCAAGAGCAAGAAAATGGATAGCTGCAAATAAAGCCAAGCCAGTTTGGAATGATTTAGGTATTTTCTGCGTTCAGTTACTTCAAGAACCCTCTGGGACTGAAACTCAGGAAATAACAATCGGGATAGACCCAGGCAAGATGTTTTCAGGCATAGCAACAGTTAGCAAAAAGGCTGTATTGTTTACTGCTCATGTTGTTTTACCGTTCAAGCGAGTTATAGCTAGAAAACAAGCTCAAAAGATACTGCGTCGCGCTAGACGAGGTAGACGCATTAATCGTAATATTCCTTTTGCTCAAAGAGCGCACCGAGAAAAGAGGTTTGATAATCGCAGAGGGAATAAACTACCTCCTAGTATTAGGGCAAATCGATCCTTAGAGCTAAGAATAGTAGAAGAGTTAGCCAAGCTATTTCCTATCACTGAAATAGTTTATGAATACGTAAAAGCTCGTGGCAATAAAGGGTTTAGCCCTGTTATGGTCGGTCAGAAATGGATGCTAAAACAGCTATCTAATATTGCTCCTACATCTACTTTAGAAGGTTGGAAAACTAGCATTCTTAGGAAACAATTAGGGTTGGAGAAGAATTACCATGACAAGTCAATTCAAGATGTAACGACTCATGCTAACGATGCTATAGCACTAAGTGCTAGTAGATTTGTCCAATATAAAGCTTTTCATACTTCTAATTCTCGTGGTCATCATTGGGTAGGTTCAATTCAGTTAACTAACGCGCCGTTCAAGATAATAACTAGACCTCAGTTATATCGAAGACAACTACACTTCGAGAACCCAGGTAAGGATGGAGTTAGAAAACGTAAAGGAGGAACGGTTACACCATTTGGTTTTAGAAGTGGTGATTTTGTTCAAGCTACTAAAGGAAAGAAAACAGTAAAAGGTTACATTGGCGGGTATTCAGAACCTAATAAAGTAGTCAGTATTTATGATGTTAATTGGAAAAGACTGGGGCAATTCTCAGCTTCAAAAACACGATTACTAAAAAGGAGTAATGGGTTGTGTATTGTTTAATCTCGTCGGCAATTCCTCCACAGCACCTCCGCTTTGCGGTAGGTGTGGGACTACATGCGGCTAAAGCCTTTGTTGCCGTTGAAGTTGAAAGAGAAAACTAGAATCTTGGTGGTCATTTCAGGATATTCCTCTAAGGATCTTCGTAAATTAGATCTCAGAGAATTCACTGATTAGCAGATTATAGTATTAAGTTCAAGTAAAACCTACTCCTCTGCATTAACATCCGTCAACTTGGAAGTCTTGACTTTTTCTAAAATTTTGTTTTTTAGCTTGTCTAATTCTTGTTTGAGAACCTTTTTAGCCATTTTGGCATCACCGACACTTCTAGTTACCTGACTCAAGTTTGCCCACTGTTGCAACATTTTACGGTTGCGACCATTAATCACTGAGCTAGCAATATGCTGGCATTGTTGGGGTTCATTTAGACCATAAAATAGAATACGATACTTGCCTTTCTCAGACAGGGCGCGGGTAATTTGCTGTCCTTTGTTTGATTTAAGATCGAGATAACAGGGAAGCCATTTTGCACCATGGTCAGAATTGTAAAGCAGAGTAATCCAGAGCAACATCGGATAGGGATTTCCTAAGTATAAAAATTGATTGTAACGAGTACTAGATATCCGCTGATAAATATCGTCTTGATCTAACATGACACAGAGAACTGGAACTTCTTCTAAAGGAGTATCAACTAACTGAGAGAAAACAATTTTACTTAAGGGCTTATCTTTGGGCCAAGGAGTCTGTAAACAAATTTCCGTGACCGAAGTTTCCGCATTGAGAGTGTGATTATCAACAGATTCAGTACGAAGAGTCGTATCTACTGCGGTGTTTACCTGAGAATCGGTGGCAATATTTGGACTCGGATTAGTTTGATTAAATTGACAGTTTTTTTCGATTGTTTCCAACGTTTCTAAAATTTCCCGTGCGCTTTGAGGTCGATCATCTCTTTCCTTGGCTAAACAGCGAAAAACTAAATCCTGTAGTTCTGGGGGTAAATCAAGTCTGTCGCTAAATGGCTCTGGCTTGAAGTTATGATGAGCTTGATACCAACCACCGAAGGAAGAGTTCTGAGGTAGCAAAGGCATATCCATAGTTAACATTTCATACATCATGACACCCAAGCTGTAGATGTCAGAACGGCTGTCTAATTCTTTGCCTTCCATTTGTTCGGGAGAACAATATGCCAGGGTTCCCATAAAAGATTGAGTTTGATTGGCGCTAGCTTGAATCAGCTTGGCAATACCAAAGTCGAGAATTTTAGCAACTTCTCCCAGAGTAGGATCTTGAAGTACAATAATGTTGCTAGGTTTAATATCCCGATGAATGATGTGACAGAGTTCACCATTGAAGTAAATCCCTTGATGAGCAGATTCTAATCCCAGACAAACGTGGCGAGCTAGGGTAAGAAATTTTTTGAGAGGTATGGGTTGATAGGAGATCAGATCGTTGATGCTGTCTCCTGAAAGAAACTCCATCACGTAAAAAGGAGCGTTATTTTTATCGACACCATAGTCTTTGACTCGGACAACATGAATACTTTTTTCTCCTAAGAGAGCCGAAATTGTTGCCTCCCGCTCAAAGCGATCGCGCATATTATCATTGAGTAGAGCATGAGCTAAAAATTTAATGGCTACGGTAACGCCACCTAATACAGTGTCTTGGGCTCGGTAAACTCTACCCATAGCACCTTCCCCCACTAGCTCAGATATTTCGTAGCGGTTGGCAAGTAAACGACCATGGTTAGTATCTGTGTTCATACTTCTATCGGGGAAGCTAATTTAAAAATTGATTTTTGCGGTCTTTGTCTATTAGAAAAAATGGAATTATCTTTGACGGTTAAATACTATTGAATCAGTTAACGCTTAAGCGTCGCTTCAATCGTATTCTTAATGCTATGACCATCCAAAATACTGCTAGTAAGATGATATGTATTCTGATCTACAAAGTAAAAGGTATCTAGTCCCTTTTGTTTGCTGGCAGCTCCCATAAACCAGTAGTACTGGATGATTGATTGATGTCCGAGTCTACCCTCTCCCTCAATATTCCCTAAAAGACTATGTTGGGAAACATAAGTATAGTGTTTTGCTTCATAATTTAAGTTGCCTCGGCATTGATAAATTATCTTGGTTACCGTTTCATCATCACAGGTTAAGCTGGTGGTCATTTTGAACCAGTTAGCTCGCTTCCAGGCAATCTGGATTCCTCCCTGTAGAGGTATGGGTGATAGGTTCGGCTGTAGCCAATGACCACTAACATTCCAATAACCCGCCTCAACTAAGAAACTATGAGCCACAACTTTATCCTCATAATTTTAATCTGGTTAGAAAAGCGATATTTTTTAATAGTAGGTAGCTATTTGTATAGATTGAATCTATGAGACGCAAGATAGATGAACATCTCCTAATAGCATTGGTTGAGATGCTCCTGTAACTTGAGGTAAGTTCCCAGGAATGGACTTAACTCTCCAGTATGCCAATACGGCAAAAGCGATCGCCTCCTTAAAATTGCCATCGATTCCCACCTCATCTGTTGTACCTATATGTGCCGATGTTAACTCAGCTTGTAAGCGTTGTCTCAGGTATAAATTCCTACTGCCACCACCACAAAGCAAAACTTCATCGGGTATTTGGGGTAAAAATTGGCGATAACTATGAATAATCGAAACTACAGTCAATTCTGTAAGAGTAGCAAGGAGATCGCTGTCACTAAGTCCTGCTTGCTTCATTTCTTGCCAACAGAGGTCGAGATAATCTTGGCCAAATAATTCTCTTCCCGTAGATTTGGGTGGAGATTGCTGAAAAAAGTCTTGCTGTAACCATTGAGCCACCAACTGATGATCTGGCTTACCTTGAGCAGCCCATTGACCATTGTGGTCGTAGGTTTTAGTTCCGTTGGTTAGACGGGCGATCGCCAGGTCTAATAAGGCATTACCTGGTCCTGTATCCCAACCCCATAGTTTTTGTGACCAATCAAGTGCTGTAGTTTTTGGTAGGTATGTCACATTACCAATACCGCCCAGGTTTTGAATCCCTCTAGTTTTATGAGGATGAGACAGCAAACAAGCATCTATTTTCGGGACTAGAGGCGCACCTTCTCCGCCGACTGCAATATCTGCTGCGCGAAAATTGCTAATAGTTTTGATACCTGTTAAATGGGCAATTAACTCTCCTCTGCCAATTTGTAGGCTGTAACCGAGAGTTTTATCTTCGCCAGGTGGTCGATGATATATGGTTTGACCGTGGGAGCCAATCAATTCCGCTGCTTGATGTTGAGCTTGAATTTTTTGTGCTGCTGAGGCAAACTGAGTTGCGATCGCATCATCTAATTCTGCTAATTCAGCAATAGTTAAGGCTTGTCCGCCACAGACAGCTAATATTTTTGCTCTTAAATCTTCTGAATAGGCAAAAGTTTCTCCAGCTAACAAATTCACTTCAAGATCTGTATCTGTCCCGCTTACTTCCACTAAAGCGGCATCAATACCATCAACAGAAGTGCCACTCATCAAACCGATAACTATCATTGTCTCTTGATGTGAATTAGCTTCGTTCATCTTAAATTGTTTTAGCTTTTAGCTTTTAGCTTTTAGCTTTTAGCTTTTAGCTTTTAGCTTTTAGCTCTGAGCTTTTCATGAATGGTTGACAAAAAAGTTTCTTACAGAATTCTTAATTTTTAAGATCTTAGAGAATACTGAATAATTTCACACAGTTGTACATAGTAATATTTAAGCACCAGCAACCATGATAAGTGATCATTTTGAGGAATAACTTCAATGCTCAATAAAGTTGTAGAACAGAAAGCTCATGTCATTCGGTATATGTTGGTAGTGTGTTGGCTGCTATTAATTCTGTCTCTATTTTTTGACCCCATATCGCAATATTTAACCGACCCGAATACTAATTTTTTCGCCCTTTAAAAGATGAAGTAATTAACCGAGCGCAACATTCCGATACTTGTATTCGGGTTCAGGGAAAATGTCTTCCAGGAACTCGTTATGCTGCTGGAGCAAGAATTTTTTGGGGCTTTGTTGTTCCTGCGGGATTTGGTATTATTTTTGTCTTGGGACACGAATTTTGGCGCAGAATCTGCCCATTATATTTTTTATCTCAAATTCCCCGCGCTTTGGGTATGAAGCCTAAAAAGCAAATAAATCAGAATGGTTAGTAGAGAATCATTTATATCTTCAATTTACTCTCTTTTTTATTGGGCTGAATATGCGGATTTTGTTTGTCAATTCGGCTCGTCCTGTATTCGGCGGATTTTTACTGTTTACGATCGCTGCGGCGATTATTATGAATCTATTTTATGGTGGTCGTAGTTGGTGTCACTATGTCTGTCCATTCGGCATGGTACAGATGGTGTTGACAGGACCACGGGGGCTCTTGGGTAGTGAAGCACAAAAAGAGCCCCCAAAAACAATTACTCAATCGATGTGTCGTACTTTCGATAAGAAAACTAATAGCGAGAAAATAACCTGTATTAGCTGTAAGTCTCCCTGCATGGATATTGATTCAGAGAAGGCATATTGGGAACAAATAACTAAACCAGGTAGAAATTTGGTGCAATATGGTTACTTAGGACTAGTTTGTGGTTATTTTATCTATTACTTCTTGTATTCGGGAAACTTTGATTACTATTTCTCTGGTGCTTGGACTCATGAGGCGGGACAGGTAGATAAGATCTTCAACCCAGGCTTTTATTTAGGCGGTCAAGCAATTCCTATTCCTAAGTTTATTGCCGCGCCACTTACTCTGGGAGCAATGGCGGGGATCTTTTATTTCGCTATTAATAAAATTGAAAAAATTTACGGTGCTTATCTCAAAAAGCAAAATGCTGAGATTGACAGTAAAATTATTCGGCATCGAGTTTTTACCCTCGTCACTTTTCTGGCGGTTAATTTCTTTTACGTCTATGGTGGTCGTCCTGAAATCCTGCGCCTTCCTTTTATAGTACAGATGATTTTTAATGCTTTAGTTGTTCTAGTCAGTACTCTGTGGCTAGTTCGTACTTGGGGACGTACCAATACTCAATATAAAAAAGAAAGTATTGCTGACAAACTGCGTCGCCAGCTCAGAAAACTCAACCTTGATTTCCCTCAAATTCTTGGTGGTCGATCGCTAGATGATCTCAAGGCTGACGAATTAGATTTATTGGCTCAAGTCGTTCCTCAAGTTACAAAACAAGATCGTATCCAAGTCTATAAAGGTGTTTTAGAAGGATCGATTCAGGCAGGTACTGTAGAAGCAACTAATAGTCTTAAGTCTTTGCAGTCAGTGCGTCAGACATTAGAAGTTACTGAAGAAGAGCACTATGCTGTGCTGACTGAGCTGGGAATTGATGATCCTACGCTGCTCAAGTCCCCTCAAGAATATACCCAAGAAAACCGACTGCGAATTGAAAGTTACAACGAAGCGATCGCCAGTTTACTTCAAGAATTGCTTGACAGTGGTATGCCCTTTCATGAAGCAGTACAGGCTAAAACTAAGCAAATTGCCAGCTTAAAAAATGAATATAACATCAATAAACAAGAACATATCCAAGTACTCAGCGGATTATTTGATTCGCTTCGCCCTAAAGCAGAGAAATTGCTGGCACTTCTACAGGTAGAAAATTCTCGCTATCAAGTTATTAGTAACTTTGAACCGCACAGCAATACTCCTGTATTCCTCTTGCTACGTAAATTATTGTTAGCAAAACAGCAGTTGATTGTCACCCCTCTACTAGCGGTATTAGAGTTATTGAATGAGGAACCAGATGTCGTCCAGCTTGCTCAACGAACAGGAATTGTTGCCAGTGAGGCGATCACCCAGGTATTTGCCGCAGAACCGCAATGGCAGCAGCGTTTAAATCCCAAACTCTTGCAAGAATTAATGCCAGGGGATTTAAATAGCACCCAGAAAACTCTACTTAAGCAGGATGGGAAGGCAACCAAACTACATAGTGAATCTCTCTCGGCACAAGCAGTAGATAATGCTTTATTGGAACTGTTGCAGGAACCAAATCCCATTACCGAGTCAGCCAGTCTTTATGCCCTGACTCAGCTCAATCGACAAAAGGGATTAGGGCAGGCTCAACAAATTAGCCAAAAACCGTTGCAAAACGATTTGCTTAAAGACACTGCGATTAGTCTTTTAGGTCAATCCCTCAAACCTTCGGTGATTGAACAATTACTTAGTATGTCTAGACAACCACATTTTCAAAATATGACATCAGATCAATTATTGTCTTTGGTAACTCAAGCACAGCAAAATCATCACGATATCACGGAAATTGCTTAAGTAGGGCTTACTGAGTTGCTTCTGCTGAGAATGGAGATCCTGGTTTGTATGAATTTCTCTTTCCTCCTCCAAGTCAGTGGAAAAAATTCAGATAAAATCAAGAGGCAAAATTTTGCGACAATGATTGATATATCTTGTCTATTTATTATCCCAAATCATGACTGTAACTGATTTAGATATCGATCTTGCCACCTACATCGATCACACATTGCTGAAACCTAGTGCGATTCCTGACGAAGTTAAACAGGTATGTCAAGAAGCATGGCAATATAATTTTCCCTCAGTCTGTATTTATCCCGCTTCAGTCAGACAGGCAAAAGAACTGTTACACGACAAACAGACTAATATCTGCACTGTAATTGGTTTTCCTACAGGTGCTGTCACCTCGGCGGTTAAACTCTACGAAGCCCAAGGAGCTGTAGAAAACGGTGCTACAGAGTTAGACGTAGTAATTAATTTAGGCTGGGTTAAATCCAGAGAATCAAGCAAAATATATGATGAAATAGCTCAAATCTGTTCCGAAACTGGTCAAACGGTTAAAGCGATTTTGGAAACGACTGTACTGACAAATGAAGAAAAAAGATTAGCAGGAGAGATATGTCTGGATGCGGGAGTAGCTTATCTCAAAACAAGTACAGGCTGGTTTGGTGGTGCCACGGTAGAAGATGTCAAACTACTGAAAGAAATTACTAGAGGACAAATTGGCATTAAAGCTTCAGGAGGAATTCGTACCTATGAACAGGCGATCGCTTTAATTCACGCGGGAGCAACTCGTCTTGGTACTTCTCGGGGGTTAGATCTATTGCGTCAACAAAGCGAGTCATTAACATTAAAGGGATGAAGGACGAAGGAATGAGTATTACTAACTATCTGCTTTTATATGAATCAAAAATATAAAGCTACGGGAATTGTTCTTAAAGGCTCGTCAATTAAGGAAAACGATCGCCTGGTGACAGTATTAACTCCTGAGTACGGTTTGATTCGGGCAATTGCCCCAGGAGCTAAAAAACATAAGTCACGGTTGCGGGGTAGAACTGAATTATTTGTCATTAATCAATTGTTATTGATTAGAGGGCGATCGCTTGATAAGATTATTCAAGCTGAGACTCTTTATACTTATCCTGGTTTAAGCCGAGACATTGGTAAGTTAGCGACTGCTCAATATTTGGCAGAATTGTCCCTTGCTTTGGCGGTGGATGAACAACCTCAATTAGAACTATATGAGTTGTTTAATGAGCATTTAAGACGTATTGAAGCATTCACTATTGGCGAGTCGGTATATCCCTATCTAGCTCAAGCAGTATTTCATTTAACAGCGATCGCAGGTTTGGCTCCCCAAGTATTTGACTGTTGTGTAACTCAAAAGGTTATCCCGCCTAATTTGGCTTCTGAGACTTGGCGAGTGGGCTTTAGTTTTGAAGCAGGAGGAATTATTGATCTTAAGGCATTGCAACCAGCACCACAAAATAAGCAGCCTGAACTAGATGAGGAGGAAAATTATAATATTCGGTTGCCCAGAATTTATCAACGAATTAACGGGATGGAGTTAGCTATTCTGCAACAGTTGGGTAATCATAATTTACCGTCACCAAAATTATTTACTGCTCAAGAAAGGTCAAATTTTGATTTAGAAGTTGCCTGGATCAGAATTGAAAAAGTTTTGCGAGAATATATTCAATATCATATTGGCAAGACAATTCGTTCCGCTAATCTAGTAGATAACCTCTATATTGAATTTTAATTGAATTTTTAACGCTCCTTTCATAATCAGCCCCACTATTTTTATATAAAATGCGACTGTCGGAATCAGAAACTTCAGAAAATTTTCCAGATAATCAAGATAATCAAGATAATAAAACTGTTTTAGAGGCTCCCAGCGACTCCCAAGGATTTGCTCCCGTATTCAAGAACAGCCAATTCTTAATCTTGTGGAGTGGTCAGATATTTTCTCAGTTGGCAGATAAAGTTTACTTGGTATTGATGATTGCGATCGTTGCTAATCAATTTCAGTTACCAAATCAGCCAATTAGCAAGTGGGTGTCCCCCATTATGATCGCTTTTACCATCCCTGCGATTTTATTTGGCTCTTTAGCGGGAGTTTATGTAGATCGCTGGCAAAAAAAGCCTGTTTTGGTGCTTTCTAATTTACTTCGGGGAATTTTGGTTTTAACTCTACCTCCTTTACTGTTATTGTCTCAAGGGGAAAGCCTTTGTACAGCTATTCCTTTAGGGTTTGCCTTGATGCTGGTCATTACTTTTGCCGTTTCTACCTTCACTCAGTTTTTTGCCCCCGCAGAACAAACGGTAATTCCGCTGATTGTCAAAGATCGAGATTTACTAGCTGCCAATTCTCTTTACACAACGACGATGATGGCATTGCTGATTGTTGGTTTTGCGATCGGTGAGCCACTATTGGGTTTTGCTGATAATTTAGCAGTTAGGGCGGGTTTACCTTCAAGTATCGGTAAAGAAATTTTAGTCGGGGGAGCATATGCGATCGCAGGTATTATTTTACTGGCATTAAACACAGGAGAAAAACTGGAACCATCGCCTCAGAAAACACCTCATGTCTTGGCTGATATTCAAGACGGGATTAACTATCTCGGACAAAACCGTCGGGTGCGGAATGCTCTAATTCAGTTAGTGATTTTATTTTCTATATTTGCCGCCTTAGCGGTGTTAGCCGTGAGTATGGCGGATCAGATTCCCCAACTGGATGCCGATCAGTTTGGCATTTTGTTGGCAGCAGCAGGGGTTGGCATGGGGGCAAGTGCAGCTATTTTGGGCAGCAAGGGACAAAATATTAATCGCGCTCGTTTAGGCTTGGTAGGTTCAGTTGGCGTAGCCGCTTCTTTGGCAGGGTTGTCTTTTGCCACTCAGAGTTTGTGGTTAGCTTTGACGATGACAGCCTTATTGGGCGCATTCGCTGCTTTAGTCGGTGTGCCGATGCAAACTACAATCCAGTCACAAACTCCTGAAGCGATGAGAGGTAAAGTTTTTGGCTTACAAAATAATGCCGTAAATATTGCTCTATCTTTGCCTTTGGTGTTGGCTGCGGAGGCAGAAACTCGTTTTGGTTTATCTGGGGTGATTTTGGGTTTGGCAGCGATCGCTATCGTCGGAGGTATTTTAACCTGGTATATGATGCAGGTTGATCAATAGTTGGGTCAATCACAGTTTTGCTCAGAAGTCTAGTACAAAAAGGCTGATTCTCTGGGGAAAAAGCCAGACATAACCCCTAATCTGGTAAATTAACTACAGCTAATAAATAGCAATTAGATTAAAAAACTGCTAAAAGCTGCTGTGTTGTCGTAACTGCCTAGAAGAGAGAGCATTTGAATGCATATCGCTTGGCTGGGAAAAAAATCGCCTTTTTGTGGCAATGTAACCTATGGTCGGGAAATAACTAACGCATTGTTAGATAGAGACTATCGGGTTAGTTTCTTGCACTTTGCCCAACCACAGAATAGTTATGAGCATCAGCAATATTCAGAAAATCATCCCCGTAGTTCAACTTGTCATGAGGTTTCCCTGCCTTTTATTTATAAATCTCAGGTTTATACGATTCCTACTTTAAAATCCAGCAAGGTGCTATTGCGATCGCTACGCCAACTAAAGCCCGATTTAGTCCACGCTTCTTTGACTTTATCTCCTTTGGATTTTTTGTTGCCAGATATCTGTGAGGAGTTGAATATTCCCCTGGTTGCCACTTTTCACCCGCCCTTTGATAGCAAAATACGCAATCTTAAGTCCAGTACCCAATATCTAACCTATCAGCTATATGCCCCCTGTCTCGCGCGCTATGATCGGGTAATTGTCTTTAGCGAAATCCAACGGGATCTCTTGATTAAGTTGGGAGTAACAAGCGATCGCGTGGTGATTATTCCTAATGGTGTCGATCAGCATAAATATTCTCCTGGTTATTCCAGCCTGAAGTATCAGCTAAGAACTAAAAACCTATTTGTTTATCAAGGACGTATTGCCACGGAAAAAAATATTGAAGCCTTGCTCAAAGCTTGGAAACTAGCCGAGATGGGAGATGATTGTCTACTGCTCATGGTGGGTGATGGTCCTAATAGAAGTTCCCTCCAGCCTCATTATGGTAAAGAACATAATATTGTTTGGCTGGGTTATATTTCTGATGAACAAAAGCGGATTAATATTCTGCGGGCTGCTGATGTATTTATTCTGCCCTCTTTAGTGGAAGGTTTGTCTATTTCCTTACTGGAAGCTATGTCCTGTGGTGTAGCCTGTTTAGCTACTGATGCGGGGGCAGATGGAGAGGTATTAGATAATGGTGCAGGAATAGTATTAGATACTCAAGGAGTTACGGCACAACTAAAAATTCTGTTACCACTGTTTTGCAATCATCCTGAAATGGCTAGTTTGTTGGGTAATAAAGCTCGGCAAAGAGTATTGTCAAGGTATACTCTACATCAGAATCTTACTAAGCTAGAACAACTGTATTCTGAGATCGCCAATCGGCAATTGATCATTAATAATCAATAATTGTTATTTATTCTTGCAAAAGTTGTGGTTAAAGTCAGCATAATTATTCCTGTCTATAATGGCGATCGCTATTTAGCAGCAGCAATTGATAGTATCCTGGCGCAAACCTATCAGGATCTGGAAATTATTGTAGTTGATGATGGCTCGACTGATGATAGTTCTCAGATTGCCCAACAATATGGCAAGGTGGTTCAATATTTAAGCCAAACCAATCAGGGGGTAGCAGCTAGTCGTAATCTTGGTTTGGCAACAGCTAGAGGGGACTATATTGCTTTTTTGGATCAGGATGATGTTTTTTTATCCCATAAGTTATCCTCTCAAGTTAGCTGTTTAGAACAAGATGACAACTTAGGCATGGTAAACAGTGGTTGGCAGATTACTAATCAGGGAGGAGAAGTGAAAGCTGCGGTGCAGCCTTGGCAACAAATACCGCATCTTAATTCCGCTAATCTGATTATCTGGAAACCTGTATTTTTAGGGGCAATGTTGTTTCGCCGATCTTGGTTAGAGCGTTTGACAGGTTTTGATACTAATCTGGAACAGACACCAGATGTAGATTTAGTGATGCGTTTGGCAATGATAGGTTGCCCCGCTGCTTGGGTAGAGCAAACAACGGTGCAATATCGTCAACATCAAGCTAATGCTTCTAAGAATACTCTCCTCCAAGCCCAAGAATTAAATCAGATTACAGCTAGGTTTTTTAACCAACCTAATTTAACTCCAGCCATAAAAGCCTTAGAAGCCCAATCTCGTTATCAAAGTCTGGTATGGAGTGCCTGGCGACTCTATCAGACAGGACATCTGGCAGAAATGAGCAATTATCTCTATGAGTCTCAATCTTATAGTCAAAAATACCCTACTGAAATGGTTTTAAGTTGGCTCGAATCTTTTACCAACTATTCTGCTGAATATGGCAACACGTTTGATGTTACGACCTTAACTAGTTCTTATCAGTGGCAAAGCTTGCTCAAAAAATGTCTTTTTTAAGACTTCTCTTATTTTTTGATTGAGTATACTTAACAAGTATTATACTATAATTAGCACTGTAAAATATATTACATGTTATGACAACAAAAAGTATTAATGTCACTATTGATGAAAAAATACTGGCTCAGTCTGATGCAATTGTGGCTTCTGGTAAATATGCCAACCGCAGTCGTTTTATTCAGGAATCAGTAGCTTATATGCTGCAAAAATTGGATGAAGAGCATATTGCAGAGCAATCAAAACTTTTAAAGGCGGAGGAAGCGGAAGAATGGTTTGATGGAGAGCTAGAATCTTGGCAAGAAGAGTATTAAGGAGAGGTGTTTATTGGGCAAATCTTGATTCAACTGTAGGAGTTGAGCAGCAAGGTACTCGTCCTGTATTAGTAATCAGTATTGATTCTTTTAACAATAACAGTAGTAGTGCGATCGCTTTTGCTATAACGAGTAAAAAACCAAGGGTTGAATATCCGTTAGTTTACGAATTGCCACCGAACTTATTACCTAAACCTTCCTGGGTGAAAATCACTCAAATTCGCACGTTAAGTATTCAAAGACTGGGTAAATACGTCGCTAAGATTGAAGAAGAAGACTATCAGCAAATTATGGCTGGATTTAATCGTTTATGCCGATGATTTTATCTTCTCTCTTTTTGAGTTACTGTTGCTAACCTAAAGAAAACCCGCAGATGTTAATGACTAATGACAAGCTATTTATTATCTTTCTCAGTCAACTTTAAATTAATAATTGATAAGCCTAAAATTCCCAAAAATAAAACTAAGCCAATCGTGCAGGCATAACTAATATCTAAATCTTGAAAAGCTCGTTCATAAAGATAGTAAACGACGGTTTTAGAGCTATTTCCTGGTCCTCCCTGAGTCATAATAAATATTTCTTCAAAGACTTTAGTTGCCGAAATTGCCGAGATTACAGCTACTAAGAATAAATAGGGACGCATCAATGGAATTGTAATATCTAAATGCTTTTGCCAGCGATCTGAACCATCAATCGCCGCAGCTTCGTAAAGTTCAGGAGAGATAGACTGCAATCCTGCCAAATAAATTACCATGTAATAACCCAAGCCTTTCCAAATAGTTACTAGCATCACACTCCAAATAGTTAAGTTAGGATCGGTTAACCAAGGAATACCTTCAGTAAAGCCAAATTGCTTCAGAAATTGATTGATTAATCCATTCTGGGTATAAAGAGCTTTCCAGGCGATTCCCGCCACTACCATCGAGATCACCACGGGGGTATAAAATGCCGTGCGAAACCAGTTAATTCCCCGCAATTTCCGATTGACTATAATCGCTAATCCTAGAGGTGCAATTACTAAAATCGGCACTACTCCAATTAAATACAACAGGGTGTTTTTGATGGTTTGCCAAAATACTTCATCCTGCCATAGTCGTTGAAAGTTTTCCCATCCTATCCACTCAGGGGCTTGGGTAATATCGTATTCATAGCGAGTGAAACTTAAAGCAAATGCTTGAAATGCGGGGAAAAATACCGTTAATCCGAGTAAAGCGATCGCAGGCAACAAAAACAGATATGGAGTTAATTTTTGCTGTCTTAACTTGGCTTTTTTTAACATTGATTATTTTTTGATTTTTAAAAGGCAATATTCAGAATTTTGTCTATTTCTTAGGTCAACCATTTGCTAGCAATGGGCATCCGCCAGCCAGTACCAAAGGCGCGATCAGTTATTTTAATTCCTGGGGGTGCTTGACGGCGTTTAAATTCGGCACGGGTAACTAATTTCATTACCTTATCCACTGTTTCGGTGTCGTGTCCAGCTTCAACTATTTCTGCGGTGGATTGATGCTGACAAACAATGCGCTCCAGGATATCATCTAGTATCTCATAAGATGGCAATGAATCCGAATCTTTTTGATCGGGCTTTAATTCTGCACTAGGGGGCTTGGTAATAATATTCACGGGGATAACTTCACCGTCACGATTTAACCAGCGACATAGTTCAAACACCCTAGTTTTGGGCACATCAGCAATTACTGCCAACCCACCATTCATATCGCCATATAGGGTACAGTACCCTACCGCCATCTCGGACTTATTTCCTGTAGAAAGCAATAAATAACCAAACTTATTGGCGATCGCCATTAATAAATTACCTCGTATCCGCGACTGGATATTTTCTTCCGCAATGCCAAACTCTGTCCCCGCAAACATGGGATCGAGTATTGTATCGTAAGCCGTCATTGCTGCTTTAATCTCGATCTTCTGACTGTTAATTCCCAAGTTATTTACCAAATCCATTGCATCACTAACAGAATGACCCGAACTATAGGGAGAAGGCATTAAAACCCCCAGAACATTCTCTGCACCCAAAGCCTCCGATGCCACAGCAGCTACCAAAGCAGAATCTATCCCGCCACTCAAACCCAGAATTGCCCGACTAAAACCACACTTCCTGGCATAATCTTTGACTCCCAACACTAAAGCACTAAAAATCTCCTCATTGCTCCCTTGCTCCCTTGCTCCCTTGCTCTCTTGCTCCTCTAGACCTTGAAGAAAACATCCCAACCTATCCCACTCCACCACTACCAAATCTGTCTCAAAACCTTGAGCGCGACTGAGTATTTCTCCCGCACTATTAAACACCACACTATTACCATCAAAAACTAAATCATCATTACCCCCAACCTGGTTGGCATACAAAATTGGTTTCTGATAAGAGATAGCTGCATGATGTAGCATTGCTTCTCTTAGTTTCTGCTTACTTACTGTATAGGGAGAAGCCGACAGGTTAACAATTACATCTACCCCCAACTGTGCTAACTCTTCGATCGGGTTAAATTCATAGCTGCGTTTTCCCCAAAACTGTTCGTCATTCCATAGATCTTCGCAGATGCTTACGCCGATTTTTACTGAGTCTAAGGTAAAACAGTTAGCCTCATATCCTGGTTCAAAATAACGATCCTCATCAAAAACATCATAAGTAGGCAATAAACGCTTATGAAAGATTTGCTTAACTTCTCCCCCGTCTATTAATGCCATGCTGTTATATAAAGGTTTTTGTCCTTTGGAAGTTGCAGAGGGATTTGTTTCTACTGTACCGACTAAAACAGCGATGTTTTTTGGTAACTGATTTGCGATCGCTTTTAACTCTTGACTCATTGATTCGACAAAGCCAGGGTAGAGTAACAAGTCTCTGGGAGGATAGCCACAAAGAGATAATTCAGGTGTTAGTAACAAGCGGACATTTTGCTTAGCTGCATCCTTTGCAGCAGCGATTATTTGCTTGGCGTTATTAGTAATGTCACCGATGGTGGGGTTGAGTTGTGCGATCGCTATTTTCATATTGCTATTTTCATATTTATTTCGCGCAGAGACGTTTATACCCGTCGCATTGGGTGCAAAGACACAAAGAGAATTATTGTTTTATTTGAGGTTTTATTTGAAGTTTTATTGAGGAGAAATAAAAAGAGTTTTATGGGGGTCTGTTATCTAAAGTAGTTAAATATTTTTATTAATTAAATAAACAACAAAGGCTTATCTTTTAATGGGGCAAAAGCCTCCGAATCAAACTTGTACAAACTTGCAGGACGACCAGCTCCACGAGATACTTTAACTCCTGTATCTGATAAAAATCCTAGCTTTAGTAACCGCGATCTAAAGTTAGAATAATCAGAAAAATTCTCGCCTAAAATTGTGCAGTAAAGTTGATAAACTTCATTTAAAGTAAATTCTGATGGCAAGACATCAAAAGCAATCGGGCTATATTGTAATTTATTCTTGAGTCTATTCCAGCCATAGTTAAGGATTTCGTCGTGATCAAAAGCTAGCTGAGGAATCTCATTTACCTTATACCAAGAAATGCCATAGTCTGTCTGGTTAATTATTTTTGTATCTTCATATCTAACCAAAGCAAAATAACTGACAGATAAATATCTTACTCCAAAGCTATCAGGATTTTCTCGGGGATCTCTACCAACATCGCCAAAGGAATATAGTTGTTCTAAATATAAGTTATCTACTTGTATTTTTTCCGCTAAAGTGCGATAAGCAGCATCAGTTAAAGATTCTCCTTGACGTACTAATGTTCCTGGTAAACTCCAGGAATTATTAAATGGCTCCTTATCTCTTTTACGTAATAAGACTAAGACTCGATTATAGGTAGTATCTACGGAAAAGATCACGTTATCTACGCCGACTTTAAAGTCAGCTAAACTCTGTGAATTATGGCTAATAGGTTTTAGTTTAGAATTAGTTCTCATACTTTTTCTGATTGTCGCTGTTGATCGCTTTCTATCCCTAAGTTATATAAATTGTTTTTAATGATGTAATCCCTAACAGAAGAGGTAACAAAACTTTGGTCTTTTTGTAAACGATAGGTACTAGATGATACTTTCGGCGCATTTAAAGTTGCGATCGCAACTTGCCCCCCAATCTCACTTAACAAGGTTAAATCTGCTTCCTTGATGTCATATCCCAGGCGGGGTACTATCAGAACTTTTACCTGTGTCAGTAACTCTTCAATGCGATACCAGCTAGTAATTTGTGATAAAACATCTGAGCCAATAATTAAGCTAAACTCACTTTCTTGTCCCCATTTATCTCTAGCTTTGTTGACGGTAATTAAAGTATAGCGATCGCTTATTTCTGGATGCAGGCTAATATTATTACAGGGAAGGTTAAGATCCGTAATTGCTAACTGCAACATTTCAGTGCGATCAGTTAGAGATGTCTGATGCTGCTTAAAGGGATTATCTGATGCCCAAACTACCACACGATCATAATGCTGGGATAACCAGCGTAAAATGGTTTGATGTCCGACTGTCGGCGGATCGGCACTTGTACCAAACAGGGCGATTTTTTCCATTAGTTAATTGCTAGTTACGGGGTGTCCCTTGGTGATTGACTGACGCAAAGCTTCTAACGCAGGAGAGATATTAACAGGGAAGGAGTCGGGGCTATTTATCTGACGGATGCTAACAGGAAGACTGGCTACTGAAGTCGCAGTGCGTTGGCGGATTTGTTCCAAATTAAGCAATGATTGTCGTCTTTTACCATTCTGCATGACTATTTTTAATAATCCCTGTTCATTGTTTCTAGCTTCTTCATCATCTAACCCCAAGCGATCTGACTCTATTTTGTGATTAACCACAGTCCGAAAGATTTGTTTGCGACCAGGATAGGTTAACTTCATGGTAGATTCTTTCATAGTGGGAATGCGATCGATTTCTACTAACTTATATACTCCGTTTACTGGTACACCTGTGACTAATTTAGTGCCGATGCCATAACCATCTATAGTTGCACCCTGCTGTTTTAGTCTGGTAATCTCCCATTCATCTAAGTCACCACTGGCAAAAATTTTAGCTTCAGGTAAAAGAGAATGCACTTGTTGAGATAATTCTACTAAATCCCCTGAGTCAATTCTTACTCCTGTAACCTTCATTCCTGCTTTAACTCGCTCCCGTAAACCCTTGGCTGCTGCTACAGTGTCATAAGTATCAATCAACAGTGGTGCGTTAGGAAAATAATTCTGAAAAGCTGTAAAGGCTTCGTCTTCATTTCCAGCTAAGGCATTGATCGCCATAACTAAAGAATGAGCCATCGTTCCTCTGGGTTGTTCTCCCAGTTTTAAGGCTGCCAACACATTAGATGTAGCATCAAACCCCCCTGCTAAGGCTGCTCTAGCTGCCCAAACTGCACCTTGAGGGCTAAATGCTCTTCTAGTACCGAATTCGAGAATATCTGCTTCTGCCCCCGCTACTTCTCTAATTCTTGCTGCTTTAGTGGCAATTAACGTCTGATAATTAATCGTATTGAGCAAATAGGTTTCTACTAACTGCGCCTGCCATAGTGGTGCTTCAATTCTTAAGATCGGCTCGTTGGCAAATACTGCCGTACCTTCTGGTACTGCCCAAACAGCTCCTGTGAAACTTCCTGATGCTAATAGCTGCCAAAATTCTTCGGGTGCATGGTTAAAGATACCCGTATCCTGCAATGCTTCAATTTGCTCTGCATTAAAGTTCAATTGCTCCAGATATTCCAAAGCTTGAGCCAAACCCATCGCAATTAAATATCCAAAATTATCAGGTAAACGTCGTACAAACAATTCAAAACTGGCTCTTTTAGTAGCAAGTCTTTCTCCCGTATAGCATGCAGCCATTGTTAATTGATATAAATCCGTCAATAAAGAATAGTCTTGGGGGTTTATATTAAGCCCATCTTTTGCTATACTTATTTTCATAATAGGAATATAAATTAATTTTGGTATTTATTACTATAAATATGACCATAATAACCTAAACATTGTCAAGTACTATGTTGCCCAAAAAACTACGCTGCAAATTCAGAATAAGCAGCATCCCTTAGTATGGTGAGAATTTAACCAAGAATGAAAGTATCGTCTACTCTAACCCACATTCCGCACCCACTATCTACAGTGTTAAAGAACAAAAATACACTCTACCTATAGCGAGTTAAATTGTACTTGTACACTATATAGAGCGTGGTACATGAAAACTACCATACATATGGTGGTAACCTGCGGAATGTGGGCTCTAAATAGAGATCACCTGAATTTGGATTGAAGCAAGTTGACAATCAATCTTTTCATTCTCTACCTCTTCTTGTCTCTGGCAAATCAATAAACACCTGCTGATTAGCTTCCACTCCCTCTAGAATTTGAATCTGATCCCCTAGATATAGCCCTATTTTTACTGGCTGAAATTGTGGCTTGTTATTCTCATCAGGAATCATCACTCCTTGTTCGCCATCTTCGGTAAAAATTGCCACTGTCGGCACAACCAAACTATCGGTCAATTCCTTGCCAATAAAAGTGACATCGACGTTCATCTTAGAGCGCAATACATCTTGACCAGTAAGCAGCTTAACTCTGACCTCAAAAGAAGTAACATTCTCTTCAATAACTGCTTCAGGAGCGATACGCTTGATTTCTCCTGTAAATTCTCGATCAGGATAAGCATCAGCAACAACTTTTACTTTTTGTCCTGGCTGTAGCTGACCAATATCTAATTCTGGAACTTTAGCAATAATTTCTAATCCTTGCGCCAATGCCAAAATAGAATTCGCGGAAGCCGAAGCAGTGCTAGAGCCTGAAGTACTAGGGGCAACAAAAGCACCCTCCACGGCATATCTTTGAGTCACAATGCCAGCAAAAGGAGCCTTAACGATACTGTCAGCGTACTTAATTTCCGCTCGCTGTAAAGACATTTGCGCTTGTTCTAAAGAGGCTTCCAAGACGGCAATTTCGTCGGGTGCAGTTGCCTGTTTTTGCTCTAGAGAAATTCTCGCTTCTCTGATTTCAGCCTTGATCTGCTTTACTTCTGAACCACCAGTACTTTGTAATTGTTCTAGCCTTTGGCGTAACTCATTGATATTAGATTGGGCATTTTGAGCGTTGTCCCTAACCTCATCAAAAGCATCCTCCGAAATAGCACCTTGCTTTGCTAGATATTCGTTACGTCTGACTCTTTCCTGTACCAGTTTTAATCGAGATTCAGCAGCATTGATTTGCGCCTGAGTTTGCTGCATATCTCGCGGAATTCTATTTTCTGCCTGATTCAATTTAGCGTCTAATTGTCCTAATCTAGCTTGCGCCTGAGCGACTTCGGCATTTATCTTAGCTATCCCCTCAGCCAGACTAGCATTACTCTGTCTTACCTCTGCTTTTGACTGAGAAGTTTGGGTCGCAAGTTCTGCATTTTCCATCATAGCTAAGGTTTGTCCCGCGGTAACGCGATCGCCCTGTTCCACCAGCAATTTAATCAATCGTCCTGGATCTTTAGGACTAACGTTGACGCTTTTAATTGGCTCTACTCTTCCGCTGGCTTCGATTTCGATATTAAGATCTTTTTCTTTAACTGGTACAGTCAATGCCTGAATATCAATTTCAGTTCTGGTTGCTTTAATCACTGTATAAGTAGTAAAACCGATTGAAGTTAGGCATATTGCCAATAACCAGTTAACCACAACTGGATGACGCTTAGAATGGCTATTGATAGTTGATTTCATATATATTATTTATATTTCCTAATCTAGACGTGTTTACTACCCATCTAGTTATCTGTTATTGACATCCTCCCATCACGGGACGTGAGGGATTCCTAAATCCCAGTCTGCGATAGAGGTTCTTGGTTCAGCGACTCTCCGTTAGACAGCAGGGTTGCCCCAACTGCCCAAGAGGGAGTGTCTCCCCAAGCGTAGATTCCCGTATGCCCTACGGTATTTAATCCTTTTTTCAGAATGACGATAGCTGATGCGTGGTCGCGGTCTAATACGCAGCCACACTCGCAGATGTGAGTTCTAGTAGAGAGTGATTTTTTCACTCTTTTCTCGCATTTGGGGCAGTCGTGAGAGGTGAAATGAGGAGGGACAGCAACTGTTGCCTTCCCCATCTTCCAGCCAAAATATTCTATCCAATTGCGAAATTGCGTCCAGCCAGCATCAGTTATTGATTTAGCCAATTTACTATTTTTAACTAGATTTCTCACACTCAAATCTTCATAGACGATGCAATCATTAGATGCACAGACGCACCTTGCTAGTTTCACAGCATGGTCTTTACGTTGTCTACTTACTTTTAAATGTGCCAAAGCATATCTTTTTCTAGCCTTATGATAGTTAATTGACTGTGGTAATCCTCCTTTTTTGTACTTTTTGGATTTTCTTCTATTCAGACGATTTAGATTACGTTCTCCTTTTCTGTAGAATCTGGGATTTGCTTCTGTATGACCAAACGAGTCTGAATAGAAGTATTTGAGTCCCATGTCCAAACCAACAGCTTTCCCCGTAGGCTGCATATCTTCTCTGACTTCGATAGATATACAAAACTGACAGTAATACCCGTCAGCACGACGAACTAATCTAACTCGCTTAATTTGTTCTGGTTGATAGTAATAGATGTCTCTTGAACCAACGAGCTTAACTCTTCCAATACCGTTTTTATCGGTAAAAGTAATATGCTTTTTGGTTGTCGAATCTAGCTTCCAACCAGACTTTTTGTATTCAACGGAGCGAGAATGTTTCTTGAATTTGGGGTATCATTTCTTTTTTACTATCTTTTTGCAGTTTTCAAAGAATCTGGATATTCCAGCCCAAGCTCGTTCTGCTGATGATTGTCTAGCAGTAGAATTAAGTTTGTTAGCAAAATCAAACTCCTCCGCTAAAACGGCACAATATTTGTTGAGGTCATATTTGTTGACTCCTTTATTGTCCATCCAGTAGCGTAGAGCCTTGTTTCTTACAAATTGGCTAGTACGAATCGCCTCGTCAATTGCCCGAAACTGATATTGCTTTCCTTTTAACTTGTACTCTAAAACTATCATTTCCTTATGCTACATTGATTGGCACAAGAAGTATAGAGTTAATATTAAGCGGTCAACCTAAACCCTGGACAAAATTCATCCCGTCGCTAAAAGCGAGGGTCTTCTTTTGGAAGAAAGATAAAGTAATAAAGTCAGATAAATTCAAGATTAGCGATCGCTACATGCAGACAAGTCCTTTGTTGATGCAGTCACTTCAAATCAGTAAACCTGCCCAACGCGCTGCATTGCTTAGTCAGATATTAAAATCAAAAATTAGATTAATTATCTTTACGTAACTTAATGATAGCTATTTTGCTGACCAAAAAGCTGTGTATCCTGAGAGGGATAAACATTGATCATGCTCCTCATTAGCCATAACAACAGGGAAGTAAAATAACCTGTAATTTCTTGATGCCTAAATCTTGTAAGCTATTTGTACTAGAGAAAGATAGCTGGCTGCCTGACACAAGTGCCTCAAAACCTTACTCCGTATAGAATTTGTTTTTTCTGCTAAAAAGGTATTTTCTAATAAAGCGATCGCTTGAAAGCATTGATTTACTGTATTAACAAAATTAAATTTTCACGAAAAATATGGGTTTGACATAGATGTGTCAGGCAGCCAGGTTTCCCTTTCTACAAAAAAACTGGAAATAGAGCCAGGAGATATGCTTAAAGATCCACAATTGGTTTATAGAAATGCCGAAAAAATGGCAGCAGAATATCGTAGTAAACGAGAAAATTTACCGTAAAAAATAAAATACTCGGCTTGAAAATTAGTGGATTAGTAGGCAACAGACGTATTTTGAACAAGTTTCAAGTTTGTCCATTCTTGTTATTTTCGCCCACCCTACAAAATGTCAAAAGTCAGCTTAAGGTAAATCTGTACTTCTCATCAAATAGCGATCGCATTCCCGAGCCACGCCACGACCTTCGTTATAAATGCCATGGTTAAAAGTGGTGAGCCTTGGCAGCCTCGCTTATGTGAGTCACTACTTAAGACAGAAAAACCTTAATTTGTTCTTGCCTCATTTCTTTGATTCGAAGCTTGTTCAACTTTTCGTTAATTTTGCTCCTTTGTTGGAAAAAGGATTACCTCTAACAACTGAATATTTTGAAATAGAAGTTCCAGTTAATGCCTAAATTACCAAGAATTTCAGAAAAAGATGCCATAAATGCATTTAAAAAACTTGATTGGGAAGTTTCTCGACAAAGAGGGGAGTCATATTATTTTGACAAAAAAGAAGGTTCTATTTATTCTCTATCTGTTCCGAATAAAAAAACTCTTGCTCCAGGATTACTTAGAAGCTTGATTAGTAAAGCTGAGTTAACGGTAGAAGAGTTTATCAATTTGCTCTTCTCAATTAACTGTAAAACAGAATTAGCGGTCGCTTGATTATTTTGGATTTTATATGCACTAAAATATGGAAGCTAATCTAACTGTTTGGATGGAGTGATTGTGTAGATGAAAGTAAGTGTTTTTCTTCGGATTAGTCATAACTCAAAAGACAAAAAAAACCATTTGTTAAAGAACTTGCTAGAGATTTAGATAATCATGAAGAGTTAGATACTGGCTTGATGAGGCTGAAATCAGAGTTGGAGATTCACTAATAGAAAAGATTAGGAGTGGTCTAGATGAAGTTGACTATGTAGCGGTTGTCTTATCGCCGAATTCTATAGCATCATCTTGGGTTCAGCGAGAAATAGATGTCGCAATGAATCAAGAGATCTATGGCAAAAAAATTAAAGTGCTTCCGATAATGTATCAAAGGTGTGAACTACCAGGATTTCTTCTTGGAAAAGCATATGTTGATTTTACAGATAAGTCAAACTACAATGACGCTTTTAAAAAGCTGGTAAACAGCATTGATGTAGTTTTTAATCCAAGAGCTTTGGAAAGTAAAATAACTGCTTCCAGTTTACATGATGCTTTAGATAAAGCTGATCTTATTAATCTTCCCCTGTTTAGCAAGCCATTTCATAGACCATTTCAATATTTGGGAATGACAATTGCCAATGCAGCCAAAGAAGTTGAACGAAAACCGAATAAAGTCGGAGATATCATTGTAGATACTGATGATTGTCATATGTTGTTGGAAGCTGAAGGAAATTTCATTCAATATGTTGATATTGAGATAAAGAAAACAGCCCCTCAATACCAAAATCGACAATTTGATTCAGAACCAGTATTAGCTTCACTCAGTATTAATCCTGCTGAGTTAGATCTTGTAGGAAAAAAAACTCATTTTCATACTTACTACGATCATAGAAGGAAGCTGAAAATAGGGTTTCTTGTCAATATGATGGTGCTCCACTAAGTGTTGGTTTTGGTGCTAAATATTATGGTGCTTAATCATAAGTCTGCCTTAATTGGCAATTTAATTTATTTGTACAGGAATTATCTCTTAGCAGTCAAATTAGAATGATTAGGCTTGAAGTTTATTCATTTTTGAGGAGGAATAACCAAGCTTCATTTTTATGTTCTTCTATTTCTGCAACTTTACAGCGGTTTATTGTAGGGTGGGCATGGCTAACGCTACAAATATGAAAGATAATTTGCATTTAATGCCCACCATTATTTAATGGTTTGGTGGGCAATATACTTATTCTGAAAAAGTTTGTATATAAGAGTGATTTTTTGCACTAAAGTACTAGCTTCGCGTCGCCCACCCTACAAAATGTCAAAAGTCAGCTTAAGGTAAATCTGTACTTCCCATTAAAAAGCGATCGCATTCCCGAGCTACCCCACGACCCTCATTAAATGCCCAAACTACGAGACTTTGACCGCGACGACAATCTCCTGCGGCAAACACACCAGGAATATTGGTAGTGTATTGCTCATGCTCTGCCTTGATGTTATTACGGGCATCTTTCTCTAGTCCGAAAGCATCAAGTAAAGGTTGCTCAGGACTAACAAATCCCATTGCTAGCAGCACCAGTTGGACAGGCAACACTTTTTCCGTTCCAGGGATCGATTGCGGAGTAAAGCGACCATTGGCATCTCTTGACCATTCTATTTGTACAGTATGAACCGCTTTAACTTGTCCTTGTTCGTCTCCTTCAAACTTGGTTGCAGTAGTCAGATAACCACGAGGATCGTCGCCAAATTGGTCAGCAGCTTC
Organism: Cyanobacteriota bacterium; assembly: GCA_942490675.1. GTDB lineage: Bacteria > Cyanobacteriota > Cyanobacteriia > Cyanobacteriales > Xenococcaceae > Waterburya. Next base: position 72,083 of record CALNYB010000001.1, on the reverse strand, counting down.
TTCCTGCCCATAATCAAGATGGTAAACTTTGGGCCACTCTGGCCAAGGGTTATTAGGAGCGCGCTCTAAGGGGGGTTGAGCCATGATTTCTAGCTGGACTAAACTGCGACAACTGTGACGCACGGAAGTGCCTACGCAGTCGGTTCCTGTATCACCACCACCAATAATGACGACATCTTTATCCCGTGCGGAGATGCTTGTATCCTTTCCGTCTAGAAGTGCTTGAGTATTGGCAGTGAGGAATTCCATCGCAAAGTGGATACCTTTGAGAGAACGACCTTCAATGGGTAAATCTCTAGGTTTAGTTGAACCAGTACAGAGGATCACCGAATCGTATTCCTCGCGCAATTTCTCGGCAGATATATCTTTTCCTATTTCAGTATTGCAAGTAAATGTTACCCCTTCTTGCTCTAAAAGTTTAATCCGACGGAGAACGATTTCTTGCTTATCTAATTTCATGTTGGGAATGCCATACATAAGCAGTCCCCCTGGACGATCCGCCCGTTCAAAGACGGTCACCCAATGACCTGCTTTATTGAGTTGGGCAGCAGCAGAAAGTCCCGCAGGACCAGAACCAACGACAGCAACTTTTTTCCCTGTGCGCTTTGCTGGAGGTTCGGGTTTAACCCAACCAGATTCCCAGGCTTTTTCGATTATTGAATATTCAATATTTTTAATGGTTACTGGAGGGTTATGAATCCCCAGAACACAAGAACCTTCGCAGGGTGCAGGACATACACGCCCCGTAAATTCAGGGAAATTATTGGTTTTATGCAAGCGATCAAGGGCTTCGTGCCACAGTCCACGATAAATGAGGTCATTCCACTCTGGAATCAGATTATTAATCGGGCAACCACTTGCCATGCCACTGATGTTGATGCCAGTATGACAAAAAGGCGTACCACAGTCCATGCACCTAGCAGCCTGAGTTTTGAGCTTTTCCTCTGGCATGGGTAAATGGAATTCGTCCCAGTTACGAATGCGATCACGGGGCGATAATTCGGAGGGTTCTTCACGCAGATATTCAATAAAGCCTGTTGGTTTTCCCATTGTTGTGTCGTTTGTTATGTCTGTTCAGAAAAAGAATTAATTATGAAATTATGAATTATTGGTAAGGGCGTTTCGCGAAACGCCCTTACTAGCTTCCGCTGATTCGGGCAGCATCGCGGGCATTGGCTTCAAAGGCAGCATTTAGGGCATCGTCTCCGCTCAAACCTGACCCGATTGCCTCTTTAATAGCTTGTAGCACCCGCTTATAATCTCTGGGCATTACTTTGACAAATTTTGTGGCCATCTCTTGCCAGTTGGCTAACACTTTAGTTGCTTTGTGACTATTGGTATAATCGGCGTGTTTTTGGATCATGCGGTAGATAGTTTCTAAATCTTCTTCATCCAAAGATTCAATATCTGCCATTTGCGTATTGCAACGGGTTGCAAAGTCTCCTTGTTCATCGAGAATGTATGCCACTCCGCCACTCATCCCTGCAGCAAAGTTACGCCCCGTTTTCCCGAGAATCACAACTTTGCCACCAGTCATATATTCGCAACCATGATCGCCGATGGCTTCAACTACAGCCTTAACCCCAGAGTTACGGACGCAGAATCTTTCTCCAGCCACACCATTGATATAAGCTTCCCCAGCAGTTGCGCCATAAAATGCTACGTTGCCGATAATAATATTTTCTTCTGGCACAAAAGTAGAACCTTCAGGAGGATAAATAATTATTTTGCCCCCACTCAAGCCTTTGCCTAAATAATCGTTGGCATCACCTTCTAATTCTAAAGTTACGCCCTGGGGTACAAATGCGCCAAAACTTTGTCCACACTGCCTTGAAAATGGAGATGTACCGTATCTTCTGGTAAACCTGACCAGTGACGTTTGGTGATTTCATTACCCAAAATCGTACCCACTACCCGATTAGTATTTTTAATTGGCAGGGTAGCTTTGACCTTTTCTCCTTTTTCAATTGCTGGTTGACAGAGATCGAGTAAAACATTCAGATCTAGAGATTTATCTAGCCCATGATCCTGGGGAATTTGGCAATAGCGACCTACTTCCGCTTCAACTTCTGGCTGGTAAAGGATTTTGGAAAGATCGAGTCCTTTGGCTTTCCAATGATCTACCGCTTTCTTGGCTTCTAAGACATCGGTACGCCCTACCATTTCATTAAGGGTACGGAAGCCCAAACTTGCCATAATTTCACGGACTTCTTGGGCAATAAACCTCATAAAGTTGACGGTATATTCGGGATCGCCGATGAAGTTCTTACGTAATTCTGGGTTTTGAGTAGCGATTCCTGTCGGACAGGTATTCATGTGGCAGACGCGCATCATGACACAGCCGAGGGTAACTAAGGGGGCGGTAGAAAAACCAAATTCTTCAGCACCCAACAAAGTTGCGATCGCCACATCCCGACCAGTTTTCATTTGACCGTCGGTTTCCACCGCAATACGACTGCGGAGGTTATTTAAAACTAAGGTTTGATGGGTTTCAGCTAAACCAAGTTCCCAGGGCAGTCCTGCGTGTTTAATCGAGGTTTGGGGAGATGCTCCTGTGCCACCATCAAAACCAGAAATTAACACGACATCAGCATGGGCTTTGGCTACCCCAGCAGCGATCGTTCCTACCCCTACTTCCGAAACTAATTTAACGCTAATCCGCGCTTCCCGATTGGCATTTTTCAAGTCGTGGATCAACTCGGCTAAATCTTCAATGGAGTAAATATCGTGGTGGGGTGGTGGGGATATCAAACCTACTCCAGGAGTAGAGTGACGCACTTTAGCAATCCAAGGATAGACTTTTTTCCCTGGTAATTGTCCCCCTTCCCCTGGTTTTGCCCCTTGTGCTATTTTGATCTGGAGTTCTTTGGCTTGGGATAAGTACAAGCTGGTCACGCCAAAACGACCTGATGCCACTTGCTTGATAGCGCTATTTTTGGAGTCCCCCTGTTCGTTAGTCCAGGTATAGCGTTCAGGATCTTCCCCTCCTTCTCCAGTGTTCGATCTACCGCCAATGCGATTCATAGCGATCGCTAGGGATTCATGAGCTTCTTTAGAAATTGAGCCGTAACTCATTGCCCCTGTCTTAAACCGTTTCATAATCGCTTCGACTGGCTCTACTTCTTCTAGGGGAATTGGTTCGCGGTCTTTATATTCCAGTAATCCTCTGAGGGTAAAGTGTTGCTGATTCTGCTCGTTTACCAGTTTGGCATATTGCTTGTACAGTTCGTAATTACCAGTTCTGACTGCTTGTTGCAGAGTGTGAATGGTTTGGGGACTAAATAAATGCGCTTCACCGTCTTTGCGCCATTGGTATTCTCCCCCAGCATCCAAAGTATGTCCGTTGACTTGGCGTTCGGGAAAAGCATGAGCATGACGTAAAATAGTTTCTTGGGCGATCGCTGCTAAATCTACTCCTTCAATTCTGGAGGCTGTCCAGGTAAAGTAACGTTCAATCACTGAGTGGTTAAGCCCAATAGCTTCAAAAATTTGTGCTCCCCGATAGCTTTGTAGGGTGGAAATACCAATCTTGGAGGCAATTTTGATTGTTCCTTTGGTAACAGCTTTAATATAGTTCTTGCAAGCAGTTGGATAATCCACATCAACCAGTATTCCCTGATGAATCATCTCCTCAAGGGTGGCAAAAGCGAGATAAGGATTAATTGCACCACAACCATAACCAAGTAAGACTGCATAATGATGTACTTCTCTTGGTTCTCCTGATTCTAAGACAATGCCTACTCTGGTGCGAGTGCCGTGACGAATTAAATGGTGATGCAACCCCGCCACTGCCAGCAAAGCAGGAATCGGCGCGTGGTTTGGATCTACACCGCGATCGCTCAAGATAATGATACTTGTTCCTTCGGCGATCGCTTTATCTGCTGCCGTACAAATACCTTTTATTGCTGCGTCTAAACCCTCTACACCTTCTTTAGGATTAAATAAAATCGGTAGGGTAAGGGACTGAAAATCTCCGTCTAAATTTTTGAGCTTTGCCAGTTCTGAATTAGTAATGACAGGAGTTTTTAATTTAATCAGATGGCAACTTTCGGGTTGAGGATCGAGTAAGTTGCGTTCTGCACCAATTGTCGTTACTGGGGAGGTAATAATCTCCTCGCGAATTGAATCGATGGGAGGATTGGTTACTTGAGCAAATAGTTGCTGGAAATAATCATAGAGTAGCTTAGGACGATCTGAAAGTACGGCTAAGGGTGTATCTGTACCCATCGAACCAAGTGCCTCCACACCATTAAGCCCCATTGGTTTGAGCAACATCCGTAACTCTTCAAAGGTATAACCGAAGGTCATCTGTTGCTGAATAGTCGTAGTTAAGTCAGCTTGAGAAATAGGTAATAAATCATCATCTATTTTTGGTTCTGGTAAGGATGCCAAGTCTACCAAATAGCGATCCAACCACTCCCGATAGGGATGCTCATTAATAATTGCTTGCTTAATCTCTTCGTCAGCAACAATACGCCCCTCTTGCATATTTACCAAGAACATTTTACCTGGCTCTAAACGCCCTTTCAAAGCTACGTTTTCTGGGGCAACATCTAGCACTCCTGCTTCTGATGCCATGATTACCAGGTCATCTTTAGTCACGTAATAGCGAGAAGGTCGCAAACCATTGCGGTCTAGTACTGCCCCAACCATTGTGCCATCAGTAAAGGCGATGGAAGCTGGACCATCCCAAGGTTCCATCAAACAAGAATGATATTCATAAAAAGCCTTTTGCTCGTCACTCATAGATTCATGAGCAGTCCAGGGTTCAGGGATCATCATCATCACTGCATGGGGGAGCGATCGCCCTGCCAACACCAATAGTTCCAACGTATTATCAAAAATACTGGAGTCACTGCCATTGATATTAATTAAATTTTGCACCTTCTTCATGTCATCGCCAAATGTCTCCGATTCAAACAGAGACTGCCGAGCATGCATCCAGTTAATGTTGCCCCGTAGGGTATTAATTTCCCCATTGTGGGCAATGTAGCGATAGGGGTGAGATCTTTCCCAACTGGGGAAGGTATTAGTGCTAAAGCGGGAATGCACTAAAGCTAAGGCACTTTCTAAGTCAGGATCGTGGAGTTCGGGATAATACTCCCCTACCTGCATCGGCATTAACATGCCTTTGTAAACAATCGTCCGACAAGAGACACTGGACTCATACCAAAACGAATCTCCCATTTCATGGCGAATCGCTTTATGAGAACGTTTGCGAATAACGAAAAGTTTCCGTTCAAAGGCTGCTTCATCTAAATTGGTTCCACGTTGGATAAACACTTGCTGCATGAAGGGTTCACTTGACTTGGCAGTGTCCCCCATAGTTGAGTTATCCGTTGGTACATCACGCCAGCCTAAAACTTGCTGTCCTTCTTCAGCAGCAATCTTTTCAAAGACCCTTCTTCCTTGCTCTCTCAGTTCAGGATCGGGAGAAGAGTAAATTATCCCAACACCATACTGCCCTGGTTCTGGTAGAGTAATGTTTTCCTGGGCAGCTACCTTCTGCATGAATTTATGAGGTATTTGCAGCAAAATACCTGCTCCATCACCTGTATTGGTTTCAGCACCACAAGCACCACGATGTTCGAGATTACTTAAAATCGTCAAAGCCTGTTCCACAAGCTCATGAGATTTCTGACCATTCATGTGGACAATAAATCCCACGCCACAAGCATCATGCTCGGACTGAGGATCATATAGACCCTGTTGTGGTGGTAGTTGATGATGATTCATTTTAATAAACTAATAATAAAGTTGGCAAAGACAAATTATCAAGACAAATAATATCAGGTTAGGCTGGAGCTATCGAAGTTCAATCCTTTTAGCTTTGTCTGTATAATGATATTTATTTGATTTTACCGACAGAGATCGAGGTATCTGATTTTTTAAGCAAATGTTCATAATCAGTTGCCAGATAATCGTAGTCAAGTTAATACAATGATTCGTGAATCACTGGTCGGTTTAATATTTATACATCTTAAGGTGAATTAGCTTTTGTTCATCTTAAACTCTTTTAGGCAATCAACTACCTAGCGATCGCCCATAGACTCAAAGAGTGAAGTGACAATTTCTGTTGTTGGTTATGAGAACTATACCACTGAGTTAATTTCAACCAGAAGCGATCGCTTCCTAAAAAAACCAGATTTTTCGCGTTGCTCCCAATTAAGGTGATTTCCAAGAAAGACTATACCCACTTGCATCCGTCAAATCAGCATACCGTTGCTTTGTTGTGGGTATAATGATTGCTGGAAATCACCCGAATAGTTTGGGATAGACTGTTGCGCACCTCTGATTCATTAGTGTTGACTAATAGGATCTCAAACAGAAGTAAGTGCGTTAGAAATTTCTTTGGGTTATGAATTTATCAATACAGAACTTAAGCCAAGGCGTTCCACAAAAGGTAAAAAATCCTTGTCCGAAAACAAAAGGGAATGATCATTTTCAAGACAAAATGTTGCGATAATTACATCAACTGTTTTCCTGATTGTTATTCCCTGTTTCCTCAACTCTCTAAAATTGTCTGCACTCTTGATAGCAATCTCAAGATTAAGCATATTAAATATAGTGAGCGAGGTAAGCATTCGTTTAGCTGTGCGGTAGTCCTTATCAGTACGAAAACCTTGCAATACTTCAGTCAGAATAATATCTCCAATACCTAACAATTCTACACCCAGAAGCTCATCCAGTTTGGCAGTTTGGGGCGTATCTCTGCCATTGAAATAGTCAATCCAAACACTCGAATCCACCAAGATCATCAGCTAGTTCTCATGACATCAAGATCGCCATCCCATTTGAGCTTGCCTTTTAGTTCTTTGATCTGTTTCTGTTGGTGAAGCCTAACCAATGTCTTAAGCCCCAGTTCTATAACTTCCTTTTTGGTTTTTAACCCTGTTGCCTTCAAGGCTTCATCCATCAATTTTTCATCGATCGCTATGTTGGTTCTCATCTTTCCATATCTGATGTGTATCCAAAGCATTTTTTTTACACATTCTAACGAGTATTGACTTAGCATCTCTGAAAATTAACTGTTTTCGATTTGCAGCACTTGGCGATATAAAAATAACAGTGAACTCTGTGCCACATTTGGGGTAGAGGCAGCTACTTTTTTGGCGACTGCTAAATGAGATAGATAAGCACGAATTTCCTCAACTCCCATTTCCTTGGGATGGCATTTATTATGATAGAGAATAAATTCTCGAATATAATACACATAAGATTCTTCGGTTTTCATGCTCATATGTTTAAGACGAATACATTGACGTACTTGGTCGAGTAAACGCGGTTGTTGTGGTTCGTTCATTCTCAAATTTCGTAGGAAACTAAATACTGTGGATTTGAATACCCTCATGCAGTATTATTCCCAAAGTTGATGTGTTAGACCGCACTTCTGCGGCATAGTATGTCAGAAAAGAGTGTTAGACCGCACTTCTGCGGTAAAAGATACATAAATATAGATACTAGACGGCAAAAGCGCAATATAATTACGACTATAGTGTTATTAGACTGCGTAAATGCAGTAAAAAACCGATTATTGTCGGTACTAGACCGCAGAAGTGCGGTTGAATTAATAGTTAGGCCACGTAATCGAACGAAAGGAGACCAACTATGCGCACTTTCGCAGAGAAACCGAAAGCAACTCAGCAGGCCACGTCCCGCAAGACTACGGTACCTACTCGGTCATACTGGGGGCACAGCCATGAGGTGAATTCGATCCTTCACCTCCAGCGCAGGATTGGGAATCACGCAGTACAGCGGTTGCTGCAAAGCAATGCTGAAGAACGCAACACCATATTGACTGATACACCATCACCTCTCTTTGGGCACGATTTTAGCCGTATTCCCATTCATCCTCCTGCAGCGGGAGCGATACAGACGAAACTGGCAATCAACACCCCGGGGGATGAGTACGAGCAGGAAGCGGACCGGGTTGCTGACAAGGTGATGAGGATGCCTGAACCAAAGCTCCAGCGTGCTTGCGCCTGCGGCGGAGCGTGTCCTAAATGCAAAGCAGAGCAGCTGAGCCAGGAAAGCAAACGCTTGCAGACCACCAAGCGTGTTCGAGCCAGCAACACGGAACAGGTTGCAGCACCGCCAATTGTCCACGACGTACTCCAATCTCCTGGCCAGCCACTTCAACCTGCAACGCGCGCATTCATGGAGACCCGCTTCGGCCACGATTTCAGCCAAGTGCGGGTGCATGCCGATGCTAATGCATCTGAGTCGGCAAGGGCAGTGAATGCGCTGGCATATACTGTGGGGCGGAATGTGGTCTTTGGCGCAGGTCAGTACGCACCAGGCACAAGGGAAGGCAAACGGCTGCTGGCGCATGAACTGACCCATGTGATACAGCAAAGTGTTAGCGTAACCGGCGCGCAGCCTGTCATTCAGCGCCGTCGCTGTACCAGCAGTGACGCATCTGACTCGATTGTTGGCACTCACACCGTTAATCCGAATACTATCGAGAATCCGGGTGACTCTGTCGATTTCTCGGTACGTTTTAATTGTGAGGTTCGTGGTTTTCGCTCCGAAATTGAAGACTCTCGCGGACAATCGCTGAATTTGCCTACTTATCCCCCACAATCATCGTTTCCGAGGGCGAGCTACAGCCGGAACTGGGACGGAAAGCGAAGTTTTTCCAATGTAGGCACTTATATGGTGGACGATGGGTCCTATCGCCATCGTTTGGCCCAAGTGCTCTACGCCTATCGCTACAACGGGACCACCGGCACAAGCGATAACCTTTATGCAACTGGAGTCGATTTGCAGTCTCCGAATGTTCAGGTATCAACACGCGCCGGGGCCTTCAGCAACTACCGTAGCAATCATTACAGTGAAGCGAACGTCGAGGTACTGGCGCGGATCATCCGCTCGGAAATGGGGGTCGGTAACGAAGTCGAGCAGCGCGCCATCGCCTGGGCGGTGCGCAATCAAATGGTACGCCTCAACACCCGCGATGCCACTGTGGCGCGAGACCACTTTTCCGACGCCCACGGTCAGGCGCCTAACGATGATGCTCGCAGGCTGGCGCAAGAAGTCCTGTCCGTCGATATGGGGCACGACACCACAAGTGGTGCCATTAAATGGTTTTCACCGCAGAGCATGCCCTCGGAAGGCGAAAGCTGTAGCGGTTACGACTGCGGTGGTGGCTTAATTACAGTGAACGATACCGGTGGCACGGCACACCGTAAGTTTGCGCCTACATTTCACCTCGATATGCGCCACATCGCGATAGCGGGAGTGCGTGAGTGGTATGTCAGATTCTATAAATTATAGATTTACTATAGCCCTCTAAATCTATGCATGAGGGCGTCATAACAAGTGTCAAGTCTGTTGAGTAGTCTCGTATTCGCCTAACAAGGCCGTCAACTCGGACGCCTTTTTGCTCACTGCGTTCGCGAAAAGGCGCCGGTTACGGCTAGCGTTAAATTTTCTGGAGTTGCTGAAATCTAACAATTCTTGTCATGTATCCTGCTTAAGAAGTTCTTGTAATTAAGATAATCTACAAAGGTTCTATTCATCTTCCTTTAATTAGCGATCTTGCAAAGCAAAGTACTTTGCGATCGCGTTTGTCAGTTATCCTCATTAATTTGTGATAATAATCGTAAAGTTCACTAAATCGCTATGATAACTCCGACTCTAACTTTAGAAGAAATCAAACAGATAATTTTTCAATTGCCAATACAAGAACAAATAACTCTAATGGAAGATTTAGAAGAAAAACTAACAACTATAGAGATGATGCAATTAGCCGAAACGGGTTTCACAGAATGGAATGACAAAGAAGAAGATATTTATTACTATAAGTAAATTAGTTTTTCAAAGAAAGTTAGGCAATTTATCGACAGATTTTTTAATTGAAGTAAAAGAAGCTTTAAAAATATCCTTAAATCTTGTCTGATTATTGGGTTCCTAATATGCTGCAAATCCAACTGGTAATTATCTTGAATAAAATGAGGTACTATGCGATCGCAATCAACTAAATCTCTTCAAGTTAAAACAATTTAGCGCGATCGCTGATCTTGTAGATTGGGTGAAGCGATCGCCAAGAAATCCGCTATGCAGTAAGCATTTCACTAAACTTTCTGACGTTTCAAGATATCTTAAACACGGTTTAGAACGAGTCGCCTCGTAGGCTGGCTTGAAGCATGAAACCCAGAAATCACAGCCCTTTCCGTGCCTAACTAGCTCTTGTAGCGGACTCGTAGGTTAAGGCGTTGGCTTTTCCGAAAGCTGGTCTCAAGCCGCTGAAGATCACCGTTAGCAGCTACTCCAAATTGATGCCAAAAGGCACACATTTTGTTATAATCTAATCCCATGAAACAGTTCGATTGGGATTCGGAGAAGAATCAACAACTTATTGAAGAACGAGGCGTTTCCTTTGAGGAAGTGATTTTTCATCTTCAATCTGATGGTTTACTTGATGACATTGCTCATCCAAATCAAGAGAAATACTCTCACCAAAGAGTGTTCATTGTGGCGATTGAATCCTATGCCTATTTAGTGCCATACGTCGAATCAGATGAAGACATATTTCTAAAGACGATTATCCCGAGCCGAAAAGCAACCAAGGAGTACCTGGGAGAAAATGATGAGTAGATTGAAATTAGATAAAGAGGAACAAAAGCTGATAGCAGCTTACGAATCTGATGAGTTTGAATCAGTATTAACTCCAGCCCGTAAAAAGCAGATTCATGATGCCGCAAATACCACGTTTAAAAAAGATAAGCGAATCAATATTCGTATTTCAAGTCGAGATCTTGAAGCTATTCAAAAACGCGCATTAATTGAAGGAATCCCATACCAAACACTTGTATCGAGCATTCTTCACAAGTATGTGTCTGGTAGATTACACGATGTAACTGCTAACAAGCGCATGCGATCGGACGGGGCAAAGCCGCGCCGGTGATGCGAAGCGTTAAATTTTCTGGAGTTGCTGAAATCTAACAATTCCTGTCATGTATCCTGCTTAAGAAATTCTTGTAATTAAGATAATCTACAAAGGTTCGGTTCACCTTCCTTTAATTAGCGATCTTGCGAAGCAAAGTACTGTGTAATTAGTCGAAGGCTGGCGCTTCGCGATCGCATTTCACTAAAACTCCTCAAGTGAAAACAAGGCGATGATCGCTGATCTTGTAGATTAGGTGGAGCCATCGCGAAACCCAGCACAAGCTCTGAAACCAATGATCTAAGCCAGGTTAAAATAAAAGTGCAACCATTGAAACGAGATCAAGCCCATGACAGTTCGACAAACCCGCTACAGCAAAGAGGAATTCGCTCGACGAGGTGATGAGATCTTTGAATCTCAGGTGCGTTCCCAAGTTGAGGAAGGCAATCATGGCAAAATTGTCGCGATCGACATCGAAACTGGAGACTTTGAAGTTGACGCGAGTGAAATTGCCGCTTGCGACCGCCTCGAAGCCCGTCATCCAGATGCTCAGATCTGGATGGTTCGCATTGGTTCTCGCTATGTTCGTCGATTCGGCGGATGCGCGAAAAGAGCCGGATGATCATCGGAATTGTCAACGCAGATTTTGAACCAATTATTCCACTTGCAGTCTCTGGTTCCGATGGAAAAGTTTACACGCAAGATGCGATCGTGGACACAGGCTTTAATGGTTGGCTTTCGCTACCTCCAGATCTGATCGCCCAGTTGAATTTGAGATGGAAGAGGCGAGGCAGGGCCATTCTTGGGGATGGGAGTGAATGCGTTTTCAATGTTTATGAAGCGGTTTTAGTTTGGGATGGAGATCTTCTAACGATCCCGATCGATGAAGCTGATTCAGAACCACTTGTCGGGATGTCCTTGATGGAAGGTTATCAGCTACTGGTCATTGGTCACAAGTTAAGGCTGTAAGCTAGCTGTCAAATAGGGTTTGGGAGGAGATTGAAAGAAAAACTGCTCAGAACCTAGCTGTTTATCTGGAAAGGGAGCAATTATTAACTTCTGCTTCGGTTTTCGCTGTCTTTTAACAATACCCAAACATTTCTGAATATTAGGCTGGGCAAAATATTTAACTGGGTCAGAAGCCTCTCCTCTAGTTGAAGCACCATGAAAATAATAAAGACCGCATGGGAATCATTTCTAGGGAGATACGGTCGAAGGGAAGTGAAAGCTCATCGGCGACAGAATCTCCTAAATCCACCAAAACAGCGTAAAATAGCCATGTCGCCCAAATCTGTAGTTTGATGCCATTAATTGAACCAGTCCAAAGATAACTCAGCCCCAACAGTCGCTTAACTGTATTAAAAGCATCTTCAATGCGCCAGCGTTTTTGATATAAATCAATGACAACATAGGGAGGTAATATTTCTGGCTCAAGCACTGAAGTTAAGTAAGAATGCCAGACTTTCCCAACTCGGACTTCAATCAACCGCAGAGTAACAAATGGAGTTTTTTTTGTCCGGAGCCGATCTTGACCAAGCGATTACGCTCCGCGTCCCAAACTAAGCGGGATAAATAGCCTTCGGATCGCGTAAACTATAACTATCGGTAAAAACTTGTTGATATTTAATAGCAGCATTAATCTTCCTGCGGGTAATAAAGTCAACTCCTCGATCGATTAATCTTTGCCAAAACTGAAAATGATAAAATCCTCGATCTAGTAACAACAAGGTCTTGGCTGAAACTAACTCTAAGAGGTTTTCTTCAAAACGAGTGTCCGAAGCATTGGGATTTTCCTGGAACCAGATTTCTATGGGCAATCGTGTGACCAAATCAATGACCACACCCATCTTGCCAGCTAATTTTCCCGACTTTACCTCTGACAAACTCTTAAGCTTGCAAAATAATGCCTCTAATGTTGAACCGTCAGCTATCCAAATCTTGTCAAATTTAGACAAGGTAAATTGAACACTTTCGGGTAATGATCGATTGTGACGAGCCGACCATCTGGCTTTCAGGCTAGGCAAAAGTTCGGTGAAAATGTTCTCGAATAAAATAGCAGGAAAGGTTAAAAATCTTTGAGACAAGGCTTGTTGACTAACCTTTGTTTTCCCACACCATAAAAATCCTTCTGTCTCGAGTAACCGCGCTAATTCCGTTACTCCTGGAACGTCTCTCCACAACAAAGTTAACACCGCAGCTACCATTAAAGGCAGTGTCAAAATCCTATCTCTAAGTCCCAATTCTCGAAAAAACCGCGACTGAGATGTAATGATTGGAGTTAATAAAGCGGTTAAGTGTTCGGCAATGACTCGATCTTCCACCATTGGTCGTTGAATTCTTTTGGCGTGGTCTCGATTCAGTCTTTTACTCTTATCCATAAAGAAATAAAATCGCTCAATTGCTAATTCTCTATGAGTTTGACACGATTTAGCTTTTGGCTTGACTTTTTTTTCTGATTTCCTTAACTTGTTACGAATGGGGTAAACGTTTAATTCTAGTTCAAAGCGCGAATATGTTTTTGTTCGATTCTTTGGGTTTTCTTTTTGCCAATTTCATGTCTATCTTCAGGCAAATGTCTTCTATAAGTGCCTAATCCATCCGTACAATAATGTTTGATTCCAAAAGGTTTTAAGAGTTTCTTGAGTTCCAAAAAGACTTCATCTTTTCTTCTGCCAAAGACATAGGCTAATACTTTTCCTGTCAGTCTATCTATCGCATGCCATAACCATCTTTGATTTTTCTTGTTGCCCACAAAGCTCCATATGCGAAGCGGCTTGCACCCATTCGGGCATAAACCCTCGAATGGGGGTATCCTTTAGGACATTTCATCTAATTCTGAATCTTCAATTCCTGCTTCAGACTCCTGTTCGATTTCTGATCTTAAGCTTAATTTCTACTTCTATTTCTTCAGGATTGATTGTGTTTAAAAGAGGTTCATTTACTGCTTTGATAAACGGGGATTTTTTTTTAGTTCTTTAATTACTGTTGTTGTACTTATATTTAGTACGCGAGCCGCATCTCTGATTCCACTACCATTGTGAGACATTTCAATAATTTTTTCTTTGACTTCTTTGGTTCTGCCAGGATGGGAATGATTGAGAATAAAAGTGCGACGTTTGCAGTCAGAATTTTCACAACGATATCTTTGTTTTCCTTCTGTTGAGAATCCATGCTTAAAAACATTATCAGACTGACAGTGAGGACAAAGTACAGGAAGAAAAGCTGCCATTTTTATGCAATAATTTTAGAAATAAACGATAAACTTTAATCCGTATTTTATCATCTTTTAAACACAGAAAAGTAACATCACCCTTTACTCCAATAACCAACCAAATAATTCCCCTAAAGTTAACTCAAAAGCTTTAGCAAAATCAGGTACAGGTAAAATATCCGTTGCTGCTTCCAAAAATGTAGGTTGTTGCGATGGAAAATAAACTAATACAGACTGTTCATTAGGATCGATTAACCAGCCTAATTTTGTGCCATTGTCTAAACAATGAAGGATATTTCTGGTAACTCTACTATAGCTTTGGTAAAGAGATAAAATTTCAATTGTCCAGTCGGGTTCTATATTAAAAGTATTTGCTATTCTGCCATTATCTTGACGTGGAATTCTGTCCCAAGTAAATACAGTTACATCAGGTACAGTAGAACGTCCACCGAAGGTACATCTTAACTCTGGAAAAGCTCTCGCAATTTTCTGTGGTTTAAGTGCGCCATTAAGAGCAATAATCAGTTCTCCCTGTATCGTGCTATGTTCTCCTTGAGGCATTGGTTTTGGGATAATTTTCCCGTCAATATATTCAAGTGCGGGTTTGGTTTCTGGTAATGCTAAAAACTCTTCTAGATTAATGAGTTTAGAGTCAGTTGTTACCATAGCTTTATTTACCATTGGATGTCACAGTTACCTAGATTGTATTGTACTTATACAATGGAACGAATAATTGTTCGTGTTTATCCAAACGCGCTCGCCTAAGACTAAATTGAACACAGCAACGTCCAAATTACAAATAATCAACTCAGATTGGCGATCGCCTTTAACCTGTCTATATTTGTAATGCGATCGCTTTATATGCTTAAGCTGGAAGATGTTCGCTGAGTTTTTTTATTTCGGTAAGATATATCAATAATTACAATTAATGATGGTAAGAACCTATGAACTATCGAGACATCATCACAATTGAGCCTGGGAAACGCGGTGGCAAACCTTGTGTCCGTGGCTTGCGAATTACGGTTTATGAAGTGCTCGAATACTTGGCTTCCGAGATGACCGAAGCAGAAATTCTCGACGATTTTCCCGATTTGACACGAGAAGATTTAAAAGCCTGTATTGCTTATGCTGCTGACCGCGAACGTCGGTTTATGACTGCGACCTTATCTGCATGAAATTAATTTTCGATGAAAACTTGTCGCCCAAGTTACCGAACCGTTTGAGCGATCTTTTCCCAAATTCGCTTCATGTTCGAGATGTAGGGATGAAAGCAACGCTCGACTCGATAGTTTGGGATTATGCAAAAGACAATAATTTGATGATTGTCTCGAAAGATGTGGATATGCACGACCTAAGCTTGGTATTGGGAAACCCACCGAAAGTAATTTGGCTTTGCCTCGGAAACTGTTCGACTTTACAAGTTGAAAATTTGCTGCGTCGGAATTTCAACGCAATTAAATTATTTTATGAAGATGAGAATTTATCACTGCTTGCTTTATCATGACATATCGATAACTTTAGATATTTTTCCAGGTTTCTTACAATAACCTAGTCGACGATCGCTTTTAGCCTGTCTAGATTTGAGATGGGATCTTGTCTAATGAGATTAAATTAGATAGAGTTATGTGTGGGTCACTATATCTATTGCCTGAAACCATGACTGAACTTCTCCAACAAGTCATCGCAGAAATCAAAAAACTTTCCGCAGATCAGCAGGACGCAATCGCATCCCGTCTCATGGCTGAACTGAAAGATGAACAGAGATGGACAGAGCAATTTGAGTCAACGAGTGATGAACAATGGGAGCAGTTGGCCGATATCGTTCGGCAAGAAATTGCCAATGGTGAGACAGTATCATTAGACGAAATTTTTCCAGTTAAGTCATGAAATCGAGTGTTACCAAAACATTTCGCAAACGACTTAATCAACTTCCTACATCTGTGCAAGAACAAGCTGAAAAAACCTATGACCTTTGGCGAGAAGATCCTTATCACAACAGTCTGCAATTTAAGCGTGTAAGCCAACGACAACCAATTTATTCTGCTCGTATCAGCCTGAACTATCGAGTGTTAGGGTTACTAGAGGCAGAGAATCATATTTATTGGTTTTGGATTGGAGCCCACGATGAATACGATGAGTTGATCAAAAGACTGTAATATTAAATTAAGTACAGTAATCACGAATCAAAAATCATCAATTTAGATCGGCGATCGCTTTCATCTGTCTATATTGGGAATGCGATCGCTCTTTACTCCAATAACCAACCAAATAATTCCCCTAAAGTTAACTCAAAAGCTTTAGCAAAATCAGGTACAGGTAAAATATCCGTTGCTGCTTCCAAAAATGCAGGTTGTTGCGATGGAAAATAAACTAATACAGACTGTTCATTAGGATCGATTAACCAGCCTAATTTTGTGCCATTGTCTAAACTATGAAGAATATTTCTGGTAACTCTACTATAGCTTTGGCCGGGAGATAAAATTTCAATTGTCCAGTCGGGTTCTATATTAAAAGTATTTGCTATTCTGCCATTATCTTGACGTGGAATTCTGTCCCAAGTAAATACAGTTACATCAGGTACAGTAGAACGTCCACCGAAAGTACATCTTAACTCTGGAAAAGCTCTCGCAATTTTCTGTGGTTTAAGTGCGCCATTAAGAGCAATAATCAGTTCTCCCTGTATCGTGCTATGTTCTCCTTGAGGCATTGGTTTTGGGATAATTTTCCCGTCAATATATTCAAGTGCGGGTTTGGTTTCTGGTAATGCTAAAAACTCTTCTAGATTAATGAGTTTAGAGTCAGTTGTTACCATAGCTTTATTTACCATTGGATGTCACAGTTACCTAGATTGTATTGTACTTATACAATGGAACGAATAATTGTTCGTGTTTATCCAAACGCGCTCGCCTAAGACTAAATTGAACACAGCAACGTCCAAATTACAAATAATCAACTCAGATTGGCGATCGCCTTTAACCTGTCTATATTTGTAATGCGATCGCTCTTCACTCCAATAACCAACCAAATAATAATTAGTTTGAGAACGGGCTTGTATCTTCCTGTCCCTGTTTGTTTAGTATTATTAAAGGGTAATCAAAGTTCAGAGTAAGCAAATAGCGGATATGGATTATCGAGATATAATCACGATTGAGCCTGGAAAGCGCAGTGGTAAGCCATGTATCCGTGGGATGCGGATTACTGTAAGCGATATTCTGGAATATCTTGCGGGTGGTATGACAGAATCAGAAATTCTGGAAGATTTTTCAGAACTGACATCTGAAGATATTAGGGCTTGCCTTGCTTTTGCAGCCGATCGCGAGAAAAAGTTATTTGTCGTATCCCTGTGAAACTGCTATTAGATGAAAACCTATCAGATCGAATTGTCTGCAAAATCGTCGATTTGTATCCCAATTCCGAACATGTCAAGACTCTAAGGCTGATAAATACAGAGGATGCAATAATCTGGGAATATGCAAAGACGAATAATTTTGCGATCGTTTCCAAAGATTCTGATTTTTATCAGCGTAGTTTGCTTTATGGTCATCCGCCCAAATTCATCTATCTGCGTATTGGCAACAGTCCAACATCCAAGATTGTTCAAATTTTGAGGGACAATTTTGATACGATCGTTAAGTTTGGAGATCGAGAATCGGAAAGTATTTTAGCGTTGGCATAGTGTGAAATCGCAGCATAACCATCTGCCTACTTTTTACATTAACGCGATCGCTCTTTACTCCAATAACCAACCAAATAATTCCCCTAAAGTTAACTCAAAAGCTTGAGCAAAATCAGGTACGGGTAAAATATCAGTTGTTGCTTCAAAAAAGGCAAATTGTTGCGCTTGAAAATAAACTAATACAGACTGTTCTTGGGGATCGATTAACCATCCTAATTGTGTTCCGTAGTTTAAACAATGAAGAATATTTTTGGTCACTCTTGTTTGGCTTTGTTCAGGAGATAAAATTTCAATTGTCCAGTCTGGTGCAGCCTGAAAAGAATCTGCTATTGCACCATTTTCATCGCGGGGTATTCTATCCCAAGTAAATACAGTTACATCAGGTACAGTAGAACGTCCACCAAAGGTACATCTTAGTTCTGGAAAAGCTCTCGCAATTTTCTGTGGTTTGAGTGCGCTATTCAGAGCAATGATTAGTTCTCCCTGTATTGTACTGTGTTTTCCTTTGGGCATAGGTTTTTGAATAATTTGCCCGTCGATATATTCAAGTGCGGGTTTAGTTTCTGGTAATGCTAAAAACTCTTCTAGGTTTATTGGTTTGGAGGGAGTTGTAACCATAGCTTGTGCCACTGGATGTCATCTTTACCTAGATTGTATTCTACTTATAAATCAGACTACATCAAGTACAGAAATCATTAATCAATAAGCGATCGCTTTTATCGCGAACTAACTACTCAAATATATCCGTACCAATATCAAAAAATACTCGTACCTCGATCCAAGTTCGATCCTTCAATACCCTCAAATAAAAGGCTAAGGATTTTGAGTACACTTTTAACTATATTAATGCAAACGCCTCAAATCTTTGTTTATCTAGCTGTCTGATATTAGTTAGTCATTGCTCGTTGGTTATCAAATCATTAGCAGCAAACTGCAAAAAACCAAGAAAAACTGACAAAAGAAAAAGAACTTACCAAAAAAATCATGACTACCCAACCTATTTCTAACGAGGTTGCCCTCAGAATTGCTCTAGCAGCCAAAGTATTACCCGATATATCTGTCAAGGATTTAATTGGTGCTTTGCAAAGCCAACTCGATGATGAAGAAATTACCGAAAAATCTCTCAGTAAACTAACCGTTACTCAATTAAAAAAATCCTTCGGCAAAATTTACGAAATTGACGGAGAAGAAGAAGGGGAAAATGTTGATAACAGTGACATAGCAGCCTATAAAGAAGCGGTACAAATCTTGTGGGGGGAAACGGGTTACTTTGAGCAATCCTTACCCATCGAACCCTATCAAGAAGGTGATATGCCCAACTCAATTAGAATTGCTGTCGCTTCTAATAGTGGAGAACAATTAGACGGACACTTTGGTTCTTGCCACCGTTATTTAATTTATCAACTATCGGCAGATGAGATTAAATTGATTGATGTTCGTTCCGCAGTCGAAGCCGATCTTGCTGAAGAAAAAAACACTTTCCGCGTCAATTTAATTAGAGATTGTCCCGTACTTTATATTATGTCCATTGGTGGTCCTGCTGCGGCTAAAGTGATCCAAGCTTATATCTATCCCATGAAAGTATCTCAAGGTGGTTCAGCCAGAGAAATCTTAGCAGATTTACAAAAAGCGATCGCAACTTCTCCTCCCCCTTGGTTAGCCAAGATTTTAGGTGTTGAGGCAGATAAACGGGTTAAAAATTATCATGCTGTTAATTAGTTGTTAGTCGTTAGTGGTTAGTCGCTGATTTTACCGAACAACAAAAGATAAAAGACAAAAGACAAAAAACAAAGAACGAACTATGAATATGCAACAAAACAAAGAGCGTGTTCGCGAAATTCTACAGGTAACAGGATTAAGACTTACCCATTTTGCCGATTTAGTTCGAGTGGCGCAACTAATTTACGATCCTAGTGGTGGTGTATCTGGTAAAGTCGTCGGGGTTGATTGGCTAAATTTCGGTATTCCTAGAGATGTGGCGATCAATTTGCGATCGCTCGGCAGAAAATATCAGTACGAATCTCCTCATGTGGACATTGATTTAGTTTGGGATCAATTAACTCCAGAAACTCGCAGTTGGTTTATCGCTAATAAAAGCATTTTATGGGAAATTGAAGAGTCTTTTCCCGCTTTGGATGAAGACTAAAACAATGAGTAATGAGTAATGAGTAATGAGTAATGAGTAATGAGTAATGAGTAATGAGTAATGAGTAATGAGTAATGAGTAAGAGACAACTAACAACTAACAACTAACAATCATGCAAGTTTTAGGAACATTCAGTAAGTTTGAGCAGTGCGTTCTCAATATGGCATTAATTAATATCTGCGATAGCGAGAGTTATGTGGGTCAAGAGATGCGGGGACAGTATAATGCTTGGAAACAAGAGACTAAGGAAACGGTACACAATCCTTGGCTCGATCTACATCAGTTTACGATCTATCTGCCCCATCCCGAGCAAGAATATGAAGATGTCACCCTGGAGGAAGGATTAAGTAAAGGCTACAACGTTGAAGTTAAACCAGTAAAAGATCCAAATGAATTGGTTTACAATATCCCCGAAGGTGGGCATTTTATCATTGTTCTCAAACAGAGTCGAGTTAATGGGGATTTTGCGATCGCTGCTACTGGTGTTTTTGTTCGTTCTTTGGGCATTCTCAGCCTCGATGTGATTATAGATCCCGATGAGGGGGAATATCAATCCCTAGTGGTTAAACATCCTATAATTAGAAACTATCCTCAAGACTGGGAAACCAAGTTAAAAATGTTTTTGCAGGGAGAAACCAGGGGAGAAGAATTACCCCGCGTGGTGGGATATGTCGATCGCAGTTTAAATCGAGATTATAGATCGCCCTCTTGGAATGACGTGTATCTGGCAGCAAGTGACTTTACAGTTTTTTAACCTACATTCATCAGCACCACAGATGAAGCACATCCGCAATCAGGTTTAAACCATTATCAAACGGAGAAGTGAGGTCATAATCTCTTCGCCTTGGATGAAAAGCGATCGCAATTGTCATCACTTCACTTGACTAACTCTGATTTTATTTTCTCATTTCTTGTTCTTGAATAGTAAGTTATTTTTGCGAGATGCCTTAGTTTAACCCGGGTGAACGAAAAAAGGTGTGGCAGTTAAACAATAGAGAAGCTTTGAGTAACGAGTAACGAGTAACGAGTAACGAGTAAATACTTATTACTCATTACTTATTACTCATTACTTAAACAACGCGAAAATTAATTGTTGCCACCGTAAATTTCGCTCACCCGTTTAACCCCTCTGTGATTTTCGACCTGAATCCTTACGATATTTCAATAGTTATTATGTACTGATATGAATCGCTTGAATTGGGTTGTCGCCCCAAAAAATCATCTCTACTTTTTTACTCAAATGTTTATACCGTATCGTATACTGTATACTATGTAAGGAAATTCATTCCTTGATTCCCATATATCAATTCAACGTAATGAGTTAAAACTCAAACTATGATTTCTATTCAAAGAAGTCAGTCTTTACGGCAGCAAGTGTATGAAGCCTTAAAACAAATTATCCTTAGAGGAGATTTGGCTTCAGGCGAACGAGTAGTCGAAACCAAATTAGCCGAACAACTGGAAGTTAGTCGTACTCCTATTCGTGAAGCAATTGGTCAGTTAAGACGAGAAAAATTAATAGTGTCCAAACCCAATGGTGGTTTTAGGGTTGCCACTCTCTCTGTTAGAGACGCGATTCAACTTTATGACTGTCGTATAGCTTTAGAACAACTTTCAGTTGAAGGTGCTTGCGAGCAAATCATCTCTAAACAACTAAAACAGTTAGAAAAATACGTGTTGTTGGCAGAGAAACTATCAGAGTCGCAATCTAGCAAATCTGATAGCTTGAAGCTTTTAGAAATTGATTATCAGTTTCATCATTTGATAGCTGAAAGTTCGGGCAATCAATGGCTATTAACTTTACTTGAACAAGTCTTCGACAAAATGGCATTGCTAAGAGTTCAGACTACCAAACACAATCCTCAAGTATTGGAAGTTCGTCTCGAACATCGAGAAATTTATGAAGCGATCGCCCTGAGAGACTCAGATCTAGCTCAAGCAACAATTAAGCTACATTTGATGTCTAGCAAAGCCAGAGTAGTCAAGGAATTGGAAATTATTCACAATACAGCTAAGTAAACTATGACAACTACATTAGGCACAAAGCGAGTTTTTATCTGTGGTTCGGCTTTAAAAGGACAACCAGACCACAAAAACCTTCAGTCAGCTAAGTTTATCAAAGATACCAAAACCAAACCAGAATATCGTCTCCACGCAGCAGAAAATGGTTGGCATCCTGCTATTTATGCTGTTGCCACAGGCGGTATTAGCATTCCTGGTGAAATCTACGAAATGACTGAGGAACAGTATGAATATCTCTTGGCTAATGAACCGCCTCATATGTATCCAGAGACAGTAAATCTAGAAGGAGATGAAATGGCGATCGCGATGTTATATCCTCAAGAGTTAGTAGAAAAATACAATTGGGAAGATATTTCCGATTTAGGCGGTTGGGCAGCTTACAAATCAAGTAGGGGATAAAAACTTAGCCAATTTGCCCCAATCGAATCAATGCCTGTAGTAAGATATTTGCTCCTTGGCTGCATTGTTTGGGGGAAGTATATTCGTTGGCATCGTGAGAAACTCCCATCGTACTAGGAACAAAAATCATGCCCATATCAGTTATTTGTGCCATTTCTTGAGCGTCATGACTAGCCCGACTGGGTAAATAGGTATAGCTTAGGTCGAGATCTTCACAGCTTAAAGAGATCGCTTTTTGTATATAGGGTTCGGCTAAAGCTGGTTCGTTGTGCAAACAAGGATTTAAGCGAATTTGGGTATTGGTAGCAACGGCAATCTCTTCGAGATGGGTGCGTAACTGTTTTAGCAAGCTATCAATGTGTAAGCTAGACAAGTCACGAATATCTAAGCTCATTTCTACCCAACCAGGGACAACATTAGCAGCATTTGGCAGTACTTCCATTTTGCCGACAGTAGCGACTTGTTGACCAGGAGTGTTGCCAATTTGATTAACAGCCAGAACAACTTGGGAAGCAGCAACTAGAGCATCACAGCGCATTGACATTGGGGTTGTACCCGCATGATTAGCACTGCCTTTGACGGTAATATTAAATCTTCTTTGCCCTACTATGCCTTCTACTACACCAATTTGTTTGCCCATCGATTCTAAAACAGGTCCTTGTTCGACATGAAGTTCGACAAACGCAGATATATCTTTAGTGCTACGACGAGCTTGAGTAAGCTTATACCAATCACCGCCAATTGTAGCCAAACAGGTTTGAATATCTGCACCATTGGGACGGCGATAGTATTGAGGATCGCGAACTACTCTACCTGACATGGCTTTAGAACCGATCATGCTGCCTTCTTCATCGGTAAAGACAATGACTTCTATGGGGCGATCTAGTTTTATCTGGTTTTCCTTAAGTACTCTGATTACTTCTAAACCCGCTAATACTCCATAAGCACCATCATAATGACCGCCACAGGGAACGGTATCAATGTGCGAACCCGTGGCGATCGCCGAAGGCGTGGCGAAGCCAATCGCACTAGCTACAGGATTTTTGCCAGGATACTTACCAATAATGTTTCCTGCTGCATCTATTTTCACCTCCATCTCTAATTCTTTCATCCACTGCTGGATAAGATTTCTGGCTTTTATATCTTCCTGACTATAGGCAATACGTTTCACACCACCGTTAGGTAATTGACCAATGCTTGCCAACTTAGCAATGCTTTGATTCAGGCGATCGCCATTGACTAGAAGGTCAGCAGTAGTTAGTGATTTCATAGATTAAGCAGTCGAGAGTAAATAAGTATACTGTATACAGTTGCTTTAACCTATCATATTATTTTGAAGCTTTGAAGAATCAAATTCTTTAATCAACTATAGTAACTAAAAAAGTAACTAAAAATTAAATTGCATTCTTACATTTCCCACATAGATATTCGGATTATCTTCAAAGTTATTGGGATTAGCAACTAAGTAAAAAGCAGGAAGGATAGATAGGTTACTATTAACAGGGAAATTATAAGAAGCTTCGAGATCGAATTGTGTACCGCCATCACCCGAACCAGAAGCGAGAAACTCTTCACCGTCAAGCACATCAAAAGGAACAACAAAAGATATCGTTCCCAATGCACCCTCTTTGCCCAAGTCAGGAAAAGCTACACCAGCCTGAAAAGCCTGAGTGTTAACTTCTCCATTTTCCAAATCGGGATCTGCGGGTCTAATGCTAGTACTGCCGTAGTTATAGCGTCCGAACACACCTAGCTTATCGAGAATTGTCCAGTCAAAGCTAAGAGCAAAAGTATCAGAAGGAGCAGCTCCAATTGTGCCGCCAAAACCATCATCAGCTACTCCATAGATGGGTTCTCCCGTTGCCCCGCCAACACCAAAACCCGTAATATTGCCATCTGCATCTAAGATAGGTTGATTATTATCTACAGTGGCTCTGGTATATAGTAAACGGATATTAGCCCGATCGGCGATCGCAAAATCTAATTCCGCAGTAAGAGTTTGAGTAGCATTAAACAAACCCTTATTAGGATCGGAAGAGGTGTTAAAGAAAGCGGAGGGTAAAAATTCTGTATTTTCTCCCAAATAACTAACTTTAAAGCCCAGTGAATCATTAAAGTCATAAGTTACTACTGCACCCGAACCACGATCTATAGGATTGACTAAAGTACCACCACTAGAGTTATAGCTACCCGCCCCAGATAAAAAGAAAGTATACTTATTATTATCAAAATAGCGATACCAGTTGATTCTTGAACCTACTATAATTCTTAGCTTTTCCCCAATTGGGAAATCATAATATAGCTCACGAAGCTCGACACTATTTGCTCCTGAAGCTGTTCCTGTTTGATCGGTAAAAGGAACGCCAAAAGTATTGTAAAGCCCTGCGGAAACATAATTGTTAGCGGGAGAATTGCCGTTGCCCGCTACTAGTTGAATTGCTAGATTGTCTTTACCCGTAAAAGAGGAATTAAAGTTAAGCCATGTATAGTAACTCAAGGTAATTTCGGGATCTTCGGTAATGTTGCTAACTATTGGGTTGTTGTTAGCATCTCTACCAGCGCGACGAAGATTTAAAGGTGCATCAAGATTAACTGTTTCGGCTAAAACATCATCGCTCGCAGTTGCCCCTGTAAGGTTGAAAAAGACATTACCACTAAATTTAGTAGTAGTGGAAAACTGGCTATCTTCTAAAACAGCAACCTGGCTTTCCAGGCTATCCACTCTGCCACCAAGAGTTGCTAATTCTGCCTCAAATTCTTGACTCAAACGTTGAATAGTCGCAACATCCTCCGAGGAAACATTTTGAGAAGAAGCTATTAAACGCTCGATTTGATTGAGACAGGAGTTTAAGCCCGCAGCAAATTCGTAACGGGATAGAGGCTGGCTACCGCGATAGGTTTGAGAGGACACGTCTGGCGAAGTCTCCTCGCCAGCTTGTGCTGTCCGTTTGGGAAAACCCGAAATGCAACCATAACGATCTACCAAGCTACGTAATGCTTCATAAGCCCAATCTGTAGGAGAAACATCTCTTAGCTGTTGGACATTGGTAATTTGAGACATTCCATTGCTTTCTTCAAGACTGTTCCAGCTTGGGCGCGATCTTAACTGGCGAACACTATTAATTTGCGACATCGCTTCAGCTTCTGATGCTAGGGCTTTATTGGTCGAAATTGATAAAAAAGTAAAAAGTAAAAACCATAAAAGTGGATTTTTGATTACATTGAAATTTTTATTCAAACCCCAACAATATCTCTGAGTTTTTGAAACGTTCATCTTTACACTCACACCTACTGATAATAAGCAAAATTATCATTATTAACTCGGTGCTACAGTATTAATGTATACAGTATACAAATATCCAAAATTTATACGGCAACCTTATAGCAACTATTTTTTAGCGATCGAGTAAAGAGATCGCCATTTGATTTGCTTTATCAATTAAATTGCCAAATTCGATGGTGGTTAAATTTCCGCGGTCAACTACTTTTTTGCCGTTGATAAAGCTATAATCAACATGATCGTTTTGACAGTAAATTAAAGCTGCCACAGGATCGGATTGCGTCCCCACATATCCAGGCTTATCTAAATCGATTGCAATAAAATCTGCTGCCATTCCTGGGGCTAAATAGCCAATATCATCTCTACCTAAAACTTTTGCCCCGCCTCTAGTGGCAATTTCTAAAGCATCTTGGGCAGTCATGACCGATGCAGATTCATCTCTGACGCGGGCGAGTAAAAAAGCTTGGCGGGCTTCGTGGAATAAATTGGTAGCATCATTAGAAGCTGCCCCATCTACACCTAAACCAACAGGAACGTTTTTATTCAGCATTTTACGGATAGGTGCAATCCCGCTAGCCAAACGCATATTACTACAGGGACAATGAGCTACCCCTGTACCAGTTTGCCCAAATTTATCGATCGCGCGATCGCTCAATTTTACACAATGAGCGTGCCAAACATCATCTCCCAACCAACCAACCGACTCGGCATAATCCCCAGGAGTAAGCTTAAATTGAGACAGGCTATATTCCACATCCCCTTTATTCTCTGCTAGGTGAGTGTGCAGTCTAACTCCCTCATAACTCCGCGCCATTGCTGCTGATTCTTTCATCAGGTCTGTGGAGACAGAAAAAGGCGAACAGGGGGCAAGAACAATACGTAACATCGAATAGCGTTTATTATCATGATACTGTTCAATTAACCTCTGAGAATCTTTTAAGATATCTGCTTCTTTCTCCACCAGAGAATCTGGAGGTAAACCGCCATTACTTTCCCCCACGCTCATACTTCCCCGACTGGCATGGAACCTCAAGCCAACTTCGCCAACGCCTCTAATTTGCTCGTCAAGGGTGCAATCATTGGGAAATATATAGTGATGGTCGCTAGCGGCAGTACAGCCCGATAAAATCAACTCTGCTGCTGCTAATTGGGAACTATAGTACATCCCTTCCCCAGTAAGATTTGACCACAGAGGATAGTGTGCCGTTAGCCATTGAAACAAGTCTCCATTTTGCCCTGCGGGTGTGACGCGGGTTAGGTTTTGAAAGAAATGATGATGGGTATTAACTAATCCTGGAAGTACTATATGTCTATCTTGTAAGTCTAAAACCTCATCGGCGGTATCTGGTAATTCCTCTGTTGTCCCTACCTGTTCGATTACATTATCTCTGACAAAGAGCGCACCACTGCGAACTTTGCGCCGTTCATCGTCCATTGTGACTAGGGTATGAATATTTTTAACAAGTAGGGTAGGCATTTATTTGAAGGGAAGAGGAATATAAGTATTTTAATAGAGATCGGAGATAAGGCGATCGCAATTCATGTTTATCGTTTTTACTGGCTTGATACTTTCAATTTCATTGTTATCGTATCTTAGCTTCTAAATATTTGATTAGCCGTGATTTGAAATTGAGGAAAAAGAGGAGATGCGATCACTTTATCACCTTCAAAAACATTCTCGTCATAAAATCCTTCATTGAGAACCAATATTGTCACCTTGCTAATTTGTGGATCGACAATCCAATATTCCGTAATTCCTCTGGCTGCATATTCAGATCGTTTATAACGATAATCACGATCTTGATTTACTTTACCAGGCGAAACCACTTCCACTACCAAAGCTGGAGGAGGCATATCTGGGATAATAGTACTGCGCCCACTGTCATATAAGGCATTGGCTAGTTCTTCAGTTAGAATCATTAAATCAGGTAAACGAACCGTTGTACGACTACCACTAACAACTATTTCTGTATCTTTGCAACGGAGACAGCGAGGAGTAGTCACAAATTGAGCAAAAAGCAAGAGTAGTTTGATTGCTATTTCTGCATTTAAAGGACTTTCTGGGGGCATTTCATATAAGCTTCCTGCTACCAATTCATAATGTTTTTCGCTTTCATTATGCCGATTTAAGTATTCTTCTAGAGTTAATCGTGTTGTAGCGATGCTCATCAGATTTGAGAAATATACTAACTAGTATTTTATCAACTAATTGATTAGGGACTGTGACTTCTCCAGGCACTCATCTCTTGGGAGATAGAGTGCTGGCTTCAATCATCGCTGATTGAAATTTCTGCGTTGCACTTACCTAGATATTACTATCCCTGGCAGTACGCATTCAGCAGACAGTTTCCTTTCCGGCTCGTCCAGCCGTACTATTGATTCTAGTCCTCGGTTCAAAATTACACGACCGCTTGCATGGTCGCGAGAGGTATTGTAGTTACACTCTGGGCAATAATGAATCCTCTCTTTAAGCTCTTTTTTGCCCGTATGAACATTGCACTCAGGGCAAATTTGACTCGTGTATTTATGGTCAACCTGAGAGAAATATTTTCCTCGCTTCCAACACACCCAAGATAATAAATCTCGGAATTGTCCAAACCCCCCGTCCAACATTTGCTTTCCTAGAAAACCTTTAGCAGTCATTTTAAAGTTGATGTCTTCAACAAATATCATGTCTGCTTGGTCGCATAAAAGATGGCTCGTTTGAAAATGAAAATTTTTACGAGCATTGCCTATTTGATGGTGTAATTTTGCTACCTTTAACTGTGCTTTTTCCCAGTTCTTAGAACGCTTCTTTTTACGAGATGCCCTGCGTTGCAGCACTTTAAGCCTACTTTGCAAGTCTCGAAAAAATCTAGCTGGTTCAAGTCTGAAATTGTCACTAGTTACGAGGTAAGATTCGAGTCCGATATCAATCCCGATTCCACGACCAAAAGGCAGTGGGTCTGGTACTTTGACATCGCACTGAATTGTTACTACTGCATACCAAACTGTTCCTCTTACTCTTGATACTATTCTTACTCCTTTAACTTTAAACCCTTCTGGAATTGGTCTGTGTAAGTTGATTTCAACCTCTCCAATCTTAGGCAGTTTGATACACCTATCTTTGATTGGACTCTCTTTAAACTGAGGGAACAGGATAGATTGATACCGTCCAAATTTTTTATAGCGAGGAAAGCCAAACTTCTTAGATTTGAATCTTTCCCAAGTATTATGAAGACGTTTAATACAGTCTTGAGTTACTTGAGAATGAACTTCTTTTAGCCAAGGATTAGTTTTTTTCCATTGAGTAAGTTGTCTTTTTTGTTCCAAATAGCTAGGAAAAGGAATATCGGGGGACATTATATATTCCCGATTAATTGAACAAGAATATAAACTACATTTTCTCGAATTAAGCCAATCCTTTAAATCGCTCAAACATTTGTTATATAAACGTCTGCACGTCTCCATCCAGCCAAGCATAACCTCTTGCTGTTCTGGTGTAGGATTAATTCGGTAGGTGTAGTTCATTGTTAGCATTTAGTTATTTTAGCACAACAGTAAGACTGCGATAAAAATCTTTGCAATATGCGAAGCGGCTTGCACCCATTCGGGCATAAACCCTCGAATGGGGGTATCTTTTAGGACAGAGTGCTAGCCCGTGATTCATCCGAACACCGATTGCTACATTCTTGGCAATACGGTGTCGGGCTTCTCACGGATTAGCTAAGCGCAATCTGGCGATCTTACTAATCTCTACTAAAGACTGTTGTTTTTCTTGTTCTTGGTTATTATTCAACCGAGTGGCAAAGGCTTGTAAAATACTTTCTTTGGTATGTTCTTTTACAGCAATAATAAAAGGAAACCCAAACTTATCTTGATAAGCTTGATTGAGAGATTGAAAACGCTGATATTCAGACTCAGATAAACGGTCTAAGCCTACTCCTGCTTGTTCTTCTACCGAAGCTTCTGCCATCTTGGTTTTACTACCTAGATCTGGATGAGCTTTAATCAAAGTTACTTGTTCTGTTTCGCTCATACTGTTCATTACAGCAACCATAGCTTGATATAAAGCCTCTAAATCTTTAAAAGGTTTACTATGCCACGTTTTTTGAGCAATTACTGGTGTTTCTTCCCAAATCTCTCCGAGGACATCAGTAAACTTTGATTGTGACATTTCATTTAATTGTGCGATCGTATATTCCTTATCCTTCATCCTTCATCCCTTATTTAACTTCCACGATACGTACTATAAGACCAGGGAGAAACTAGCAAAGGAACATGATAATGAGCTTTAAGATCGCTAATGCCAAAACGAATGGGAATTTCGTCTAGAAAAAGTGGATCGGGGTAATTTCCGTAGCGAGCAAAATAAGTACCAACAGAAAAGATTAGTTCGTAAACTCCGACTGCCAATTCTGACCCCGCTAATAATGGTTCATCGGTGCGTCCATCATGATTTGTTTTGACTGTTTTTAAAAGAGTTTTAGAATCTATTTTGGGGTCTAGTTTCCATAGGGCGATCGCAATTTCTTTACCTGGACAACCATTTGCCGTATCCAAAACGTGAGTGGTTAATTTACCTGACATAAATATTATGTTGTTAAATGATTATTCCCCTACATCAATGTAACGGACCACCTAAAATGATTTTGGCGATCGCATTCGTAACATCTTCAGCTTTTTCTTGTTTTAGCTGTTGGTACCACTGTTGAGTTAAGTCGGGTTCTTTATTGTAAATAGTATCGGTGCGTTTTCGGGCTTTGAGGACTAACTTTGCCACCCTTTCTTTCCGTTCTGCTTCGTAACGTTTGAGGGCATCTTCAACGCTGATATTGGTAGTTACTAGATAGCGACATAATACTTCCGCATCCTCCATCGCCTGACAACCTCCTTGCCCTAATGTGGGAGTAGTAGCGTGGGCCGAATCTCCCACCAAGGCAATTCTACCTTCAACTAAACTAGGTAAAGGATCGATATCACCGATTTCTAAGCGATTAACCTGTTCGGGGTCGAGTTTATCGATTAAGTTTTGGACTGGCTGCGCCCATCCTGCAAAGGTTTCTTTGAGTTCAGTGCGAATATCTCCGTTTGGTGCGGTCGTACCTTGGGGTTTGGGACAGCCCATAAAGAAGTAAAAGCGATTATCTCCCACAGGCATCA
Source organism: Cyanobacteriota bacterium (assembly GCA_942490675.1). Classification (GTDB taxonomy): domain Bacteria; phylum Cyanobacteriota; class Cyanobacteriia; order Cyanobacteriales; family Xenococcaceae; genus Waterburya. The sequence continues at coordinate 41,319 of CALNYB010000001.1, read as the reverse complement.
TGGAGGCGCGTTTTCCTTCGCCCACATAGATTACCCAAACATCGCTTTCCGCTAGGTCAGGACTAGCCTCTACTAAACCATTCCAGTTAACGTAACCTGCATACCGTGGCGTTATTTTTCCGACCGCAAGGTAAGTACGCACGACTGACTTTACCCCATCTGCACCGATAACTACATCACCCGTAGCGGTAGTACCATCTTCAAAGATCGCGGTAGCACTAGAACCATCCTGCTTGACTTCCACACAGCGCATCCCCATCTTGACATCAGACTCGCCAAAAGCATTAAGCATCATCTCCTGTAAATCAGTGCGAGACACGGGATAGGGTCTTTGTCCCACCTGTTCCATAAGAGGAACAAGGTTGACATCATTTAAAACTTCTCCCTCAAGATTGCGATACTCCATACGATTCATCTGTCCGCCAATGGCAGCAATCTCCTTACCCAGTCCTAATTTATTGAGAACCTTAATGCCATTTGACCACAGAGAAATACCCGCCCCCGCAGGGCGAAGCTTTCTAGTTTTTTCGTAAATCTCTACTTCGTATCCCGCCTGACGTAAAGCAATCCCTGCTGCCAACCCCGCCATTCCCGCACCAATCACAATTGCTTTTAGTTGATACATTTCATTAATTGGTAAATGTTCAATGATAAATGTTTAATGTTCAATGAAATTATTCTCGCCCAGGCAAAATCAAATTCAATAACAAAGCCGTAATACCACCTGTAGAAATACCAGATGAAAAGAGACTTTTAACCAAAGCTGGCATATTTTCCAGAATCTCAGGGACGAAGGTAACACCCAAACCCAAACCAAGAGATACTGCCAGAATGATCGAATTGCGCTTGGTAAGATTGACGCATGAAAGTATCTTAATTCCCGCTACTGCTACCGTACCAAACATGACAATAGTTGCACCACCCAATACTGGCTGAGGTAAAGCTTGGAAAGTTCCTGCAATAATGGGAAACAGACCGAGAATGATAAAGATAACAGAAATAAAATAACCAACATAACGACTGCCTACCCCTGTAAGCTGAATTACGCCGTTATTTTGGCTAAAGCTAGTGTTTGGGAAAGTATTAAAGCAGGCAGCAATAATGGAGTTAATACCATCACCTAAAACTCCGCCCTTAATCCGTTTGAAATATTTCCCTCCTTCAATTGGTTCGCCCGAAATAGCAGAGGTAGCTGTCAAATCGCCAATAGTTTCGATCGCCGTGATTAAATACAAAAAGGCAAAAGGAATAAATGCTCCAAAATTAAAACTAAAGCCATAGCGAAAAGGTACAGGTATGGCAATAGGTGGTAATGTCGCCAGGTTACTAAAATCTACTAGCCCGAAAGGAATCGAAACCAGAAAACCAACTATTAAGCCAATTACGATCGATGACATTCTAAGATAGTTGTTGCTAGTGCTGTTGAGGGCAATAATGACTGCTAAGACTAAAAATGCTATTCCCAAATAAATCGGACTGCCAAAATCGCCATTGTTTTGCGCTGGAACACCACCCCCCATTGAAGCGATCCCCACTTTAATTAAAGTCAGACCAATTAGTGTTACTACTACTCCTGTTACCAAAGGCGTGATTACTTTATTCGCAAGATGTAGAAAACGACTGACAAAAATTTCGACAAATGCCCCGAAGAAACATAAACCAAAAATTAAGCCCAAAGCATCTTGGGCAGTACCGCCGTTACCTTTAACTGCTAACCCCGCAGTAATAATTGGACCAAGGAAAGCAAAGCTAGTTCCCTGCACGCTTAATAAACCCGAACCTACAGGACCAAATCTTTTGGCTTGGATAAAGGTGGCAACACCAGATACTACCAAAGACATACTAAGAATATAAGTCGTATCGGCGGGCGGAACTTCCAAAGCCGCGCAAATAATAAGTCCAGGGGTAATTATGCCGACAAAACAGGCAAATACGTGCTGTAATGCGACAAATATCGCCTCTACAAACGGCGGGCGGGCTTCTAAACCATAAATTAAGTCTGATTCAATGGAAGCAGGGGCTTCTGTGATCATTTCTTCTGTTTCTAATGTTAGTTCTCGATTGCTCATGTTGTTATTTAATAGGGGCAAGCCATCTTTAGCCCGTACATATGTTTTTCGTGATTTAAAGAATTAGCCAAAGCGTAGGGTCATAAAAATAAAGCGAGCAATAAATATAGCTGCTAATATCCAGGTGATTAGGGGGACATCCCTGGCTTTACCTGAAAAAGTTTTTAATAAAGGATAGGCAATTAAGCCAATAGATAAACCTGCTGCAATGGAAAAGGCAAAGGGGATAAAAAATATAGTTAAGAATGCTGGTATAGCTTCGGTTAAATCCTCCCAGTTGATGGTAGTAATACTTGCCATCATCAAAACCCCCACAATAGTTAAGGCTGGGGTAGTGGCAAAAGCAGGAATGGCTTCAAAAATTGGCGTAAATATTAAAGAAGCAAAAAATAATAATGCAACTATGACTGACGTAAAACCAGTGCGCCCTCCTTCTGCTACTCCCGATGCCGACTCCACAAAGGTAGTCACGCTAGATGTTCCCATCACTGCCCCTGCGGTTGTGGCGATCGCATCTGCGGTTAATGCCTGGTTTGCCCTGGGTAGTTCGCCATTCTCATCGATATACCCTGCCTGCATTCCCACTCCAGCTAAAGTACCGATGGTGTCGAACATATCGACAAACAAAAACACTAGCAGTACAGCTAGAAAATCAATCCAATTGTTCCCGTTGATTCCTCCCAAGCCGATAAATGCAGCCCCAAATAAATCTTTTGGGAAAGCAGGAATAGAGGCAAATCCTTGAGGCGCATTAGCAACACCAAATACCCAGCCTAATAAAGCAGTGCCGATGATTCCCCACAGCAACGCACCTTTGATTCGACGCACCATAAAGAAAGCAGTCAAGAAAATACCAAAGATTGCCATCAAGGTTGGGGGTTGTGCCAAACTACCAAAGTCTGTTTTAGTAACTTCATTCGCCACAATTAGCCCCGCCCCACCTACTTCTGTCGCTCCTCCCAAGCCGATATATGCTAAAAACAAGCCAATTCCGACCGTAGTTGCCGATTTAATTGAACTAGGTACAGCGGTAATGAGATGACGGCGAATATCGGTAATGGTTAGTAAAATAAATACTAATCCTTCTACAAATACACAAGCTAAAGCTACCCGCCAGTCGATACCCAAACCCAACACCACTGAATAGGCAAAAAAAGCATTAATCCCCATTCCAGGGGCAAGGGCAAAGGGATATTTCCCTAGTAAACCCATAGTTAATGTGCCAATACCTGCCGATACTGCCGTAGCCACAACCAATTCGGCAAACAAATCCTTCGGTTCGTTGAGAAATATGGCATCGGAAAGAATCAACGGGTTAACTACCAAAATGTACGCCATTGTCATAAAGGTAGTTATACCAGCCAATATTTCAGTGCGAAAATTAGTGCGATATTTATTAAATTCAAAATAACGAGCGATCGCATTGTCTTCACTTTGAGGGGGTTTACCTCTGATCTGATTGTTTTTTTTATTAGCCACACTTTGTTCGATGCTCATTTATTACTTCCCAACAACCGACTCAATTTTTTCCGCATCAAAATTCCTGGCTTATCCGTCATCATGTGTTGTTCCTGTTTTAGATCCAACGGCACATCATAATCAGTAGTCTCTAATACGGCTTTGTCTTCTAATGTCACGGCGCGATCAAATGCCACTACGTCTGCTGCTTTTGTTTTGGCTTCGGTATCGTTCCGCAAACAAAACTGGACGATCTGGGAAGAGCGATCATTAATTGGCGTAGCGGTGTTAACAATGATATGAACTAAACCGTTAGGATAATTGATCCGCAGCTTGCAGGTAAAAGGTAAGTACCAATCAAGATCTAAATTTCTGGTAGTTATCCCCTCATCCATTTTAAGATTTTGCTGTTGCTGTTCGGAGTTAACTACACCCAAAACTGCTGTCCCAGTAATACCGTAATCTGTTTCAACAACTTCTACGGAATCAGGGATAGGATGGTCTTCGCTACCAAAAGTAGTAGTGTGGACAAAGGTAGGATGAGCGAGATCGAACTCATTTTCCATGACCCTTAAACCCGCGCAGTGCCATGTTTCGTAGAATTCAGGAATTAAGCGGAAATTAGGATCTTTCGCCTCTTCTATTTCAGGAATTTCATTTAAAGGTTCGCTCAAACACACCCAGATATATCCGTAACGTTCTTGAGCCAGATAAGTTTTTATGTGATAGGTTTTAGGTATTTGGCTGCTGTCTTCTAGCTGCGGTACTTTGACACAGACTCCCTCACTGTCATATCTCCAGCCGTGATAGGGACAGACAATATTACCATCGATTACTTGACCTTTGGATAGTTGCGCCGAACGATGACAACAGCGATCGCTTGCTACTGTTACTTTCCCAGAATCATTCAACCACAGTACTAATTTTTGCCCTAGTAATTCAAATTCTTGGGGCGAGTCTGATAGTTTGGCGATCGGCATTATAGGATACCAAAAACGCTTGAATACTTCTTCTTGGGTGACTAGCATAATTTTTTCTAGCCGTTTAATAATTGACTATTTTCTTGTGGATACTGTATACAAAAAAAAACAAATAAACTGTATCTCTAACTACCAGTCTATTCTTTGTTACAAAAAGAGAAGAGAAGGAAAGCAAAAAAATATTCTATGATTAAATACCAATTCTCTGAAGTCTTGAATTTTTGGTTTGACGAAAGGGTTAAGCCACAGTGGTTTAAAAAAAGTGAAGAATTCGATCGCGAAATAAAAGAGCGTTTTGAATCGATGTATCGTTATGCAAAGACAGGTGAGTTAGATCGATGGCGTAACGTTCCCCACTCAACTCTGGCATTGATTATTATTTTAGACCAATTTCCCCGCAATATGTATCGCCAGACTCCTCAAGCCTTTGCTACTGATGCTAAAGCGATCAAGCTAACTAAATATGCGATCGCTAATAATTATCAGCAAAGTATGACTACCGAACAACAAGTCTTTCTTTATATGCCTTTAATGCACAGCGAGCATAAAACTGATCAAGAATTATGCGTCAAACTATTTACCAAACTAGGTAAAGAAGATAATCTCAAATTTGCTCGCAAACACCAAGAAATTATTGATCGTTTCGGTCGTTTTCCCCACCGCAATCAAATATTAGGCAGAGAATCAACTCCTGAAGAACGAGAGTTTTTGATTCAACCAGGTTCGAGTTTTTGATTACCATCCGCCACAAATTTTATGAATGCTAAAGATTTCGTCGATCCTCCTGTAACTGTAGTTATTACTCGCAAAGTCAAACCAAGGTGTAAAAAGGCATTTGAGAAATTCATTTCTGGTATCACCGCTTCTGCTATGACATTTGAAGGGCATTTAGGTACTAATGTTTTTCGTCCTAGTAGCCTAGCAGACAACGAATATCGCATTATCTTTAAATTTGACCGCGCCAGCAATCTCAAGATTTGGGAAGAATCAGAATGTCGCCGACAGTGGTTGGCACGGGCGGAAAGTTTGCGTCTAGAGCCAGCCAGAATTAGAATTATTACAGGTTTAGAAACTTGGTTTACCTTACCCTCTCCTCAAGTAATATCGCCCCCACCACGCTATAAAATGGCAACGGTTACTTTACTAACTTTGTTTCCTTTGATTCAACTAGCAAATATTACCCTTGCACCACTGTTGGAGTTATTACCGTTCCCTTTACTGCTACGGCGTCTAATTATCACCGCCCTTTTAGTATTATTAATGACTTATATAGCGATGCCGAGAATGACTAAATTGTTTTCTCGATGGCTATATCCTAACAAACGATAAGTCTCAAGCCATTATTTCTTGAAGCATCATCACCAAAAGCGATTACACGACCTGTAGCCGACCGATCGCAGTAAAGTACAAGACTCGATTGAGGATGTATCAATGACTGCATTAATTTTAAGGATTTTATTTTTAACTGTAGATATAAACTGTAGATATAAACAGTAGGCAAAGTTTACAGTATTCATGTACCAATTTCGCCTTGGTAAGATCGGTCAAAAACTAGATAAGAGTGCAAATTGGATTGCGCCGATAGCTTTATGTGTCGCTCTATTAGGGATTGCCTCAGCTTCTATTTTAACTGCGATCGCTTCTACTGAGATTGAACCAAATGCGATTAGTGGAGATCGCTTATTAATTGCTGCGATCGCATTTATTACTTGGAATACTGCCAAATTATTAAATAATAACTATAGCGATCGAGTTTCAGTATCTCAATCATATACAGCTAGAGCGATCGTTTTACTATTAATAGCAGGAATTAGTTTTGCTATTTCTCTATCACTTTGGACGTGGTCTTTAACTCAAACCAGTATTGCCAATTCGACTTTGCTCAATAACATGATGCCAATATTCACTACTCTGGGAGGGTGGCTGATTTTCCGTCAACGATTTTCCGCTAGATTTTTGATGGGAATGGGAGTAGCAATCTTAGGCGCGATTGCGATCGGTGTTGAAGATTTGCAGGTCGCAGATAGCAATCTAATTGGCGATGGTGCAGCTTTAATAGCAGCGATGTTTTCAGCCATTAGTATTTTAACTATAGAACAGTTAAGAGTACAGTTTTCTACGCCTATTATAATGCAGTGGACAAGTTTGGCGGGTGGTTTATTTCTTCTGCCTATAGTACTTTTGAGGGGAGGTCAATTATTGCCTACTTCTAGTACTAGCTGGTTGGCAATTGTTGGTTTGGGTCTAATTTCTCAAGCAGTGGGACAGGGACTTTTAACCTACAGTCTGGCAAAATTTCCCTCCAGTTTTGTGGCAGTATCAATGCTAGCAATTCCTGTGATTGCAGCTATTTTAGCCCTGATAATATTCTCCGAACAACTGAGTTTGTTTAACTGGTCAGCGTTTGCCGTAGTCTTAAGCGGTATTTATTTGGCAATCTCAGCAAAAGATAGCAATTTAGTAATAAGTAATGAGTAATAAGTAATGAGTAATAAGTAATAAGTATTTACTCGTTACTCGTTACTCTTTACTCGTTACTCGTTACTCGTTACTCTTTACTCAAAGCTTCTCTATTGTTTAACTGCCACACCTTTTTTCGTTCACCCGAGCTTAAGTGTCTGGTTTATTTTCGCTACGATCTTTGTTTTTATTCATTTCCAAGAATTTACTCATAGTCAAAGAATCCGATTCTTCACTAGATTTACCGTTGTCTAATCCAGGTAAAAAAGCCTCTCCTAAACTTTCGCTCATTTTGATAAACTTGTCTGCATTCCAAGAATCTGTTTTTCGATTAGATCTCTCGTTATTTAATCCAGGGTTATAAGCTTTGCCAAGATTCTCACTAAGCTCAATTAACTTTTCTTGATTCCAGTCTTGACTGTTGTTGGTGATGTTTGTGTTAATCGACATATTATCTCTCCTTTTTGTAGCAGATTATACGGTTTATTTATATTTTTATGATATTCCCTATTTCTCTTTAAGCAAAGGTGGTATCATCCGTACTAAATATTATTAAGCTTCAAAATCATTCTGGAGTAAGGCTTGTATAGATTTTGGCAGTTAAAAAAATTTGAATACTGTATACAGTTACTCTAAAACAAAAAGCGATTGATGATTAGCTTGAATGTTAAATGTCCTAAAGAATACCCCCATTCGAGGGTTTATGCCCGAATGGGTGCAAGCCGCTTTGCATAATAAATGTTGAATGATAAATGTCTTATCCGAGAGATTTAGTAGGTTATGGTGCAAATCCTCCCCATCCAAAGTGGCAAGGTGATGCCAAGATCGCTTTACAGATAGTTCTCAACTACGAAGAAGGCTCAGAGTATTCTATTCCTGATGGAGATGATACTTCAGAGATATATCTAAGAGAAGTTCCTGGTTCTTCCATGGGCAAAGGGATGCGAGATCTACAGGTCGAGTCTGTCTATGAATATGGCAGTAGAGCAGGTTTTTGGCGATTGATGCGTCTGTTCAAAGCTAAAGATATTCCCGTAACTATTTTTGGTGCGGCATTGGCACTAGAAAGAAATCCCGCAGCAGCAGAAGCAATTGTCAAGGCAGGATACGATATTTGCTGTCATGGCTGGCGATGGATCGGCTACCATTTGTTAGATGAAGCCGAGGAAAGAGAACATATCCAAAAAGCAGTAGCATCTCTCAAAAAACTTACGGGCGATCGCCCTTTTGGGTGGTACTGTCGTTATGCGCCTAGTCTGAATACTCGTCGTCTGATTGTCGAACAAGGAGGCTTTCTGTATGACTCCGATGCCTATAATGACGATCTGCCCTATTGGGTGGAAGTGGAGGGCAAATCTCATTTAGTTATTCCTTATACCTTGGACAACAATGACATGAAATATTGCGTTGCCCCTGGTTTCAATAACGGGAACGATTTTTATACTTATCTCAAAGACGCCTTTGATGTTTTGTACGCCGAGGGGGAAACTAGTCCCAAAATGATGTCGGTAGGACTTCATGCTAGGTTGGCAGGAAAACCAGGGCGAATTGCTGCTTTAGCTAGATTTATTGACTATGTAAAAAGTCACGATCAAGTTTGGATTTGCCGACGTATAGATATTGCCCATCATTGGATTAAACATCATTCTAGATAATCCATCAGTCCGTTTCGCAAGATACTTGAGTTTTTGTAGGTACGATTAATACAGGACAAAGTGCCTTGCGAATGATCCCCTCGCTAACGCCCCCCACCAAGGTTTTATATAAAGCTCCATGACCATGGGAACCGATAACAATCATCTCTGCTTTTAGTTTGCCTGCTTGTTTGAGAATGGTTTCCACTGTCGCTCCTGGAACAAGTAAAGGAGTGACATCAATTCCATTTTGTTCTAATTCCAAGGCTTTATCATGAAGATATCGGTGTTCTTTTCTGAGAATTTTGGCTCTCCAGTCTCGTTCGCATTGCGGTCCGACACCATAACCAACAAAATCAGGATCGGGAGCAGCAATATGCATCAACCATAGTTTACTCTCAAAACACTTTGCTATTTCTGCTGCTTTGTCTACAACTACAGGAGTAATATCAGAAAAATCTATAGCTGCCAAGATATTATTCATAAGGCATTGGTGACTGAATGTATACCATAAGAGCACAACGTGAAACTGCTAATTTCCATTCGTCCCGTCTTCGCGGGATAACAAAGGCTTTTCCTAAAGGATACCCCCATTCGAGGGTTTACACCGCTTAGTTTGGTGCAAGCCGCTTCGCACATTGTGCCCTTGTGGTATAAGCCGCATGTAGGACAAGTAATACTGTTTTTAGTATTATTATTACGATACTTTCTCTTAATTTTAAAGCAATAGTTTTTAGGACAACTGTGGGAGGGATCAGAGAATAGAGAATAATTAAGAATGTAAAACTACAGTTTTCTATGCAGACAAGATTTATTTTGTAACAATCCTCACAAGTTCTTCAAGCTTTTATTTTATCTTAAACATAAGAACAAATTAACCAGTGAGGTAAATTATGACTGTCAAAATAAATTCTTCGATTAAGGAAATTAGAAATGAAGTCCGCCATTTAGTTGAAATACACAGCTTGGATCGTCAACAGGCTATTTATGGTCTTAGCCAATTTTTCTCACCAGGTGAATGGGTTTTGGTTGAATGCGAAATAGAAGCAAACGGATATTCATTAATGACAAACTGTATTGGAGATCTTTTAGAGAAAGACTAAACAATATTAAATACAATATTAAATATTAGGTAATTATTAGTTTATGTGTTTAGCTTTGTCTTGAGTATTCTTGACCAAGATGAAGCAGAACAGACTTTAAATTGTCTTCAAAAACTTAACATTGTATAGATATATGAAGATTCACCCTTGATCTGCTGATTCTTTACAATACCTTCACAAGTTCCTCAAGCTTATTACTTAATCTTCAAGCTGATAACACATTAGCGAGTGAGGTATTATATCATGACTACTAAAGTTGATTATTCTATTGGTGAAATTAAAGATGAAGCTCGTCAGTTAATTGCCACAGGAAAGATTAATTCTCATCAGCCAATTTATGTTCTGTGTCAATTTATTCCCCCGAGAGAATGGATTTGTGTTGAATGTGAGTTAGAAGACAATGATTATTTATTGAGGGATCATATTTGCGATCTTTTAGCCAAAGAAGATTGGACAGAAGATTAAGGAGATTATAACTATATAACTAATGGTGCAAATATTCACTTGAAAAAACACTAGTCTGGGAAGCAAATAGCAATGACAGCAGATGAACTTAGAGCGGCATATGAATCAGGTAAAAGAGATTTTTCGCGATCGCATTTACTAAATGTATCTCTGCATAAAGCGCGGTTAGGAGATATTAATCTTAGCTATGCTTATCTTAATCGAGCTATTTTGAGTAAAGCAAATCTTGAGCGGGCTTTTTTGAATCTAGCTACTCTTTATGCTGCCAATCTGCACCAAGCACAGCTATATCGGGCTAGTTTCATTGAGGCGAATTTAGAAAGAGCTAATTTGAGTAACGCTAATCTCAATCATGCCAATTTGCATGGGGCGAATTTGAGCCAAGCCAATCTGGAACACGCTCATTTAGTATGGGCAAATCTGCGAGAAGCCAATTTACAGGATGCCACTCTCAAGGGTGCAGATTTGAGCGGTGCCAAATTTTGTCGGACAATTATGCCCGATGGCAGCATTAGAAATGATGATTGTTAATGATTATTTTTAAACAGACGTTCCGTCGGAATGTCTCTAGTGGTGGTTGATGCCATGACAAGGAGCAAGGAAATGGAAAATTATGATTACGTAATTATGGGTGCAGGTTTAGGTGGGCTTACCGCAGCAGCTTGTCTGACTCGTCAGGGACATAAAGTGGCGGTATTAGAACAGCACTATTTACCTGGAGGCTGTTGTCACACTTTTAGTTATGGGGACTACAATTTCTGTGCTGATGTTCATTATATTTATAAGTGTGGTGAGGGACAGGCGGTCAAACAATTTCTTGACTATATTGATCGCGATGTTCCTTTTAATTCACTCAATCCAGACTGTATTGATCGGGTGATTACCCCGGATGTTGATTTTCGTATTCCTTTAGATTGGGAAAAATTTCGCGATCGCCTGATAGCAACTTTTCCCGAAGAATCCCGGGGCATCAATCTTTACTGTGATGAAATTAAACTGTTACATCAGGAACTAAAGCAATTAAACCAACAGATGCGTTGGTATGATTTAGAGTGGTCAGATTGGCTTTCTCTGCCGAAATACTGGCATCTATTTACTAGACGCAACTGGACACTACAAGACCTTTACGATATTGCAGGACTATCGCCAAAGCTACAGGCATTATTAGCTGGGCAAAGTGGTGACTATGGCTTGCCCCCTAGTGAAATTGCTCTAATTACCCATACATCTCTAGTTTGGGATTACTCAGAAGGGGCTTATTATCCTCAGCATCATTTTAAACACCTGGTTGATAGCATTGTCTCTGTCATCACCGAAGGCGGTGGGGTAGTCAAATTTTCCACCCCAGTACAGCATATTGAAGTGGACAATCATCGAGTAGTAAGTGTAACCGCAGGAGGCGAAACCTATCAAGCAGATAATGCCTATATTAGCGATCTTGACCCCAAACTAACGGTTAAGTTAATGCACGATTCTCTGGCATTGAGTAAGCACGAACATCGTCGTTTAACCAATTACGAATATTCTGCCAGTGCTTTTAATATTTATTTGGGTCTTGATTCACCGTTCGATCCTCAATCCTATGGCATCGGTAACTGGAACATTTGGTACTATCCCAATGGCAATCTGAATGAATTATATCAACAGCAACTTCGGGGGAATCTAGAACATCCTTGGATCTTTTTATCCTGTCCTACCTTAAAATCTCCTGAACCAGGAATGGCACCAGACGGACATCATGTTTTAGAAATTACTACTATCTGTCCCTACGAACCTTTTAAAATAGTCCACAGAACAGATGCGATCGCCTATAAAACTCAGAAACGATACGTGTACCAAGAGTTAATGGAAAGTGTTCGTGTTCTAATTCCTGATATTGATAAGTATATTCGAATGAAAATATTCGGTACTCCTACCACCAGCGAACATTACCTCGGACAGCCTGAAGGAAATATATATGGTGCCAAACTAATTCCCCAACAAATTGGTTTAAATCGTCTGGGTTATAAAACCGAATTACCTAATTTGTATTTAGTAGGTGCGACTGCTGGTTATCCTAGCGTTCCAGGAGTGATTAGCAATGGTATGGATGTGGTGGAATTGTTAACAGGGGAATCAATTCAGAATTCCCAGAAACGTTCCGCCGCAACGTCTGTATAACAGAACGTCTGGATGGCAGTTAATTGTTCGGCAAATTAAATTATAGTCAATAGTCATGTTGAAAAAAATATTAGTAGCCTTAGATCAGTCCTCAGAAGCATCAGCAGTTTTTGATTTTGCTTTGTCCGTAGTACAACCAGAAACGAGTGAAATGTTGCTGGTGCATTTTGTTGATTGGCAGATGGAGAATGTATCTCCTTGGATTGGCATTGGTACTATGTATGACGTGGATTTGTCGGGAGAACACTATGAATTGAGTCGTCAACGTCTGCAAAAAAAAGTTGAAACAAGTAAAGACTGGCTAGAAACTCTGACTAAGAAAGCCGAACCACTGGATATTTCCTGCAAGCATGAATGTCTGATAGGCAACTGTAATCTGGGAATTGGCGATCGCGCTAAGGAATGGGGTGCAGATTTAATTGTCATTGGACGCAGAGGTTACAGGAATATATCAGAAATGTTTCTCGGTAGCGTTAGCAACTATGTGATCCATCACGCTCCCTGCTCGGTTTTGGTGGTGCAAGGAAGTGAAACTTTGGAAACTGATGAATTAACTGATGAATTAGTTGATGTAGTTGAAGGTTAATAGGTGGTTCGCCCTTACAGGAGTTAGGAGTTAGTAAATGGTCGTAAAGGTTTGGCAATGGCAAAAGTAAATCCGATTAACTATCGAGAAAAAATTATTGCTTTGTGGATGGTGTTTCTTTTGGGGATATTGTTTCATACTCAACTAGCTTTAATGCCCTTGTTTCACGGAATTGATGTGGGGATTATGGGACACCATCATCAAGAAACGGCAACTATGGCAGAGATAACGCCTATTTTATGGGGAATGCTGTTCTTTTTTATTTTACCCATGTTGGCTATTGTCGCTACGGCTTTTTATGAGGTCAAACGCTATCGAGTGTTTCACTTTGGTTTGACGCTAGTTTATACAGTTTTGAATTTTATTCATCTGCTTGCAGATTTATTAGTCACTCCTATTGCTTGGTATCAGATCGTTTTAATGATGCTGTTGTTTTTAATTGGAATCTTACTAAATATCGTGTCCTATCAGTGGATGAAAAGAAATGCTTACAGTTTTGTATCTGCACCAGCAAGAAAATAATTTTGTGTTGGCGATCGCTGGGAGCATAACCCTGATAAACTACTCAATATATTTCAGAAATGATGCTGATTTGATCCAAAAGTGAGATAGTTCCAATAGCTCCATTTCTCGCTGTCTGACGAGAATGAAAATAGAAGCTGCTAACGATAGAGCAATTAAAGTAAACATTAACAAAACATGAGCTATAAAAATAATTGGTTGACCAACAAAAGAAGTAAATAATGTGGATAAACTTACTTGATTTTGAGCTAAAATAAATGCTACCAATAAAAGCAAAACAAATATTATTTTAGCAGTATAATAACCTCTTTCCCCAAACTTTAATCTACGCTCGAGATGTTTAATTAAAAAGGCATATTTTGCCTGAGGGAATATCCTAGCAATCTCGAAAGGAGTATCATAATGCAGATATTGATACTTTAAAGAACCAAGATAAAGAGATTGGTAATTAATCGTCAATAAGCATAAAGTAATAATCAAATAAGAGATCCAACTAAACCAATATTCAACATTGAAATGATAAATTTGATAGTCTCTAACAATGAAAAAAATACATAATATACTAAGCAATGACATTCGCCAGCACAGCATCTTTATCGGCTGATAGTGTGCATTAAGAAGAGCATTTATATAGTTATTGAACTCTAAGTTTTTTGAATTAAGTTGGTACACAAGTAGCTATATATCGATCCCCGAAAAATCAACCAACAATATAGCAAAAAAAATTTGACGATTCAGCCTCACAAGTCGTCAAATAACTGATCTTATCTGGTTAATCTAGAATTTTGTTGTTATCCTGAATGCTGGTTTAACCAGTAATTTGAGCGTATGATATCCAACCAACAGCCAATTCCTCAGATTCCTAATTGTGCTTGGCAACGTCCCCTCGGTAAAGGATGGGAGAATCCCTACACTGTTCGCTATGCAAGTAATTTAGATGATGGTCCTTGGCATGGAATGCCCTTGGGTGGTATGGGTGCGGGGTGTATTGGCAGGTCAACCAAAGGAGATTTTAATCTGTGGCATTTGGATGGGGGCGAACATATTTTCAAGTCTCTTCCTGCCTGTCAGTTTAGTATTTTTGAGCAGACAGAATCGGCGACGCAGGCTCATGCCTTGTGTACGGAAGCACCTGAAGATAATGCCTTGTCCCGTTGGTCATGGTATCCCAAAGAGAAAGGTACATATAGCGCATTATATCCCCGCAGTTGGTATGAATATCAAGATGTCTTTACTGCCAAGATAACTTGTGAGCAATCTTCACCAATTTGGGCGGAGAATTATCAGGAAGCTAGCTATCCTATAGTTAATTTTGACTGGACGGTACACAACCCTACTGATAAACCAATCACTATAAGTATTATGCTGACTTGGCAAAATATTGTCGGTTGGTTTACTAATGCCATTAAATCACCGACAATCGAGGTGCGGGATGATGGAAGTCCCGAATATGAATATCAACCCAAGTGGCGCGATAGTACGGGTAACTATAACGAGTGGATACAGGATAACTATCGGGTAGGCTGCTTGTTAAATCGAGTACAGCCTCATGAAGAAGTACAGGAAGGAGATGGACAAATTGCGATCGCCTCAGTCTACAATCCTAGTGTAGAAGTGTTCTATCTCAGCCGTTGGAATCCTGATGGAGATGGTGCAGAAGTTTGGGATGATTTTGCAGTCAATGGCTCTTTACCTGATATCCAAGACGAAACTCCAGCCGATCCTGGAGAACAAATTGCCTGTGCGATCGCCATAAGGTTTACAATTAAGCCAGGGAAGACTAAGAAAATCCCCTTCACTTTAACTTGGGATTTACCTATAACTGAATTTAAGCAGGGAGTTCATTACTATCGTCGCTACACAGACTTCTTTGGACGCAATGGTAAGAATGCCTGGAGTATGGTTAGGACTTCTCTTAAGCATAGTGATATGTGGCGAGAAAAGATCGCAGCTTGGCAACAGCCTATCCTGCAACGAGATGATTTACCCGAGTGGTTTAAGATGGCACTGTTTAACGAGCTATACTTACTAGCTGACGGTGGGACTCTATGGACGGCAGCCACAGAGAATGATCCTGTAGGGCAATTTGGGGTATTAGAGTGCATGGACTACCGCTGGTACGAAAGCCTAGACGTGCGCTTATATGGGTCATTTGGCTTGATGATGTTGTGGTCACGATTAGATAAATCCGTCCTAGAAGCTTTTGCTAGAGCAATCCCCCATCATGATGATACCCCGCGCATAGTGGGTTACGATCGCTCTAGTGCCATCAGAAAAGAAGGTGGTGCAACTCCTCATGATCTCGGCGCACCCAATGAGCATCCTTGGTCGGAAACTAACTATACTTCCTATCAAGACTGTAACCAGTGGAAAGATTTGCCCAGCGATTTTGTCCTGCAAGTATATCGAGACTATCTACTTACAGGAGATAAAGATACTGATTTCCTCTGGGAATGTTGGGACAGCATTACTCTAACCCTGGCATATCTGAAAAAATTCGATCGTGATCATGATGGCATCCCCGAAAACTCTGGCGCACCCGATCAAACCTTTGATGACTGGAAGCTAAAAGGCATAAGTGCTTACTGTGGTGGACTTTGGATAGCAGCCTTAGAAGCAGCAATTAAAATCGGCAAGATTCTGATTGATAATCCCCCCAAGAATCCTAATCTACAGCCCGCAGATTTTTCTACAGGTATCGAAAATACTCTCAATAATTATAATAGCTGGTTGCACCAGGCGCGATCGCTTTATCATGATGCTCTTTGGAATGGTGAATACTATCGCCTCGATACGGAAAGTGGCTCAAACGTAGTCATGGCAGATCAACTCTGTGGTCAATTTTACGCTCGTTTACTAGGTTTACCCGACGTAGTTGAATCACAATATACTAAGTCCACTCTTAATAAAATCTATGATGCCTGTTTCCTCAAATTCCATAACGGCAAATATGGCGTAGCCAATGGTGTTTTACCCGATGGTAGCCCTGTAAATCCTGATGATACCCATCCCCTAGAAGTATGGACAGGAATTAACTTTGGTTTAGCTGCTTTTATGTTGCAAATGGACATGAAAGAAGAAGCTTTTAAGTTAACGGAAACTGTCGTCAAGCAAGTATATGAAAATGGGTTGCAGTTTAGGACTCCTGAAGCGATTACTGCGGTGGGGACTTTTAGAGCAAGTCACTATTTAAGAGCGATGGCAATCTGGGGGATTTATGGTGTGTTGAGCGATTGGGAATAATCTCGCGTTTATCCTCGAATGGGGACGGTAGTGTTGTAAATCTGTAGTTAGAAGTGATATCTAAATAACGTTTCAACAGGTGTACAACACTAACGATTTATCCGAGACTATGACTATATTTTGAAATTAGAAGCGATTGCAGCATCTTTACTGCTCTTGTCATCTAATAATGTGGCACAGGCTTAAACCAACGAAAAATGCGATCGCTGTGCTAGAGAAACGCCTGAGCAAGAGGAAAACTGAAGTAATTGCCGCTAAAGGTGCAACTGAGGGTGGAGTTAGTTCAGACTCTCAGTTTCAATCGATCTGAATCGATTATGAAATAAACTAAACGAGAAATTTAATGCTTCTAGCTAACGAAATCAAAGCCTTAAAATGGCGTAATATTGGTCCATTTCTGGGAGGTCGTGGCACTTCTGTTGTGGGTCATCCCACTGACAAAGATGTTTTCTATCATGGTCATTCTTCTGGGGGACTCTGGAAAACTGAAGATGCTGGGCAATATTGGCTTCCTGTAGGGGACGGACAATTTAATATGGGTTCGGTGGGTGCGATCGCTCTTTGTGAATAGAACCCTGATATTATGTATGTCGGCTTAGGTGAACCCCAAATTCGTAACAGTACATCCTAGGGTGATGGGATGTATAAAACCACCGATGGAGGAGCAACTTGGCAACATATTGGTTTAAAAGAAGCTCGTCATATTGCAAAAATTCGACTCCGCCCTGATAACCCTGATGTAGTTTATGTTGCCTCTATGGGGCACGGCTTTGAGCCTAGTCAAGAAAAAGGGGTATTTCGCTCTAAAGATGGTGGTCAGACTTGGGAAAATATCATCTTTAAAAGTGAAAATACAGGATGTATTGACTTAATAATTAGCCCTAGAGATCCCCAAGTTATCTTTGCAGCCATGTATGAGTTTGAGCGCAAAACTTGGGGTGCAAAAACAGGAGGTCCAGAAAGCGGACTCTGGCGATCGCTAGGATTGTGCTATTTCGGCGAAGCGATTTGTCGATATTTAGTTTTGTTTTAGATAGAGATTCTAGCATATTAGACCAACTGGGGCCGAGCACATGGTTCTGTTCTAATAAACTTATCTAATCTAAACTTGTTCACTTCGGTGTTATCTTCACTGACAAGGATGATTGACCTTCGTCAGTGTCGATCTTTGCCACTCGTTCCTCCCAGACAAATAAAGCTCTCAACTTGTCCCAAAAGTCACCTCCCAGCAAGAAGAGGCTCACGAACAGCAACAGATCGCCCACAAAAGCCCAGAACCTAGTTGGTTCGTAGCCATGCAACAAGAGGGGCAAGTAGGGAGACAGCCAGCCGTAAATGAGGGGCAGGAGGAATAGGACAAGCCCCAGGCGATAGCGGGGACGGCTTACAGTTTGAGGCAGAGCATATCTTCTGATGCTCCCAAACACCAGTCCCCGAAGGTAGTTAAAGCCAGATTTTCCCAAAATCACAATAGACACTAAGATCCCTGCTTCAGGAATCCCAAATAATAACAGGGCGGAGAGAAAATTTTTCCAGCCAATGGGCAACCCAGAACCTACAACGAAGGGTATGCCAAGGGGAGCACACTGACCCAAGATAAAGATCGCTCCCCCTAAGCGCAGACGACTTTTAGGCGGAGAATCAGGGTTTTGAAATTTAGCACGAGACATATTATGTTTTCAGTAGATGGATAAGTTTTTGAACCAGAGCGCGACCGCGAAGCGTTCCCTGCGGGATCGCTTCTTATCGTAGTGGCATTCCGCTATGAACCTCCATAGTCACTTAGCTGCTTAACGCCAAGCAACTCGGTCGGGTTCTCTGCGGGACTGGGTATCTCGGCCAGTTCGATGATATTGCCGAAGGGGTCGCGCGCGTAGACGGCATAGACTCCCTCGCGTACCTCCATCGGCTCGCCCAGCCGGCTGCCTCCCAGACTAATAAGACGTTCATATTCTTTATGTACGTCATCAACGTAAAAAGCCAGATGACGAATTCCTGGCTCATGAGCCAGCAGTTCTTCTGGTGTCGGTGCTGTTTGTTGCGGGTAACTGTAGACGAACATTTCCAGGTAACAATTGTGACCAGCTAACATAGCACCAGTGCAAGCTGAGTTTGGCACTCCCACGCCCCGATCAGCTACAGGATTATCCTGCCATCCCTCAGAGCGACTTATGAGGCGAAAGCCAAACATATCGCTATAGAAGGCAATGGCTTTGTCTAGATCTGAGACAACAATACCTGGATGTGCAAATGCTAAGATCATTTGTTGCTCCTTATATTAATGCATGCATATAAATAAATAATTTGCTGCCTTGACCTTCACTTTTTTCTCTCTCAACTTGGTAGAAAGAGGGACGAGGTACAATTCATTCAGGGCTTGACCAGCACCTTGATTAGCGACCTATCTGCTTTCAATCGCTCGAATCCCTTGTCCTGGATGTCCTGTAAGGCAATAATGTCGGAGATCAGGGGTTTCACATCAACTTGCCCGCTGGCCATAAAATCAACTGCAATTCGGAAATCGGTGTGAGTCCAAGCAAGGGAACCTCTGATCCCCACCTCGCCAAACATAAGGCTAGTGGGTATGATAGGTGTCTCCCGTTCGTTTACCCCTACGAGAATCACCTGACCACCTGGTCGAGCCATGTCGATGGATTGCTGTAATGCTGGAAGTGACCCCGCGCACTCGATGACAACATCCGCACCGCCATCAGTATGTTTCCGAATTTGTTCTCCTACTGGATTGTCTGGATCTCTAGGATTGATGACTGCGTCAGCACCAAATTTCAGTGCTAGATCGGCTCGAGGTCCTGGGCTTTGCGACACGATAACCTTTCCCGCACCAGACGCTTGAAGTGCCGATACGCATAACAGACCAATGGGGCCAGCTCCGACTACTGTAACTGTATCCCCTGCCTTCATAGGAGAAAGGCGAATGGCATGTACGATGGTGGCTGCTGGCTCAGTGAAGGCCCCCTCTTCTGACGACAAGCTGTCGGGCATTTTCACCGCCGTGACATCCACATTCGGCAGCCAAATATAGTCGGCAAAAGCTCCATCTAACTTCGGAGTCTGACCGATGGTGCGAATCATGTTGTCAACACAAGCATTAGGTATGCCATTGCGACAAGCCACGCACTTACCACAAGGAGTGAAGCCATTGATTGCTACGCGATCGCCAGTCTTGAGCTTCTTCACCTCTGAGCCGACTTCGACGATGGTTCCTGTTGCCTCGTGTCCCATTAGAGTACCATAGGGATAAACCGCACCAGCAGCTGACCAAGCATGTAAATCGGAACCGCAAATACCGCAGAAATCCACCTTGACGATCGCATCTGTGGAACCAACCTCCCGTAGCTTCCGCTCTTCGATCGCAGTCTGCCGATCGCCAGTGAGAAATACTCCTCTTGTTGTTGCATTCATGTCTTTTTTCCTCGTGTTATTTCTTTAGATTTATTCCCAGGGACGCAGGAAGATTTTGCCGCATTTTTTGCTTACCTGCATATCAAAGGCTTCTCCAGCTTTCGACATTGGAAAGACGTGAGTCACCATGGCATCGATGCTCTTTTGTACCTGTGGATCACACAACATTCGTACTAAGCGCTCGCGATCGCGAGCGTTGACGTCGTGCTGACCCATGATGGTGTTACCTGGATCGATGATATGCTTGAGATTTTCCATGGGGAAGCTCTGTCCAGGAATGTGACCGCTGAAATTGACCTTGCCATAGGGGACAGTTGCCTGTAGACACTTTTCCTGATAGAAGGGATGACCAGAACCATCGATAGCGTAGTCCACTCCTTGACCTTCATAGGTCAGTGCTTTGATTTTTTCTAACCAGTCTTCATCGTTAGGGCTGATAAAATGCTCCACACCCATTTTCTCTAGAATCTCTTGGCGGTACTTGTTACGGATTAATGCGATGATGGTACAATTGCGATATAGGGCAGCAATGACATGACCCATAGTGATGAACCCGACACCAGTTACTAACACTGTTGACCCTGGTCGTACATCCATCAATTCCTGGTTGCTCCAACCTACCCCTACAGAACAGTTTGCAGCCTGGGCGTACTTAAAGTCCAGACTATCAGGAATTTTAAACATATTAGCTTCGTGAGCAATGCGGTAATGAGCCATAGCCCAACCGCCAGACTGGCTTTCGTTCCAGTCCTGCATACCTGCCAGGCCTACTCGCTTCATTCCCCGTTTGGGAGGAAAGGTATTAGCAGCACAATAGGTGGGAGAAAGAGCATTCAAGCAAGCGTGGCAGTGACCGCAGTGGTCACCCTGGAAAATAATGACTCGATCGCCAGGTCTGAAGTTGGAACCTGGCATTACTTCCTCAACTATTCCTACACTCTCGTGACCAAGACCATCAGGGTAGTCGCTCTGACCACCGCCATAGAATTTCTCGAAGTTATGCTTTGTCCAAATACGGCTTCCCTCTAAACAGACACCAGCGTAGATGTTACGGACGATTGCGTAACCAGCTTTAATCTTGGGGTAGGCGCGTTCGGCTAGCTCGAACTTATGTGGTTCTGGGATAGTAAGGATAACGTTTGACTTGCTCATGTTGACTTTTCCTTTTATCTCTTGAATGTTTCTAAGTTTGATTGATGCTTTTTGGTTCTAATCTTCCCGCCAGTATGAGAAGGTGGCACAGTGCATACCACTACCAGTAAAGTGATAGACATCGTCGAAGGGAACTGGCACCACGTCGATACCTCGCTTTTCCACCTCTTTGATGTATTTCTTGGCACTGGCAGTGATGGCGTGGGCATTACTGCTGAGGGCAACTGAGTTACCTGCACCAATAATGTATTCATCAGGCTCGATGTTAATCCGCTCCCAATTCCTAATCTCTTTAGGTAAATCGGTCAGCAGGACATTCTCGTTGATGGCGATGAGTCCTTCTCGAATTACCGGCATCAAGGTATCGATATGATAGCCATAGTTGGCATCGAAATAAATCTCCTCAACACGCCAGCCGAAAGGCGCAAGCATACGGCGTAGTACTTCGGCACCTAATTCATTGCCTGATGAGCGTGGTTTACTTAAGTCCTGGATATGTGACCTATGGAATACACCATGCCCTACTACTACCAGCTTGTTCGGGAAAATTCTGATGTCACCAGGAGATAGGGCTGCGCCAAAGGCTGTAGGCAACGGCAAGGGGTCAGGCATTGCTAACCATACGGCGTTGGGGTCGCTCTCTATCAGCCCCATGAAGGCTTCGATGTATTCGACGCAATTGTAACGAATACTGGGTTGAGTCTCGTGGAAGTTGACAATGACGTTTCCGAACACTTCTCCAAAGGCTTGAGCGTGAAACGCCCAGTGCTTGCCATATTGTCCTAGCCAACCCGATGTATAGTTGATGACTTCGGGGGGAGGAGTTTGAGTGTTTTGGATTACATGGGCACCAGCTTGACGATAGGTATCGGCAAGAGCTTCAAGACCCTTTGCCATTTTCTCCCAGAGTTCACGATCAACGTCGCGAACATGCTTGCCACGATTAGCTGCCATCCACTCAAGTTTTTCTCGGGGCAACGACCGAAAGCTGGTGTACCAAGACGGGTGAAAGGGGTCAGGAAGGTACATTGATTCTGGATTGCCGACTATTACCCCCTTAAGCTTGGCGTACTCGTGTTCTACATAAACCTTCTGATCTTTAGCCTGCTCACGCAACCCTGGAATCATCACCTGCTGGTTTTCTTCTAGTGCCGCGATCGCCCGTTCTTCGGTCCAATCTTCCATATTAACTGTGTGTGCAATCATTTTACCTGCTCATTTTGCTCGAAATTCAGAGCTAGTAAAGGTTTTCTTAAAAAAATATATCCGTAAGTCAAACCTAGGAAAAATTTCCGCCCTTGTAAAGTAAAATAGAAGTAGTTTACGGTAATATGTTCAACAAGTTACCTTACAACTAAGGTATCAATGACTAAAAAATCTTTCTCCAACAACCTAAAGTTGGAGTTTTTGGCAACTGAAGCACTCACTTCTGGTGTTATCGGGAAAGCTAAGCCTCTGTTGGTCAAAATGCACTTGGAACAGATCTTAACTAGTCCCTACTTTCAAAATTCCCCCCAATTGAGTAAATTTTTACGCTTTATCGTCGAAGCAGTCTTGGTTGGAAAACAAAATCGACTGAAGCAGTATACGATCGCGATCAAGGCTCTAGGTCGCCCCAAAGATTTCAATCCAGCAGCAGATCCGATTATTCGGGTTGAAGCTCGTCGCCTGCGTCGCACTCTGGTGCAGTATTATCAAGAACAGGGTAACTCAGATCTGGTTCGAATTGAGATTCCCAAGGGGACTTATGTACCTATCATCCGAACCAATAGTCCTTCATTGATTTCAGTGGCAAGTAAACTAACTGCTAGCTTATCAAAAACTTCTCTCCCCTTCACTGCCGAAGATAATCCCCTCTCAATTTTAGTCCTACCATTAACTTTTTTAGGAGAAGCGGAGAAGCGGAAAACTCAACCTATATTGCCAATGGATTGCTCGAGCAATTAATGGGGAGACTGACTCAATTTCAGGAAGTCAGAGTTATTGGTCCTCTGTTGCCCGAAAAATCTACTCTCCCTAGTTATTACAACTGGTCAGAATTAGGTAATCAATACCAAAGTCAATTTATCCTTGACAGCAGTAGTTGCTTTCAATCCCATCAACTGAGAATTACTTTCAAACTAATCGAAGCGAAAACTAGCGAAATAGTTTGGGTAGAAACCTACGAGCATCATGAAAGCACCAGAGCTATTTTTGAGTTTCAAGACCAGGTTGCCAGTCAAATTGCCGCAACCATTGCCGATAGTTTTGGAATTATTTCCCGTATCCAACGGCAAAATCTTCCCCAACAATTCAGTGTCTATGATGCCGTGTTGCTCTATCACCATCACTTTACTGTCTTAACCTCTGAATCCTGGGTTGCTGCCTATGAAGCATTGGAAAAAGCTGTTAAACTGGACCCCAATTATGCTCTCATTCATGCCATGCTGGCTGACCTTTATGGGGAAGAATACCATCTAATGGGGAAGGGAGAAGAAAAATTAGAACGTCAAGAAGAATTGGTACAACGAGCAATCCTTCTCGACCCCTATTGCCAACTAGCTCACCTGATGAAAGCTAATATCCATTTCTTCCGCAAGCAGCGCGATCTCTTTATCCAGGAAGTTGAACAAACCTTAAAACTCAATCCTTACCATGCAACTACGCTTTTTTCCTGTGGAATGTTCTTGGCGTTTGTGGGCGAGTGGTCCTGGGGGCTGGCGTTAGTTGAAGAGGCAATGTCTCTCAACCCCCATTACCCAGGGTGGTATCACATCCCCTACTGCTTGAATTATTACCGTCAGGGAGCTTTTCAGGAAGCTTGTGCCGAAGCCTTTCTCTGCAACACCCCCGGACTCTTTTTAGATCCCTTGCTGCGAGCAGCAGTGCTGGGTCAGATGGGACACACTGAAGCAGCCAGTGCCTCCTTAGAGGAGATGTCTGGTTTGCTACCGGTAGGCAATCTTAGAGAGTTGTTAAGCCGCACTTTCTTTTCCGAGGACAACGTTACAATGCTCCTCGACGGACTTACTCGAGCTGGTCTGAGGGTCTTTGGATGATTTTACCGTAAACTATCTTAGTTTTACTTCACAAACAGAGAGAAAGTCTCTATGATTTTTAGCGTCTCGCCAGAGACAAATTAGTTGGCGGTTTATCCCTAATTCCAGACCATGATAATCAGATTTTCCCAGCATTCCTTCACTGTAACTGCTTTAATTTTCGGAACGTTTTTGTCATACACTCAATCTTCCCTAGCTAATCCTCCCTCTACAGAATCCCCCCTCACTCCAATTTCCCCAGACCTAGATACGGAAAGTCACCTTAGGAAAACGTCTGCTTCATCCTCCACAGTCAATCCAGCTAACCCCAACTTCCAACTACAAGATAAAATAACCAGTGACCCCCTAAGTCAAATCACTAACGTCTCTGAGTTGCGGGACGTTTCTACCACAGACTGGGCTTATGAAGCTCTGAAAAGTTTAGTAGAACGGTATGGCTGTCTTGTGGGCTATCCCGATCAAACCTATCGAGGCAGTCTCACCGAAAGCGAGGAAGGAATTGAACAGAGTTTATCCCGCTGGGAATTTGCCGCAGGACTTAACGCCTGTCTCAACACCATGGAAAGACTGCTACAAGAAAACGTTACGGTTCTCAATGGCGATCTTGACCAACTGCAAAGACTAGTGAAGGAATTTGCCACCGAGTTAGCTGCCCTTAGTGTGCGAGTCGATAATTTAGACAATCGGGTTACTTTTCTCGAAGATCATCAGTTCTCCACCACCACTAAACTCATGGGTACTGTAGTTTTCTCACCGGCTGATGTGTTTGGGGGAGATGGAGATAACAACCAAACCGTCTTGCAACAACGGGTTGGGCTCGACCTGGCTACCAGCTTTACAGGACAAGATCTTCTGGTGAGCGTTTTGCGGGCAGGTAACGCTCCCCTTGGTGCTGGATTCGATCTGTCGGGAACTTCTGTCGGTGGTATTACCATTGGGAGTGCGGAAGGAACCCTGTCTTCTCAATTTGGGGGCAATACTGGCAACAAGCTAAAACTGCTGGCTTTACAGTACCAATTTTCTCTGGGCGAACAGTTGCGAGTTTATCTTGACACTAGTACTGGAGTGTTTCAATCTTATGTTCCCACCCTAAATCCCTACCTCGACGATGGCGATCGCGGTAGAGGCTCTATCTCAGTGTTTGGTCAGCGCAGCCCCATCTATGTCATTCCTGGTGGAGGGAGTGGGATTGGTCTCAAGTACGATCTGACTGACAACTTGCAACTGTCAGCCGGTTATTTGGCTGATGGACTCTTTGCTGGAAAGCCAGAAGAAGGGAGGGGATTGTTTAATGGGGGCTATGGGGCATTAGGGCAGATTACTTGGCAAGTCAGTGAACAGTTTTCTCTGGGGACGGTTTATGTTAATGAGTACTCTCCCCCTGGAAGTTTTGGCTTTAACTATAATGGACTGGAAGTCACGGGAACGGCGGTGGCTAATACCCTATCTGGTCAAGTTCGCTTTGGTAGCAATCTCCTGTTTGAACAGCAACCCGTGATCACCAATGCCTATGGTATGCAGTTCTCCTGGCAACCCAGCTCCAAATTTTCCCTCAGTGGTTGGTTTAGTGCAGCATACCCTCGCTTGATTGGCAGCGGGGATGGAGAAATCCTCTCCTATGCTCTGACCTTGGCATTTCCCGATCTGGGCAAAGAAGGCAACCTCTTAGGCCTGGTAATTGGAGTCGAACCTTACCTAACCTCGTTTAAAGGAGGTAATCCCAAACCGTTCCCAGTCGATCTCCCCCTGCACCTCGAAGCTTTCTACCGCTATCAGCTTAACAATAACATTGCGATTACCCCAGGAGGCATCTGGCTGACGGCTCCTAACCAAAACAGCAGCAATCGCGACAATCTCATTGCTACGATTCTGACTACCTTCCAGTTCTAACTCAGTTATATTGGCTTAAAGCTATCGGCTTAGAGCTTTTTCCAGGTTACATTCCCAAATCTTAGTTTTTCAGAGCATTACTTCTGAAAATTGTCCCCCAGATAATATTGCTTAACTAAAGAATTACTATAAAGTTCTTCGGCGTTGCCAGAAGCTAAGATTTGACCATCTCGCATCACGTAAGCGCGGTCAGTAATTGCCAGGGTTTCGCGAAAGTTATGATCGGTGATTAAGATTCCCATTTGGCGATCGCGCAATTGAGCAATAATTTCCTGCATTTCTGCTACAGCAATGGGGTCAACCCCGGCAAAGGGTTCGTCTAACAATAGATATTTGGGTCCATCTAACCCTGCTGCTAAAGCCCTAGCTAACTCGGTACGTCTTCTTTCACCTCCTGAAACCAAAGAACCTAAAGTATTGGCTACTTTTTCCAAGCGAAATTCTCTTAGTAGCTGCTGAAGTCTAACTGGTCGTGCAGGACGAGGTATTCCCGTTTGTTCTAAAACCAATAAGATATTGTCTTGGACGCTAAGATTACGAAAAATGCTTGCCTGTTGGGTTAAATACCCCATACCCAGACGCGCTCGTTTGTGAAGAGCTAAAGATGTTATGTTGCGCTCGTTCAAAGTGACTGTTCCTTCGTCGGGCTTAACCAAACCGGTAGCAATATAAAACGTAGTCGTTTTTCCTGCACCATTAGGACCAAGCAAACCAACAATTTCTCCTGGCAAAACTCGGAGATTCATCCGATTAACAACATTTCTTTTGCCATAGGATTTGTGAATGTTATCTAAAACTAAAGCCACAATTTCAGTTAGTAGTTAGTAGTTAGTAGTTAGTAATTAGTAGTTAGTAATTAGTAGTGACTAATAATCCTGCCTCCAATTATTCAGTCATCAATAATACTAGTCTACTGTTCAGGATCAGTAATAATATAAGTTGATTCTACTTGGCGATCGCTTTGTGGAGTTGCAATAAAACGTCCTTCGTCAATTAGATAAGTCATTTCCTCCGCACGCATACTATTTCCTTCCTGAATTACATAAACGTTCCCAGTTAAAATTAAACGCCGTTCACGGCTGAAATATTGTGCCTGAGTCGCAGTAGCCTGAATTTGTCGAGCAGGATAGTCAATTCTGACATTTCCTCTAGCAGTAATGATACCTGTTTTGGCATTGGATTCCTGGGTATCTGACTTGAGGGTAATCGATCCTGGTTTAGTCGATTGCGCCTCAGAGATCTGAGGGGAGGTCAAAACAATCGTATTGAGTATAGTAGCTAAAATCAGCCCTAAACAACGGCTATGAGAGGACAAAATAAAGGTCATAAAAATAAAATTTAGTTAAATCTGAATAACTATAACTATAAATTCGATTCTGATATTAACAATTTCTTAGACGCTCGGTGCTTGAGAGAAGTTTCATTTATGATAATTCTGACAAGCTTAAGGTAGTGAAAAAATCGCCACTAACATGAAACTAACGGTTCAGACTTTTACAGTTCACAAGAAATTTGCGCTCCAAATTAGTCGCGGTACGACCGCTCAAACGACTAACATCTGGTTACGTATTCGTCAGGAAGAGATTGAAGGCTGGGGAGAAGCATCACCGTTTTCTGTTACCAAAAACCAGACCAAAGATACTGCCAGTTTGTTATCCGAATTAAAGCAGCTTATTCCCCAATTAGAACAATTTCACCCGCTGCAACGCCAGGAAATTAATCTAAAATTACAGCAGCTCCAGGTTTCTTCAGCAATTCAGGCAGCAGTAGATATGGCTCTCTATGATTGGCTAGGAAAAAAAGCTAATTTACCCCTCTGGCAAATATTGGGCTTAAATTGCGATCGCACTGCGCCAATATCGGTCACCATTGGTATTAGTAGCCCAGAAACAGCCGTTACCAGACTTAAAGACTGGCAAGATACTTTAGAGCTTAAAATGCTCAAGCTGAAGCTAGGTAGCCCAGCAGGAATTGAGGCAGATCAAGTAATGGTCGAAGCCATACGTCGAGAAGCCCCTCAAACCAGACTTACCGTGGATGCTAATGGTGGATGGAGCTTTGATGATGCGGTCTATATGTCCCAATGGCTAGCCAACCAGGAAGTAGAATATATTGAACAGCCTTTACCTGTGTCCCAAGATCATCAGCTATCAGCTTTATCACAAGCATCACCTCTACCAATCTTGGTTGATGAAAGTTGTTTTACTAGTGCCGATATTCCCAGGCTGGCACAGTCTATTGCGGGGGTTAATCTTAAAATCATGAAAACGGGAGGATTAACCGAAGCAATGCGGGCAATTAGCGTTGCTCAAGCCTACGACTTAAAAGTGATGTTCGGCTGCTATTCCGATAGTAGTTTGGCAAATACTGCCATGGCTCATCTCGCTCCTTGGGCAGATTATTTAGACCTCGATAGCCATCTAAATCTGACTGACGATCCTTTTTGTGGCGCAACTATAGAGGCGGGACGTTTAGTACTCAATCATCAACCAGGATTAGGAGTAACTCATAATGCTTACAGCTAATAATCGGGTAGTAATTCTATTAACAGAAGGAATCAAGGGCGTTCATGGCAAAACTGGATTAGCTTTTCTGCGTTATAGCCAGACAGATATTCTAGCGGTAATCGATCCTAAAAGTGCTGGAGAATCTTTAGCTAAGTCAACAGGAATAGGGCGAGATGTGCCTATTGTTAAAAATACCCAAGCAGCTTTGGCATACAATCCCGATGTTTTATTGATTGGCATTGCTCCTTCTGGAGGACAACTACCTGCTGAGTTATTAGCAGAAATAGAGATCGCCGTAAAAGGTGGTCTGTCGATTGTTAATGGTTTACACACTCCACTAAATCCCAAATTTCCTGATTTACAGCCTGATCAGTGGATCTGGGATCTGCGCCAAGAGCCTTCTGGTTTAACTGTCGGCAGAGGAGAAGCGCGATCGCTCGCTGCCCAGAGAATCTTAACAGTAGGTACAGATATGGCGATTGGCAAGATGTCTACCAGCCTAGAACTCCATCGCGCAGCCTTAAACCAAGGAATCAAGGCTCAGTTTATGGCTACAGGACAGGCGGGAATTGCGATCGCAGGACAGGGGATTGCTTTAGATGCAGTACGAGTGGATTTTGCGGTGGGGGCTGTGGAACAAACTGTGAGGGAATTGGCAGCAGACCAAGATCTCGTGATCATTGAAGGTCAGGGTTCACTCTTGCATCCAGGTTCAACTGCTACTTTACCTCTGATTCGTGGCAGTCAACCCACAGCCTTAGTTTTAGTTCATCGCGCAGGGGCAACCCATATTCGTGATTTTGCCAATATTTCCATTCCTCCTCTGACTGAAGTAATTCAACTATACGAAACCGTAGCTAGTGCCTTCGGAGCCTTTGGTCAGGTAAAAGTAAAAGCGATCGCCCTCAATACTCTGGGGATGGATACCGCTGAAGCTAAAGCAATAATTAAATCTACCGCTGAGTTAACAGGATTACCCTGTAGCGATGTAGTTCGGTTTGGCGGAGCAAGACTATTATCTGCCGTTTATGCCAAATAAATATTGAAATTGCTTTTTTAAAGCCCACTGTGCTATTGTTACTAAAGCAACGCGGGATAGAGCAGTCTGGTAGCTCGTCGGGCTCATAACCCGAAGGTCGGTGGTTCAAATCCGCCTCCCGCCATTTTGATCAGTAACCTGACCTAACTATAGCGTTTCTCAAATGGTTTAGATTTATGTAAATTATGTAAATATTATGTAAATATTATGTAGATATATATCACTCCTAGGTTTAGTATCAAATGATACACAACCTTGCTTGGGGAGCAGGTAAATTATAATGATGAATGTCCATGAGGTTTTGGTAAAAGGCAGGAATTGAGGTCAAGGTAACCGATTCGCGGCTTGCCTGATCGTTGGTCAAAGTGGGAGGTGTAAGCTTTCAGATTTTGGCTTCCTGAGTAAACCGCTACTTGGGGCAGATAAATCTGTAGCTAGTAAAGAGGTTTATGATCAATGGTAGCGATGGGTGTCTTTCCAGCTATCTACTCTACTCTCTCCCCCCAAGCCTTAGTGGAGGGAGTACTGACAGAGTACGAATTAGGAGCAGTTAATCACTGTTTATTTTGGCATCGCGGTTTGAGCGACATTTATCTAATCGAAACCGACAATAAGCCTTACATTCTTAAGATTTCTCACCACCATTGGCGTTCTCAATCAGATATTAAGTTTGAGCTAGAGTTCCTTGACTTTCTTGATCAGCACAAGTTACCTGTTGCTAGTCCCCTAAAAACTAAATCAGAGCAGCTATTTGTGACTGTCCACGCAGTAGAAGGCGATCGCTATGCAGCGCTTTTTCCCTACGCTCCAGGGAAAATACCCCAAGGAGATCTCAACGTAGAACAAAGTACGATCATGGGGCAAACCTTAGGCAAGGTGCATCAAGTATCCTTAGAATTTGAGAATGCAACCCCACGCCAGCCTTTAGATCTGAAATACTTACTAGATGAATCACTAGGAACAATTACCCCTTATCTAGGGAATCGAAATCAAGATCTGTCTTACTTGTCTGAAACTATTACTAAAATCAAGCAACAGTTAACCTGTCTGGAACAAAAGTCTCCTCTTTGGGGTGTTTGTTGGGGAGATCCTCATAGTGGCAATGTTCACTTTACCGCAGACAATCAGATTACTTTATTTGATTTTGATCAATGTGGCTATGGCTGGCGCATCTTTGATCTGGCTAAGTTTTTACAAGTCTCTCTAAGCGCAGGAATCAATCGTAAGATAAGAGATGCCTTTTTTGTAGGTTACCAAAAGGTTCAAAAACTAACTGATGAGGAAACTTCATCACTACAGGCTCTAACTCAGATGGCTCATATTTGGGCTTGGGCAATTAGTATCAAAGCCTCAGCAATTCATAACTGGTCTAGACTTGATGATTTTTATACTAATCGGCATTTGAATCAGTTAAAAAGACTCAGTAGCGAAGAATGGCAGTTATTTTGAATAGCTTAACAGGAGAGTAGTTTAACTCACAAGGGTAGACTTTTTACATTTAAGCCTGAAACCAAGACAAGGAGCACAAGGGGCAAATGCTAATTTTTTCGTTCATAATGATGGCAACTACTCGCCTCTTTGTTAAAAACTTACCTTTGTGAGGAGTGGTTTAGCCGTGCGCGCCAGCCCTTTGTAAACATTTTGTGACTTCCTGGGCAAGCAATGGGAAAATTAACTGGAATGGCTACATTTAGCGTTCAATTAAGCTAACCTATTTAAAAATGCTCTCCAAATAAACGCATCGGCTAATAATTAAATAGAACAGATGGATTTACAATTTACAGAGGCTTCTTCCCTAGCAATAATTGATCGTCAAATTGAGGGAATTGAGGAAAATTTTTCTCCCGCTCAATACGAAATAATTCGCCAAGTTATTTATTACACTGGGGATATGGAGTATCAATCTCTGTTAAAGTTTTCTGATGGTGCGCTAGCAAAAGGAGCAGCAGCGCTGACAGCGATTACACCGATCATAGTGGATGTACCAGAGGTTCAAGTAAGCATTGTTCCTAGACTACAACAAACTTTTAGAAATCCTGTTTATTGCTGCGCTACAATTAGTACCGAAGTTACAGACAAAGTAACCAGAGCCTCTAATGGACTGGAAATGTTAGGTAGCAAATATCCTCATGGTATTTTAATTATTGGTCAAGATCAAACTGCCATGTCTACTATGGTAGATTTACTCCGAAATAAAGTTATTGAACCAACTTTGGCGATAGCTACTCCTCCTACATTCCTGGAATCAAATACTAAACAAAGACTCCAAAAATCTTCCATACCTTATGTTTGTGTGAATAGGGATAAAGGTGGTGCGACTGTAGCTTCGGCAATTTTAAACGCTTTGATTAGCTTAACTTGGCAAGCTTCCCGAAAAGATCAAGCATCTCACTCAAAACCTTAAAATGTGCATCTTCTATATAATATTATATTTTATCTGGGTAATTGATTATTCAAGTTTTGCCACAATTAAATTCAATTAATTCACGAAGTTAGCAAGGCGTAGTAATTATTTTTCTCTTGATAACAAGAACCCTTATTGGTTTGATTTGGGAAGAGATTCTCATTAAGCAAAAGTTAATGAGAATCTCTTCCCTGAAATTGCTAAGTTAGCGGAAGAAAAAGGCTAACTTCTCCCTGATTTATTCAATTAATCTTTTTCTTCAACATAAAATAAGGGTTTTGGGCGATTTCGGATGTATTTCATTTGTGTGGCTGTGGAATGTGGGATGTAAAAATAACTCCTCAGTTCCCCTGGCAACGCGCAGAGTATCACCATCATAGATACTGCCTGGTTTGACTTGCCATTGCTCGGCATAGTTATTATTAACTTTTTTTGTTCTTTTTTTAACTTGTATTAACTGGCTCTCTTGATTCTCCTACATGCGTGCAAGCCCTTTGTGTTAAAATAAATATGAATAAATCATTCCAACTCTGAAAACATACATAGTTTAACAAAGCCCGAATATCATTAAAAAATCTCTTGATTGTGCCTAAGATTTCTCGGGCTTTTTGATACATACTATTGACTAAATCTAAGACATTATGAAATAAAAAAGCTAGAAGATTTAAAGATAATAAGATTTCCGACAGATTCTCTTGTCCATGACCAAAATTATGTTCTAAGTTGTATCCTTGATTTTTCAGAATATTATTGCTTTCATTTTCTACTTTCCAGCGGGTTCTTCCACTGACAATCATTTTAAAGATATTCTGCTCACTTAACTCATGATTCGTGATAAAACTATTCTTATAAATTACTTTGTTTTTGACTGTATCAAATATTTCTACTTCATACCAGTTAACCATTAAGCTTGGTTCATTTTCGCGCAGGGGAACCTGATTTACATATCTATATCGATAAATTCTTCTTTGACCTTTCTCATATTTTTTGATTGATCCAATTCTCATTGTTCCATTTTTTTCTGAAAAATCTATCCATTCATATAAAGCTTTATGTGATGATGGTTTGGCTACAAAAATAAAATCATATCCTTTTTTTTGCTTCATCAAACGTTGATGTTGTAAAAAAGAAGGAGATAATAAGAAAAATACAGAGAAACCTGCTTTCAATGCATGGTTTACCGTATATTTCTTATTATCTCCTTTTCGTTTATCTGGTAATTCCTTTAATTCTTGGTCTAAAAATCTGATTAACTGTGATGGAGAGATGGTAACAGCTTTTTTTGTCATGTAGTACAGAGCCAAGAGTGCAAAATGAGGATAAAATCCTCTGACACCTCTATAATTTCATAATTTAACCAAAAATCATCCCTAATTAATTTCAGTTCTCTAAAAAAAATAGAGAACTAAATCCCCATTTTTTCCAAAATGAGAATTGCTGAAAAAACCAAGTAGTTCGCGGCAAGATGTCGCGAACTACTTCTTGAAGACCACTTCTCCTCTTGTATTTTTCTCAAGTTAGCAATAATTGTTGCTCAAGAGAAACAACTTATTGATAAGATATCTCTTCTATTGAGAATCAGTTTCTGAGGCTCACACCACCTTGACTGGGCTGGCTCAAACGTTAATACTTAATACTTACACCTAGAAATACTAATTAATACCCTTAAAATAAAATTACTTTCATCTAATCTCAGAGAATAATAATGCCAATCGCCACAGCACCTCAAAATAATCTAGAAATAGTTACTAACAGCTTACCCAATATTTGTGGTTGGGAATCAGATATCGCCACAGCAGTAAATCATAATGAACTAGTCTTTTTACCTGATAGCAAGATCAATCTCGATCGGGTTAATGCCAGCTTTGCCTGCGCGCTTCATATGCACCAGCCTACTATCCCCGCAGGAGCGAATGGCGAACTAATTTGTAACCTGCAATATATGTTTGAGCATCCCAGCGATGGAGACAATCACAACGCAGAAGTATTTGCCTGGTGTTATTCTCGCATGGCTGACTGGATTCCTGAGCTAGTTGCGGATGGTTGCCAACCAAGAATTATGCTGGATTATTCGGGTAATCTGCTGTGGGGTTTTCAGCAGATGGGACGCAATGATATTTTGGATAACCTGAAAAAAATTACCTGCGATGCTCAGTATCAGCCCTATGTGGAATGGTTGGGTACGATGTGGAGTCATGCTGTGATTCCTTCTACCCCAATTCCTGATATCAAGCTGCATATTCAGGCTTGGCAACATTATTTTGCAGCAATTTTCGGCTTTGATGCTTTGGCGCGAGTCAAAGGCTTTTCTCCTCCAGAAATGCACTTACCTAACAACCCCGATACTCTCTATGAATATATTAAGGCTTTAAAAGAGTGTGGTTATCGTTGGTTATTGGTACAAGAACATTCTGTAGAAAGATTAGACGGTTCAGGTTTACACCACGACGATAAATATATTCCTAATCGTTTAGTTGCCCGTAACTCTAGGGGAGAAACGATTAGTATCACCGCACTGATTAAAACTCAAGGTTCAGATACTAAATTAGTGGCTCAAATGCAACCTTACCACGAGACAAAAGGTAGAGGTAAACAACAAATCGGCGATGTTTCTGTCCCTAGCTGCGTGAGCCAAATTGCCGACGGCGAAAATGGTGGGGTGATGATGAATGAATTTGCCCGTGACTTCCAACCCGTTTGGTACGAACTAAAAGATAACCAGAATGTTGCAGGGCTTAACGGTACAGAATATCTGGAATTACTTGAAGCAGCGGGAGTCAAGCCTGAAGACTATCCCACTTGCCAAGCTGTGGGACAACATAAGATTTGGCAACAGGTAGATCCTGATACGGGAACCCCAGAAAAAGTCCAAAAAGCGATCGCACATTTACAGGAGACAGATCACCAATTTCATATGGATGGGGCATCTTGGACAGACGATCTCAGTTGGGTTAAAGGCTACGAAAATGTCCTCGAACCCATGAATCAACTCAGTGCTATGTTTCATCAAAAATATGATGCAGTGGTAGCTGAAGATCCTACGGTAACTAAAACCAAGGAATATCAAGAAGCATTGCTGTATGTATTGCTAGTGGAGACAAGTTGCTTTCGTTATTGGGGACAAGGTACTTGGACAGACTACGCACGGGAATTATTCCGTCGAGGAGAAGCTTTGTTGAAATAAACCCCGTAGGGTGGGCATGCAGAGAAATATCGCAGTACGTTAATCGCTTAGGACAGAAAAGTTAATTGCTCGTAAGTAATGAGTAATGAGTAATGAGTAATAAGTGTTCTAAAAAAGAGTGCGTATTGCTATATATGGATCATAAATTAATTTGCTAATGCCCACCAAAATCAATTCCCAGACGAAAATTGACGCATCGATTCAATCAAGCGATCAAAATAAGGTTCAAGGTTATCTTGTTGTTCTGGTTCAAACTGTTTCAGACTAAAGACTTTTAACTGTTCTAAACCCAAAACCATCGCATCTAAAGGAACCTGTAGTTCTCTGTATAGCTGTTCCATATAGCTCAAACCGCGATCGCTTGTGTAATCTACTCTTTGACCGCTGATGCCATAGCTAATACAACGCAGAAAGTGCCAAAAGTCGCGCCAGCAAGCTTCGGCTCGCATTGGTGGATATAAACCGCCTCCAGGCTCAGTAATCCCAGGGTAAGCATCTAAGACTACTGTTCTGGCATGATAAACTATTTCAACCACGTTATCTCGCAACAATTTTCCTTGTGCTAATCCCTGAGAGAGGCTGGGAATAACCGCTCCAATCTGCTCTATATCTTCATCGGTTAAATATCGACCTGCATTATCTGCCTGTTGAAAAATATCAACTACTGATCTAGGATAGTTCTGCCAATCACAGCTAACAATACGGGACTTTTTGATTAATTCTTTTACTTTTTCACTCAGCATTTTATATCCTCCAGATCTAAGCTTATCTACTATACAACTGACGGTTCGCCCATTTTTGACGAAGTTAGAAAAAGGCGACAATCAAAGCCCAAGCTATATTACTCGCGACGCAATTACCGTTGGGAGGATGTCACAATAGAATCAGATCAGCACAGATAAAAAACGGCAAGTTTAATGTATGGCTCAAGTCAGTCTACAGGGAATTACGAGACAATTTGACAAGGTTAAGGCAATTCGAGATATCACCTTCAAGGTTCACGATCACGCTTTTTGGGTCTTAATTGGACCTTCAGGCTGCGGGAAATCAACTATTCTGCGGACGATTGCTGGATTAGAAACGATCACTAGAGGCGAACTTTATTTTGACGATCGCTTAGTTAACAATGTGCCAGCGCGACAAAGAGATGTGGCAATGGTATTTCAAAATTATGCTCTGTATCCTCACCTGAGTGTAGCTGATAATTTAGCTTTTGGTCTAAAAATGCGTCGGCAAGACAAATCAGCGATCGCCACAAGAGTTAAAGAAGTAGCTCGTTCTTTAGATATTGAACACCTGCTCAAACGCAAGCCAAAGCAGCTATCGGGAGGACAACAACAGCGAGTAGCCTTGGGGAGGGCGATCGCTCGACAACCCCAGGTATTTTTGCTAGATGAACCCCTATCTAATTTAGATACTCAGTTACGGGACGATATGAGAGCGGAATTGAAGCGGATACATCAGAGGTTTGGGATTACTACGATCTATGTCACTCACGACCAGGTAGAGGCAATGACTCTAGCCGATAAGATTGTAGTTCTAGATGATGGCAAGATACAGCAGATTGGCAGCCCACAAACAATTTATGATAATCCTGTCAACAGAATGGTAGCTGGTTTCTTAGGCAATCCAGCAATGAATATTTTGCCCGCGACTTATGACAACGAAAGACTAATTATTTTGAAGCATCAGGCGATACAATTGGACGCAGCCAAAATACAGCAATTACAGCCGACACAGGGACAAAATTTTGACCTGGGAATCCGCCCTGAGCATATTCATATTCAATCTATATCAGCTCAAGATAGTCAGGATTGCCTAGTTTTAGAGGTTGATCTAGTTGAGCCATTAGGCAGAGAAACCTTGATTAAGGCTGTTGCGACCGAATCTAACTTGGAACTTAATCTGCTGACAGATAGCCAGTGGCAAGCCAAGAAAGGCGATCGCATTTGTGTAAAATTTGATTTGTCGCAACTATTTATTTTCGATGCTAATAGCGGACGTACTCTTAACCATTAATTATCTACTCTATGTCTCTCAATAATTCAACGGATCTCGCTTTTACCTCAGCATTAGAACAAGCCAAACTAATTAAAGAACGTCAAGTTACTCCTTTGGAGTTAACCGAAATATACTTATCTCGCATTGAGCAATACGATTCTCAGGTAGGGAGCTTTTATTATGTAGCCAAAGAAAGTGCGATCGCCGATGCTCAACAGAAAACCGCACAGCTAGAACAGACTCTGGATACAAACTACTTGCCGACTTTTTTTGGTGTCCCGATTGCGATTAAAGATCTAAAAGCTGTCGCTGATATGCCCATCACCTATGGTATCCCTGGTCTAAAAGCCCAGATAGCGACCTACGATGAAGGAGTGATCGCCAAAATCAGACAGGCAGGGTTTATTATCTTGGGGAAAACTGCCACTTCTGAATTGGGTTCTTTTCCCTATACTGAACCAGAAGGCTTTGCCCCGACTCGAAATCCCTGGAATTTAGAGTACACTCCTGGAGGCTCTAGTGGAGGCTCTGCTGCTGCCGTAGCTGCGGGATTATGTCCCATTGCTCTGGGTGGAGATGGTGGCGGTTCCATTAGAGGTCCTGCTGCTTGTTGTAGTCTAGTGGGAATCAAACCTAGCCGAGGACGAATTTCTTTTGCCCCTGTAGGAGATCGCCTCGGTGGATTAGCAACTCATGGTGTTCTTAGTCGTACCGTGGCTGATGCTGCCGCTTTTTTAGATATTGCTTCGGGGTATATGACTGGAGATCCCTATTGGCTCGATCAGCCAAAAACTTCTTTCTTAACAACTACTCAACAGACGTTACCAGCTTTAAAGATCGGCTATACTACATCTTTGCTGCCGATAGGAGAACCCGCTCCAGAATGCCAGGCAAGTATTGCCAAAATAGTCCAGCAGTTAGAAACGATGGGACACAAGACTATACCCCAGGCGATCGACTTATCTCCTTTGATTCAACCTTTCACAACTGTTTGGTCAACAGCGGTAGCGGCTTCGGGAATCCCCTCAGAGGTACTAAGTCCTATGAACCAATGGGTACTGACTCAATCTGGTACAGCAGGAGAATATTTACAGGCAGTAACCCAGATGCAGTTATTTGCTCGACAGCTAGTGAGTATGTTTACTCAAATTGATGTTTTGGTTGCTCCTACCTATATGCATCCTGCAATTAAAATTGGCGAGTGGGCAAATCTAAGTCCTGAAGCTACGTTTCAGCGCATTGTTAACTGGATACTTCCCTGTCCGCCATTCAACGTTACAGGACAACCTGTAATCAATGTTCCTGTGGGGTTCGATGCCCAGGATATTCCTTTGGGAGTTCAGCTAGTCGGCAAACCCAATTCTGAGGCAACGATTATTGCTCTGGCTGCTAAATTAGAACAGGCTCTATCTTGGAATCAATTACGTCCTAATCAATTTGCTTGAGAATTAATAAATTTATTTCATTAATGGGAAATATCTTGGCTTTTTAATGCCAGCGATCGCAGATAGCAAACAACTTTCTAGCCCACATTCCGCAGCCCCACAGATGAAGTAGGAAAGAAATATGAGTTCGGGAGAATGAGCATCTTCTATAAGTAGCTAATGATACGTATGGGAGGAGGAGCAAATAGATAAAGGTTCTACCGAACTTACTGTGTAAAAGTTATAAATATTTTCGCTCTAATTCAGGCGATCGCTAAATATCAACTATGCCAGACTTGACCTGGCTGCCGGGTGCAATCAAAACCTGTTGGTGATTCTCCAGGGCGATCGCCTAATTATCAAACTAAACCGTTTAGTTTGAATAGAGAAAAAGAGGATTTTTATCCGACAATTTACTCTTAAAATTTACTTGAGGTTAAAAGTAGAATTTGACAATTTAAAGTTAATTAAACATTGATGCAGTTCCGTTGTGGTCTGTATCCACTCCAAAATTCAGACCACCAATCATTGGCTCGAATAATTCTTAAAGCGAGCATGGGATTGATGGTATCAGGGTGCCAAGTAGCTCCTGGGATTTTTAACCTTTTTTGTGGGATATATCGGTGGGCACTTTCAATTTCACCCCTTGCCAATAGGTAATCCTAAACTCTGAAACTAGATGCGGCGAACTATGCGCCTTTCTGATAATGGACACACATTAGCTAGAGTTTCAATCTCCTTGGCTCCTGTTCCTTGATAATTTTGGAATTTTTTGATGATTTTCTGAACCTTGCCCTGACAATAGCATCGACAATAGGATGTTTAAGCTTTTCAGAGAGTTCCATTGCTTCGACCCCTTCATAAAGATGTTGTTTGAGATGAGGGCGATCTAAGATAAACTGAAGCCCTCGAAAACCAACTTCCGCGAGCCTCTTTAAGACCCTTAGCTCCACGACTCTAGGGCGAAAATTTGTGACTGGGGTGCTAGACCACGGATGTAAGCAGCTCCGACAAGTTGTTGAACAAGTTTTGGATACTTGTCCATCCTAGCGACAAATGTTCGCTGCTTTTTCTGCTCAACTGGACGAGCAAAAGCCACCCTGATTTCTCGCCAATCAATTTTTCGAGAAGATTGGGGAATTTTCCGAATCTTGGTTAATCCAACTTTCTCCTCTGGCACTTTTACTCCTGTTCTTAAAAGACAACCATCTAATTCTAATAAAAGTCTTTCGGTCTTTGTTTTGGGGTTAATAGTTGCTTGTGCTTGAGATTTGGCTAGTCTTTGCTCCACAAATTGTTCCGATAATCGAGCGATTTGAAGCACTTCTCTTCTGACTTTACTCGACTCAATCTTAAAACCATAATGTTCTTGAAAGCGTTTACTTGCCTGATTGAATGATTCTTCCGCACCAAAATCTACCAAAGCTCTTGTTAAGCCTGGGGAATGCTTTCCATGAGTTATTCCTAGTTTTTCGGCTACGGGACGAATCCCCATTTTCAGTTTCTTATTCCAAAGATAGGGCGATTCTATCTTTAGTTGACCAAAAATCACTGTATATTTAATTAAGGGTCGTCGATGAATTACCCAACCAATAGTTTGAGTTTGACTTGTCACCTGATTAACTAACCAGGTCATCAACATTGACATCACTCGAGCGCC
The DNA here is from genome assembly GCA_942490675.1 of Cyanobacteriota bacterium. Lineage (GTDB taxonomy): Bacteria > Cyanobacteriota > Cyanobacteriia > Cyanobacteriales > Xenococcaceae > Waterburya. The sequence continues at coordinate 917 of CALNYB010000001.1, read as the reverse complement.
GATAGTACGTAACAGTGATAATAGGTCAGAGTCAAGTTCCTCAACTGTTTCCACCAGATTTTCTTCTCTCTCTGTAATTGCTTGAAACAGAATTTGACTTATTTGCTCTATACAATCATTATATTTTTGGTTCATAGCAGTGTAATTTATTGATTCATCTCTTTAACTACACTGCCTTTTTTTGTTTAGATCAATCCCACTTGGCGTCGAGTTTTTTAGCGATCGCCTGGAGCCTCACCAACTACTTTTGACCACACCCCTGGCTGCCTGACACAAGTGCCTCAAAACCTTACTCCGTATAGAATTTGTTTTTCTGCTAAAAAGGTATTTTCTAATAAAGCGATCGCTTGAAAGCATTGATTTACTGTATTAACAAAATTTGTAACTTGAAGGATAAAATGGCACTAATGGAATCATAAGATGGCACTTTTCGGAAAATTTGTCAGTTTAAAATCAAGATTACTCAAACTTAAATGCTTTCTCTCCTTCAATCGCCTCGGCTGCTATTTGAAGACATTGGGCTACAGACGGTGCGTAAGGTCGCCAGTGATGCTCGCTTAAAGTAGAAGCGGATTCATGTAAAGCTTTGCGATAAGCCTGAGTCAGCCAGTCTTTGAGAATACCAACACAACCAATACTCCTCTCATAAAAATACTCCCAATGAATTTCCAATTCGGGAGCTTTTTCTAGAGTCATTTTTTCTCCGAAGCTTTTGAGAACCCGTTGAAACTCAACTAAATCTGAGTCACAATCAGCTTGATAGCGAGGAAAGTGAATATCGATACTGCGACGGGATAGTTGACCGCTAAGATTGCGAAATTCTAATAACTCATAAGTGCCGAATAGCCCATGTAAAGTATTGGTCATGCTAGCCATTGACTGTAATGCATCCATTTGAGCCTGTTGTCTGCTACTAC